>UCMT01000092.1 GCA_900473795.1 Hyphomicrobiales bacterium | reverse complement strand
TCGGCGACCTGGAAGATCGGCGCTTCCTCGTCCTTGTTGATGGCGACGATGACCTTCGAGTCCTTCATGCCGGCGAGGTGCTGGATGGCGCCAGAGATGCCGACCGCGATGTAGAGCTGCGGCGCGACGACCTTACCGGTCTGGCCGACCTGCCAGTCGTTCGGCGCGTAGCCGGCGTCGACGGCGGCGCGGCTTGCACCGACGGCAGCCCCGAGCTTGTCGGCGACGGGCAGGATCACCTGCTGGAACTTCTCCGCCGAACCGAGCGCCCGGCCGCCGGAGATGATGATCTTCGCCGAGGTCAGTTCCGGCCGGTCGGAGGAAGACAGCGCATCCTTGACGAAGCTTGACAGGCCGGGGTTCGCGGCCGCGGAGATGCTTTCGACCGAGGCCGAACCGCCTGCGCCAGCCGAGGCGAAGGAGGCGGTGCGCACGGTGATGACCTTCTTGGCGTCTGTCGACTGCACCGTCTGGATGGCGTTGCCGGCATAGATCGGCCGCTTGAACGTGTCTGCCGAGACCACCTCGGTGATTTCCGAGATCTGGGCGACATCCAGGAGGGCGGCAACGCGCGGCAGGACGTTCTTGCCAACCGAGGTGGCGGCGGCGAGGATCGTGTCGTAGGAACCGGCCAGCGAGACGATCAGCGCTGCCAAGGGCTCGGCGAGGTTGTTGGCAAGGTCGCCGCTGTCGGCGAGCAGAACCTTGGAAACACCGGTGAGCTTGGCGGCCGCATCGGCGGCGGCCTTGGCGCCGGAGCCGGCGACCAGCACATGTACGTCGCCGCCAATCTTGGTCGCGGCCGTCAGGGCCTTGGCGGTCTGGTCGGACAGGGTTGCGTTGTCGTGATCTGCCAGAAGAAGAATGGCCATGATGAAGTCTCCTTTTCCTGGACCGTTAAAGCACGCCGGCTTCGTTTTTCAGCTTGTCAACCAGTTCGGCGACGGACTTGACCTTGATGCCGGCCTTGCGGCCCGATGGCTCTTCGGTCTTCAAGACCTTCAGGCGGGCTGCCGTGTCGACGCCGAAATCGGCAGGCGTCTTCTTGTCGAGCGGCTTCTTCTTCGCCTTCATGATGTTCGGCAGCGAGGCGTAGCGCGGCTCGTTGAGGCGCAGGTCGGTGGTGACGACCGCCGGCAGCTTGATCTCGATGGTCTGCAGGCCGCCGTCGACTTCGCGGGTCACCTGCGCCTTGCCGTCGGTAATCTCGACTTTCGAGGCAAACGTGCCTTGCGCCCAGCCGAGCAGGGCCGACAGCATCTGGCCGGTCTGGTTCGAATCGTCGTCGATCGCCTGCTTGCCGACAATGATCAACCCGGGCTGTTCGGCCTCGGCCACACCCTTGATGATCTTGGCGACGGCGAGCGGCTCGACCTGATCGTCGGTCTCGACCAGGATTGCGCGATCCGCGCCCATCGCCAGCGCCGTGCGCAGCGTCTCTTCCGCCTTGGCCGGGCCGACGGAGACGACCACCACTTCCGACGCCTTGCCGGCCTCCTTCAGCCGCAGAGCCTCCTCGACCGAAATCTCGTCGAA
>UCMT01000090.1 GCA_900473795.1 Hyphomicrobiales bacterium | reverse complement strand
TCCTCGGCGCCCTCAAGGAAGCCGGCTGGTGGCCGCGTGTCTTGCCGATGACCACGGTCCGGATGAGATCACGTACGATCGGCATCGGCCGTTGCTTGGCGTGTTCGTCGGCATTGCTGCGGCCGAGGAAGAGCAACCAGCCCGCCTCCCTGAAACAAGCCGGAAAACTCTAGCCTCCGGCGGTCCAACGTTTGGGAGCGGTTCAAAAACCGCCGGGGCTCTAGTCGCCGCTGGATGAAAGTTCAGTGGCAGGTCATCTCCTGAAAATCTTCTGCCGGCGTTTCTGCGTTGGCGAGTTCCAGCACCCGCTTCTCGCGCGTGACTTCCAGTTCATCGAGCTGGTCATCCAGGATGGCAAGCCGCGGGCGGCCTTCGGCATGCCGGTTGTGAATTTGCTTCTCTGCAGGACCCTTCATCCTCGAACACAACCTGGGGATTTTCTACGAGTCCTTCGATTCCTATTCCCGGGAGCGCCATTGACGAGGGCGTCCATCGCGGATGCATGATCGAATTCCTGAGGTTCGAATACTTGAAAACCTGGTCGATATCGGTGTCCATGTCGGCGTAAAACTGATCTGCGATTTCATCGCCGCGAGGCAAAAGCCCTCGAAGCCATCTGAGCACCTGATGTTGGGGTTGGTCAGAATCCAGGTCCGCCGGTCTCGCGCATCGTCGGGGGTAAGGTCTCCCATGCCCTGATCAGCTCGCCGATGGAACGGGCCTCCATCTTGCGCATGACATTGGCACGGTGCAGCTTGACCGTGACTTCGCTGATGCCGAGGTCGAACGCGATCTGTTTGTTGAGGCGTCCGCGCGTCACTACTTCGCGCAGGATCTCGCGCTCGCGATGCGTCAGCGTCCTTAAACGTTCAAGATTGCGCTTGACGACGACAGCCTCCGCGCGATGGGCCCCATCCAACGCGATACCGGCTATCACTGCATCGAGTAGCGTCTGGTCCGACACCGGCTTGGTGAGGAAATCCACAGCGCCCGCCTTCATCGCTTGAACCGTCATCGGGATGTCGCCATGACCGGTCAGAAAAATGATGGGTTTGGCAATGCCGCTCTCGGCCAGATGGTGCTGCAGGTGGAGCCCGCTTGCTCCTGGCATATGCACGTCCAGGATCAGGCAGCCCGGGCTATCCAATATATCGACGGCGTTGAGCACTTCACGGGTCGAGGCGAAGCTGACGGGCTGGAAGCCAGCCGAGAGGATCAACTCCGACAAAGCCTCCCGCACTGCTGCATCGTCGTCGACGATAATGACAACGGGTTCGGCTGCATCATTGTTGTCCTGTGGTACCAGGGAGGGCTGATTTTCCGACTGACTGATTACTTCTCATGTCACCCTCCATCTCGATTTTCGCAAGCCTCGCCTATGGCGATGAGCAGGGCAGGGGCATCGAAGGGCCTGCGGAAGAAACCGCTGGTGCCCTGGGCGCGGCCCTGATCTGCGATTTCGTGGCGGCCGGTAATCAGGAAGACCGGCAATTCCGGACGCACCTTTTTCACCTGATCACGAAGCTCAAAGCCGTTCATGCCAGGCATGCCGATGTCGGTAATGAGCAGGTCCAGGTGCGAAAGCCCGTGGTCGAGCAGACCACTCGCCGAACCGAAGCAGCAGGCCGCATATCCGGCGGATTCCAGAAGCTCTTCCAACGATTCAAGCAGCCTCGGATCGTCGTCGACAACCGCGACCATCGGTCTTGTTTTCTCCATGTTCAATGTCCTTCGGCTCGGGTCATCTCCGGTGATGAAAGCGAGTGGTGGATGAGCTCCCTCGGCGATCTGCCACTGTAATTCGCGTCCATTGATATCTCGGGCAATTCGACATCGAGGATCATATAGGCGGGGGCAGCCGACTTCTCGGCAGTCACATACTCGCTCGCCGACCCGAAGGCGACGGCGCACATGCCATAGGTCTCCAGGAGTTCGCCGGGCGCCTCGGTGATGCCTCCGTCGTCGTCGACAATGAAAACAACATAGTTATCCGTCGTCATGGCGCCGCTTTCGTTACAATTGGTAAGGTGAAAATGAACCGTGCGCCACGCGGTTCATTTTTTTCGGCCCATAAACGTCCGCCGTGTGCCTCGACGATCGAGCGGCAGATGGCGAGACCCATGCCCATTCCATTTTCCTTCGTCGTGAAGAAGGGCTCGAAAATGCGGTCCGGAAACGCGATCCCGTTTCCATGATCGCCTATTTCGGTCTGCACCTCGTCGCCCACTCGATGCGTGCGCAAGTGGAGAGCTTTTTCTCCAGCGACGGAATCCATTGCCTCCATGCCATTGCGAATGAGATTGATCAGCACCTGCTGAACCTGGATGCGGTCGACCGTAACCGGCGAAAGGTTGCTTTCCACGTTGATGTCGATCCGGATACGACGGTGCAAGGCCTCTCCGGCGACCAGGCTGCACGCTTCCGAGATGACGTCCGAGAGAACCAGAATGGCTTTGTTCTCCACCGATTGCTTGAAGAGGGCTCGAATCCGGCTGACGACTTCCGCCGCTGAATTGGCGTCGCGGATGACACGTTCGGTCGCGATCTTGGCGCGTTCGGTATTGACGGGATCTGCCCAAAGCCAGCGGTAGCACGCATGCGAATTGGCGACGATCGCCGCCAGGGGCTGGTTCACCTCATGCGCGATGGAAGCCGAGAGCTCGGCAAGGCTAGCCGCCTGGCCGGCGCGCGCAAGCCGCTCTTGCGCCAGTCGCAATTCTTCTTGCATCCGAACCTCGCGGTCGACATCCAGGCAGATGACATTCCATTGAACGATGGCGCCTTCGTCGTTGCGCATCGGCGCGGCGCGCGTCTCGATCCAGCGATATTCGCCATCGAAGCGTCGCAGACGATGTTTCCTGAGATAAGGTTCGCCGCTTGCCAACGAAAGTGCATATTGCTCCTTGACGCCGGCAAGGTCATCAGGATGGACGCCGGCGTCGAGCGTTGCATCCAGCCGTGATTTCTCCCCGCCGTCTAATTCTTCAAGCTCATAACCGAGGAAATCGCGGAGTTGCTGGCTTCGATAGAACGGCTCGCCGTTTGGTGCAGCGCAATCGATCATGGCCGGCAGTGTTTCCACCAGTTGCCAGAGAAAGCGTTCCCTCTCGCGCAATGCCTCCTGTGCACGCATCTCCTCTTCGATGTCGATTGAAGCAAAATACCACTGTACGATCGCGCCGTCCGCGCCGCGCAACGGCTGAGCGCGCGCCTCGATCCAGCGATAGCCGCCGTTTTTCAGGCACCGGCGAAACCGGTTGACGAAGGGCTGACCGGTCGCAAAGCCTTTTTTTGCCTGCGCAAACATTGTGGGGAAGTCGTCGGGGTGAGCCATTTCCCGGACCAGCGCATCGAAGTCCTTGATCTGCGCCGTCGGCGCACCGGCCTGATCCTGATATCTCTTGCTAACATAGGTCATCTCGCCCGATGGCGCGAAGCTTAGGATACTGAAGGGCACGGCCTCGATCATCTGCTCCAACTGCTGCTTGCTATGCCGCAGCGCTTCTTCAGCCTGCACGAGGTCGTCGATGTCGTGCGAGAGGCCGTACCACTGAAGGATGCGTCCGTCGTCATCGCGCATCGGCTCAGCGCTGCCTTCCACCCAGCGATAGACGCCATCCGCGCGTCGCAGGCGAAATTTCATTGAGAATCGTTCGCCGGTCGCAACGCTGTGAAACAGCGCCTCGCTCATGCGTGTTACGTCGCCCGGATGCACCACAGCCCCAATGACAGCAGTTAGAGGATGGACGCCTTCAACATTCACACTGCCGGCGTTCAGGCCCAGAAAATCAATCAGTCGCTGGTTAAAAAAATTTGGTACGCCGTCGGGTGTCAGCCGCCAGAGATAGCTGGGAACCATGTTCACGAGCTGCGAGAATTCCCGCTCTCGTGTGTGCAATGCCTCCTCGGCTTTCTTGCGCTCCGTGATGTCGATAAAGCCGACCAAGCTCTTGTCGGCAATGGCGCCGGGGCGGGCGGTGGCGAAAACAACATCCATGACGCTGCCGTCCATGCGCGCCACCCTGGTCTCCTCCTGGAAGACCTCTTCGCCGCGATAGCGTGCTTCGATGGAGTGGCGGATGGTGGCAAGGCCCGGCTGCCAGTAGCGGGTGATCGGCCCACACATTTCTTCCGCGCTCTTTGCGCCAAACATGTCGACGATATGCTGGTTGACCTCTTCCACCTCCAGGGCTTCCAGCGCGCGGCTGAGGAATTCGGATGCTCGTCAATATAGGTTTCGAGACTGGCGACGCCCTGTGCCCGCAATTCCTTGAACATCGGTATAAGCTTGCCTGCGTCCACCTGGGTAAGCCCGATCGGCATATAGTGGAAGAGGTCGCGATAGCGACGCTCGCTTTGCCTGAGCGCCTCTTGCACTTGGACCTCATCATCGATGTCGATGGAGATTGCAAACCATTGTACGATGGTTCCGCTTTCATCCCGGAAAGGTTCCGCCCGGCCATCGACCCAGCGATAGACGCCGTCCGCACGGCGCATGCGATATTTCAAGGAATAGGGTTCGCCCGTGGCCAAGGACTGGCGAACCGCTTGCAGCAAGCTGTCGGCATCATCGGGATGGACGAGGCTCTGTACGGCCGTCACCAGTCGGCTTTCGTTCGGCTTGCTCAACTGTTGCAGATCAAGCCCGAAAAAATCGGTAAGGCGCTTGTTGAAGAAGGTCGGTTCGCCTTCGGGGGTCAGCCGCCTGATGTGAACCGGGACCATGTTCACGATCTGAGAGAGCTCCCGCTCTCTGTCCCGCAAAGCCGCCACGCTTTGGCGCAGGTTGGACAATGCCAATTGATGCTGCCGGGATATAGCGGCGACGATAAGCGCCGAAAATGCCGAGATCGCCAGAAAAAGCTGTAGCATAATCTGCCTGTGGCGCTGGGTCTCGGGATCGCCGACAAACGGACTGGCGCCGGATACTGTGAATATCGCCGTGATCAGCGTGAGGAGGACCAGGATGACGACAGCCCCCTTGAGCTCGAAGCGCACTGCGGCCCAGAGCAGCGGCGGCATAATGATGTAGGCGAAGGGCAAATAGCCGCTGAGCGAAAGGGCGGCGACGCCGAGGAAGATCAGCCCAAGGACGCAGGCTTCCGCCCATCGGGCCGCCGAGAATTCAGTCTTGTCGCGCCAGTTCTGGATCACGATCAACGCCAGCGGTGCAACGATCAAGGCGCCGGTGGCGTCTCCGATCCACCAGAGCGGCCAGGCGCCGGCGAAGGTTTGCGAAAGTATGCCGAACCAGGCAAGAGTCGCGCTTCCCACGGTCGCGCTCGCTACCGGTGCAACTCCCGCACCCAGCACGACGAAAGCGAAAACCTCCTGCAAGGTTTCCAATCGGATCGATCGCTTCAAGGTCCAGTTGACCAGCAAGGCACCGACCACCGCCTCGAGGGCATTGCCGACATAAATCAGGAAGGCCGCAGGCAAAGGGCTGTGGAACCACAGGACATTGCTGAGCAGCTCGGCGAGGCATCCCGTTAGCACCCACCATGGCCAGCTCTGCCTCGGAACAAGAACGAGCGTGGCAATGAAAAGCCCGCTCGGAGCCCAAATGGAAATACCGGTTCCGGGAACGATTGCGAGAGCCTGAGCGAAACCGCAGCCCAGAACGTAGGCTATGAAAAAAAGACCCAGATGCCGAGGGTGGGGACGATACGGCCAGACGGGCATCATTGGCTGCTCCTACAGAACAGATAAAACCTGAGATCGCCAGCCTTTCGAGCGATTTAATCTCGATATTGGCGCTGGCGGTCCCGCGTCGCACCCTAGTCTGGCCACTGCGACGCCGCAACTTGTGGAAATCCATGTTTTGGCACCGTTCCGAATGCCGGCCTGTAGGGGATGCCGACCCAAAGGTCGAAGCGGTCGAGAACCACGTAAAGGACGATCCAGAAGGTCAGGATGTCCTTGAGGATCATTGCCGGACGTTCTCTCGCGGCCACATTCCGACCGGCGAAACCCCGGGCAATTGGCGCATGGGTATGCGTCAGCAGCAATTGCTCTACAGCGGCAGCAATCGTTCTGGCGCAGCCGCAGACCGGTTTCGCTAGATCATTAGAGGACACGCCAGCAGTGAGTGTGTCGCCGATCTCCAAATGTCGCACTGACTGCGCTTCCGTGCAGGAAGCGTAAGCCACCCAGGATTAGCACCAGGATAGAACACAGGAGTTTTCAAAGATGAACCAGATGATCAATAACACTCAGGAGGCAAGCATGAAACTGGACAACATCTCACATCCCGGTAGACTGGCACCCGAAGAGCTGGTTCCGTCGCGCT
>UCMT01000089.1 GCA_900473795.1 Hyphomicrobiales bacterium | reverse complement strand
AGTCAACGGATTTCCGCAAGGCAACCGAAGCGGTTCGAAGGCCGCAAGCTTGGCATCCTCGTCACCGACGGCGCAGACCTGCAGGTCTTCAAGGCCTTGCTCGACAATCTGACAAAGCAGAAGGCAGTCTTCGAGGTCATTGCGCCAAGGGTGAGCGGCGTGACGATGTCGGACGGTAGCTGGTTGGAGGCTCATCAGATGATCGATGGCGGTCCGTCCGTGCTCTACGATGCGGTTGCTATCGTCGTTTCCGCGGATGGCGTCGCAGACCTTCTCAAGGAAGCAACGGCGCGGGATTTCGTCGCCGACGCTTTCACACACTGCAAGTTCATCGGGTACGTGGCGGATGCGCTCCCGCTTCTGGAAAAGGCGGGCATCGCGGGCGACCTCGACGAAGGCACAATTGAGCTCAGGGACAAGAAGACGGTCGCGACGTTCTTCGAGGAAGTCGGCAAATTGCGCGTCTGGGCACGTGAGCCGGCCTTAAAGCTGAACTGATAGATGGCTGGGCATCGGAGGGCTCCTCATGTCAGAGGGGGTCAGACGGCGTTGATGCCCGGCAGGAACTCTCGACGTCCTTGCGCTCCGCATCGGGCAAGCTTCAATCTCGTCACGCCAGAAGGCCTCCGCCTCTGCAGTGTCTTCTCGTGCCGGCCGACACAGACACCTGGACCGCTTCCTGGGATGGCGGCCTCGTCGATCGGTGCGCTGCTCATGCTTTTGCGTTCAGTCCAAATGAAGGACGCGACCGTGGTTTGATTCGTTCCAACTGCTTGATCCAAAAGGGCGGTGTGCTTGCAAAAGGGAATTCTGAAAGCTTTGTCCCGGTGATGCAGAGCGTATGGAACAATCCCAGATGTCGCTGGTTCTGGTGCCGAGGATCGATCACGATCCCGAAAAGGAGAAGTCCATGAAGAATTTGCTCGTCGCAACGGCGATCATCGCCATGTCGGCATCGTCCACCTTCGCACAGACGACGAAGCCAGCCGCTAACCCGGATGGCGATACTCCGGCGGTCGCAACGCCTTCTGACCAGAACGCCACAGCTCCGGTAGAAGGCGCGAACAGCTTCACCGAAGTCCAGGCAAAGGATCGCATCGTCGAAGCCGGATACGCCGACGTTACCGATCTGAAGCTCGACGAAAAGGGTGTCTGGCAAGGCAAGGCCACCAAGGACGGCAAGGCCGTGATGGTATCGTTGGACTACCAGGGCAACATTGTCGCCAAGTAAATTGCAGCCAAGAACAATAACAAGGAGACACCAAATGACTAAGACAGTCACAGGACTATTCGATCACTATTCCGATGCAACTTCCGCAGTCGACCAGCTCAAGGCGGCGGGCATTTCAGAGGACGATATCAGCATTGTTTCGAACAATGCGGATGGCCGCTACAAGGACAGCGATGTGGGCGAAGATGCCGGTACGGGCGCTGGCATCGGCGCGGCCGTCGGCGGCGTCGGAGGCCTGCTGACGGGGTTGGGCATTATGGCCATTCCAGGTGTGGGCCCGGTCGTTGCTGCTGGCTGGCTGGCTGCCACGGTTGCTGGTGCAGTCACTGGTGCGGTTGTCGGCGGTGCTGCTGGCGGCCTCATCGGCGCGCTGACTGATTCAGGCGTCGATGAGCGCGATGCCCATGTCTATGCCGAAGGCGTGCGACGCGGCGGCACGCTGGTCACCGCCAAGGTTGATGAAGGGCGCGCCGCCGAGGCCGAGACAATCCTGCAGCGCTCGAACTGGGTCGATCTGCCGAGGCGCCGAACCGCGTACGAAGGACAGGGCTGGACCGGTTTCGATAATGCGTCCGAACCGTATAGCCAAGCGGAGATCGACGCAGAGCGCGCTCGTTATGCAGGTCGCGCTTCAGCACTGTAGTCCGCAGATCGGCTAATGGAATATATGGGGTCGGGGTCGTCGAGAGACGGCCCCGCAGGTACGTAGATTGCCAAGAAGATACACGTCGTTTTCGACGAGGTTTAGGCTTTTATCGCATCTGGCCGGAATCAGCCCGCGTCCGTCACACTGCAATTTTCAAGGTAAAATGGCTGTGCGCGACCTCCGATTCTTCTCGCGTATTGGAATCGCGAGAGCCATGAAAGCGGCTCGATCCATGATCGCGATAGGCCGTTCGCCGCCGGACATCTGCGCTCCAGAATCCGCTCGACCCCGTCCGAAAAAGAACTTGGCGCTCCGTCGGCCAACAAGAACGAAGGCCGCTAAGTGGTCTTGCTCTGATCCTGGTTCCGCACCAATGCGGAATATGTGAACAAAACCAACGTTCCCAGGAGGGAACGCTGGCTCTGATGTCGGCGCATTGATTGAACAACGCGTCGATTGGTGAGGCTTAGTGGGGAAGGAAGGCCTCAACGTTCCTAGAAGACGCCGAGACCGGTTTGGTTCCACCGGTGCGCAGAATGTTCGTGACCAGTCGAAATGCCGGAATTGCACGGGGGGCGCGGAAGCGACGATGAGCGCGAAGGGATTTTCGACGTGATCCTCTCCCAGATCATCGGCGTCGCCGCGATCGCCATCTGATCGCCCTCGTGATGCAGATAGCCCGCCTGGCGGGTCTTGAC
>UCMT01000085.1 GCA_900473795.1 Hyphomicrobiales bacterium | reverse complement strand
ATACCAACCTTCATTAATGCCGACTCTCGGGATTCCCAAAAGCCGACGAATCTGAATCGATGGCGCAAACTGGAGGTTTGCGATGGGTTCAGCAATTTCTTTGCGATCAGACTTTGGCGGGGATGGGCTGCGGCTTCTGGCCCGACAGACAAAGGATGCCGACCAGGCACGGCGGCTCCTGGCGCTTGCGTCGATCTATGACGGCGGCTCTCGCGCTGATGCTGCGAGGCTCGGCAGCGTCACGGTGCAGATTGTGCGCGACTGGGTGGTCCGGTTCAACGCGCGCGGTCCCGATGGGTTGATCAACGGCAAGGCTCCGGGCAAGCCGTCGCTGTTGAACGACGATCAGCGCACGGCCTTGGCACAAGCCATTGAGCGAGGCCCTATACCCTATCTCGACGGCGTCGTGCGCTGGCGTTTGTGTGATCTCGCCCAGTGGCTTTGGGAGGAATTCCGTGTGTCGGTGAGCGAGCAGACTTTGGGCCGCGAAGTGCACGCGATGGGCTACCGCAAACTCTCGGCTCGCCCGAGACATCATGCGCAGGATGCCGAGGCGGCCGAGGCGTTTAAAAAAACTTCCCCGCCGCAGTGGCAGAGATCGCCGTCGGTCCCGCCAAGGGCAAAGTGATCGAAATCTGGTTTCAGGACGAGGCGCGTATCGGCCAGAAGAACAAGATCACCCGGCGCTGGGCCAAGCGTGGCTCAAGGCCATCCGCACCGCACGACCAGCGAACCCGCTCGGCCTATATCTTCGGCGCGATCTGCCCCAAACACGGCAAGGTCGCAGCTCTCGTCATGCCTTGGTGCGATACCCATGCCATGAACCAGCATCTAACCGAGATATCCCGAAACGTCGCTGACAATGCGCACGCCATCCTCATCATGGATCAGGCAGGGTGGCACATGTCCAACAACCTCCTGGTCCCCGAAAACATCACCATCCTGCCTTTGCCGCCGAAATCGCCCGAACTCAATCCCGTCGAAAACATCTGGCAGTTCATGCGTGAAAACTGGCTCTCGAACCGCGTCTTCAAATCCTACGAAGACATCGTCGACCACTGCTGCCACGCCTGGCGAACGCTGCAGAACCGTCCCTGGAAAATCATG
>UCMT01000060.1 GCA_900473795.1 Hyphomicrobiales bacterium | reverse complement strand
GCCGGCACCGCCGACGATCGTGTCGGCCCCGGACCCGCCGGTGAGCGTGTCGGCCTGACCGCTGCCGGTGATGGTGAGCGCTTCGCTCTGGCCGCCCAGCGTGATCGTGACGCCGGTCGCGGCGCCTGAAGCCGAGATCGCTTCGACGCCCTGAATGGATCCATCCGTCGCGCCAAGCGTATTGAGGTCGCTCGATGTCGAAGTCAGGTTGATCGTATCGCCGGTTCCGGCGCCGAGATTGACCGTGCCGGAGCCGATGAGGATTGTGTTCAGCTGAGTGCCGCTGAGCGTCACGGTGTCGGTGCCGGACGTACCGGTGAGGTTACCAGTTTCGACATTGCTGACCGTCGGCATGGTGAGCGCCGAGATGTTTCCACTCGCCACGACGTTCAGCACGTCTGTCGTCAGCAGGCCGCTGCCGAGATTGATCGTGGCAAATCCGGCCCATTGCGACGCGGTCATCGTTACCGTATCGCTGCTCGTATTTCCTGTCAGCGTTTCGATGCCGGAAACCGTCCCGACCGAAAGGTTGGTCGTGCCGCCCGCCGTCAGCACGATCTGGTCGCGTGTGCCGCTGGCGCTGTTGCCCCCACCCTCGATCGACTCGCCGGCAACGAACTGGCCGGCACCCAGGTTGATCGTGTCGTCGCCGCTACCGGCAACGATTGCATCTGCACCATTGCCGCCATTGAACGTGTCACCGCTCGCGTCCTGAAGCTGAGCGACCGTACCGCCGGTGAAACCGGTGAGCGTTCCGGTCGCCGCGTTTGCCACGTCGGCGCCGCTGGTGCCATTGAACGTCGCCATGATCCCGGCATAGGCGACCATGCCTTCCGGCGACAGCGGCGGACGACCGGCGCCGTCACCACGATCCAGTGACCAGGTTCCACCGCAAACTTCCGAACCGACGATACCACTTGCAGCCAGGACGCGAACACCTGTCTTTGCTGCAAGAGTGTCAACGAAGGCAGCCCCCCGTTCACCGGCGCCGGTCTCGCAGGCCCAGACCAGCAGGGTCTTTTCCGTTCCAAGAGCGGTGCCGAAGGTGAGAAGCTCGGCAGCCTCGTCCTTGATCGTCTCATAGGACACCGCACCTGCCGCGAAACTCAGTTCACCGGGCTGGCCATGGGCGATCACGTGAATCGCGTCGAGATTGACCCGCCCCTCCAGCATTCGCGCCATTTGAGTCAACGCCGGCTCGGCGCGCGAGAGCACGATTGGCTCGACATCGGGCCGGAAACCGGCAAGCAGTGTCTCGAAATCCGTTACGGCGGGGTCGATGAAAGCGATCTCGCGAGAGTGGGTCATAGTGTTTCTCGGACGGTTTGGATGACGTTGGGATGTCTGGTCTGGCCTTGCGGCCGCGTCGAATTTCTCACACCACGTGGCTGCCGCCCAAAATGGACCGGCCACATCAAGCGTCTACAAACACGCATCGTGCCAGCTTTTGACCATTCACAAACCTTGGCAATCGGTCTGTACGACACTCCCAAAGGTAGTAAGAGAGGGCCGGCCCCATCCCCCAATGTGATGATGGATTGGAGGAGGCTCTCGGCACGTGAAAAGGTCAGGTTTCGCTTGTGCCGCTCTCGAGCGTCCGATGGAGCTGAAGCGTCCGGAAGGACGAAAATGATACAGTCCTAAGCACTTGAAATACAATAAAGAGACGCAGAAACATAAAAGACAATTTATTAGCGTATCGAAAAATTAACAATTGAAGAACACGATATAGGTGCACCCAGATCGAAATATCGGCGCGATATAAACTTGGGAGTGAGTTAGATGTCGCTCATATCAAGACTGCGCAAGAGTATCGAAGGTGCCGCCGCGCTGGAATTTGCCATCGTCGCCCCCCTCTTCTTCCTGACCATATTCACAATGATCGGATATGGCATTTACCTCAGCGCCAGCCACGCGATCCAACAGATCGCCGCCGATGCGGCGCGGACGGCCGTCGCCGGCCTTTCGGAAACAGAGAGAAAGAGCCTTGCCGACACCTTTATCCAGTCAACCACGCTGGATTACGCCTTTATCAACAGAGACAAGCTGACCGTCGACGTCGAGGACGACGTCAGCAACCTCAATCAGTTCACCGTCACGATCGCCTATGACTCCAGCGAGTTGCCCATCTGGAAGCTGTTTTCCTTTGCGCTGCCCGACGAGCAAATCAAGCGATATGCAACGATCCGGCTGGGGGGAATCTGAATGGACTGCGCAGTGTTCAAGCATGGCGGCTTCTTCTCCGACAAATCCGGCAATATCGGCATATCGGCGGCCCTCGTTCTGCCGCTGGTTGTCCTGTCGCTCGGCCTCGGTGTCGACTACGGCTATCTCACGCTGCAGAAGCGCGAAATGCAGGGCATCGTCGATATTACCGCAATCGTCGCGGCAGCCGATCTGCCCAATGTCGAAAAGGCGGCGCTCGATCACTTCAGGAACAATGGGCTCAACCTTGCTGTTGCAACCAAAAGCGGATTGGTGACCGTCGACGGAAAAGTCGTTCCGAGGGACCTGACCGCAGTTCAGAACGGCATCGTCACCATCGTCGAGGGCCGCTATGTGCCGGATCCGGCGCTCGCGACCGGACAGCGCTTCATCCCCAATGCCACGCCCGCGGACGCGGCGCGGGTATCGATCGAGAAGGAAGGCGCATTGCATCTGGCGGCTATGTTCAGCAAGCCGCCGACAATGAGCGCCATTGGCACGGCCGCCAGCACCAAGCTCGCCGCCTTTTCGATCGGCTCGCGGCTCGCAAGCCTAGACGGCGGTATCCTGAACGCCCTGCTCGGCCAGATGCTCGGCACCACCATTTCCCTGAAGGTTATGGATTATCGCGCCCTCGTGGACGCGGATATCGAGGTCCAGCCCTTCCTGAAGGTCGTTTCCACACGGCTGAACCTGACGGCAGCGACCTATGAAGACGTTTTGGCGGCAAATCTCACCATGCCGCAGCTTCTGTCCTCCTTGCAGGCCGTCCACGGGCTTTCCAGCACGGCGACATCCGCCTTGAAGGCGCTGGAAGCGGCGAGCAACAGGAACAAGAAGACCTTTACCCTGTCGCAGATCCTCAATATCGATCCCAAGAAAGGCCTGAATGTCAATGCCGGATCGAACTGGGACATGACGGTGAGCGCGTTCGATTTGGTGTCTGCGGCCGCAGCTATCGCCAACGGCACCAATCAGGTCTCGCTTAACGCCATCGCCGGCCTTCCCGGCATAGCCTCGGCAAACGTCAAGCTCGCCATCGGCGAGCCGCCGGTCGAGACGCCACCACACAGGTTCGGTGCACCTGGCTCGGCCGTTCGTACCGCGCAGACGCGGCTTGCGGTGGAAGTCACCGTCGATGGCCTGGCCGCGCTGGCCGGGCTGAAGATCAAACTTCCGATCTATGTCGAAGTCGCCCACGCCGAAGGCAGACTGGCTGATATCCGCTGCTATGGCAGCACGCCGCAAAATGCCAGCGTA
This sequence comes from Hyphomicrobiales bacterium, assembly GCA_900473795.1. Lineage (GTDB taxonomy): Bacteria > Pseudomonadota > Alphaproteobacteria > Rhizobiales > Rhizobiaceae > Pararhizobium. The sequence goes on along the minus strand of UCMT01000060.1, from coordinate 73,983 downwards.
TCCGTCGATGCCGTGCCGGGTGTCGCAGAGATCGCGATCGGCACAGTCCATCCGTCGGTCCTGTCGAACTTCAGCGACGAGGCACGGGTAGAGAAAGCCCGGCTCGTCGATTCAACCCTCCTCAAGATCGACGGCATTGCGCATGTCGAAGCGAAAAACATGCAGTCGCAGCGATTGACGTTCAGCCCTTCCGAGGTCGCCATGGGCGGCGTCAAGAGCGTTTCGACCAGGGACATCCTGACATCGACGACGCAGACGCTGCTCGACAATCTGGACACCGATATCCACGTGCTTTTCCTGACGATCGGCAGCCCACAGACCGTCCAGACGGCACTCGCCCAGACCTTGCGTGCGGTTACACCCTCGATCGATACCCTGCTTTACAATCTCCTTCTCACGGTCGGCGTCCGCGTCGGAGAAGCGGATGTGCGTGTCACCGGCGTCAGCTGTCTGCAACCGGTTCTCGTTCAATAAAAATCATGGAGGTCTTGTCACTCTGGCTGGATGGCAATCTGTCATCCAGCTTTTTTGTTCGCTGGACGGGGCCAAAGAATCCAATCGGCCTATTTCTGAAACAAAATATGGACTTCGCGCGTTTGACGAGCGACATAACGTTCGCTCTTCTCGATTCCGAAACGGATGCATCTATCCATTGGACCTTCGTCAAAGCCATGACCGGTATGCCGCCATCAGAGATCGAAAGCCCGGAGACCGGCTCCGCCGCCGAGATTGAGGCATTTGCGTCGAATCCGGCCCTGTTTGCCGTGCTGCAACAGGGCGCACGGCACATGATCGAGCTTTATCACCATTTTCCACGGATCGGCCGCCTGGTCGCCGCCCAGCAGAAATGGCTTCTGACGCAGGCCGCCTATGCACTGCACCTGCAGCGCAATCCGGCTGATCCCCTCTCCGGCATCACGGCGTCGCGGCTTCTCGACATCATCGGCGAATTCGGCGCGGCCAGCCGCAACACGGCGACAGCCTTTTTGGCCGAGCTGCTCGCCTACAAGCTGATCCGCGACGTACCGGGATCGCCAAGCAAACGCAGCCGCCCCCTGGAGCCGACGGAGATCAGCCACGAAGCGATGATGCTGTGGTTTCGCGGCCAGATGCGCAGCCTTGATCTTCTCGATGGCGGCGAGCGCGTCGCACGGCTGGAGGCCAATCCGGACATTTTTCGCCGCGCCCAGCCGATCGCCGCCAAGCGGCTGATTGCCGACAGGGCGTGGCGTGAGCCGCCGCTCAGCATCTCCTGTTTCGTCTGGACCGAATATGGCGGGTTGATCCTCGACGATTTCTTCTCACGGATCGTCAATGCGGTGCCAAAGGACGGTTACCACTGGGTCGAAGACCTGCGCTTTGCAGAATTGTCCAACCACTATTCTCTGTCGCGCACGCATATCCGACGCCTCTTCACGCGTGCCGAAGCGCTTGGATCGCTGGGCTGGCAGGACCGGAACAACAATCGGAACAAGGTCTGGGTCACGGCCTCGTTCGTTGATGACTACAAGCGCTGGCAGTCGATCAAGTTCTGCGCACTGGACCGTGCCTTTGGTGAAGCAACCCGCTCGATCGACGCGGAGAACCACGCCTCTGAAACAACCGGTGCGGACGCGACCCCGTCAGACTTTTGACTGCCCATATTGCGGCAGCCCGTCGTCGATCTCGTAGAAATCGCCCTTGTCGGCGCAGAAAATGTGATAGCCGAATGCCAGACCGGTGGGTGGATCGAAGGCACCGGCCATGATCGAGGTATAGTCGAGGCCATCCATCTTCCAGAACAGCGCCGAACCGCAGGTCTTGCAGAAGCCGCGCTTCGCCTCCAGGCTCGAGCGATACCAGGTGATATTGCCGGCCCCTTCGAGGTCCAGTTCGCTGTCGAGAACGTTGGTGGCCGCATAATAAAGCCCGGTCTGCTTGCGGCACTGCGAGCAGTGGCAGGCGATTACCTCCCGCAGCTTTCCTCGCGTATGAAAACGGACCGCGCCGCAATTGCAGGAACCGGTATGCTCTTCCACCATGCTCATCCCTCACATTGTTATTGGCCCGTCTCGTGGGCATGAAAAAACCGGGCCAGCATCTTGAGCCGGCCCGGTTCTGTCAATTTCAATAGATTCAGCCGAAGATCAGCGGCGCTGATCAGCCGTTGACGACCATCCGCTTCTCGTCGCGGCCGCCCTTCATGCGTTCGGCAAGAAGGAAGGCCAGTTCAAGCGCCTGGTCGGCATTGAGACGCGGGTCGCAATGCGTGTGGTAGCGATCGGCGAGATCGGCGCCGGAGAGCGCGCGGGCGCCGCCGGTGCACTCGGTCACGTCGTTGCCCGTCATCTCGACATGGATGCCGCCCGGATGCGTGCCTTCGGCGCGATGTATCTGGAAGAAGCTCTCGACTTCCGACAGAACCCGCTCGAACGGCCGGGTCTTGTAGTTGTTGAGCGTGATCGTATTGCCGTGCATCGGATCGCAGGACCAGACGACCTTGCGGCCTTCCTTCTCGACGGCACGGATCAGGCGCGGCAGATGCTCTGCAACCTTGTCGTGGCCGAAGCGGCAGATCAGCGTCAGACGGCCGGCCTCGTTCTGCGGGTTGAGCAGATCGATGAGTTCGATCAGCCCGTCACCCGTCAGCGACGGCCCGCACTTGAGACCGAGTGGGTTCTTGATGCCGCGGCAGTATTCGATATGCGCGTGGTCGGGCTGACGTGTGCGGTCGCCGATCCAGATCATGTGGCCGGAGGTCGCGTACCAGTCGCCGGAGGTGGAATCGACGCGGGTCAGCGCCTGCTCGTAGCCGAGCAGCAGTGCCTCGTGGCTGGTGAAGAAATCGGTCTCGCGCAGGCTGGGATGGTTCTCGGAGGTGATGCCGATCGCCTTCATGAAGTCCATGGTTTCGGAGATCCGGTCCGCGAGCTTGCGGTAGCGCTCGGCCTGCGGTGAATCCTTGACGAAGCCGAGCATCCACTGGTGCACGTTTTCGAGGTTGGCATAGCCGCCCATCGCGAAGGCGCGCAACAGGTTGAGCGTCGCAGCCGACTGCCGGTAGGCCATGATCTGGCGTTCCGGGTCCGGGATACGAGCCTTCTCGTTGAACTCGATGCCGTTGATGATGTCGCCGCGATAGCTCGGCAGTTCGACGTCGCCCTGGCGTTCGATGTTCGACGAACGCGGCTTGGCGAACTGGCCGGCGATACGGCCGACCTTGACGACCGGCTGCTGGGCTCCGAAGGTCAGGACGACGGCCATCTGCAGGAACGCACGGAAGAAGTCGCGGATCGTATCGGCGCCGTGTTCGGCGAAGCTCTCGGCGCAGTCACCGCCCTGCAGCAGGAAGCCGCGGCCCTCCGAAACATTGGCGAGCGCACTCTTGAGGCGGCGGGCTTCGCCGGCAAAGACCAGCGGCGGATACGTCGCGAGCTGCGCTTCGGTTGCGTTCAGCGCTGCCAAATCCGGAAAATCCGGGACCTGCTGGATGGGCTTCTGCCGCCAGCTGTTCGGGGTCCAATTCTGTGCCATGTCGATCACCTGTTCTCTTGCGCAAGGTCCGCCCCGGCCATCGCATCGCCGGACCGTCCCATACAATGCCGCCATAAACCGGATTTGGGTCGCTTGTCAGCGAAACAATTCCCGCCCGCAGTTCTCCTTCCCGGAAGAACGCCGATTTTGCGGATGCGGGCTTATAAACGTTAACATGGGGATTGAAAAGCGATTGTTCCAGCAAAGTACGGACCCCGGGATTTTAGCGCGCACTTTGCCGGCAACACATCCATGCCGGGTCGACGGCTTAGCCGACTCTCTCACCGTTCTTGATGCGGTAGCTGGGCGCGTACATCGTCACCAGCTCTTCCGCCGCCGTCGGATGCACGGCCATCGTGCGATCGAAGTCGTCCTTCGTGCAGCCGGCTTTCAGCGTTATTCCAAGCAGTTGCGCCATTTCCCCAGCCTCATGGCCGAGAATATGGACGCCAACGACCTTCCGGTCGGCGGCGTTGACGATCAGCTTCATGATCGTCTTTTCGCTGCGTCCCGACAGGGTCGCCTTCATCGGCCGGAATTCGGCGCGGTAGATTTCAAGTTCGTCGTATTTCTTCGCGCCATCCTCTTCCGAGAGCCCGACCGTGCCGATTTCAGGCTGCGAGAAGACGGCTGTGGCGATCAGGTCGTGGTCCGGCGAAACCGGGTTGTGCTTGTATTCCGTTTCGATGAAGCACATGGCCTCGTGGATGGCGACCGGCGTCAGCTGAACGCGGTCCGTGACGTCGCCGAGCGCGTAGATGCCCGGCGCGCTGGTGCGGGAAAACGCGTCGACGATGATGGCGCCGCGCTCGTTGACCTTAATCCCCGCCGCCTCAAGGCCAAGCCCCTTGGTGTTCGGCACGCGGCCGAGCGCCAGCATCACCTGATCGACAGTCAGCGTCCCGTGCTTCATCGTTTCGGCCGCCAGCCGGCCGTCGGCGGTCCCGGTGATGGACTGCAACAGGTCCTCGCACAGGATGCGGATGCCCTTCTGTTCCATCGCGGCATGCAGGCCGCGCCGCATATCCTGGTCGAAACGCGACAGGATTTCCTTGCCGCGATAGATCAGCGTCGTCTCGACGCCAAGACCATGGAAGATGTTGGCGAATTCGACCGCGATGTAGCCACCGCCGGCAATGACGATCGATTTCGGCAGTTCCGGCAGATCGAAGGCTTCGTTCGAGGTGATGCACAGCTCGTGACCGGGCAGCGCCTCATGCGGCGTCGGATGGCCGCCGACGGCGATGACGATGCGCTCCGCCGTCACGGTCTTTCCCGTGGCGACAAGCCGGATGCTGTTCGGCCCGGTCAGTTCCGCCCGCGTGTTGAGGATTTCCGCGCCGGCATTGGCAAGCCCCTTCTGGTAAAGGCCTTCCAACCGCGTGATTTCCTTCTCCTTGGCGGCAACGAGCTTCGTCCAGTCGAATGTGCGCTCGCCAACGCTCCAGCCAAACCCCTCCGCATCTTCGAAATGCTCGGCGAACTGCGACGCATAGACATAGAGCTTCTTCGGCACGCAGCCGCGAATGACGCAAGTGCCGCCGTAGCGGAATTCCTCGGCGATGGCGACCTTCTTGCCCATGGCAGCTGCCAGGCGGCCGCTGCGCACCCCACCGGAGCCGCCGCCAATAACGAAAAGGTCATAGTCGAAAGACGTCATGCTGAAAAACTCCCGGACGGGTCGTATGCGAAAGGAAGCGGATCGTCTGGGAGGTGGCGGTCGGATGACCACACAGCGCCATTCCAGCGATTCCCGCCATGTGATGCTGATATAGGGTCGAGCGATACAAAATGAAAAGCCCGGAATGATCCGGGCTTTGCAATTCAGCGTGAGGCTTGTGCCGCCGGAAACCGGCAGGCTGCTTATTGAGCGGGCTTCTCTGCGTCCGCAAGCGGCGGCTGTCCGGCTGTCAGGGTAGCGTCAAGCTCCTTGGTCGCAGCCGCGTTGAGGTCGCGCGAAATGCCCGCCGCCCAGATGTCGGCAGCCTTCATCATTTCGCGCGAAGCGATCGGGCCATCCTTCAGGAGCTTCTTGCCGGCATCCGACGTATAGAACGTCGTGATCGCATTCAGTTGCTCGACGGTAAAGGTCTTGGCATAGATGGTCGCTGCCTCGCGCTCCAGATCGGCGCGACGGACGGCGAGCTCAAGCGCCTTGTCATCGACCGTCTTGGTGATCAGTTCCTGATGGTTCGGCGAAGACTGGATCAAGGTCGACTTCAGGCGTTCGGCCAGATTCGGCAGAATATTGTCGAAACCATTGGTGGCGCCGATGGCCTCGATCGCGGCGCGGGCTGCCTTGACCTGCTCGTCCGTCACATCCTGCGCCCGCAAGGCAGGAACCATGACTGCGGAAAGAATGATGGCGGTTGCAGCCATTGTGCGGCCGAGACCTGCGAGATTGATCATATCTGAAACGCTCCTGTCAGTTAGATGCCGGGCCGCGTGCGCGTCTTGCTCCTGCGAACCCGCATAATCCAATTTCAAAGCCACCGCCACCATCGGGGTCTCAGTCCCCTGGGGCGGCAACGCTGTCGTAACACTCCACCGCGCCCGCCTCCGCCGCGACTGGAAATCCTGCCGATACCGCCCGGGACACCCGAAGCGACGGGCTAAGCCGTCATCACCCTCGCCCCTGCCACACCGGCAATGATGGCGAGAGATGCGATGCCGATGAAAAGCCCGTGTTCGACCACGCCGGGAATAGCATTGAGTTCGTGTGCCAGCGCATCTGCATCAGGAATACGGCCAAAAGATGCATCCAGAATCAAATGCCCGCCGTCGGTCATGAAGGGGCCGTCCCCAGACGAGCGCACCGCGATTTCGCCGGAAAGACCGTGCCGCGCGGCGAGCTTTTCGACTGCAATATGCGTTGCGGCAAGCCCGAAGGCGTTGACCTCGATCGGCAGCTTGAAGGCGCCCAGCGTATCGACCACCTTGGTCTCGTCGGCGATCACGATCATCCTTGACGACGCGCAAGCAACGATCTTTTCCCGCAGCAGCGCGCCGCCACCGCCCTTGATGAGGCGCAGCTTGCCGTCCACTTCGTCGGCGCCGTCGATTGTCAGATCCAGTTCGGGAAGCTCGTCCAGCGACTTCAGCGGCACACCGAGCTCCACGCAAAGCCGCGCGGTCCGTTCCGACGTCGGCACGCCCTCGATGCGAAAGCCGGACGCCACTTTTTCGGCGAGCAGACGAACGAACTCCTCCGCCGTCGAGCCCGTACCGATTCCGAGCCGCATGCCGTCTTCGACATAGTCGAGCGCTGCCGCGGCAGCCTTGATCTTCATTTCACGGGCGTCCATGCGCCACGCACTCCTCAACATTTTATCCCACGGACACGGCAAAAAAGCCTCGGGTCCTTTGTTCCGCTGAGACGTTTACACGGCTGCCACGGCAAACAAAAGCCCAAATAGCAGGCGAGACACAAATGGCCACCACAGCTTAGCGGAAAGTGACGATTGCTTTTTCCCGCCGGTTCCCCTACCCGAACTGCAACGTTTTCGCAGTTCCCCCAAGAGGTTTTCGTGTCCACGCCCGTTGTTGTCTTTGATCTTGATGGAACCCTGGTCGATACCGCACCGGATCTTGTCGCAAGCCTCAATCACGCCGTTACCCAGGCGGGCCTTGCGCCGGTTACCTATCACGACCTGACCCACCTCGTCGGACACGGCGCCAAGGCGATGATCGAGCGCACGTTCACGCTGCGCGGCAAGCCGCTGAGCGCCGGCGATCTCGACTGGCAGATGAAGGAATTCGTCGATTTCTACCATGGCTCGATGCCGGGTGAGTCTATCCCCTATCCCGGCGTCATCGCGGCCATGGACCGGCTCGCTGACGCCGGCTACACCCTCGCCGTCTGCACCAACAAGCTGGAGATGCTGGCGAAAAGCCTGCTGGAAGGGCTCGCCCTCACCTCTCGCTTCGCCGCAATCACCGGCGGCGACACGTTTCATGTGCGCAAGCCGGATGCCGAACACCTCTTGTCCACCATCCGCCTTGCCGGCGGCGCGCCGGAAAAATCGGTGATGATCGGCGACAGCCTGAACGACATCCTCGTTGCCCGCAACGCATCCGTCCGCTCGATCGGCGTGCCCTTCGGCTACTCCGATGTGCCGGTCGAAAGCCTGGCGCCCGATCTCGTCATCCGCCATTTCGACGAACTGACACCGAACCTGATCGAGCGATTGATCGCGCAGGCATGAAAAAGGCGGCCTTCAAGCCGCCTTTCTGGAATTATCGATCTTCCCGCACTCAGCCTTCGGCGCGTCGCGCAAGCCGCGTCGCTTCGAACGCACGCCCCATATACATGTCGCGCTCATAGACATCGTCGAAATATTCGACTGCGCCGTCCTTGTTCGGCCAGGCGGTGAAATAGGCGACATAGACCGGAATCCGCTGCGGCACCTGGACGCCCTTGTTGCGACCGTCGGCGACCTGCTTGGCCACGTCGTCGACCGTCGTGCCGAGCACGGCGGCAGCCATCCGGCGCGGATCGGCAAGACGCACGCAGCCATGGCTGAGCGCCCGCTGGTCCTTCTTGAAGAAGCTCTTCGACGGCGTGTCGTGCATGTAGATCGCGTGACTGTTCGGGAAGAGAATCTTCAACTCGCCCAGCGCATTGTCGCTGCTTGGCGGCTGGCGCACGGAAACGCCGTTGGTCGAACCGTTCCAGTTTATGTCATACGATGAAACCGGACGCCCTCCCACTTCCACCTGGTAGCCGAGGCGGTCGAGATAGCCGGGGTCGCTCCTGAGCTTCGGCAGCATCTCGTTGATGATGATCGACTGCGGCACGCCCCAATAGGGATTGAACTCCACCGTCTGGATCTCGTCCTCGAAGAAATAGGTCTGGTTGGTCTTCGAACCGACAACCACGCGCATCGAGAACTGTTCGGCACCCTGGTCGTGATAGTAGACCATGAAGGCCGGCTGGTTGATGAAGACGTAGCGGCCGCCGAGGTCGGCCGGCAGCCAGCGCGCCTGCTCCATGGCAATGCGCACCTTGTCGATCTTGCTTTCGGTCGTATCGCCACCGGTCAGGATGCGGATCGATGCCTTGCCGACGACGCCGTCCGGCTTCAAGCCGTTTTCCTTCTGGAACCCTTCGACCAATGCCACCAGCTCCGGCGTATAGTCCGGCGTTCCTTGATAGGCGGAAAGTGTGAGCGCGTGCTCGACCTTCAGCGCGTCGGACCCCTTCTGGCGAATACCGGCGATGATGTTGGCCAGTTCAGGATTGCTGATGCCAGGTTTCAGCAGCGTGCCCGGCGCAATCGTGATCCGTGGCGCATCGCCCGTCTTTACATTGAGCGTTTCCAGCTCGCGTTTCAGGGCCAGGAATTCCGGACCGGAGGGGCTCTGGGAATTGAGGTAGGCTGCAACATCGTGGCTGCGGGCAATGTTCTCGAGCTTGCCCTTCAGATTGACGCTCTTGCGCTTGAAGTCGTGATAGCCGGAAATCTTGTTCGGATCGATGCGCCCGCGAACGGTGTCCTGGACATAGGTCAGTGTCGCAGCCGACAGGCGGATCTCGAAATCCACCAGCGACTTCTCGCGTGCCGTCATGTCGGCGCTGTCGAACGTATCGGACGGCACGGAAACGGCATAATCCTGCGGATCAAGACCGACGCTAGCCGCGTCACCGAGGACAGCCAGCGCAGCCTTTGCCGCCGCATTCGGGCCATTACCGTCAATCCAGATAAATCCTTCGCGGCCTGCGTAGAAAGCCTCGACGGCCTTGGCCACTTCCGGCGGCGCATAGGCCGTCACATCCGGCAGAAACCGGCGGGAATCGGCAAGCGACGCGCCCTGCGTCGGCTGCACGTCGCTGCCCACGGAACCGGTCACGACCGGATCGAGGAGCTTTGCCGTATCGATCCGCCGCAGCGCTTCGGCCTTGTAGGTATAGTAACGCGGCGACGTCACGCGCGGCAGGGCAACGGGCTTTTCCACCGGGCGCATTTCCTGCATGCCGCCGTAGCCCGGCAACACCTGCATCTCTTCCACGGGCTGCCTCTTCTTGCGGAAGAGATCCATCAAGGTATACGCCTCTGCGCCCTGGACGCCGAAAGAGGTGAACGCGCACCCGGCCAGGAGTGTCACGATCGCTGCAGTTTTCATCAATTTCATTGGCTCACACGTCCCCGTATCGCATTGCCGCCATCAGCGGTTCGCGCCCGATGCCCTTCATGTCACCGAGCTTTGGTACTTATAAGAAAGGATGGTGAATGAAAAGGAAACGCCACGCCTTTCCAGACCATCGCGGACCGTCATGATCCGCAAAAGATCTCGGTCAGGGAGACGGATGAGCACTGCCAAAAATTTGAATTCCTTGCATTATTTTTTCGCGCCTTGAAAATGTCGCCGCGGCTCGGGAAAATTGCAGGCAAGCGGGGCAAAACTATCGGTGCGCTTGTGTCTGAAAAGGCACAGCGCCGCCGTGGCTCAGGCTCGCCACCGCCATGACGCGTACCGGCCGCGAGGCTCGCGCAAAGGGCCGCATTTTAAACGATTGTAGCATGCCCCAGCCCCTCGCAACCTCTTTACAAGCACCGCGCACCTGGGCCAGAGAGAACCGCATCACAGCTTCAGAAGGCCGCCGGACGACGGCCGCATCACCTCCGGTCTCGACACCGCATGACGAAAGCAGGGATTACGATGACATCAACGCGCACGGAAACAGATACGTTCGGCCCGATCGAGGTCGCGAGCGACCGCTATTGGGGCGCGCAGGCGCAACGTTCGCTCGGCAACTTCAAGATCGGCTGGGAAAGACAGCCGCTGTCGATCGTTCGCGCCCTCGGCATCGTCAAGCAGGCCGCCGCCCGCGCCAACATGGAACTGCAGGGCCTCGACCCGACAATCGGCAACGCCATCATCGAAGCAGCCCAGGAAGTGATCGACGGCAAGCTCAACGATCATTTCCCGCTCGTCGTCTGGCAGACCGGCTCCGGCACCCAGTCGAACATGAACGCCAATGAAGTGATCTCCAACCGGGCGATCGAAATGCTCGGCGGCGTCATGGGCTCGAAGAAGCCGGTGCATCCGAACGACCACGTCAACATGAGTCAGTCGTCGAACGATACCTATCCGACGGCCATGCATATCGCCTGCGCCGAGCGCGTCGTTCACGACCTCTTGCCGGCTCTGAAGCATCTGCACGCCGCTCTCGAAGCCAAGGTGAAGGCCTTCGATCACATCATCAAGATCGGCCGCACGCACACGCAGGACGCCACGCCGCTGACGCTCGGCCAGGAATTTTCCGGCTATGCCGCACAGGTCGCCTCATCGATCAAGCGGATCGAGATGACGCTGCCCGGCCTTTGCGAACTGGCGCAGGGCGGCACCGCCGTCGGGACTGGCCTCAACGCGCCGGTCGGTTTTGCCGAAAAGGTCGCCGCTGAGATCGCCGAGATCACCGGTATCGCCTTCGTGACCGCTCCCAACAAGTTCGAGGCGCTGGCAGCTCACGATTCGATGGTCTTCAGCCACGGCGCAATAAACGCCGCCGCCGCCGCCCTGTTCAAGATCGCCAACGACATCCGTCTCCTCGGCTCCGGGCCCCGCTCCGGTCTCGGCGAACTGTCGCTGCCGGAAAACGAGCCCGGCTCGTCGATCATGCCAGGCAAGGTCAACCCGACCCAGTGCGAAGCGCTGACGCAGGTTTGCGTGCAGGTGTTCGGCAACAATGCGGCGCTGACCTTCGCCGGCAGCCAAGGACACTTCGAGCTGAACGTCTACAATCCGCTGATGGCCTATAATTTCCTCCAGTCGGTGCAGTTGCTGGCAGACGCTAGCGTCTCGTTCACCGACAATTGCGTCGTCGGCATCGAGGCCCGCGAGGACAATATCAAGGCGGCGCTCGATCGCTCGCTGATGCTGGTCACGGCACTGGCCCCGAAGATCGGCTACGACAATGCCGCGAAGATTGCCAAGACGGCCCACAAGAACGGCACGACGCTGCGCGAGGAAGCCGTTGGCGGCGGCTATGTCACCGACGCGGAATTCGACGCGATCGTCCGCCCGGAAACGATGATCAGCCCTTCCTGAGCGGTGGCCGGAAGCAGTTGAGCAAAATACAGCCAGGCAGCGAGACATCGCTGCCTGAATGCTTTTTGGACCCGGCAGGCGTCAAATCGGTTCAATCTTACCGATTGATTTCGCCAAACGTTAAGCCTTCCAAAATCTTTTACCCCTAGAACTTGCAGGCGGTGACAATAAGACAGGAGTCCGCGATGCAGGCGGCTTTGAGCAAGGCGCAGATACCGGATATCGCCGCGCAGGTGACCTATGCGATGCGCATCATGGGGATTGCCCCCCTTCCGCGAAACTACGAGCTCTATTACGAAGCCTATATCGGCTCCAACCCCAAGCTGACCAAGGAACTGGCAGCACTCGGCAGCCGCGCCACCCAGGAAGAACTGGACGAGATCGGCGCGCGCTACTTCGCCCACGTGCACCACGCCGCCGGCATCGACCGGGCGCATACGCATCTGGCGAGCGAACTTGGCGATCTTCTCAGGCTTCTGCAGGAGGAGCAGTCTGCACTCGAAAACTACAATCGGCTGCTCGACGAAACCTATCAGAACATAACCTGCAAGAGCAACGCCAGCGCCGAAATCCTGCGACAGGCCGTCAGCATCCTGACGGAAGCGACGGCCGATACGATGAACCAGGGCAAGGAACGCGCCGAAAACGTCTCGTTGAAGTCCTTCGAGATGGAGGTCATTCGGCAGGAGCTGGATGAGTACAAGCGCATCGCCAATACTGATTCGTTGACACGCCTCGCCAACCGCCGGGCCTTCGACGAGAAACTCGCGGCCATCTACAATTCCGAGCAGCTCCGCTCCCAAACGGGCCTACTGATCGCCGATATCGACCATTTCAAGAAGATCAACGACAGCTACGGCCATCCGGTCGGCGACAAGATCCTGGCGACGGTCGGCACGGTCATCCGCGCCAATCTGCGCCGCGACGTCTTCGTCGCCCGCACCGGCGGCGAGGAATTCGCCATCATTCTCAGCGACAACACGCTCGAGGAAAGCCTGCAGGTGGCCGAGCGCATCCGCACCGCGCTTGCGACGACCCCTTTCAAGAATTCCAAGACCGGCGTCAATTACGGCCCGATCACCCTCTCCGTCGGCGTCTGCCAGGCAACGCAGGCTGACGATCCGGTCGATCTCTACAACAAGGCCGATATCGCGCTCTACTGCGCCAAGAATGCCGGCCGCAACCGATCCATGCTGTTTGAAGAGGGCATGAAGAAAGACACCGGCAAGAGCTGGCTGATCTATCGCAAATAGCAAAAGGACATGTCTCGGCAGAAGGCGTCAACAGCGCCCTTTGCCGTTCTTTTTTGCGTTCCCCAGGAAACAGCCGCTCTCCCGGTGATTGTCTAGAAAGGCACCATACAAGGGAGCCAACCGGAAGAAACCGGAAAAAATCTCCCGCACAAACCGGGAGATACGGACATGAAAACCATCATCGCAGCCCTGATCGCTACCGCGCTTCTTGCCCCCTCTGCACAGGCAGCCGGTGAGAGCGGATCCTTCGAAGTCGCCTCGCTCCAGTCCTCGACCGCCAAGACCGGCTGGCTGCAGGTCCTGTCGGAGGGCAAGCCGGCAAAGACCAGGACCGCCAGGAAGAACGTCAACCAGTCGCCGATCCAGCGCGAACTGGTCGCCTTCCCCGAAAACGTCGCGCCCGGCACGATCATCGTCGACAATTCCGACCGCCGCCTCTACCACGTGCTCGGCAACGGCATTGCCATGCAATACGGCGTCAGCGTCGGCCGCGAGGGCTTCATCTGGACAGGCAGCAATACGGTAAGCCGCAAGGCCGAATGGCCGACCTGGAATCCGCCGGCAGAGATGCGCGCCCGCGAAGCCAGGAAGGGCCATATCCTGCCCGTCACCATGAAGGGCGGCATCGAAAACCCGCTCGGCGCCCGCGCCATGTATCTCGGCTCGACCATCTACCGCATCCACGGCACCAACCAGCCGTCATCGATCGGCAAGGCGATGTCCTCCGGCTGCATCCGCATGGCAAACGAGGATGTCGAGCACCTGTACGCCAACGTGACGATCGGCACCAAGGTCATCGTCCGAGACTGACCGAATTCGCCTTTGGAGCCGTTTAGCGGCAGGCCGAAGCGCCTGCCGCCTTGGCGATGGCCAGGAGTTCGGGCCGGTATTCGAAATGCATGGTGTCGTAGTGATACCAGCGCCCGCCCCAGATGAAGCCGTTCCGCTCGAAAGCATCGACGATCGTCATCGGATATTGGCTATCGCGTTGCTGCACCCGGCCCGGCTTGCCGCCCGCCCAGACCCAATAGTCCGCGTAGCGGGTATTGAGATCGATCGCCGCACCAAAGCTGTGCACGGACAGGTTCGAGGCGCCGGCAACCTTGCGCCAGTTGAAGGTGCCGGCGGAAGGCGTGAGAAAGATCTTCAGGTCAGGCACTGTTTTCAGCGCGTCACGAACTTTCTCCAGCGCCTGCGCCACGCCCTGCCTTTTCGTCACCGGCAGCTTGCTGCCGAACCAGTCGACCTTAACCAGCGACGCCTCCACCTCGCGCGCCGATCCGCCATACAGGCGCTTCATCAGGACCTCGCTGCGAATGCGGCCCGGATCGAAATTGACCTCCGGCCGGGTTTCGCAGGGGCCTGGCGGATAAATCTGCGACAGGCTGTCCTCGATATCGCCGGACGCGAGTTTCTGCGCATGGTCCTTCGCCTTGCCGTCATCGATCGCCAAGGCCGGTTCGCCGTCGCGAAAAAGGATTGATCCATCCTCGCTCCCGAGAAGGGTTTCCGGATAGGCGTCGATGAGCAGCTTTACTTTTCGTGCGAGACTGAGTTCGTCCGCTTGAGCCGGGCCAGCCAAAAGCAGCATCGCAGCGAAAACAAGCCCCCGGTCAATCGACGGTGACATTGATATAGTCGCCGTCGGCGCCGCGAAAGATCTGCACGTTGATCAGCACGTTGCCTCGTACCAGCGCCCGCGCGGCGCGCGTTTCGATGGTGCCGTATTCGATCATGCGCTCGGCCTTTTCACGGTTCGTGGCGGAGGCAAAGAAACTGTCGCCTTCATCGCCCGGCTGGGATGTGCCGAAGCGATGATAGTTCGCCCGGTCCTGGCGGATGATCTGCCACGGCTCGGACAGCCGCTCGCCATTGGAATTGTAGAGATCTTCCTCGCCGATATAGGCGTTGTATTCCTCGACCAGCCCATCAGCCTTTGCCGCGCTGGCAAAAAGTCCGACGGCCATCACGACCGCCGGCAACAAGACGCCCCTGTCTTTCATGTGTTCCTCAATCCACGGCACCAAAAGCCGCCCTCCATCGAGGCATGCCGGCCCGTCCTCTCAAAGACGTGCAATCTGCCTGTTTTATTCGAAGTCCGGCAGCGTCTACCACATCGTCTTGGCGGCACGCTCCGGCCATTCGCGATCGTAGGTCTCCCGATCGAAATCCGCCTTCGCCGCCTTCAGCAGCGCGCCCGGCGTCGGCAGCGACTGCGGATCGATGAAGCGCTCGGGGTTCCAGAGTTGCGAGCGGATCAATGCACGGGCGCATTGAAAATAGACCTCGCCGATGGTGACGACGATGACGCTGCGCGGATGCTTGCCGTCGACCTCGAAGGAATTGGTCAGGTCCGGATCGACGCTGACGACGGCCGTGCCGTTGATCCGCATGGTCGTATTCGAGCCGGGAACGAGGAACATCAGGGCGACGCGCGGGTCGCGCACGATGTTGGCGAGCGAATCGACCCGGTTGTTGCCGCGCCAGTCCGGCATCAGCACGGTCTTCTCGTCTTCTATCCTGACGACATTGTCGTCGTCTCCACGCGGCGAACAATCGAGCCCCTCGGGGCCGAGGGTGGCGAGCGCGGCAAATGGAGAAGCCTCGATCATCTGGGCGTAGTCTGGCGTCAGCTTGCTTGTCACCTTGACCAGCGACGCCTCTCCGGCTTCCCCATAGAGCGCGTTCAGTTCCTCGACCGAGCGAATGATCGTCATGCTGCTCTCCCAGAATCCGAGCCTTTCGACTGATAGCATGACGCCGTCATGACGACACCCGCAAAAATTGCTAGGCTGCAGCCCTTCTATCTTCCGCATGAATGAAGGCATTGATCCGCTCGATCACCGGCAGCGCCGAAACGATTCGGCGGTGGCCAAGACCGTTGGCCCAGTGGAGTTCGACATTCGCCCCGGCCGCCGCATAGCGGCGCGCATGATCGGCAGAAACCTCCTTGTCGTCTTCCGCATGGATGACGAGCACCGGCACGGTCAGCACCCCGAGTATCCGGGCGGCGTCGAAGTCCTCGATGCGCCGGCCCGACAGATGGACGACCATGCCCTCCAGAGCCGCCTGGGCTTTGTGAGAAAGGCGAAGAAGCTTCCCGAACCCTTTGAAAAGCCATGTCATCTCGCTTGGCGCACCGATCAGGACCATACTTTTGGCAATCCGGGACGGGACGTCGCACACCAGACCGCCGGCAGCACAGGCGAGGCTCGCACCGCCAAAAGAATGACCGACCGCAACATCAAACCCGCCGAAATGCCGCCAGGCGGCGTCGATCGCGCGCACGGCAACCGGCATCGTCAGCGTTCGGCCTGGCGAGGCGCCGTGGCCGGGCCAATCGAGCGCGACCACCTCGGCGCCGCCGGCCACGAGCCCTTCGATCATCTTCGCCAGATAGTCGCTGCGCGATCCCCAGCCATGGACCAGGAGCACGCGCTTTGCCGCGCCATCGCCCTGCGCACGAAAATGCCTGGCCATCACCCAGCCGCCGGCATAGGAAAGAGTGACCGGATGGGCGCGCGCCACGACAGGTCCTGCCGCCGCGAGCGCTGCCTTTTCCTTGCCGCTCGACGGCTCGCGCGAGGGCGTGACACTGAACAGCCGGAATGCCAGCCGTCCCGCGGTCTCCGGAGAAAAGGCCGACACGCATCTGAGGGCATGACGGGTGACCTCGATCGCAAAGGATGCCATAGTGGGATTCCCTTTAAATGTTCAACGATGAACATCATTGTACAACGATGAACAAAAAGCAAGCGACGATGGCATCTTCGGCCGTCATAGACCTCCCTGCCGATCCGGCTGGCGGGACGCCTCCAATCAGATAGACTTTTGCGAGGGCCACCCATACAATTCAATGTCCAGCATTCTGTGAAAGCGAATGCGACATGGCCGAAGAGCACGCCCAGCGCCGTCTCGCAGCAATAATGGCTGCCGATGTGGTCGGCTACAGTCGGCTTGTCGATCTCGACGAGCAGGGTACGCTGGCGGCGCTGAAAGAACGGCGCAAGCAAATCCTCGTGCCGCTCGTCCGCCAGCATCACGGTCGTATCGTCAAGATGATGGGTGACGGCGTTCTGGTGGAGTTCGCCAGCGCGGTGAACGCGGTGGCTTGCGCCGTCGAACTCCAGAAGCGCATGGCGGCGGCGAACGACGATCGCGCCGACGACCGCCGGATTGTCCTACACATCGGCGTCAATCTGGGGGATGTCGTTGTCGAAGACGGCGACCTTTTCGGTGACGGCGTCATTGTCGCCGTGCGGCTTCAGGCCATGGCCGGCGCTGGAGAGATCTGCATCTCCGGCAGCGTCTACGACCAGGTCAAGCGCAAGCTTGACGTTCGATTCGACGACCTCGGCCCGCAAACGATCAAGAACGTCGCCGAGCCGGTGACCGTCTACCGCATCGAAACGCTGGCTGGCTAGGTGTTTCACGGGCCGGTGGAGCGGGCGCCGTTGCCGCTGCCCGCCAAACCCTCCATCGCCGTCCTGCCGTTCACAAACATGAGCAACGACCCGGTGCAGGAGGAATTCGTTGATGGCCTGACCGAGGACCTGATCACGGACCTGTCGCGGAGCAGCGGACTATTCGTCATCGCCAGCAACTCGGTCTTCGCGTACAAGGGCAGGCACATGGACGTGCGCCGCATCGCGCGCGAACTTGGCGTGCGCCATCTCCTGGAGGGCAGCGCCCGGCGGGCTGCGGGACGGGTTCGCATCAATGCTCAATTGATCGATGCGATCGAAGGTGACCACCTGTGGGCCGAGCGGTTCGACCGCAGCCTGGAGGATATCTTCGCCGTGCAGGACGAGGTAACGGGCAAGATCGTCGAGGCCCTTGTCGGCCGTTTAACGACGCACGCAGCCCGCAATCGCCCCGCGAACCTGGAGGCCTATGAGCTCTGTGTCCGGGCGCGGGCGCTGAGCTTTCAAACGGCAATCACCGCGAGAGAAGCGATTTTCCTGCTGGAGCAGGCCCTCGCGCTCGATCCGGGCTATGCCGAGGCGCATCGCTGGCTGGCGTTGAACCTTTGGCTGGGATGGGAATTCTTCGACGCGCCGATCGATCCCAATCGGGCAAGGGCTCTGGCGGAGGCCCAACGAGCCGTAGCGCTTGACCCTAACGACGCCGGGAACCGCTGGGTACTGGCTATCATCCTCGGGCATGAACGCCGCTGGGGGGAATCGGATGCCGAGTTTGACGCCACCGTCAGACTGGACCCGAACTACGCCGATGCCTGGGCGATGCGCTCCGATCTGCTTACGCTGAAGGGCCAGCCGGCCGAGGCCGTCGAATATGTGCGCAAGGCGCTGAGGCTCAATCCGTATCCTCCCGGCTGGTATTATTGGATGCTGGGGCAGGCCCAATATGCGCTGCGCGACTATGAGTCCGCAGTCCAGACGCTGCGCAGGCCCGAAACCTATCGCAACGCATCGCGCCGCTTTCTAGCGGCGAGCCTGGCGCAACTCGGGCGCCTGGAGGAGGCCCGTCGCGAGGCTCAAATGTTCATGATGAGCAATCCAGGCTTCTCCATCCGGCATTGGTCCGCGTCGCAACCTTTCCGCGACGAAGACGTGCGTCAGCATTTTATCGAGGGCTATCGGATGGCGGGACTTCCGGAATGACCGCAGCCGTGGTGTCCGGCGAGGCCCGAGCTTGCGCGAGCAAGACGCATTCGCGCGCGAGACGGGTGACCTCGATCGCAAAGGATGCCATAGTGGGATTCCCTTTGAATGTTCAATGATGAACATCATTTTGCAGCTATGAACAAAAAGCAAGCGACGATCGAACACCATCATTTTCCCTGGGATCATCCCCGTTTCCGCAGCTGGATCGCGGTCGCCCGCGCCTGTCAGCTGATGCAGCAGACGCTCACGCGCGCACTCGCCGATCTCGACATCAAGCCGCCGCATCTCGACATCCTGATCAACCTCTATCGCTTCGAGGGCATCTCGCAGCAGGAACTCGCGCGAAAACTTCTCGTCGGGCGATCGAACATGAGCATGCTTCTGCCCCAGCTCGAAAAACGCGGGCTGATCGAGCGGCGCGGCGACGAGAAGGACAAGCGCGTTTTGCGGCTGTCGTTGACGAAAAGCGGCCGTGAGCTGACGGAGCAGGCGATGGAAATCCAGACCACGCTGATCGAGAAATCGCTGGACAACGAACCGATCGAGGAGTGCCTGATCGTCGCCCAGTCGATGGAGCGATTGATCGCCCGCCTTTTGAAGGAAGAAACCGATCTCGACTGACTGCGCCGGCCGTTAGCGCGGCTTTTCCGGCTTGTCGCGGGTCATGCCCTTTTCAGCGAGATCGTGCTCATAGGCGGCAAACAACGTGTCGCCGTTCTCTCCCAGTTCGCGCAGATAGGTCCAGGTAAAGATGCCGGTATCATGGAAATCGTCAAAGCCGATCCGCACCGCATAATTGCCGGTCGGCGTCATCGAGATGATCGAGACATTGCGCTTGCCGGGAACCGTCAGCCCCTGCCCCGGCCCGTGCCCCTGGACCTCTGCCGAGGGAGACAGGACGCGCAGCATCTCCGCGGACAGGTCGTAGGAGGAACCATCGTTGAAGGTCACCGTCAGCCGGTGGCGGTCCTTCGACACGCGCAATTCGGTCGGCCAGATGTCGCTCATGATTTCGGTCTCCCGCTTGCGCACCAGGCGCGACGGCGCCGCGCGTCGAATATGACGCGAAAAGGACACTGTAGCACTTGAAACTGCTGCATGACTTTATCCTTAAATCGATTCCGATTGAAGGAATTATGCAGTACCGCAGATTCCTGCCGGAAGGAATTCTTGGCCTTCACTTCCCTCCACGGAAAGAAAGTGTTTCACCGGTTTTCTGATGGCTCTTTGTGCTTTCGCCTTGACGCCGCCCGTTTTGCTCACGACATTGATGCAACAGGAGAATTTCGTTGAATACCGTCACCATCGACCAGGCCGGCGCTCAGAAGCTCATCGACGTCAAAGCGCCGATGATCGACCCGTTCGGGCGCGCCGTCACCTATCTCAGGGTTTCGGTGACGGATCGCTGCGACTTCCGCTGCACCTATTGCATGGCGGAAAACATGACCTTCCTGCCGAAGAAGGACCTCCTGACCCTGGAGGAATTGAACCGGCTCTGCTCCGCCTTCATCGCCAAGGGTGTGCGTAGGCTGCGCCTGACCGGCGGCGAACCGCTGGTGCGCAAGAATGTCATGTTCCTTGTGCGCGAGCTCGGCAAGCACGTCCATTCGGGCACTCTCGATGAACTGACCCTGACCACCAACGGCTCGCAGCTGTCGCGCTTTGCCTCTGAACTCGCCGATTGCGGCGTCCGGCGCATCAACGTCTCGCTCGACACGCTCGACGCCGGCAAGTTCAAGCAGATCACCCGCTGGGGCGAACTGTCGAAAGTGATGGAAGGCATCGACGCGGCCCAGGCCGCGGGCATCCACGTCAAGATCAACGCGGTTGCTCTGAAGGGCCTCAACGACGCCGAGATCCCCGAGATGCTGCGCTGGGCGCACGGCCGCGGCATGGACCTGACGCTGATCGAAACCATGCCGATGGGCGAGATCGACGAGGACCGCACCGATCACTACCTGCCGCTCTCGGAAATGCGCGATCGCCTCGCCCGCCAGTTCACCCTCTCGGACATCGCCTACAAGACCGGCGGCCCGGCGCGCTATCTGAGCGTCACGGAGACCGGCGGCCGGCTCGGCCTGATCACGCCGATGACCCATAATTTCTGCGAGAGCTGCAACCGCGTCCGCCTCACCTGCACCGGCACGCTCTATATGTGCCTCGGCCAGAACGACGCCGCCGACCTGCGCACGCCGCTGCGCGCCTCCGACGACGACGCCTATCTGTCGCGCGTCATCGACGAGGCGATCACCCGCAAGCCCAAGGGCCATGACTTCATCATCGACCGCACCCGCAACAAACCCGCCGTCGCCCGCCACATGAGCGTCACCGGCGGCTGAAGCCACGTCGTCTCCCCCCAACGGCAACGGATGCAAAGTACGGAACAAACCTCCCCGCATCACGTTCGGTTAGAACCGATCAACGCTATCTGTGGAACGTCGCCATGTTCGCTTCCATCGAGGAATTGGTACGCAGCAGTTTCGATTGCTACCTGACGGCCGACAGGCTTCGTCTGGAAACGCTGCTCGCACAGGACTTCACCTTCACCAGCCCTTACGACGACCACATCGACCGTAAAACCTATTTCGAGCGCTGCTGGCCGGTCGCCGGTACGTTCGAATCGCTGGACCTGCAGCATCTCGTCGTTTCTGAAAACCGATGCTTCGTCACTTACGACGCCACGTGGAAGAACGGAAACCGGGCACGAAACACCGAACTTTTCGAGGCATCGGAAGGCCAGATCCATTCGGTCGAGGTGTTCTTCGGCCTGCCCTCCGGCGGCTCGGTCTCACAGCCGCCCGGCTGAAACGACAAAACCCGCGCCTTTGTACCGGCACGGGTTCTGATCTTCGTTGAGGGGTGCCCACTTAGGCTGCGTAGCTTCTGCCGTATCCCTGCGCCCGGCCGCCCGCCACCGAACGGCTGGTCCCGGTCTTGAAGCGCTCGATCTTCTCGTTCAGCGCCTCCACCTGATGGCGCAGGCCGTGGATTTCGGCGGTGTTCTCCTCGACCATCGCCGCGTTCTGCTGGGTCAGGAGCTCGACCTCGTGGACGGCCTGGTTGACCTCGTTGAGACCACGATACTGGTCGGCGGCGGCCGATTCGATGTTGCTGACGAGCTGGTGGATCGTCGAAATATGGTCGTTGATGACGGTCAGGGCATTGCCGGTTTCCTGCACCAGCTCGACGCCGCCACGGACCTGCGCCGAGCTTTCGGAAATCAGCCCCTTGATCTCGCGGGCCGCACCGGCGCAGCGCTGGGCAAGCTCGCGGACTTCCTGCGCGACGACCGCAAAGCCACGGCCGGCCTCGCCGGCACGGGCCGCCTCGACGCCGGCGTTCAGCGCGAGCAGGTTGGTCTGGAAGGCGATCTCGTCGATGACGCCGATGATCGTGCTGATCTTGTCGGACGAACGGTTGATTGCTGCCATTGCTTCGATCGCCTTGCCGACGACTTCGCCGGAATGCTTGGCGTAGCTTTGCGTTTCGTCGACCGATACCGTCGTCTTGCGGGCGCTTTCGGCGGTCGAGCGGACGATTTCGGTCAGCTGGCCCAGCGCGCGTGAGCTTTCCTCGAGTGCCGCCGCCTGCTGTTCCGTGCGGCGGGCGAGATCGTCGGCGGAGGACGCCAGATTGCCGGTGCCGCCGGTGATTTCGTCGGTGACGGAGCGGACGTCGATCAGTGTCGCACGCAGGGCCTCGACAGCATTGTTGTAGGTCCGGGCCATGACGATGTAGTCCTCGGACAGGTCTTCCGCCATGCCCTCTTCCAGATTGCCGTCGGCAAGCTTGGCCAGCACGTCGGAGAGCGCGTTGAGCGCCTCCATCTGCTCGGCCTCGATGCGGGCGCGCTCCTGGCGGCGTCGAGCCTCTTCTTCGGCCGACAGCGTGCGGGCGGCCTCGGCTTCCTGCCCGAGCCGGACGTTTTCGACCGCGTTGTCACGGAACACCGCAACCGAGCGCACCATGTCACCGATCTCGTCGCCGCGGTTGCGGCCTTCGATCGCGACTTCGAGGTCGCCTTGCGCAAGCCGCGTCATCGTCTCCGTCACGCGCTTCAGCGGGCCACGCAGGGTTTCGATCAGCATCAACCCGCCGATGATGGCCAGCAGCGTGCCGGCGACCATGGCGATGATCGAGACATCGGCGGAGCGCTGGCTGTCCTGCTTGCCGGCTTCCTGGGCGCTACTGACGAAGCTTTCCAGCGTCTGGCTGGCAGCGGCGACCTGCGTCGAGGCGTCGGCCTTGGCCGCCTGCCAGCGCGCACCGACATCGATCAGTTGCGCAGTGCCGCTGTCGATCGCTTCGAGCGACGGCGTCAGCTTGCCGGCAAGGTCGCGCAGGGCTGCGTTCTTGCCACCCATTTCCGAAAGCTTCGTGACGCTCGCACGCACGGCAGCGATGTCGGCAATCACGCTCTCGCGGCTTGGTTCATCGAGCTTGCGATGCAGCTCGCTGATATGCAGACGTGTGTGGTCGAGCCCTTTGAAGGTTTCGTTCATCAGCCCGATCAGCGTTTTGAGAGCCGAAATCTCACCATCCATGCCGACGAAGCGCTTGGCTGCCGTATCCGAATTGGTCACCGCCTCCTTGGCGAAATCGGCTTCGTATTTGGAGAATTTGATCAGCGCCGTGCCGAGCAGGCCCTTCTTGACGTCGTTGGTATCGGTACTCTTGAGGATGTCCACGATCTTCTGGGTATCCGCCTTCACCTCGGCGATCCTCTTCTGCACCTTGTCGGATGCGATCTTCTCGGCTTCGGCAATCTGCTTCAACAGATGCGGCATGAGATTGGTCGCCTGCTGGACCTTGGCGTCCGGCGCGATCGCCATGGTGACCGGCAGACGGAATTTCTTGATGCGCTCGGCAAGCCCCTGATAGGCGGCCGCATCGAAAAGCAGCGCCTTGGCGAAGGATTCCTTCTCGCCGGATTCCTTGCGCAGGATGTCGATCTGCTTGAAAGCGGCGTTGCCCCGCGCCGTCATGTCGGCAAGGGCGGCGTCGAGCGATGCCGTGACACTGTCGCGCTCGGTCTTGATCGCCCAGAGTTTCTCCTGTTGCCCGCGCATCACCTCGCCCAGCGCGACGACGGAACCGATCTTGGCCTTGTCGGCCTCGGCCGTCAGCAGGTCGTTCAGCGAACGGATACCCGTTTCCTGATCGTCGATGCGGGAAATAAGCGTTGTACGCGCGTCCTCGGTCGGATTGTCGACGAAGCTCTGCAGTCCGCTGCGCAGTGCCTGGAAATCGGAGAGGTTGTTAATCGTTTCGCGCGTCACGGTCATGTGCCCGTTGAGCGTACTTGCGGTGAAATAGCCGACAAGGCCGATGCCGGCGATGAGGGCCACAAGCGGCACGACGAACAGGAGAACCTTGGTGACAATGCGAAGGCGCTGCAGCGAACGATCGATCAGGGACATTCCGAACTCCAGATGTTGAGCAAATCGGACATTCCCGCCAGACTGCTCTCCCGGTGGAGAACGGACATGCCGGGGCGCGACCATGGCGCCTGTCCGGAACGTCATCCGGTTGACCTTGAACGGAAATGCTTGCCGTTACGTCAACCATAATCGCGTCATGCGAAGGGCAGCGGAATATCGGCACGATAGGTACCGAAGCTTAATATTTCCCCAAAAATCCCGTGGTTTAGCGCGGTCGCGGCGAAATTGCGCGGAGTCTTGTTTGAATATTCTAAAATATTGATGGAAACGGCTATTCTTTCAAATCTGCCATGAAATAAGACAGCCATCCGATAGACGTTGCATAAAACGCATGCCGATGCTTTAGAGATAGGCAAGACCAATCCCATGCGCTTTCGAAGCTGATGCATTCGGCGGCCGAAAGGCCGGGCTGCGATGAGAACAGGCAAATAAGAATAATGCAATCCAACGCCAATTTTCGCGGCGCAATCTTCATGTGCCTCGCCATGGCGGGCTTCACCTGCAACGACGCTTTGGTGAAATCCGTTACTGGCGTCATGAATGCGGGCCAGATCATGCTGGTGCGCGGCTTCTTCACCTCGTTGCTTGTTTTGCTGCTTGCCCGTCACTTCGGAGCCTTGCGTTCGGTCCGTCTGATCCTGAACCCCGTCATCGCGCTGCGCATCGTCGCCGAAGTCTTCGCATCCATCACCTACATCATGGCGCTCGGCCAGATCCCGCTTGCCAACGCCTCGGCCATTCTGCAGGCCTTGCCGCTTGCCGTGACCCTCGGCGCTGCCCTGTTTTTGTCGGAACCGGTCGGCTGGCGACGCTGGCTGGCGATCCTTGCGGGCTTCGTCGGCGTGCTGATCGTGCTTCGCCCCGGGCCTGAGGGGTTTACCGGCGCAGCACTCAGCGTCGTCGCGTCGGTCGTCGGCGCGGCAATCCGCGACCTGTGCACCCGCCGGATCGATCCGGCCGTGCCATCCCTCTTCATCTCCGTCATCACCGCCGTGGTCATCACGCTCGTCGGCGCAGCGCTTGTCGTGCCGCTCGGCGGCTGGCAACCGATGTCGCTGGTATCCGTCAGCCATCTTGGCGCCGCAAGCCTGCTGCTCCTCGTCGGTTACCAGTGCATCGTGCTTGCCATGCGAAACGGCGAAACCGCCATCGTCGCGCCCTTCCGCTATACCAGCCTGATCTGGTCGATCGGCATCGGCGTTCTGTTCTTTGCCGAACAACCGGATCTCTGGATGGTCACCGGCGTTGCGATTATCATCGCCTCCGGCCTCTATGCCTTTGCTCGCGAAAACAAGCGTCGGGCAGCGGCCGTCGCGCAGCAATCGGACCCGGGATCGCCAAAATGAGCGGATGCAACGACAGAGACATTCGATGAGCGCATCGGCAGACCGCCCGCCCGCCGTCATCCTTGCCGGTGGCAGGTCGTCGCGCATGGGCAGCGACAAGGCGGCTGTGCTGCTGGGCGGCAGGCGGCTTCTCAGCCACATCATCGAACGTGTCGCCCCCCAGGCGGCCGGGCTCGGCGTCAACAGCAACATCATCGCACGATTGGACTTCGCTCCGGGCATTGCGGTCTTTGCCGATACCGTTCCCGGCCATGCCGGCCCCATGGCGGGCGTGCTATCGGCCATGCGGCACGCGGCCGCGTGCTTTCCCGCTGCAAGCCACGTCGTCACGGTACCGACCGACACCCCCTTCATTCCGCGCAACCTCGTCGCCCGCCTTCAAGGTGCAATCACTGAGCCCGTACAGATCGCCGTCGCCTATTCGGCCGGCGTCATGCATCCCGTCTTCGCGCTGTGGCCGATCAGCCTTGCGGATGAGCTCGAACACTGGCTGCTGACGGACGAGAAGCGGCGGGTGCGCAGCTTTATCGAAAGCCATGGCATGACCGCGGTCGATTTCCCCGTGATCGACACCGCGGAAGGTTCGATCGACCCCTTCTTCAACATCAATACGCCGGCGGACCTGGAAACGGCCGAGCGCTGGCTGCCGCTCATCGAGGACATGGAAAGATGACGTCCCCCAAGATCTTTGGAATCGCCGGCTGGAAGAACTCCGGCAAGACCGGCCTCGCCGTCCGACTGGTCACCGAACTGACGCGGCGCGGCTACCGCGTCTCGACCGTCAAGCACGCCCATCATGATTTCGATATCGACAAGGTCGGCGCCGACAGTTTTCGTCATCGCGAGGCAGGCGCCCATGAGGTGACCATCGTTTCCGGCACCCGCTATGCCATCATGCATGAATTGCGCGGCGCGCCGGAGCCAAGTTTTTCGGAGATTCTTGCTCGCCTCGCCCCCTGCGATCTCGTCCTGATCGAGGGCTACAAACGCGAGCCGATCCCCAAGATCGAGGCGCGGCGACTGGAGGCGGCATACCGCGAACCGCTCGCCCCCACCGATCCGCATATCGTCGCGATCGCCGCGGATCATTCCGTCGAGGATCAAGGTCTGCGCCTGTTCGATCTTAACGATACGACAGCGATCGCCGATTTCATCGAGGCCACGACGGGGCTTTCCAGAAGGCCGGATTGACCTTGATCAATTGGTGGTGTCGTCGCTGCCGTCTTCCACCGCGCCGTCGAGCCGAACGAAGGCGAAGCCCTTGGCCTTGAGGTCGAGGATGCCCTTGACGACGCCATCGCCGGCCGTACGCGTCGGCTGGTTGATATGGGCGATGATCACGTCGCCATCCCTCACCGAGGCAATCCGTTTTTCCGTGGCCGGCGCGCCAAGCAGCGAGCCGCCATCGCCGTTCACCGAATAGCCGGCGACGCGAAATCCCATCTGCCGTATCTGGCCGATCGACGACAGGCTGTACTTCGCCGTCGCGCCGCGGAACCAATGGGGCGTCGCCCCCTGGGCCTCGATGGCCGCCGCGCCGCCCGCCACCTCCGCGGCAACGGCCTGCGCACTGCCGGCCGCCGGAATGCCATAGATCGCCATCGGCCGGTCGACGGCCGGAATATGCATCGCCCCGTGGTTCTCGATCTCAAACAGATCCGGGCGCGCATTGAGCATCGCGAAAACCGCGCCGTTGCGCTTCAGCCAGCGGCCGGTGACGAAGATGGTAGCCGGAATGCTGTTGTCGATCAGCATCGACAAAATGCGCTCGTCCGTCCTGCCGCTGCAGGCATCGAAGGTCAGCGCAACACGCGGTTTTGTCCCCGCCTCCTGCTTGCGAAGCGTCAGCCGCGGTTCGACGAGCCGGGTTGCGGCAAGACAGGCGTGGCCGGTCGAGACGACCATGAGAAAAGTGGCGAGAAAAGTTTTCATCAAAGGCTCGAAAGGCTGCAACGGCGGGAATGGCAAAGGCGAAGGAAAAAAGCAGATGCAAAACGGCCCGGTGCTCGATGCACCGGGCCGTCTGCAGCGGCATCTCAATGAGAGACCGGACTATGGTTATTTCTGGGCCACCGGACGGACGAGCGGCGTCACGCGACGGATTGTCACGCGGCGGTTCTCCTGTTCGGCTTCCAGCGTGCGGACCTTGAGGAAGCGCTCGCCATAACCCTGGGTCACCAGGTTTTCGGCCGGAATGTCGTAGACCTCCGTCAGCAGCGAGGCGACCGATTCGGCGCGTTCGTCCGAGAGAACGAGGTTCGATTCGTCGCTGCCGACCGCGTCCGTGTGACCTTCGATGAAGAAGGTCTCGCCCGGATCCTTCTCGATCACCTGCAGCATGGCGTCGGCAACCTTGCGCAGGGTTTTGGCCTGCGACAGCGGGACTTCGGCGCTGCCGGTCGCAAACGTGATCGTATCGAGGTCGATGCGGCGCACCTTGTCACGGATGCGGGCCGAATTCCTCACCTCGTCGATCGAATAGACGCGCTCCACCTGCTCCACCGGCGGCTCGGCCAGGAAGTCGTAGTAGTCGCGGTCCGGCTCGCTCGACGTGTCGATGATGTAGTCGCGAACCGGCACGCGCAGGCGCATCGGCGGCAGGTCCTCGCCGACATCGTAAATCGGCGGACGGGGGCCTTCATCGACCTCTGGCGCATAGATCATCAGATATTCGCGTCCGTCCCGATCGATGCGCGAACGCTGCACGATGTCACCGTAGCGATTGTAGATCGTGATGATGCGCACGCCGTTCGGCCGCTCGATGACCTCGCGGGACCGGCCACGCGACAGTTCTTCATAGTAGGTTTCCTGGGCATTGCGGCGCAGACGCGGACGATCGTCGCCGCGCACGATGATCTGGTCGCCGAAATCGAGAACGGTGCGGTTATCGCGCGTCTCATCGATCCGCGGCCGGCGGCTGCTGTCGTTGCCGGTAAAGGCATCGATCAGGTCATTCGCATTGAATTCCGGCACCCGCTCGACACGGCGGCCTTCTTCCCTGATGTTGGCTCCCAGTTCCTCCTGGGTCGGACGGCGGTCCCTGCGGCTCGACTGGGCTTCCTCGTCGCTCTTCGGAACCTCGACGTTTTCTTCCTGGGCACGCGCCTGTTCACGACGCTTGCGACGCTTCTCGCGCACACCCTCGTCGCCGGCATTGTCGGCGTCCTTGTCGCTGTCGAGAACGGCAGCGCCCTTATCCACCGGCAAGACGACCGTATCGTCCGTCGCAGCCGGATCGCGGGCAATCTCCTGCTTTTCTTCCTCGCTGCGCGTATCGACGATGTCCGGGATAGGCTGGCGGCGGTCGCGCCGCTTGCGTGGGGTTTCGGTCGCTTCGCCGTCACCGTCGATCGCCGGGCGCAGTGCGTCCTCGGCGGCGGGCTGCTGGCCTTCTTCCTGCTGCTGCCCTTCGGCCTGCTGACGCTTCCTGCGCTCGGCGCGGATCTTCGCCCGCTCCTCGGCAGTCTTTGCAGCCTCGTCCTCGGCGGAAGGCTGGGCTTCCTCCTGCTGCTGCCCTTCGGCCTGCTGGCGCTTCTTGCGCTCGGCGCGGATCTTTGCCCGTTCCTCGGCAGCCTTCGCGGCCTCATCGTCGGCTGACGGCTGAGCCTCTTCCTGCTGTTGCTGTTCGGCCTGCTGGCGCTTCTTGCGCTCGGCACGGATCTTTGCCCGTTCCTCGGCAGCCTTCGCAGCCTCATCGTCGCCGGACGGCTGCGCCTCTTCCTGCTGTTGCTGCTCGGCCTGCTGGCGCTTCTTGCGCTCGGCACGGATCTTTGCCCGTTCCTCGGCAGCCTTCGCAGCCTCATCGTCGCCGGACGGTTGAGCCTCTTCCTGCTGCTGCTGTTCGGCCTGCTGGCGCTTCTTGCGCTCGGCGCGAATGCGCTGCTTTTCTTCGGCCGCCTGGCGGGCGGCATCGTCATCGGCAGAGGGCTGGGCCTCCTGCTGCTGCTGCTCGGCCTCCTGCCGCTTCTTGCGGCGTTCGGCGCGGCTCGGCTGCTCTTCCTGCGACGGTTGGGCCTCTTCGCTCTGTTGCTCCTGCTGCTGCGCCCGCTGCTTGCGCTTCTTGCGCAGCAGCTCTTCCGGTGTCTGCTCGCCGCCGTCCTGAGCGATGCCGTCTTCCTGCGCAACCTGGAACGGCTTCATCAGGCTGTCGGCCAGAGCCGGCTGGATGGCGATCGACATCGACAGTATCGGAAACGCGACGGTCGCGAAAAGTTTGGATCGAATGGTCATATATTTCCTCCTTCAGAGGTCCCGTTGTCGTTTTCAACCGGTAGGACGTCCCGGCCTTCTTCTTTCTTCGCCGTTTGGGCAGACCCAAGCCGTCAAAAGGCGGTCAAAAGAAGGCACACCGGCCAAATCAGCCCATGAGGATTAGCGAAATCTGCATTAACTCAGCATGAATGCTCCATTCATCTTCCGCAGACATAGGCCGGCATCATCGGGAAGCCACCCCGACACGACGATGTTCAGACTTTTCATGAGGTCACCACTGCTTTCCTGTTGATTTTTTCGCTTAAAGCGTACGAATATCCGCGCACCCCGGCCGCAACGATGGCCGGCATATCGGCGGCCGCGAAGAAGAAAAAACCGGCCGCCAGCCAACAGAGAGGACCAATATGCGTATTTCAAAACGTCTTGCCATGGCCGCTTCGGCAGCCGTCATCGCGCTGATGGCCAGCACCGCGATGGCTGCAGGCGAAAAGATCGTGATCGGTACGGAGGGCGCCTACCCGCCGTTCAACAACCTGGAGTCGGACGGTTCGCTGACCGGTTTCGACATCGACATCGCCAAGGCGCTCTGCGAAGAGATGAAGGCCGAATGTACCTTCGTCACGCAGGACTGGGACGGTATCATCCCGGCGCTGATCTCGAAGAAGTTCGACGCAATCATCGCCTCGATGTCGATCACCGCCGAGCGCAAGGAAAAGGTCGACTTCACCAACAAGTATTACAACACGCCGCCGGCGATCGTCGTGCCGAAGGATTCGCCGATCACCGAAGCGACGGAAGACGCATTTGACGGCAAGACGCTCGGCGCGCAGTCGTCGACGACTCACTCCAACTATGCCGAAGCGCATTTGAAGAAGTCGGAGCTCAAGCTCTATCCGACTTCGGAAGAATACAAGCTCGACATCGCCAATGGCCGCATCGACGGCGTGGTCGATGACGTCGTCGTGCTGTCGGAATGGCTGAAGACGGCCGATGGCGCCTGCTGCAAGCTGCTCGGCGTGCTGCCGATCGATCCCGTCATCAACGGCGAAGGCGCCGGCATCGCCGTGCGCAAGGGTGACGACGCGCTGCGCGAAAAATTCAACGCCGCGATCGACGCGATCCGCAAGAACGGCAAATACAAGGAAATCAACGACAAGTATTTCCCCTTCGACGTTTACGGCAGCTGAACCGGAGCGTGGCTTTGCACCCCACATTCGGGAAAAGCATCGTGCCATGACGAAAATGCGACGGCGGAAGCTTGCCCTTCCGCCGTTTTTGTCTGACAAGAACTATATAAAAAGAAGCTCATCAAAAAACGCTTCAAAGGGGAATGTTCTGGCATGAGCGGATTGTTTGCCGCCCTCTCTTCGGCCGTGGCCTGGCTCGCCTCGGTGATCGACCCGTTATGCGGTCCCATCGGAATTTTCCGATTGTTCGGCTCCGGCACGCTGCTCGCCTGCGACAATGCCGGCTGGGGCGACGAGATTTCCTACGGCTTCATGATCACCGCGACGCTGGCGATCGCGACGCTGCCGGTCGGGCTGGTGTTCGGCTTTTTCATCGCGCTGGCCAAACAGTCCGAGGAAAAATCGCTGCGGCTTGCCTCCAACATCTACACCACCATCTTCCGCGGCCTGCCGGAACTGTTGACGCTGTTCATCGTCTATTATGGCCTGCAGATCCTCGTGCAGCAATTCCTCGCCTCGCTCGGTTACGAGGGGCCGGTGGAGATCAACGCCTTCGTGGCAGGCATGATCGCCCTTGGCGTGGTGTTCTCCGCCTATTGCTCGGAAGTGCTTCTGTCGGCATTCAAGGCCATTCCGCGCGGCCAGTACGAAGCCGGCGATGCGCTCGGCTTCCACCGCGGCAAGACCATGCGGCTGATCATCCTGCCGCAACTGGTGCGCATCGCCCTACCCGGTCTCGGCAATCTGTGGATGGCTTTGCTCAAGGATACGGCGCTCGTCTCGGTGATCGGCCTGCCGGATATCCTGCGCCAGACCGGTGTCGCCGCCCGTGTCAGCAAGCAGGCCTTCGAGTTTTTTGCCGTCGCCTGCCTTCTGTTCCTCATTCTGGCAATGCTGTCGTCCATCGTCTTTTCGGCGCTCGAACGCTGGACCAAACGTTCGGAGGTTGCCCGATGAGCCACGCGGAAACCATGATCCCGCCGCAACCGGCACCACCGGGCATCGCCCGCCCGTTCACGGCGCAGCGTTTGATCGGCAATATCGCGCTCGGCGTCTGGCTGGCGGCGACCGTCGGGCTCTTCCTGCTGATGGTCGACGGCTGGGACCCGGAAAAATTCGCCAAATACGGCCCGAGCTTCATTTCCGGCCTCGGCGTCACCCTGGGGCTCGTCGGCGCCTCCATCACGCTCGGCGCGCTCCTGTCCTTGCCGATCGCCTTCGCACGCATGTCGAAGAACAAGATCCTCGGATGGGCGGCCTATGCCTATGTCTATTTCTTCCGCGGCACGCCGCTGATCGCCCAGCTGTTCCTCGTCTACTACGGTCTCGGCAGCTTCCGGCCGCAGATGGAGGCGATCGGACTGTGGTGGTTCTTCCGCGAGGCCTGGAACTGCGCGCTGCTCGCCTTCACGCTCAATACCGCCGCCTATCAGGCGGAGATCCTGCGCGGCGCAATTCAGAGCGTGCCGCGCGGCCAGACGGAAGGGGCCGCAGCGCTCGGGCTGCCGCCGCGCATCGCCTTCTTCAAGGTGATCCTGCCGCAGGCGCTGATCGTCGCGCTGCGTCCCTATGGCAACGAGATCATCCTGATGATCAAGGGTTCGGCCATCGTCGCGATCGTCACCGTCTTCGATCTGATGGGCGAAACCCGCCGCGCCTTCTCCCGCACCTTCGACTATCAGATGTATGTCTGGGCGGCGATCCTCTATCTGATCATGGTCGAGATCCTGCGCAATCTCTGGGCCTGGCTGGAAGACCGCATCACCCGTCATCTCAAGCGCTGAGTGTCGGAACCGTTTTGGCAGCACTCGCATTGGCCGGCTGCTAAAATACTGATTTTCCTTATTATTTATCGGGTGCGACGATTTTGTTAATTCCCGATTAACCAAATCGGTGCTTCAATTGCAGGGACCATCATTGAGCAAATGAGGTCCGAAATGACACATGAACTGGAACTGCAGCTCAAGGGTTACGGCCTGACGACGGCCCAGATCCTTTATCGCATGCCCGATCATCCGAGTTTCCTGCAGACCTATATCTGGCAACACTACGATATCGCGCCGGATTTTCCGGAAATGAAAAGCTTCCTGAAATTCTGGCAGGAAACGCTGGAAGGGCCTCTGCATTCGGTCCGCTACGTGCACCGCAAGCTGATCTCGGCCTCGGACTGGCGGGCGCTCAAGGGCGAGTTCATCATCAACTGACGCCTCGCCCCGAGTAAAGAAGTTACACCGACCGGGTGATGCCGCCATCGATGCGGATGTTCTGGCCGGTGATGTAGCCGCCGCGGTCGGTCGCCAGAAGCGCCACCAGTTCGGCCACCTCCTCCGATGTGCCATAGCGCCCCATCGGAATGCGCTGGCGCCGTTCCACGGTTTCCGGCAGGCTGTCGATGAAGCCCGGCAGGACATTGTTCATGCGGATATTGTCGGCTGCATATTTGTCGGCGAAAAGCTTGGTGAAGGCGGCAAGCCCCGAGCGGAAGACGCCGGAGGTCGGAAACAGCGGGTCCGGCTCGAAGGCCGCATAGGTCGAGATGTTGACGATGCTGCCGGATTTCTGCTCCAGCATGATCGGCGTCACCAACCGTGTCGGCCGCACGACGTTGAGGAAATAGACCTCCATGCCCTTGTGCCAGTCGTCGTCCGTCAGCTCCAGCACCGGCGCGCGCGGGCCATGGCCGGCCGAATTGATCAGCGCGTCCACCCTGCCCCATTTGGCATAGGCGGCATCCACCAGCCGCTTCAGATCGTCGTTCGACTGGTTGGACCCCGTGACACCGATGCCGCCGAGTTCGCTTGCCAGCGCCTCGCCCTTGCCGGAGGAGGAAAGAATCGCAACGCGATACCCTTCCGCTGCCAGCCGGCGCGCCGACACCGCTCCCATGCCGGACCCGCCCGCCGTGATGATTGCAACCTTCTGACCCGTCATCGTCGTCTCCTTATGTCACTGAAGGCGCGATAAAATCAGCAGCTGTCCCGGATCGCAATCAAGAAATCCTGCACATGCCATCAGCCCGCATGTTTCATCGGATCAGACATGAACCTCGCCATGCGCCAGTTCGCCCTCGCCGGTCTCCTTGGAAAGCGCCGCATAGGCCATGGCAGCGTAGAGCAGGACGACAAGGCCGAGCACCAGCCAGCCGGAAACAGGGCCGAGCGCCGCATTGGCGGCGAGGTCGGTGAGCGAGCGCACATGCCGCGCCTCGCTGCCGTCGGGCTGGCGAACAGGGGACGAGATCTTCAGGGCCCAGGCCATGAGCAGAATCAGGTACATCCAGCAATAATTGCGCCGCAACCGTCGACAGACTGCCGCACGATAGGTCATCAGGAAAGCCGGCCGCCGCAGGCTGTCGGCGATCGGCGCAGCCCAGTTCGCCTTGAAGGGCGCCTGCGGGCTGAGAATCTGGGCAAAATAGCCACGCTCCATCCGCCGAACGCGCGCGCGATAGACATCGAAGAAACGGTATCGCCGAGCTTCGATGAACAAAAGCAGCGAGACGAGAAGCATCGCAAACAGCAATACGCCATGGTGGGACGTCGGCGCCGACAGGGAAACCGAAAGCAGCGCGGCGACCACGGTGATCGCCCAGTTCGAGGTCCGGTCGATACGGTCACGCCAGCCCGCCATTCGACCGATTTCACCGCGATAGTAGTGCACCAGTGCGGTAAGCGTTTCCGGTGACGTTGTCGGCAGGGGCGGGCTTTTGGCTTCACTGCCGTCCTTCAGCAGCTCGACCGGGCTGAATTCCGCAGCCATGGGTTTTGTCCTCCAAGATTTTGTTGGTTTTTCCCATCATGCGCCCAAATTTCGCGGCGATAAACGCATTTCGAGCCGCAAACGCCTGCGCGCGCGGGTTTTCGCATTGCCAAATTCGCAACGGAGCCGTAAAGACGCGCCCATGCAGAAGATCGATGAAGAAGCCCTCGCCGAAGCCTATAACCGCGCCCTTGCCCTGGAGAAATCCGGCAATGTCGATGCGGCGGTGAAAGCCTATGAGGAAGTGCTGGCGATCGATCCGGAAGATCACGGCGGCGCGGCCGTCCGTATCGCTTCGCTGGGCCGTGGCGAAACGCCCGACAAGGCGCCTGACGCCTATGTGACCACTCTCTTCGACCAGCACGCCGACGTCTTCGAGGACGTGCTCGTCGAGCAGCTCGACTATCACGTGCCGATGATGGTGCGCCAGCGGCTGCAGTCGCTGAAGCTCGGGCCGTTTGCCCGGATGCTCGATCTCGGCTGCGGCACGGGCCTGACCGGCGGCGCACTGCGCGACATGGCAGACGATATCACCGGCATCGACCTGTCGGAAAACATGGTCGAGATCGCCCATGAGAAGGACCTCTACGAGACGCTCTATGTCGCCGAGGTCGTCGATTTTCTCGAGGACAATGACGACGAGCCCTTCGACCTGATCACCGCGACCGACGTGCTGCCCTATCTCGGCGCGCTCGAGGCCCTGTTCTTCGGCGCCGCCGAAAACATGAACCCGGGCGGCCTGTTCATCTTCTCGAGCGAAACATTACCCGCGGAAACCTTCGCCGGGCGCACTTTCATGGTCGGCCCGCACCAGCGCTTCGCCCATGCCGAAACCTACGTCCGCGAACGCCTCGACGCCATCGGCTTCGACGTCGTCGAACTCACCGACATCATCGTGCGCATGGAAGAGGGTGAACCGATCACCGGCCATCTGGTGATTGCGAGACTGCGGGCCTAAGCGCCTTTAGAGCGTTGGCCCCGCTGTCGACACCCCAAAGCCGAATTCTTATGTCGCCCACCCTGCGGACGGCGCCTCGTCCTTCCGCCCGCAGGAGTGCATCATTCCTCGCTCAGCTCGCCCGGCCGCTCCAGATAATATCGCCGACGGTCAGCTTTTTCGGAATGATCTGCAACGCGTAGAACTCGTCGGCCAGTGCCTGCTGATAGGCGGCCGCCTCCGGCCCGACCGTCGAGACCGCCGCAAGGGTAAAGCCCTTGCGCGTCAGCGCCACGCGCTGGATGTCCTCCGGCACGCCGGTGATCTTCGACAGCGCCGCGACGGTGCCGTCGAGATTGTTTTGTGCCGCCGCCCCGACCTTTGCCAGTTCATCGAGGATTTCGAGCAGCACGTCTCCGTGCGCGGCAGTAAAGTCGCCATTGCTGAGGAAATAGCTCCAGCTGTCGGCAATCCCCTCGCCCGTCGTCAGCACGCGCGTCTGCGGGTTCTTTTCAGCGACGGCGTAATAGGGATCCCAGATCGTCCAGGCATCGATCTGATTGCTGGCGAATGCCGCCGCCGCGTCGGAGGGCGAAAGGTCGGCCGCCTCGATATCGGTGACGCCAAGGCCTGCGGTGCGCAACGCCTTGACGGTAAGGTTGTGGGCGCTGGATCCACGCTTGAACGCCACCCGCCTGCCCTTCAGGTCACCGATCGACTGGATCGGCGAATCCTTGTGCACCAAGATGGCGGACCCCGCAGCCGATCCCTTGTAGGTACCGGCATAACGCAGATTGCCGCCGGCCGCCTGCGCAAACAGCGGCGGAACGTCCCCCGTCGGGCCAAAATCGATGGCGCCGGCGCCGAGCGCCTCCAGCAGCGGCGGGCCGGAGGAGAATTCCGCCCAAGTGATCGAAATGCCGCGATCGGCGAAGCGTTTCTCCAGCGCGCCTGTCCCCTTGGCAAGAGCCAGGACGCCGTTCTTCTGCCACCCGAACCGCAATTCCTTCAGCGGCTCCGATGCCGCCGCGCGGCCAGTTCCTCGCAACGTCGCGGCGAGCGCGGCAGTTCCGAAAAGCGATAATGTCTGTCGGCGTGTGAACATGATGGATCCCTCTCGGTGTTCGGTCGTCGCCCTAAAGCGTCTACTCCATCAAGGCTGAAGCATTATATAAAAACTATATACAATATATATATTAAAAACGGGCACGATACCGGAAAAGCCGATCCGCAAACTCCTTTCCGGCAAAAAATCCTTCTCCCGTGTTCCGTGATGAACCGCGGATGACGGGAGCCCGGGATGCCACTCTTGCCCAGAGGCCTCTGGACCCTATCCTTGTGGAACGGAACTTGTCGAAGTCTTCCAGCGCCTCGGCGTGGCGCCCGCGATCGGCCTCCTCGTGGGCTGCGAGAGGGGCTGGCAGGACCGCGACGTGCCCTCCGGCGGTAGAACCGCCGGTATCCGCACCTTCGGCCTTTCGGGCTTTCTCGGTGGGCTCGCCGGCTATCTCCAGACACTGGCCGGCCCCGTCCTGCCTGCGGTCCTGCTGCTCCTTTTCGGCGCCGCTTTCGTCGTCTTCAAACTGCGCGAGTCCGAGGCAGACGAGGACTATGGCGCCACCACTGTCGTCGCGGCCTTCGTTGTCTTTGCGCTGGGTGCGATAGCGATCCTCGGCGACGTGCGGGCCGCGGCTGCCGGCGGGGTCATGACCACGGTGCTGCTCGCCGCCAAGCGCAGCCTTCACGGTTTTCTCAAGCAATTGAACTGGCTGGAGATCAGGGCAGCCCTCATTCGTCTGGCCATGACGCTCGTCGCTCTGCCACTGCTGCCCAACGAGACCATCGATCCCTGGGACATCCTGAACCCGTTCGCTCTGTGGCTGCTTCCGGTCACGATCGCTGCCATCTCCTTCGCCGGTTATGTCGCCATCCGCGTTGCCGGGCCCAGTCGCGGCATCCTGTTTGCCGGCGCCGCCGGCGGACTGGCTTCCTCGACGGCATTGACACTCTCCTTTGCCCGCTTCGCCGCCGAGGCGCCGGAAAGCGCCCGACAACTGGCCTGCGGCGCCACCATCGCCGGGGCGCTGTCGCTCATCCGCGTCCTCGTCATCGGCGCCGCCCTGGCGCCCGTTCTGCTGATACCACTGGCGATTGCGCTGGTGCCGGCCATACTTGTCATGCTGGCCGCAAGCTTTCTGATCGCCCGGCGTGGCAACGGCAAGCATGGCGCACCGGATCTGCAACTGGAAAATCCATTCGAGCTTGGCGAGGTGCTGCGATTTGGCGCCTTGCTCGGCGCCGTGATCGTGGTGTCAAAGGTTCTGGTCGACAGGATCGGCCAAACCATGCTGTTTGCCGTCGCGGCCGTATCGGGCCTGATGGATCTCGACGCCATCACCCTTTCGACGGCGCGTATGACGGGAGCGTCGGTCGATCTTGCCACCGCCGTCGCGGCAATCCTGATCGCGGTGGTGGTCAATCTCATGACGAAAGTCGTGCTGGCATTCACGGCGGGCGGCAGAGGACCCTATGCGACGACGCTCGCTTTGGCGACGCTTGTGGCCATCGCTGCCGGTGCAGTCGCTTATTTCACCCTGAGTTCGTTCGTCCCGACATCCTGACTGCCCTTGCCGCGTATTTTCATGAAACGCGGCCGCACAAGCGGCGTTCTCCCTTCCGCCTCTCGGCCATTTCCGCTAAGTCTCTCGCGATACGGGATACAGGAGTTTTGGAATGGCTAAAGTCGCGTTCATTGGTCTTGGCGTCATGGGATATCCGATGGCCGGCCATCTCAAGGTCAAAGGCGGCCACGAATTGACGGTCTACAACCGCACGATCGCGAAAGCCGAGAAATGGGCGGCGGAATTCGGCGGCCGAGCTGCACCGACACCGGCCGAGGCGGCCGCTGGCGCCGATTTCGTCTTCTGCTGCGTCGGCAACGACGACGACCTGCGCGCGGTGACGACCGGCAAGGACGGCGCTTTCGAAACCATGGCGAAGGGCGCCGTCTTCATCGACAACACGACCGCGTCGGCCGAAGTTGCCCGCGAGCTCGACGCCGCCGCAACAGCCGGCGGCTTCCACTTCATCGACGCCCCGGTGTCGGGCGGCCAGGCCGGCGCCGAAAACGGCGTTCTGACGGTAATGTGCGGCGGCGATGCCGATGTCTTCGAACGCGCCAGACCGGTCATCGACGCCTATGCGCGCATGGTCGGCCTGATGGGACCGGCAGGCTCCGGCCAGCTGACGAAGATGGTCAACCAGATCTGCATCGCCGGCCTCGTCCAGGGGCTCGCCGAAGGCATCCACTTCGGCAAGAAGGCCGGGCTCGATATCGAGAAGGTCGTCGACGTCATTTCCAAGGGGGCTGCCGGCTCCTGGCAGATGGAAAACCGCCACAAGACCATGATTTCAGGCAAATATGATTTCGGCTTCGCCGTCGACTGGATGCGCAAGGATCTCGACATCCTGCTCTCCGAAGCCCGCCGCAACGGTGCCAAGCTGCCGGTCACGGCCCTCGTCGATCAGTTCTACGCCGAGGTCCAGGCGCTCGGCGGCAAGCGCTGGGACACGTCCTCACTGCTGGCACGGCTGGAAAAATGACGCTGTCGCCTTCCTCCCCGGCAGATGCGGTGATCGCCCATCTGAAATCGCTGCGGAGGGAGGAAAACCGTGCCGGAATGGCGCGTTTCGGCATCGAAACTGCAACCGCGCTCGGCATTTACCATGCCGAGCTGCGGCCGATCGCGCGGGCGATCAAGCGCGACCATGCCCGTGCGCTCGCGCTCTGGGAGAGCGGCATCCGCGAGGCGCGGCTGCTTGCCTCTTTCACAGCCGAACCGAAAGTGCTGACCGTGGAGGAGGCCCGACAATGGGCCGGCGATTTCAACTCCTGGGAAATCGTCGACGGCGTCGCGGATCTCTTTGTCGCTGCCCGGCTGGAAGGCGTCCTCATCCCGGAATTTGCCGCCGACGAACGTGAATTCGTCCGGCGGTCCGCCTTTGCGATGATCGCCGTCAGCGCCGTTCACCTGAAGGACGAGCCGGACGACACGATCCTCGCCTGGCTTGCCCTCGTCGAAGCCCATGCCGGCGACGAGCGCAATTTCGTCAAGAAAGCGGTGAACTGGGCGCTGCGCCAGATCGGCAAGAGCAGCGCCTATTGCCATCGCCCTGCCCTGTCGCTGGCCGAGGCTCTCGCTGCAGGCCAGGACCGCAGCGCTCGATGGATCGGCAAGGATGCCGTCCGCGAGCTGACCAGCGCCGCCGTGCTCGATCGCCTGAAGCCGTAGTCGCTTCCTGCCTAATCCTCGCTGGATTTGGCCTGCTCGATCTGCATGTAGTCGAGCGGCAGTTGCGTCGTGTACTTGATCTGCTCCATCGCAAAGGCCGACGACACGTCGCGGATTTCGATCTTGGCGATCAGCCGCTTGTAGAAGGCGTCATAGGCGGCAATATCGGGCACGACGACGCGCAGCAGATAGTCGACATCACCGCTCATGCGGTAGAACTCCACCACCTCCGGAAATTCGACGACCACCTCCGAGAAGCGCCGCAGCCATTCGATGGAGTGCGTGTTCGTGCGGACGGAAACGAAAACCGTCACCTTGGTGTTGATCTTCACAGGGTCGAGCAAGGCGACCCGGCCGCGAATGACGCCATCCTCTTCCATCTTCTGGATCCGGCGCCAGCATGGCGTGGTGGAGAGGCCAACCTTCTTGGCGAGGTCGGCAACGGCGAGTGTGGAATCCTCCTGCAAAAGGCGCAGGATTTTGCGGTCAAGACGATCCATGAAAAGCCCCTTCGAATATTTTTCTCTCTATAGCGTGAAATCAGGCAAATGGAAGAAAATTGTTTCAGAAAATCAATTTTTTTACCCGTTCGCGGAGAACAGGCAGGACCTCGACCTCGAACCACGGATTTTTCTTCAGCCAACCGGTATTGCGCCAGCTCGGATGCGGCAGGGCCAGCACCGCCGGCCCGCTATTGGCGCCAAGATGGGTGCGCCAGTTGCGCACCGTCTCCGTCATCGTCGCGCTGCGGCGGTCGCCGAGGTGCCAGCCTTGCGCATATTGGCCGATGGCAAGCACAAGCTCGATCTGCGGCATGGCATCCATGACCGCATGGCGCCATCGCGGTGCGCATTCCCGGCGCGGCGGCAGATCGCTGCCCTTGTCATCGTAACCGGGAAAACAGAAGCCCATCGGCACGATGGCAAACAGGCCCGGATCATAGAACTCATCCCGCGTCACCTCGAGCCATTGCCGGAGCCGGTCGCCGGACGCATCGTTGAACGGCAGCCCGCTCTCATGGACGCGCAGGCCCGGCGCCTGGCCGCAGATCAGGATGCGCGCCGTCTGCGAGATCACCGCGACCGGCCGCGGCTCATGCGGCAACTGATCGTCGGGGCCGCGCGCCGGCGTGTCGCGGCAGATCCGGCAGGCGGCGATCGCCGCGCGCAACGCCGCCAGATCATCCGTTGCCTTGTCCGTCATTCCCTCAGGCCTTCAAATCTACGTCTTCATCCATGCGCCAAGCCGCGACATCACCGCGTCCAGCCAGCCGTCCGGTATATGGGGTGCCTCGTCCATTCCGCCATGGGTCTGGCGCCATGTGCGCGGCGCATCGAACGTGCCTGCCCAGATGCCGAGCCGCTGCGTCCTCGCGGCGTCCTGCTCGGCCTCGTAGGCTCCGAAGGCAACGGCATAGCCGGAACCGACCATCGCTGCATTCAGGTCGCGGCCGCCCGACGAGCACGCTGCGAGAAGCCGGCCGTAGCGGTCGCTGCCGCCCGCTTCGCACATCGTGCGCGCATCGCCGATCAGCGCGGCCAGATGGTCCCTGGCCGCCTTGCCGCAAGGCCACGGCCGGTTGTCGCGCTGACAGATTTGGCGAAGCTCCGGCGCATCGATACCGACGAGCCTGATACGCTTGCCGTCAAGCACCAGCGTATCGCCATCGATAACCTTCGCGCGGCCCGAGCTCAGTTCTTGCCGGCCCGCGTCGAGGCGCGTCACCACGAGCCCGAGAAAAAGAAAAATCGAAACCGTCAGGAGAAAATCGCGGATGACGCTCGCCAGGCGCTTCATGGTCATGCTTCCTGGAGAAAATCGTCCGCGCACCTTACGGAAGGCGCCTCCAAAAACAAGGAATCGCAGCAACTTCTTAAGGTTTTCCTCTTATACTTCAACGGATTCCATAAACGCGTTTGAGATCATGAGTAAGGGCGTCAGCACCTCGACCGACAAGATCATTGTCGACAAATCGCGCAGCCATCGCAACAAGGCTGTGTCGAAAGCTGTGCGCACGACCCGCGAGCGGCTGCAGGCCGGTCCCTCGAATGCATCCGGTTTTGCCAGGGAGATGCTCGGGCTCCATATCGATTCGATGCTGCAGGGCGCCATCGCCATGCCGATCTTCCTGTTTCTGGTGACCGGCGTCGGCGTCTATCTCTCGCAAACCCTCGACATCGTCGCCTGGGGCCTGATGACGCTTTGCGTCCATGCGATCGGCATCCTCCTGGCACGCCGGGCCAAGGGTCGCGAGATCACCGCGGAAAAAGTGTCCCAGTGGCTGCGACGCTTCCTGATCGTGCAGGTCATTCTCGGCCTCTGCTGGGCCGCCTTCATGCTCCAGGATTGCAACAGCTGCGGCGAGGTCAATTTCGGCTTCTACAAGGGCGCCGTGCTGTTGATTGCGCTTGCTGCAACGGCCATGGGCACCTTCCTGCTGCGCAATGCCCTGCTCTTCACCTTCATTCCGGTCGTGCTCGTGCTTGCCGGCCTGACGATCAGGACCGGCAGCCCCGGCTACATGGCCCTGACCGCGGTCGTTTCGACGTCGCTGATCTTCCTCGTCTTCATGACGAACCGCATGCACCGTTCGAATGTCCATATCCTGTCGATGCAGTCCGAAAAGGACGACCTGATCGCCGAACTTGAAGTCGCCAAGTCGATGTCGGACGAAGCGCGGCGGCGCGCCGAGGAGGCAAACCTGGCGAAATCGCGGTTCCTCGCCTCGATGTCACACGAGCTGCGCACGCCGCTCAACGCCATCCTCGGCTTTTCCGAAGTCATGTCGACCGAAGTGCTCGGACCGCTCAACAATCCGATCTACAAGGAATATACCGGCGACATCCATCGCTCCGGCCAGCACCTGCTCGACCTGATCAACGAGATCCTCGACCTGTCGCGCATCGAGGCCGGCAAATACGACCTCAACGAGGAAGCCATCCATCTGGTCGAGATCACCGAGGATTGCATCGGCATGGTGCAGCTACGCGCCCGCACCAAGAACATCACCATCACCGAACAGTTCGAGTACGGCATGCCGGCGGTCTGGGTCGACGAGAAGTCGATGCGTCAGGTGACGCTCAATCTCTTGTCGAACGCCGTCAAGTTTACGCCATCCGGCGGCGAAATCTCCGTGAAGGTCGGCTGGACAGCCGGCGGCGGCCAGTATCTCTCCATCAAGGACAATGGCCCCGGCATTCCCGAAGACGAGATTCCGGTGGTGCTCTCGGCCTTCGGCCAAGGCTCGATCGCCATCAAGAGCGCGGAACAGGGAACCGGCCTCGGCCTGCCGATCGTTCAGGCGATCCTCGCCAAGCACAATGGCGAATTCATCCTGCGCTCCAAGCTGCGCGAAGGCACCGAAGTCATCGCCATCCTGCCGTCAAAGCGTGTGCTGCAAAGCATTCCGGCCATCGAGGACGCACCGGCGATCGAACGGCGTCGGAAAAGCTTCGCCTGAGGCCTGCCGCGCAAAAGAGCGCAGCGGTTTTTGCGTCATCGACAAAAGGGCCCGGCGCGACGCGCCTCAATCGGCCAGCACATGCGCCGGGCCGTGGACGCTGATCCGTACAAGATCACCCGGCCCCGGAATTTCGAAACCGACACATTTGATCGACAGGAAATCCGGCATGGCGCGGTCTGTGCGATCGATTCGCACCAGCACCATGCAGTCGCCGCCGCCGAATTCCACATCGTCGACATGCCCGACCGGTCCTTCCGAATCCGTCGCCGCAGCCGCTGTCGTCAGCCGGATCTGTTCGGGGCGCAGCATGATCGTCGCCTGCCCCGCCGTCGACCCCGGCTCCACCGCGAGTGAACCCAGAATACACTCTGCGCGGCCCGACACGATATCGGCGTCAAGCAGAATGGCTTCGCCGAGGAAGGTCGCAGTTTCGCGGTCGCGCGGCTTTCCGTAAAGCGCCCGCGGCGGTCCGAACTGGACGAGCCGCCCCTGCCGCAGCACGGCCACCTGATCGGCAAAGGACAGCGCCTCGGCCTGATCATGCGTCACCAGGATTGCCGTCGTCCCGGCGGCGCGCAGTACCCGCGCCACCGTCCGCCGCATCGTATCGCGCAAGCCCGTGTCGAGCGCCGAGAAGGGTTCGTCCAGCAGCATCAGCCGCGGCCTCAGCGCCAGTGCCCGCGCCAATGCGACACGCTGCTGCTGGCCGCCGGAAAGCTGGTGCGGGCGCCGGGCCGCCATGATGCCGTCGAGTTCGACCATCTCCATCAGCTCGGCGATCCGTCTGTCGCGATCCGCAGCCTTCTTGGCCAGCCCGAAGCCGATATTGTCGGCCACCGTCAGGTGCGGGAAGAGCGCGCCGTCCTGCGAAACGATGCCGATGCCGCGCTTGTGCGCCGGTACGAGCGAGCCATTGCCGGCCAGCGCTCTCCCGTCCAGCACCAGCGAGCCGCTGTCGGGCGTCTCGAAGCCGGCGATGATGCGCAGAAGCGTCGTCTTGCCGGAGCCGGAGGGGCCGACGATCGCGGTGCGGCCGCCCGCCTCGATCGTCATGTCGATCGCGTCCAACGCCACCGTCGGGCCGTAGGATTTCCTGATGGCGTCGATGGTCAGAAATGTCATTGCCCGGCTGCCCGTCTGGATTGGATGTAAAGGAGGAAGGTCAGCGGTAGTGACAAGAGCACCATCATCACCGCATAGG
The DNA here is from genome assembly GCA_900473795.1 of Hyphomicrobiales bacterium. Classification (GTDB taxonomy): domain Bacteria; phylum Pseudomonadota; class Alphaproteobacteria; order Rhizobiales; family Rhizobiaceae; genus Pararhizobium. Next base: position 29,700 of record UCMT01000060.1, on the reverse strand, counting down.
GCGCCGCTGCGACATAGTCGATCTCGCTGGTGAGCGACCAGAATTTGGTGGCCAAAGTCTCGACGCCGGTGGGTGACAGCATCAGCGTCGCCGTCAGTTCGTTGGTGATGCCGAGCGCCACCAGCGCCGTACTGGCCGCAACGCCGGGTGCCGCCAGCCGCATCGTCGTCTGGCGAACCGCCTGGAAGGGCGTACGCCCCAGGGCCATCGCCGCGCGCTCGAGTTCGACGGGCGCCTGTGCGATGCTCGTGCGCAGGCCGACCATGGCGCGCGGCAGGAACAGCAGCACATAGGCAAGGAAAAGGGTCGCGAATGTCTGGTAGAGCGGCAGGATCAGCCGCACCGTGATCGTCACCAGCGCCAGGGCCACCACCACGCCGGGAAGCGCGCCGACATAATAGTGGCAGGCCTCGAAGATGCGCTGCAGCCGGCCGGGCGCGCGCACCGACAGCCAGGCCATCGGCGCCGCGGCGACCGTCGCCAACACGCCGCCGGCGATGGCCAGCAATACGGTCTGCCCGAACGCGCCGCCGACGAGATCGATCCGCCAGATCTCGGCGCCGCCGATATAAAGCCAGCGCGTCAGGGTCACGAAAGGCACCCCGATCGCCAGCGCCACCGTCGCGACGTTGAGGGCAAGTGCCGGAACGATCATCCAGCCGAGCCGCCGCGTATCTGCCGGACGCGCAGCGCCGGAACCGACGCGGGCATAGCGCTCGCCGCCGCGCAGGAGCACCTCGATGCCGAGGAGCAGCAGGCAGCAGGCGACGAGAACGCCTGCCAGCATGTTCGCCGCCGGGCCGTTGAAGGCCGACTGGAACTGGTCGACGATGGCCGTCGAGAACGTGTCGAAACGGATCATCACGTAGAGACCGTATTCGGCCAGAAGATGGAGGCCCACCAGCAGCGAGCCGCCACAGATCGCCAGCCTGAGCTGCGGCAGGATGGCGCGGAAGAAGACCTGCCACGGATTGAGCCCGAGCGAGGCTGCCGCATCCTCGATCGCCGGATCAAGACGCCTGAGTTGCGCGGCAATCGGCAGATAGAGGAACGGGAAATAGGCGAGCACCGATACCAGCACGCCCCCGGCCAACCCATGCAGGCCGGGAAACAGGCTGATCCAGGCATAGCTGTGCACGAAGGCCGGAACCGCAAGCGGCGCCACCGCAAGCCAGGCCCAAACGCGAGCGCCGGGCAGATCGGTCCGCTCCGTCAGCCACGCGAGCGCCACCGACAGCACGATCGTCAGCGGGATGGTGCAGAGCTCGAGCAGCGCCGTGTTGATCAGCAGTTCGCCGACACGGCCGCGAAAAATCAGCTTTGACGCCGTTTCCCAGCCGGTCTGGATGGTGATCCAGGCGATGAAGCCGAGCGGCACGAGACTGACGAGCGAAACGAAGGCCGCAATGATCGTCACCCAGAGATAGGGAACCCGCGAACGGCCTCTGGCGGCAACGGCCAACCGCCGCAGGGAGGAGGATTCGGCATGAAACGCGGTGGCGCTCAAGATCTCTGCTTTCAAACCAAAAAGACATTCGCAGCGGCATTCACGCGCCGCTGCGAATGTTGCCGCTACAGCGCCGCGCGTCGGATATGACGCGAAAAGAACGCTGTAACACGTTTAAACTGCTGCATAATTCCTCGAAGCGATCCCGGCTTGAGGAATTGTGCGGCAGTCCGGATGACGATCCCTAAGCGGAGAGTTCCGTTCAGGTTTAGACCTTGCCTATCACAGCAGACCGGCCGCCGTCATCAGGTCTGTGACTTTTGCGCTGTTCAGCGTCGCCGGATCGACCTTTGGGTATTGCAGGCCGGAGAGCGCCGGCAGCGCTGCGTTCGACGCTTCGCCGTTGCCGACGGCATATTCAAAGGAGGTACCGTCGCGCAGGATCGCCTGGCCGCCCTTGCCCGTCAGCCACTTCAGGAATTTCTGGGCGTTTTCCTTGTGCTGGCTGGCCGCGAGCACGCCGCCGCCGGAAATGCTGACGAATGCGCCCGGGTCTTCATTCTTGAAAAAGTGCAGCGCGACATTCTTGCTGTTCTCGCCGGTCTTCGCCTGATCGCCGAAATAGTAATAGTGATAGATCACCGCGCCTTCAACTTCGCCGGCGTTGACCGCCTTCATCGCCGTCGAGTTGCCCTTGTAGGCCGTGAAGTTCTCCTTCATCGACGCGAGCCACGACGCGGTTGCCTCTTCGCCCTTGAGCGACAGAAGCGCGCTGACGATCGCCTGGAAGTCGGCACCCGAAGGCGACGCTGCCCAGCGGCCCTTCCAGCTCGGATCGGCGAGGTCGAGCAGAGACTTCGGCAGCTTGTCTTCGCTGAGCTTGGTCTTGTCATAGGCAAACACGGTCGAGCGAGCGGCAACGCCGATCCAGTGGCCGTTGGAGGGGCGGAAATTCTCCGGCACCTGCGCCAGCGTGTCGGCGGCGATCGGCTCGAACAACCCTGCCCCATCGACCAGCGACATGGCCGGCGAATTCTCCGTCAGGAACACGTCGGCCGGCGATGCGGCACCTTCCTGGACGATCTGGTTGGCGAACTCCATGTCGCTGCCCTTGCGCAGGGTCACCGGAATGCCGGTTTCCTTGGTGAAGGCCTCGGCCCATTCAATGCCAAGGCTCTCATGCTGGGCATTGTAGACGACGATACCGATGTCGTCGGCCTTGACGGCGGTCGCGCCAAGCAGCGCAGTGGCCAGCACAAGCGCGCTTGCGGAACCTGGGATCGAAATTTTCATGGAAGCCTCTCGAAATATTTGGCCGGACCATCCTGCCCGGCGGTTCCGGTATATAATTATGATTTCCCGCGTCAACTTTGATCGGCACCGGCACGCCGCGCCGCCGCTCAATTTAATTTGAAAGCTGAGGCGGGAATAAAACGCGGGGGACCTCAAGCAGGTTTCGGAAAAGTGTCCCGCGGTTTTCCGATCAAAACCTGCGACAAAACAGAGCTAGGCAGATGAATCGTCGGCTTGCCAACGAAAGTCTGCTTAGACCGCGAAAAGCTTCGACAGGAAGACGACATAGGCCGCGTAGCCGGCATTGGCGACAATGACGCAGAGGCAGGCCAGCGAGCCGAGATCCTTGGCATTCTTGCCCATCTCGGAGATTTCCGGGGAGACGCGATCGACGATTTCCTCGATCGCCGTGTTCAGCGCTTCAAAGGCGATCATCAGCAGGAACAGCACCAGCATCGCGACATATTGGAAGAAGGTCGCGCCGCTGATGACGAACGCCACCATGGCGCCCCCGAAGGCCATGAGTTCGTGGCGAAATGCCGCCTCACCCAACAGGCGCTTGGCACCGCCCAGCGAGTAGCTTGCAGCGGCGAAGAAATGCCGGATGCCCGTGTGCTTCTTTACCGGCTTTTCACTGCCCATGCCACGAAAGTCCCTGTCCAGATACATGTTCGCTCCTAGCGCCGCGTGGAGCGAATGCATCGAGCATGCAATTCTGACACCGGCCTGAATGTTCGTCTTTTCAAACGGCTGCGGGTTGTGATCAGATCGCCGCATCCGCATAGGTGAGAAGGCATGCCGTATCAAGCCCCATCATGGCCGGACGATGGCGGCAAGCGTCGCAATTAACGGTATAGGCGGGCTTTCATGCTGGATCGACAACGAATCGCGGTATAACCTCGACCACATCCTGTGTTGCAACCGGTGGCAATATCCCGGACGCCCGTCAGCTCTTGTTGCTGACGCCGGCCTGGGCAAACGTCGCCATGCCCGAATGGCAGGCAGCAGCGGCCTTGACGATGCCCGCTGCAAGGGCGGCACCGGTCCCTTCGCCGAGCCGCATGCCGAGTGCCAGAAGCGGCGTCTTGCCGAGCATCTCGATCGCCTTCATGTGCCCCGGCTCGGCCGAAACGTGGCCGATCAGGCAGTGATCGAGCGCTGCCGGATTGACGGCACGCAGGATGGCGGCAGCCGTCGTTGCGACATAGCCGTCGATGATGACGGGGATCTTCTGCATGCGCGCGGCAAGGATCGCGCCGGCCATGGCGGCGATCTCGCGGCCGCCGAGGCGTCGCAGCACTTCCAGCGGATCGGACAGATGGTCGGCATGCAGCGCCACCGCCTTTTCGACGGCGGCGATCTTGCGGGCCAGAACCTCGCCCTGCGATCCCGTACCGGGACCGACCCAATCCTGCGCCGTGCCGCCATAGAGCGCCAGGTTGATCGCAGCCGCGATCGTCGTGTTGCCGATGCCCATTTCGCCGATGCACAGAAGATCGGTGCCGCCGGCAACCGCCTCCATGCCGAAGGCCATGGTGGCCGCGCAGTCGCGCTCCGAAAGCGCCGCCTCTTCGGTGATATCGGCAGTCGGGTAATCCAGCGCCAGGTCGAACACCTTCAGCCCGAGATCATGACTGACGCAGATCTGGTTGATGGCAGCGCCGCCGGCCGCGAAATTCTCGACCATCTGCGCCGTCACCGAGGGCGGGAAAGGCGTCACGCCCTGTTTCGTCACGCCGTGATTGCCGGCGAAGATCGCCACCAGCGGCCGGTTGACCGCGGGCGCCCTGCCCGTCCAGGCGGCGAGCCAGAAGGCGATCTCCTCCAGCCGCCCGAGTGCCCCCGGCGGCTTGGTCAACTGCGCATCCCGCTCGCGGGCCGCCACCAGCGCCGCGCTGTCGGGGCCTGGCAGATTGCGCAGCAACTCACGGAAATCGTCGAACGGCAGGCCGCTGGCACTCATGATCGGTATCCTCTTGTCGTCTCGTCGTCAGCGGATGCTTCGCCCGCAAAGGTGCTTCCTCATAGAGCGCGATGACAAATCCGGCAACGGCATTTGCGCCTGTTCGTGTCGCCGTCGCATGATCAGCCGGAAAACACCGATTCGCGGGGGGCGGATCGCTGGAGCAGCCCTCTTCAAGCCGAAGCGCTTGCAAGCGGATAAGATGCTCCGGAATCAGCAAGCAGTGCGTTTTTCCGCATGCGCTCGAACGCGGGAAAACGCCAGGGGGAGCCAATGTTCGATATCCGCGACTTCATCGACGACGTGGCGCGCTCGGTCGCCTTTCTCAGCCGCATCCACATGCCGCAGCGCCATTTCGTCAATTTCGACGGACGCCTGAGCCGGGCCGTGCGCGCCTTCCCCGTCGCGGGGCTGCTGATCGTGCTGCCGGCGGCAGCGATCGTCTCCATCTTCAGCGCCATCCAGGCGGCCCCCCTCTTTACCGCCTTCGTCGCGGTAACGATCCAGGCGCTGATCACCGGCGCCCTGCACGAGGACGGCCTCAGCGACACGGCCGACGGCCTGGGAGGCGGCCGGTCGAAGGAAAGCGCGCTGATCATCATGAAGGACAGCCGCATCGGCTCCTACGGCGCGGTCGCGCTCATCCTCTCCTTTGGCCTGCGCGTTTCGGCGCTTGCCGCGGTGATCCCGCTGGTGTCGCCGAGCGGCGCCGGCCTGCTCGTGCTTGCCGCGGCCGCACTCAGCCGCACGGCGATGGTCTGGCACTGGTCGAAACTGCCGCCGGCCCGCAAGGATGGCGTTGCCGCCTCGGCCGGCGAACCGGATGCGGCTGCGGTGACCTTCGCGCTTGTTCTCGGCGTCGTTTCGGCGGCCCTTCTTCTGCTTGTCTCGGGCGCCTCGCTGCTTGCCGCGGTGCTTTCCGTTGCCGCCTTTGCCGCAACAGTGCCCGCCTTCAGCCAAATCGTCGCCGGCAAGATCGGCGGCCATACGGGCGACACAATCGGTGCCACACAACAACTGAGCGAAATCGCGGTTCTCGCCGCCCTTGCGCTGGCGATTTGAAACGCCGATATATTTCGAACCGCTCTTGATGGACGTTACGCCTTTATGGAATCGCCCTGCATCCTCGTCTGTTCGATCGACATGAAAACCGGCTACTGCTTCGGCTGCGGCCGCACGCGCGACGAGATCGGCGCCTGGACGCTCTATACGTCCGAGCAGCGCCGCACCGTCATGGAGCTGCTGCCCGCCCGGCTCGAAACGGTGGAACGCAAGCCGCGCCGCGAAACACGCCGGGCCCGCATGGCCCGCGAACGGGTCGACCAGGAATGAACAGGCTGGCCATTCTTCTCGGCATCCTGGCGGTTGGGCTCGTCTTTCTCATCCTGAACCACGACAGCGGCCGTACCTTCGGCATCATGAACGACGACTTCGGCCGCCTCGTCGCGCTTGGCGCCATCGCGGCCATGATCAGCACCGGCATCCTGCAGAGCCGGCGCCACATCGGCCAGAGCCTTCGCCAATTCGCCATCTGGGTGCTGATCATCCTGGTTCTCGTGTCGGTCTATCTCTACCGCAACGACCTGCAATCCTTCGGCAACCGGCTGGCAGGCGGCCTCATCCCCGGCCGGGCCACGGTCTTCACCGACAATGAGGGCCGCCAGGAAGTCGTGCTGCACAAGGTCCTGAACGGCCACTTCGAAACGCCGGTGACGATCAATGGCGAGAGCGTCCAGATGCTGGTCGACACAGGCGCCAGCACGGTGGCGCTGTCCTACGAGGATGCTGAAAAGCTTGGCCTCAACCCCGCCGGCCTCGCCTACACCCAGACCGTGCTGACCGCCAACGGCACGGCCCGCGCCGCCCCCGTCACGCTCGCCGAAGTCGCCATCGGCCCGATCGTCCGCAACGACATCCGCGCCAGCGTCGCCGAGGCAGGCAAGCTCGACCAGAGCCTGCTCGGCATGAGCTTCTTGTCGACACTGGGTTTCCTGCAAATGCAGACGGACGAGTTGCGATTGAGGGATTAGCCAGTAGCCAGTAGCCAGTAGCCAGTAGCCAGTAGCCAGTAGCCAGTAGGAATATCAGTCTCTTAGATTGAGATGTCCATTGCCCTAATAACTATTGGCTATTGGCTACGGCCTATTAGCCCCCCGACTAGTTCCTCAACCGATACCCCGTCCTGAATATCCACGTCAGCAACCCCATCAGCACCGCCAGAAATACAATGATGATCGAAAAACTGACGACCGGATTGACGTCGGCGATCTCGAAGAAGCTCCAGCGGAAGCCGCTGATCAGGTAGAGCACCGGGTTGAAATGGCTGACCGCCTGCCAGAAGGGTGGCAGCATGTCGATCGAGTAGAAGCTGCCGCCGAGGAAGACCAGCGGCGGGATCACCAGCATCGGGATCAGGTTCAGCTGCTCGAAATCCTTGGCCCAGATGCCGATGATGAAGCCGAACAGGCTGAAGGTGATGGCCGTCAGCACGAAGAACAGGATCATCACCAGGGGATGGGCGATATGCAGGTCGACGAACAGCGCCGCCGTGCCCAGAATGATCGTGCCGATCATCAGCCCTTTGGTCGCCGCCGCCCCGACATAGCCGAGCACGATCTCGGTCATCGACACCGGCGACGACAGGATCTCGTAGATCGTGCCGGTGAATTTCGGAAAGTAGATGCCGAACGAACCGTTGCCGATGCACTGGGTGAGCAACGTCAGCATGATCAGGCCGGGCGTGATGAAGGCGCCGTAGGAGACGCCGTCGATCTCCTGGATGCGCGACCCGACGGCCGCCCCGAAGACGATGAAGTAGAGCGATGTGGAAATGACCGGCGAGACGACGCTCTGCAAAAGCGTCCGCCGCGTGCGCGCCATCTCGAAGAAATAGATCGACTTGACCGCTTCGAGGTTCATGCGCGTGCTCCCACCAGTTCGACGAAAATATCCTCGAGCGAGCTCTGCCGTGTCGAGATGTCCTTCAGCCTGATCCCGGCCTCGGCCAGCGCCGTCAAAAGCGTCGTGATGCCGGTGCGCTCGCTTGCCGTATTGTAATCGTAGATCAGCGAGTGCCCCTCATCCTCGATCGTCAGTTCGTAGGTGGAGAGCGTTTCGGGGATGGTCGAGATCGGCTCCTGCAGGTCGACGCGCAGTTCCTTGCGCCCGAGCTTCTTCATCAGGTCCGTCTTTTGCTCGATCAACAGGATCTTGCCGCCATTGATGACGCCGACGCGATCGGCGATCTCTTCCGCCTCTTCGATGTAGTGCGTCGTCAGGATGATCGTCACGCCGGTTTCGCGCAGCCGTTCGACCACCTGCCACATGTCCTTGCGCAGATTGACGTCGACACCCGCCGTCGGCTCATCGAGAAACAGGATGCGCGGCTCGTGGGAAAGCGCCTTGGCGATCAGCACCCGCCGCTTCATGCCGCCGGAAAGCTCGCGCAGCATGTTGTCCTTCTTGTCGTAGAGCGACAGGTCCTTCAGCACCTTCTCGATATGTGCCGGGTCCGGCTTCTTGCCGTGCAGGCCGCGCGAGAAGGACACCGTGTTCCAGACGGTCTCGAACTGGTCGGTCGTCAGTTCCTGCGGCACCAGGCCGATGATCGAGCGCGTCTCGCGAAAATCCCGCACGACGTCGTAGCCGCCGACCCGGACCTCGCCGCTCGTCGGATTGACGATGCCGCAGATGATCGAGATCAGCGTCGTCTTGCCGGCGCCGTTTGGGCCAAGCAGCGCAAGGATCTCGCCCTCCTCGATCTCGAGGCTGACATCTTTGAGCGCCTGGAAGCCGGACGCATAGGTTTTCACCAGATTGGAAACTGAAACGATGGGCGCCATGAAGTGTGTTCCGGAGGGGTACGTGCGGAAGGAGACGCCTTATATGGACCTTTCCGCGGCAATGTTCACCCCGGCATTACAAAAATAGGCTGCAATAAATCCGCTTTGCCCGAATGGATCAGAACGCCGAGGCGCTGCAGCGAACAGCGTCAGTTGCGGGTTACGGCCGAAATTGGCCCTGCTGTCATGAAACCGTGATGGTCTTGCCTCATGTTCACGCCGTGGAACACTGCTCGCATGATTTGCAAGAACCCGCCCGCAGTCCCCCTTCGGTACGGTTCACCCCCAGGCCGGTTTTTACCGGCCTTCTTTTTTTGCCTGATGCCTGTCCGAAGCGCCAAGCGGCCATTCACCGGTGAAGTGGGAATGAGATCTTCCGCCATGCGCCGAAACGGTCACCCTCGCTTACTTTAGAAACGTCTCGCTATGGGCGTGGCACTCCCATCCTTTTGATCCGCGGATCCAAACGGAACTATCGGCTGCCCGCAGATTTTGCGACTTTCCGTCCATCGTGACGCTTTGCCTCACAGTGTAGGCGATGAGCGCGATGTCGGCGGAAGGCGTGGAGACTTCGACGTCTTCGAGATCATAGGATTCGAGGGTCCATTTTCCGTCCTCGGTCATCTTCCCCATTTTCTCTTTCTCGATACGCATGACCCCTTGTGCACCGGTGACGAGCGCGGTCTTCCCCGATAGTTCTGAAGTGCGCCGGCCGTCTTTCGCCTTCATTGCGTCCCAATAGGACTTCTCAAGGGCCACGATCTCGTCCTTCGTTGGCATGGCATGAGCGTTCATGACGTCCTCCTGCGATGTTGTACCGCTGCCAAACTCTCAGTATCCGGGTCGAGTTCCAGCGACGCCGCTACAGGACTGAAGGACGGTCATGAAAACCATACCCGGACCAATGGCCGCTTTGGCCGATTGCTGCCGTTGCCATCCGCCCGGAAAGCGCCCCGCGCCTAATCGCAATGCCGGTAGCCCGACTTGCGGTTCCTCAGGTCGAAATGGAAGTGATCCTTGTGCTGCGGGTCGCTGCCCGGGCCAAGCACGGTGTTGAAATATTTGCAGCTGTCGCTGCGCACCGCCTTCAAAAGGCCCTTTTCGCGGAAGGCGAAGAAGCCCGGCTTGCGCACGTCGATCTCCTTGCCGGATTTCAGCACGAACTTGCCGACGTCGATGGCATTGCCGCGGGCATGTTCCGACATCGGGTTGCCGCGCCGCGAATTCATCGTCCGGCAGGAATAGCCGCCGAGCGGCTTGATCGTCTTGACGCCGGAGAAATAGCGGTAGCGGGCGGATGGCGCCAGTTCGTTCTTCACCCAGAGCGCAAACGCTTCCGTCACCTCGCAGTTGAGCTTGACGGCAGGCTTGACGTCGATGCCGCCGGAAAGACCGGTGAGCTCGATCGGATAGTCGATGCCGCAGGCTTTGCCATCATAGATGCGCGGAATGTCCCTGAATTCGACCCGCAGCTTCTTCAGCCGCTGGCGGCAGGCGACTTCGGCTGCCGGCATGCGGCCGGTGAAATCGGGTTCGCTCAAAGGGTTTTCGGCGCGCGGCAGGAAGGCCACCTGCTGCTCGTCCTGCGCCTGCTGCCGGCGCAGCATCACCCGCTGCTGCTGTTCGAGAAACTGTGCCTTGCGCGCCTCCTCGGCGGCGATTTTCTCCGGGCTCAACGGCGGCAGGTCCGGATCATAGCCGGGATCCGCCTCGGCCGACGCCGTTGCGCCCTGCGGCCCGCCGAGCTGCTGCACGGTATCGCCACCGATGCCGCCGACCACCGGCTGGCTGGTGTTGCCCTCGGCGATCTCATTGCCTACGGCGATATCGCGGTTCTGCTCCTCGGCGAGGCCGACGACCGGCGCCGAAACCGGCTCGACGCCCAGCATCGCGTCCATGTTGACGCCCTCGGGCGGTACGACCATCGGCTGAACGCTCGCCATGGCGGAAGGTTGCTGACCGCTCTCCATCGGCTCGCTGTCGATCATCGGCAGCCGCTCGCTCGTCCGCATCCGCGGATCGACGGGAACGGCACCGTCGGAATTTTCGGAGAATGTGCTGACCGGCGTTTCCGCCGAGGGATAGGCGGTTTCCCGCCTCCCCCTTGCGTGATCACGGACCGGTTGGATGGCGCTGACCCGGGCCGAGGAATCGATCCGCGCCGGCGGGCTGAGATCGTCCGTCGAACAGGCCGTCAGCGAAAGCGACAGTACGAAAACCTGCGCGGGCCGCCGGAAAAGGGAAACCATACTCATTGCCGCCCTCTGCGCCGCGCGTCGAAGCGGAAAGAACGCTGCAACGCTGTTACATTTGTTGACGATGCGCCAGAACGCACCATCCGGTATCCGCCCGGCCCCGCATGAAACCTGAGGGCCGCCTGTGTCGAAAGGCGGGCACCGGTTCGCAAAGGCCGCGATTACAGCAGATTTTATGCAAACAGGGTAAACGAAGCCTTTCGCTTCCCTTACCGGATATGGTCCCTGCCCGCGCCGACGCCGGCAGGTGCATCCGTCACAAATGCCTGACAGAGAGCGCCCCGCCCCATTTCCCGTTGAGATAGTCGCAGACGAGCTGGCGGTGGCACTGGTGCGGCAAGGCCTCCGAGCAGAGCAGGCAACTGCCTGCGAACGCCGCAGGCGTAAGGCGGCTCTCGATGCCGCGCTCCGCCATCAGCGCCATGAACCGATGGCGCATCGTGTTCCAGTCGCCCTTCTCCTTCTTGAAGGCGGTGAGAATGTCTTCGGTCGGTGCGAGCAGCGGCTGGTGGACATAGTCCGCGCCGCACAGCTCCTTGAGAAAATACGGCAGATCGCCGGCCTTGGCGAAACCGGCCAGCTGGGACGTGTTGTGCAGCCGGATGTCCATGACCCTCTTCACGCCAGCCTGCCTCAGGCGGCCAAAGAAATCCGCCGCACTGCTCTGGGTGAACCCGATCGTTGTCACGTCTATTCGCATCCGCCCCGCCTCTCTGACTGCGCGCGCGTACCGATCCTAAGCAGGTTTCGGAAAAGTGTCCCGCGGTTTTCCGATCAAAACCTGCGACAAAACAGGAAAAGCCAAGCAGATGATCGTCGGCTTGCCAACGAAAATCTGCTCAGCGCATCTCCAAAAGCAGCGCGCGATGGTCGGAGGCTTCAGGCTCCTCAACCACGTCGAAGCCGACGACCTCCACATCCGGCGTCACCAGCATGTAGTCGGCAAAGCGTCCCGGTTTTTCGTAATAGGACGTCCGCGTATCTGTATGGCCCCGCGAGGTCACCAGATCGGAGAGGCCGAGATCGGCGAGCGCGCCGAACATCCCGCTCTCCGGCAGGACGTTGAAATCGCCGCAGACCACCAGCCGCTCATTGCCGCGCCAGAGATTCAGGATGATTTCGATCAGCGCCTCCGTCTGCCTTTCGCGCGCCGGCGTATCGCCCTTGCCGTTGAGATCGCGAAGGCCGTGCATCTGGACGATGGTCACCGGAAAGCCGTCCTCATAGCTGAACAGCCGGACACAATGGGCATTGCGCGCCCGCGGATGCGACCCCCAGCCATCCGGTGAAAATTCGCCATGGACGAAATCGCTGGCCTGGCCGATGACGGCGAGCGAACGGCGCACGAAGGTCGCCAGCCCGAATTCGGAGGGAACTTCCTCGTCGCCATCAAACAGCGTGCCGCGCGCCGTCGGGCAGAAGAAGGCATCATGCGATGGAAGCGCGGCACGGATCTCGTCGAACAGATTGGCGCGCTGCGGCAGTTCCACGTCATGATCCCGATAGACCAGCCAGTCAGAGGTGGTAGCCGGCGTGCGCACCACCTCCTGCAGGCAGATCACATCCGCGTCCACATCGACGAGATAACGCATCAGCGGCACGTAAACCCGGCCACCCCAGGCGTTCAATGAAACGATGCGCAAAGACATTGCCGCAGCTTCCTGTTTTCCGTCGTTAACTGCGAACCGCTCCGAACGGGCGGCTCGATCGTCAGCGTGTTCTACCAACCCGTCCTCTTTGCGCCAAACGGTCATTGTCGCTGTCGCAGCTAATGTACCAGATCGCCCGCATCACCTGGGATCGCGGAGCGCTGGCCAAGGATAACTAGCTGGGACATACCTCCGTCTGCTTTTCGGTTCCATCTATCTCTTAATTTTGCGTAAAATTCATGATTGCAGCGAAGGCGGCAAGTCATATCCTAACTGCATCTTGAACAGCCATAAGGAGTGGCAATTGGATATACTCCCTTTAACAGCGACTATTGTTGCCATCACTGGTTTGATCTCGGCGATCAACTCGCTTCTTCGTGAGCTGCGAAGCTGGCGCAGGCGCCCGTCACAGGAAAGGAAATAGAGTGGCGGACACGGATGATGACGAGGATGTTTACTGCCCCGGCTGCAACGGCAGGGACTTCGTAAAGTACGGGAAGGTTCGAAAAATTCAGCGCTTTCGATGTGGGTCTTGCGGCTTGAATTTTGTCAATGACCCTAAGCATCGCTGGCCCCCTTCCTCCAAGATAATCAATCTGATGCTGTTACAGGAGGAGGATGGGCCAGTGGAACCTGCTGAGGCCGCTCGGGCTGATCGGTGGCTATTGGAAGCCAAAGAGCATCATCCTTGGTTCGTCAGGGCTCTGGCCGAGCACGCGGTGACCACAGCGGACCACGAGGGAGAATCGATGGAGACGACCCTCACGAGGACATGGGACCTGTATGCCTTCATCACCAAGCGCGACCCAGAACATTTCTATGACGCGCTTGCTCCCGAGCTATACCTCGACATGTTCAAGATCGGGGGCGCGCGCTTCCAAGAGGACCTGCTGACGTGGCTGGCTGCACATTCATCGGAAGCAGACGACTTCAATTAATGTAGCACAACGTCAAACGAGTGTGTTCGCCTTACTGGCACGGGCCGTTGTCGATCACCCGGAACCCCTCGGCCTCTGCCGTGCAGGCATTCGGAAAGGTCTGCCGCTGGCGCCCCTGGCGGGCGCAGACCGGCGCGAATTCGCGGGTGCAGGCCTGCGGCCGGCGATCGGGATCGCGGCCCGGACGCAGGCCGCTATCGTCGATGGGCAGCGTTTCCGGGCGGCGGCATTCGCCGCGGCCGATCACGCGGAAGCCTTCGGCTTCGGCCATGCAGCCGTTGGAAAACGTCTGCTGGCGGCGTCCCTGCCGGGCGCAGACGGGATCATATTCGCGCGTGCAGATCCGCGGCCGGTCGTCGCCGAAATCGGGGCGCTGCGGCCGGCACTCGCCGCGGCCGATGATGCGGTAACCGTCGGCCCGCGCCTGGCAGGCATTGGCAAAGGTCCTGCGGTTGTCGCCGCGATCGGCGCAGACCGGGTCGTATTCCATCGTGCACATCTGCGGGTAGGACGGCTCCGGCCGCGGCCGCGGCTCATCGACGACGACGGTGCAGGCCGAAAGCCCGCCGAGCGACAGCGCCATCAGCGCCCCGATGCGGATAATCACATGTCGAAATGGCGTCACAGGCAGTCCTCCCCGGTTTCAGCGCCTTCGCTGGCGCTGCGAAAAGATGTTTAACATCTTGAATCACCGCGCCATTCTGGCTGCAAAACCGCCATGGTCAAGGCACGCACCGCAAATGCCGCGACGATCGCCAAAAAAGCCTCAGATTGCAGCCCGCCGCTTCGTGCAATTGCCGGAACGGAAAAGGCCCGCATCCTTGCGGACACGGGCAATCGGCATTTCCGTCTTTTTGAAGTGATCAGGCCGCGCGCCCGTAGGCGGTCTGGCTGGCGTTGGCGGAAAGGCGGAAGGTCTGCAGCAGGCTTTTCAGCTCGCGGCTTTCCTGCGCCAGCGTCTGGCTCGCTGCCGTCGTCTCCTCGACCATCGCCGCGTTCTGCTGGGTCATCTGGTCCATGCTGTTGACGGCCGTGTTGACCTCGGCAAGACCGGTTGCCTGCTCGCACGCGGCAGTGGCGATCGAGGCGACCGTTTCATTCACCCGGTTGACCAGCGCCTCGATCTCCGTCAGCGCGTCGCCGGTCGAGCGCACCAGCGTCACGCCGGTTTCGACTTCCGTCGCCGAATTACGGATCAGCTCCTTGATCTCCTTGGCGGCACCGGCCGAACGCTGCGCCAGTTCGCGCACTTCCTGGGCGACGACGGCAAAGCCGCGGCCCGCTTCCCCTGCCCGCGCCGCCTCGACGCCGGCGTTGAGCGCAAGCAGGTTGGTCTGGAAGGCGATCTCGTCGATGACGCCGATGATCTGGCTGATGCGGCTGGACGAGCCCTCGATCCGGCTCATCGCGGCAACCGCGTTGCGGACGATCTCGCCGGACCTGGCGGCACTGCCCTTCGTCTCGTTGACCATCTCGCGGGCTTCGGCGGCGCGGTCGGAAGCGCTCTTGACGGTCGAGGTGATCTCGTCGAGCGCCGCAGCCGTCTGCTCCAGCGCTGCGGCCTGCTGCTCGGTGCGGCGCGACAGGTTGTTGGCGGCCTGCGAAATATCGCCGGCGCTGCCATGCACCACTTCGGTCGATTGCGCGATCGACTGGATGACGCCGCGCAGCGCCGTCACCGCCGTGTTGAAGTCGTCCCGCAGCTTGGAATATTCCGGCGCGATGCGGCCGATGTCCGCCGTCAGGTCGCCGCTCGCCAGCTTTTCCAGCGCGGCGCCGACCGTCGCCATGGCGTCGGCCTGTGCCTGCGCGCCGGACTGCAGGCGATGTTCGTTGCTGCGGCGTTCTTCATCGAGCTCACTCTGCTGCTCGGCCTCGCGCTCGCGAAGCTCGATGCGCTCCTTCACCGAGTCGCGCAGAACGACCAGAACCCGCGCCATCTGGCCGACCTCGTCCTTGCGGTCGGTTTCCGGCACCTCGCCCGAGACATCCTCGTCGGCGATCGCCCGCATTGAGGCCTTCAGGCGTTCGACCGGACGCACGACGCTGCGAACGATCGAAAAGGCGGCAAGCAGGATGATGAGGGCCGCGACGCCACACATCACAGCGACATGCATCAGGCCTTCGCGGAACATCGCAGCCAGGTCGTCGGCATAGACGCCCGTGCCGACGACCCAGCCCCAGGGCTTGAAGCCGGCGACATGCGAATATTTCAGCACCGGCTCCTCGGCGCCCGGCTTCGGCCAGTAGTAGTCGACGAAGCCCTTGCCCTGCGCCTGCACCGTCTTGACGAACTCGACGAACAGATGCTTGCCGTTCGGGTCCTTGTTTTCAGTGAGGTCAGTGCCGTTCATGGCAGGCTTGATCGGATGCATCACCATCTTCGGCTGCATGTCGTTGATCCAGAAATAGCCATTGCCCTGATAGCGCATCGCGCTGATCGCCTCGATGGCGCGCGCCTGCGCATCCGCCTGGCTGAGCGTGCCGGCCTGCTCCTGCTTGTAATAGGCTTCGAACACGGTGATCGCGTTCTCGTTCATGGCTTCGAGCATCGCCTTGCGCTGCGTCACCAGCTTTTCCTGCTCCTTGACGAGGCCGAGCAGCATGACGGCCGCCATCATCAGCAGCGCCAGCCCCACCAGCGCATACAGGCGCACGGAAATTCGAAAATGTTTCATGAACGCAAACCCCCTCCGTATTGTCGAACAGAAGGATAACCGCTCGTATTTTCAAACTTCCTAACAATAGATGGCTAAAATTGACGGCATTCGACTTACCTTTTGTTAACACCGGCC
Organism: Hyphomicrobiales bacterium; assembly: GCA_900473795.1. Classification (GTDB taxonomy): domain Bacteria; phylum Pseudomonadota; class Alphaproteobacteria; order Rhizobiales; family Rhizobiaceae; genus Pararhizobium. The sequence continues at coordinate 13,518 of UCMT01000060.1, read as the reverse complement.
AGTAAACACCTTTGATGGTGGTCCAGCGGATATTTTCCTGCGGGTCTTTTCCGATCCCGCCTCCTTGGGTTACATCGAACCAAACGGAGACGATGAACCATGACGAAACCAAATGGCGACCTGACCTTGCGCACGCTGGCGATGCCGGCAGACGCCAATGCCGCCGGCGATATCTTCGGCGGTTGGGTGATGGCGCAGATGGACCTGTCCTGCGGCATCCGCGCCGCCGAACGGGCCCGTGGTCGCGTCGTCACTGCCGCGGTCAAGGAAATGGCCTTCGAGATGCCGGTCAAGATCGGCGACACGCTCTGCATCTATACCGATGTCATCAAGGTCGGCCGCACCTCGATGACGCTGAAGGTCGAGGCCTGGGCGCAGCGTTACCTCTCGGATCGCATGGACAAGGTCACCGACGCGCTGTTCGTGATGGTGGCGCTGGACGAAAGCGGCCATCCGAAACCGGTGCCGCCGGAGGCCTGAAGATCATGGAGCCTTTGGCCCCGGCCGTCGATCCGCAGATCTTTTCCCATATCCGCGTCGTCATGGGCATGGTCATCAGTCTCAGCATGGCCCGGTTGCTGACCGGGCTTGCCCTCTTCGTGCAGCATCCCGGCAAGACGAAGATCTACTGGCCGCATCTCGGCTGGGTGCTCTTCATGTTCCTGTTCCTGATCTATTTCTGGTGGTGGGAATATCGGCTGCATGCGGTGCCGGTCATCGATTTCGGCGTCTATCTCTTCGTCATCGTCTATTGCTGCATCTTCTTTTTCCTCTGCGTGCTGTTGTTTCTCACCACGATGGAGGACTACAGCGGCTACGAACATTATTTCATGCCGCGCCGCGCCTGGTTCTTCGGCTTCCTGGCGCTCGCCTATGCGGTCGATCTCGTCGACACGGCGGTGAAAGGCCAGGCCTATTTCGCCTCGTTCGGACTGGAATATCCGCTGCGCAATGCCGCCTATATCCTCATGTGCATCGGAGCCGCGATCAGCCCGAACCGCCGGTTTCACGCGATTTTCCTCATTGCCGGCCTGGTCTATCAGGTCATCTGGATTTTCCGCGCCTTCGATCTGCTCGACTGACTGCCGCAAAAATCGGGTCACTTACCCGCCCATCGCGGAAAACCGTTTCCTTCTCCGTCCGATCTACAAAATAAATAAACTCTATAATCTAAATAGATTTATCTAGCATGGCCTCATGTTCTGCGGAAAGGCGTCATCGCCTGCCGCCAACCACAAGAGGGATCGATGCTCACACTGACCAGACGGATTTTCGGCACCGGCCTTCTGGCCGCCGGGCTTTTTGCAGCCTCCAGCGCCTTCGCCGCCGAGCTCACCGAATTCAAGATCGGCTACCAGAAGACCGGCCTGCCGGTCATCGCCCAGCAACAGAAGATCATCGAGAAGGCGCTTGAGCCGAAGGGCATCACCGTTTCCTGGGTCGAGTTCACGGCCGGCCCGCCGCTGGTCGAGGCGCTGAACGTCGGCTCGATCGATGTCGGCTGGACGGGCGATGCGCCGCCGATCTTCGGCCAGGCAGCGGGCTCGGCCATCGTCTATGTCGCGGCTCTTCCGTCGCAAGGCACTGGCGAGGCGATCTTCGTCAAGCCGGATTCGCCGATCCAGTCGGTGGCCGACCTCAAGGGCAAGAAGATCGGCGTCGCCAAGGGCACGAGCTCCCACAATCTCGTCGTCGCCGCCCTTGAAAAGGCCGGTGTCGGCTTCGGCGACGTGACCCCCGTCTATCTGAGCCCCGCCGATGCCGCCGCCGCCTTCGCCAGCGACAAGGTCGACGCCTGGGCGGTCTGGGACCCCTTCTTCGCCATTGCCGAAACGCGCTACAAGCCACGCATTCTGACGACGTCGGCCGAGACGCTGAAGGTCAATACCTATTTCCTCGCCAACCGCGATTTCGCCGCCAATCACCCGGAAACGGTCTCGACGGCGATCGCAGCGCTGAAGGAAGCCGCCGTCTGGGCGGATGCCAACCGCGACAAGGTCGCCGAGGCGCTGCATGAGGTGACCGGCGTGCCGCTGGACGCACAGACGCTCGCTGCCGGCCGCGCCTCCTTCGGCATCGGACCGGTCACGCCCGAGATCGTCGCCAGCCAGCAGCAGACCGCCGACCGGTTCTTCAAGCTCGGCCTGATCCCGAAGGCGATCACCATCAGCGATGCCGTCTGGACGGCGCCGACCAACTGATTTCCTCCCAGGAAATACGGCAAGCGTGCCGGTCGATCCGGGCCGGCACGCTCACAGGAGACAATGGAGGTCAGACGATGAAAGCTACCGGTCAGATCCTGAAAAACGCGACGGGCTGGGCCCTGCCCGCCGTCATCCTGCTCGTCTGGGAGATTGCGGCCCGCACCGGCCTGATCTCGCCGAACGTCATGGCCGCCCCTTCGGCGGTTGCGGAAGCCTTCTGGCGTCTGCTTCTGTCCGGCGAACTCATCCGGAACATCGGCGTCAGCACCGCCCGCGCGCTGTCCGGTTTCGTCATCGGCGGCTCGATCGGCCTCGCCTTCGGCCTTGCCAATGGCCTCTCCGGCCTGTCGCGAAACCTCACCGACACGACGCTGCAGATGGTCCGCAACATTCCGCATCTGGCGCTGATCCCGCTGGTCATCCTCTGGTTCGGCATCGACGAGCAGGCAAAACTGTTCCTCGTCGCGCTCGGCGTGTTCTTCCCCATCTACGTCAACACGCTGCTCGGCATCCAGAGCGTCGATCCGCAGCTGGTCGAGATGGGCCGCGTCTACGGCATGTCGCGCACCACGCTGTTCTTCCGCGTCATCCTGCCCGGCGCCCTGCCGGCCATCTTCGTCGGCCTGCGTTATGCGCTCGGCATCATGTGGCTGACGCTGATCGTCGCCGAAACCATCGCCGCCTCCTCCGGCCTCGGATACATGGCCATGCAGGCCCGAGAGTTCCTGCTGATCGACGTCGTCGTCCTGTCGATCCTGATCTACGCCCTGCTCGGCAAGCTCGCCGACAGCTTTGCCCGGCTGCTCGAGCGCCTGACCCTGCAATGGCATCCGGCCTTCCAGACCGCCTGAGCCAATAGCGAAACGAAAACGGAGTGGCCCGAAATGTCCGTCATCGCCCTTAGTCCGAAATCCGACGCGCCCGTTAAAACGGCGAAGGACACGGCCGAAGCCCGCGCGCTGCGCGAAACCACGCCGACACAATGGTTTCCCTATGCGGCGCCCCAGGCGCGCGCGCGTGATCCAAGGGATACCGCCTTCTCCTTCCGCGATATCAGCCGCAAGTTCGGCGACAAGACCGTCCTCGATAACATCGACCTGGATGTCCCCGCCGGCCAGTTCCTCGCCGTCATCGGCAAGAGCGGCTGCGGCAAGAGCACGCTGCTCCGCCTTCTGACCGGCCTCGATAAGCCGACCACCGGCACGCTCACGGTGAACAAGGGGGAAAACGGCGAAAACCGCACCCGCATCATGTTCCAGGAGCCGCGCCTCCTGCCCTGGGCGCGGATCGCCAAGAATGTCGAAGTCGGCCTGACCGGCATCGCTGGCGGCGAAGGAGCCCGCGAAAAGTCGCTCGCCATCCTCCGCGAAGTCGGCCTTGCCGACCGCGCCGGCGAATGGCCGTCGGTGCTTTCCGGCGGTCAGCGCCAGCGCGTCGCGCTCGCCCGCGCCCTCGTCGCCCATCCCTATATCCTCGCCCTCGACGAGCCGCTCGGCGCGCTCGACGCCCTCACCCGCATCGAGATGCAGCAGCTGCTCGAACGCATCTGGCTGCAGCAGAAGTTCACCGCCGTGCTGGTCACCCACGACGTCGCCGAAGCGGTAGCGCTGGCCGACCGCGTCATCGTCATCGACCGCGGCAGGATCGCCCTCGATCTCGACATCCCCTTGGACCGCCCCCGCCGCCACGGTTCGCCCGAACTGGCACGGCTGGAAGGGCAGATCCTCGACACGCTGTTTGGTGAAAAGGCCGGCTAGCGGCGAAAATATCCAGCGTTTGGCACATCAAAAAGGCTGGCATCTAGCTCCTCCATCCCGCCCTTCAGGGCAGCAGGGCAATGCCTAAGGAGCGAAGGCGATTGCGACAAGCTCCAACTTCTCCCCCGCGGGGAGAAGTGCCGAGCGCAGGCGAGGCGATGAGGGGGTCTCGGCAATTCCGGCGCCAGCCGGCCCCCTCATCCGGCGCTTCGCGCCACCTTCTCCCCGCCGGGGAGAAGAGGGAACAAACCGCAAGCCCGTTGGCGATACCCCCTGCTGCGGGATATGCCACGCGGTGACAGACGCCCGATGCTGTCGTGCACTGTGGTGCTTCGATTGACGTAAATCGCACCCTCCCGTACAAAATCTGCATTGCCAAGTTCCGCGGGCTGCAATTCTGGAAGGTTGAACTATGTCCGAGCGTTCCCCTGGCTCAGTTCCGCGAATCTGGCCGTCTGCGGATCGGCCCGGCTTTCGCAGATCCTTCGAGTTGGAACTCGACGATCATCTCGAAATTCAGTATGCAACGCGCCAGTTGTTGCCGCTTGGTCCGGTCGTCGGGGCGGTAGGACTAGTTGCACTTTTCGTCTCGCTGATCCTGAATTTCGACAGGTGGCAGGCAGGCGACGTTGCCATATTCGCAGTCTATGCCGTTGCGACAATCATTCTTTGTGCGCTCTTGGCAATTCTGTTGCTCAAGCCGGCCCGACGGCTCTTGCGTTTCCTGTATCGCCGGCGACTGATGAAGGCCGGCGCAATTGGCAAGCCCGTTGAGTCTACTGTAGACAAGAGCGGAATTACCTACACCGTCTTGGGTCAGACGATCATCTGCACGTGGGACTCGCTGTATGCTCTCGAAGAGGATGCGGGAACTTTCTATTTCTGGATGTCCAAGACGTACGCTCACCCGTGGCCGGCTAGGCTGTTCGCGTCGGACGAGGAACGGCAGGTTGTTCGCGAGAGCGTGCTGGAATGGTCCGGTCGGCCGTTCTCACCGCCGCGTTTGGCCCGCCTTGGAGCAAACGGCCGAGCCAATCTTCCTGAATGGGGATAAGGACGTCCCGCCTTCCACCCTAAACGGAAGTCCGTACCGTATAACAAGCGTCAGCTTTTCACCACTAGGGCCCGCGACGCTGCGAAGTCTCGTCACGCGTCCTCAACCGTCAGACGGATTTGAGGTACACCGACGACGGGCTGAAATCCAGCCCCGGAAAGATGGTGCTCGTCAGCTTGCCCGGCGAGATGTCGAACTGCCGGTAGAGCATCGCCGCCGCCAGTTCGCGCACGTCGCCGGTCGGCATCAGGTCGCGCCCGTTGAGCAGATGTTTTTCGCCCAGCCCCGGCCATTGTCCGATCACCTTGCCGCCATCGATGCCGCCGCCGGCAATCAGCGCGAGGCCGCCGGTCCCGTGGTCTGTTCCCAAGGAGCCGTTCTCGCGCGCGGTGCGGCCGAACTCGGTCATGCCGACAACGATCGTCTCCTTCCAGACATCCGGCGAAAGCGCGCTGCGAATGGTCAGGATCGCCGTCGCCAGCTCCTTGGCGGCGGCCCTGAAGGCCGCTTTCTGGCCGGCATGCGTATCCCAGCCGGTGATGGAGAAACTGGCGATCCGATAGTCCTGCATCAGCATGCCGGCAGCAAGACGCGCGATATCGGCAGCCTTGGCGCCGCGCTTGCCGTCGCCATAGAGTTCGTCGACCGAAAAATCCGTGACGGACGCATCGGCCATCGCCTTGGCGAAAAGCGGATCGTTGCGATAAAGCCGCTCGAAGAAGCCGCGCTCGTCGATTTTCATCGCCAGATCCGTGCGCGGCGACCAGACCTCCACATCATTGTCGCCGCTCAAGAGCAGTTCCGCCGAGGTGTTCACGTCGATCGCCTTGCGCGCCGATCCGGGCGGCATGGCCGACAGCGCCCGGTTCAGCCAGCCGCTCTTTTCCTCGCCGACCGCGGAGCCCCCATTTTCCAGAACGTCCTGTCCATCGAAGTGACTGCGCCCGTCCCGATACGGCGTCGAGACGGATTGCACGAAGGCGAGCTCGCCACGTTCCCAGAGCGGCAGAAGGTCCTTCGCGTCGGCATTGAGGCCGTAGAAACCGTCGAGGTCGATCAGGCCGCTGTCCGGCGTCAGGGCAAGGGTCGGCCGGCAGAGCTTGAACGCGCGGTCGGCATAGGGCTGCAAGAGATGAAGCCCGTCCATGGCGCCGCGCAGGATGATCGTCACCAGCCGCTTGCTACCCGGCGCCGCCGCCAGCGTCATGGATGTCACCAGCGGCGCCGCGGCCGCGCAGCAGGCCGAAGCGAGAAACGCCCGGCGGCTCATCGACAGCTTGTCCATACCCATCTGCGGCCTACCTTCTGTTGAATTCCGGCGATGCGAGAACGAGCGCAAGCCCCATCTGCCGGTTGGGCGCACGAGAGACGATGTCGATCGTGTCCTGGCGGGCAGCATCGCGCAATGCGGCCTGCAGGAAATCCCGCGGGTCGCGGTCGCCGCCCAGCCTTGCCGCGGCCAGCCGCGCCCAGGCGATCCGGTCGGCCAGCGGGCCGCCGGCGATCCAGGCCGAAAGACTGTCCTCGAACCCGGCCGGGCTCGGCGGTCTCCAGAGCGGCTGGCCAAGCCTTGCCGCGGCCTGCACCGTCAGCGGATTGACGCGCAGCGTCGCCAGGTCGGCAAGCTTGCCATCGACCGCCGGCATCATCGCCATCTCGTCCTGAGCGGCCGTCATGTCGGCAGCCTGGGCATCGGCGGCCATCATCCTGTGTTTGACCCGACCGCCGTCCTGCAAGTCCTCTTGCGTGGCAGACAGCGCCCGCAGGCCGGACACGATGTAGTCGAACGGTGGCTTGGCTTTCTGGCCTTCGTCGTCCCAGCTTTTGGAGTGACGGAGCATCGCCGCATAGACAGCGGTCAGATCGCCGTCCGCGTCTTCCCACGCGGAGGTCATGGCCCGCACCACCTCCGGCGGCGGCGTGTCGGCCAGGAAATGGCCGGCGATCTTGCGGCAGATATGCGCGCGTGTCGCCGGTGCTGCCGCCAGATCCTCGATCAGCGCGAGGATATCCGGCAGCCCGCGACGGCGGCCGCCATAGGTTCTGCCCAGGACATCCCGCGCCCCCGGTTCGGCCATCTGCACGGCATAGCGGGCGCGGTAGCTCCGGCGGTCGACGGTCATGCCGGTGAGCACGAACGCCGCATTGCGGACATCCGTCTGGCTGTAGCCGCTGCCGGCGCCGAGCGTATGAAGTTCCAGCAGTTCGCGGCCGAGATTCTCGTTCAACCCGACCTTGCGCTTTAATCCCAGCGGCGAGGTCGGACCGAAGGATTTCACCTGGTCGAGATAGATCAGCATCGCCGGATGCAGGACGGCCGCCTTGACGAGGTCGGCGAACCGACCGCCGATGTTCGGCCGTATCGCCTCGGCCTCGTAGACGGGCACCAGAAGCCGCATGAACTGCGCCTTGACGGAGCTGACGCTGAAATGGTTTACCCAGAAGCTCGCCATCCGCTCGTTGAAGCCGTTGGGCGACAGCACGGCCTGCATGAACCGCGCATGTTCGTCCTCGCCGAGATGCGTGTTGATTTCGATCATCAAGCGCTTGCGGTTGACGCGTTTGGTCGCTTCGCCGGCGGTCTTGTTGGCGAGCTTGAGCGCGTCCTGTTTCTCCGCCGCGTCGACGATCCGCTGCCGTGCAGCGGCAAGCCCGCCCTGCGGGAACAACAGCGTTTCCTGCCGCCCCGCCGACAGTTGCGCCAGCAGTTCCTCGACGCTCGCCGGCGGCACCTGCTCCGGCCGGAACCCGGTGCCGAACCGCAACGCCGCCATGGTGGAAAATGCCAGGCTCATCAAACCCTTCCCTCACGCATCCAGATAGCGCTACGGCATGCTTGTGGCGATTCTGCGAAAGACCGGCGGGATGGCGAAAGATCAGCCCTTGAACACGAAGGCCGCGCCGCCGGCGATCAGGCAGAAGCCGATCGCATGGTTCCAGGTCAGGGTTTCCTTCAGCCAGAAGGTCGAGAAGGCGGCGAAGACGACGAGGGTGATCACCTCCTGCATCGTCTTCAGCTGGGCGGCGGAGTAGACCGTGTTGCCCAGCCGGTTGGCGGGAACCGCCAGGCAGTATTCGAAGAAGGCGATGCCCCAGCTGGCGACGATCGCCAGGTACAGCGGCGACGAGGCGTGTTTGAGATGGCCGTACCAGGCGAAGGTCATGAACACGTTCGACAGGAGCAGCAGGAGGATCGGCCAGACGGCGGCCGGATTGATCGCAAAGGGCATAAGACGAATCCTGGGAGGGTTGGACGGCATCCGCTTCTAAGCAGGTTTCGGAAAAGTGTTCCACGGTTTTCCGACCAAAACCTGCGACAAGACCGGGAGACTGGGCAGATGAATCGTTGGCTTGCCAACGAAAGTCTGCTTAGCCGCAGAGCGCCGCGCCCGGCAAGGCCCGCGGCGGCTTTTCACCCGCGCTGGAGGCGCCGCCGGGTGGCCCTCGCCCTATGTCAGAAACTGGCAGTAGCCGGCATATCCGTTGCCTTTTTGTACTCATCGCCCCCTTCCCTTTCCGCCGGACTCTCTCCATATTCGCCGGCATGTCGAAAGCACCGAAAAAATCCGCCGGCTTCGAGGAAGCCCCTCAGGCCCCGCTGACGGGCGCACCGCTGGCGTCGAACGTCGCCGACTGGGCCGAAGAGCTGCAGCGCATGGCCGAGGCCGAGACGATCGAGACCCGCCACGACGTCGCCTCGAAGGCCGGCAAGCACCGCAAGAAGGTCGAGATCGCCGCCTCCAAATCCGCGCGCGGCACCTCGATGGGCGGCACCTCCGACCCGAAGACCCGCGCTGCCGCCGGCCTCAATCCGGTCGCCGGCCTCGACGTCTCGCTCGAGGAGGCCGGGTCACTGGCCACCGGCGCCGTCACCGCCACGGTCGAGGCCCTCTCGGCGCTGATCGAGAGCGGCAATCCGCTGTTCAAGGACGGCAAGCTGTGGACGCCGCACCGGCCGGCCCGGCCGGAGAAATCCGAGGGCGGCCTGCGGATCGTGATGAAATCCGACTACGAGCCCGCCGGCGACCAGCCGACCGCCATCAAGGACCTCGTCGAGGGCCTGTCGAACGGCGACCGCTCCCAGGTGCTGCTCGGCGTCACCGGCTCCGGAAAAACCTTCACCATGGCCAAGGTGATCGAGGCGACCCAGCGCCCCGCCGTCATCCTGGCGCCGAACAAGACGCTGGCGGCGCAGCTCTATTCCGAGTTCAAGAACTTCTTCCCCGACAATGCGGTCGAATATTTCGTCTCCTACTACGACTACTACCAGCCGGAAGCCTATGTGCCGCGCTCGGATACCTTCATCGAGAAGGAATCGTCGATCAACGAGCAGATCGACCGCATGCGCCACTCGGCCACCCGCTCGCTGATCGAGCGTGACGACGTCATCATCGTCGCCTCGGTCTCCTGCATCTACGGTATCGGCTCGGTCGAGACCTACACCGCCATGACCTTCCAGATGACGGTCGGCGACCGGCTCGACCAGCGCCAGCTGCTCGCCGACCTCGTCGCCCAGCAATACAAGCGCCGCGACATGGATTTTCAGCGCGGCTCGTTCCGTGTGAGGGGCGATACCATCGAGATCTTCCCCGCCCACCTGGAGGATGCCGCCTGGCGTATAAGCATGTTCGGCGACGAGATCGATGCCATCACCGAGTTCGATCCGCTCACCGGCCAGAAGACCGACGACCTGAAGTCGGTGAAGATCTACGCCAATTCGCACTACGTCACCCCGCGCCCGACGCTCAACCAGGCGATCAAGGCGATCAAGGAGGAGCTTAAAGTGCGCCTCGCCGAGCTGGAAAAGGGCGGCCGCCTGCTGGAAGCCCAGCGGCTGGAGCAGCGCACCCGCTACGACGTCGAGATGCTCGAGGCGACCGGCTCCTGTGCCGGCATCGAGAACTATTCGCGCTACCTGACCGGCCGCCAGCCCGGCGAGCCGCCGCCGACCCTGTTCGAATACATCCCCGACAATGCCCTTCTGTTCATCGACGAGAGCCACGTCTCGGTCAGCCAGATCGGCGGCATGTATCGCGGCGACTTCCGCCGCAAGGCGACCTTGGCCGAATACGGTTTTCGCCTGCCGTCCTGCATGGACAACCGCCCGCTGCGCTTCGAGGAATGGGACGCCATGCGCCCCGACACCATCGCCGTCTCCGCCACCCCGGCGGCATGGGAGCTGGAACAGTCCGGCGGCGTCTTTGCCGAACAGGTGATCCGCCCGACCGGCCTGATCGATCCCCCCGTCGAGGTCCGCTCGGCCAAGACCCAGGTCGACGACGTGCTCGGCGAGATCCGCGAGACCGCGGCGGCCGGCTACCGCACCCTCGTCACCGTGCTCACCAAGCGCATGGCCGAGGACCTCACCGAATATCTGCACGAGCAGGGCGTGCGCGTCCGCTACATGCATTCCGACATCGACACGCTGGAGCGCATCGAGATCATCCGCGACCTCAGGCTCGGCGCCTTCGACGTGCTGGTCGGCATCAACCTGCTGCGCGAGGGCCTCGACATCCCCGAATGCGGCTTCGTCGCCATCCTCGACGCCGACAAGGAAGGCTTCTTGCGCTCGGAAACGTCCCTCGTCCAGACCATCGGCCGCGCCGCGCGAAACGTCGACGGCAAGGTCATCCTCTATGCCGACACGGTCACCGGCTCGATGAGCCGCGCCATGGAGGAAACCTCCCGCCGCCGCGAAAAGCAGATGGCCTACAACGAGGCCAACGGCATCACCCCGGAATCGGTCAAGGCGAAGATCTCCGACATCCTCGACTCGGTCTACGAGAAGGATCACGTCCGCGCCGATATCGGCATCAGGGGCGTCAAGGGCGGCATCACCGAACTGGTCGGCAACAACCTCGCCGCCCATCTCGAGGCGCTGGAAAAACAGATGCGCAACGCCGCCGCCGACCTCGACTTCGAAACCGCCGCCCGCCTGCGCGACGAGATCAAGCGCCTCAAAGCCGCCGAACTCGCCGTCATGGACGACCCGATGGCAAGGCAGGAGGCGCGGACGCTGGAAGGCCGGACAGGGACGCAAAACAATGTGGCGCGGACGCTGGAGGGCAAAAAGAAGCCCAACCGCGAGTCGATCTCCCCCCTTGAGGGGGAGATGTCCGGCAGGACAGAGGGGGGTAAGCCCACCTCAAACGCCGAGTCCGCCGCCGCCATACCCCCCTCTGCCCCTCTCGGGGCATCTCCCCCACAAGGGGGGAGATCATCCAGTTCCCTCTTCACCAAACCCGGCCTCGACGACATGGGCCCGGGCACCGACATGACCCGCCCCGCCCGCTCGCTGTACCGCAAGAACGACCTCGACGAAATGACCGTCGGCCGCACCGAAAAGCCGCTCAACACCAAGGGTAAGCTGCCGGAGAAACCGGTACTGCCGGGTTCCTCCTCTCCCCTCGTGGGAGAGGATAGTTCGCCCCAAGAGGCAAAGCCGATTGGTACGGCGAACTTGGTGAGGGGGTCCGACGACCCCAAACCCCTCCTCCGCGCCAAGCCCGGCGTCGGCTCCTATGAGGATGCCGGCGATGTGAAGCGGCAGAAGAAGACCAAGGGCAAGACCGGGCGACCGGGGGAGTAAGTTCGTCATCCCAGTTTAGACCCGAGGGTCGGCGCCGGAAGTTACGAGGGTATGGAGTGATCGCAAAGCAGACGAAAAGGTCCGAACAGGGAGCAGAAACGCAAGAGCTGCACCACTGCAATTGTGAGAGCCAGTAATTGGCGAGAGGAAGAGGATGCAAATGGGTTTCTTGCCAGCTGACAGTCTCAAGTACCATTGGCAGTGGTACAAATTCTTTTACTCTTTGAATTATCTGAGATATTTCGGCACTTGGTTTGCAATTTCTCCGATAATTGCCACTCTTACCGAGAATTCTTCCCGCGCCAACAGGCTCTGCGTCGACAACATCTGTATTGAGTATAGTGTAAGCCTACCATTTTCTTGGTGGCTTCTATGGTTGGGGTCATTGTTTTTTATCGTGGCGTTTGCGCTCTATCAGTATTTCTGCCCAAAATTCATCAAGGATTATAGCTCCTATGCCGACTATGATCAGTCTCGGCACTCCCCCCGTTGGGCCGCGTGGGAAGCACTATACTTGATAGAGGACGCGGCAAGATCGCCAAAGGCCTATGATGTTGACAAGTTTATCGGCAGGCTTCTTGAAAAAAAGTATGCTCAAGAGATAGACGAACCCATTGGGAATGGCTTGTGTAGATGTTTCTGAGAAGCAATCGGTGCTAAAGTTCACACACTCAGGAAAAAGCTACAAGATGGAGATGCCAAGGATCATTTTGACGCCTGAATCTTCAAAAATAGATGACGTGGCAACCTACGAAGTGGTATGGGAGATATTTGGCAGACGCGCCTCTTCCCTTCCCACAGCAAGGAAAGCGATATACTTTCTTATAAATCTTGCTTGGTTTACGGTCATAGTCGTAATAGTCCAGAACATATGCACGACGGCCAACCTTCTTTACACTCAATTCTTGTCTTAAGCCGCATGTACAAACATTTCTTATCGGTATCCAGCCAGATTTCTTTCTGCTCTGCTCCGGTTCGACTCGATTCGTACAATGCGTGCCAATTTTCCTGCGGCTATTGCTACGCGCGAGCTCGAACAGGCTCCGGACGAGAGGCAAAGCTAGCGGCGGCCGATGCTTCGACCCTTGAAATGCGGCTACACCGCGTGAACAACGGAATCATTAATTCCGCTTTGGATGAGTTTCTTCAGCACCGTACACCTATTCAATTTGGTGGCATGTCTGATCCCCTCATGCCTATAGAAGCAAAAATCAGGTCTACACTGAAGATCATGCAGGTTCTAAAGGACGATGGATACCCCTATCTGCTGAGCACTAAGGGCAAGCTCCTTTTTGAAGATATCTATATAGACGCACTCAGTAACGCCAACACGCTCGTCCGTGTCTCATTCGCCGGCTGCTCTGAAGAACTTAGACGCCGAGTCGACCGTGGCGCGTTAAGCTACGAGACCTTCTTATCTCTCATCGGCAGGTTGCGCGACAGGCAAATTAAAGTCGGTCTCCGCCTGCAACCATTGATCCCTGGGCAAGAACAGCACGCTGCCGAGATGATTATGCAGCTACCTGTAGGTTGCGTGGATCACGTCTCGGCCGAGTACCTCAAAGTGCCCGTCAGCGCCGACAAGAAATTTGGTGACGCCTTGCTAAATTACTTCGACGGGAGTGTTATCACTTGGTATCGGGATAACAGTTCTTCTCTTGTTGGAAACGAATACGTATTGCCGGCTGGATATAGGAGACCCCATCTGAAGGTTCTTCGCGATATATGCACGTCAAAGGGCATCACATTCGGATATGCAGATAATGATTTTCTGATACTGAGCGACGGAGACGGCTGCTGCAGTGGATCAGATATATACCTAAAAAATTCAAACATATTTCGCGCAAACACGCTTGGAATACTTAGAAATAATATTAGTAAAGGTAATGACTTATACCAACCTTCATTAATGCC
>UCMT01000094.1 GCA_900473795.1 Hyphomicrobiales bacterium | reverse complement strand
CACTACTTTGGCAGAATGTATTTTGGCGTTCTGAACCGGATTCGGCAGTGCGGACATCGTTGTGGGGCTGACGCTGATAAGAGGGTGTTTATGACCGCGCGCCGGATGGCTGGCAGTGTCGGTTTAGGCGGGCCGTGCCTCTTGGTTTTTTTCCCGCTTGGCCTTGTTTAGGCGCTGATGCTGCAGGAAGGCATAAGCGATCATTGTCATCAGTGCGTGCCGATGCAGACCTTGCCATGATCGGCCTTCAAAGTGATCGAGGCCAAGTTCTTCTTTCATTTGTTGGTGCGCCTGCTCGCAGACCCATCGGGCTTTGATGGCAGCCGCCAGCTGCTTTAATGTCGCCTCGGCTGGGAGGTTGGACAGATAGTATTTGCGTTCATCGTTTGAGCGCCACTCGCCGACCAGCCAGGCTTCCTCGCCCGGCATATGCTGCTGTCCTTTGTCGAGGATACGTTGCGGATTGCCATCGGCAATTCGAACACGCAGGGCAGCAAAGCGGGCGGTCAATCGGCCTTTGGTGCCGCGACGCCAGCTGAGTGTCTTCCATGTCGAGGCTGCAAGGATCGTTTCGGCTGCCGTCGACAGCGTATCGGGGATTGAATGCTTGCGCGGTCGTCCATGACCAGCAACAGGAAAGATCAATGCGACATCATGGCGATAGACCTTTTGATGCTTGGGAATGCCGACAGCCCAGGTCAGGCCGCGTGCGCTCAACCCCTGACGAAACGCCGCCGATAGACCGTAGCCTGCGTCAGCCAGCACAGTGCCAAACCGCATGCCCGTTGCGATCAGCCGATCAATCTCTTCGAGCGCAATCTCAGGCTTGGTGCGCGGTTTGCGCATCGGCTCGGGAACGCCAGCTTTTGCCATTCGATCCTCGTCACTGGTCCAACCCTCGGGCAGAAACAGCCGCAAGCCCACCGGGACGGGAACCTCGTCGCGTGCCAACGTCAAGGACACCAGTGTCTGGCAATTGGCGCGTTTGCCAAGCATCGACGCGTATTGCGGCGCGACCCCAACGGAATGGTCGCCCTTCTTCGGCAGGCCTGTGTCGTCGATCACCAGAAAGGCATCCGAAGCCCCGACGATCTTGTCGGCCTGCACGGCCAATTCCGTCTCAAGGGGACCGGCATCCCAAATGCCATCCGAGATGAAATGATGCAGGCGGTCGTAGCGATCGGGCGCAAAGCGTTCCGCCATCGGCTCGATACTCTTGCGATCACCCGGACCGATGAGCCCCGAAATGTAGACCGGGCACATCTGCCGCCGCTTCTTGTGACCAAGCTTCTCAACGAACGGCTTGAGCCAATTCGCCAGCGCAACATCCAACTCCGCCATCTCGCGCACCCCAATGAAAGTGCTCAAGATGCCCCATCATCGTTAATGCAGAATTAATCTGCCAAAGTAGTGCTA
>UCMT01000072.1 GCA_900473795.1 Hyphomicrobiales bacterium | reverse complement strand
CACTGCTCTTGTTCCAACCCCATTCTGCCAGCCATGGGCAGGACGACTGATAAGCCAACGTTATCGGTCGTTATGAGACGGCGACGGGCGGTGCGGTTAATGGGAGTTTTGCCACCATAACCGCTCGCTTCATATGTGCTCAGGTAGCTTCAGGGCCCCTGGAACAAAGGACGGCCTGTCTCATATCCGCCTTTTCTCTTGCCGCGTGTCCAATCGAAATCAACGACGGTTTACGGGATAATCTTGTCGCCCCGTACAGAGTACCTCGCTGCACTCCTTTTAAATTGGAAGGGGTCGCCAATGATCTGATTCATCTGATTGGGATAGCCCTCCAGTAGCCAGTTGATGAGTTCGCGGCATTCGTCGCCCTTGAAGACACGATGGCCACGTAAATTTTGATAGCCCATGGCCTCAAGGAGCGCTTTCGGTACTTCGGGCGCTTGGTCGCCGAAATAAAAATAGCGATCTGAAATGAGGACGCGGTTGGTCCCGGTATCGGTTTTGATATTATCGGCATCTGGAGTGCCATCTGGACGGCTGTGATGTGAGTCAAGTTGTCGCCACTCTCCGTTATCCTCCCGATTGTATATGTTATCGCCCAACATCATCCGTCGGCTGCCGTTTCGAACAGGTTTCTTGTCGAGAAATAATTCGGACGCCCAATATTCATTGAACGTCAGCGTTTCGGTGACTTGCATGGCAAAGATGCACCGACCTACGGCATCGAGCTTCTGTCCGCCCATGCCGATCACCCAGTCATCGTTGGTTGCCATGCGACGAACGACTGGCTTGCAGGTCGCAAGCGTGCAATATCCGTGGAATGGGTTCGGGGCGAAACCAAAATCTCGCGCAACAACGTACATGAAGACGGTCATTGATCAGCAGCGTGAAGTCGTAGTCTGATAAATAGGTGTTCGGAGACCGCCACCAGCAGTTTCAAAGCGATTGTCGGACCCCTCGACGGCATTGATGATGCTATCGGAATACCAGTTCACGATCGCTGATCCGTAGTCATCGAGTGCGGTTGGGATATCCGCGTCAGTTGCGCCGCGTGTGAACACTCCCACGATCCGCTTTCCAAGCTTGTTCGCCTTCTTGATTTCCCAATTGACCCAGGGCCGTGCGTGCGTCTCTTTCCCAATCAAGACGACAACAGTCGAAGCCCATGCCATCTTTCGGCGTAGGAGGCGCTTGATTGCCTGGTCATTGACCATGCCCTTATCCAATCGGGCCTGGTTCGCGGGCTTGGCGCGGATCGAGCTATTTCTGATTTCGTATCCACGTCTGCTCAGCATGCCTGATAACCGATCGACGTGCTCGTCGTCAGCATGGTGATGGCTGATGAATACGTGTCGCCTGTCCACCATCAAAATTGCTCCCCAGCAAGAAACCCAAGTGTTGAAAGCAAAAAGCGTCACCTGTATTCCATCAATGAAATGTGGTTGTTTATCTGAAGTTACAACCGGGTAAGGCCGCTTTTCACAACTTTAACGAAAAATTGGCACTGAACGCGATCCGGTTTGAATAGTAGGCAAAGGAAATCATCTTAAGGCACAAAAGGATGGCCGTATCGAGCTAAGCTGCTGGTGCCGGAACTGGTGCGCTGTCAGCCCTTTTAGGTCTATTGAGCGGCTCCAGAAAACTGCGCCCCAAGCCTTGAAACCATTCTTCGAGTTTCAGATCGTTGCTATCAGGGAGACCCGAAATCGCTTCGAGGAACATTTTGTCTCCAACGTGTTCACCCAGGGCGCGATAGGCCTCAAACTGAACTTCGGTGAAGAACTGGTCTGCCGTCGAATGGTGAGGAAAGGCGGGTTCGTCGAACTTGTAGCGGCGGATGAACTCGCCCTCGTTACCAGTCAACGAAAGTTTGACGTAAACCAAGTAGCCAATCTGTTCCTTGTGATCCCCAGGCCCCGCTGGATATCGAATTCTGCAGAACCTGAAGTGAGAACGACTTAGCCCCTTTTTACTGGGTCGAAGATCTTCAAGGTCGGCTTCAATGACAATGCCATGGTCTATATAAGCCAGACGTTGGAGATTAGTCAGCGCGTGAAATGTCATTTGGCTGTCGTTCTCCCCATCGACGGCCACGATGAATTTGCAACGTCGCCTCAACAGCTCGTAGACGCCGAGATTTTCGATATGGCCCCCGTCTGAGATATTAAGGAAAGTACCTTTCTCATCAGCGGATGCCGCAAGCTCTTCGGCAAGATTCCACAGTGTGGGGAAAAACGGAAAACAGGCCTGTCTTGGCTTTTTGAGCCAAAGGTTCAAACGGAGGTTCAATAACGTCAGCCAAAAGCTGCCGTAGCGGATTGTTTTCAAACCCATCTGCGGCGAGACCGCAGCACCCGAGAGCGCCATTGTGGTCGCCAAATCGAGCTTAGGGTTCGCTTTTTCCCACTCAAAAGTCGGAAAGTGACCTATTGCGGTTGCTCCCGCGGCAACTGGTGTGAAGGAGAACAGGTCGGCCTGACGACCCCGCATCTCGGCTAGTTGCGAACCAGGCACGTTCAATGAGCAGTTTATGATAGGGAAGATCGCCCGCTCGCCCGAAAATTCGCTCAGTTTCATCGGCCGCGCGACTTTGTTGTCGGGGTTTATGATGAAGGCTTGCGACAATTTTTTGCGGTAATAATGGTGCAAGGACGTGGTGTTGACGTTAAGCGTTAATGCCAGGAATGCGCTAGTCACTAGCGGCAACGTGACGGCGTAGGCGAATGCCTCACCCTCCAGTTCGTTAATGACCTGTAGGGCGAGTCCCTGTGCCAGGACGAGGAAGATTACCGTCAGCACACTCATTAGCAACGGTCGCCCGCGATTGAATCGCGCGTACAGACCACACGTAACGGAAAGTATCGCGGCGAAAGTTGTCATGAAGACGATCGCATAGCCCGCGAACGTGTTCGCGTCGGGTGCAAGCCAGTCCCGAATAGCATCTGCTGCGCTACCCGCTGCCTTGACGCCCAACCAGAGCGGAGGAATAAGGAGAGTGGCGCAGACCCACGCATTCAAACGATTCAGGATTTTTGGCGCTAATCTTCGTCCCACGGGCAAAATTAGAGCCCAAACGAAGAAGCCAATAGCGAACAGTACTGGCAGATGTGCGACCGCTCTCGCGGATAGAAGTTGATTTACGGCCAGCAAGACATCGGTCATCACGCCGATCATCAGCACGAGGAACAAGAAACTGATGAAAATTCCCTGGGCTTGAGCCATTGCAACACCGAACCGTTCCCACGCGCCCGCTGCGAGGAAGCTCGCTCCGTGGCGAATTCGTTGCAGCAAGAAAGACTCGCCTTCCTCTCGCCTGAACGGAAGGTCGGTTGGTCGCAAGGAGACGGAACCAGGACGGTCGGGGGAACCAAGGAGCTGTGTCAGGAAAGAACCTGTGTATCCACCGCCAGAGACGGTAGATAGGTAGTCAAACTGAGGAAGCATATTCCGTTTTGCGAGCGAAACCATTACGCCCATGGCGAAGGTCGCGCTTCTTATACCTCCGCCGGAAAGGGCAAGTCCCGAAGCCCACTCCCTATGGTCTACGGAGTAGAATTTGCGCCGACAACGGACATATGCCTCTTCCTCGGAACGCAATCGTTCGAGCCTCGCTGTTTCCTCGTCTGACCTTGATTGGGTTGACGCCACGGCTGATGGCTCTCCCATAGGTCTCCAAGTCACTCGTTCAGTCATCTCATCCCTTATGGCGGCATCAGCGGGATCTGATGTCCGTCCGACGAGATACCATTCTCCGTCAGCAATTCTGGCTAAGACGCGGTCAAAGGCAATTAATTCACCCTGCAGGAGCCGGAGTTCGGCACGGAAAACATCGCTGGTGTCGAGGCCGCGTAGCAGACCCGCCTTCGCCTTCTGGTGCCACTTGGCGGTAAACGGGCGGACGAAAGTGTTTAGGACATGCCAAACTACCGTTTCGAATGTGTGAGCGGTGCGTGCGGAGCGGGTCAACGTACGAGCGACCGCGAAAAGGCTGAAAACACTGTGGAGCGCGGCTTCCTCGACACCCTCAGTGTATCCGAGCGGCTGGGTAGTAATTCGTGATATAAGCTCGACGTGTAGAGAGTGGGCAGCGGCAGAGTCCGCTTCGTCAACCGCCCATCTCCTGCCCCCGTAGACCTGCAGGAAGTCGTCGTTGAAAAGAGCGTCGTCGCCAGCCCAAGCCGACAACGCGTCCCGCCAAAGAAGGTCGTCTTTATTTTTTGCTGTCATATCCCAACCGATGAAACCGAAAAATCGAAGCATAGCGGCACTGTCGGGGCATCAGTTGTTTCGCATCGTGTCACACTTGCCCAAGCCCACGGACTGCGCCGATCCCGTCCCCGTTGCCCATACCAACATCAATTCCTCTGATACTTCAACCAATACTTGCTGCCTGATCGGTTTGTGGCATTCTCTCAACCCAAACTTATCGAGTCGCACTGGGTTATGTGGTTGGCCGCTGGATTGCCAACGAATTGCTCTTAAGAGCTTTTGTTCTATCGGGGGATCAATTGGGACAATCGCTTGGCCTGAACGAGTATCAGAAGCTCGCCGCAAGGACTGACAAAACCCGAGGCAAAGGAAATGGTTTCGATCTTCCAGTGCTTGGCCTTGTGGGCGAAGTCGGGAGCCTTCTCAGTGAAGTGAAGAAAAAACAGCGCGATTCCACTGCCTTTGTGAGCTACGAAGCGACGGTTCTCGAAGAACTGGGGGATGCTCTGTGGTACCTCGCGATTATAGGCGAACACGCGGGAATAAGCTTGTCGTTCATCGCCAGCAGGGCGGGAGGTGAGGGCGACGTAGATCACTTTGGGTCGCTTCAGCCGCAGCATTCGCTGCCACTCAATTCCCCAACGGTTCAATTCGAGGGAACATTGCTCCGGCTGGCAGGAGCTACCGGTTTGCTTTCTTCTGGGATTGCCGATGGCAATCAAGCGAACGTCGAGCTATTGCAGTCGGATCTAAGCGCCATTTTCTTTCTTCTTGTCGAGGCAGCGAATGAGGCTGGCGTCACGCTTGAGACCGCAGCGCGACGGAATTTGGAAAAAGCTGAAGACCGGTGGCCAAGCAAGCGGGTGTACCCGCCGCTGTTCGATGGTGAGTTCGATCCGGACGAGCAACTCCCCCGAACCCTCGAGATCGAGATCTATGAGCGCCAAGCCAGCAACGACAGGAGCTATGTCCTGCAGCGATGCAACGGAATTTTCATCGGCGACCGCCTCACGGACAACATCATGCATCCTGACGACTATCGCTTTCATGATGTCTTTCACTACGCGTACGCGGCGGTCCTGGGCTGGTCGCCGGTTTTCCGTGCGCTCTTCAAGAGAAAGAGAAAGAGCCAGGCGCGAGTGGACGAGGGCCAAGATGGAGCGAGGGCAACCCTGATCGAAGAGGGCGTGGCGACGTATGTGTTTGGTATTGCCAAAGACTTCGATTTCTTTCATGGCCAGCAACCGGGTGAGCTGAGTTTGACGCTTCTAAAAAATGTCCGCCAATTTGTTCGGGGATACGAAGCCGAAACGTCACCGCTATGGCTCTGGGAGGAAGCCATTCTCCAAGGTAACCGCGCCTTCCGATTCTTGCGAGAAAACCGTCGCGGCGTAGTCCGGCTTGATATAGAAGAGCGGTCATTGACTATCAAGGAACTGGCCAAATGAACTCGACATCGTTCGTGGACACGCTCGCCGAGCTTCGGTTCAAAGATACTTTCAATCCCTATTCGGAATCCTGCCTTGACTACGATTTCGATGAAGCGCCAGCAATCCGACGCGAAAATCTGAAGTTGGTTCTGGATGCCGCTCTTGAACATAAGGCAGATTCCTTCTGGATTGCTCGCGACCTGGGATACCGCGGCGGCCGAAGGACGGGGCTGGCTCTGACGGATGAGGTCCACCTGTCGGACCACTCGGGACTATACGGAGAACTGCCGCTTTGTAGGGCGACCAAAGGATCAGCTTTCTCGGAACGGACCGCGAGTGTTATCTGGCAAACGCTGAAGCGCATCAATCGTCCCGTGTTCCTATGGAATGTTTTTCCGCTGCATCCCCATGAGCCGAACGACCCTCACTCGAACCGTTGTCATACCAGATCGGAGCGTGAGGCATGTCGCCCACTCCTGAACTGGTTGCTCGAAGTCCTAAAGCCGCAAGTGGTTGTCGCCATTGGACGTGATGCCCAACTGGCGCTCGGAGATCTGGGCATCGCGGCCACTCAGGTGCGACACCCAAGTTATGGGGGACAGGCAGAATTTGTCGCTGGGATCGAGCGACTCTACGAGCTTCCAGACCAGGATCATGCCGATAGCCAGCTGACGATGTTCCCGTCCGAACGTGGCAAACGTTCAGAGTAACTAGAATTCGCGAAGGTAGACTGGGTACGCAGTCAGACGAGATTCGCGTTGGCCGTTACCTTCCGATCGGCGTGCCATGCCCGCCAGCTTTGAATTGTATTGACCGTTTCACGGGCGATAATTTCCGCTCGGTCATCGAGGGCGATCTTTTGGAGCGCTTCAACGATGGCGTCCGGGATGAGAGATTTCAACGCCGCCGACGTAGAAAGCGCCTCCATGTAACTTTGGGCTTGGCGCCCTCTCGGCACCCGCTGGTCCTCCGGCAATAGTTGCAGAGATATCGCCAAGTCCCGTGTTGACCCACCGTAGGCAGCCAACGGGATGACAGGCTTTCCGCTGTTTAGAGCGAGTAGGGCCTCTTCTATAATTCCTGGCATCGCCCCGGAATATTGGTCGCGCTCGTTATCGAGAAGACTCATCTTTCCACCGATGGGGACACATGCATCAACGAATGCGGATAGTGTCGCACGGGCCTGGCTCATCCCCGTGGCGACCTCGAACATCCCGAACTCATCGATCCAGGCTGTTAGGTCCGCCTGATCCTGCAATCGAACTGATCCGTCGCCTTCGCCGATAACAATTTCGTCGTCACCTAGCACAACGGTTTGCAATCCGTCGCTAGCGCAGACGAAGGTGCGGCATGTCCCGCGCCGTTCCTTTAAAGCTTCCACGAGGTTACTGTACGCCATCCGAGCGAAACCCGGGAAGCTGATGACATGAACGAAGGGGACGCGACCGACATCCGCATAAGCGCGAGCAAGATGTCTAAAGATTTTGAATGTAATCCCGTCTGGTCGAAGATCTCCGCCGTAGACGACAGTCGCGCCTGCTCTTACCAGGGCCATGCAAACCGCAAGCATAGCTCGATCAAATTCTCTCGGAGGGATGGACAGCTTCAGATGATCAGGAGGGATGCTGGCCGAAATCTGGACCCGAACATTTTTGAGCATTGTCGTCATTTGATCTCGCTTAGTGTCTGAAGCGCTACGGTGCCATCGGCAATGCGATACAGGGCCTTGTCGATCAATTCCGCCTCCAAATTTGCCAGTGGCGGATCCGGATAGATCACTCTAGTCGGCTGAAACGGACAATCAATGATGTCGAAAAGCTCCGGCGGCCTGGGCAAGACAAGGACGTCGTCACTCGTTGGCCCCAATAATGTCGAAACCTCAAGATTGAAAAGATCACACCGCAGTCCTTCCGAAAGGCATTCGACAAGCAGGGGCTCAATCCAGGCGGTCTCCCCAGCGAGCGGGTTGATTTTTACTTTGGGGACGTTGGCGCCATAAGGATAGGTGCGGCTGATACGAACTCTGCCGACGTCGGCGAGAACTATAGGACGCCGCGCACGCTTGGCCTCAGTCAACTCAAAAACGCACCATGGCCTGCTATCATAGGCGTCGGAGACGATCGCGAGAAGTGTGCCGCCTCGTATCGCGTCCGAGAATTCGCTCGCGAAATTATCGCCTGGCGACAGTTCCTTGGCATCATAGAAGGTCTCCAGCGGAACATCGTTGTCGCGACTGTTCACGTAATCGACAATCGCGCTCGCGGTTTCGTCGCCGTCCAGCTTCGCGTGGCTCACAAAAAGTAGTTCGTCGCCTTGCCGCCTGAATATTCGCTTCAGGTGATCGCGAATTTTGAAAACGGCATGCAGGAGCAGATGGGTTTCGAACCCATCGGGGCGAATGGACTTTTTCCATTTGTCTCGCCGGGCGTACTGGATTTGTCTGTCGATATCCGGTCGCAGCGGAGAAGCGCCCGCAGGATCGCCGAAAGCCATGTAGAGGTCGACATTTCCACGGGACACGATTGCCTGGTGGATGTCCTCGACATATGTCTCCCACTCATCCTTAACGGACGGCGCGGCCATCGTGTCGTCGTACAGGAGGATGACGACGTTGAACGCGGCCCTTGAAAAGTCGATTTGTTTAGGAGTTGCGCTGCCGTCGACCCACGGCTCGGACCAAAATCGGACAGGCACGCGATGGGCAACGCCGTCTCGCTCCATGCCAATACCGTCGAAGTGCCGGGAAATGCGTTCCGAGTAATCCTGTGACTTCGGGTAGACGATCCGGTTGGCGGCATTGGCCTCACGCCTCGGTGTGTGGCTAGGACGGCGCTTCGCCCAAACGACGTGAATCCTTAACGCTTCCACACGTTTACAGCCTTCACGACTTCCTCCATAAATCAATGAAAATAAGGTCACACCCATGTCTTATATATCGAACCGGCACACACGTCGAAAAGTTTTCGTCAGCTATCATCACCGCAGCGATCAGCAATACTACGACAGCTTTTCGAGGTTGTTTCACGATGGCTATGAAATGATATCCGACAATTCCCTGGAGCGGGCCGTCGACAGTAGCAGTTTCGAATACATCATGAGGAGGATACGAGAGACCCACCTTCATGGCAGCTCCTGCACGATCGTTCTGTGCGGCGCCGAAACGCCCAAAAGGCGGTATGTTGACTGGGAAATTCATGCGTCGCTCGACCAGCAGATGGGCCTGGTCGGTATCGGTTTGCCAACGATCGTCTGGACGGGCCCAGATTCAACCGCGAAACCGGATCGTTTGCAGGACAACATAGCCGCAGGTTACGCCAGTTGGAATTTATGGAAAAATGTGGTCGCGAATCCTCAATTGCTGAACCAGTTGATCGAACAGTCACTTGCGCAGCCGGAATGGAAAATCAGCAACCTTCGTCAAAGGATGTCTAGAAACGGCTAACCATTGGATGTTGACGGGGCTGCTCGAGAGTGGAACGCCTTTATCGGCCCGCTCGCCACGCGGCGCGATGCCCACGGGAGGGAGCATCCACACCATCAAAATTGGATGCCGAAATGGAGTGATGATGTGGACGCCGATTGACACCCCGTAGCCCCTTCGATATCGCAATGCTTGACATTTAGAACGTATCATGAACAATCATTGTCTTGATCAGCAATCCTACTCGCCGGATTCCATCGGGGGCTTTGCACGCGCTTGATTGCGAAAAAAAGTTCTGTAGAGAGCGAGAGTGGATGGTGTTTCTTAACCGGCTTGATGTGATAGCTATTCACGCGACGAAGATTCGGAACCTCTGTGAACCAGTTTCGTTTGGTTTGTCGAAAGGCGCCAGCGCCGAGTTCTTTTGTCGCAAGCGCGTTCGTTATATCGGCGCGTGACACGAAACGTGTTACGGGGCACGATGGGCACGTCTAGGGAGAATGTCATGCAAATCGTCAGCGCAGAGCAGTTCGTTCAAGGTCTCCTGGCAGCATTGAGCCTTCAGGGAAAAAAAACCATCCTTTTGGACGATCCTCGCCTGGATGAACAATTCGCTAGGGCTTACGACGACCTGTTGGACAATGCGGAAACGCTGGGGGTCGTGCCCGACTTCGTGATTGCACCAGACCCATATCACGGGGATAGCACAGCGCTGCGCGATGCCATCCTTGCGGTAAGGGACTTGAAGGGTGTTGCGCTTCACAACCCCAAATTTGTTCGGGTTACCATCGATGTGAGTGCTGAGACTGCTCGAAAGACGTTGTCCGAAAGCCGTATACCCGATAGCGCGCTGGAGCGTATGGCGAAGAAGTATCTGGCTGACGTCGCTCACTGACGACACCCATGAAGAGCGCATTAGAGGAAGTCGCAGAAGCTGTCGCAGCAAAATATCTACGGCCTTACATTTCCCGTGTTGCCGAAACTGCGATCCAGAACCAATCGCCCAAGCAAATTCATGACCGGGTTTGGGGAACGATCGTACTGACGCCCCTTGAAGTGGCGATCGTTGACAGTCCGCTGATACAACGCCTGCGATATCTTCGCCAGCTCGGCGTCGCTCAATGGGTTTACCCCTCCGCAGCCCATACGAGGTTTGAACACTCGCTGGGCGTATTGCACCAAACACACCAGTTGATCACCGCGATTAACCAGTCGTCCGTGATCAAGTACAACAAAGCTATCATCAGCACCGATATGACTGCGGTCCTCAGGACAGCTGCTCTATTGCACGACGTAGGGCACCCCGTGTTGTCCCATGTTTC
Source organism: Hyphomicrobiales bacterium (assembly GCA_900473795.1). Classification (GTDB taxonomy): domain Bacteria; phylum Pseudomonadota; class Alphaproteobacteria; order Rhizobiales; family Rhizobiaceae; genus Pararhizobium. The sequence goes on along the minus strand of UCMT01000072.1, from coordinate 12,977 downwards.
AGAGTACGCGCTAGAAGTAGATCCAAATACCCTCCTGGAACTGCAGCGACAACGCCGAAAGTACGGAGAGGATGTCAAGCTTAGCGAAATTGTCGCCGCCCTCGTAGTTCGCTCGAACGATTTCGCGGAAGTCCTGAAGAAGGTCTTCGACGCTCATGTGGCGCTGGGCTTGCCGACCCAGACTTGGTCGGCCCGGATACCTGAATTCGTAGAGAAGGTTTCGAAATGCATTCTCGGGCAGTCAATCTCTGGCGAGATACCGCTCCTGCATCAACTGATCTCCGGTCCGTTCGATGCCGACAAACTTGATTATATGGTGCGGGACGCATCCATGGCCGGTATACCCGGCATCATCGACATCTCTCGACTCGTTCAAAAGGTAACAGTAAAAAAGGTCCCGCCTACGGACCTTCCGCCGCGCCTTGCCTCAAACATCAAGGCGGGTATACCAGAAGTATTTTTGATAGGTTTCCCGTGGAGTGGTCTGTCGGTCGTTGACGAGCTTCTCCTGACCAAGATGATCCTCTTTTCCAAGCTCTACCAGCATCCAAAGGTTGTTGCCATCGAGGCGATGATCTGGGCGATAGTCCACGACCTGTCGAGGATAGTGACGCATCACAAGCTGATCTCCTTCGTATACGACATATTGGACGACGAGCTTGTCCTCGCTGGTGACGCGGTACTCCGCCAGCGCCTTAAACTTTCGGAAGCGGGAGCCGACGTCAAAATTGACGAGGTGATCGCGAATTGCTCGGCGATCCTCGAACGCTTGCGCGAGCGCAACCTTTTTGTCCGCGCTTTCGCTTTCTCGGCCCACAATCCATCCGGTCTTGACGCCACGAGCGACGTCACGTCGGTCATGGTAGAGCTTGTGAAACGGCTCAGCGACCGGGCGGCCCTCGCCAATATGCACGACCGGATTGTGCGGGAGGTCGTGGACATCGGCCAACATCTTGGCATGGACCTTCCGGAGCAATTCGTGCGGTCGATGGTCGTAATGCGGAAGAAACTTTTGCCCTCGCAGGAGGAGTTGCGGCGAGCGTACATTTTTCCGACACAGGGAAAACCTAAAACATTCGGCGACACCGGGATCCACAAGGACGCCTGGAGCAGCTCCTTCGTATCAGCGGCCCCCAAAGGATATATATTCGCACCACGTGAGCTTGCCCCGTATGTCTTTATCGCAACCGAGTCGGTGATTGCGGCGGAATATGGTGTCGGGGTGCCCGAGTGGCTCATGGAGGAAGCAAAGCAGTCAAATGCCGGGATCCGCGACATCAAGGTTAAACTTAGGGATCGCGGATATTACAAAGGAAAGCCGCGCTCAATTCGCCCCGTCCAAGATCGGCTCACCATGTCCGACGTGGAGCAGGTCGTCAGCGCCTTCGCAGACCGCTTTTCAACCATGCAGGCCGCAATGCCTCAATTGAACAGCGATGGTGCTTTGCCGGGTGGCAATTCTGCTATGCGCCATCGTGCGGAAGCCTGGCTTGATCAATTCGACGGACCTTATATCGAGCCGGCGCTAAGCCTTCTTCAGCGGTCCCGCTTGCTCGGACGGGCTGATGTCGCTGAAATGATGACGCGGTTTCTTCAAGCCCATCCCGAATTTGAAGACGCTTCAGTCGTTGGTCTTAGCCAAGGAAACGAGAGTTCCCAGATAATCCAGTATTACGCGGCCGACGCTTCGAGCAAACTGAAGTTTTACGCTTCTCTGAACGCAGCGGCGCGGGCTGGGCGGGACGCACCTGTAATCTTCGTCGACGACTTTTGCGCGTCGGGAGGCCAGATCACTAACCTTCTTGGATCCTGGTTCGGCGATACTGAGTTGAAGAAGGCCGACATGAACGAGCAACGTGATCTGGCTCTGGAGCCGGAGCGAGATTACCTTCGATCTCGAAAACTCGCTTTTTGCTTTGTCGCGGCGTGGAACGACGGCCTCGACAGCGTACAGAAGGCGCTGGATGACCTTCGATTGGCCGGAACCGTCTTCTCCCATCTGCACGATAAAGACATCCCCGTTGCCTTCGACGAGCAATTTATCGATTCAGACCTGCTTCCCGGTTTCCGCCAATATTGTGCAACGCTTGGGAGGCAGCTGCTGACCGCCGAGAAATGGCCTGCGGAAAAACTGACCGAGCGGATGTGCGGCTATGGAAACCGCGGACTCCTGCTGTTCTTTCCCTATAATGCGCCAGCGCAAAGCCTCACGTGCATGTGGGCGACTGGGGAGGTCGATGGCGACCTGTGGGAACCGCTAATCCCGCGCAGGAAGAAAATTACCTAGAAGGTTTCCTTCGCGATACACCTGTTGTCAGGACCTGTCGGCACGCTCGATACGCCACGCAGTCGGCCCGGAATTAAGCACTGAAGGCCGACCGGACCAGTCAGGTGTCGAGCGGTGCAGCCTGCACTTCCGGACGGCGGCGCTATCTACGAACAATGCTCGTTCGTATCGGGGGGCTGTAACTCGCGCTCGTTGAGCGGAAGTCTGGCTTCACCACTAGCTGCCCGCTTGGGCCTTGACGAATTCCAATACTGGCTTCAGCCACGAGAAGAATGCATGGCGCTCGGACAAGGCGATCAGGACTTCGCGGTATTTGAGAAGCCACATGATGGCCATTAATCCGATAGTGGCTTTGATGCCGTCTCTTGCGGTTTCGACAACGAGCGAAGATAACGCTCGGGGTACAGACGAAATGTAGCGCAGGCCCTGTCGGCAAACTTCGGAGATCGTGTTCGAGATGCTCTGAAAAATCGAGTAGTCGATTTTACCGCGCTCACCGAACTCGCGTCTGTCCTCCGCCATCGTATCCAGCGCAGACCTCACGTCATCGTCGAACAGCGGATCCGCCGCGGTCGCTCTGAAATCTTTCAGTACAACGGCGCTATCACCGAGCACTGCCGCGTCTTCCTCGCGGGCGTATTCCTTCCAGGCGTGGAAGTTACGCAAGAAGATGTCACTCTGCAGAAGCGCAGCGATGACCTGCCGAGCGAGAAAGGCGGTGAATTCGATTTCCACCACCTCCTTAAACGAGTTGGCGACGCCGATATAGATTCCAAACCTGATGGGGGAGAAAAGCTCAAATTCGCGGCTGATTTCATCGACGCACTTTCCGATCGCCTTTCTGATCCGGGGATCGCAATTCGATCGCTCAAGTTCGCTGTAAGTGTCGAGCAAGATCTCGTGCAGGGCTGCTGCCGCCTCGCGCATGCCTGGATCGCCCACACGGCTTTGAACATGGCCACCTATTTTCCGCCGAATCTTCGTAGCGGTTGCAACCACTTCCAGGGGTGCAACGCGTTGCGGCGGGATTTTAGCCAGCAACTGGGATATAAGGTCATCGCTTAGTTGACTGGGGTCGGTGTCAATGAGCTCTTCCGAAATATCGTAAAGATCCTCTAGCGCTCGTTCGAGATCATAAAGGAATGGCCAACCGAGTTCCGCCGCGCTCACTTCGGTTATCACTTCGCTGAGAATTGAGACACATGCCTCGATTTTCGAGAAAAAGTACTCTTTGTGATCTGCGAGACCCAGATGTGTAACCTGGTTGTCCACCCAAGCGCGTGTCGCGTCAACATCCCCGGCGTAGTTCCAGAACTCGACCTCAAAGTCGTCGAATGCACTTTCAAAGGCGACGACGTCTTTCAACACGTGCTTTGAGACGTCGTAGTTTCTCTGGTCATGTTCGCCGTTCAGGCTGGCTTTACACCAGTCCAGCAATTCCTCGTGAAGCTCGAAGACATGGGTTTGAGAATCGAGGAATCGCTCCAGTTTCTTCGCGGCTGCATTGAAATCAGCTGATTGGCGCTCGCTCATTTGGCTCTCATGCCGATTATCGGACTTTAATATATGCGGGATCTTGACGCTTTGGGAATGGCTAATCGGACCATTTCAACAGTCCATAATGGCCAGTGTCAAAAACACTTTAGTGGCAAGCGTCCGACCGCCATTGCGGACATTTCCAATCCGGGTGCTGTTTGTTCTGACAGGAAGCCAGCTCGCGAGGGTTCGGTGGCGCCCCAAACCCCAAACCGGAACACTTGGAAGATCAACTGATCCTATACTACGCGCGCGGCATGCGTTCCTGTTTCGGTGGTGATCGAGTGCCATGCTGATGGGTTAGTCCCTTATCCGACCGCCCTTGTCGCCGCACCGCCGTCGGATTCATAGTCTGTCACCAGTCGAGAGAGGTCCGAACGGTAAGGATCATCATACCCAATCTGGTCGACAGGAAAGGCGAGTTCAGAAGACGAAGCGCGATCCGCACAGCGGCCGTTTGTTCTGGTTCCCCGCAGGAAACTGAATTCTTGGTGAGATCAGCGCGACTGCGGGGCGATCAGTCGACATTCACTACCGAGCCGTCGACAGAATAGTATGTTACCTTGGGGCTACCATGCCCGACACCATAGGATGACCTTTTGACGAACCATCCCTCATCTTTGCGATTGACCGGCTTATCCTTCAAATCGAACGATGTCTCCTCGACCACGCGGCTAAAAGCGTCGTACTTTGTTCTGATGACAGATCTTCCGCTTGATTGACTGGCGACCGCAACGCCTGAGCGGTTCTGAAGTCTCCTTTCGACCTCGTTTCCATAGATATCAAACCTGCGAACAATCCTTTCGACGCCCTCATGGTGGGTTGGTCTTTCGTCGGGGGTAAGAAATTCCTCCAAGACTAAATTGTGCCTCGCATCGAACGAACGACGAAAGATAGCATCGCCGTCACTGTCAGCGGACACCTTGAGGTTGCGGTCTAAATTTTCGATGAGGACGGCATCCCCCTTGAGATCGATTGTAGTTCTCCAACCTGCTCGGCCGTCTGCGCGTAAGGCCGGTAGGCCATCAAAACCTATGCAAATCGTCTCGATTTCATTGCCTCGATCGTCAAATTTCGATTGATTCTCGACGCACCCATCGGCATCCTGACTGGGCTGCCGGTCGAGTCCAAAATTTCGCGTTAGAACGGCCCTGTCGCGATTGTCGTACTGGATACTCCAACCCGCCAACCCATCCTTTGCTTGAACCAGTTTGCCGTCTATGCCAAATCGCGCAATCTCGATCGAATTTCCTCGCGGATCATATTTCTCTCGCCATCCCGCGTAACCCTCAATATTGAGGACGGGCGCTCCATCTATTCCGAAATAGGAAACGCCTATGCGGTTTCCTCGAGGATCATATTTCTCTCGCCATCCCGCGTAACCCTCATTATTGAGGACGCGCGCTCCATATATTCCATAGTACGCTACCTCAGTAAGTTTAGATCTGGAGTCGTACTGCTTATCATAACTGTGAAATCCGAAGGACGTTACTGTTGGATTGTTGTCGATGTCGAAAAATTTGCGCTCTGTTTCGTTGCCGTACTTGTCATACTGCATCCTTTCAGTTGTTGAACCATCCTGACTGACCATCAAGCTCCCATCGGGGTCAAAGAAATTTCGTTCGATCATATTGCCCAGATCGTCATATGCTAACCTTACAATTGCGCCTCCTGTTTTATCAAATGCAATATCCCCATCTAGTCCGACAAATGACTGCTCGATTATATTGCTGCGATCGTCATATTTTGCGAGCCAGCCCGCATTTCCGTCTTTATGAAGTGTGGGTTCACCATTAACTCCGAAAAACCTCGTTTCAACACGATTTCGACGGTGGTCTAGTTTGTGGCGGGCTATGGCGACAAATTCTTCATCGCGAATAGGTTCGCGACTTGCTCCGAATGACGTGATTTCGGTCACGTTTCCGTCTCCATCAATTTTTTTCCGCCAACCGGCTGTCAAATTCTTAGCTATCACAAGTTCGTTTTCGAAACCGACGAACGCCGACTCGGTATTGTTACCGGCTTCGTCATAGACGCCCAGCACTCCCGCGATCCCCGAGTTGTCTAGTGCGGGTTTGCCATCAATACCGAAGTAAGTCGTTTTTTGGATATTGCCGGAGGTGTCGTACTCGAAACGTTCTCCTCCGATGCCTTCAGAATTCCATGTCGGTGATCCATCTAAGCCAATGTAGGTTTGATCTTTTTGTAAACCATTACTGTCGAAGTTTGAACGCCATCCTGCCACATCGGTGGTATCAAGAACGGGTTCCCCTGCAACACCCAAGTTAAGAACCTCGACGACATTATTCTTAGCGTCAAAACGAAATCGCTGCTCGGCGTATAGGGATGGCCCAAGTGTTCTTTCGTCTTGCTTTGTCAGGTAGACAATAGAGATCAGATTGCCGCGGGGATCATAAGAAAACTGGCGCTTGGCGTAGCCATCCTTATTGTTGTCAATCAACCCGTCTTCATCAAGAACACTAACCTCTCGGACGCTGCCATTCGCGCTGCGCTCGTAGGAAAACCCCGCCGCGCCATCTTGCGTGCGGCGCGGCAAGCGATCTCGTCCCAAGAACCGGACCGCGCGATCTAACCCTTTATGAGGCTCCTCTTCATATCGATTGAACTCAACATGCTCTACACCGCTGGGGCCTTGGCTGCATGGGAATTGGGCTTCAACGAAAGTTCCAACGCTTGGCCCGAGATAGTGGAGGTGTTCAACCTTCTTGCCAAATTGATCGACTAGGCTCTCTGCAGACAGGCTTCCGTCCACATTGTATTCAAATGCCGCTGTGCACGCTCGTGCAACGGAGCATTCCTTTGTAGTCTGGTGTCCGAGAATGCTATCTATGCCGTCACTGTGGCATTGACCTCGGCTATCCATCAGGGCGACAGAACCTGGCGAGCTTAGTCGTCCGGGATACTTGAAAGCATAAGCTTTTCCAGATCCGATCGACTTCTTATCGAGCAGACCGATCCCTTCCCAAATCCCATTTCTCCGCACATAGTCACGATAGTAGACAGTATGTTCCCTCATCGTTAGGTCCCAAGCCGCGGCAGTCGCCGCTGCACCAAGCATTGAAGTCGCGACTATCAACGCGCTGAGACGGAGTTTTCGACCTAACCGCAACCGCTTCAGATCGCTTTGAGATATATTGAGTATTCCGGCCGTAAGCTGGTCGAGTGCGGCCCTTAAATCCTTGCGGGTTTGATCTCCCAGTGTCGTAGCGAGTGGCCGGTCCATAAGCGGGATGGGTTCTTCGACAGAAGTATTACTGACCTTTCGAGAGCGTAGCTCTCGGGGAAAACATTCCAATGCCGGATTCCCGGCATCCGTCGCATTGGCAATTCCAGACGCTATAACGCAAAGGATTCTATCCTCTCTGCCTATCGACTTAAAGTAAGCGATTTCGCTTGAAACGTGCGGTGAGGCGACGGAAAACGGTGAGCAAATTACAACTAGATAGTGCGACGCATGAAGCGCCTCTTCTATCTCGGCGCCTAAACTCGAACTGGTGCCTGCTTCGATGCGATCTACGAAGATTGCACCGAAGGTCCTCGACGGGTTTTCGACTAGCTCCCGATAGTGTTTCGGAATTCTCTCCTTTGCGAGCGCGTCGACCAGCCATCGCATGGTTCGCTTATCGTGCCAACTATAGCTTATGAACGCCCAATACTTTGATTTCGCCGAAGAACTATCAATGTGGTTATCGCTCATAAATGGCCTATCGAGGTTTTAGACTTACGAACACTACCACATAATATTCATGCGGATGGCTGCCTAGGAGGCTTTGGTGGCCATCATTTGTCGTTCGGCGATCGAGACCGCCTCAATTGTTCTGCCGGTCTTCACCACTTGGGGAGAAAGAACAGGATCTGTCAAACCGAGAATCCGGCAAGAACCCCATCCGCGTCCAGCGCATCGATGTCTGCCTTGACCGTTTTTCGTCTTTCCTTGTAGGAGCCGCCGATTTCGGCCAGTGCCTTGAGTGGATTCCCGCTTGAGAGGGCGGCCTTGATGGCTTGATATGTGCCTCTGCCCTGATACCGGATATCAACGATCCACACGGCAATGCGCCAGTCGTTGCCGTCGAACGCTGGAACCTCCCTTTTCGCTTGCGTGATAAGCTTTTTGGTTCGAGAGACCAAAAGATCGATCTGGGCGTTCCTAGCGCGAGGATCGTCCATCGCCCAAGCCATCAGCCTAGCGCCGGCCGATACTTCGCTGGCATCGACTCTGACCGGGTCGGCATTGAGGTAGGACATAAAATCACGAAGCTGCGATTCCTCCTTGCCGTTTGGCCGGACGACAAGTTCTATCCGTTCCAGATCCTGGATTGAGTCATTGGGTTTTGTCCAGGTGACCTTGTCATCGATGAGAGACAGCTCCGGGAAATACTCACGGGCATTTGGCAACGTCAGAAGTTTGCGGAACAGCAAGATCAGATTCTCATTGGGTGTGTGGGCGGCAAGTTGCGCCACGCCAAAGGTGAAAGCAGCCCGGTCGTAGCTGTTGAGGCGTCCGAAGTAACCGGCACTTTCGGCTTTGATGGTGGGTCGGATGAAGTAAGCCCATTTATCATGTCTTTGCAGATAGTCTGCGGGCGTGTAAATGCCGACCTTCCTAATCACCGATAGGTTTCTGTCTTGGTAGAGCCCGCGACGGTGCATGTCATCGGAATAGGAGACCTCACTTCCAACGAAGAGCGTCGAACCGTCTCGAAACTCGACCGAGTGGTTTGAGCCGTCGTTGATGAAGCGTCGGATTGCCCGATCACTGATCTGCGACGTATCGGGCGAAGGCAATGGTTTCGTCGAATCCTGATGAAGCTCAGTCCATGTTTGCAGGATGGTGGTAGTAGGCTCTATCGGAAATCCGAGATCGAGAGCCCGTGCAGTCTGCGGTCCAACAATACCGTCAAGCTCAAGCCCCTCCGCCGCTTGAAACGACGCTACCGCCGCTTCGGTCATGGGACCGAAATCGCCATCGAGCGGCCCCGGATCATAATCGCGCCGAAGCAGTGCATCCTGTATGGCAAGTACGATTGGGTCGGTAAGGTGGGGTGATTGTAGAGCGAGATAGCCTGCGGGAACTGTGCGTGGTGGGGGAAGAAAATCTAAATCGATCTGAATTTCCTCGCCCGGCGCAACTCCGTTATAGACGACGCCTGGCAGGAGCACACCTATATCCCAGGGCCGGCTGGCAGCGCCATCAAATATGTTCACACCGAATTTTACGCCGCGCGCTTCGATAGTGGTCTGCCCGTCCCCCAGCGAAATTGCTACATGCCCGATCAGTTTCGGGCGAGGACGCCGGACAAGCAGCGCCCCTTTGATATTGAGGGCGTGCTTCCACGATATGGCTACCCCAGGCTCGCCAGCTTCATCAAACCAGAAACCGGAATACGCATCGCCGCGGTCGGCGCGTGCCGGTCGCATCCCGAAGACGATTTGATAGGTCTGATAGGCGCACCACGATGCGAATTCTGCGCAATCCCAGGGACCGCGCCAATTCGGGTTGTCCTTTGGAACCTTCGCCCCCAACACATACCGCTGACCAACACATGTGCGTGCCAGCACGATAATATCTTCGCCTTTTCGTCCATTATCCATGTCGCCCCCATATATGCGCTCGCGGCAGCGGAAACTATGATTTCTAAAAAATGCTAGATACGCGGCAGTAATATTGTGAAATTTACACAATGAAAGGCACACGTTGTCGTAGAATTGCTAATATTCTGACTAAGAAAAGATGAAGCTCTATTTAGAGTCGCCGAAATTTTGCTAAGTCTGTAATACACAGTAAGGAATTTTATCGTATATTGTATAAGATGATAATGAGAAATAATTATCGAATCGCAATGACACAAGCAGAGTGGCCCAGTTTTCGAAGTTGCTTGCCGAATCTCCGATCTCCAGTCCTTCCTCGCCAAGTCTCAATGTCCTCGAAAAAAGAGATTATGGCAATATTCAAGATGAGGCAATGTTCTAGAGACGGCTTGCACCTACCCGCTTGCCCTTTCTTATTTCTGAACCTGGTCGAATGCTATACGACGGCTGTCCCCCAGCTTTTCTGGCTCATTCTAAGTATCCGCCAAAGGCCGGCGCCTAGGACGTTCAGTTTTCTCGGCGTGATTTGCGGGCATTTTTTCATTAAATACCGTCTAATTTAACCTCACAATAGCAGGACCAACCGGCCCAAAGCTGGTGGCCATTGTATGGCGAGATCAGAGTACGCGCAGTGAATGCGCATCTCCTCTCGCTGCTCAACAAATATAATCGTCTTATGCGCGGTCCAGCCGAAATTTTTTCCTCGGCGGGCTTTGCGCTGTGGCAGATCCGAGATGGGTAGATCGATGAGGAGATATTTGCTTCATTTACGTGGCCGGTCATGATGCGATTCGGTGGGCGGTCAGCTACACCGGCTGAGATGCGAGCAGATTAGAGAGCGCGATTGAAAATATTCGTAATAGGCGGGAGCGCCAAAGTGGGGGAGCCGCCGCAAGATTTGGGGGAGCTTGACGCTTGCGCCATGCTCTTGGGAAGCGAGATCGCCAGACGTGGACATGATCTTCTTTTATGCAGTCCTTTCGAGGGGAGTGCAGATGTATCGGCGCTACGTGGGTGGACGACGACTGGTCCGGCGGACCGGATACAAGGCCGTTTGGAGATCCACCTCCCAAACCTTCCCTCCATTCGCGAGACACTCGACGCTCTTCTAGCAACGCAGAAAGCGCAAGACGCCCGTCCATTTTATCACGCGGTCCCGGTTTCATCGGACAATCGGCCCAATCTTGAGCATGCTTGGCTTCTTGCGCAGTTAGCGGCGCTCGATACCTGCCAGGGCGTCATCGCCATTGGCGGGAAGTCCGATGGGGCAGCCAGCCTTCTTTTAAGCCTCGCAGCGACCCGTCGTGTTCCCGTGCTCCCCTTGGGCTTCCTCGGCGGAGCCGCCGCCGCTCATCTGGATCGTCATCGATACGAGCTTTCCGACGCGCTCGGCCACGACGCGGACCGATTACCGGGAGCCCCCAAGGATGCGGTCTCCCTCCTGGAGAGGCTGGTCGAGCCGAAAGTGGTTGGTGGAAGCAAAGTTGCTCCACCTAGTCGGTTCTTTATCAGCTACCCGCGGGAACGTTCTGCCGCAGCGGACCAGGTTGAAGCACTTTTGCGGCGCCGCAATGCAGAGGTCTTCCGGGACGACGATAGTTTCGAGGTCGGCGCGGAGATCACCGGCGAAATCCGGCGCAACATCCTGAGGAGCGAGGTCTTTCTTGCCTTGTACTGCAAAGAGTTCATGCTCAGTCCATGGTGCTTCGACGAACTGGAGCTCGCATTCGAACGATCAGGCAAGGGACTGCTGCGCATCGCACTTCTATGCCTTGATGATAGCCGCGTCGTGCCACCTCAGGCCCGCGCCCTTGCTACGTATCCGTGTCGCGATCGCAATGAGCTTGAAATGAGAGTCCGGGCGATTGTCGACCCCAGCCATGGCCGACCGTTATAAGGTGGGAAAGCCTCAAATACGTGTTTGTTGCGGTCGGCGAGATATCGGAGCGAGGGCATCGTAGGCGTGGCGCCCTCGGCGCGATTTGAGGATATGAAACTCAACCCTTCCTGCTCCCGCAATCTGCCGTGCGTGACTCCCCACCGCTGATTTTACTGCCATCTCTCGCCGATGGCCGACGTCTCGATTCTCATCAAGGCGATCATCTCAACATGACAGCTTTCGGCGCCGAAGCGGACGTTGCCTCGGTTGAAGAGGACACCAACGCTGCGCCGCCCAGTTCAGGTGCACACGAAGGCGTGCCAAGTGGTCATTGTAAGGTCTCTTCCCCATACAATTGACATTGCATCTTCCGGGGTTGCCACCGTAAGTTAAGATATTTCATGGCAGCTCGTAAGAGGATACCAAATGGCCGTAATGACTGCTTCAATTGAAGAGCAATTTGCCGATCTGCGGTCCGATCACACAGCATATAAACTAACTTTGAGCAATTTGAGTAACGAACCTGTACGCATCCTATCAATTACCCCCCGCATACCATTAGGGGCTCAGCTGGTCGACATCATCGATTCGAATATAGAAGAGGCGAGCTCAAGACGAGCAAATTTGCTTGCTGAATTGGACGCGATACTTTTCGATTATCTTGCGACGACTTCAGAACCATATCGTGAAAAAGTAGCCACAAGTATGAAATCGGTTGCGGAGACAATATTCACCGCTCTAGGGATATTGAAACTATATTTTCATCTATTTCAGGGAAAAAACATTTTATGCGACAGAGATACAGAGGGCTTTAGGTTCTTTGAGATATAGAATTAGCTCTGCATCTGACGCACAATCTGCTTATGACAGATGGTTATCAAAAAACGCATCACCAGACTTCGATGTTGTCAAATCAGTCTTTGAGGCAAAAAAGGAACAGCTTCTACGGCTCGAAGCGGATATGAATGATGACCAAAGAGAGAGCTTAGCTATAGTAGAAGCAAAAAATACATTTGGCTCCACGTATGTTCTGAAATTTTCTCGCGCTTATCTGGAGCCTCGAAAGTATCAGATCGCGTTCGACATTAGTTATGATCAACCGGATACAACGTCGTCAGGGACCATATCAGCGATTTCCGGCATTCAAATCAGCCCTTATCCAATATCACTTTCAATTTTCACCGCTCTTGCAGCTATTCTCGGGGCAGTCTTAAAAACATCCCTAATTCGTGCGGAAAACATTTATCCGTACATGGTGGAGGAGATGAACAGCGGTAGGATTCTAATCGGACCAATCGTTGCCGTCGTTCTTTTTAATGTTTATGAACACCTATCAATTGGCGGCCAATTTTCCAAGATGTCGGTGAGCTGGCGAAGCGCCCTTCTAATCGGTGTAGTCAGCGGGCTTGCGAACGAGCGGATCATAGCAGCGCTGAACGCTTTTATCGCTGGCAGCTAGACCTCAAAATTGCATGTTTATGCCTATGGATTGAGATCGGCGTCCGCTTTTTGGCGCAAAGCGGAAGCGAACATGAACATGCGTTCCCGTTCTGTACTCGCAGGATCGCATAAGATCTCCAATGAAAGAACACAAGGGGCAGAACACCTTCAATTGGCGGCTTTCCCTGGGTTCGGTTTTGTTTGGACCGGCATTGGCGCCGACCG
>UCMT01000082.1 GCA_900473795.1 Hyphomicrobiales bacterium | reverse complement strand
AACCGCCGTCGGCGTCGTGTTGCCTGAGGTCGCCGGGTTGAATAAGACATCGACCCAGTAGTTCTCGGCGTTGAAGGTACTGCTCGGGAAGACGCTGGCCGAATTGTAGGTGTAGACACCGGCGTTCGTCGGCGCCGTAAGTGGTCCATTTGTCACAGGAGACGCGAAATAGTTTCCCGTTGCCGTATAGTGTCCGTAGTTGGTGTGATAGGAGACCACATATGTCGTGCCAGCGGTGATCGCCACCGGATTGGAAAAGCTCGCCGCCTGCCAGCCTACCCCTGACTCGTTGGTGAAGGTGACGGTCGCCAGCCTGGTTCCCGTGCTCGACCACAGCGACCCCGTATGTGGCCCGATGTTCAAGTCGCTCTTGTAGTACCGCACGCCCGCGACGGTGCCGGCCACTGACGATTGGAACTTCATTCCCACTTCGATCGCCTTGGCATCGGCATCCGGCACGGTGGGCGGTATGGCCGACGCGGGAAAGAAGTTGTTGCCGGTTACCGTCACGGTGCGGCCGCTACCGGGGGTCTCCAGATTGAGGCTGTCGTCCACCGCCCGAGTCTTGATGGTGAACGTGCCGGCTCTCGGCGCGACCCAGCTGTATGTCCAGGTCTCGTCTCCAACCGCCCGGTGCCACGTGGTGCCGCCATCAGTCGATACCTCGACCGCGGCAATGACGCCGCCACTATCGGAAGCGGTTCCGCTGATGGTGACGGCGTTGCCCACCTTCAGGGCGGTCCCGTCATTCGGCGCGGTGATCGATGACACCGGCTTTGTGCCATCCGTCGACTGGGTTTCTGCTACCAGTCCGGCCTCCAATGTGCCAGGCTGGATTCCCATGTCGGCCAGCAGGTTGACCATAGCCTGCTTGACCCGCGGATCGACCGGCGTGGCCTCGAGATCATGGTTGTCATCGAGGCCCCACGCCCAGTAAACTGTGCCGGCGCCGAACACCAGGGCGCCGCTCGGAGCTCGGTAAAGCGTCAGATTGTGAGTCGCGGTGGCCGTGCCGGTCGTGGTGCCGTAGTCCAGCAGATACTCGTTCACGGGCAAGGTTGTCGACGATAGCTCGATGAGTCCAGCGGGACGAAAGCCATTGTCGGGGGACACATCCCATTCATATCCGAGATAGTTCTGCTGGAGGGTGGCCGTCTGGCCCGGCTGCAGGTTTGCCACGCTGGTATCGCGCCAGAAGCGCAGATTGGCGTCGTCATAAGGGACGGTGATCGCATCGCTTCGGTACGAGTCGACCTGGAACATGGTGCCGGTCAGCGCATTCTCCGGCCGCCCTCCTCCGACCGCAGTCGGCGAGACGAACCGCGGATCCCGGTAGGTTCCAGTCCATTGGTTATTCGGATCAATGGGGCCGGCCCGGGTCTCCTTGTAGCACACCAGGGTGCGATACGCTTGGGCGCCAGAACTGATGCTGGGAGCAAAGCGCGTCTCCCAGTAGACCTCGTTGCCGCTCCAAAAGCAAAGGTTCACACCAGCATCCCGCGCTGCCTCGACGTTGGTGCGCTGTTGTCCCGACCAATACTCGTCGTGGCCGACGCTCAGGAACATCTTGTGGTTCTGGATCAGGCTGCCGAGGCGATCGGAGTCCATTCCGGCCATATAGGAAACGTCATAGCCGTTCTTCTCCAGCCACCGGATGGCCGGGTATTCGACACCGAAGATATAATCCTGCGGCCCGGCCGCGAGGCCGCCGCCCCTCGTGGTGATCGGGCGGTTGTAGCTGACCGCATATGCGCGCCCTGGGGCGGAGTCGGTCGCCGGCCCGTTGCCCTGGTACAGATTGGCCCCGCCCCAGGGGTTGTAGGCCTGCCAGGTCTCATCCGAGGTTTGGAAGAGGACGTCGCTGTGGCTGCTGTCGTCGCGTACGATGAACGGGATATGGTTTTCGCCGGCAGTTCCGTCCTGGCGCACGAGCTTGGCGAAGTAGACCCCCGACGCTGCGTCGGCCGGAATTGCCCAGGACGCTGAAACCGACCAATTGCCGGCGTCGACCAAACCGGTGGCGCTGTCACGCAACGGCGTGGGCTGGTTCTGGACGCCCGTATGCTGAATGGTGGCAACCTTGCGCGCTCCCATGCCCCCGTAATAGCCGAGGCGATAGATATCGATGCGATAGTTGCTGGAATTCGTATTGATTTTGAAGCTGACGGTCTGGCCGCGATTGATGCTGATATCGGTGGCGAAGCCCTCGATATTCGAGCTGCCGGCGCCGTCGATGCCCCACTCACTCTCCGGATTGCCGGTTTTCTGGTTCTCGAGAACGATCGGATTGGTCGCTGCCGCCGCGAAAAGAGTTTGAGAGGTGCTGGGGGCAACCGCCGCCTCCATGATGACCGAGCCGGGCGAGGTGCCGATCGGCCCCGTTATCGTTGCGTTGCCGGTCTCCCCGCTGCCGACTGCCAGCGGGGCCACGTTCGGCGCGAGTAACGTATCGCTGGTCGAAGTGCCGACGATGTCTTGACCGTTCGGCACATAATCCGCTTCGACGCTCAGGCTAGTACCCGGCAGTTGAGCGTCCTGTTGCAGCATACCGCCGCCGGCGTAATCGCCATAAGGGGACGACGCAGGCCCGAATGTAACTTCGTTCGCGTTCCGCTCGAAAGGTGCAAGACCCGACGCAGCGGTGGACGGCAGAGGCGAGGTAGAACCATCGCTTCGAACCCCCATTCCGCCAATCGTTGCGAACGTCTGGGCCAAGGTCGGCGGTGTGATATTGACCTGACCGTCCGTGCCGCCGATCACTCCCGCTCCCTGCCCAATGTCCTGCTCATTGAGCGTAGAGCCGTTGACGGGATCGACGACAAAGGCCCGATACTTGTTCCCATCCGCAGTTTGCACGGATGTCGCAAGTTGAACAGAATCCTCGCGCGTATCGCTGGTCTTGCGCGGCCTCCCCCTTCCACCCACGGTCAACCACCGGGGAACCCAGGAATCCACCAGGAGTGAGCGGGAAGCCCACCGGCGAGCTTTGCGCTGCATTGCAAGCCCCTCTCGCGAAATTGCCAAATATCTGAGGATCGTTCCTCCAAAATTATAGTCGAAGAATAAGGCAGTATATCCTACCCATTTCGACTACAGGCGGCATCCTTTTAGGCGAACGAGCCTGTGCGGCGCGAGTTCCCTACGCGAGACAACAAGGGGTAATTGAATGGCTCGCTCCGGATCCCACAACGTTTTGCGCGTCGCGTCATTCCCGCAGATGTGCCGATCGCTCTGGTCTGGGGTGACCTGATGGGGCTCGCGAAGCGAAGCAATAGATCTGAAAATCGCGGAGGCAGATTTCTGTCTGCCTCCGTTCTCGGTCTCTGGCTATTCACCGCTTGAAGCTTTCACCACACGCAATTCCGGGAACTTGCGGCCGCCGCCCTCGCCCTGCCACATCGCCGCCTGCTCGTCTTCATAACTGCGAGTCGATCCGTTCAACTGGATCAGCGGCTTGCCTACCGTGTGCAAGACAGCCGCCGCATCCGATGTGACGGTCGATATGACGCCGAGAGCCTTCGCGCTGCCACTTCCGGAAGCTGCTGGACACGACGGCCGGAGCGGCTGCGCAGTTCGGCCATGCAGGCGGCGACGCCATCGATCTCCGAGAGAGCCAGACGCCGGTGGCGCGATCGCTCGCCCGGTGTGGCGCGGCGCTCGAGGGCAGATTTTCAGGGTCGGGTCTGGGGGAGAGATTTTGTCTTTGCGCACAAAAAAGCCGTCCTTGGC
>UCMT01000047.1 GCA_900473795.1 Hyphomicrobiales bacterium | reverse complement strand
GAGCGGCACACCGCTTACGGATGGACTCAGGGGATCTCCCGATAAGGATTTGCCGTGCCCGGCGGGCAATATTCCTTGATGACTTTCTGCATTTCCTCGAACGCCAGTTTCCTCTGTGCTGGACTTGGGGGCTTAGCTGAGTGGCGGCCAATCCGTGATGGGAGGTTGTACTTCTTATTGTGCAGGATATGGACACGCTTGCCGAACACTCCATAGTTTGGGAAATCGCCTTTGCGGGCAGCCTCTATAAATTTGTCGCGAATTTCATCCTGCCGGTTCCAAAACTTAAATCGCATTTTAAGCCTCCTGAGTTGCTGCCTTAACATCGGTTAGCAGTCCTTCCACCTCCGCAAGCGTAGCTCGGCTCTTGCTCCAGCTATCTGACACCACCAGTTCATAGCCTGCGGGGAAAGGCTTGTGAGAATCGATGAAAGAGTTTGCGATCACTTCTTCGGATGAACCGTCCGCCAGTTGACGCGTGTATAGTATGCGATAGCACGGAAATTTTCCGGATCCATCTATACCGATTGTTACTTGTGCGCTTCCGTGTAAGTCGATGCAGGACTGCATCTTCCGCGCGATCCCTTTAAGGTACGCCTCTGGCGAGTGAAGGCTCGACAAAACATCTGCGATCGTACTGTTCGGCGTGAGATTCATGCGCCCCAACTTTTTGTTTGCTTCGGAACGGCCAATCTAAAGGGATATCGGCACGGGTCGTCAATTCCGCCAATTGGCTAAATAGACTGAGAGGTGAATGTACCGCATCCTGGTAACGGCTAGTGTGTGACGGTCCGGGGGGCCGATGTCGATGTTTGATTTTTTCGCTGGAGTCACTTGGTTAGAGCTGAGCAAAGTCATATTCAGCAGCGCGTTCTTACTCGGGTTTGGAGCCGTCTTGTGGAAAGCCATCGATTGGCTTCGAGAACGCTGGAAAGAAGCACGCGAGCGTCGAGAGAGTATAAAGCGCCTAGAGATCGAAGCACACAACCGGTCCTACTCGTCGCTGGCTGAGGACTACACTCGCTTTCTTGAGCTCTTGCTTGAGTACCCACACCTTGGGGTCGCGCCGCTAACAGCAGAAAGAACCGATTTGAGCGCCGATGATCAGATTAGGCGCCACATCTTCTACGACATGGTCGGATCAATGTGTGAGCAGGCATGGTTGGATCGAGAGTTGACCGCGGATATCGCGAACAATCAGTGGCCCGGATGGGAGCGCTTCCTAATCTCGTTCGTCCGTAAGCCATCATTCAGATCATATTGGAAGAACTCTTTGGCAGCGGGCGAGTATGGTTCGTTTGATCTTCGTTTTGAGGAGTACGTGGGCAGACTTATAGCGACTGCAGAATTGCGGCAAGTCAAGCAAACGCAAGGCTGATGCGTGCTGCGTCGGAGGTGATCAGTCGGCCAGCCCAGATAAGCCCCAATCAATGTGAGCGCGACGAACAGCCACGGCTTTCGGCGTTGAACGGGATCGCCATAGCACTTTCTTTCAGAACATCTGCTTTGCGCGCTTTGGCATGAAGTAGGTTCCGATATTGACGAGCGCTTCGGAGACGGCAGCAGCATCCTTGTGGGTAGCTGGTCCTTTTGTCTCGCTGAGTTTGCGGATTGGCGCGATGATATCGCCGGTGACGGCATGACCGCGAATGACGGGCCGCAATAGCTTCGGCGCGAACCCGATTCCCATCAGAAAGCAGACGTCCCCTGATGAGCGACGAAAGGACTGCGAAGGTCTCGCCACCACGGGCGCTGCCCACGCAACGAATTCTTCCTCGTCAAAACCACCGATTTCATCGTGCGCTCGACCACATTGGAGTCCACTTCGATCCGGCCGTCCTCCAGGCCTAGCGCCTGGGAGCGGCTATCCGCAAAAATGGCCGAACTCGACCGGGAGCTCGCCATCAAGGCGAAGCTGCCCGAGAGGAGAAGAGCGGCATCAACTACACGGCTGCCCAGCGGTTCATGCGGCCCGCGAAAGAGGCGGCCGGCGCACGCTGAAAACTATGATGATTGATCCATAGCATCCCTGTATGCTTCTTCGGCGGCTGCTCTTGCCTCACCGATGCCCCGGAAGCGGTTCGGCAGTTCTTTTCCTCGGACCCTTACGGAATAGACATCGTTATTGATTTTCGTGTGCCTATGGGTGCCATGTGT
The DNA here is from genome assembly GCA_900473795.1 of Hyphomicrobiales bacterium. Classification (GTDB taxonomy): domain Bacteria; phylum Pseudomonadota; class Alphaproteobacteria; order Rhizobiales; family Rhizobiaceae; genus Pararhizobium. Next base: position 18,839 of record UCMT01000047.1, on the reverse strand, counting down.
ATGGATTTCAGCCACGATCTCGTCGCCGACTCTTCCGCGTCTCACCTTTACGTGTGTGCCCTTTTCCCATTCGATTGCCATATCTTTTCCCCCATACTTATAGGCGGAAGGTCGCAGAACGAAAGCGGAAGTCAAGTTGTCCAAATGCATAGCCCAGCGGTCCCCAGGCAAGCCGCATGACGATCTACCGGGACAGCAAGAAGTGCCTTCGCGATGGCTGATCAGCAGCGATGACGCCGCGAACGCGCTCCACATCAGCGCCAGCGCGTTCTGGTCGACGAGGGTTTCATGGCGCCGGCCGGCCGCAAAGCGTTCGCGCGTCCTTGGGGCTGTGTGCGCCTAGGGAGGCGTTACGGCAAGAGCTTCTGCACCTTCTGCGACAACTCTTCCAATGTTGCCATCACGCGGTTTACCTGCGACAGCGTAGCGGTCATTTCTGGACCGTATCTTGTGACGAGATATTCTCTGTTCGAGGACAGCGTTGCCAAGTGCTGAGCCGTTCGCTTTCGCAAGATGATGCCGGCGTCAATTGCCCTTTGTGAGCGTTCGCCAATGTCGTGGCCGCGGATGCTTTTGTGGTCAGTGCCCTTCGCGAGCAGGAAGGCATTCAGATACAGCTCGATAGCGTGCAGAGCGAGAAACCGACGGGGAGTATGGGAGAGTGGTTTGCCACGTGGAAATTGCTGCTCAAGCGTGAGCGCCGCGTTTCTGTAGTGCTCTGCTAGCTCGAGGATCTCGCGAACACTTGCGGATTCTCCAGGATACCCTGCATCCACGAAAGCCCCCATTGCCACGGTGGTCAGCGCAGCGTGGCAGAACTCACGCGGAAATCAAGTTTACCCGATAGGCGCACTGCGAAAGCGAAGTTCACTCCATTGGCGTATGGGTACTACAGCTTCTACTAATGCACTACATCGGATACAATCGCGGCGCAAAGGCGAAGGACCTACATTCCCGCAATTGAGGGACAGTCGTCAGAGGAAAGCTGAGAGATGACCGGCCTGGGTTTGCTCAATGAGGAAACTGTGCTGGTCCTGCTGGCTGGGATCCTTGTCGGCTTGCTTGCGTACTTTGCGGTGTCAAAGCTCTTCGGGCCAGTCAATCAACTAAAATCAAATCTGCAGTCGAGCGGCAATTCAGGAACGTTTTTTCAATTATGGATGAAGGTCGCCGTCAGTCTCTAATCGGCTACTACATGGAGAAGTACGGATGTGGTCGCGAGGAAGCCATGCGCCGGGCGGTGGAGGAGCGCCAGCGCGACGCTAACAGGTGGTAGTCGCAGCGTAAACAAAGAGTGATCCATTTGCGTCACCATGAACCCGCGCACCCCGCTTGAATGGCTGTTACGGCATGGCGAGTACAAAGATGGGCAGAGCACCCGGTCGAAGAGGTACCCCCTGAACATGCTATTTGGGTTTGTGCTGCCGAAATCATGGGCCGAACTTGGAAGCCCCCTAAAAGAGCCGCCACTGGGCACTATGGCATCCAGTGTTGGCCAAATACCCGAGGATGGGGGTGATTCCCTTCCATTCCTAATTGAATACAGGCGGATCATCGAGGAAACTGATTCACGCCTTCGACAGCTAAAGACGAGATACCCGGACTATGCACACGCGATCGAGCCGAAGCTGAGGAGGCGCGTGGGGAGAGATTCGTGCCAATAAACGATGCAGACTATGTAGCAGCCTGGAAGGAAGACGGAAGTAAAGCCGTCAACGCTCTGTTAGCCAAGAGATTCGCAGACAATGACGCTCTAATCCGTGAACTGAAGAGATTGGATGCCCTTGGCACGTGGGATATTCTTTGGCACCGTTCCTCAGATTCGGGCGAGTTGGATCTCGGTGTAGTCATGGAATATCTTGGCGAGTGACCTTTGATCGTTTGGGCATCGCGTCGATTGCTTGACGGCGTATTCGGCGGAGGTGGTGGGTTGCATGTTCTTAATTTCTTAAACGTGTCAAATCATCTCACGCGGTTAGGGACTAACTCGGCGCCCAGCCCCTTCCGAAGTTCAAGAAGCTCGGCAGTCTGCCCGCTGTATATCCGGATCATCCATCCCGGGCCATTGGCCAGGCCCTCATTGCCAAGGCGCTCGGCATCACCGACGAGACTTTCTATGCCGTCGCTTTGAAGCAACTGATCAACGCATCAGCGGAAGGCTCAGAGATCGACGTCGAAGCATTGAACTTCGCCGTCTCCCTCGTCCGCAGCATCGAGCCGCGGAGCCAACTGGAGACCATGCTCGCGATCCAGATGGCAGCGGTCCACCTCTCGAGCATGAAATACATGCGGAAGATGAACCACACCGAGACAATCCCCCAGCTCGACCTGCAGGAGCGTGTCGTCAACAAGCTGATGCGGACGTTCACGAGCCAGATGGAAGCTCTCAGGAAGCACCGGAACGGCGGCAATCAGAACGTCATCGTGAAGCATGTTCACGTCCACGAAGGCGGCCAAGCGAGCAAGGAGGTTCAATCCCATGGACAAGAAGATCTATCCCTTCCAATTAGCGCCGCGTTGCACGGCGACATCGAAGCGAACCAAATGCCAATGCCGGGCGCCGGCGGAGCGCAGGAAGAACGTATGCCGGTTCCACGGAGCGCGCGCCGGGGCGCCCAAGGGCACGCGAAACGGGGCGTATAAGCATGGCCGTTAAACCTGCGAGAGCGTCGAAATCCGTCGCCTCGTTGCCGAGGTGGGGCGAGAACACCGCGAAATGCTCGCGCTCATCGGCGAATGACAACAGCCGCGAAACGCGATCACGCGGACCTCAACTACGAAGACTTGGAGCCCGACGAGGTGCGTTGGCTTAGGCGGCTTAATGCGGGGGATACAGAAGAAATGCCACCAGCCATGGCAGTGCGCCTCACAGAGCTCGGCTTGGCGAGAGCAACGCTCGGAGGCATCGTCATTACCGAGGATGGCGTGCGGCTTCTTGAGTCGGCCGAAGAGTGAGGCGCCCTTCGTCAGCATCACACTGAGATCATGATGGCCGACCCACCATACTTGTGTCGGTCGTCTATCCGGTCAGACATTGCGTCCCGAGATTAAAATATTTTATTCTTACCGATCGCTTTGAGAAATTATCTGAGGTCGAGACATTGGCAGTCTATTGGGTTTCTTGGAACAATCTATTGGCCTCTAGAGCCCATTTTTCTTGCCGATCGGTTAATCAACCAGATTGCGCACCAAACAAGTCAGTTCGCGTTCGTCGATCATCCCGCCAATAAATGCATACATGATCACGCGCGCAAGCTCATCCCCTGGCGGCAACATTCGTTGCAAAGCACGCGCTTCATCATCGCGATCGAACCGTCGCTAATCACTTCATCATACAGGGACACGGCTATCCCTCCACTGGGCGAAAGCGCAATGATCTCCCAAACGACGGGTGCCCGTTAGATAGCCGGCGGCAGATTATAGTGCGCTTTCCTTGTTGGGACGCAAGGGGAATTTGTGGCCGATAGATCGCGGCGTTATCAGCTTCACCGACGATTGCTGCGTGAAGCCGCACCGCCGACATGGACGAGATTGCAGTCCTTCAGCGCGGCCAGCAGCAGCCGCCCGATTGCGCGTCGCGAAATTGTCGCGGCGGATCCATTTATGCGGGCACAGCGCAAAATGGGCGTCAGAACGGCCAGAAGCCAGCAAGACAGGTGGCGGTATCGTTCAGCAAAACCATTGTGTCTCGAAGCCCGGCGGAAACTGCGTCGAGTACACCCTGCAGCAAGGCAAGGAATCCCACAGAAACGATAATCGCGCCCATGACCGTTCCGAGCCCTTCATTGGCTTTGGGATCGGTATTGTCATAGATGTATTCGTGACGGTGATCTTTCATTGCCTTTTAACGGTCCCGATCGTCGCGGTCGCGTTCCCTCTGCTCCATCTGTTCCCGCTCCAGTTCCTCTAGACGAGGAATGTGCTGTTGTGCGGGGTCGGGCCGTGTCATCTCTCCTCCAGGTTGTGCGGCTTCACGGTCCTTACTTAAACGATCTTGTAGCCGATGGGTAGCTTCAACCGTTGATGCCAGCTCGTGAGCCTGGCGCGCGTCATTGTCGGCTGGCTGCCGGTCATCCTCGTCGGCAGGCAATTCGCGTTGCTGCTCGTCGGCTGATGCGACGTTCGAGGATACTTTGTCCTTCGCTTCATCCGGACGATCGGGGGCTTCCGCCTGATCGATAGCGCGTTGTAAATCAGGGTCCTCCTCGGCAACCTCTTGGAGGTAGCTGTTTCCTTCTGCAGCCAATTGTGCAGCGCGCTCCATCGCTTGGTTAAGACCAGACTGCATCGCCTCCTTGCCGTCGGCTGAAAACTCACCGGCCTCAATCCGATCAAGTCCCTCGCGGTAGTGCTCGATTTCTATCAGGGCCGCGTTGCCAGCCTCGACAACCGTCGCTCCGTGTTTGGCGACCGCGGCGTCCCACTCGTCGTATGCCGGATCACGTGGTTCGTTGCGCGGCTCTTCCCCGCTCTGCTCCGCCAGTGCCTCTTTGCGCTGCTCGTACAGATCCACCAGCTCACGTTTCTGGTTCACGAAATCTCGGGCGAGGCTGGCAACTTCGTCAAAGCCGGCCCGATCCTCAGCCCCGACACTTCGCTCCAACTTGAACAGAGCCGTTTCGACCTTCTTTTCGTAGGCTTCGAAATCTACCCGTAACATCTCGCGCAATTCTTCACCCTCCAAGACCGTTTGCTGCAATGTAGCCAAATTGGCGCGGAAGGTCGATCTGAAATCTGCAGGGATAACAGTCGCGCTCGTCTTCGCCTGCATCGTTGAAAGCCCGGTTTCCAGGACCTCCCGATGCTGCGCGGCATAAGCGACGGTCTGATGATCACCGCTTGCCAAGGCGATCCTCTGCCACGTCTCCTGAACCTTTATGGCGTATTTCCGGCTCCTGTCGCTTGCCGCGAGGATGCGTCGGCCGCTGCGCTTGGCGTCATACCTCGCCTGCGCGGGCTCGCTCGTCCCAACGTGCTCGGTGCGACCTTCGCGACTGACCGGCCGAACCTGGGTTCGCGTGAATGCCGGCGGGCTGGCGAACTCGCGCCGGTCGGTCATTTCCATTTCGATACCGTGATTGCGTGCCTTCTCCGCCATGACCGAACGCCATTCCCGGAACACAGCAGGCGTCGTCTCGATGCGATCGCCGGCGTCAGATTTCATGGCGATGATCGCATGAGCATGGACATGCGGACGCTTGCCGCCCTCTCCTGCTTCTTTCGGATCACTGGCAGGATCGTGCATGGCAAAGACATAGCGATGGCCGGCAAACTGATGCGCGAGGTAGTCGCGAACCGCACCTTCGAACGCGGCGACGTCCGTTCCGGCCCGCGCCGACATGATCACATGCATGACGTCGCGGCTCTTGCGACTGTGCAGCTCGCCGCGCCAATCTTTCTGCACCAGGTCGCCCGCTGCCTTTTCGTCCGCGATTGATTGGCCGCGATCGTTGCGAACGTCTTGATGCTGATCGACCAGGCCCCGCAATCGGCTGGCCCCGAACTCGACGCCATTCCCGTATCCACGAAACAAGAATTTCGCCTCTGCCTCCCTGCCGGCGGCGCTGGCGTCATACCGGCTTTGAATGATGCCGGCTGCCTTGCTGTCGCCCGTCAGCCGCTCCCCCTGCCCGCTTCTGAGCACGACGAGCCCCTCAACGGTCAAGGATCCATCGTCATTCTTCTCGATGGCATAAGCATAGCGCCGGTCGCCAAAGCCGCTCGTCAGCGTGCTTCTCACCCGCTCATGCGATGCCTCGTCTGACGCAAAACCAGCGGCGGCAATGTCGACGGAGAAACTGCCAATATCTCGACTTTCTGCGCGGTTCTGGAACAGATGATCCCAATCACCGCGAACGCGGGCGAGATCGTCCCGGCCCTCGAGGATCTTGCCGTTTTCATTCTCCACCTTCAGCTCGCCAGAGCGCGACACGTAATTCAGCATCGCACCGACCCGGGCACCGCCGCCATAGGAGGCCATTTTAACGACGGCCGGCTGGCTGCCTTTGGCGACAGCCGCAAGCCGGGTCTGCATCGGCCGGCTTGCTGCCGTCGCTGGCGTCCTTGCTTGCGGCGACATCCGGCCTTGCCAACCGTCGCCGGTACGGGAAGCGCCTGAACCGCCCCCTCCCGCACCACCGATTTGCTTCAGGCGCTTGCGCAACTCTTCCTCGGCCGAAGCACGACGCAAACCGGACGACATTTCGTGCAACAGTGCCGCACGCCGCTGCTCCCAATCGCTGGTGAATGCGCCGAAGAAGATTTCCAAGGCTATTTCTCCCCTCGGCGCCGATAGCCAGCCCGCCGAGACAGAGCGCGAAGCTCACTCATGACGGCCGCTTGAACGCGCTGCACGTTTTCAAGGTTTATATCCAATTCGCTTGGGTGGACGCCCCGACCACTGTTCAGCGCCCTTGCCACTTGGTTCAGGTTGATGCCGATCATCCGCATATCCTCGAGCAGTGCGGCCATCACCAGCCGGTCATCAGCGGTAAGGACCGGTCGAACGCCCGCCCCTTCCAAAAGCAGGGAACGGAAGAAGCTGGATACGGTCTTATCGGCGTGCTCAGCCGCCATCTCGATCGCCGCATGTTCATCTGCCGTGACGCGAACATGCACTGTGCGATCCTTCTTCTCCGGCTCGATCCGAGCAGTGACTTTCACATCATTCATGCGGCAGTCGGCTCCCTACCGGCGCTTGCGCCAGATCGTGGGCTTGTCCCTCGATAGTTGTAGAAATTGCGTAGCACATTTTTCCGTATCCTGCCACCCTAGATATATAGAGGTTACAACACACATCCAACCTATTACTCACCTAAACCACTCTCGAACCGAAGAATGCCGGGCCTGACGTCCCAGCTTGACAAGATGGAAACGCTCACCAGGGTTCACCTCCGAAAGCCGCTTCTGAAGGCCTTTGTCTGCCCCTCGTACTCAGCCGCAAGGGACGCTTCGCTCTTCGCCCTTGCCGCTTCCGTGCGAGCGTCAAAGACGGCCTCACGCGGCTCCGGGGTTCACTGAACAGGCGGTGCACTTGGCGGAAACCGCACCCAGTTCCGCGTCAATAATGGCGTGAAATCAGCTTGCTAGACCTCACAGGGACAACCAACATTCCGATGTCGTGTTGCGACTTCACACGAGTTAGCAACACGACGTGTCAACATCGTGTGTTCATGGCGAGATGGTTTCACAGCGTGGGGAAGATTGCTCGCACGATGTGGCCGCTGGTTGCTTCTTAACGTTGACCACACTGAATGGTAGTGGCATGGTTCATTATCGAGTTAGCAATTTTTCACACCGTGTTGACGGTAGAACACCGTCTATCCGCAGAAATCCTTGTGTTGCGAAGGGAGTTGCGACGTATGCCAGTATGTATATCTGCCGTGAGCGGCAAAGGCGGGGCAGGAAAGACAACAGCGGTCATTTTGATCGCCGGAGAATATGCCCTTCGGGGAAAGCGGGTCCTTCTCATCGACGCAGACGGTCGCCAAAATCTTCAGGAATGGTGGAAGCGCTGCGAGGCGAAGGGCAACCTCCCTGAGAACATCGAACTTATCACAGCCGCGCGCCAGACGACCGTTCAACAGCTCCTGGAAAACGACGCAAACAGATACGACGTCGTCTTGATGGACTCGCCCGGACAGGACACTGTCATAAAGGACACGATCATTGCCGGGTCGCACATCGTGTTGACACCGATTCAGCCAAACCAGGACGAGATCAAGGCGGCGGGCCAAGTGGCGACAGACACGGCCGACATTTCCGACAAAGTGGGGCGGGTCATCCCCCACGCGAATTTCGCCACCAGGATCACGATGCCGGCTAAATTCCTGGAAGCCTATCGCTTGATCAGACCGTTTGTCCGGAACTTGCAGGAAGGCGGCTACGACTCCTATTTGCTCGATACAGAGCTTATGGAGCGTAACTGCTACCGCGAAATTCGAAACGGTTACGGCACGCTGCAGATGCTCGATCTCACAGAGTCTGTGAAAAAGGCGAGGACGGAAGTAATGAACCTCGTAAGCAATATCGAAGCACTTCTGACCGGCGAAAAGGAGTTAGCAGTGAATGGCTAAGGGTCTAACCACGGTTTCTGATTTTGCCGTTGCGCCACGTCGCAACCGGGCACCGGAACAAATCGGTGCACAGAAGGGTGTAGCAATCAAGTCGGATGCGGCGCCCACTGTGACGCAAGCGCCTGAAAATCAATCTCCACAGCCTCGGCCGCTCGGTGGCGAGGCTGATCAGCCCGCGAACCTTGTGATAGCTCCGACAGAAGAAGCGCGGCGCGAACGGGCGACGACAAGAGCCCTGCAGCGAGAGGAATCGAGAGTTCGCCTGCGTGACCTGAAGAGAGCCCGCGATCGAGAATCCAAGCACTACGTCAACTGCCCATTGGACTATGATACAAAGAAGCGGCTGGAAAAGGCCGCGCTTGAAAACGACGTGAAAATGACCGTCATCATGAAGGCCGCGATCGATCAGTACCTTCGTGACAATGGTTACTGACCTATGAACGGCCGCGGCTTCTACCTGGCGTAGCGGTGACTTGGCCACATCTCGGTCGACGTTTCGTCGAGACGAGCAACTTTAATGAAGCCATTTTGCCTCAGAAAGCATGGTGTGAGCCGTGCTGGAAAAGGGTACGTTTTCTACTGGCGATCAGGCGACGGTCGCGCTCATCAGGTTATCGGAATCCGGTTTTACGCAGGGCGTGGATCAGGTGAGCTTGTGGATTGCTAAACCTCGCTTTGTAAGTTGCACGCCGCACGGAGTTGGGTGGATCGGTGTGAAAACCCGGCTTAATCGGCTTTTCAGGAGAAGCCCGAAGGGTTGGAAGACGGCAGCGGTAACGTGTCGCTGCCGGCTTTTTCTTTTCTCGACCATCTCAGCATCAAGTTGGCTCCACCACCGGGCCGCTTGCGGACGTATTCAGGTCCGCTTCTGTAAGGGACCCACTGTACATAAACCCCCTATAAAGGTAGGGATATTGCGACGATCCATGGGGAGGCGTGTGCCAAATTGGTTCACTGTGGCGCATAACGACCGCTGAGGGGCGGTCTATAAAAAAAGGGCAAAATCGTTGACTGATCTAGGCACCTACAAGAGCGCACGCGGGTTGGTTGAGACAACCGATCCGGAACATGACGACAAGCCGCTCTATCGCAGGCCCGGCTTCGACGGCATCCGGACCTTCGCCGAAATGGATGAAATAATCGCTGCGTTCCTCAAGCAAATACGCGAGGATCAAGGTCTCCCTCGGGCCGAGTTTGCGGCCTTGGTAGGGCTTTCCGTTTCGGTTTATGGGCGGTACGAGCGGGCATTCTCTCGAATGACCGTCACTCGTATGATTCATCTCTGCGAACTTCTCGGTTTCATGCCAATTGACATGCTTTTTGAAGCAGCCCCCCATCTGTGGGGAAGGACGCAAGAAGAAGCCGAGGATCGCCGGACGTTGACGAAACTTATTGAGCGACTGCCGCAGGACACCATGCGCGATCTCATTCGGCTCCTGCAACGCATGGTGCCGGGGGAAAAGACCGCAGATGCTGTGGCCTCAATAGCTGGCGCGTAGCTGCGCTCGGATTGCGCTCGCGGCGTCGCGCCACCGCATATGATCCAGCATGGTCCCCTACTGGGCCGCACTGTCCATTTCGACCAAATGCCGGCTTGAAGGGGCCCCTGGTCTGGGTTTTCACATCGGCGGGATCGGCACTTCGGTGGGCGGTATCATTTTGATGGCATAAGAAACCAGCGTTCCCAGGAGGGAACGCTGGCTCTGATGCCGACGCATTGATGGAACAGCGCGTCGATTGGTGAGGCTTTGTTGGAAGAAAGGCCTCAACATTGGTAGAAGACGCCGAGATCAATTTGGTTCCACCGCTGCGCGGTGAAGAAGCAGCATGCCTGTCTTCAGCGGGAACTGCACGGGCACGGTAGAAACGATAAGCGACAATCTTAGACGTGATCCGGCTGGCCTTGACTATCCCCCGCATGAGAACATAATAAGAACAAACGCGGCGCCGCAGCCGCCAATCTAAATTGTGTTACATGTCGTCCGCTGGGCCATGCACAGTGGAAAGGAGAAGCTAGGCGTCCGCTCAAAGCAGCGTTACCCGATGAACCCGCTGCACCCTCGCCGGAGGCGGAGTTCAACGACGTTCTCCGCTATCACGACGGCGACGCCGGTGCGGCCGTGCGCACATTGTTGGAGGATTGCCGGCATCTGCGGGAGCAGCTGGCATTGACACAGATGGGCATGAGCATCGGCTTTACCCGCGGCTGGACACCGAGCCTTGACCGGGACTGACCGTCATGCGGCACGACAGAAGCATAGAGCTGGCGCCGCGCGTCAAGCCACAATTCGACTACGAGACGTTGAGCGCTCTTCCGGAATGGTTCGTCATTGTCGCTCAGTGCGGCGCATGCGGCCACGAGGACGAGCTGGACCGGCGCGCGATTGGGCGTCGGTTCGGCAAGAACGTCGAACTGGCTACGCTGCCGATGCGCCTTCGCTGCCGCCCACCTTGCGGCAATCGCATCGGCAATCGACTGTTTCTCAGGAAGCTGGCGCGATGAGGAAAGGTGCCCAGACCGGTCGAATGCATCCGAGCATTGCCAGGCATCTTCCCAGGATGTCGTCTGCGGTGGAGCTCGGTCAATTCATCAAGATCACCTGCCAGCACTGCAGAGTGACACATCGCTATGACCCCGACGATTTAATCAAAGTTCTCGGAGACGTCCCCTTCCTGAATATTCAGGCGAATTTCCATTGCTCAAAATGCGGCAAACGGGATTACATGAGCGCCGATCTCGAGACGCCTTCGGCGCGTGAACGTGTCGGCATGACGGTGCGCAAACTGGTTGAGATCAGGACGGTGCGAAGGCCCGTTTGGAAAGACATCACGCTTTAGGGAGCACGGAATGTGTTGGTGTGGACGGCTCTGAGACCTCGGCGATCCATGGCATTATGACTCAGCAAGACCGGCATTGCCTTCTGATGGATTGGCGCGACGATCGCGTTTGGTGTTGTCGTCAGCAATGCGAAAAGTCTGCGGTAATGCGGCCTTCCTTGATCTTGCGGACGCTTTCCCATTGCGGCACCCAGATGCCGGCGAAGAACATCAGCGGCCGCTCGGGGCTCTTGGCGAACCACGCGTTTGGCGTTCTTTCGCCGAAGGCGACGAAATCGAGACCTGGCTTACCGCGCCGTGGGACGTGGCAAAGGTTCTGCAGCGGGCCTTGCTCGAAGACCGGATGGTTCTGCTTGCCGTCAGGAGGATGACATGTCTGACGAGCGGACCAGCCTACCGCCGGCGGTGCCTGTGCACTTCGATCATTACTGCGATTATCCTGGCTGTGTGAAGTGGGGGGCCCTTCGGCAAAGAGCGTGGCCACGGAATCACCGAATGGCGCTGCGCCGAGCACCTGGCTCCTGACTACTGGGATGGGCGATCCAACCCGCGAAACTTAGCGATCTGGCTCAAAGGGACAAATTAGGCCATCCTCACGTTTCAAAGCGAAAGGAGGGCACCGTGACGGCACCAGAAACGGGCGACCAAACCGCATCTCCTCAAACATATTTGAAATAGAACAATCCGGCTTATGTTAGGATGACGCATGCCTAACCTCAGGTACAGCGCAAGGAAAAACGACAGAGACGAATATTGGTCTGTGATCGACATCTTCACCGGACAGCCGACCTTTCATAGGGACATCCAGCTCGACTGTCTGGACTTCGATGAGGTCGACGACATGGTCGCTTGCCTCAACTACCTGAGCGTCCAACGCATGGGCACCCTTAAGCAGCCTTAAGGTGGGGAGGTTTGGTGTTTGAAAAACAATCAAAACTCGCAACAGGAAATTACCTTTGCGCACCTTGCCATAACAGCGTGAAGTCTATGAGGTTCGTCGCTGAAGCCGGTTCCTTCGCTCCATGAGACTCTCGTGTGTTGATTGCCACCGAGAACTGACCGGTAGCACAGGATATTTCCATCGAGAATCGACCCATGTTTGAACCTTGCCCTGCGTGTTTTCAGCGGGGGCTACGGAGTGATCGACATGGCGTTATTGAGCGTAATCCGACGCTGGCATTTTCGAGTGAGATTTGCCGCAGGACTGGCTTGTCCCGGAATACCATTTGCAAATACCTGCGTTGGCGTGGAACCGAAGTTCAAGGTTCCGGAGCGACCTAGGAAGCTTGACCCTTAAAAGGAACCGCACGCACCCTGAAGCAGCTGCATGCCGAGGTGATTGGCTTCTGCTAAGCGAACTCGAAATGGCATCTCAGACGAAATAATAGGTCCTGACCCTAGCTCTCGGCCAATTCCAGTAGCGCCTTAGCGGCGCTTTCCTCGGTGATCAGCGTGTTGCAGCCTATGCGCTTTATCGTGGCGCGGATCGCCACGGCGCGATGTGCGCCCCCCGAGGAAAGCACGATGTGCCTTGCCTTCTTCAGGGTATCCATTTCAACCGACATCACGCGACTGTTGATCGAGTGATCGACGCTGTTGCCGTCCTTGTCGAGGAAGTTGAACATCGTGTCGCAAACGCAGCCGCCATCGATCAGCTGCTGCAATTCCACCTTTGAGATCCAACCTTCGGAGAGCGAAGTCGAATGTGGGCCGATGTCGCCGCAGCTGACGATCGCAAGATCGAGGTCTTCCGCCAGGCGGTAGATCGTATCCAATCCGCATTTGTCGATCAGATTGCGCTTGGTCTCGATCGAGTCAACGAGCAGCGGCGACAGGAACATGTAGCACTCGGCGTCAAGCTGATTTGCTAGTCGCCACGTGTAGTCGATCGGATTCGTCTGATGGACCGCGACGATACCGCCGAGCAGGGAGACGACCTTGCAATTGGTGCGCCGCGGCGGGCGGAAGCTCGACAGCGACGCCGTCATCGTGCGGCCCCACCCGACCCCGATCGTATAATCGTCGGGAATTGCTTCGGACAGAAACTGGCCCAGGGCAAGGCCAACGCTCTTTGCCAGACTATCGACGTCGCACTTAACGGGCGCAGGGACAACAATCGCCTCGTCAAGCCCGTAGGCGCGTTCCAATTTCAATGAGAGCTCGACACAATCTCCGATTGAATCGTTAATCCAGATCTGTACTTCGCTGCGCTTCATCGCCTCGTCGAGCAGGCGAATGACGGTGGTGCGACTTATGCCAAGCTGCTCGGCGACATCCTTCTGCGTCAGGCCCTGATTGTAATAGAGCCAGGCCGCGCGCAGCCTCAGCGAGGAGGCTTCGGAGTAAGCCGTGTGCGTACCGCGTCTCAGCTTGGCCATGTCTTCTCCCATGTGAATTTCACCCCTGCTTGCACCAGACGTCCAAAGTCGGCAACTGCCTTGTTTAGGGTTGATGGTGGCGGAAATGGAACTTTTGTCAATCTTGATATACACATGTCCTTGACTTTCGCTCTATGAAGCGGCGATAGTCGCCCCGACACAGCCGTTCTTGTGGTTTGGAGAGCACAACTTTGCGGTCACAGGAGTTGCAGCCGGCTCTTTGAAATGGGGCAATCTGCAAACAGGTGACTTGCGTGCTTTGGACGAAAAGGCGCACCTCGGCCACGCAACGAAAACAAACATGCACACTGCTCGGTCGACGCTGCCTGCGGCTTGCCGGGCCGGCGCGCACCGATCAGCAGATAAGTTCGAGTTTACAAGGGATTTTGACCATGACATCCAAGCTTGACCAACTCCGCGACATGACCACGGTCGTCGCCGATACCGGCGACATCGAGGCCGTCGCACGCCTGAAGCCGGTGGATTGCACGACGAACCCGAGCATCGTGCTCAAGGCTCTCGGCACGCCGATGTTCGCCGACGCCATCAAGGAAGCCGTCGTCTGGGGCAAGAAGCAGGGCGGCAATCCCGAAGCCGTTTCTTCCGCCGTCGCCGATCGTCTCGCCATCTCCGTCGGCGCAGCCCTGGTGAAGCTCGTCCCGGGCCGCGTCTCGACCGAAGTCGACGCCGATCTTTCCTTCGATACCGAGGCTTCGCTTGCCAAGGCGCGCGCAATCATCGCCGCCTACAAGGATCGCGGCATCGACCAGGACCGCATCCTCATCAAGCTCGCCTCCACCTGGGAAGGCATCCGTGCCGCGGAAGTCCTGCAGAAGGAAGGCATCGACTGCAATCTGACGCTTCTTTTCAGCAAGGCCCAGGCGATCGCTTGCGCCGACGCCAAAGTATTTCTGATCTCGCCCTTCGTTGGCCGCATCCTCGACTGGTACAAGAAGTCGACCGGCAAGGACTACACACCTGAGGAAGATCCGGGGGTCATCTCCGTCCGTGAAATCTACAACTACTACAAGGCGAACGACATCAAGACGATCGTCATGGGCGCCTCCTTCCGCAGCGCCGGCGAAATCGAAGCCCTTGCCGGCTGCGACCGCCTGACTATCAGCCCGAACCTGCTCGACGATCTCGCCAAGGATGAAGGCAAGCTGGAGCGCAAGCTCTCACCGGAGAGCCGCAAGCCGGATCCGAAGGTCTCGGTCGACGAGAAGACCTTCCGCTGGATGATGAACGAAGACGCGATGGCGACTGAAAAACTCGCCGAAGGTATCCGCGCCTTCGCCAAGGATCTGGGAACGTTGCGCACCATGGTGCAGAAGGAACTGCAGCTCGCCGCCGCCTGATCCCCTACTCCGGCGGCTTCATGATCTCCTTCTCGGATTGTTGCCGCCCGTCGATCCGACTCGCAGCCCTGATGGGCACTCGTGTCACCGCGGCAGAAGGCGCTGTGGCGATCATGGACACTAAGGGTCGAGACTCAATCAGTCCAGCCCGCAAGCTTCAAATGTAGTCGGCGCCTTGGCCATCCTGGAGATAGCCGAACACACGAAAACCTTCGGGTGAACGGTCGACGGCGCAAAATAATTCACTCGGTTCTGATACTTGGCGGCGTGAAGCCAGAGGCCTCGCTCGGAGCAACTTGAACGAGCGCATCGATCAAGACGGTTGGCCGTCTTGACGATCTTCCGCCAACCTTGTTCATTCGGGCAATGTTTAAAGCCGCAAACGCCGTGCAGATTAGAGTTTCCATCGACGAGATCGAGCCGGACGTCTGGCGCCGTCTGGTCCTGCCAGTTCATTGGAACCTGGAGCATTTGCATCTCGGAATTCAGGCCGCATTCAACTGGTGGAACTATCATCTCTATGAGTTCCGCATCGGTGGTCTGCGGTATGGGGAAGTCGAAATCCTTACGGAGGATGCGACCGATGACGACCCTCGGGTCTTCGACCAGAGAGAGGTTCGCTTGTTGGACTTCGAGCAAGGAGCTGTCTTCCGCTACCACTATGATTTCGGGGATGGCTGGCGGCACACCGTCGCGGTCGAGGAGTTCTTGACCCTTAATGCGACGCCCAAGCACGGGATCTGCGTCGCCGGCGAAAGGGCGCGACCGCCCGAGGATGTTGGCGGCGTGTCGGGTTACGAGCGGTTCCTGCAGATCATCGCGGACCGGGAGGATGCGGAATATGCTGAAACCATTCGGTGGTGCGGTGGCTACTTTGATTCGGAATGGTTCGACCTCTCGATCGCGGACAAGGATCTCCGCAATGCTCTGCGCTCCAACGTCAAACGGCGCCTGTATCAACCGAAGCCGAAAGCTGTCCCAAAGAAATGAGTCGGCAATGGTTCAAGGCGAGCGTCTTGAAGGGAAACGGACACCAGAGACACGCGGTTCTGTTGCGAACTTTGGATAGTAATAGCTCCGCGGCCAGCGCTGTCCGAGCGTCTGCTGTGTGCCTTAGTTCATGAGCCTCCGAAACAGTCGCGCAAACAGACGAAACTCGACCTCTTCACCCTCGAACCAGGCATCCAGCCCACAGTAGGCGACGGCGGTGGCTGCATCGCTGCCATAAAGAGCCTGGGCCTGGTCGATTATGGCGTCATCGCCCGTATCGGCTTGGGCGGCGGGTTGCGGGCTTGTGACTTTCGGTCTTTTGGAACGGACTGGATTGCGCGACATCATCGCCTCCTGTGTCTGAATATATTTATGATCGCCGGTGCTGCCCGCGCTTTTCCCACTGCGCCGCCCCTCGAAACGCTCACTGCGGCAGCGCTGTTGCGGGCTGTCTCGGCGGCCTGACCAACGAGCGGGCAATATCGATGATGTCGTCGCGCGCGGCGGTCGGGTCCCCGGTGCTCCAGGCAACCCCCATGCCGATCCGGAAATCCACTCCCCTCACCTTGCGGAGCTCGAAATTGCGATTTGGGAAATCCCGTGTCCATTGCGGCGCAAAGCCAATGCCAAGGCCGGCAGACACCAGAGATATCAGCGCAAACGTGTCATCGCAGGTATAGGCGATGTGGCGCGCCAGATCATGCTCGGCAAACAGCTCGGCAAAGTAGCGTTCGGTGTAGGAGAGGTTCTGGCGCGAGAACGAGATAATCTTCTGGTCGCGCAAATCGTCGATGCCGATCTCGTCGAGAGCCGCCAGCCGGCTGTCCTTGGCGACCGCCAGCAGATACTCGTCACTCGCCATCGAGAAGAAGCGCAAAGAGCCGATGTTCTCCACCGGCCGAATGAAGCCGAGGTTGATCTGGCCGGTTTCGAGATTGCGGATGATGTCGCCGGTCGAGCCGCTCTGGATCTGCAGCTGGATATCGGGATATTTCCGGGCGATCTTCGCCAGGAATGCCGGAAGCACGCCGATGGTAGCAGGATAGATGGTGCCGATCCGGATCTTCCTTGCTGTCTTGCCGGCAACTGAGCGGGTCACCTCGGCACTGACATCGATGTCGCTCAAGATCCGCACGCATCGGTCATAGAAGGTTTCACCGGCCACCGTCAGCTCGACGCGCCGCGTCGTACGGACAAACAGCTGGACGCCGAGTTCGCGTTCGAGCGCCTGGATCTGCGCCGACAAGGCTGGCTGAGCAATATGCACACGCATCGCTGCCCGACCGAAGTGGAGCTCTTCTGCGACGGCGACAAAGTAGGTGAGCTGGCGCAGTTCCATCGGGGCCCCTGGAAAGGTGGTTGGCCTCAGCCAACAGACGTCGCGCCTGCGGCTGGCTCCGCTCGGCTGGCTGGACCATCGGCTGACAGAAAGGCGCGATATGCTCACGCGCAGGAGTGCGGCTGGAAGAATCGCCGTATTGCGCCTACAACTGTAGTCATAGTTGCTCGAATCGATGGCGTCAAGCATTTTTCGCTACGTGCGTATTCATTTTGTGAGTTTTTATGGCTGCACTTACACCCGAAGCAAACAGGGCCGCTCGCGCCATGTTGAAATGGTCCGTCAGAGACCTGGCTCAAAATGCCGGAATCGCATTTTCCACAGTGCATCGATTTGAGTCCACGGGAACCGCAACGGAAACGACCAAAGAGAAAATCAAAGCCGCGTATGCTGCTCATGGTGTCGAAATCACAAATGGTGATTACACCGGCGCGCGCCTGCTTTTGCGCCGCTCTGAAAATTAAGGGACTCATCGTTCGCCGCGCAATGAAGGCGGTCAGTTCGTCTTCGGCGATACGGAGAAGCTCGACAGGTTACAGATCTTCTTGAACTCGCTTCCTATCCTAGACGCGCAACTTCGTGGGAAACGACCCAAGGGACATCGGCGGAATTGCGCAAGTTCCGCAGGAGGTGGCATGAAAGAGGCCGCGCCCGTGAGAGAACGGATCACTGAGATGCAGGTGATGATCGAGGGACAGTCACACTTCCGGCCTTTCGGCTTACCTTATTGGGCTTTCGCAGATCTCAATAAAGGAGTTGGAAGCATGACTGCCTCTTATGATTACCATATCGGCGTCGACTACCACAAATCCTACAGCCATCTGGTTGTCCAGGACAGCAGTGGCAAGACGCTCAGATCCGGCCGGGTGAAGAACGATCGCCAGTCGCTGGGCGGCTTTCTCGAACGCTACCGGGAGAACTCGCATGCGGTTGTCGAGGCGACGCGCAACTGGATGGTGATGTACGACTGGCTCGACGACATTTGTGATGATGTCGTTCTCGCCCATCCGTTGAAGGTCAAGGCGATCGCCGATGCGAAGATCAAGACCGACAAGATCGACGCCACCGTGCTGGCGCATCTGCTGCGAGCCGACCTGGTGCCGGAGGCCTGGGCGCCAACCGAGAAGTCACGGGAGCTGCGCGTCGCCCTGCGCGAGCGGATGTTTTACGTGCGGCTGCGCACGATGACGAAGAACCGCATCGTCACCGTCTTTGATCGCTATCCGGAGCAAACGGCACAGTTGAAGAAGCTCGGTGACCTGTTCGGCAAGGCCGGCCGCGTCCAGCTGGCGCAGGTCAACGTCTCAGAGATCGACCGCATCCAGATCGATCGTGGCCTCGACTTCATCGGCGACATCGACGTGCGGATCAAGCAGTCGGAAGCAACGATCCGGGCGATGACCAAGGCCAATGCCAACGTCAAGCTGTTGAAGACGATCCCTGGCATCGGTGAGTTCTTTGCCCGGTTGATCGACGCGGAGATCGACGACATAGCGCGCTTCCGCAGCCCGAAGAAGCTTGCCGCCTATGCCGGGCTGGTGCCGTCGACCTATTCGAGTGGTGGCAAGACCTATCACGGCAAGATCATCAAGCAGGGCAACAAGTGGCTGCGCTGGGCTTTCGTCGAAGCGGTCGCACCGGCCATCGCCAGCGATGCGCAGCTTCGCACCCAATACGAACAGCTAAAGATCAGAGGAACAAACAAGGCGCGCGTGGCGATTGCGCGCAAGCTTTTGACGATCGCCTTCCAGATCTTGCGTGACCAGCGCGCTTACGAGTCGCGCGGCACCAGCAGCACGGAAGGCGCGTCAACGATATCCCGGCTGTCCTGATAATATCTTAGCGAGCCCGGCAAGGCTGG
>UCMT01000096.1 GCA_900473795.1 Hyphomicrobiales bacterium | reverse complement strand
TTGATGAAGATTCTCGCCGGCATCTACACGCCCGACAAGGGCGAGGTGAAGTTCAAGGGCGTCGACATCCAGCTGAAATCGCCGCTCGATGCGCTGGAAAACGGCATCGCGATGATCCATCAGGAGCTCAACCTGATGCCGTTCATGACGGTGGCCGAGAACATCTGGATCCGCCGCGAGCCGAAGACCCGCCTCGGCTTCGTCGATCACCGCGAGATGAACCGGATGACGGCGGCGCTGTTTGCCCGGCTGAACATTGCGCTCGATCCGCAGGCCGAGGTGCGCGACCTGTCGATCGCCAACCGCCAGATGGTCGAGATCGCCAAGGCGGTGTCGTACGAGTCCGACGTGCTGATCATGGACGAGCCGACCTCGGCCCTGACCGAGCGCGAGGTGGCGCATCTGTTCACGATCATCCGCGACCTGCGCAGTCAGGGTATCGGCATCGTCTACATCACCCACAAGATGAACGAGCTGTTCGAGATCGCCGACGAGTTCTCGGTGTTCCGCGACGGCAAGTACATCGGCACCCATGCGTCCACGGACGTCACCCGCGACGACATCATCCGCATGATGGTCGGCCGCGAGATCACCCAGATGTTTCCGAAGGAAGAGGTGCCGATCGGCGATGTCGTGCTGTCGGTCAAGGACCTGACGCTCGCCGGCGTCTTCCACGACATCTCGTTCGAGGTGCGGGCCGGCGAGATCCTCGGGCTTGCCGGCCTGGTCGGCTCCGGCCGCTCGAACGTCGCCGAGGCGCTGTTCGGCGTCACCCCGGCAACGTCCGGCTCGATCGCCATCAACGGCCGGCCGGTCGCCATCACCTCGCCGACCGAGGCGATCCGCAACCGCATGGCGTTCCTGACCGAGGACCGCAAGGACACCGGCTGCCTGCTGATCCTCAACATCCTGGAGAACATGCAGATCGCCGTGCTGCAGGACAAGTTCGTCAGGCTGGGCTTTGTCGAGCAGAAGGGGCTGTCGGCGCAATGCGAGGAGATGGCCCGCAAGCTCAGGGTAAAGACGCCGAACCTTGCCGAGCGCATCGAGAACCTGTCCGGCGGCAACCAGCAGAAGGCGCTGATCGGCCGCTGGCTGTTGACCCAGCCGCGCATCCTGATCCTCGACGAGCCGACGCGCGGCATCGACGTCGGCGCCAAGGCGGAAATCCACCGGCTGGTGACGGAACTCGCCCGCGACGGCGTCGCCGTCATCATGATCTCGTCGGAGATGCCCGAGGTGCTCGGCATGAGCGACCGCATCATGGTCATGCATGAAGGCCGGGTCACCGGCTTCCTCGACCGGGCCGAGGCCAGCCAGATCAAGGTGATGGAACTGGCCGCGCGCTGACGCGGGGCAATCAAACCACAGGGAGGAAAGAGCAATGGAGACCAACGTCGCGGCCGGGACCAACCCGCCGCTTGCCAAATCCGCACGGCGCATCCCGCCGGAGTTCAACATTTTCCTGGTGCTGGTCGGCATTGCGCTGGTCTACGAGGTGCTCGGCTGGATCTTCGTCGGCCAGAGCTTCCTGATGAACTCGCAGCGGCTGACGATCATGATCCTGCAGGTGGCGGTGATCGGCATCATCGCCGTCGGCGTGACGCAGGTGATCATCACCGGCGGCATCGACCTGTCCTCCGGCTCGGTCGTCGGGGTGACGGCGATGATCGCCGCCAGCGTCGCCCAGGCCTCGACCTGGCCGCGGGCGCTGTATCCGTCGCTGACCGACCTGCCGGCGATCGTGCCGATCGGGCTTGGCCTTTGCATCGGCCTGTTGGCCGGCTTCATCAACGGCCAGCTGATCGCCCGCACCAAGATCCCACCGTTCATCGCCACGCTCGGCATGATGGTCTCGGCCCGCGGCCTGTCGAAGTGGTACACCAAGGGCCAGCCGGTGTCGGGCCTGACCGACCAGTTCAACTTCATCGGCACCGGCATCTGGCCGGTGGTCATCTTCCTCGTCGTCGCGCTGATCTTCCATATCGCCCTGCGCTATACCCGCTACGGCAAGTTCACCTATGCGATCGGCGCCAACGTCCAGGCCGCCCGCGTCTCCGGCATCAATGTCGAGGCGCATCTGGTCAAGGTCTATGC
>UCMT01000081.1 GCA_900473795.1 Hyphomicrobiales bacterium | reverse complement strand
GATGTTGAAGGTCTCGTTGGCGGCGAGGCCGCCGAGGTCGGTCGCCGTTACCCTGACGCCGTACGTGCCGGCTGTCGTCGGCGTGCCGCTGAAGGTCCGCGTCGTGGCGTTGAAGCTCAGCCAGGCGGGAAGCGCCGAACCGTCGTCAGCGGTTGCCGCATAGGTGAAGGTTTCACCGCTGTCGACATCGGTGAAGGTGTTGGCCGGCAGCACAAACGAAAAGGCGGTGCCGACGGTGGCGTTCTGGGTGGCGGTCTGCACCGCGAGCACCGGCGCGTCGTTGGCGCCGTGGATGGTGACGGTCAGCGTTGCCGTGGCGGTGGCGCCGGCGGTGTCACGCATGGTGTAGCTGAAGGCATCGCTCAGCGTGTTGGCCGACTGCCGCAGCGCCTGCACGGCGGCATTGGTCTCGTTGACGGCATAGGTATAGGTGCCCGACGCATTGAGCACGAGACTGCCGTACGTGCCGTTCAGCGCCGAGCCAAGCGTGCCCGCCGTCGCGCCGAAGCTGACCGCCGTGACGGTCTTGGTGTCGCCGACATCCGGATCGGTGTCGTTGGTGAGCACATTGCCGCTGGCGGGCGCGCCGCCCGAGCCGTTGGCGACGCCACCCTTCTCGGTGGCGTCGTCCGTGTCGGCAACCGCCGTCGGCGTCGTGTTCGGCGTCGTCGACACGACGATGTTGAAGGTCTCGTTGGCGGCAAGGCTGCCGAGATCGGCGGCGGTGACCCGGACGCCGAGCGTACCGGCATCGCCGGCCGCCGGCGTGCCGCTTAATGTCCGCGTCGCGGCGTTGAAGCTCAGCCAGGCGGGAAGTGGCGAGCCATTGGCAGCATTGGTCGCCGTGTAGGTGAGCGTATCGCCGCTGTCGACATCGGTGAAGGTGCCGGCCGGCAGCACCAGGGAGAAGGCCGAGCCAACGGTGGCGTTCTGGTTGGCGGTCTGGGCAGCGAGCACCGGCGCGTCGTTGGCGCCGTGGATGGTGACGGTCAGCGTTGCCGTCGAGGTGGCGCCGGCCGTGTCACGCATGGTGTAACTGAAGGCATCGCTCAGCGTATTGGTCGACTGCCGCAGCGCCTGCACGGCCGCATCGTTCTCGTTGACGGTATAGGTGAAGGCGCCCGAGGCATTGAGCACGAGGCTGCCACGGGCACCGGCAAGCGCCGTGCCGAGCGTGCCGGCCGTCGCGCCGAAGCTGACGGCCATGACGGTCTTGGTGTCGCCGGCATCCGGATCGGTGTCATTGGTGAGCACATTGCCGGTGGCGGGCGCGCCGCCCGAGCCGTTGGCCACGCCGCCCTTCTCGGTGGCGTCGCCCACGTCGGCAACCGCCGTCGGCGTCGTGTT
>UCMT01000077.1 GCA_900473795.1 Hyphomicrobiales bacterium | reverse complement strand
TGGGGACGGAACACCGGTTACCGCTTTCCACGATACGCTCGACCAGTTGGAGTTGGGCCGCGAGGCCCTGGCGACGGAGTGAATGCCATAAATCGATGACGGCTCACAGCGAGCCCAGCTGAAACGCCAGAAGCGGTAAAAGGCCTGCTCAGCCTATGACGCTTTGTTGATGCGGGTTCGCTTCGCCGCTTCCGCCTCAGCAAAGAACGAGAGTACCTGCTCGCGGAGACTATCTGTGGAATATTCCACCTTCAGTTTTGCCTGGGCTTTTCTCACCTGTTCATAGCGCAAGTCCGGGTCGTTCGCCAAAAGATTGAGCGCTGCCAACCATTCCTCCTGCGTATCGACAAGCAGCCCGCACCCATCCGCGGAGCATTCGTCGTACACTGTGTTGCGGCTCGCAACCACAGCAGCCCCTACAGACGTATATTCAACCCATTTGGTGTTCGATTTCACAACATTAAACGGCGTCCGAACGAGCGGGCAGATCCCGATATCCCATTCGAGTTCCGCGAAAGATTCCATGAATTTTTCGTAGTCGCTGATGGGCGCGCATTTCGTCACTCGATCGCCGAATTCGTCAAACGCACTCAGCTTCGGAATAGAACCGAACAGTTCGAAATTCACTGCGGGATTCTCACGGAGGAATTGAACGATGGCCGGCTTGATCATCTCAAGGTTATGAGCATGGTCTGCTGAAGCCATATAGCCCATTTTAAGGACCGGTTTCCTCTTGGCTGGCACGATGACGCTGCCGGACGCGTATATTTTCCCGGCCTTCAGAGGCGCCCGTGCCCCCTGCTCCACCAGCCTCTTCCGGAGATTCGGGTTGGAGCAATAGACGAGATCCGAAGTATCAAGCAAATGCCGTACCGCTGCGAGACGCTGCGGGTGATTGTGGTAGGCGTGCTTGGACGCTCCCAAGTCGATCGGAATATTCAGGAGATCGTCGTCGATGTGGAAAATGACGGGAATGCCATTCTCGCGTGCCCGAGCGGTAAGATAGTCGGCATGAGGGCCGCTGTAGCGGCAGAACACCATCAATGTCGGTTTGAAGGCCTCCAGCCGCTCGTCCAGCCATCGCTGAACGTTGTTTCCATGCATGTTGGATCCGAAGTGATCCTTTATCTGCGCCTCGGTCAGAACCTCGGTCTCTATCGTCTCGGCGTCGACCAAGGGCGACAGCGGTTTCACGAAACTGAGTTGAAGCGTTGGAATGTAGCCATTGGCAACAAAGAGGATGCGGCGTTCAGCGGCGGCCGGCGCCGGTGGTCGACGAAGAGTGGGGGCAACCCGACGGGCCGCCGACCAGAGAAGCTCGGCAAAACGTTTGTAGACTTCCGCTCGGTCCGTTAGAATTTTCTGCCGCTCCAGAAATTCGGCCTGCCGCTCTACGAAGCGCTCCGGATGAGCGGAGGCTTCCCTCGCAAACTCAAGCCAGTCCGAAAGATCACTGACGGTCGCCAATCCCTGATAATTATCCGCATCCATGACGCCGGTTCCCTCGCGCCAGACGGCGGTTGGAATACCTGCAAGCACCATATCGATCAGGACAGAGGAAGGCGCCGATATGCCATAGGCATAGCGGGACAGATTCACTTTGTAGATGGGATTGTTGTTGAGAATCACATTCTGCGGCAACGGTACGTCGTTCTTGATCACATACTGACCGCCGGGATGCGGACGCAGAACGACGCGCTTGTCGTCTTGCTCAAGAGCCTGACAGAATTGTCCGAACAAGGTTACGAAATCGGCCTTGAAATTGCCGGCGATATTGAGCCTGACGGAGTGCAGGTTCTCGCAGACGATCCCCATCGGCTCGCACGCCTGGCGGGCAGGTTGCTGCAGCACGGCCGTCGGTCCCGTCACGCAAAGCTTGTTGCGCTGCGAGGGGGCAAGCGCCGTCAGGCGCTCCGGTTCGGACCAACCGCAAACGATATCCGCCCCAAATGTTATATCCCGGCCGTGGGCGAGATCATGGTCGCGGCTTTGCAGGAAACCGACGCATTCGAAACCATGCTGCAACGTGATTGCCACGAACGAAGGCGGCTTCAGGCGGAAGATGTTATGAACGATACGATGGCCGGAAAGATTGGATTCGCTGGCAGCGATGATCACACCGGCGAGACCCTGCAATATCTGCAGGGCATGGCCTTCGGTCTCCACAACATCGATGGTGGCGCCGACCATTTCGGCTATTTCAGCAATCTCCGCTTGCCAGCGACCATCTTTGTCCCGCTTCGCAAAATCGCGTGTGAGGAGAAAGCGCGTCTCAAGGCCGAGATCCCGCGCGGCGATAAAGGCCAGAGGCCGCAAGATATTGACGTCTTGAAGCAAGTTGACGAGCAGGACGACGCATGGGTTCGACATCAATGAGCTCCAAGAGGCGTCGCAGACGAAATCGGCCAGGGCAGCCGCCAATTTTCGGAAAGAACACAAGAAACGTCCGGAAGCAGTTCCGCCATGACCTGGCGGATTGCCGACATGACGGGTGAATACGCTGCCAGCTTTCCCGCCGGCGATCCGCTATCGGCAAGCTCCCTGCCCCCGCAGGCGAGGGAAGGAAAATCGTCCTGTCGAATTTTCCGGAACTCAAGGTCCATGATCTTGCCGCATGGCATGGCCTTGGCGGCAGTTGTTGGGGCGAGTAGTTCGCAAGCACTCTCCGAAACCAAAAGATCGAGGCCGGTGCCCTGCTCGTTCCAGTCAAAACGCAGATCAAAGTTCAAATTCAGGGTCGTCAAAGGGCTGGCGATAGAGAGCGCCCCCATGCGCTTCGCAAATTTATGTATCGATCCTGAACTTTCGACGCCGTGAATCAGGGCAGTCGATGGTCTGGCATTCTGCGAAAGCACGCTTTGCGTGGTCTTGCCCTCAATGATTGCCTCCAGAAAGGATGCCAGGCCCCGCGCCTCCACCGCCGGGTCAGCATGAGCGCGCAAGACACGATCCAGAGGTTTGAGCGTTTCCGCTCGCACACGCGGCCTCCCGGCCTTCAGATCATTCACCACCTGGGAAGGATCCCGATAAATGAAATCGGAGAATGGCTCGTAGAGGGGAAACCCGACCGAAAGAACCTGGTTGCCGGAGCAAAGCGCCGTCACAGCCCGGTTCAGCGATTTCGCGACACTGAAATTCTGGGCAGAAACGGGCAGGAAGACGATATGTGTCTGGTTAAGGAGTTTTTGCTCTTCCGCTTCGTCCCACTCGTGGAGCTCATAAGGCACTGGTATGGCGCTCAATGCTGCTAGAGCATCCGCCGTCATAGCGCGGCGATTGGTGAGGATGTTGAGACGGACATCAAATCCCTTCCCCTGCATGGCTGCCAATTCGCCGGAGAATGCGGCAAGATCGGCAAGACCTACCGGAAAATACGGATTGTCGCCCATGCCGTACCATGCGACGTTGAGGACACCATTGGCCCAGAGCGTGGCGTTTTTCTTTGCCAAATGCTGGCGCAAGGTTTTAACGTCATGGTGCCCGAACGGATCGTTCATCACATGGACCGGAAGATCTGGGGCATAGTGTTGGGCAACGCGCTGCATGACGGGAGTCGAGCAGAGGACGAAGTCAGCGCGTGCCAAGCAACCGATCAGCCAGCCGCGCAAGCGTTGGAATCGGCTGTCTTTCGGATCACTAAAATAGTCGTCGAACAGATCGACGCCGAGGACCTTGCCGCTTGCCGCGACCATTTGCGCGACGACCAGCGCGGTTGCATCAAAGCATTTGCTGAGCAGATAGACGTCATGATCGATCTTTTTGAATTTCTCGATCGGCAACAGCGTCAAGCTGTGGCCAGCCTCGGCAAGAGCGGCGGTCATCCGCGTATAGCGAATTCTTGCCCCCGCCTGACCGAGGTAGCTCTCGCTCGGTACCACAACGCAGATTCTCATGCCACAAGCCTCCTGATCGTGAGCGAAAGTCGGCTGGCGTCGGCGGCGGGGGGAAGGAATTGCGAAGCCGCGCGGTAGCGGGACACCACGCTTTCAGCCACAGGAAGCAGGCTCGCAGAGATCGCCGTTGTGACCATATGGGACCGCCCTTCGGCGATCGACGTCGCCCAGAAGGGTGTGCCAAGCTCCTCCAACGGCAGGCGTTGGTCCGCAAATCCGCCTATGCGCCGCCACTCCTCCTTGCCGACCATGAAGAGCCGACTGGAGTTTACGGTTGCTGGCCAAACCGCACGAGGCAGGTTCAACAGGATTTCGCCGATTTCGATCGACACCTCACCGGTGGGCCCGACAACCGGAAAATAACCAGACGACACTGGACCAAGCTTCGTTGTTTTGTTGCTGTTTTGCGGGCCTGTCAGAATGCAAGTCGCCGAAGCAACGCCCGGCGCTTTCATCAGAGACGATAGAGCAGAAACAGCCGATGGATCGTGCAGCAGCACTGCATCGCCAAGCACAAGTAGGAACTCTGCTTCAGCTTGTGCCGCAGCCCGGTTGAGGCGTGCTCCTTCATATTCCTCCTCAGGGCAGTCGATAAAATGACCGCGCGAGGGAAAGAAACGGTGAAGAAGCAACCGAACGCGATCTGCATCGCTCTCGCTGCCTGCAATCAGGACCTGGAGGGCATCTCCATCCTGCTGCAGGCTTAGAGCCTCCAGGACCGCTGCCAAGACTTTCTCCTCACCTGAAAAATGGTGGATCACGGAAACGAATGGTGCCGCGATGCGCTTGGACACCAACCGCTCTGGAGGCATTCTTATGTCGAGGGGGAATGGAGCGAGCAGCTGCGCCTCATCCAGATTGACAAGTCGGCGGAAGCGTATGGCCGCAATCGGCGGTGCCGTCGCGTCGATCCCGCCGTGAGGTTCATCCGGCGCGCCGCGCACTTCAAAGACCGGGAATGTCCGCACATACTGGGGCTTATCGTCGGCGCCTGAAGGCGTTGAGGGCGGCGACAACAGGTATCGCGGTGCGCCGTCGCCGGCCGACGCCAGGGCGAACGGAGCCGCGTGCACGCCTCCGGCGGCGTTCCAATCCACCATGAGGCTGTGCAACGAGGGGACGGCATCGGCTGGCAGTCGCAACAGAACCTTCCGGTCCACATGCGCTGCCGGAGCGACGGCGTCAAAGGTTACAGCCGCCGTAAGATAGGCCAGTACGGCTGCGTCCATCTCCTCGGGAGCAGCCCCCGTACCGATCGACGAGCCGAGAACCTCACTGAGCCAAAACTGCAGCGATTTCTCGAAAATGCGTTCCGTCCCCGTTGCCGCGTCGAGATCAATCTCAATACGCTCTACCGCTGGACGTCCATCACGCTTCAAGGCTGCCAGCAGCAGGCTGGAACTGACCTCTTCCAATGCCTGAAGGTAAGGCTTGGTACCTCCGGCGCTCAACAACTCGGCGAAATGCAAACCGCCGCGGCACAATGACGGAAATGGCAAAACCGCAAGCGAAACGATTTCCGCATTTTCCGTGCAAACGACAAACGCCAAGGGAAAATACGGATTGGCCGCCGCCACATCGACGAAGGTCGGAATGTCGGTGGCCAGCGGTTGCTCCGTGAGAAGCAGCAAACGCTGCAGATCGTCAGGATCATACTGAAAGCAGCGCAACACGGCGAACGGGCCTTGAACCGCATTGTCCGGCTTGAACCGCACGCGAAGAGTTCGGCTGTTGACGAACCAGATGTCAGCCAGACCAAGACCCGCATCCCTGCTGAAGCCGGAACCAAGGGTTTGAAAAGACGTGTAGCGGGCGGCGTCCCTTGAGACGAGATTGTCGGCAAGACGAGGACGGCTGATTGCATGGAATGCCCCCGTGCTATGGGCAATAGCATCCGCCCGCACTGCGTCTGAAGGAAGTAAACCGAGAGCCTGACCGGAAAGGCGGAATACCGACATGCCGTCCTGCCCGGAGTACTCCTCAGGGCGCACCCACGACGACGCAATATCGCGGGGATAAAAACGGAATTCAGGCGGCTCGGGGGCCTCCCAAGGCGCCTCGCCTGGCACCGCGGACGAAGTCTGCTCCTTGCCTTCTTCTTCTTCTTCTTCTTCTTCGTCTTTGTTCAGTTCTGACCGCGTGACGCCAAGAAAAAATTTGGCATCCTCATTGTCGGGCTCGACCTCCAGGGCACGCTGATAGGCGTGCTCTGCTTGCTCAAACTGGTTGGTTTCGCGAAGACCGTGTCCAAGTTGGATCCAAATAGGCGTCAGGTTCGGTGAGATGGCGAGCGCCTTCTTGTAGTGCTCGATTGCTTCGGGCCACGCTCTTCGGGCGTTGCAGGCGTCCCCTTGGGAAACGTGGAAGGTAGCGGAGTCGCTCGAGGCCCGTTCGTCGAAGCGCCAGGACCGTATCTGCTTGGCAAGATGCTGCCTTATGCGGTTTATAGTCACGTTTTCGAACATTCTAGACGAGCCAGCCATTCAGCCTCAAACCGCTACTTCATAGTAGCTCAACATAAACAGTAATTTTGCACGGCGACAGGACGATTGGTCATGTCTGTCCCACTTTCGGTAGACCAGCCTCCGTCTTCCACCCATGATCCGAACCGATCAGAGAGCGGAGCATCGATTTCGGGATTTGCATCCGCCAGCCAATGGGCTTAACCCATCATCTTTCGCCTTGCCAGTTCCTCGTTCGCTCGCCCGAGTTGATCTTCCGGCAAGGGTTGTCTGCTGACCCACGTCGCAAAACGTTTCAAGCCTTCCGAAAGACTGACCGCTGGCACGTGACCGAGTCGTTCGACCAGACGGCGTATGTCAGCCACGTTATGCCTGATATCCCCGAGCCGGAACTGCCCTGTGACCCGAACGTTTTCTGGAGCCTCAAACGAACGGCAGAGTGCGCGGGCAATTTCGATCACGGGCGTGGCTACGCCAGAACCAACGTTGATGACACAGTTCGCGGGCGTTTCTGCCTCGACGGCCGCAAGGAAGGCCGCGGCGACATCCGATACGTGAACAAAGTCACGGCTTTCCAAGCCATCTTCGAAGATCGGCAGTTCCAGACCGCGGCGAATACGGGTCGAGAAAATTGACAGTATGCCGGTATAGGGATTGTTCAGCGATTGCCCCTCACCATAAACATTTTGCAGTCGGAGTATCGTGTGACCTATCCCGGCACTTTCGGACGCTATCCTGACGAGATCCTCCTGCATAAGCTTGGTGGCTGCGTAGATGGAAGCGGGCGCGGTGCGATCATCCTCCCGCGTTGGGATCACTCTTAACGCAGCTCCTGTTGCTGGGCATACCGGTTCCCACTGGCTAGCCCGCAGTGCCTCCGCCGTCCTGGAAGACGGCGTGATGCGTGTAACATCATCCGTGTCGACGACGTAAGCGCCCTCCCCATAGACGGATCGCGAAGACGCCAGAACGACACGCCGCACATTGGGTGCAGCGCCGTTCGCGATAAGATGCATGAGGAGAGCAGTGCCTTGCACGTTTTCCCGGCAATAGCGATCGATTTCATACATCGATTGCCCCGTTCCCGTCTCCGCGGAAAGGTGCACGACGGCAGTAATCCCATCGAGAGCCGTCCTGAGATCGGCCTCGTTCGTAACCGAGCCTCGAACGAACTCGACGCCTGGGGTGCTCGCCAGCCAGTCGAGCTCACGGCCTGTCAACATACCATGAATCTGTGGTGCCAGCGTGTCCAGTACGCGGACGCGGTTGCCCCTTCCGGCAAGAAGCGGAACGAGATGCGATCCGATGAAGCCAGCGCCGCCAGTAACGAGTACGGTTTGCATGTGCAACTTGCTCTTACGACTTTGCCGAAGCCAAGTACATATCGCGCTCGGCTGTCCAGAGACCGGCGAAATCGACGTTCTGCCAGTTCTCGAACCAAGGCCCGCCATTTGTATAGTGAATTGCAGCCGGCGCCTCGTCGCGAGCAGGATACTCGCCTTCAAGGAAATTCCACTCCAGAGGGAGAGCACCGATCAGATTGTCATCCGAAAGCCATTGGAAGCGATGCAGGAATGCAGGGGCAGCCGTGTTTACGATCTCCGGCGTCAGGGCCCGCACCTCGGGATGAGCGTTGTTGAACAGGATGAATGACGACCAGTTCTTTCGCGGATAGATGCTCTGCTGCTTGCCGTCCATCTTGACGGCATTGGCCGGCGTGTAGTCGTGCTGAACCACGTAGATGGCCTTGTCGCGGCTGGCGTGCTTCAGAACGTCGCGGACGTCCCGAGTGAACAGGAAGTCGCAATCGACGAAGATCGTCCAGCCGTCATGCGCTCCCAGATAGGGCGTCAAGAACCGGGTGATGGAGAATTCCGTCGAAGCATTATCGGCGCCGCGGGTATAAAGTCCCAGCTCACGCAGTGTCGTCAGCTTGAGCGGGTAGATTTCGACGTCCGGGCCGCTGTGGCGCAGCACAGAATGGCGGCAGACCTGCCAAGCAATGTCTTCGCGACTGTCATATCCGACAAAAATTTTAAGATGATCGCTCATGAAAATCTGTTCCTTTGCATTTCGTTCCACCGATGACCTGACTCTTGGTCGAAGCGCGCTATCGATGCGGACGGTCAGTAGGTTCCTTATGGATGCGGATTTAAACGTCTCTGTATTGCATTGCAAGCAAGGCGACCACCGCTTTTGCGACTTCAATCCGTGGCGGCAGCGCGTCATGGTTGTCAAGGTAAAAATGAGTAGAAAACTCAAGTTATCTCGCCGCTGCACTGTGCATGTCGCTCTCTTGCCACGCCATCAATTTGCGAAGCCAAATTCCCGGCAGGATCTAATCTCGGATCGAAAAATCCTCCCTATCGGCTGTCAGATTGACATTATAAAATGGGTCGTCGTGAATTCGACTTCCCCATTTTTTTAGCATGAATTGCGCCTCCGCTTCATAACGTCGCGTTTTTTCCGGCGACGTATCAAGGCCGCGTGTTACACTTTCGAGATGAATTAGCGACGCATACGGCGTGTAGATGTTGCGATATCCGAACTCATCCAGTTTCAGGCAGAAATCAACATCGTTAAAAGCAACCTGCAAGTTCTCGGAATCAAGGCCCCCGACCTGGTGATATTTTGCTTTCTCCACGACAAGGCATGCGGCCGTGACTGCCGAAAATGATTGCGTGACCGCCAAGCGGCCCATGTAACCAAGGTCATTGCCAGCGCGGTACTTATGCGGGTGCCCCGCTACCAGACCGATCCCGCAGACAACTCCCGCATGTTGAACTTGTCCGGTCCTATACAGCAGTTTGGCGCCTACCGCACCGACGTCCGGGCGTGTGGCCTGCGATACCATTTCCTGGAGCCAGCCGCTCTCGGTTGCCACTATATCGTTGTTCACGAGGCCGATAACGCTTCCCTTGGCCTGCTCGACCGCAAGATTGTTCAACCTCGAAAAATTAAACGGGCCTGGCGCGCTGAGAACCCGGACGTTGTCCATCGTATTCAACCCGTCGAAATAGCGAAGCGTGTCCGGCTCGACACTATCATTGTCGACAACGATGATTTCGAAGGCGGGATAGGTCGTTCTAGTAAGGAGAGAGTCAACGCATCCCTTGAGAAGAGGAAGGTAGTCGCGCGTCGGGATGATGAGTGTCACAAGCGGCGGCGGGCTTGGCAGGGGCCAGATCACCCTCGCGAGACCGCCCTTATCTTCCACGACCATCACGTCTTTGCCCCGTCGCATCAGACTGTCGCTGAGTGCATGAAGGCGGCGCGGGGTCATCGGATCGGGCAGAATATTCTGGCCGCTTCCAGTATGCGGTAAACGTCGATGGTAAAGTATGTGAGGTATATGTGTGATCTCGCCGGGCCGAAGGGTTTCAGCAGCGCGCAAAGTCAGCTCGTGGACATCGAGGTCGCGTAGCATGAGCTGCGGTCGGCAGCATGTTTCGATGAGGGCGGCGTCAAAGGCCACGAACCGGCCGAGATAGTTCGACGCAAAAAAGTAGTCGGGATCCCAATCCGGCTTAAACAGCGGTGAGTGCCGCGAGCCCGCGTCGATTGCGTCCTCGTCGCTGTAGATGAGCCGAGCGTTGGGTTTGGTTGTCGCACGTTCGGCGATTTCGTAGAGTGCCGAAGGCGCCAGAATATCACCCGCGGCAACAAAAATGATGAAGTGGCCGTTGCATTTGCGTAGCAAGCCTTCTGCCGTGGACTCGTCATCCCCCCACTCCACAATCATACGCGGATCGGTTTCAGCGCGGCTCACGAGAGAGTGACGTCTTTTATTCGAGAGAGTTGAAGGTGTCACAACATGCAGTTGCCAACGGTCATAGCTTTGTTCTTTCAGTGACTGAACTGTTGCGTCGAGCTCCGGCAAGGAGAGAACGGCTGAATCGACGATCAGTGAAATCAGGGGCTGGGTCGACCAGCCAAGAACAGCGCGCCTTTGCAGATCAGCTTCTTGGCTATTTGGCGTATCGTGTAGCGCGATCCAGGCGTGATAGCGATCAGGACCGGTGTATTTCAGGATATCCGCGATATCTCGGGCAAGGCGTTTTCCGTTCTTGTGCTCTATTGTCGCGCGAAGTGCCTTTTGCGCAGCCAACTGATTTTGTCGATACGCTTGGCAAAGGGCTCTTGCCACACTGCTTTGCCGGAGTTCGAAGGTCTGGACGTTGAATGAACCCTCGCGATTGACCGGGTCGAGCCGCACACTAAGAACGGGACTTTCGATGAAGCCGGCCGCTCCAAACCGACCGCCGCCCAACGGCTTTAGCCGGAAGGTCGAAAACGCCGCCCATTCAAACTGATGTTCGGCATATAGAACTGGTTTGAAGGGCTCGGAAGAAGGTCCGAGAAGTTCAACCTCGATTTCGAACCATCCAGGCTGAAGAGGTTGGCCTTCGATAAGAACCGAAAATTGCGGATTTTCAGTTGTGGCGACATACCAGCCGTCGCGAATTACAAGATTCGCTTTGGGATTGAGACGCGCTGGTATGAGCCGTCCCCTCCTAAAGTGACGAAGTTCGCTGAATGGTGAACTGCGAACCGCATGACGCATCTCACATTCGCGGTTTTTCTCAGCGATTTCCGCGATACGTATCGCTTCAAGCCTTTGAAGACGTTCGAAGCCAGAGAGGCATGCTTCCAAGCCTGGCCGGGCTTGACTCGAGGAGCCGAAAGCCGGCGCCTTTTGGTCCGTCTGCATGAGTTGAATCTCAAGCCCGACCATTTCCTGTTCGACGTGTGGCGCGTGGGGTAACACACTTAACTCTCGAAAAGCCTGAAGCGCTTCCGCGCTCCTGCCAAGGCGCTTAAGAAGATGCGCAAGGTGGAGCCGCGGATCGGGGGCCGTACCATCGCAACGGACGGCAGACACATAGGCGCTTGCCGCCTCCTCGAACAGCTCGCCTTCTTTTAACATATGGGCGTACTGCGTCCACAAAGGTCCGGACGATTGGTTCTGCTCCAGAGCGCCGCCGTACAATACGGCAGCCTCCAGCCATTGGCGATGATCCCGAAGTCGATCCGCCTGATCGACAATGTTTATCGAGGTCGTCTGATTCAAACTCATTCAGAAATGCCTGTTTCGACAGTTGCGATGAGCGCTTTTGGCCCCGGCGAATGGTTGCCGTTGAGTAGTTGAAATTGAATCCATTATCAAATTTGATCTACCGGAGTGAAGCGATTAGACGCCAGCTTCAGCGACCCACTCGCCGGATCCGCCTGGCCCAGGAATTTGAGCAGAAACTACTCGCTCAACCTCTTGATGGAAGATCTGCCCTCTATTCCAAGATTTGGCTGTCGTCCACGTCGCCGACATGGTCAAGTTCGCCGTTTCCGTCTCGCAGACGGTCGGTGCCCAGCAATGCCTCCGCCTCATCGACCGAGTTCATCTCCAGTATTTTAAACCCGTTGATGACGAAGACGTCGTTGCAGTATTTTCTGATCAGGCTGGGAGATGACGTCAGAATCAAGAAGCCGGCGGATTGCATTCTTTCCTGGACGAGCTCCTCGCATCGGGCTCGAAAGGGACCGCGTCCACCGATCACGCTCTCGTCGACGATGTAGGTTTCAAACGGAATAGCATAGCAGGAGGTGAAGAGGAGTTTTGTGCGCTCGTCGCGGTTCAAGCTCTTGAACGGCTTGTCAATGTTTTTTCCAATTTCCGTGAAATCCACCACGAAACGAATGATGGGAACGGGATCGAAACCAAAAACACGGCAGAGGAAGGCAAGGTTTTCTCGGCCCGTCAAGGCTTGGTTGAAAACTCCGCCAGCTGCCACCGGGAAGGAAACCAGAGAGGAGCGTCGCACCCGGCCACGGTCGGCGCGCAATTTGCCTGTCATCAGGCTGGCAAGCGTCGTCTTCCCGCTGCCAGGCGGCGCCAGAACGCCGGTAAGCCGGTCGCCGGCAAATTCCGCGTCTGCGCCTTCGAGGATCTTGGTTCGCAGCGTCTTCTGGCGCAGCGTCTTGTGAACATTGGCGAAACTGATGGTCAAGGCCGGTCTTTCATCTGCTTATTACGTATCTCGCCCGTGCGCGAAACGATTGCCGCTAGCCAGCCCGCTCCGTCCAGCGGATTCAAAAAGGTCGTGCCGGCGGGCGCAATTTCCCGAAACACTGGAATGTCTGAGGCAACGCAAGGAACGCCGAGCGCCGCCGCCTCCAATATGGGAATCCCGAGGCCCTCGGCAAAAGAGGGAAACAGAAGCGCTGTTGCGTTTTGCAGCATTGTCTGAACTTCAAAATCGGAAAGGCCCGTAAATTCGAATACCGTGTCCCTTATGGCCGGGCAACGTTCCAGCATGTCCACCACATTTTCGTTTTCCCAGCCCCGCTTTCCGATGATGCAGAGACGCGGCGGGTTTTCCTGCTGCTGAGACAGCTCCCGCCAAATCTGCAGCAGCAGAAGATGGTTTTTTCGAGGTTCGATCGTTCCGACAATGACAAAATAGGGGCTTTTGTGGTTCAAGAATGCACTGACGGGCGGCGTCAAAGGCGTGGCCGGGGTCTTTTTAAAATCCAGCGTGGGTACCACGACGTCCGTAGCTCTCAGTTGCCACGCATTCTCCGTGGCAAATTTCTTGACGCGTCGATCGGTGTCGTACGAATTGCTGACCGCAACCACCGGCGCATCCGTCAGCTCTTTCAAAAAACCTGAAAACTGCTGCTTCGTCTCGGGCCGCTGATATTCAGGATAGTCTATGGGGATCAGATCGTGGATATAGATCAGTCGCTGCATTTTCCCAAGCGGATCGAGGCGGCTCATTCCACCACGCACCTTGCCGACACCCGAATGCGAGGCCACGACATAGGTCGTTTGCGATGATACGATTGCGTCATCCTTGGGTAGAAAATGGCTGCGCAGATGGGGCTCATATTTCAGCCGGAGCCTGGTTAACCGGTCCACGTTTTCCAACAAATGACTATCGTTCCACATATGGTGGAGCCGTTGAAGAACGGCATTGCCCAGGTCCTGTGGCAGGATGCAAACCCCGTGGCGGCCCGCATGCACGAAATGACATTCAGACCCAAATCGGTTCGAGAGATCGAGCCCAATTGCCAGATCGATTCGGTCCACCCCCGTACCAAAGGGCTCGTCATAGCTGCGGACAAGACGGGAAATGTCAAAAAGCACCCGAGGTGTTTCGATTGAAAGGGACCTCATTGAAAGACGATACATCGATGCCTACAAGTGTCTAGAACAGCCATTCTGCAAACAATTCGACGCGGAAGGCGTGCGTAGCCAACCGCTCTCTTTTTGCTCCAACAAGCGCCACTTTCGCATATTAAATCGATATGGTATACGCCGCCGCAACTGAAACGGCGGTGCATCCTGTGGGAATATCAACGTCCCATTTCCATTCGGAAAAGCCGAAAATGGTGAAAATTGTCGCAAGAACTCCTTGAAATCGTTCGCTCCCAAAAGTCGATTCCCCTTTCATGGGTTACGACCAACAGTGATCAGAATTATCTCAATCTGGGCGATGCCTTGTCCCCCGTCATCGTGTCGATGATGTCCGGGTTGCCGGTCCAACATACCGCGTCCAAGTCGGACACGGTACGATTGGCGGCCGTCGGTACGATCGGTCATATGTTTTCGGGCGGAAATGTTTCGTTTTGGGGAACGGGAACGTCGCCGAACGCAAACCCGAATCAAAAGGAACAGCCGAAGGTGGCATACGCCAGGCCAGTCGATACCAAGATCCACACGTATGCCACCCGCGGACCGTTCAGCCGGCGGATTCTTGCGCCTGATGCAACCGGTCCCGCCGTCTACGGCGATCCCCTGTGGCTTCTGCCACGCTTTCACGAAGCGCCTAAAAAGAAGACCTACGAACTGGGCGT
Source organism: Hyphomicrobiales bacterium (assembly GCA_900473795.1). Lineage (GTDB taxonomy): Bacteria > Pseudomonadota > Alphaproteobacteria > Rhizobiales > Rhizobiaceae > Pararhizobium. Next base: position 9,515 of record UCMT01000077.1, on the reverse strand, counting down.
CATCCTTCATTTGTCGGAATTGGCGGACCGTGAGTACGATGCTCATCCCAAGGCCGATTCGAGGCGCCACGATATTGCCGCCGAGGATCGCGGAGCGATCAAGTTGATCAATACCGTAACGCCGGTTTCGATCGAAAGCTTGAGGGAGCGGCTTGACGAAATTTTGGCATGCAAGCGCATCGTCTCCACAAGCCTGCATGGAATGGTGTTCGCAGAGTCCTACGGTATCCCCTGTCTCTACTTCTCGCCGAGGGCGAAAACATCAGGGCTTGGGCGCATAGATCTGCTTAGCGAAGAAGGGCTGGATCTGCGATTTGTCGATCTCTATCGCGGTCTTGGGCAGGATCATCTTGATGTCTGGTATCAGCCGCGTACCGAAGAAACGAATTGGGATGCGCTCATTCGCACCATCGACGAAGTGTGGGAACCGAAATATCTCTCTGAAGACCCGCTCATTGAATCGTTCCCGCTCCCCTTGTCCATGCTGGAGAAAGGCGTGACGGGCAGTGCATTCGATCATCCGTTGATTCGTTCCGTGCCGACGAAGAGAGACACGGGGCTGGTTGCGCGCGCCAAAAAGGGCCTGGTTTCGCGCATTTTACGGTGGGCGCGATAAGAGGATGGTGGTTTCGGTGGGTCTGAGTGCTGCAAGACGGCTGTTTCGCCGCAAGGTCGCGTGGCCTGCGGAAGGTGTGCTTTCGAGGGACAACGAAACCAAGAGCGAGCGCATCCGGCTCTCCTGGGTCTGGACCACAGGGCAGCATCCTGATGCCAACCTGGGCGACGCCCTGAGCGCCGTCATGGTGTCGGCCATATCCGGTTTGAAGATAGAGCCTGCTGCTTTCAATCACGACAATGAGAGAATGACGGCGGTCGGGACCATCGGCCATGCCCAGTATGGGGCCAAGGTCCACGTCTGGGGCACCGGCTTCGATTTGAAGCGGGGACCGACAGGCGCCATCGGCGACTATCGGGTTCCGGACCATACCGAACTGGTTGTTCATGCGGTACGAGGGAAACAGACAGCGGCGGGGCTGAGAAGGCTCGGCGTCGATGTCCCCGACGTTTTCGGCGATCCGGTCTGGTTTTTGCCGCGCATCTTTCCGTTTGCCGACCTCAAGAAGGAATTCGAATTGGGCGTGATCGTCCACATTTCCGAACTGGACGAGGCCACAGCGCGCGCATCGGTGCGCAAGAACCTTCAGCGCTACAAGATTCCGCCGGAGCTCTCCCAGAACATCAAGATAATCAACACATATACCGGCGCCGACATCCCTGGAATGCGTGACAAGATCAGGGAAATCGTCTCCTGCCGGCGTATTCTTTCCACCAGTCTTCACGGTTTGGTCATTGCTGAGACGTACAACATCCCGTGCGCTTGGTTTTCAACCAACCATGGCGCGTCTGGGTTCTTGCCCATCGACGGATCGCGGTCGATCGATCATCGGATGGTCGATTTTTACGGCGGCGCCGATCGAGATTCGGTCTTGAGTTATCTGCACCCGCTTCATCAGGAAACGGATTGGGAAAATGCAATGGCATTCATCGACAATCACTGGCAACCGATGAGCTACACGGGAGAGGCACTGTTCAACGCGTTTCCTCTGCCTCGCGCGGTTCGCTTCAAGGACAAGGTCTGGCGGTGTTCTGAAGAGGTGTTGCACGGAAACCGCTATTGATGGCGCCATTATGCCGCTTTTAACTCAAAACTGTTGTTTTCATGAGGTGCGGCTTTGATGTCATTGTCTACTCGCTGGTGTTGATATATCCAAAGCGTCACCGGAATTTGATTATTAAAGATGGGCTTGCGCGCAAGCCGGCGTACAGGGTTCTCATGCAGTTTTTGGATAAATTCGCCAAACTTTCACTAGCTGCGGTTTGTGTTGCCCTGTCGTCGTGCACGATGCCAAGCTCCGGCCCGAGCGCAAACAAGATCCAGGCGGAAGCCAAAGAGCAATACGCGCCCTACACGCTCGTCAACGTGACGCCCAATGTCGTCTCAATTCTGGCTCAAGGGTTTGACCGGCAGCTTGCCACATCGCTTGGAAATACAAAAAAACGCAGCTCCGCGCTGATCGGCGTAGGCGACACGGTCATTATTTCCATCTGGGAAGCCTCCCCGGACGGCCTGTTCTCTAGTGCGGGCCGCGGCGGCGGCACCCAGATACCCGAGCAGCCCGTTTCGGAAGCCGGCACGATCTCCGTTCCTTACGCCGGAATCATCAAGGCGGCAAACCGGACGCCGGAACAGGTCAAGGAATCAATTGAGCAGGCACTCATTCGTATGGCGGTTCAACCGCAGGTTCTCGTGAGTGTCGTCAAGAACGTTTCCAACACCGTCACGGTGACCGGCGAAGTGGCAAGCAGCGGGAGAATTCCTCTGTCTCCGCGCGGTGAAAAGCTACTTGATGTCATCGCCATGGCCGGCGGGCCTCGCATCGAATCCCATCAGCTTTCGGTTCAAATCACCCGCGGCCGTCGGACCGAGACCATTCCGATGGAGCGCCTGATCTCCGACCCGAGCGAGAACATCTACGTTCAGCCGGATGACGTCGTCGCACTCATCCGACAGCCCAGGAGCTTTACGGTTTTTGGCGCGTCGATCGCAAATGCATCAATCCAGTTCGACGAATCACAGCTTTATCTCAACCAGGCGTTGGCGAAAGTCGGCGGCCTGAACGATGAGCGGGCGAATGCGAAGGGCGTCTTCATTTATCGAACGGAATCGACTGAATTGCTGCGTCAGCTTATGCCCGGGAAGAGTTTCTCCGCCTATGGGCCGACCGCAAACGTTATTTACCAGGTGGATCTGACGGATCCGAGCGGCTTCTTTCTGCTGAAGGGTTTCAGCATGCGCAATCGTGATCTCATCTACATCGCAAACTCGTCCCTTGCAGAGGTTCGCAAATTCGCAACGCTTGTCAGCTCAACTGCCGCGCCGATTGCTCAGGCTGCCTCCGTTACGAACACGCTCACCGATTTGAGCAACAATTAGCGCTTGAAAGACGAACCTGTCTCAAAGCTGCCAAGTTGCTGAGGTTAAAGCCCCATCAGCCAATGCCGCTGGCTCGGTTTCGCCACGCTTTTCCCAACGGCGTAACTGTGCTATGAGGCTTCCCTTGCAGCAATGATTGCGCCCAGGCTCAGGAGACAACCTTGAAGGACACGAACCGGTCGGCGAAGCTCGATAAATCAAAGCCTCGCTCGGATGATACTGGCGCGTTGGTGTTGCGGCTCGATGAAGTCAGGCCGGTTCGCCAGCAACCGGCGGCGGCGCCGGCCACCCTTCCCAAGCCGTTTCCTCACAAGACGACTGTCATTTATCGGTCCGGACGGGTTACGGATATGGTTGCCAAAGCAAAGGGCGGCCTTTCCGGGACATCGATCTCCTTTTTCCTGATGGTCATCCTTCCAACGATCGTCGGTCTCCTTTACTTCGTATTCGTCGCATCACCACAATATATGTCGGAGTTCCGGTTCTCCGTTCGGCCAACGGATGGCGCAACACTTTCGACTTCCTCCTCTTCTTCGGTTGCCGCAGACACCGCTTTGGCGATGTCGAACAGCTACATCGTGGCCGACTATGCGCTTAGCCGTGACGCTGTCGAGGCACTGGAGAAGAGCGTCGGTTTGCGCGACATCTATTCGAGGGATGGTACTGACAGGTTCTCGCGTCTTTCCGAAGACGTCTCCCTTGAGCGACTGGTGGATTATTGGCGCAAGCGGGTCTCGACGAGCTACGACATCATGACCGGCATCAATACAATTGAGGTCACGGCATTTTCTCCGCAGGACGCACTCAAGATCTCCACCGCGCTGCGGGCGCTGTGTGAAAAGCTCGTCAATGACATTTCCGAAAAGGCGCGTCAGAGCCAGATGGCCTTCGCCAAGAACGAGATGGATCGCGCCGAAGCGCGCCTCAAGGAAGTCCGCCAGCGCGAAACCGAACTGCGATCCGGCCAGAAAAGTATCGATGTTCGCAAGGAGGCTGAAGGCAAGATGCTTTTGAACAACCAGTTGCGGAGCGATTTGTCGACGTTGAAAGCGCAATACTCCGCGCTTTCGAGTTATATGGATCCGACGTCTCCACGCCTGACGGTCCTCAAGAACCAGATTACCGCCGCGCAAGAACAGATCGACATTTTGCAATCGCAGATTACCGACACCGATGCATCGAAGCCCGGCACGTTGGACGACGCGCAACGTGTCGCCAAATACGATCAGTTGCAGACGGACCTCGAAATCGCGGCAAAACTCTACGAGTCTTCTCTGACAAACTATGAAAATGCCCGCATGCGGGCCAACAACAACCAGACCTATCTCGCCACCTATGTTCAACCGGGTTTGCCTCAGATCGCCTCCTACCCACGCACCTTTGTCGATACGCTTCTGGTGTTCTTGTCAGCATTCGGCATCTGGGTGGTTTCGACGCTCGTCTATTATAGTGTCCGCGACCATACTTGATCGACTTAATCAGGTGGAGATGATCCGTCCATGAATGCATTGACGCTTGGCCTGTCTAGGCAGATGAGAATCGTAAGCGCACTTACAATTCGCGAAGTCAGACTGCGCAACAGCAAGCACGCATTCATGCAGTTGTTTGACCTGCTGGAGGCCCTTTTCTTTATTGTAGGGCACTGGGTCATCTTCACTTATCTTGGTCGACACCTGATTATCGGTGACAGCCTGTTGTTGTTCATCGCCACGGGGATTTTTCCCATACTCTTCTTTCGGGCCATCAGTGTCAAAGCCTCCTCTGCCCTTGAGGCATCGAAGGCGGTGACAAGTATCCCGTTCGTGGAGGCGCTCGACTATTCAATGGCGCGCACTTTCGTGGAGTTTTTATCGTTTACCGTCGCCTTTCTTGCTTTTTTTGCAATGATTGGCGTCCTCGACCTGTCACGCTATGCGATACCTTTCAACCCGATTGCCATAGTGCAGTTTCTGGCAATGCTTACATTGTTTGCCTTTGGCATTGGGCTTATTAATTCCTTCCTGACCTACCTATTTCCACTATGGAAGTTCTGCTTCGGGATTTTTTCACGCATTCAGATATTTTTCAGCGGGGTCTTTTTCATACCCGAATACATGCCACCTCAGGCCAGGGACATTCTGGCTTATAACCCGATCATGCACTTCGTCGCCCTGTTCCGGACGGCATTCTTTCCCACCTATCCGACCCATTTGATGTCCATGAACTATATGCTCGGTTGGACCTTCGCGGTGCTGATGCTGGGTTTGGCGCTGGAGCGCGCCTTGCGAAACCACAGAACGCATTAGAGCCGTAAGGTTCGGCAAATATCGATGCCCAACGAACTTCCGGCCCTGGCATCAATTCCGGTACGCGATTTTGCGGCAAAGACTCGCCCGCCGCCTGCACTGGACATCCGTTGTCCAGACCGGCCGTCGTGGTCGCTCGTACGGTTTAGCGGCGACAGTAGGTTGCTTCCAAAATGGCAATCGCATAGATAGCGGGTCATATCGTCTTCAGTCAGCAATGACGGTTCCGTCAACTGAGACTTAAAATCAACCATCGCTCGGCCGAGCCTCCATCATCCAGGCCGACAAGCAAACAGCAAATAGGATTTACACTTCATGGGGAAAGCTCGTGTCCTGGTCGATGGCTACAATCTCGCCTTGGAGAAAGGCACGGGGATTGCCACCTACGCCCGAAACCTGAGTGCACAATTGTCGGCGCTGGGGCATAAGGTGGATTTGATGTATGGCCTAAGATTTTCGTCCGGGAAAAACAAACTCCTTGCGGAAGTGAGTTTCTTCGACCCACCGACGAGATCGATGAAGACGAAGGAGATCGTCAAGAGCCTGATAACGTCGCCATTTGGGGTCACCGCCAAGCAGGTTCCGCTCACCGGCAAAGTCATCGCCCGAAAAACACACGGTGGCCTGCCTGAGCATGACCGGATATTCAACGCGCGCCACCTTTACACGATCTCGCGCTTGCATTTTGGGACCTATGGACAGTTCCTGAATGTTGATTACCCTGGCAAGGCCGACGTCGCGCACTGGACCTATCCTCTGCCAGTCAAGCTAAAAAATGCGGCCAATCTCTACACCATCCACGACCTAGTCCCTTTGCGGCTCCCCTACACGACCCTCGACAACAAGAGAGCGTTTTTGAAAATGGTCCGGCGTATCGGGGAAAAGGCCGATCACATCGTTACGGTTTCGGAGGCCTCCAAGCGCGATATCGTCGAACTTCTGGGCGTCGACGAAAACCGCGTCACGAACACCTATCAGGCCGTCAGTCTACCGAGTCGCATTCTGAACCGAAACGAGGACGAGGTCCGCGAAGAGGTCTCATCGATCTTCGGCCTCGACCACAGGCAGTATTTTCTCTTTTTTGGCGCGATCGAGCCGAAGAAGAATGTCGGCCGCATCATCGAAGCCTATCTCGCCAGCCATAGCCAATTCCCGCTGGTTATCGTCGGTCAGTTGGTCTGGAAGGATGCCAATGAGCTTCGTCTTCTGGACGCTCTGCAGGATACGGAGAAATCCCTGCTCAAGAAACTGATGTTAGGTCCCACGACGGGTCGCCCCGCGAAGACATCCTCTGTCGTTCGCCTGGAATATCTCCCGCTTAATCTCCTGACATCGTTGATCCGCTGTGCAAGGGGGGTGGTCTTCCCTTCGCTGTACGAAGGATTCGGGTTGCCGATCCTTGAGGCGATGCAACTGGGCACGGCAGTGATCACCGGCAGCGAAGGCGCAAACCCGGAGGTTGCCGGCGACAGCGCCTTGATCGTTGATCCGTACGACGTCAATTCCATCTCGCAAGCAATGAAGGACATTGCAAATGACGACGGTTTGATGGAGCACTACCAGAGGATGGGTCTTGAGCGCGCGAAGCTGTTTTCTCCGGAAAAATATGCCGAGCGTCTTCAGACCCTCTATGCCAAGTTCAAGTGAGGCACTGTGAAATTGTCTGTGACGCACTCATATTGAAGAAATCAGATCACCGATGACCGACCAGAAGCCTTCAGTGAATGACCTTCTTGCAAGGGCGCGGGATGAAGCGCAGATGATGGCCGATAAGAAGGCCGCGACCCTTCTCCTTCAAGTATGTTCTGCGGCTTCTGCGCTTGTCGCAGAGCAGGAGAGCATCCGGAAAGAGGCTTTTCGAGATGGTATTCGGGGGGCCGCCAAGGTGATCCGCAACCGGCAGGCGGCACCCGGGTCAGCTCTTTCGGAACTGTTCACGGGTGACGGGGCCAACCCCGACCTCTTTGCGGATGAACTGGCAAAAATAGCCGACGGTACGGCTGTCACGGTCAACGATCTGCGCAAACTTCGCCAGAAAATAAACGCCGCGCCTGAAGGCAACGACGAGATCGATAAAGATATCAGGCGCGTCTATTACTCAGTGATGAGCGATCGTGATCCGGCCTCCGGCGATATTCTGCCGCCCGGCTCTCCATCGCGGTCACTCGACGTCGCCACATTCGTCATCGAAAAGATCCTGCGCGAGGGTTGGTGGACGCTCGGCAATGGTGGGGTCAACACAAGCGACAAACCCGTCGGCAAGGTTGGACTAAACCCATCTCAAAGCTCCAAACCCCAGACGGCTGCCACAGCGCCCCTGACACTGCTTTCCGCCCTGGTGCTCACATTGATCGAAAGTAGCAAAGCCCGCTGAGCCGCTGACTCCACCGAAACAGACGAATAAACGACGGTTGATGCCGGCGCCGATCATCGTTTCGCAGCGCGTAGCTTATCCATGCGCTTCAACACGTTCACATCATGCTGGAGGACCAGGTTCTGAAGAACCGGATGATCCCAGATCGTCCCCTCCGTAGGCGCCGCCAAGGGCGCAAGATCGAGCGGGAAAGCGTCAAGAAGCGCTTGCGCATTGAATGTCTTTGGTACCCAGGTGCGATCGATCGCACCGATCAGGTCATTCCAGTCGGTGATTTGATGGCGATCCTGGGTGTAAACGGGCAGTTCCTTCAGGCCCAGCCCGCGATACAGATCGATGAATCTCAGATCGAGATCACAGTTGGCGCCCAGCTTTCGTACATTGAGCCCTTGATTGGGTCCGTGCGTCGGAAAATGCAGACACGGAATGCCATAGCTTTCGGCAAAGACGATGCCATGAAGACTGGTGGACACGATGCGCTCGCAGGCCAGAATTTCATCGATCTTGTCTTTGATCGACGTCATGCTGATCGATGTCACCGTGTTGATCAGGTGAATGTCGTCCTTCAGGCTCTCTGGAATGGCATAGCGCCGGAGTTCCTGCTTCAGGTGAGCCTCTGTATCGCGATCAGACAACTCGGACAGATGAACGATGACGCCCAGTTTCCATTTTTTGGCCGGCGTCGGGGCATAGAACCGCGGAAGCAGCCAGACGGGGTCGCCATAGACACCGACGCTTCCCTCCGGTTTGCCCGTTAGCAGACGCTCCGATAGCGGGCCACGTGTCGCTGTTACGTTGAACCCGGTCTCTGTGGCAACACTGAAGTCCTGTCTCTGGTCAGCCGCTGCGGAAGGGTTTTTCCACGGCGACGCACCGGTTCCCCAGAACCAGACTTCGCCACCTTCAAATCCATGGCCGATCGTCCCGACGCACGCCATGCGCAGCGACGTCGATTTTGAAGGGATGCGCTCAATATCGCGGCCAGACAACAATGCTACCATGACAGCGCTGAGAGCGTCGCCGATGTTGAGATAGTCCATGTTGGAGGTGGAGCCGGCCCAGGACAGCGGAACCTTATGATGATGACGCACATATTCGGCCAGCGCGTTCGATTTTCCGCCTGCTGCCCGTCCCGTTAACGCCTTGAAAATCGACTTCACTGAGCTTCTCCCGAGATGCTGTCTCTCCCCGCTTCGTACGGGCCTCTTCGCCTTTCTGCAAGTCAGTCGGACGCCATCTAGAACCTAATGAGCAGTTTTAATGTCGTCATTTCGCCGTGTGACCTAATGGCGGCACGGTAGCCGCCACAATCGTCCAATCAAAGACGAGAGCAAAGCCCCCTGTAGTGCCAGAAGGCCCACAGCCAATCTCGCTGTTACCTTTGCCACGATGCAACTATAGGTCATTGGAATTTTCAAGCATGCTGTCGATATAGACGCAGCTTGCCGAATTGCCACCGGAGAACGAACCTAAGTCGGTTTCCACGCCGGTCGCGACATCGGTTGCCTTCTGGGAAAACCGGGTATTCGCGGTTTCGACGCCATAGCGGATCGAAAACGGCCCAATTCCGGACAACTGACTGACGCCAAATGCCACGCAACTGTCCTGCATGATCTGATTGGTCCGGTCGACTCCCCGCGTACACCACCTGTTGAAATGCCCCGAACAGCGGTTGAACCAAGGGTTCTTATACTCTTAGGTTGCCGAGAAAAAAAATTCAAAAAAAAGATCTCGGCTTTGCCCGTTGCAGCAAACTCCGGGTGGTTTGAAATTTTTTTCCAAATAGTTTCAGCAGAGTAGTCAGACTGCAAGTTGCGCTTTTGTACGATTATTTAAAAACTTTGAAAAGTTTATTTTTCGT
>UCMT01000076.1 GCA_900473795.1 Hyphomicrobiales bacterium | reverse complement strand
TTGTCGGCGACGGTGACCGTGTAGGTCTGGGTCAGCGTCTGGCCCTCGGCCAGGAACTGCAGGGCGGCATTGTTCAGGGCGTAGTGCCACTGCAGCGAGCCGTTGGCGGCGTTCGCGGCTTCACTGACACCGTCGAGCGAGAAGGTGCCGAGCGCAGTTTCGCCGGCGGTCGGGGCGAACGAAGCGGTGTGGCCGTCGCTGAGGTCGACGTCGGTGAATGTAATCGTGCCGGCGGCATTGAGCGAGTCGGTCGGCGAAGGCGTCGTGGTGGCATCTTCGGCGACCGCGCCATTCTGTGCGCTGCTAGTAATCGAAACGATGTCGTTGGTGCCGGTGATTGTGACAGTTACGACCTGAGTTGCCGTCGACCCATGGCCGTCGTTGATCGATACGGTGTAATGCTCGACCACGCTCTGGCCGGCAGCGAGGTACTGCGCAGCGGTATTGTTGAGGGCGTAGTGCCACTGCAGCGAGCCGTTGGCGGCGTTCGCAGCTTCGCTGACAGGGTCGAGCGAGAAGCTGCCGAGCGCAGTTTCGCCGGCGGTCGGGGCGAACGAAGCGGTGTGGCCGTCGCTGAGGTCGACGTCGGTGAAGGAAATGGTGCCGACGGCGTTGAGGGAATCGGTCGACAAAGAAGTGGTGTCGGCATCCTCGACCACCGCCCCATTCTGAGCGCCGCTGGTAATTGAGACGATATCGTTCGTCCCGGCGATAGTGATAGTAAGCTGTGCAGTATCGGTAAGTCCGTGCGGGTCACGGACGGTGTACGTAAACAGCTCAGTGACTGTGACCCCGTCGGCCAGCGAATTGGTGTCCACATCGCTGTTATTGAGGTTGTAGGTATAGGTGCCATTGGCATTCAAGGTCAGTGAGCCATAGGTGCCCACCAATGCAGAACCGACCGTGCCGGTAGTTCCAGAACCGGATTCCGGACCCGTCCGAACCGCCGACACAACCAGCGACGCCTGGCTATCGTCGGAATCCGTGTCGTTGACCAGCACGTTACCCGCCGCCGTGGAATCCCCCAGAAACGGCGTATTCCCCGGGCCAACGCCGGCCTCGCGCACCGGGTCTGCAGCGTTGGTATCGTTGAAGCCGACGGGCGAGGTTGGATCGAGAGCGAATGAAACTTGCTCGATCGCGGAGACCTTCAGATTAATGCTCGTGAAGGTGAATTCTGCTTGACCCGCCTGGCCGGTATTCGCGTTCGAGTTAGCGGCAATAAAGGCTCGAAACTGAGTGACTTCAGCATTCAATGCTGCCATGAACGACGAATTAAGTAATTGCGCATTACTAAGATAGATAACGAGCTTATCGATTTCGGCGGTGCCTTTCGCAGCATTGCCGTTGCCGCCGTCGTAGACGTCGTAGCCAGAAAATGTCGCTTGTCCAATCGTTGTCCCTGTGCCGTAGACTTGGCCACCAATCTTGTACTGGTTTTCCCACGCTCGATAGATAAGGATGTCCGCTCCTGATCCGCCCAGGACCGTGTCGAAACCACTGCCTCCGTCGAGCGTATCGGCACCTGACCCGCCATTCAGGCGATCGTCTCCAGCACCCCCCGACAGCACGTCGTCTCCGCTACCGCCGACCAGATTGTCGTTGCTGCTTGTGCCAATGGTCGTTGCCATACCCCGCCCCTATCGCCTTAGTTGTTGTCGTTGTTGTTGATGTCAGTCATGGGAATTGCCGGCGCCGTCGCGCCGCTTGCCGGATAGTCGCTCAAAAATTGCAAACCTATGAGGGCAAGTTCGCCTTCGCCAACAAACGGGTTGATCCTGGGCGAGAGCGCCAGGACCAGATGAGTTCGCATTCAGACCAATGACATTTGTACCAAACGCGTACGCCCGCGGGTCGGCCGGATCCTTGATGTCGGCTGAATCTGCGCAATGCGCTGACGCGGGCTTCGTATCGGTCGAGGGGGAAAACTCATTGTCGAAGGAGCAAAGTGCGATTCCGGCCAAATCGTTGCTCAACACTTCGAGAGAAGTAACGGTCAGGGGGGTGGAAATGAGGACAGCCGTATCTTCGGCAGAACTGCGGGCTGTATTAGAAAACGATGTCGTAGTTCGGTTAACTTCTTTGTTTTGACAAGAAGCCATTTAATCCCCCCCGTTTTACTCTTACGCCGGCATAAAAATAGATCCCCATCCATTTGAGTGCCGTATTGGAAGACTATCACCTCTCCATCTAAGACTTGCGGTACAATCAACACGCTGGTCTGACGGCCTTTTTCTGGCCGCGCTGAGTTCCTTTTAACCCCTATGCGTCGCCCATTCCTTGATTGCCGGTTTAGGCGATGCTTATATTAGAATATTCTTAACGCCAATGAAGAGTAAGCGTCAACATCCCCAAAGGAGGAACAGTTAACGGCCGAAAGGATGGGGGGGGCGGCTGCAGCCGCAAAGTGGCAGGACGATAGCCGAAGGTTGTGACTTCAGCCTCCCTCATCAACTAGCGGCCGCGACCGATCGCTTGAAAACAATGGACAACTTTCGCCGGGATCGATTCCCTAGGGTTCCGCGGCGGGCTCTGAAACCGATCGTCACGACGCGGCGGTCTGCAAGGGCCCTTGGTAGTCGGCGTCATTGCTGGTCATCATCGCGCCGTCTTACCGTCTTGTTCGTTTGCCCGTCCCTGGTTTTGAGCCTTGTCGCCCCTACCTCGTTTTGGCGACATCCCTAATCCTTGACCAAGACAGGCATTGTGAGACGCTACGTCTCGGTTGTATTGCGTGGGGGGACGATGGTCGAGGATCTGAAAGGCGCAGCGAAGCGCCTAAGGGATGAGTTAATAAACGCAGCAGGCCGTGGAACATTGCGCCTGACATATGGTCAATTCGGCGAACTCGTTGGCCTTAAGCCGGCATTTTATGTTCGATTCTTGGATGCAATCGCGAAGCATGAAAGCGATATCGACAAACCCGATGTGACCTACATCTTGGTCAGCAAGGACTGCCCCTATCCGTCACAGATTGGCGGCAAGTTAGCCAAACCTCCGAATTCAGCACAAAAGAAGCTAGCGTACGATGAAATGCAGAAAGTCATCAAGGAATACTGCCCGGGGACGGAAAACCCTTATCCGGAGATCCCTTGAAGCAAGGTGCGGGATGCTGGGCGGGTCGGAAGCTAGGCATGTGAGGCTGCTCGATGAGCTATCGCCAACAGGTCTTGAGCGCCGCCGTTGCGGCTGCTCTGGGCTTGAGTGTGCAGCCTGCGGCATGGGCCCAAGATGAGATCGGCCCGAGGGGGAGCACGGCCGCTGCGGAGAGTTTGTCGCATGCGTCGGCCCTTTGTTGTCGTCGTAACGCCAAAAGACATACAGGGCAGGCCGAATTCCTTAGACAACAGGTTACAACTGTCAATTGCAACCGGCAAAGCTTGCCGGTGGTGGCAACTATAATGTCGGCACCGTCGAGGGCGTTGATCAGATCGTTCGCGGCATGGGGATACGGCTTTGCGCCGCTTTCTCGAGTGACCGTTCTTCGTCTGGTTGGGGACCATTAGCTACAGCGGCTACCTGACCCATTCGATTATCGGTTGGGTGGTCACTCAGGTCCTGCGCTTCGGCAAGAAGCTACCGACCGAAGTGGCTGCGAATGGTGATACGATGCTGGTACTCGGCCAGGGCCTGGGAACGCTGGTGACGCTCGTTGCGGTGGCCGGGGTGCTGGCTGTCTCGCATCTGACCCTTCGTTTCATAGAGAACACCATTCGCTTAGGCTGGCCTTTCGGTGCAAGTGGCCGGCTGCCGGTACGGTCTGCGCCGAACCACCGGACCTTCCGCGGCTCACGTCAAAGAAACGCGTTAGTTGACTTCGTTATGATAGGGTGTGGACTTGCCCATCTGGAATCAGGCTCTACTGTTGCTCAATGTTATGAATCGCTCAATATCCATCGCGTTCGCTCCTCTGCTACTCAGTGCGCCCGCTTTAGCGATAGAGCTTGGACTGCCGGCGCAATGCGAGCTCGGCAAAACGTGCTTTGTGCAGCAATATCCAGACTTGGCAGCAGGCGATGCGGTGGCCGATCCACTATGCGGCTCCCTGACCTACGACGGCCATACGGGGACAGACCTGCGGATCCTTTCGATGAAGGATATGGAAACTGGATATGCAGTCGTCGCGGTTGGCGACGGAAAAATCCTTCGGATCCGTGACCAAGAGCAAGATCATCTGATTGAAACCGAAAGCGACCGGGCGAGCGTTGCGGGAAAGGAATGCGGCAACGGTTTGGTTATGCAGCTTCAGGACGGCTACGAAGTCCAGTACTGCCACCTGCGAAAGAACAGTCTGGCTGTCAAACCGGGAGACGTTGTCCGAGCAGGTGACCGGCTCGGCGAAATCGGCGCCTCCGGCCTTGCTCAGTTTCCCCACGTCCACATCACGGTCTCCCGGCACGGCGATACACTGGACCCACTGACGGGTCGAAAACTCTCGGAGCACTGCACGCCAACATTCAATCCGGATGAATCGCTGTTTGCACCGGAAATTGCCGCAAAACTCGAGCCGACAAAGCCGGATATTCTTGCTTTCGGGGTGGCTGGAAGGCCGGTCGTCTACGACGCACTCGTCCGCGAGGGGCCACCGCCGGTCGTCTCCACAAACGACAGCGTGTTTGTCACGTGGGCGTGGTTTGCGAATCTTAAAAAAGGCACTGCGATCAGGTTCACCCTGACGGATGCGAAAGGTGAGACGCTTGTTGACCACACAGGCGAGCCGCTCGACCGGAACAAGGCCGCATATGCTGCCTTTGCCGGTAGACAGGGAACCCTGCCTCGGGGTCAATACCAGGTTGAAGTTTCCGTGACGCTGGACGGTACGCTCCTCAGAAAGGCAGTTTCAGAGGTCGCCGTTCGGTAAAGATTTCGCTTGCGGACGGCCGCGTCGACGGCCGAGAGCACCGCCTGTTTTCTTCGTTCAGGCATCTCGGGGTGCCGGTGCAGCGGTCCCCGAGAGCCATGGTCGGCTTCCAGATGACAGAGTGCTGTTACTTCGTGACGGTTAGCATGGCGTGCATGCCGGCTTCGTAGTGGCCCTTGATATTGCACAGAAGAACGTAGGAACCGGGAGCGAGCTTGGCTTTCAACTGACCATCCGCGCCTGGCTTCAGTTCCGACACTTCGCCCATGCTTTTAAGCTTCTTCTCGTTGACTCGACCTTTGGCGGAATCAACGGCGATCTTCTGTTCGACGGACTTCAGTTTCACCAGCACCATCTCGTGCTCTTCAGTCGTGGCATCGTTGTGGACCAGGAATGTGGTTTCGCCAGCCTTGATCATCGACTGGTCGAGCGTCAGGGTCATCGGGCCGCCGCCTTCACCGCCCTCGACAACCTTGACGGTGGTCGCGGCAAATGTCGGGGTGGCGATGCAGACGATTGCAAGGGCGGCGAGTGCATGTTGGAAAGATCGCATGTGTTTTCACCTTACTGATGGAAAGTCCGCGACGGTTATGCGGCTATCCTGACGGGCACCTGAACGTCGAAGGTCGGCCTAGATGCGTTTCGTGCGTTCACATTAACTGAATAGCGTGGCAGCACGCATCGCCGACTTCGCCTTATCAACTGACCACTTTGAAGTCGCCAACGACCTCCTGCATTTCCCGCAAAGACTTGAAGGCGTCTGCTGCGATACCCCGAAACCTAACCATTTGTTCGGCCCGTTTCGGACTAAATTTGCCACCGAGTTCAGCGTACCGAAAGATATGATTGCTACAAATCCGGTATTCAACTCTGATCGCGCTATAGTGGAAAAACGCTGATGATTCGATTAGGGCTGAGACTCGCGTGAGGGTCTGCTTGAGACGGGATTGGGTTCGATGACAATCAACAGTAGTAACCGGCAGAAATTAGTCGACTTGATCAGCTCCGCAGAAACCAGCGTCAGACTGCAAAATGCCATAACGAATGGGGTGGCACACGGCCAGCTGCCTTTTTCAACGGTTGAGGAATATCCCGGCCGGTGAGATTGCGCCACAGGTGATGCTGCGCGTGCCTGGTCTAGGTCGTCAATCGGCACCGGCGAGCTTTTGGATCGATACCGAGAGGTCTTCCGAGACGACGATTGCAGTCTGCGCGATGCCGATATCGCACTTGCGGGAAATCCTCATCTTTTCATTGAACTCTACGACGAGTTCTGGAGGCCGATTGGCAAACCGCTCCCCCAGTTCTTCGAGGAAGCGCTGAAAGGAGAGATGTTGGGCAATCTTCACAACGACTGTGAGGACGACCAACTTTCGGACGAGCCTCAGACAAATGTTGACGCATTGGTGAAAGCTCTCGACGAGCGGGGGCCACTTAGACTTTTCGAGATATTGGAAATAGCCGAACAAATTCTGCCGGAAGGCCGATCGGTCAACAGTGTCGGACCAACGCTAATCGTGAACAAGGACCGTTTCGCCAGACCTTTGCCCGGGCTGTACAGTTTGCCTGGCCAGATACCGCAGCTGAAGGAAATCGTTTGGACCCGGAAGTTACATTCGTCACTTTCAACCCGAAGATCTCCACGTTCGACGCGAGTGTTACGTTGTATAAGTGCCGACGATCATCGCAGAGGCGACCAGACTTCCGCTTCTTTCTCGGAGCCTCCGGAATGGCTTGAAGTTGAAGGGCACGGGTTTCGCCCTCGTTTATCGAAGCAGCTCTTCCTGAATCTGGTTCAATACCCGCATCAGAAAGCGGCGCGGGGATCATATTTCGCCAGGCGAGCCAGCAGGTAATCCACCTCTGCCTTGGCAGTTTGGCTGAGAGCCCCGCCCGGCTTGCGTTGGGTGTCGTGAGAAA
>UCMT01000048.1 GCA_900473795.1 Hyphomicrobiales bacterium | reverse complement strand
TCCACAGTTGCGGGTTCACGGGATTGCAAGGCTGCGGGTCGTCGACGCGTCGATCATGCCGACGATCGTTTCGGGCAACACCAACTCGCCGGTCATCATGATCGCGGAAAAAGCGGCGGCGATGATTTCCGGCGGAGGCTGATTTGCGCTTCGCGTGGCGTAGAAGCGAAAGCACGTAAACAGGACTTCAGTTATCACCTTTATCGGGGCGCGCTCCAGCGCCTCATGCCGCGCATCGGTGCGCCGGTCGCCGATTATGTCGAGATCCTTCTGCGGGAGGTCGGCCGGGCACCCGTCCTCGACCCACGCGCAGGTCGAACCCTGGTCGGTCGCCGGACCGATGGTAGGCCAGAAGATCACGCGCAGGCGCATGGTGGCACTAGACCCTTCGAAGGTTCGAACAAGCGCTGCACGTGGGTCTATATCTTCCGATGCATTACCTTCGAAAGGGCAAATGGAGCTGACCACGTCCTGCCCCATAGGCTAGCGAGGCCATGCAGCAGCATCTTACCGAGACCGGCCAGTCCTGCCGACGAAGGTGCACATGCCAGGCTGAAGCTTAAGGCGCGTTATGGCTCCGGACTATTGCAACTAGAACCCGCGCACACGCTTTCTTGTGTCTGAGGGGTTTTCGCCGTAGGTCGTTCTATAGGCAGAGGCAAAACGCCCGAAATGAAAGAAGCCCCATTTCAGGCAGATTTCTTTCATTGTCTGACTATTCTCCGGATCAAGCAGGTCCTGTCGCACTGCGCGCAGGCGGAGCGCGTGAAGATAGGCGGCAGGTGAGGTATCCCTGAAAGTACGAAAGCCGGTCACAAGTGACCGGACGGATACACCGGCTGCTTCAGCCACCATCGGCATTGTAATCGGTTGACTGATATTGGCCTGCATGAACTCGAGCGCCCGGCGGATATGTCGAGGAGTGATCGAGCACGGCTTCTTGTCCAGCAAGTGAGATAGTCGGTGGGGCACCAGACGCACCACTAGGTCGGCCAGCGCCTGGGTCATATGCGCCATGGCGATTGGCGACTGCAGCAAGGGGCCATTGTTGCGCATGCCGCCAATGATGGTTTCCGTGAGACTGCCGATGGTCTTGCCAGCCGCTGTAGACAAGTCCAACTCGGGCAAGAAGTCGAGTGGCCCGTCAACAGGTATCTCAAAAGTCTGGCCGACTGCCTGCCGGATGACGGACCAGTTGATCAGAAGCTCATCGACCAGGTTTGGTTCCCCGTGCATTATGACACTGTCGGGCTCGAAATTGTTGTAAAGAAGCAATTTCCCTTGGCCCGCCTCGGCGGTGCGAGATCCATAGGTCACGCCCATGCCGCCGCTCCGGGGCACAACAATTGACAGATATTCTGCCGTATCGGGAGTTGGCTCAATCTGGAACTGAAAATCGGATTGATGATAACCAGTGATCAATACGGCACTTTCCGCTACCGAAAGATCGATCCCCCAACGGAAGTTCTGGATTTGATTGACAGGCGAGGCATCAAATGTGCCAAACGCGGTACTGAGCGTTTCGATCATGCTGTCGAACGATGAACCGTGAAACGAGAATTGTGAATTGCTGTTTTCTGACATGCGATTTCCGATTTTTCATCCTCGACGCATACGACAACGACTGGGCTGGAGAGATCCGCCAGGATCTTTCTCGCCTCGTTCAGGCAATGACGATCACATCGGTGATGTTGACGCCATACGCGGACCTTCGCGTCAGCGCGTTCGGATTTTAATGTAGATGACGTCTCCAACGATGCCAAGACGACACGATCGAGAACACGGGAGCGTTCAGAAGACATCAGCTGGAAATGACGGAGGGGCGGCTGGTCCTGTGTAAATGGCTTCAACTACGCTCCACGTTCCCCTTGCCAGCATCTTGGATCTCATTTGCAGCCCTTGGAAATCTCTTCATTTCAAGACAAGATCATCACGCGCTAGTGTTTGGGGAGACTCCAATGGAAAACCACGAGCCGTTTTTGCGCGAGGCGATTGCACTCTCGAAATCCGCGATGGAAGGCGGCAACGAACCATTTGGGTCGGTGCTTGTGAAGGACGGCAAAGTAATCCTTCGTGCCGAAAACAGCGTCTTCACCGGTAACGATATGGCGAAGCGCGTGGGCTGACGGCAAGGCGCTCGGCGAGCGATTGCAAGGTGGGCCATGGATGGCCGCCCTCTCGCAACGCGGCTATCTGGGTCAGAAGCCCGACTTGAGTAGCCTTCAGCCCGGTTGGCGCTACCGCATTATCGTAAAGCTGGCCCAGCCGCCGTGACGCGGGTCTTTGGAACGATGACCAGGCCGAGGCCTTTGCGCCGATCGTCGCCAGCATCGAAAAGGCCGGTGCGGTTGCAGGGATCCAGATCGGCCATGCCGGCCGCAAGGCCAGCGCCAACCGCCCTTGGGAAGGCGACGATCATATCGCCGAGGGCGACCCGCGCGGCTGGGAGACCATCGCACCCTCTGCCATTGCATTCGGCGGCGGCCTGCGGAAGGTACCACGGGCGATGACAAAAGCGGACATCGATCGCGTTCGTGGCGATTTTGTCTCTGCGGCGATCCGCGCGCGCGACATCCGAGACACCGGTTGCAATTTGCATTATCCGGATGCTTAAGAAAAGCGATACACTGGACACCAGAAGTCTGCAGGACACAAAGCATTTTGATGCCAAGCAATCTCATCTGACCACTAAAATTCATCATCGCTCACTAGTTTTACGCGCCCATGTCTGTTCGGGGTTCAACGCACCCGAAGATGTGAAGTTGGCGGGCCATAAAAGAAAAGTCCTTCCCGCGTCTGCGAAAGGACTCTTCTCGCCTGGAGCGTTCCAATTCCACGGGTGGCGCAACTAAACATCGCATTCAGGTCAGGTCAACGCGGCGATTTGTCCATCCCACCAGAAGGTCGGTGAGAGGTTGGTGTTAATCCTCGGACTGCCCGTCCTCGACTCTGCAGAGCCGCTGACGGAGCCTTACGGGAACGGAATGCGTTCAGAGGAGGAAGTAGCCTTTGCTCAGCGTCACCGCGTCATCCAGGTGAAGTGCAAAGTCAGCCACTTTGTCGCCGTTCGCGTCGCCATAGATGTACGTGTCCGAGGCTTTCTTCTCGAAGCGCAACTCACCCGCCTTACCGTGAAATCCCGCAGTCCCGATGAAAGTGAACGCCTGATTGCCGGCAGTTCCAGTATTGGCATCGATACCCGACACATCGATTTTGTCGCCGATCGTCAAATCGCGGACCGTGTCGAGGCCGACGCGTGAGTTCGATTGCGTCGCGGAAGTGTAGATAAACGTATCGTTGCCGGCTCCCCCGAACAGATGGTCGACGCCGAGACCGCCCTGAAGTTTATCAGCCCCAGAACCTCCGCTGAGTGCATCGTCACCGCGCCCTCCCGAGAGATAGTCGTTGCCAGCGAATCCAAAGAGCGCGTCGGAATATTCGCCGCCGAAAATATCGTCGGAGCCCGAGAGCATAGAAGTCACCAGGTTTTTCGCTTCCGAGATGCTTCCGGATTCCACTGCACTGACAATAGATTTGACAGACAGTCGCAGACCGCTAAGTGAAAAGAGCGTTTCACCACCGTAGGTTTCCGAAATGCTCTGGATTTCTCCGCCGGTGATGCCACTGCTATTATACGTGAAACCAGCCCCGAGGATTGTAATTTTCACCCCGCCAGCGTAGCCCACGATCGTGGTGCTGTTGTATTTGCTAATATAGGCGCTTGGCAGGTCAGACACCGCAAAATCGAAATCCCCCATATCGATGCTGTACCCAGCACCCATTCTTAAAGTTACACCCATAATAGCCCCCAATATACTGACAGATCACGCTTAAATTGTTCTGTGGCTTTGATCAATCGCGAAGTTCCAGCCGTTGTGTAGGGCTTCATGGGATCGCTTAGATGCGGCTCTCGGAACATTCATCCCGGAACTTGGTTTAGCTTGTGATCGTGGCCCTTACGCTCGTTCGTAATCAGCACCGGTCACTCCTCGAGAAAATCGCTTTCCTTGGCACGGGGTCTTTTTCGAGGATGTTGGAAGAAAGGCCGCCAAAAACGAATGGACCGGAGGGCGAGTAATATGAAAAAGTTAATTTCAGCCTGCGCCATCCTACTCACCCTAACGGCTTGTGTAGCAGCATACGATGCGGGGCCGGTTCGACCTATACCCGGAAGTATCACCTATGGTGGCCATCAACCGCGCACGAAATTGACGAAAGCGCCAATTGGCAGCACGTTCACTAACCAGATCGTCGACGAGTACGGCGTTATGGCCATTGAGACTTACAGGATAGAGCCGGACCGCTCACTCACGCTTATCCGGCGCGATCGTAAGTGGGACTTTTTTGACTTCGATTGAAAATCCGCCACAGGGGGCGTCACTGCGTTTAGCAGAAGACTAGCGGATTTACGAGCGCGTGGCTGAAACCGAGTTTTTCAATTGCGCAACTGAAAGAGCTGAAGGCTGCAGACCCTCGCGCCTCAGCGACTATCGCCGGAAAGCGTGTGGGAACCGCAAGAGCGTGCGGTAGAGCCGGGGGCGGGTCCGGCAGCACCTTCTTGCAAATCGTGGTGCGAGAGGTACAGTCGGCAAATGCCAACGCCCCGCTCCAAATGCACCCTTTGTGGCCGTCCTTTGCTCAATACCGACGATCCGCTTTCAGGCGATTGTGGCGGTGACTGCTGGGGATGTATCGGAAAGATCGAAGCAGATCTGGGTTGAGAGCCATCCGTCACCTTCATAGCTGAAGAGATCGAATCTGGTCTCCGATTACCCAACGGCAATCCGGCAGTCGCCCCTCGAAGGAGTTTGAGGGGGAACGTCAGTTCATTGGTTGCAATCTGCGCAAGAATTGTTCCACGCTTTAGTAGATAGAGGCGGACTGCGTCACCCTTGGCGTTCGCTCTCACTTGGGGCAATGGGGCAGCGTGTGCCCCATTGCGGACATCCAGTTGAACTGTCATTTTGAAGCAATGAATCACGATGTGCACGACCGGGACACCTTTCTCCAATTCCTCGCGCAGCTCAGCGCCGAGTTAGACAACCCTAACCTTTCAGACCATTGGGAGAACGCCGACCTGCAAAGCTTCCTGAAGGCCGTGCGGGCGTGGGCATCTGATTGGAACGGGACAGTGAGTTCTAATCCTTGGCAACACGCTGCCGATTTGCTGTCAGCCGCACGCGTATACGAGTAACGTGCCGTTGATGAAAAGTGACCGTGTTGGTGGCGCGGACCGCCCATCAAACGATCTGAGGGTGATGGGGGCGGCTGTTGGCGGCGGCTTGTTTGGTGGCAGAAGGTGTTAAGCTGCAAAAGCAGTTCGATCAGAACCGTCAGCCCTAGGTTACCTGGTACCCTAATGAAGCCGTGAGCCTCATTTTCTGCCGCCGTCTGAATATCAAACGTCCATCGCTCGCACAACTTTCCGCGCCGGTAACCGCTGCTTCCCGCACCTTCGATGTCGCAATCTACGATCACACGAGAACTGGCTGGAGACCCAATTTGTCAGAGGCCTTCGCGTCAAAACCGGGCAGCCCCTGACAGACTACACCGCGCCCAATGATTTTCACCAGGAGGAGCCTCACGATGACCATCACCATTACCGCCTTTGAGCGGTCACCCGATGGCGGCAGGGGACTGGCGCGTGATACGCGCGTTCGCTGGGCGCTTGAAGAAGTCGGCCAACCCTACCAGGTTCGCCTTGTTTCCTTTCGTGCGATGAAGGAACCCGCGCATCTGGCGCTTCATCCTTTCGGCCAGATTCCGACCTACGAGGAAGGCGATCTTGCCCTGTTCGAGACAGGGTCGATCGTCTTCCATATCGCCGAGCGCCATGCGGGCTTGCTGCCCGACGATGCCAATGCGCGGGCGCGCGCGATCACATGGATGTTTGCCGCGCTCAACACGGTGGAGCCAGTGATCCTTGAACTGGCAACCGCCAAGGTTCTGGAGGGCGATAAGCCCTGGAATAAGGAGCGCCTGCCTCTGGTTGAGGATCGCGTCCGCGACCGGTTGAAGCAACTTTCCACTCGCCTTGGCAGGACAGACTGGCTCGATGGTGGGTTCAGCGCGGGCGACCTGATGATGGTGTCGGTGCTTCTCAGGCTGAAATCATCGGGCATTCTGGACGAGTATCCGAACCTTGCCGCCTATGTCGCCCGTGGCGAAGCGCGGCCCGCCTACGAGCGTGCTTTCGCCGCTCAATTGGCAATTAATACCGGGCCGCCGGCCGGCTGATTGAGTTCCGTCCTGGCGGCTGCACTAGGCGGGCTGGAGAGTTGATGGAGCCCCTCCCGACGCGAGCCGGTCCGCAACGAGTTTCAAACGCTGCAACTCTAGTTCTAATTTTTTACCTGCTCCAGTGTATTCCGCGTGAAGCTGGCAAGCGAGACTGAGCAGCGTGAAATCTGCCCCGTCGGTAATCTTGCGACCCGTTAGCCTCTGGATCCGTTGCAGGCGCTGGTAAAGCGTATTGGGGTGAATGTTCAGCGCCTGCGCTGTGCGGGTGACAGACTTTCCCTCGTGAACGTAGCGAGACAGCGTTTCATGCAGGTCGCGATGCCTTTTACCTGAACCAGCGGCGTCAGGATATTGCACGTAAACTCGAGGATCTCCTGCCTCGCGCGCCCTTCCAGCAACAGTTCCACTCCCATGTCTCGATGCCGCAGAAGCCCCGAGCGTCCACGACGTGACAGCGCATCTGCCGCCTGTGCGGCTATCCGCTTTCGCATTGGCTCCGGCTCGCTCGAGGGAAACGACAGCCAGCGGGTCTGGCGCGTGTTCTCGAGCACATGGCCTTCAATGGGTCGACGGTTCTGCCCGGTGAAGTTTGGACGAGCTATTTTCGATAAAGAGACGTTTCTAGTGTGGGGCAACTGTTGGGTTCGCGTGCGGTTGAGAAGGGCTGTTGGACAAAACCCGCACCGCCCGTCGCCGCCCAATAATGTCCGATAATGTTGGCCTATCGTTCGTTATGGAAGATGAGCGGAAATTGGCGGCAACTTATCGCCCAACCTCGAAAATGCTCCCTGCTCGACGCGGCAGCAAAATTCCCGAGGAACGGTTCCGATATCGTAAACATCAGTCCGTCTGGCGATGATGACGGCGCGCGCTGGATACGTGGCGAGCAGAGGCTCGAGGCAAAGCACAGAAATTTACTCGCAAAAGGGCGATGGCAATGATATCTATACAAGACGTTCTATATGTATAGATAAACGGAGATGGACATGGCGTTTTCCGTCAAGGACGAAGCGACCGACAATGCCGTCCGGCGATTGGCCAAGCTTAAGAACAAAAGCTTGACCGACACCATCCGCGAAGCGGTGGAACTCGAATACCAACGCGCTCGCGGCAAGGTCCCGTTGACCGAGCGCCTGGAGCGGTTATCCGAGCGATACCGTGCTTTTCCGGCCAACGGAATGCAAGCCGATAAGGCATTTTTTGATGATTTGTCAGGAGATGCATAGTGTTCGTCGATGCCTCCGCCATCATCGGCATTATCGGTGATGAGGAAGACCGCCTTTCCCTTTCCGCCCGACTTGCCCAAGCCAGCAAGGTCTATGTTTCGCCGATCGTCGTCTACGAAGCAACGGCTGGGCTTGCCCGCAAGCGGGCATGCCCGATCGAACAGGCAGAAGAGCTTGTCGAGCTTTTCATTGAGGAAACATCCGCCCAGATGATCCAGATCAGCGCTGCCATCGGCCGCGAAGCCATCAAGGCGTTCCGGATCTACGGAAAGGGCCGTCACAGGGCCGATCTGAACATGGGCGACTGCTTTGCCTACGCCTGCGCGCGGGCCTATCGCCTTCCGCTGCTGTTCAAGGGCAACGACTTTGTACACACCGACATTGCCGTCGCGTAATCGTCGTTGGTCGGACTACGCCAAAATGCGCTGCGATCTCGTCGGCCGTGCGAATGACTGCAAAAAGCCTCGACATAGTTGGCCCCGTTGACGCCTTCCGATGCCAGCCCGAAATCTCGGCGAGTACCGCGCTTTGACATGGGCCTCGTTGAGTACATTGAACCAGGCCACAGGGAGACAGCTCCTCCAGGACGCGGCCCTTGGTTTCGATCGCGAAGAGAGCGCTTATCCTCTGCACCGAGACTTACGTTGCGGCAGGTTTGCCGACAAAACCCCGAACCGGTTTGACGCTGGCAGGTTCTCCATCCGTGCATACCGGTATTCCGTTGTTAGCCAGGCCAGCGCAAAAAAAATTCGATTAAATCAATAATTTGGTTAATCTCAAACGACAGCTGGAGTTTGAGAGGAAGCAATGCATCTTTCCATGTGGACCTATCCCTGGGACATTCAGGATCGAGGAATTTTGGCGTACGCCACAGAGTTGAAAGTCCGCGCTGGCCTGGGCACGGTCAGCCTCGCAACATCCTATCATGCAGGCCGGTTCCTGCAGCCGAGAAGCCCGCAGCAGAAAGCCTATTTCCCTGAAGACGGCACCGTGTACTTTGAGCCGGACCAAGCGCTTTGGGCTGGCAAGGCGATCCAGCCGTTGATGGCGCGCAATGTCATGGAACGCGGCGATGTGCTGAAGGCGCTTTGCGAACAGCGCAGCAAAACGGGCCTTAAGGTATCCTGCTGGACGGTATGCTTGCATAACAGCCGTCTTGGCATGCTCCACTCTGACCATGTCACGCGTAATGCCTTCGGCAATGCAAACTACTACAACCTTTGCCCATCCAGCCTGGCCGCACGTGACTATGTGGTGACGCTCGTCAAAGATATCACGACGAACTATCGACCTGACATGCTGGAGCTCGAAAGCCCAAATTTCATGGGTTTTGCCCATGAACACCACCATGAAAAGGATGGCGTCGGGCTGAATGCCGAAGACGATTTCCTGCTCTCTCTTTGCTTCTGCGATCACTGCGCGTCACGTGCGGGAAAGGCCGACATCCCGGTTGAGGCCGCCCGCGACACCGTGTCTCGTTTCATCGCCGAGCTTTGCGAACGCGCCGTGCCCGAGGTCCAGTTTCCTGACTTTCCTGAAGCCGGAATTGATGCCTTCCGCGCTCATCCTGAACTTCACGCCTTCCTGGCTTGGCGAACAGAACCGGTGACGAGCCTGATCGGCGAAATCAAATCCGCCGCCGACCCCTCCACCCGCATCGTGCTGATCGACCTGAAAGATGGCTGGCTCGGCGGCGTCGATCTTGCGGCGGTCGGGCCACTCTGCGATGGCGCCATCCTGTGCTGCTACGACGCGACCCCCGAAGCGGTCGCGGAGGTCATTCGGGCTGGCCGCGCGACACTTGGGCTGGACAAGTTCCTCGGTGTGGGGCTGCGGGTTTTCTATCCGGAGGTCGATGGTCCAGACATTCTCGTCGCAAGGGTGAAGGCTGCCATCGACGCCGGCGCAGAGGGTGTCAACTTCTACAATTACGGGCTGATCCCTGCCCCGCGTCTCGACTGGGTGAGGTCGGCTACGAACGTGGCGAAGGGGATCCGGAAACTCTGAGCAAAGCAGCCGGCCCGGCCGCCGGCCGATGGCTTCCATCGGCAATCAAGACGTGGGTGACGCCGGTGGCGGGCCGCGTCGATCCTCGAAACTCGCCCGGTCGGTAACGCCGTCTTCGAATATAACAAGATCCACCGACATCCCCGGGGCCCCAGTTCCATGGATGATGATACGTGCGCGCCGCGGATCAGTGTCCCGCCCATGGTCTCCCCCTCAGCCGTCGATGGGTTCCGCAACCTGGATCAGGCAGTCACCGGCCCGGCTGTCGCAATGCAGACGGTGAGAGATAACAATACCGCCCTCGACAAAGTGCAGTGCTTCTTCCGTCTCATCCAACCTCTCGAGATCATGATACCAGCCGGCCAGGTCACCTGCGGCTACAGTCGCACCAAGCGGTACGGCAGGCTCAAACCACCCCCGCCTTTCAGCATAAATCCCCTGGCTATGACGGGACAGGGATAAAAGCTGCGGAGAGCCAGCAGCGGCGACCTGCCCGCGAGATAGAACGGGCGATTCAAGGATGCCGAGCGCCACGAGGAGGCGATCGATAGCTGCCGCCGTGAACGCCATGGTTTGCGGTGTGACCGTGCCTCCGCCGCCGAATTCTCCAGACAGGCCGATCGTGCCTGAGCGGGCGGCCGCTCCCATGGATGTCGGCGCAGCCGGCCCATTATCGGCGATAAAAGAATGGGACGCACCCATTGCACGCATCAGATCGAGAGAGCGCTGGAAGCGGCCGGCATCCGCCTGCCGCTCGATCAGCGTACAAGGCAGATGCGCCATGGAGGTGCCGCCCGAATGCAGGTCGAGAACAACGTCATGAGCCGGAAAAAGCTGCGCCTCCAGAAAGTGCGCGAGGCGTGCCGTCGGCGTACCGGCCGGGTCACCCGGGAATGCGCGATTGAGGTTTCCGCCATCTAACGGCGAGCTGCGTTTCGCCGCCATCACCGCCGGCAGGTTGGCCATAGGCAATATGGTGACGGCGCCGCGAAGCTTCGATACGTCCAGGAGGCGCATGAGCCGTCCGAGATGGAGTTCGCCTTCGTATTCATCACCATGGTTTCCCGCCATCAGGAGAACGCTCGGCCCCTCGCCGTTCTTCAGGCGAAGGATCGGAACGCGGATCTGATAGTAAGGCGATCGATCGATTGAAAACGGGATCGCAACGTGGCCGGTTTGTCGGCCGTCCTGCGCATAATCAATCGGGTTGGTGATCTCACTGTGCATATTGTCTCCAGTTGGGCAGTTTGATCGGTCGAACCCATTAAAGGGCTGCGAGGGCTGTCATTTCGACGCGGGGGTCCGGATCGGCCAAACGGGCCTCGACGCAGGCGCGCGCCGGCGGATTGTCGATATCGATCCAGGCGTCATAGACCCCGTTCATCGCGTCGAAATCCACAATCGCCGGCAGGAAGACGTTGACGGCGAGCAGCTTGGAGCGGTCAGTGCCGGCTTCCTTCAGCAGCGCGCCGATTTTGGCGAGCACATCGCTGGTCTGTACTTCGATGCCAGCCTTGCGGTCATTGGCGACCTGACCGGCGATGTAGACGAGCCCGCCGCTGACGGCCTGGCTCATGCGCGAGCCCTTCTGGTAGCGCTGGATCATGTTACGTTTCCTTTTCTATCATCAGGGGGTGCTCAACCGAAGCTGGTGAGATAAGCCTTCGTTACCCGGTGTTCCCGGTCGAGGCTGTAAAGAATGGCCTGCCGGTCAAGGCAGGTGCAGGGATGCGAAATACCGAACTCGATCACGTCCCCCACCTTCACACCAGCGTCGTCCGGAAGCTTCACGAAGGCATGTTGATCGTTCAGCCGCAGCACTTCGGCGCCGGCAAGATCGGATCTGCGCTCGCCGTCGCGATAAAGGGCCAGCGGTCGCGGCAGACCCTGATCGTTGGCAACGTCGCGCATTCCCATACCACTGATCGCAAGACCGGCCTCGGGGCGCGACAGCACCTCCGACCAAAGCCTCAGAGCAGGCACGAATTCGTCCGAAGCCGATCGCACGGTTCCGCCGACAACAAAACCGCGGCGCGCATCGAGGCTTGCGAGTCCTCTCTCGTAGACGCCATGATCATGAAAGAAAATCGCGCCGCTGCGCAGGACAAGGAGGCAGTTGGGGTCGGTGGCCACCGCCTCAGCAAGCCCAGCCGTCACCATGTCGAAGTAGACCGATCCGCCTGCAGTTACGATGAGCTTGCGATTGTCACTGATGCGTGCGCGAACCCGTGGCAGAAAATCCGCCGTCAGTGTCATCAATCCCTTGATGCGGTTTATCGTCTCTGCGGGATCGGCCGTTGCTGCGGCGCCTTCGTAGGCAGCGATCCCCGTCAATCGGAATGTCGGCGTCTCGGCCCCAAGGACAGAGTCCAGAATGGCGATCCCTGTTTCCATGTCACGCGCGCCGGCCCGACCGGCGCCAAATTCCACAAGGAGTCCGAGCGGAGGCAGATCGCCTCGCTCCCCCCAAGCAATACGAAGAGCGTTTTCGACGTCGGTAGAATCGACAAAAACATGCAGCTCTGCGTCCGGAAAGCCGGCGACCATGGCTGCGAGCCGACGGGCTGCGGGCAGACCGCCTGTTTCGTTTCCGAGTATGAGCCGTCGTAGGCCCGCTCTCAAGAATACGCTCGCCTGGCGGATATCCGCGACAGTCGTTCCCCACGCACCTGCCGCAACTAGCGTCTTGGCGATCGCCGTCGACATGGGTGTCTTGGCATGCGGAGCGATCTCAATGCCGTGATCCTTCACGTAGCCCATCATGCTCTTCAGATTGCCCGCAAATGCAACCTCATCGAGCGACATCAGCGGCAGAGCCATCTTTCCGTCATATGGCTTCCAGCCCTGCTGTCCGATGGCGTCGAGCGCCAACGGCGAGTGCCCCGGCGGAAAGCCGCGGATGCGATCGTCGATCACCGGATTGGCCGATGCATTCACAGTCAAGTCAGACATTCCGTTCTCCCCGAGCCAGGGCGATGTCGGAGAGCCCCAGCCGATAGGTGTCATTGGCAGTGATGAAAAACAGTGCTCGCTGTTCATCGATGGACAGTGGTTCGGCGGCTTTGCGGAAGACCCCGTAGACCTCGTCGAAGGAGGCGTGCAGGCCGGCGACGGGGAAATCGCTTGCGAACATGCAGCGCGATGCACCGAAGCAATCGAGGCAGTGCTCGACTACCGGTTGGAGGCTTTCGAATGTCCAGTCGTTGTCATAGGCGACGAGATCGGAAATCTTCAGACGGACATTCGGTTCGGCGCCGAGAGACTGGAGACCGTGGCGCCACATCGCCATCCCCTCCTCCGTGCGATCGGCGGGGCTGCCACCGTGGTTCAGGACGAAAAGCGTCTCTGGAAAAGCGCGCACGAGATCGCGCGCCTCTTCCATCTGCCAGGGATAGAGCATCAGGTCGAAGACGAGTTTGAGGCGCGAAAGATGCGACAGACCCGCTCGCCAACGCGGATCGGCCATACGCCCGGGACGTGGAGCGAAACTCTTGCCAACCTCGGGGTGCCAACTGACGATATCGCGAATGCCCACGACACGCGGGTTTGCGGCCTCCGCCCCGAGAAGAGCAACCGCATTCGGAGCGTCAAGCGCGACACGCGCGACATAGCGGTGGGCGACGCCGTTGCTATGGTCGAGCGCATCGAGCCAGCGGCTTTCCTCCAACGGATAATCGTCCGACCAGCCGGCCTCGACATGCACGGTCGCGACCACGTTCTGGCGGACGACATCGGCGCGATATTGCTCGACGCCATAGTTCCGCAGGATGGGGGCCAGGCTGCCCAACACCATCTTCTCGCCCTCCTCTCTCGCCTTCTCCAACCAGGGATGACGTCTCATCGAAAGGTCCCAGAGATGATGATGCGGGTCGATCACCGGACCGTCGTAGCGGTGTGTCATCGACGCGCCTCCCGTCCGGAAATCAGCAATAGGGCCAGGATCAACGTGCCGAACATGATCGATCGCCAACCCGGCGAGGCATTCACGACGGTGATCAGCGCCGTCGTCGTCACCAGCAGGATCGCGCCCGGTATGGTGCCTGCATAGGTACCGCGCCCGCCGAGGATGGAGGTGCCGCCAAGGACGACGGCCGCGATCGAGGTCAGGAGATACGGATCGCCAATGCCGACGTAGCCCTGGCGGTTCATGCCGAGAAGCAGGATCCCGGCGAGGCCAGCGAAGAAACCGGAGAGAGCGTAGAGGACCAGCGTATTGCGGGTGATGCTGACGCCGGACAGCCGCGCTGCGAGCGGATTTGCGCCAAGCGCCAGGAAGCGGGCTCCGATCGGCATGCGATGGATGAGGAGGAGCACGACAGCCGACACGACGATCCAGAGCAGCACACCAGCCGGGACGCCGAGTGGCCGGGCCTGGCCAAGCAGGATGACGGCCGGATTTTGCACGGTCACGGCGCTTCCGCCGGCGACGATGACCAAAAGACCCTGGAGGAAAGTCGCCATGGCAAGTGTCATGATGATCGGCGGCACCCTGAGATACGTCGCGCCCGCACCATTCAAGAGGCCAATGCCGACCGCGATCAGGAGGGCCAAGCCGACGCCCGCCAGCCCGGTCGGGTCCCAGGCGGGCGAAATCAAGGGCACCAAGATTGCGGTGACTGTGATGACTGCGCCAACCGAAAGGTCGATGCCCCCCATGAGAATCACCAGCGTCTGCCCAGCCGCAGCAATTCCGATCACAGCAGCAAGTTCCAGCAGATATCGCAGATGCCCGTAGGCGCCGAAGCCCCGCAAGGTCAGGCTGGCGACGATCCAGACGAGTGCCACCAAAAGGAAGGTCAGCAGGGGCGGATTGCGAAATACGGTCCTGACGATACTCACCGTCCAGCCCTCCATTGTGCGAGAAGCTCCGGCACTGCCACGGCGCCGACGATGATCAGGCCCTGCGCGACATATTGGGCGACGGGCGGGAAACCTAGGAAAAACATGACGTTGATCATAACCGACAAGAGCAGGCTGCCGCAGATCGCCCCGCGCATCGTGCCCTTCCCGCCAATGAACCCAACCCCACCCAACACCGCAGCGGCAATCGAATTCAAGGTGAAGGGCGTCCCGATAACCGGATCACCGGACCCCGTCTGTGCCGCGACAAAGAGGCCGGCAAGTGCTGCAAGCAGACCAGACAGCGCAAACGAGACGATCTTGACCCGCTCGATGGGCACGCCGGAACGAAAGGCTCCCAAGGGATTGTCGCCGGCGGCATAGATGCCTAGCCCAAGAGGCGTGGCAAGAAACAGCTTCCAATGTCCAACGATCACGACAAGCACCACGAAGGCAATCGGCGTGTGGCCCGCTAGCGCGTTTGACAGCCAGTCGGGAACGAAGCCGCCCGGGCGCGGCAAGAGGATCAGTGCTGCGCCGCCGATAATGAAGGATCCTGCCAGTGTGACAATGATCGCCGGAAGCCTGAGATGGGCGACGACGACACCCGTAATTGCGCCGATTGCGATCCCGGCGATTGACACGGCAAGCAATCCGCCGGGGACCCCAAACGCGCCACCCATGGTGGTCGCTGCGATCACGGCACCCAGGCTGACCAGCGGTCCGATGGCCAGCGTGATCCCTCCATTCAGCATCAGCAGCGCCTGCGCCATGGTGACCAGCGCCAGCGGAAACCAGTTCTGCGTGAACTTGGAAAAGCCGCCAATTGACAGGATGCCCGGGAATAGCGCGGCATAGAGCACGAGGAAGGCCGCAACGACCACATAGAGCCCACCAAGGCCTCGATTGCGCCGGTGCTGGACGGCACCGTACAGCCAGTTCGAAGCTGAAGCGCTCATTGGACAGCCTCCTTGTCGGCGACACGCTCAGTGACACCCATGGCCGCGCCGACGATCGCCTCTTCGGTGATCGCATGACCGGTCAGTTCTGCCGCGATACGGCCTTCGCGCAGCACTACGACGCGGTCGCAGAGGTTGACGAGTTCCGGGGTGTCAGAGCTCGCGAGGATGACGAGCCGTCCTTCCGAAGCGAAGTTGCGCAGCATCAGATAGATTTCCCGCTTGGTCTCGATGTCGACGCCGCGCGTCGGATCGTTGAGGAGGAAGACGCTCGGATCAAGGGGCAGCCACTTGGCAAGCGCCACCTTCTGCTGGTTGCCGCCGGAAAGCGCCTGGACGGGCCGCGCGACATCGCCCTTGATCGTCAATTTCTTGGCGAGATCGGCGATCAGCCCGGTCTCTGCGCTTCGATCGCGAAACGCGCCGCGCGCCAACCGTCCGAGTGAGGGCAGGATGATATTCGATGCGATGGAATGGGGAAGAACCAACCCCTCATGCTTTCGGTCGGCGGGCACGTAGACGATGCCCGCGGCATTCGCTTCGGTGACCCTGCCGGGTAGGCCGGGCTTGCCGTCGATCTCCGCACGGGCGGCCTTGGCCGGAATGGCGCCGTAGAGGCCGAGCAGCAAGTCTTCTTGCCCCTGGCCGACCAGTCCGCCAATGCCGACAATCTCGCCGACGCGGGCGGTGAAACCGGCATCCCGCACCAGACCGGCCGAAAAACCCTCGACGCTGATGCGGATGGCGCCGGGACAGGCCGGCGGCCGCGGCGGAAACAGTTCGCCCGTCTCGCGCCCCACCATCAGGCGCACCAGCCCCTTGCCATCGATCTCGGCCAGCGACTGGTCGGCAGTAACGACGCCGTCCTTCAGCACGGTGACGTGCGAACAGAGCGCCTGAACCTCGTTGAGGCGATGGGAAATATACAAAAGCCCCACGCCGCGATCGCGAAGCGTCGCAATCAGTCCTGCGAGGATGCCGGCCTCATGTGCCGAAAGCGACGACGTCGGCTCGTCGAGGATCAGCACGCGCGGCTTGCGGAACATGGCTTTGGCGATCTCGACCATCTGGCGGCGGCCAAGCGCAAGGCTGGCGACCGGCATGGCGAGCGGCTCGGTGAGCCCCACCATGTCGCAGACCTGGCGTACGCCCTTGTGAAGCGCCTGGTAGTCGATCAAGCCGAACCGCCGCGGATAGGCGCCGAGGCCAATGTTTTCGGCGATCGACAGCTCGCCGGCGAGGCTCAGTTCCTGCTGCACGACGGCGATGCCGGCCGCACGCGCGGAGGCCGGCGACAGCCGCTCGACAGGCTGGCCGTCGACGGCGATCGTGCCGTCGTCCGGCTGCAGGGCGCCGGAGAGGAGATTGATCAGCGTGGACTTGCCGGCCCCGTTCTCTCCGAGCAGGGCATGAACCCTGCCCGGGAAAAGAGCGATGTCGACACCCTTTAGAACCGGATTGCCGAAGAAGCCTTTGAACACCTGCCGGGCTTCCAGCAGGGGCTTTGCGTCCTTCATGACGACGTCCTTCGATCGGATTACTGGGCGAGCAGCTTGTCGAACAGCGCCTTGTCGTATTCCGAATAGATGTAGCCGTCCGCCGGGAACTTGTCGGCGCTGGCGAGATAACTGTCGATGGAGCTGTCGTCGATGACGGGCAGCGGCACCTTAACGAAAGCCGGCACGTTCTTGCCTTCCAGAGCCTGCACCGCCGTGTAAACGGAAAGAGCGCCGAGCCAGTTGGGCTGCATCGTCGCCCAACCCTTTAGTCCCTTTTCCTTCCAAAGCTCAAGGAACTGCCGAGCGTTCTCGCCGGTGATCGGAACCTGATCGCGACCCTGGCGGTCGAAGGCCAGAACCGAACCGGCAGACAGTGCGCCGCCGAGCGACAGCACGCCGTCGATGTCCGGATTTGCGAAGAGCAAGCTCGTCATTGCCTCCTGAGCAGGTGCGACATTGTACTCCGTGTTTGTTTCCGTAATGATCTGAATGCCTTTGTTCGCGTCCAACACTGGCTGGGCGCCCTTGCGGCGATCATCGCTGACGGAAATGCCCGCCGGGCCATTCATGATGATGATCTTCCCCTTGCCGCCGAGCTTGTCGACCAGCCATTTGGCAGCTGTTCCGCCCCATTCGCTGGAATCGGTGTTGATCTTCGCTGTGACCTTGTCCGTGTTGACCAAGCTGTCGAAATTTACAATGGCGATGCCTTTGTCGCAGGCATCGGATATGACGCGATCCAACGCATTGGACGAACCGGCGATGACGACGATCGCATCGACATTTGCATCGATCATCGACTGGATGTGCTGAATTTGGGTCTGCGCATTGCCCTGGGCATCGGTGACCATCAGGTCCTTGACGAGGCCTGCCTTCTTGAGCTCGTCGACCTCTGCAGTGATCGTGCCTTCGGTCTGCTTCATCCAGGTCGGCACGGAATAGATGTTTGCCCACCCGATCGTATAGGGAGCCTTGCGATCTCCCTTGATGCAATTGGCCGCGGCGGACGCAACGCCCGTCGATAGGACCAGGGCAAGCCCCGCTGTTGCCGAAGCCTTCAGGACATTCCGCAGCGAATAAAGTGATTTCAGTTTGTTTGCGTTCATATCGGTTCCCCTTTTTGCGCCGGCATCTGCCGCGAGCACCACGTTTCTCGAAAGCGTCAGATCCGTTTGACAACGTTATCATCAAACATTCATTCGCTGTCAATGACAACGTTATCAAAATCATTCATATTGCTTCGGGGTGCCGGCTGACGTTTGATCCGGCCACAGATTGAGCAGCGATTGGCGTCCGGAAACTGGTGATTGCTTCGAACACATGAGCCAGATAGTGAACAGCTGGCGCCGCCGGCATTGAGGAAATAATGGGCAACGACAGTGAAGCTGGGCTTGCAACGTTCGTTTACGACGAGGTCGTGCGGATACCTGATGCACGATCGTCTAACCAATCTGATCCTCGAGAAGGATCAGAGCTCCCGGCACAACGTGCGAGTCTTGCGGACGTCGCGCGGCTGGCGGACGTTTCTCCGATTACGGTCTCAAGAGCGCTTCGTAATCCGGAAAGGGTAAGGGCCGATAAGCGCCATCGCATTCAGCTTGCCGTTGAACAAACGGGCTACAGCATTAATCCCTATGCCAGCGCCTTGAAAAGTGGCCGGTCCAATATTGTGCTTGCTTTTGCCTCTAACATGTTGAGCGAGCAGTTCTCCCTTGCCCTTCAAGCCTGTGCCGAAGTTCTCGAAAAGGCTGGATTTCTCTTTCTCGTCGGGCAAACCTCGTATTCCTACGAGCGCGAAACAGCAGCCATTCGGTCCCTGCATGCGATGAAGCCCGCCGCTGTCATGTTCACCGGCGTCATCGAACTTCAGGCCAACCGAGAGATATTGCGTGGACTGAATATCCCCATCATGGAAACGTGGGCGCTTCCCAAGGACCCGATCGATATGCTCGTCGGCTTCTCCAACACGGAGGCGGGACAGCTTGCTGCCGAAGTCCTCTTCAAGAAGGGGCATCGCAAGGTGGCCTATATTGGTCGCCGAAGTGGTCGCGGTGCTTTGCGCTTGCAGGGCTTTCGCCAGCGGTGCGCAGCGCTCGGAATGAAACTCGTCGGTGAAGTCCTGGTCAACGAAGTAACTGGACTGTCCAAAGGCCGAGCATGCTTATCTGCCATCATCGAGAACCAGGCCGAGCTTGATGCCGTTTTTTGCAGCAATGACGTTCTCGCACTCGGATGCCTGATAGAAGCCCGGCGCCTCGGTATTTCAGTTCCGACAGACTTGGGAATCCTCGGCTTTGGGGAAAGCGATATCGCCGCCGAAATCCCGCCCGGCTTGACGACCATTGGCATCGACAGTGCAAGACTTGGCCGGGATGCTGGCGAGATGCTGATCGCACGCTTGTCCGGCGAGACCGTAGAGCAAAAACTAAGGCGCCTCGATCTCGTCGTCAACGATCGCGGGAGCGTCTGATCTCTCGTGCCAAGGTAGCCGGTCCGGGCGGCTGCGCTCCATCCTCCCTTCAAGTCTGCATGACGCGCCTACCCTTAAAAGCGTCCGAGAACATAGTAGTTATCCGTCAAAGGGGCGCCGGCGCCTACAGAGGGTGTGCAAACCAGTATAGCTCGCCGCTCACTTGCTCTGCATCAGTTCGACGGCTTGCATCAGAACTCCTCCCAGCTATCAGTCGCACTTGCAGGTTGGCCACCGCCAAACGCCTTGGCAACTGAGTTGGCCATCCGCCGCACCGGCGAAACGACAGGCTTATGCTGATTGCCTGCGATCGTTGGGCTTGCCGGTTTTCTGGCTGTCATCGTTTGCGGTGTGCGTTGCCCCCCAAGCTGGAACTGGCTAATCAGTTCGCGTAGCCGGCCAGCCTCATTGGCGAGCGTTGCGCTGGCTGCGTTGGTTTCTTCAACCATCGCCGCGTTCTGCTGTGTCACCTGGTCCATCTGGTTGACGGCCGTGTTCACCTCGGCAAGGCCAATCGACTGTTCACGCGCCGACGTCGCGATGGAATCCATATGCCGGTTTACCGTGATGATATAACCCTCGATCGTCTTCAACGCTTGGCCGGTTTCGCTGACAAGCTTGACGCCGCTCTGAACCTCCACGCTGGAATTGCGGATGAGATCCTTGATCTCTTTTGCCGCTTTCGCCGAGCGCTGCGCCAGTTCACGCACTTCCTGTGCCACAACTGCAAAGCCCTTGCCGGCGTCCCCGGCACGGGCCGCTTCAACCCCTGCATTCAACGCGAGAAGGTTGGTCTGGAAAGCGATCTCATCGATGACGCTGATAATGCTGGCGATCTGGTTTGAGGACTGCTCGATCTTCTGCATGGCATTGACAGCATCGGCAACCACCTTGCCAGACTCCGCCGCGCTCTTGTTGGCTTCGACGGCCACCGTCCGCGCCTCATCGGCGCGTTTGGAGGAATTGGTGACGTTTGCGGTGATCTGATCCAGTGCGGCAGCGGTTTCCTCGAGCGAGGCGGCCTGCTGCTCGGTCCGCTTTGACAGATCTTCCGCACTCTGGCTGATTTCTCGTGTGCCATCGTCAATGGAGCCTGTTGATTGAGCGACGGAGCCCAGCGTTTCGGCAAGCTGTCCAACTGCCGCGTTGAAATCGGATCGAAGGCTCTCAAAGTCGGCGGCGAAAGGTTCAGAGAGTTGGACCGTGAGATCGCCGCTGGCAAGATGCTTCAAACCGCTGGCCAGGCCAGATGTCGCCTGAGCCATGGCATCAGCCTTTATCCGCTCGACCTCTGCCGTCCTGCGCCGTTCCTGTTCAGTCTGGTTCCGCTGCGTATGGGCTTCCTGTTCAAGGCGCAGATTGGCGACAGCGTTCGCCCGGAACACTTCGACGGCGGCGGCCATCTCACCGATCTCGTCGGCGCGTCCGTCGTAGGGAATTGCAGAATTTGAATCACCTTCTGCCAGCGTCTTCATGGAGGCGGTAATTGTCTGGATCGGCCTGGCAATGCCCGCCACGGCAAACCAGATCGAACCGCCGATCGCCACCGCACACAAGCCGATGGCGATCAACGTCATGACCAGAGCGGTGTCATAGACGGCTTGGCTGTTCGAATAGGTTTCCTTCGCCCCGGCTTCGGCGGTTTCCACAAGGGTGCTCACCTGCTTGACGATCTTATCGGCCTGAGGCGCCAATTGCGACCAAAGGATTTGCTTGGCTTCGTCGGTCTTGCCCATACGGGAGGCGGTGATGACGCGCGCGCCGACAGCGTCGTAGTTCTGCGCATCCGCCCGGATCTGGTTGATGATGTTAACTTGGCTCTTGCTCGTAGCGTTCGTTTCAAGGGCTCCCAAATGCACCAGAAAGGACTCGCCAGTCTGCTTTATTCTCGCCTCTGCACGCTCCCTGCCCGCGTCGTCAACGGACAGGAGGTGGTCACGGTATACAACGCGCAGAGTGGTCAGGTCGGCGCTCATATTCTTCGCCAAGGCAAGGCTCGGCATCCAGTTGGTTGCCAGATCGCTGACGTATGTATTGACGACTTCCAAGCGATTTACCGAGTAAAACGCAAAGCCACCGAATATGACGCTGATTGCGATCAGCATTCCCACGAGCGCGGTTTTGATTTTCGGACGAGACATGGATCCTCCCATCGCTGGACCGTGGTCCGGCGGAACAAACAAGAACCCGCAAGGCAAAATCATTCTGCTTATGGCGTGGCCACGGTGGTGCGGAATACATTTCGGCACCAAAGTTTAAGACTCTAAAAGGTATTTCTAATATTAAGCTGAAATGTTTCTTTTCATTTAATTTATCATTCAATTTCCGACATTTATATCCAAACGACGACATTTCTATATATTTAATCGAAAACCGGCCTCCGCCACGAGTTTGGTTAAATACCTGACTTCGCAAACTAATCTCACTTGAAAGGATATGATCGGCACCCGTTGCGGACTTTCGAAGAGCGACACGGGATTCAACCAAGTCAGGGTGCCTTATGCAGGCATTTCTCCAGAGCTTGTGGCCTTGTTCTGCCTGTTGGCGATTAGGTCATCGACGACCGCCGGATCGGCCAGCGTCGATGTGTCTCCGAGAGAACCGAAATCGTCTTCGGCGATCTTTCTCAGAATCCGGCGCATGATCTTGCCCGAGCGGGTTTTCGGCAGTCCCGGTGCAAACTGGATCTTGTCCGGCGTGGCGATCGGCCCGATTTCCTTGCGCACATGTTTGACGAGGTCCTGGCGCACTGCATCGCTGCCGTCCTCGCCAGCCATTAGGGAAACGTAGCAATAGATGCCCTGGCCCTTCAGGTTGTGCGGATAGCCGACGACAGCGGCTTCCGAGACCAGATTGTGCGAGACGAGCGCCGATTCCACCTCGGCGGTTCCGAGCCGGTGGCCGGAGACGTTGAGAACATCGTCGACCCGGCCGGTAATCCAGTAATAGCCATCCGCGTCACGCCGGCATCCGTCGCCGGTGAAGTACTTCCCCTTGTAGGTGGAGAAATAGGTCTGGCCGAAGCGCTCGTGATCGCCGTAGATCGTCCGCATCTGGCCGGGCCAGCTATCGGCAATGCAGAGATTGCCGTCGGCGGCCCCTTCAAGCAAATTGCCTTCCCCATCGACAAGCTCCGGCTTGACGCCGAAGAACGGGCGGGTGGCCGAACCGGGCTTGAGGTCGGTGGCGCCGGGAAGCGGCGTGATCAGGATGCCGCCCGTCTCGGTCTGCCACCACGTATCGACGATCGGGCACCGTTCGTCACCGACCGTATGATAATACCATTCCCAGGCTTCCGGATTGATCGGTTCGCCGACAGAGCCGAGCAGACGAAGCGATGAACGCGATGCGCGCTTGACGAATGCATCGCCTGCTCCCATCAGCGCCCGGATGGCTGTCGGGGCCGTGTAGAAAATATTGACCTGGTGCTTGTCCACCACGTCCCATAAGCGCCCGGCATCCGGATAGTTCGGAACGCCTTCGAACATCAGCGTCGTCGCCCGGTTCGCAAGCGGACCGTAGACGATGTAGGAATGCCCCGTAACCCAACCGACATCGGCCGTGCACCAGTGGATTTCACCCTCGTGATAGTCGAAGACGTATTGATGCGTCATTGATGCATAGACGAGATAGCCACCGGTCGTGTGCAGCACGCCTTTCGGCTTTCCGGTCGATCCGGACGTGTAGAGGATAAAGAGCGGATCTTCCGCTGCCATTTCTTCCGGCGGACAATCGCGCGGCACACCGGCGACCTCATCGTGGTACCAGAGATCGCGTTCGCCAGCACATTCCGTCTTCCCGCCGGTACGGCGAACTACAAGCACCTTGTTGACCGAAACACCCTGTTTGGCGGCGATGTCCACGGCCGTGTCGGTGTTCTGCTTCAGCGGGATCGGCTTTCCGCCGCGAACCCCCTCGTCGCAGGTGATCACGAAGGTCGATTCACAGTCGACGATGCGGCCAGCCAGCGCGTCCGGCGAGAAGCCGCCGAAGACCACCGAGTGGATGGCCCCGATGCGGGCACAAGCCAACATCGCATAGGCAGCCTCGGGCACCATCGGCATATAGATCGTCACCCGGTCGCCCTTCTTGACGCCGTGCTTCTTCATCACATTTGCCAGGCGGCAGACATGCTCGTGAAGCTCGTTATAGGTGATCTTTTTGTCACTGCCGGGATCCTCGCCCTCCCAGATGATGGCGACCTGGCCGCCGTGGCTTGCCAGGTGGCGGTCGATACAGTTGTAGGAGACGTTCGTGGTGCCGTCCTCGAACCACTTGATCGAAACATCACCGTCGAAAGAGCTGTCCTTTACCTTGGTATAGGGCTTGAACCAGTCAATCCGCTTGCCATGTTCCCCCCAGAAACGCTCCGGTCTCTCGACGCTTTCGCGATACCAGCTCTGATAGGTAGCATCGTCGATCAGCGTTCGTGCTTTTGCGGACTCCAGTACAGGGTAACGATGGGATGCCACGAAATACTCCTCGAATGGTCTGATTTGGCTGCACGCTGCGATCGCGACGCTACCCGCCTACGCTTTGTTTAAGGTCTCGCAGTGCAAACTTTGGCCCCGGATCATGCTTTGCGGATCAAGCAATTCGCCAAGTTCACTGGCACTCAATAAACCTTCCGCTAGGGCCACTTCCGCGATCGAACGCCCCGATGCCTGGGCGAGCTTGGCGACGCGGGTGGCGTTTTCGTAACCGACCCGCGGATTGAGGGCCGTGACGATCGCCAGACTGTTTTTCACGAGGCCGTGGCAATGTTGTTCATCCGCGGTGATGCCCTTAACGCATCGTTCTGTCAGTGCTTCAATCGCGTGCGCGAGCATCCGGACAGACTGCAATATGTCGAAAGCGATCACTGGCTCGAAAGCATTCAGCTGAAGCTGCCCTGCCTCGGCCGCAAATGTCACTGTCAGGTCGTGCCCAATAACCTGATAAGCCACTTGGTTGACCATCTCGGGAATAACTGGATTGACCTTGCCCGGCATGATGGACGATCCGGGTTGCACCGCTGGCAGCCGAATTTCGCCCAGTCCGGTTCGTGGGCCGCTCGAAAGCAGACGCAAGTCGTTGCAGATCTTTGATAGTTTGACAGCAATGCGCTTGAGGACGCTCGAGAACGTTACAAACGCGCCGGTATCGGACGTCGCTTCGATGAGGTCGGGGCAAGGGACGAGCTTTTCGCCACTCAGCTCTGACAACTCTTGAACCACTATCTCAGAATAACCGATTGGACTGTTGATGCCCGTTCCGATGGCCGTGGCGCCCATATTTACCTCGCGGAAGAGGCGAGCGGCCTCATCAAGGCGGGCGATATCCTCACCGATCGTCGTCGCAAAGCCCGAGAATTCTTGGCCAAGCGTCATCGGAACGGCGTCTTGAAGCTGGGTGCGGCCCATTTTTACGATATGCTGGAACTCTTCGCCCTTGGCTCGCATAGCAAGCCTGAGCTCGTCCATGCGCTGCCGCAGATCACCATAGCTGCGAAGAATGCAAAGCCGAACTGCCGTCGGATAGACGTCATTGGTCGATTGGGACAGATTCACATGATTGTTCGGATGGAGCGCAGAGTATTCACCTTTCTCGTAGCCGAGAAGTTCGAGAGCACGGTTGGCAATAACCTCGTTGGCATTCATGTTGGTCGATGTGCCTGCGCCCCCCTGGATCATGTCGACCGCGAACTGATCATGTAGCCTTCCAGCAATGATCTCGTCGCAGGCCTCGGAAATCGCCCGCTCGTGCGCACCGCTCAAAATGCCGAACTTGCGATTGGCACGCGCCGCAGCCTTTTTCACCATTGCCAATGCGGCCACAAGATGCGGAAAATGGCAAAGCGTGATCCCTGTGATGCGGAAATTCTCCAAAGCACGCGCCGTCTGTACGCCGTAATAGGCGTCTGCGGGCAAGGCGAACCCCCCGAGCAGATCGTGCTCGATACGCACCAAGGGTTGTCCAAGAGATTCGCAGAGCGGGATAACGGTCATGGATGCTTCCTTCCCCAAGCAGGGCAGATTGATTTTGCATCAGCCGAGTGCCTGGCTAGCGAGCGCGTAGGTTCTTGGTTTGCCGCGCGCATCACCCTCACGGACTGTGAGCCAACGCCGCCCTAGCGACATGGTTGTGACGGTGTCGCAAACGGGAAGACCGCATCGGGACAGAAAATCGGAAAACCTTCCCTTCTTCTCGCGGGTGTCGAGCCGCAGGAAGGTGGCGGCATGTCGGGCAGCATGCGGATGAACGACGGCGATTGCGTCCTCGTCGTTGGTGGCGACGACCGGCCCGATTACATGGCCACGCCCAAACGGCCGACAAAGCGAGAATGCCTCCATCTTGCCACCGCGTATCAGTCCGATGCCTTTAGAGCATGTCAGCAGTCGGCCCAGCAATATCCTGCGATCTGCACCGAAGGCGGCTCCGTCCAATTCGACGATGGCATCCAGATCCCCGAGTTCCAACACGCGCAGCACGCCGCCGGCGGGTCGATCGAGTTCCGGCGGAGCAATCGCTTCACCGTTGCACTGGTAAACACACGCCTCTCGGCTGAAGTTCAGCGTATGGTACAGACGTCGCGCGGCTCGCGTGGCGTTAAGTCCAAGGTCCCTTCCTGCAACACGATCCAAAACATGGCCCATCAGCCATTGCCCCGCACCATTGGATTGCAGGCGGGGGGAGGTAATCACCATACCGATCGTGGCAAAATGCGCATCATAGGGAAACCACATCGCAGAGCCCTGTATGCGACCGATTTCATCCATCGCAACGATGCCCTCGCCGACTTCCCGCACGAACTGCCAGTCTTCGGCGCGATGAGGCCATCCGACAGAGATTGATAGCGCATGCAGCCGATCGAGGTCTGTGGCGTTGAGATCGGCTATGTGCATCTCGAAGCTGTCGACAACTCTCGCTTCCCTTGGGGCCATGTGCGTTTCTCCAAAATACCGATCTTCACTTTGAACGCGATATCTCGCATTAGCACGTCGATCTAAAGGTATGCCAAGGCAACCGATAGAAATTGCTTGTGAGGCTATTGCAAACACAACAATCAACCAAATCCACCCTGATTTCGGCATGTAACATCTGAGTTGATGTCTAAACTCAACGGATCAGGCTCGAGCCGGCGACGCCGCCGTCCAAGTTAAGAGATTAGAGATGTCGCCTCCGGTTAGCCCCGTTTCCAGTTTCTCCACGA
This sequence comes from Hyphomicrobiales bacterium, assembly GCA_900473795.1. Classification (GTDB taxonomy): domain Bacteria; phylum Pseudomonadota; class Alphaproteobacteria; order Rhizobiales; family Rhizobiaceae; genus Pararhizobium. Next base: position 36,600 of record UCMT01000048.1, on the reverse strand, counting down.
TCCCGTCCCATGCCGATGTCGTCGTCATTGGTGGCGGAATGGCCGGCGTGGCAGCTGGTTATGAGCTCGCGCGCCGAGGGACCTCTGTCGCCATCATCGAGAAAGGCCTGGTTTCGGGCGAGCAATCGAGCCGCAATTGGGGATGGTGTCGACAGCAGAACCGCGACCGGCGCGAACTTCCGCTCGCACAGCTAGCGATGCGTATCTGGGCCGATCTGAATGCGGAGATTGGTGAGGAAACCGGCTTTCGCCGCTCGGGACTTGCCTACGCGTCCAACAATCCAGTGGATATTGCCAGCTGGGAGAAATGGGGCCAGATCGCCCGCGAGTTTGGCGTTGATACCCGCATGCTGACAGGCGCCGAGGCGGCTACCCTCTTGCCTGGAAACAGTCGCAACTGGCTCGGCGGCGTGCATTCGCCGACGGACGGCCGAGCAGAGCCGCAGCTTGCAGTTCCCGCTCTTGCCCGTGCCGCCCAGCGCTCCGGCGCCGTCATCGTGCAGAGCTGCGCCGTACGCACCTTCGAGACCGAGGCCGGCCGTGTATCGGGCGTGGTGACGGAACAAGGGCCGATCCGCTGCTCGGCCGTGCTCGTCGCTGGAGGCGCCTGGAGCGGCATGTTGCTGCGTCACCAGGGCGTCCGCTTCCTGCAGGCCTCGGTGAAATCCACGTGCTTCTACACGGAACCAGCCCCAGCCGTGACTGAAGGCGGCATTTCGATGCAGAATGTCGCGCTGCGCCGTCGCCTGGACGGCGGCTATACGGTGGGCCTGAGCGGCCAGGGTGAGTTGCAGATCACGCCTTGGGGCCTGCTGCAGTCGAAGCACTTCTGGCCGACATTCAAGGTGCGCCGCAAGGGGCTTACCTTTGCGATCGGACGTCAGTTTTTCGAAGGACCGGAAGCGCTTTCGTCCTGGCGGGCTGACAGCGTCTCGCCCTTCGAACGCGTCCGCGTGTTGGATCCGGCGCCCGACCGGCGCCTGATCGACAAGGGGCTGGAAAGATTGCGGGAAATCTATCCACAGCTCGCCGGCCTCAAGGTCGCGCAAGCCTGGGGTGGCATGGTGGACTCGACCCCGGACGCGATCCCGGTAATTGCTCCGGTCAAGGCTCAGCCCGGCCTCTTCATCACCTCCGGCTTCAGCGGTCACGGCTTCGGCATTGGTCCGGCGGCCGGGCGCCTCGCGGCTGACCTCATCCGGGGTGACGTGCCCTGCGTCGATCCGGCACCCTACCGTTACGAACGCATGATCGACGGCACCGATCTCGGCAAGCCGGGTATGCTGTGAGGACCACAAAAATGCAGGCAATGGAAATCCTTGAAACGCTTGTTGGCTTCCCCTCCGTCGTCGGCACGCCCAATGCCGGAATTGTTGACTGGATCCGCAACTATCTGCAAAGCCACGGCATCGACGTCACCATTCTTCCCGGCCCGGAGGGTGACCGGTCGAACCTCTTTGCCACCATCGGTCCGAACGATGTGCCGGGCTATATCCTTTCGGGCCATATGGACGTGGTCCCGGCCGCCGAGAGCGGCTGGACGAGCGACCCCTTCCGGCTGCGCGCTGAAGCAGGCCGCTTATATGGCCGCGGCGCGACAGACATGAAGGGCTTTCTGGCCGCTTGTCTTGCGGCCGCTCCGGGCCTCGCGCAGGCACCACTCCAGCGTCCGATCCACTTCGCTTTCTCCTATGACGAAGAGGCGGGTTGCCGAGGGGTACCGCATATGATCGCGCGCCTGCCGGAGCTCTGTAAAACCCCGCTCGGCGCCGTTATCGGCGAGCCGAGCGGCATGCGCGCGATCCGCGCGCACAAGGGCAAGGCTGCGGCTCGGCTGACGGTCAACGGGCGTTCCGGTCATTCCTCTCGGCCGGACCAGGGGTTGAACGCCATTCACGCCATCGCCCGCGTCCTCGCCCAAGCGGTGTCGGAAGCCGACCGGCTGACCCACGGCCCCTTCGAGCACGTCTTCGAGCCGCCCTACTCCTCCCTCCAGATTGGCACGCTCAGGGGCGGCCAGGCAATCAACATCATTCCGGATACATGCGAGGCCGAATTCGAGGCGCGCGCCATTTCGGGCGTTGATCCCTCCGTGCTGCTCGCGCCCGTGCGCAAGGCGGCCGAAGCGCTTTTGGAACAGGACTTCGATATCGAATGGAAGGAACTCAGCGCCTATCCAGCGCTCTCGCTTGGCGCCGATGCGCCGCTTGCAACGCTGCTTGAGAAGCTGACCGGGATGGAGCCGCTCGCCGCCGTCAGCTACGGCACGGAAGCCGGCCTTTTCCAGCGGGCGGGCATCGATGCGATTATCTGTGGGCCCGGCGACATCGGCCGCGCCCACAAGCCGGACGAATACATCTGCGTCGACGAACTCTTGACCTGTCAAGCGATGATCGAGGCGCTTGGCGACCGCTGCAACGCTTGACGATCAAGGAGACGCCCCCCATGACTTTCCTCTTCAATTCTGACCCAAAGCGCGGCGCGATCTTCGAAGAATTCTTTGCCCGCGAACTGCCTGACGTTCCCTTCTCGATGGACCCGGCAACGGTCGACCCGCAGTCGGTGCGCTACATGATCACCTGGACGGTGCCGGAAGATCTCCCGCGCTATCGCAATCTGGAAGTTCTGTTCTCGATCGGGGCAGGCGTCGACCAGTTCCGCATCGATGCCGTGCCGGGGCATGTGAAAGTGGTGCGCATGGTCGAGGACGGCATCGTCCGGATGATGCAGGAATATGTGGCGCTTGCCGTCCTTTCGCTCCATCGAGACCTTCCGGCCTATCTCGACCAGCAGCGACGGCGGTCCTGGCAGGCGATTGCACCGGTCCAGGCTTCAGAACGCCGCGTCGGGGTGCTTGGCCTCGGCATGCTCGGCGCAGCAGCGCTCGAACGCCTGAGGCCCTTCGGTTTCCCGCTGTCCGGCTGGAGCCGCAGCCCGCGCGAAATCGACGGCATCAGGTGTCTCAGCGGCCGGGATGGCCTCGATACTCTGCTGGACTCCACCGACATTCTCGTGTGCCTGCTGCCGCTGACGGATGAAACGCGCGGCTTCCTGAGCACCGAACTCCTTGCCAAGCTACCGGCCGGTGCCGCGCTCGTCCATGTGGGCCGCGGCCCGCAGCTCGACCAACAGGCACTGCTCGACGCCCTCGACAGCGGGCATCTAGCGGGCGCCGTGATCGACGTCACCGATCCGGAGCCGCTGCCCTCGGACCATTCCTTCTGGAGCCATCCGAAGATCGTGCTGACACCGCATATTGCGAGCGTCACCCAACCCGAAACCGCCGCGGTGGCGGTGATCGAAAACATCAAACTCTGCCGGGCCGGTCTCGACCCGATCGGGCTAATCGATCGCCGCGGCGGCTACTAACTTGTCAAACCCACAGGAAAGAAGAGCCATGACCCTCTTGAAGACAATCGATACTGACCCGTCCTTTGCGCCGCGCGAGTCCGGCCCCCTTCCCGAACGGCTGATCTCCGGCAATCCATCCTTCAAGACCTGGGCACAGGATGTCGCTCGCGGCGAATTGATCCATACTGGCATCTGGGAAGCCACTCCCGGCGAGACGCGATCAATCAAGGGCGAGACGTTTGAGTTCTGCCATATCCTTTCCGGCCTTGTCGAACTCACGCCGGAGGGCGGCGATCCGGTCGCCTACAAGGCCGGCGACAGTTTCGTCATGAAGCCAGGCTTTGTCGGGGTCTGGAAGACGATCGAGACCGTGCGCAAGATCTACGTTACCGTGATGTGATTGCGATGCCGCGCGACCCTATCGTCTTCGAGGTTCCCCGGAACGGCTACCTCCTAAGCACGGACCGTGCTCGCCTCGATCCGGCTACAGTCCACCGGTTCTTGGCAGACGATTCCTACTGGGCGCGCGGCATGACATCGGACCAGTTGCGGCGATCGCTGGAACATTCGCTGCCCATCGGCATCTACGCCGAGGACGGCAGCCTCGCCGCCTTCGGCCGCGTCGTCACCGACTATGCCGTCTTCGCCTATCTACGCGATGTCTTCACGCTGCCGGCCCACCGTGGCAAGGGGCTCGCCTGCTGGCTCGCCAAAGAGATCCGCAACCATCCAGAGCTTGCCAGTGTCACCAGTTGGATGCTGGCGACCCGTGACGCGCATGCCGTCTACGAAAAGGCCGGCTACCGTCCCGCTCCCCATCCCGAATATTACATGACCGTTCCAAAGCCAAACGACCCAGAGCCGCGTGAGCCATAACCGCGGGTTATGGATTCCTCTCATATATTTCGTGGTCTCAGTTACCGCTTCCGCGCATCCTATCCATGATCAGACAAGGAGAAGCGCCATGACCTATCGCATTGGCGTCGACGTCGGTGGGTCCTTTACGGATTTTGCCGTGTTCGACACGGGCACTGAAAAGATCAGTACACTGAAGGTCTTCTCGCGGCCCGACGCGCCGGGTGAGGAGATTCTCGCTGCTCTCGACATTTTTTCCGTGCGCGACGGAATTGAGCCGAGTGAGGTCTCGTATTTCACCCACGGAACGACCGTCGGGGTAAATACTGTCATCCAACGCAATGGCCACGACATCGCCCTCTTCACCACGAAGAATTTCGAAGACGTGCTTCAGGTCGCCCGCCTCAAGATCCCCGAGATCCACAATCTCTATTCCGTGCGTCCGGAACCGCTCATCAGCCGCGATCGGGTCTTCGGCATAGAAGAGCGCATGCTCGCGACCGGCGAGATCTTGAAGGCGCCCAATGAGGAGGATGTGGAGCGCGCCGTCCGGGCGGCACTCGAAGCCGGCAGCAAGGGCATCGTACTCGCCTTCTTGCATTCCTATCGAAATCCGGCCAACGAGAATGCCGTCAAAGCGATGATCGAGCGGCTCGCGCCGCAGCTCCCGGTCGTCTCCTCCGCCGCGACCTGGCCGATCATTCGCGAATACGAACGCACCATCACCGCGGTCATCAGTGGCTATGTACAGCCGCGCGTCGCCAATTATCTCGACCGCTTCGAGCAGGTGCTGCGCGAACGCGGCGTTGCTTGCCCACTCTTGATCACCAAGACCAATGGCGGTGTCATGGGCATCGATCAGGCTCGCGCCGAATGCGTGCAGATGATCTTGTCGGGCACGGCCTCGGGCGTCATTGGTGCCGGCTATCTCGCCAAGGCGAGTGGCTTTGACCGCATCATGAGCCTCGACATCGGAGGTACCAGCGCCGATGTTGCCGTCATTGTCGATGGCGAGGCACAATACGGTACCGGCGAACTGATCGGCGATTTCCAGATCCATGTACCGTCAGTATCGGTAAGCTCGGTCGGCCAGGGAGGCGGTTCAGTCGCCTGGATTGATCGGCTTGGGGTTCTCCATGTCGGCCCTGAGAGCGCCGGCTCTACTCCCGGTCCCGTCTGCTACGGGCGCGGCGGTACCAAGCCGACGATCACTGACGCGATGGCGGCCGCCAATCTCATTGGTCATATGCCGCTCGGCTATGGCGCCGTAAACGTCGACCATACGGCATCCAAGGCGGCTCTTGCACCGCTTGCCGAAGAGCTCGGCATCGGCGTCGAGGATCTGGCCGGCAATATCGTCGATATCTCGGTCTCGGGCATGTATGCGGAGGTGAGCGCGCTCGTCTCGCGCTTTGCCATCGACCCGCGCGAATTCTACCTCTTCGCCTTCGGCGGTGCAGGGGCGATGCTCGCCTGCTTCCTTGCCAAGGAACTCGATATGCGGGGCGTCGTGGTCCCGCCGACCCCCGGTGTCGTGTCCGCCTATGGCGGCCTCATCGCCGATCTCAAGAACGACTTCATCCGCACGGTCTATTGCGAAGTGTCAGACGAGGCGCTGGCCGACCTTTGTGCAACATTCGATGTGCTTGAAACGGAGGCGCGCGACTGGCTCGAGACGCAGGGTTACAGAGGCCGCAACAGCATTCGGCTGTCCGCAGACATGCGCTACCTCGGTCAATCCTTCGAGATCGAGACGCCAGTCGAAGCCGCCTGGTTCAGGGAAGGCGATGCTGCTCTCGTTCGCCGCGCCTTCCACCGCGAGCACAATCGGCTCTACGGCCACGCCGACGAGGAAGCGGGCGTCCAGATGATTAGCCTGCGGCTCGTCATTTCCGGCACCACGCCAAAGCCGCCGCTGAACCCGATTGCCGTCGCGACAGATCCCGCCAAGCCGCGCTTCCACGTCGAGGGCTGGTTCTCGGGTCGCAGTTGGGTGACCGGAGTCTATCACCGCGCCGACCTGGCCGCCGGCCATCGCCTCCGCGGCCCGGCGATCGTCGCCCAGGACGACACGACCACCGTCGTACCACCTGCCTTCGATGTCCTCGTCGACCGCTTCGGCAATCTCGTCATCACCAAGACGGAGTTCTGATCATGGCCATCGACCGCCGCAATCTGAAGGTACTCGCAAACTTCTGCTCGGCCGCAGCCGATGCCATGGCCTTTACGCTAATGCGCACTGCCCATTCCGCCTTCGTCAAGGAGACGGAGGATTTCTCCTGCCAGATCGTCACGCGCGAGGGGCTCGCCTTCGCCAATCCGCGCCAGTTCGGTGCTCCCTGGTACAGCGGCATTGACTACGCGCCGCTGCTGGAGGCCTTCGAAGACTACGAGGAAGGCGACATCTGCATCACCAACGATCCCTATTCCGGTTTCGTTGCCACCCACTCGCCGGACATTCATATCTGGAAGCCGGTCTTCTTCGAGAGGGAAATTGCCTGCTTCGTGGTCGGCCATATCCACAACACCGATGTTGGCGGCGCTGTCCCCGCCTCGCTGTCGCGGTCCTTGAGCGAGATCGAGCAGGAGGGCCTGCGCATCCCACCCACGAAACTTGTCTCGAAGGGCGAGATGAACCGTTTCGTCCTCGATGTGATCCGCGCCAATGTTCGCCTGCCCGCGCAGAACCTCGGCGACCTTCAAGCGCAGATCGCCTCGGTCAATGTCGGCGAACGCAAGATCCAGGAGATCATCCGCCGTTTCGGTTTCGAGACCTTCATCGCGGGCGTCGCGCAAATTCTCGATTATGCGGAGGCGCAAACGCGTAATATCCTCGCACGCGTACCGGACGGCGACTATTTCTTCGCCGACTATGCCGACGAGGATTCCGTCGGCGGCAAGCCCTGCAGGATCGCGCTCACCCTCAAGATCAGCGGCGACGAGGTCGTGCTCGACTACACCGGCTCTGACCCGCAACTCGGCTCCTCGCTCAACATGCCGACCGGCGGGCGCGAACGCCATCCCCTCGTCATGGTCGGGCTGACCTATGTGCTTTACACGCTGGACAATAGCCTTCTCCTTAACGCTGGCACTTTACGGCCCGCGCGTGCGATCCTGCCCGAGGGCTCGGTCGTCAACTGCAGCCGGCCGGCCGCCGTCGGCATGCGCTCGCTTACCTGCGCCATGACCCAGATCGTCACGGTCGGAGCCTTCGCCCAGGTGCTGCCCGACCTTATGCCCGCCGCATCTCCCGGCGGCAATGCCATCATGAATATCAAGACGACCAGTCGTAACGGCCGTCCCGTGATGGCCTCGATCGGCCCGGTCGGCGGCGGCGGCGGCGGTACGCCTTTCGGTGACGGCAGCGACGGTGCCGGCGGTGCTACCGGCTTCTTGCGCAACACGCCGATCGAGATCAGCGAGGCCGAGGTGCCGATCCGTTTCCTGCGCTACGGGCTCGAGCCCGACACCGGCGCGCCTGGCCGCTACCGCGGCGGCCTGTCGGCAATCATGGAGTTCGAGATCTCGGCTCCGGAAACCATCATCACGGCCCGCAACCGCAATCGCTCGATCATGCCGGCCTGGGGCGTGAACGGCGCCCATGCCGGCAGCATTTCCCGGTTCCTTCGCAATCCGGGCCGCTCCGACGAGGTCTCGCTCGGCAATACTGACGTCGTCCATTGCGATCCCGGCGACGTGATCCGCGTCGTTGGACCCGGCGCCGGTGGCTATGGCGATCCCCTGTCTCGGCCGACGGACAAGGTTTTGAAAGACGTGCGCCGCGGCGCCGTCAGCGCTGCCAGCGCCGAGCGGGATTACGGAGTCGTCATTCGCGCCGGGAGGGTCGAGGAGGAAGCGACCGCAACCATCCGATCAGGCCGCAGGCCCGCGGTGCCAGAGGTCATCACCCACGGCGTCGAGCGGCGTGCTTTCGAAGCGATCTGGAACCTGGAGCGATACGATCTCCTGACCGCCTTCCTCGCCTCACAGCCGGTTGGCTGGCGCTATTTCCTGAAGCATCGGATCTTCGAGGCGGTCGAGAAAGTCACCCGTGATCGCCCCCCTGTTGCCAACGAGATGCGGATGCTGTTTGAGGAAATGCGAATCCGCTACGCACTTACCTGAGAAGAAACCGTCGGAGGCGCCGTGCCATGAACATCCGCCAGCTCGAAGTCTTCCGGGCAATCATGCGCGATGGCACCATCACTGCCGCCGCCAATTCGCTCGGCGTTTCGCAGCCGGCAGTCAGCAAGCTGCTCGCCTATCTCGAAGATCAACTTGGCTATCCTTTGTTTGAAAGGATTGCCGGCAGGCTCGTGCCGACAACCGAGGCGCATCTGCTCTATGGTGACGCCGACCGGGTTTTTCGACAACTGGAGGCGCTTTCGTCTCTTGCCCGCGACATCGGCGCGAGCAAGATTGGGCTCATCCGCATTGGTGCGAGCCTGCCGCTCGCCTATTCGGTCCTGCCGGTAGCCCTCGCCGCTTTCCGCAAACGCCATCCCGAGGTGAAGATCCATCTTCATACACTGCCGAAGCGCGAGATCACGGAGGCGTTGTCGCTCGGTGACGTTGACGTAGGCATCACTCTCTCACCAATCCTGGCACCGACAGTCCGGGTGGAGACCCTCTTTTCCGCTGAGATCGTGGCGATCCTGCCCGCGAGCGATCCACTGGCCGCGGAAGCGTTGCTCACGCCGTCCACGCTTGCTGGGCGGCCCCTGATCTCTTACGGCTCCCACGCGGAGTTCGGCGCAGCGCTCGACGAAGCCTTCGCATCGGCAGGACAAGCGCGCGGCGTCTCCATCCAGATTGCTTCCTCAGTCGGCGCTCTGCCTCTTGTCCGTCAGGGGCTTGGCATCGCACTCGTCGATGGACTTGCTCTGTGGAACCCGATCGAGGGGATCGTCTCCCGCCCTTTTCGTCCAGCGGTCCCGACGCCGGTGTCGCTCACGATCAACGAAGCCCGGCCGCGGTCACGCTTCGTAGCAGCGTTCTCCGATTGCCTTAGGCAGGCTTTTGCCGACGCTTCGCAATCTAGCATCTGCGCCACCGCCGAAGATTCGACTGTGGCGTCGCCCAAAACGTAATTTTCCGCCGTTCCGGTATCGCCAGTCGATGCATGCTGCTTCTGTCATCGCGCTAACCTCGCCTACAGGCCCATGCAGAGGACGCGTGATGACACTGAGCTTTGATCCGGACAGATTTCCATTGCCCGTCGGACACTTCATCGGCGACCGGCTGGTGCCGGCCGAAGGCGTCATCGACATGCGTCGTCCTTCCGACTCCAAGGCCTATGCCGGCTGCCCGGTTGCTGACGAGAACCTGGTTGACCGCGCCGTCCAAACCGCCAAACAGGCCTTGAAGGTGAGTAACTGGGGCGGCGTACGCCCACGCGAGCGCACCGTCGTGCTGCAGCGTTGGGCGGACCTTATCGAGAGCGAGGCCGAAACCCTCGCGAAACTCGAAGCGCTTTCCTCAACGCGTCCCGTCGGCCATCTCGTCGCCGGCGACATTGCCGTGACCGCAGAGCAGATCCGTTTCTTCGCAGAATTCGCGGATAAGGAGACGAGCGACCTGGTGCCGACCGACGATGCTAGTCTCGGTATGATCATGAGCGAGCCCTATGGCGTGGTCGGGGCGATCACGCCCTGGAATTTTCCGATTTCGATGGCTGGCTGGAAGCTTGGGCCCGCGCTTGCTGCCGGCAATGCGGTGGTTCTGAAGCCATCCGAAATGACGCCCTTTTCAGCCGTCTACCTCGCCGAATTGGCGATCCGGGCCGGCCTGCCGGCGGGCCTCATCAACATCGTCCTCGGCGACGGACAGGTCACAGGCAATGCCATCACCGGCCACCCAGACATTGCCAAGGTCAGCTTCACCGGATCGACCTTAGCCGGTTCCGCCATTATGACCAATATCGCCCGCACAGGCATCAAACCGATGACGCTGGAGCTCGGCGGAAAGAGCCCGCAAGTGGTCTTCGCAGACGCCGATCTCGACAAGGCCGCCTCGGCGATTTCGCAAGGCATACTCTCCAACGCCGGCCAAGCCTGCGTCGCCGGTTCCCGGCTGATCGTCGAGGAATCGATTGCGGCCGCTCTCGCCGAGGCGATCGTCGCGCGCATGAAGATGGTGAAAGCGACTCCGACCTGGGACGAGACGGCGCAATATTCACCCATCATCTCGCAACGCCAGTTGAACCGTATCCAAGGCATAGTCGAGTCGGCCGTCTCGGCGGGCGACGAATGCCTGTTCGGCGGCGCACCGATGGACGCGCCGGGCTATTTTTATCAACCGACGCTTATCGCCGTCCGCGACGGGTCCTCGCCAGCAGTCACGGAAGAAATCTTCGGGCCTGTGCTTACCCTCCAGACCTTTTCAGACGAGGAGGAGGCGCTGGCGCTCGCCGACCACCCGACCTACGGGCTTGCCGCCGGCCTCTTCACCCGTGACCTCTCGCGCGCACTCCGCGTGACACGGCGACTGCAGGCGGGAACGATCTGGGTCAATCGCTACGGCCGTTCGCGCGATCATATCCTGCCGACCGGCGGCTACAAGCAATCCGGTATCGGCAAGGATCTCGGACGCGAAGCCTATCTCGCCAATCGCAAGAGCAAGAGTGTGCTCATCAGCCTCTGAGGATTGATCATGAAGACCTACAAGATTGCCCTTCTGCCCGGAGACGGCATAGGCCGTGATGTTACCGCTGCGGCCTGGGCGGTACTGGAAAAAGCTGCCCGAACAAACGGGTTCGCCTTGGCAGGCACCAGTTACCCCTGGTCCTGCGACTACTTTCTCCAGCATGGCAGCATGATGCCGGCCGACGGTATCGAGATATTGAAATCCTTTGATGCCATCCTCCTCGGCGCGGTCGGATGGCCGGCGAAAGTTCCGGACTCGGTCTCGCTGCACGGGCTTCTCCTGCCCATCCGCAAGGCCTTCGTCCAATATGCCAATATCCGCCCACACAGGCTGCTGCCGGGCGTTCAGGGCCCGCTGAAGGCCAACGGCTTCGACATTCTCTGCATCCGCGAAAACACCGAGGGCGAATATTCCGGCGCCGGCGGCCGCGTCCATCAGGGCGCCGACAATGAAGTGGCGGTCGAGACCTCGATCTTCACCCGCAAGGGCGTGGAGCGCATCCTGCGCTTCGGCTTCGAACAGGCGCGCGCCCGGCGCGGCAAGCTCGCTTCCGTGACCAAATCCAATGCGCAGAAATACTCCATGGTCTTTTGGGACGAAATCACCCGGCAGCTCTCCGGCGAGTTTCCAGATGTCGAAGTGACGAGCTACCATATCGATGCCATGGCGGCGCGCATGGTCATGGCCCCGGAAAGCCTGGACGTGGTGGTCGCCTCCAACCTGTTCGGTGATATCCTCACAGACCTCGGCGCCGCCATTCAGGGCGGGCTGGGCTTTGCTGCCTCCGCCAACATCAATCCCGACCGTTCCGCGCCGTCAATGTTCGAACCGGTCCACGGCTCGGCCCCGGATATCGCCCACCTCGGCATTGCCAACCCGATCGCCGCCATATGGTCGGGCGCGATGATGCTGGATCACCTTGGCGAGAACGCCGCCGCTAACAAAGTCATGGCCGCGATCGAGGCGACCACTGCGCGGGGCATCGGCGCCTTCCCTGGCGAGGACAAAACAGAAGCAATCACCGCAGCCGTGCTTTCGGCGCTTAACTGACGGAAGAGAGGACACAATGAACGACTTGAAGGATAAGAGCCTGTTTCGCGAGGACGGGCTCATCGGTGGCGAATGGCGCGGCGCGGCGGCGGGACGCAAGATCGAAGTCATCGACCCGGCAACGCAGGGCGTTCTCGGCACCGTTCCTGACATGGATGGCAGCGATACCCGCGCGGCGATCGAGGCGGCAGAAAATGCCTTCGGGTCGTGGCGCAAGAGGACGCATGCCGAACGCGCCGCGCTCCTGGAGGCCTGGCATGACCTGATGATTGAAAACATCGAGGATCTCGCCCTGATCCTCACCAAGGAACAGGGCAAGCCGCTCACGGAAGCGCGCGGCGAGATTCGCTACGGTGCCTCGTTCGTCAAATGGTTTTCCGAGGAAGCCCGCCGCATCGGCGGCACAACCATTCCCTCGCCCACCGCAGATCGGCGGATCGTTGTCCTGAAGGAGCCGGTCGGTGTATCCGCTATCATCACGCCCTGGAATTTCCCGAACGCGATGATCACCCGCAAGGTCGGGCCGGCGCTTGCCGCCGGCTGCACCGTCGTCATCAAGCCATCGGACCTGACGCCTTATTCGGCGCTGGCGCTCGGCGTTCTGGCAGAACGCGCCGGCATTCCGAAGGGCGTCATCAATATCGTCACCGGCATGCCGACCGAGATCGGAAACGAGCTGATGGCGAATGAGACTGTTCGCAAGATTTCCTTCACCGGTTCCACCCGCGTCGGTGCCCTTCTGATGCGCGGCGCATCCGACAGCATCAAGCGGCTCAGCCTGGAACTCGGTGGCAACGCGCCGTTCATCGTCTTCGATGATGCCGATCTCGACCTTGCCGTCGAGGGCGCGATAGCGTCGAAATTCCGCAATGGCGGCCAGACCTGCGTCTGCGCCAACCGCCTTCTCGTCCAATCCGGTGTGTATGACACCTTCGCCGAGAAGCTGGCCGCCCGCGTCTCGACCATGAAGGTCGGACCCGGCACGGAAGCCGGCGTCGATATCGGCCCGATGATCAACAAGGCCGCAATCGAAAAGATCAACCGCCATGTGGACGATGCTGTCGCCAAGGGTGCTCGAATCCTCACGACTCCCGGCCCCATGCCCGCAGGCGAGCAATTTACGGCCCCGATCGTTCTTGGTGGCGCGACGACCGACATGCAGCTTGCCAGCGAGGAAACCTTCGGGCCTGTTGCCCCTCTCTTCCGCTTCGAGAAGGAGGAGGAGGCAATCAGAATCGCCAATGCAACCCCCTTCGGTTTGGCGGCCTATTTCTATACCGAGAGCCTGAAGCGCTCCTGGCGTGTCGGCGAAGCGCTGGAGTTCGGCATGGTTGGCCTTAATACCGGAGCAATTTCCACCGAGGTCGCGCCGTTCGGCGGCGTGAAACAGTCCGGCCTTGGCCGCGAAGGCGCCCAGTGCGGCATCGAGGAATATCTGGAAATGAAGAGCTTCCACATCGGCGGGCTCACGTGATTGGCTGACGAGAACTAAAAATAAAGGCGCCGGGAAATCATCCCGGCGCCTTTTTTGTTTCTCGCTTATGCTTTGTTACTGAAATCGGTCCAGGGTTTTGTAGTACAGCCCGACAAGCGGCAGGAACCACGGTTTACCGAAATGACCGGGAACGGCCGGCCAGTCGAGTCCCTTGAGAGGATTGCGATCAGCTTTGCCGAGAATGGCATCGGCGATGATCATGCCGAGATGGGTCGACAACTGTGCGCCATGGCCGGAATAGCCCATGGCATACCAGACGCCATCGACATAACCGGCGCGCGGATAGCGGTCCTTGGTCATATCGACGAGGCCGCCCCAACAATAGTCGATCTCGACCATTGAGAGTTGTGGGAAGATTCCGAGCAGGCTCGTGCGGAGAATGTCGCCGCTCTTTGCGTCTGAACTCTGATCGGAGGTAGCAGAAAACCGGGCGCGACCGCCGAAAATCAGCCGGTTGTCTGGCGACAGCCGGAAATAATTGCCGATGTTCATCGACGTGACGCACGTCCGGTTCCCCGGCATCGTTATGGCAATTTCGGCATCGGTCAGAGGGCGCGTCGCAATGAGAAAGCTGCCGACGGAGACAATGCGCCGCCGGAAATAGCCAAAGACGGGTGGCGTATACGCGCCGGTCGCCACGAGAACATGGTCTGCACTGACGGTGCCCCGTGCGGTCGCCAGGCTATGGCGGCCGTTGCCGTTTTTGTGGGCTGTAACTGCCGCTTGTTCGAAGATGACTGCGCCGTGACGGGCCGCAGCAGTTGCGAGGCCGGCGACGTAGCGGCCCATATGCATCATTGCGCTCTTCTTCGACAGCATCGCGCCGTGGAATGGCGAACCGACTTCGCTCTTAAGGTCATTTGCACTGAGAAGAGCTGTGTCCGGATCAACCTCTCTATGAACAGACTCGAAATTGCGGGCGATGGCATCGAAATGTTGTGGCTTGGAGGCGAGCTTTAGTTTTCCGGCGCGGCGGAAATTACAATCTATTCCTTCCTCCGCAATGATCGCCTCGATCGTGTCGATGGAAGCGTCAAGCGCCTTGTAGAGGGAGACTGCCCGCTCGATGCCGAGTTCGGCCTTGGCGGCAAGATAGCTGTGGGCAAGCCCATTGTTGAGGTGGCCGCCGTTCCGTCCCGATGCTCCCCAACCGACCCGTTCGGCCTCCAGGACGACGACCTTGACGCCAGCCTTGGCCAGTTGGCGCGCGGCTGCAAGCCCGGTAAAACCGCCGCCGATGATAGCCACGTCGTAGTGTCCTTCGACCGGGCCTTGCGTGGCTCCGGCAAAGACGGGCGCCGTGTCGTGCCAGTAGGATTGGAACTTCATCACCAAGCCCTCCATCAGAGCCCGACGACCCCAGCCAGGCCCGAGATATCCGAAATTTCGACATAACCGTAATAAGGATTCGCCGGTTCGTGACCGCGATTGACCCAGACCTTGTTCTTGATCCCGAGGTCGTGCGCCGACATCAGGTCATAGCGGAAGGAGGACGAGCAGTGCAGAATGTCCTCCGGGCCACAGCCAAGCATATCAAGCATGTATTCGAAGCCTTTGAAGCGCGGCTTGTAGGACTGCGCCTGCTCCGCAGTATAGACGGCATGGAACGGTGCACCTAGCTTTTCGACATTCGACATGATCTGTGAATTCATCGCGTTGGAAAGGATGACCAGCGGGATTTCCTTGGCGACCTTGGCGAGACCGGCGGGAACATCTGAATGTGGCCCCCAGGTCGGCACGCGTTCATAGACAATCCGCGCCGCTTCCTCGTGGAATTTTATGCCATTGCGCTTGCAGGACCGTTCGAGTGAATTGTGAACCACCTCATTATAAGGTTTCCAGTCACCCATGATTTCGTCGAGACGGTAAGCGGCAAAGTTCCTGATGAACTCAGCCATATGTGGCTCGTCGAGCTGTTCGCCGTAGAGGTCGCGCGCTGCCTCTGCCATCTGGAAGTTGGTCAGCGTGCCATAGCAGTCGAAGGTAATGTATTTCGGGCGGAAGTGGGTCATGACCAATCCTAAACTGTAGCGGTTTCATCTGAGGCTATCATAGGCCGAGGTTCATCCACTCGCTCGACTGAAATCCGAACTATCAAAGCATATTCTTTCGTATCCAAAGCCGGCTTTGGCAGAACGTTGTGCGTCTCGGTAATGTTTGCCCTCTTTTCTAGGACAGTTTTTCGCTCTCGCGCTTCGCTCCCAGCATAAGATGCGGCGGTATGCGGCTGCAAAGCCATAAGATACCGTCCGGGCCGCCGACTTCAGGCGATCTTCCGGCCGATATTGCCCCACACTTGTCGGCAGAAAACGAAGGACCTTCCCAAGGATATTCCCAATGCAAACAAGTCAGATCGATCTTGTGGATTTCGGCGCCGAACACCTGGAGGCTGCCGTCAACCTCTCCCGGCAGGCGGGCTGGCCGCACCGGCCGGAAGACTGGCAGATGGCGCTGGCGGTGAGCAGCGGCGTCGTGGCCGTGGAGGATGAGAGTCGTGTTGTCGGGACAGCGCTTGTCACATCCTATGGCAAAGATTGCGCAACCATCAACATGGTTATCGTCGACGAAGCAATGCGCGGCCGCGGGCTTGGTCGCAAGCTGATGGATGCTGCCCTGGTAATCGCTGGCAACCGGCAGCTTCGTCTGGTTGCAACCAGCGACGGCCTGCCGCTCTACCAGAAGCTTGGCTTCCGCGAGATCGACTCTGTGCTTCAGCATCAGGGACATGTGCCGATCGTCGCCGCACCCAATGATGTCGAGCCAGCACTGGAGGCTGATTTCGACACGATCGCGGCGCTTGACCGTGCGGCTTTCGGCGCCGATCGACACGACCTTCTCGACTATATCGGAAAGGTCGGCCGGTTCGCGGTGATTCGGCGAGCGGGTCAGGTTCACGGGTTTGCAGCGCTTCGCGCTTTCGGGCGGGGGGAGGTGATCGGTCCCGTCGTGGCCGCCAACTCGGATGATGCCCGCACACTGATCTCCTTTTTCATGGCCAGCCGACCCGGCGCCTTCCTGCGTGTCGACACGACGGCCGACACCGGAATTTCCCCCTGGCTTGCCGCACATGGCCTCGCCCACGTCGGTGGCGGTGTCGCCATGCGTACGGCAAGCGTTGAAGCCGCAACCCTCAGCGAGCCGAAAACCTTTGCTCTTGCAAACCAAGCCCTCGGCTGACCCGGAGACACCCATGTTTAGCAATTCCCTCATCGAACTCGACCGCGCACATCTGGTCCATCCGGTTGCCTCCTATCACGGCCACGAAAAGCTGGGTGTACGTGTTCTAGCGTCTGGCTGCGGCGCGACCGTCACGGACGCCTCGGGTAAGCAGCTGATCGACGGCTTCGCCGGCCTCTGGTGCGTCAATGCCGGCTACGGCCAGGATTCGATCGTCGAGGCGGCGGCCCGACAGATGCGTGAGCTTCCCTATGCGACTGGTTATTTTGGCCTGGGCTCGGAGCCGGCAATCCGCCTCGCCTCGGAATTGGCTGAGCGCGCACCGGGCGATCTCAATCGCGTCTATTTCACGCTCGGCGGTTCGGATGCCGTCGACAGCACGATCCGCTTCATCCGCTACTACTGGATTGCGCGCGGCGAAGCCCAGCGGGACCAGTTCATCTCGATCGAGCAGGGTTATCACGGTTCCTCGACGGTTGGAGCAGGCCTCACCGCCCTGCCGGCCTTCCATGCCGGCTTCGGCATTCCTTTCGATTGGCAGCACAAAATTCCGTCCCACTACACCTACCGCAACCCGGTAGGAGAGAACCCACAGGCAATCATCCAAGCCTCGCTCGCTGCGCTCAGGCTGAAGGTCGAGGAAATCGGCCCCGAGCGCGTCGCCGCATTCTACGCCGAGCCGATCCAGGGATCGGGCGGCGTGCTGGTGCCGCCCAAGGGCTGGATGAAGGCGATGCGCGAACTTTGCCGCGAGCTTGGCATCCTCTTCGTCGCCGACGAAGTGATCACCGCCTTTGGCCGTACCGGCCCGCTGTTTGCTTGCTCAGAAGACGAGATCGTGCCGGATTTGCTGACAGTCGCGAAAGGCCTAACCTCCGGCTATGTGCCGATGGGTGCTCTCTTCATGTCGGAACACGTCTATAAGACGATCGCCGATGGCGCCGGCTCCTCGGCCGTCGGCCATGGCTATACCTATTCGGCTCATCCCGTCAGTGCGGCCGTTGGGCTAGAGGTGCTGCGGCTTTATGAGGACGGGTTGCTGGAAAACGGCCGCAAAGCCGGAGCACGCTTAATGGCCGGCCTTAAAAGATTGAAGGATCATCCGCTCGTGGGCGACGTGCGCGGCCGCGGCATGCTCGCTGCCGTCGAACTCGTCGTCGACAAGGAACGCAAGACGCCGCTTCCGGCAGCCGCAGACCCGGCGCGCCGCATTTTTGACCGCGCCTGGGAAAACGGTCTTGTCATTCGCGCCTTCGCCAACGGCGTGCTAGGTTATGCGCCGCCACTCTGCTGCACCGAGGCGGAGATCGACGCGATCGTCGAGCGCACCCGCAAGACGCTGGACGAGACACTCGCGGACCCCGATGTCCGGCAGGCCTTGAAAGCCTGATGAACCGTGAGCTGCGATATATCGCGGAGCCGTCATATTCAGTATTTTGTGCCGCCCCACGACCTCTTTTCAGAGACTTCGGTGCGGTGCAGCTGCCAAACTCAAATCAAGGGAAGGGCCTGATCCGAGCGAATACGGCCCTTTCCAAGAGCGGGAAAATCACCCGCCAGGGAACAGAATATTCTTCTTTACGACGCCGGCGTTCCTTCAAGAGGCCGAGAACTGGGGAGTTGCAATGCGCAAGAGCCTTCCAGACTTCAAGTATTTGACCTTCGATGTTGTCGGCACGCTGATCGATTTCGAGGGCGGTCTTAAGGGTTGTCTCGCCGGCATCGGCGCCGACGCGGGCGTCGCGATCGATGGTGAGGATGCGTTGAGCCTTTACCGCGCGGCTCGCTACTCCGAGGATGCCGACCTCTTCCCGGATGATCTCGTGCGTGTCTATCTTTTGATCGCGCCCAAGCTCGGCCTTCCGGCAGAACGGAAGTATGGCGAGCGGCTGCGGGACTCTGCGAAAGACTGGAAAGGTTTTGCCGACAGTGCCGAAGCGCTGGCCAGGCTTGCAAAAGACTACCGCCTCGTCGCGATGACCAATGCCCGTCGCTGGGCTTTCGATTTCTTTTCGCAGGAACTCGGCAACCCGTTTTACGCCGCCTTTACTGCCGATGACACCGGCACGGAAAAGCCGGACCCTGTCTTCTTCGAAAAGGTTTTCGAGTTCATAGCGTCCGAAGGAAATTCCAAGGACGATATCCTGCATGTCGCTCAAAGCCAGTACCACGACATTGGCGTTTCGCGGGAGCTGGGGATGAGCAATTGCTGGATCGAGCGACGCCACGGACAGAAGGGATACGGCGGTACAATCGAGCCGGCCGAGTTCACCGAGCCCGACTACCACTTCACCTCCATGGCCGGCCTCGCCGATGCAGTGGCTGCCGCACGAGACTAAAAGCGAATCTTGAAACCTGGGCCGAATTCCGCGTCAAGACGGAAGACCCGTCAACTAAACCACGAAAAGGGGAATGTTATGAACGACAAGATTATCAACTGGACCACGTCCGACGACTCAATGGTTGAAAACGCCATTCGCCGGGGCGCAACTCGCCGAGAACTACTTCACATGATGCTGGCCGGCGGCGTCGCGATGTCGGCGAGTGGCGTTATCCTCGGTCGCGCTTCGCAGGCAGTTGCCGCCACACCGGTGTCCGGTGGCACACTGAAAGCCGCCGGCTGGTCGTCTTCGACGGCCGACACGCTCGATCCGGCCAAGGCGTCGCTCTCAACAGACTACGTCCGTTGCTGCTCCTTCTACAATCGCCTCACCTTCCTCGACCAGAGCGGCACGCCGCGGATGGAGCTTGCGGAAACAATTGAGTCCAAGGACGCAAAAACCTGGACGATCAAGCTGAAGAAGGGCGTTACCTTCCACGATGGTAAGCCGCTGACGGCAGAGGACGTCATCTTTTCGCTGAAACGCCACCTCGACCCGGCGGTTGGCTCCAAGGTCGCAAAGATCGCTGCCCAAATGACGGGCTTCAAGGCAGTTGACAAGCAGACCGTCGAGATTGCACTCGCCGATGCCAACGCCGATCTGCCGACCATCCTGTCGATGCACCACTTCATGATCGTCGCCGATGGCACCACGGACTTCTCGAAGGCGAATGGCACCGGCGCCTTCGTCAAGGAAGTCTTCGAGCCCGGCGTGCGGTCGGTCGGGATCAAGAACAAAAATTACTGGAAATCCGGTCCGAACGTCGATTCATTCGAATACTTCGCCATCAGCGACGACAATGCCCGCGTCAACGCACTGCTTTCGGGCGACATTCATCTTGCCGCCTCGATCAATCCCCGTTCAATGCGTTTGATCGAGACGCAAGGGGACGCTTTCGTACTGTCGAAGACGACCTCTGGAAACTACACCAATCTCAACATTCGACTCGACATGGAGCCGGGTAGCAAGCGGGACTTCATCGAGGGCATGAAGTATCTCGTCAACCGCGAGCAGATCGTCAAGTCCGCGCTTCGCGGCCTGGGTGAGGTCGGCAACGATCAGCCGGTTTCCCCTGCGAACTTCTATCATAATGCCGACCTGAAGGCGCGGGCATTCGATCCAGAAAAGGCCAAGTTCCATTTCGAAAAGGCCGGCGTTCTCGGCCAGTCGGTCCCCGTAATCGCCTCCGACGCGGCGACCTCGTCAATCGACATGGCGATGATCATCCAGGCGGCCGGTGCGGAAATCGGCATGAAGCTTGACGTTCAGCGCGTACCCTCCGATGGCTACTGGGACAATTATTGGCTGAAGGCCCCGGTCCATTTCGGCAATATCAACCCGCGCCCGACACCGGACATCCTGTTCTCGCTGCTCTATGCTTCGGAAGCGCCCTGGAACGAGAGTCAGTACAAGTCGGCGAAGTTCGATAAGATGCTGATCGAAGCGCGCGGCTCACTCGACCAGGACAAACGGAAGGCGATGTATAACGAGATGCAGGTTATGGTCGCCCAAGAAGCTGGAACTATCATTCCGGCTTACATCTCCAACGTCGATGCCACGACGGCCAAGCTCAAGGGTTTGGAAGCTAACCCGCTAGGCGGCCAGATGGGCTACGCCTTTGCGGAATATGTCTGGCTCGAAGCCTGACAAAGCGATCGGCGCCTGGGGCTGTAGCCGCGCCGGTCCAGCCCCAGGCACCTTCGGATGCGCAAAACGATCTCGAACGCTGAAAGGGAACGCGTGTGAACAACCCGGTCCTATCCCTTGTCCTGAGCAGATTGCTCATCGCCGTGGTCACATTGTTGATCGTCTCCTTTGCCGTCTTCTTTGCGACGACACTGCTGCCGGGGGACACTGCGACGATCCTCCTCGGCCAGGCCGCTACACCTGAGGCCGTCGCAGGTCTGCGCGCCGCAATGCACCTTGATGAGCCGGCGCTTTTACGTTTCCTGCGCTGGATTGTCGGCTTGTTGCACGGCGATCTCGGCACTTCCTATGCCAATGAGATGCCGGTAGCCGATCTTATCGCCGGACGCTTCATCAACACCCTGAAGCTTGCCGGCGTCACGGCCTTGTTCTCGGTCCCTATCGCCCTAACACTGGGGATCACCGCTGCAATGCTGCGTGGCTCACTCTACGACCGGATCGTCACCGTCCTGACGATCGGCGTGATCTCCGTCCCGGAATTCATGGTCGCGACCTCCGCCGTCCTGATCTTCGCCGTCTATCTCAAGTGGCTGCCGGCGCTCTCCTTCGCCAATGAAATCCATACCGTGAGCGAAATGCTGCGAGTCTATGCAATGCCGGTGATCACGCTAACCTTCGTCGTGTCGGCGCAAATGATCCGGATGACGCGCGCCGCGGTCATCGAGACGCTCAATACGCCTTATGTCGAGATGGCGCTGCTCAAGGGTGCCTCCCGATCGCGCATCGTCTTTCGTCATGCGTTACCCAATGCACTTGGACCGATCGTCAATGCCGTTGCGCTCTCGCTTTCGTATCTACTGGGTGGCGTCATCATCGTTGAGACGATCTTTAACTATCCAGGCATTGCCAAGCTGATGGTCGATGCTGTTGCCACCCGCGACCTACCGCTGATCCAAAGCTGCGCGATGATCTTCTGCGTCGGCTACCTTTTTCTGATCACGGCGGCAGACATTATCGCCATCCTTTCCAATCCGAGGCTCCGATGACAATGACGACTTCAAGCACTTCCACGAGTCCCTCCCGGAAATCTGGAACCCGGTCTGGTTATCGTTTCAACATCGTGGGCATGATCGGCCTTGCGATCATCCTTTTCTGGGCTCTCATCGCGATCTTCGCGCCGGTTATCATCCCGTATCCGGTCGGTGAGATCGTCGATGTCGACTATTTCGGTCCGCTGAGCCGGGAGTTCTGGTTCGGCTCCGACTATCTCGGCCGCGACATGTTCTCGCGGATACTGATGGGCGCACGCTATACCGTCGGTATTTCGCTCGCAGCTGTGACGATTGCGTGTTTCAGCGGTGTGGTTCTTGGCATGATAGCAGCAGTTGCCGGTGGCTGGCTCGACACGCTGCTGAGCCGCTTCCTCGACGCGCTAAATTCTATTCCAGGCAAACTCTTCGGCCTGGTGGTCGTCGCGGCCGTCGGCTCTTCTATCCCGGTGCTGATCTTGACGCTGTCGGTTATCTACATCCCCGGGTCCTATCGCTTCGCTCGCGCGCTTGCTGTCAATATTAACGCGATGGACTTCATCACCGTGGCTCGCATACGCGGGGAGAATACATTCTATCTTATTCGATCCGAAATCCTGCCCAACATCGCCGGGCCGGTGCTCGCTGATCTGGGACTCCGCTTCGTCTTTATCGTTCTCCTGCTTTCTGGGCTCTCCTTCCTCGGCCTCGGTGTCCAGCCGCCTTATGCCGACTGGGGCGCACTTGTCCGCGAGAACATCGGAGGCCTGCCGTTCGGCGCACCGGCGGTCATGTTCCCGTCGCTTGCGATCGCAAGCCTCACGATCAGCGTGAACCTCCTGATCGATAACCTGCCACAGAAGATCCGCGATCGGAGCGAATGATGATCAATCTCGTAGAAATCTGTGACCTGAAGGTCGAGGCAACCACCGATTCCGGGCGCCGCGTTGAAATCATCAAGGGCGTTAGCCTATCAATCGCCGAGGGTGAGATTGTCGCCCTAATTGGGGAAAGCGGCTCTGGAAAGACAACGATCGCGTTGACGCTGATGGGGCACGCCCGTCCTGGCTGTCGCATTTCCGGCGGCAGCGTTTCAGTCGCCGGCAAGGATCTGGTCGCGCTCACTGAAAAGCAGCGCGCCAAGGTACGTGGTACCGAGGTCGCTTATGTACCACAATCGGCTGCGGCTGCCTTCAACCCGGCCACCACTATCATGGACCAGGTCATTGAGGTCACCCGCATCCATGGGCTGATGTCGCCCGACGAGGCCCGCACCCGTGCCGTCGAACTCTTCCGGGCGCTATCGCTGCCCGAGCCGGAGACGATCGGCAGCCGCTATCCGCATCAAGTCTCCGGCGGACAGTTGCAGCGCCTGGCAGCCGCCATGGCCTTGATCGGCGACCCCAAGCTTGTCATCTTCGACGAACCGACCACGGCCCTCGATGTTACCACGCAGATCGAGGTGTTGCGGGCGTTCAAGGCAGTCATGAAGAAGGGTGGCATTGCGGGCGTCTATGTTTCGCACGACCTTGCTGTCGTCGCCCAGATCGCTGATCGCATCGTCGTTTTGAAGGGCGGCGAGACGCAGGAGACCGGCACCACCGAAGAAATCCTCAACGCGGCAAAGCATCCCTATACGAGGGAGTTGCTTGCCGCCTTCGAGCCGAAACCGCGCGGTACGGTGTCTCCGGAGGCCGCGCGTGGTTCGCTTTTGAAGATCGAAGATCTCGTCGCGGGCTATGGCCGGCGGCAGGCCGATGGACTGCCGCTCGTGCGCGCGGTCGAGCATGTGAGCCTGAAAGTAGAGAAGGGCCGTAACCTCGGCATCATCGGCGAATCCGGTTGCGGAAAGTCGACGCTCGCCCGTGCCATAGCCGGCATCCTGCCTGCAGCGGTCGGGAAGATCGTCTTCGATGGTAAGGAGCTCGGCCGCAGCGCCCGCGATCGCTCGCGAGACCAGCTGCGCGAGATGCAAATCGTCTTCCAATACGCCGACACCGCGCTCAATCCGGCAAAGTCCATTGAAGACATCCTAGACCGACCTCTCGTCTTTTATCATGGCATGGACAGAAAGGCGCGTAGCGTCCGCATCGATGAATTGCTTGATATGGTACGGCTGCCGCGCAATCTACGCCACCGGCGCCCGGCTGAGCTCTCCGGCGGCCAGAAGCAGCGTGTCAACTTTGCCCGGGCATTGGCCGCGGAACCAAAGCTGATTCTCTGCGACGAGATCACCTCGGCACTCGACACGGTGGTGGCCGCCGCAGTGATCGATCTTCTCAAGGAATTGCAACGTGAGCTCGGGCTCTCCTACATTTTCATCAGCCATGACCTGTCAGTAGTGGAAGCGATCTGTGACGAGATCGTTGTGATGTATGGCGGCAGAAAGGTCGAGGAAATCATGCCTGCCAAGCTCAAGGCGCCGCAGCACCCGTATTCGCAACTGCTCTTCTCCTCGGTGCCGAAACTCGACCCCGCCTGGCTCGACGGTCTCGCACAGGATCCGGAGCTGGTGCGGGCGTATTGCCGGCGCTGAGACGGCGGCGCTTCACGTTCAGAAGGATTGGAAAGGATGTATGCGCGCACCAAAGCATGCCCTTACAGTGGAAACAGGCTAGTCAGCGGCATATGCGCCTTTACGATCGGCGACTTCAGGACGACAAAGCTGAAATATTTGTCGATACCAACGTCCATGTCGGTCAGGCGTTCCATGATAGTTTGATATTCGCCAATACCGGCAGTAACGAATTTCAAGAGATAGTCGTAGCCACCCGATACGAGATGGCACTCGACCACGTTGTCTACCTTCTCGATTGCGGCGAGGAACCGTGCGAAATCGATCTGCCGGTGGTTTTTCAGTGTGACCTCTGTGAAAACCGTAAGCGTCTGACCCAGCTTTCCGATATTGACCTGCGCAGAATAGCCTCCGATATACCCCTCCGACTGCAACTTCTTCACGCGCATCAGGCAGGGACTCGGTGAGAGAGCAACAAGCTCGGCAAGCTCCACGTTGGTAATCCGCCCATTCTTCTGCAGTTCGTAAAGGATCTTGATGTCAATCCGGTCGAGTTTCATGGGGCACCCCTTCGCGTTTGCTGACGGTGAGGAGCGGTGCAGCAGATTATGCTGCGAGGTCCTTCGCATTAAAGGTAACACACTGCTCGCACGTGTCTATTTCGTTTTGCGCAATTCCGCGAAGCATAAAGGTCTGCCAGCCATCGGCAAGACGGAATCTTCTGCCGCCAGACCGCGAAACTCCCGCAACCCCGTGGCGTCAAAATCGTTAGAATGCGACTCGAACGGAGACCCATGCCATGCCCGCACCGCTGAGACTCGTCGAGACCACGCTTGAGATTCCCGCTGCCGCCGACGCGGTTGTGATCGGAGGGGGCATTGTCGGCGTCTTTTCAGCCTATTACCTCGCTCGGCGCGGATTGAAGGTCGCTCTTGTCGAGAAAGGTCGGATTGGCGCGGAACAGTCAAGCCGAAATTGGGGCTGGTGCCGCCAGCAGAATCGCGATGCCCGCGAACTGCCGATGGCGACGAAGAGCCTCGATCTGTGGGAACGTTTCGCCGTAGAGAGCGGCGAGGATACCGGCTTCCGGCGCTGCGGTCTCCTCTATCTCAGCAATAGCGAAGAGGAATTGGCCGGCTGGGCGCGCTGGCGCGATTTCGCCCGAACGGTCGGCGTTGCGACGAATATGCTCGACAGCGCCGAGGCGACCGAGCGCGGCCGCGCCACCGGCACCAGATGGAAGGGCGGCGTTTTTTCGCCGTCGGACGGCACTGCTGACCCGGCGAACGCAGCACCCGCCGTCGCGCGTGCGATCCTGAAGCTTGGCGGCACGATACATCAATTTTGCGCCGCGCGAGGCATCGAAACTGAAGGCGGGCGCGTTTCCGGCGTTGTCACGGAACATGGCACCATCCGCACCAAAACGGCGATCCTTGCGGGGGGGGCCTGGGCTTCCTCCTTCTGCCGGCAACTGGGCATCCGCTTTCCGCAGGCCTCGATCCGTTCGTCGATCCTGTCCGTCTCACCAGGGGCCATCGGCCTTCCTGACGCGTTGCATACAACGGCCGTCTCCGTGACGCGTCGCGGCGATGGTGGTCACACGCTTGCTATCAGCGGTCGCGGCCGGCTCGACCCGACGCCACAGCAGTTCCGCTTCGCACCCCAGTTCCTACCGATGTTCGTGCGGCGCTGGCGCAGCCTCGCCCCAGGCGGACTTGAGGGTTTTCGCTCGGGCCACGAGAGCTTGGCGCGCTGGCGGCTCGACGAGGCAACTCCGATGGAACGTATGCGCATCCTTGACCCGGCGGTCGACAAAGGCACTATTCGCCTCATCCATTCGCGTGCGCTCGAGCTTTTGCCCGCCTTGAGCCGTACCAGCATAGCCGCGGCCTGGGCAGGCTATGTCGACAGCACCCCAGATGGCGTACCAGGGATCGGCGAAGTAGCGACCGTTCCCGGCTTTATTCTAGCCGCTGGCTTCAGCGGCCACGGTTTCGGTATCGGTCCCGGCGCGGGTCACCTGATTGCCGATCTCGTGACCGGCGATGAGCCAATCGTTGACCCGCGGCCTTACCATCCAGATCGCTTCTTAACATCTGCTTGGGGGAAAGTGGCTGATTTCTGAGCGACGCATTGGGATCTGGATCGGAGTTGAAGAATGAGATCATGAACGCTGAGGGGCTTATCGAGTTCATCAGCCCGAAAGCGATTTCTACACATCCACGGAGAATTTCATGAAAAACGCTCACAGATTCTACATAGACGGCGAATGGATCAAGCCCGAATTATTAAGAGAACTCGAAGTCATTGATCCATCGACCGAGCAGGCAATAGGGACGATTGCGATGGGCAGCGCTGCGGATGCAGAAAAAGCGATCAAAGCTGCGCGCAATGCCTTTGCTCACTTTTCTGGGTCAACCAAGGAAGATCGGCTGGCGCTGCTGAAGCGGATTGTCACAATCCTGAAGCGGCGCAACGATGAGATCGGCGACATCATCTCCCGAGAGATGGGCGCGCCGCTCATCATGTCCCGGGTAGAACAGGCTGGCCTCGGCGCTGCGCATTTCGAGGAGACTATCCGCGCCTTCGAAACATTCGACTTTGAATATATGCAGGGCTCGACCCGAATCCTCCACGAACCCATTGGGGTCGTCGCTTTGATCACGCCCTGGAACTGGCCGATCAATCAGATTGCCTGCAAGGTGGCGCCTGCACTCGCCACCGGCTGTACAATGGTGCTGAAGCCTTCTGAGATCGCTCCATTCAATGCCATCATTTTGGCCGAGATTATGCATGAAGCTGGCGTGCCCAAGGGGGTCTTCAACTTGATTCAGGGCGATGGCTCAACAGTCGGCGCGGTGCTCGCCAGCCATCCGGACGTTGATATGGTGTCCTTCACTGGCTCAACGCGTGCCGGTATTGCCGTTGCACAGGCAGCAGCGCCGACCGTTAAACGGGTGCATCAGGAACTCGGCGGCAAGTCGCCGAATATCATATTGAGAAGTGCCGATCTTGCCACCGCAGTCAGGACCGGTGTTCGCCGGTGTTTTGCCAATTCTGGTCAGTCGTGCAATGCGCCGACGCGAATGCTCGTTCCTGCAGAGCGTATGGACGAAGCAAGTGCTATCGCGGCGCTAGAAGCGGCAGCGCTCGTCGTGGGTCCTTCATCCGATCCTCGTACCGACATCGGACCGGTCGCCAGCGCCACCCAGTTCGAAAAAATCCAGGTGCTGATCGAGAAGGGTATCGCAGAAGGAGCGGAGCTCGTTGCCGGCGGTCCCGGTCGGCCATCACATCTCAATTCGGGGTTCTATGTGCGCCCGACCGTGTTTTCGCGAGTGACCAATTCGATGACGATCGCGCGCGAGGAGATCTTCGGTCCGGTACTTTCCATCATCGGCTACGAAACCGAAGACGATGCGGTGGCGATTGCCAATGATACGCCATATGGTCTCGCGTCCTTCATCCATGGCACTGCGTCGGAAGCGCGGACGGTCGCACGCAGATTGCGCACTGGCACTGTTCGCGTGAACGGCCCTGCGTGGGACGGTGGCGCGCCCTTCGGCGGTTACAAGCAATCGGGCAATGGTCGGGAATACGGAAAATTCGGACTCCATGAGTTTACCGAGATCAAGGGCATCGTCGGATATGCGAGCGACTGAGGAACTTTGATCCTTGGCGGGGATCCAGAGTAGAGGCAATTCCATGGTGTCGTGGATGTGGAAGCCCGGACTTTTGCGGCATTTAGCTAATTTGCCGCGGATTGCGGTCTCAATCTCGCCACCGCTCAGGCAGAAATATAAGGCGCCCCGGCGGATTATCACGATCAAAGGGCGCCGACTTTTTGCCCGGGAAGAGCGGCACGAGTACGCTGAGCCTTTGGCTATCATCCTTTTGTCAAACATCCGGGAACAGCCAAAAATCGCAACTAAGTTCTGTCTGGCGATGCCACAGAGGCAGATCGCACCAGTTCGAGCAGCTTATCGTTGAGCAACAGACGAACGCGACGCAGAGGATAGACCCGCATGAACTTCGTTGCAGCAGATCGGGCGGCCGATGACGAGACAGAAGCAAAATGGCAGCGTGTTCGCGCGGCATATCCAGCGCAGCAGCCGTTCCTGAACCTGAACAACGCCGCGGTCAGCCCGCCACCGATCATTGTCGAAGAGGCGATGATCGACGCCTATCGCTTCATTAGCCGCAACCCCGACTACAACATGTGGAGCAAGCTCGACACCGCCTTACCCAGAATTAAGCGTGAATTGGCGGAACTTATTGATTGTGCCCCCGAAGAGATCGCGCTGAACCGGAATTCGTCCGAGGGTCTCTCGACCGCGATTTTCGGGATACCGCTCACAAAAGGCGATCAGGTCCTGATCTCGGCCTGGGACTATCCCAGTGCTCGTGCAGGCTGGCTTCAGCGGCAACAGCGCGAGGGCATCGAGGTCATAAACTGCGGCTTCGGCCTGATGGACAGCGATGATGACATCATCGAAGCCTATAGGGCAGCCATCACGCCGCAGACCCGCGTCATGCAACTGACCCACATGTACCACTGGAATGGACGTGTCCTTCCCGTCAAACGACTTTGCGAGATAGCGCGGGAGCGCAAAATCATAACGATTGTCGATGGCGCACAGACATTTGCTCAAATGCCAGTCAGCTTTCGCGAGCTCGATTGCGACTTCTTCATCACAAGTCTTCACAAATGGCTTGGTGCACCAGTCGGCAACGGCATGTTGATTGTCAACGAACGCCAGATCGACCGAACCTGGCCTTTGCTGGCGCCTTTTGACCAACCAGCCGCGCATATAGACAAGTTCGACCATTGGAACCTCGGAACCTACAATTCAGCAATACAAGCTGCGATCGCGCCTGCTATTGAATTTCACAAGAATATTGGCGCCGACAGAACGCACGCGCGGCTGCGCGAACTGACCCGCTATTGGGTCTCTCTTGCCCGTGATATTCCCGGTTTCAAGCTCCACACGCCGATTGATACGGACAGTGTTGGCGCGATAAGTATGTTCTCGGTTGACGACGTGGATATGAGAAAGCTTGAAGCCGATCTTCGAGAGAACCACCAGGTCCACGTGAAGTATCGCAACGTCGAGCACATCGAGGGCCTGCGGGTGTCACCCCACATTTACATGCTCAAGAGCGATCTCGATGCTTTCGTCAACTCGCTGCGCAACGCATTGCAGTGAGCCGACGACACCCTCTCGGCTGTAAAGCGGTTGGCCACTAATAGCGGAGGAGTGCCAGATGGCAGCGCGGTTGCGTGTCCCGATATACGAGCATGGAAAGCTGTACAGGCTGCAGAAGCAGGAGATCGATGCGGCCGTTCAGCGTGTTATCGAAACAGGAGTCTTTGAGTGGGGTGGGGAAGTCGCCGCGTTCGAGGAGGAATTTGCCGCTTGGAACGGCGTTGAGCATGCTGTCTCCGTTAATTCCGGTACGGCTGCGATCAAAATAGCCCTGCGTGCATCAGCTGGATGAAAATGTGGCCACCTTTATCGTGCACGGCCGAGGTGAGTTTCTTCCAGGCGGCGATGTGTTCAGGCGTGTAGATGCCCGGGGTGCTGATATAGCCCTGCCCATCATCCGAAGGCTGCGTACCCTCGGTTACGATCAGGCCAATATCAGCCCGCTGCGCGTAATACTCGGAAGCCAAATCGCTAGGCGTGCCGTCGAAGGCTGCGGGTCATGGGCGCCATGACCAGACGGTTGGAAAGCGTGTAACGGCCCATGCGAGCCGGCGAGAACAGCGAATTGATTGGTTTCTCCATGCGAAGATTCTATACGGCCTACTCAAGGCGCCCCCTAAACCGGGGCCGCTCTATTGATTCACTTTTGGAATGATCAGAGGTTACCTTCCGCAAGAAGCGCACGGGTCCGTTTCAGCGTTGCCAGCAGGGCGGCCTTATACCCGGTTTCACTGCTGAGCCGCACTTGCTGGGCCTGTTCCTCCACTTCGTTCGGCTGTCTGGCGCGCAGCCCCATGTAGCAGTAGAAGCGGAGCTGTAGCGCACCATCTTCATCTTCATACAGTTCGTTGATGATTGCTCCTTCGCGAGGCCCGGCCGCCTGGAAGAAGGTGATCTTACTATCATGTTCGAGCGTCACGATTTCACGCAGGTCGTTGCCTCCGATCGTTGCTTCCCTCACGAAATGTGTAGTGCTTTCCTCAATGACCTCGCAACGGGTGCAAAGCCCTGGGTCCAGGAACAAGCGCGCGTCGCGTGCTTTGAGTTCAAGGCCTTTCCACGCCTGAGCGCGCGTCAGGCGGGTTTCGCCTTCCGGGTTTACCGGAACTACGGCAGTCGAATAGATCATGGTGAAATTTCTTCCGGGCTAGCCATTGCGTCCGTCAGGCGGAGGCAACAGTTTCCAGGGCGAAGTCGCGATATGTGCGAAGTTGCCGACCTAGAAGCTGGGTCAAGCGATCGACATCGCCGGCGTCAGGAAGCATCCCATCTGTTAAGAAGCGTTCGCCCATCAAACGCATGTCGTAAGCCATCCAGGCGGGCACGAACTGCTTCAGGTTCTGCTCGAAACCCTCGGTATCGTCGCCGGCGTAGTTGATCGGGCGAGCAAGGACATCTGACCAGATGGAAGCGATATCCGTTCCGGTCAGTACTTCTGGTCCTACAAGGTTGATCCGGTTGATTGGGAGCGGCTCTGGAGCCTGTTCACGGCGAAGAAGCTCGTGGGCGGCAATTTCGGCAATGTCACGGGCATCAATCATCGCAAGGCCCTTGGCACCGATCGGCATTGTATAGGCGCCGTAGCCTGTGATGACGTCTTTGACCATCAGATCATTCTGCATGAAGTAGGCGGGACGCAAGATCGTCGCTTTGAAATCCATGTGCTCGATCATCCGCTCGACGCTGAACTTGCCAGCAAAGTGCGGCACGTTCACGTAGACGTCGGCGTGGATCACCGACAGATAGACGATCCGCTCGATGCCTGCCGACCGTGCGACGTTCAGCGCGATCAGCGCTTGCGTAAATTCGTCGGGCACGACTGCGTTCAAAAGGAAAAGAGTGGAAACGCCAGACATGGCTTTGCGTAGCGAATCGACGTCGAGGAAGTCGCCCTGCACGACGGATACATTCGCCGGTAAGTTCGCTTTCGAGGGATCGCGGGCAATGGCACGCACGTCAGCGCCCTGCTTGACGAGGTGTTCGACAACTTCGTGGCCAATATTGCCTGTGGCGCCGGTAACGAGAATAGTCATGGTACTTCTCCGGTTGTATTTCTTGACAGCTCCAATATGTGTGGTTCACTGAGAGTTCGATAGGCAGATATTTTAGACGCGGCGTCTCACAGGTGGAACACCCATGGATCTTCTTGCACTTGCTGATTTCAATCTTGTCGCCCGCCATGTTGGCTTCGGCAAAGCCGCTAGAGCGACTGGCAGACCGAAAGCCACGCTATCCCGGCGCGTCGCAGAGTTGGAAAGCAGTCTTGACGTTCGGCTGTTTGAACGAGGTGCGCGGAACCTCAAGCTCACCGAAGAAGGACGAGCGCTATACGAGCGGACAGGTAGGTTGCTCGCCGAACTGGACGAGACGGCTTCGGCGATTGCTTCGGGGGGCCAGAACCCCAAGGGGAGATTGCGGATCAGCGCACCCTTGCATTTTTCCCAGACCGCAATGGGAAGGATCGCCGCGGGCTTTGCCCTCAAATATCCGGAGGTGAGGCTGGAGGTCACGACTGAAGATCGGACTGTGGACATGATCGAGGAAGGCTACGATCTGGTCATCCGGGTCAATCCAGATTCCGACGAAAGTCTGGTCGGACGCGCGTTTCTCCGCGACCGGCTTGTTGTTGTGGCGAGCCCTGACCTTCCTCGCACGACCGGTGAGCTCGCCGCCCCTGGTGTTGCTCGTGGGGCTAGCGAATGGCAAACATGGCACGTGAAGACCCCTTCTGGCCGGTCAACGATCAAGATCGAACCTGTCCTCACCCTGTCAACGCTCATCATGGTCCGGGATGCGGTGCGGGACGGCGTGGGTGCAGGACGCCTTCCCATTTCCCTGGTGGCCCACGACTTGGCTGACGGAACGCTGGTGATGTGGGGTGAGATTGACGGTCCTGAAATCGCTTTGTGGACGTTATATCCCTCTCGCCGATTACTCAGCGCGCGTGTCTCCGCATTCCTGGATTTTCTGAAACACGCTTTTCCAAATGGAACACCTGACGAACTTGCCGCCTATATCGGTAGATGATGGGCGGAGGCGCATTCAGGCCAAAACGCTTGAACGATAATTACGCCTGCTGAAAAATGACATGACGGGACGCGCTGCGGAAACGGGGGGTAGCCTTTCCCGCTGACCTCACATCGTTCACCAGATTGTTTCAACCTGGTAGCGCCCTAAAGGGATCTATCAAGAGAACAGGTCATCAAACGCTCAATCAGCCATCTTCCTGCCGGTCCGGGCGGATCGTCCGATCTATAGGCAACAGACATCGGCAGTTTCAGCCCCCCTGCAGGCACGTCCTCTACGAACAGTTCGACGAGGCGGCCGCCCTCAATATCAGCCTTGACGGCATGAGCCGGCATACCGCCCCATCCGAGGCCATGGACCAAAAAACTATGCTTGGCGAATAGATCTGCGAGACGCCATGTATGCGGCGACATCACGCCAAACTCCCGCCCTTTGGACAGTTCCGTACGGTCCGTGAGGACTAGTTGAACGTGTTGGCCGAGTTCGCTTTTGGAAATCAATCTTTTGATTGCAGCCAGGGGATGATCCACGGACGCAACGACCTGAAACATGATGCCGCCAAGCTGCTCCGTAGTGATGCCAGGAGGCATCAGCGGCAGCGTACCCACAATCCCAAGATTTGCACGTTTGTCGAGGATTGGCTGGACGGTACCACCAAGTGCCTCGACCAACAGTCGCAGCGGCACGGTTGGAAATTGCTGCCGAAATTCTTTAGCGATTTCAGCAATCACGTCGATCGGGAAGAATACATCAATGACGACTGAGAGTTCGGGCTCCAGGCCCATCGCCATGCCGTTCGCCTGTGATCTGAAAGCGTCGACCTTGGCGACGATCTCACGAGCGTTTGCCAGGAGCATCTCGCCGGCCGCTGTCAGTGGTCGGCGCCAGACGTGCCTTCCTCAATTTTTCATCACCGCTGCCCTTGGCCAGACCGCACCTGAAGCAGCAGTTTCGTTATGCGGCAGTCGACCTTCCATCGCCACCGCTGTGCGAACCAACTTCAAGCTCGAATCGTGCAACTCTTTCATGTAGGCGCTCGGCTTCACTTGACAGCATAGCGGTACTGGCTGAAGCCTCCTCAACCATGGCAGCATTCTGCTGCGTCATACTATCCATTGAACGCACAGCCGAATTTACAGACGATATACTTGCGAACTGCTCCTGTGAGGAATTAGCAATCGCGCTGACCCTCTGGAACATGTCGTTGACATACCGGCCGATCTCCTGGAGCGTCTCACCGCTTTCTGTGACCAGAGACACGCCCGAGCTCACATCTGAATTGGAGTCATTGATCAAGGAGGTAATCTCCCTCGCCGCCATTGCCGACCTGCCCGCCAGTTCGCGAACCTCCTGGGCGACAACCGCGAAGCCGTTTCCGGCTTCTCCCGCGCGCGCGGCTTCTACGCCTGCGTTAAGGGCCAGCAGGTTCGTCTGAAAGGCTATCTCGTCCATGACAGAGATAATTTGCCGGATCTTTTCGGAAGATTGCTGGATCTTGGCCATAGCGGATATCGCACTTCGCACGACGTCCTGCGACCGAGCGGTCGCATCGGACGTTTTCGCCGCGATCTCACCAGCTTCGTTGGCGCGATCGGCGGAAGCTTTCACGGTCGCAGTGATCTGCTCCAAAGCGGCCGCTGTTTGTTCAAGAGAAGCGGCCTGCTGCTCCGTCCGTCTGGAAAGGTCGCCTACGGCCATGTCAAGTTCGCGCGTGTTGGAGCGAACGGATGTTGCGGTCCGTTCGACGTCGGACAAGACGGTGCGAAGATGTGCCTGCGCCGAATTGAAGTCCACCCGCAACCGATCCAACCCATCACCAAATTTATCAGTGATGTCGGTGGAAATATCGCCGGCGGCGAGGCGTCCAAGACTATTGGCTAAGGCATCGACAGCCCTTTGAAGGATGGTCGATTCGAGCAATTTTTCCCGCTCGCGTGTGTCTCGCTCAATTTCATTTTCGCGGCGCGTTTGGTCGGCTCGCTGCTCAAGATTGAGCTTTTCTATTGCGGATACCCGCAATATCTGTACCGCTTTTGCCATGATGCCGATTTCGTCACCACGGTTGACGCCTGGGATAGGGACGTTGTTATCGCCGCTGGCCAACTTTCGGATGGCGTCGGTCATGGACTGGATCGGGCGGCTGATTGCGAAGTTCAGGACCACGGCGATGCAAACCCCGCCGACAATAGCAAGCAGAATTGTGATCGCAATCTTAAACGTGGCCGAACCCGCGGCTGTATGGGCGGTGTCGATCTGCTGAGCATTGAGTTGTTCAATCTTGGAACTGACGTCATCCGTGAGCCCCGCAAGCTTCTCGCGCTCCTTTATCAACTCCGCCTGCGCGACGAACATTTCTTTAAACGCTTTGTCGAAGGTGGAAATTGAAAGCGGGATTTGCTTAATTTCATCAGCAATCGCTGGAAGGGTGATAGCGGCGGTCGCAAGGCTCTTTTCAAGCTCTACCAGCGCTGTCACCTTTTCTTGAACAAGGGCCTGATCCGTATTGCCGAATCCCCCGAACAAGTTCAGCATTTCCGCACGCGCGCCAAGTGCAAGACGGTTTAGGATTTCCGCTTGGGCGGCAACCTCTCCAAATTTGGAAAGCTTAGCGGACGAGGCAGATGCTTCATTCATGGCGATGTCAACCAACGGAAAAGTCTGCGCCTGAATATTCTGGGTCGAAGCAAGGATTTCATTGACCATTTTTCCGACTACAGTCTGCGCCTCAAATTTCTTCGTGAAATCGTCTGTTTGTCCAATCGCATCCAAGGATTTTTTGAGCGTTTTTCCTGCTTCCGCCAGCTTGGGCAGCACCTCAGGATTAAGGCCACTTATTTTGCTACCACTAAGTTTTTCCGTTTCAGTGACGATATTTTCAGCGACGGCTTTCGCCTGCTGAAGAAAATCACCCAAGAACGTCCCACCGCTTTTTTGCTGGATGCTTTTGATTGCGGTTGCGCCTTGTTGGAATCTCACAGCGCTGCTGAGCATTGCGTTGGCGATACCTAGTGCTTTGCTGGCGGTATCTGCCTGAGCGCGGATTTTTGTCTCTTCCTTGTTAACCGCACTGTTGATGGAAACAGCCAGCGATTCTAGATTTGAGATACTCTGCTGAAGCGTGGTCAGGCGCTCCTGTTGCTGAGCGGTCTGTGCAGTCACCCGGTCAAAAGTAGACGCAAACTGATCGACCGTTGATTTCACTTCGGCGACGCTTTCCAGCACGGACGGGTCATGTTTTACAGCATCGGAAAGCGACTCCAACGCGTCTGTTAGGCTGTTTATCCGCTGGCGAGTCGCAGTAGCGCTATCGATACCGGCGTTGAATAGATATCTTTCCCGTTGAAGCGATGTCGACTGCATTTCGTTTGCCACCTGAGCTGAGCGACCGACGACACTAAAGCGCGAGGAAAGGTCTACGATCGCGGTATATCCGACCGTCCCGATAATCGCAGCCAGGACCAATATGACAAGGAAGCCCCCCGCAACCTTGAACCTGAATTTCAGTCCAGAAAACCAACCCAGAACGAGTTTCATCATTATCGACCCCTGTTAGATTTAATGAAATCAAGTTCACAAACTGGTCATGTTGCCAGCTCGTGCAGTGTTGGGTCATTTTCCTCGCCTCGAACGGGCATATCTACATTTCCCTAGAGATTTTGCCTTGCAATCCTTATGCAAGGCGCGATTTGAAAATGCCTCTTAGCAATAGAGTTTGCTCATCTCGCTAAGGCGCTTGACGCGGATTTTGGAGGCCTGGCCGGCAGTGTTGAAGGCGATGAAGCGCTCCTTGCAGACCTCGACCATGCGGGCGGTCGCTGGCTTCAGATAATTGCGCGGGTCGAAATTGTCTGGATTCTCCAGATGATGCTTGCGGATCATGCCGGTAAAGGCGAGGCGCAGGTCGGTGTCGATATTGACCTTGCGCACGCCGAGCGGAATGGCCTTCTGGATTTCAGCGACAGGCACACCCCAGGTCTGCTTCATCTTGCCGCCATTGGCCGTAAACAGGTCCTGGAGGTCCTGCGGCACAGAGGAAGAGCCGTGCATGACCATGTGCGTGTTC
Source organism: Hyphomicrobiales bacterium (assembly GCA_900473795.1). Classification (GTDB taxonomy): domain Bacteria; phylum Pseudomonadota; class Alphaproteobacteria; order Rhizobiales; family Rhizobiaceae; genus Pararhizobium. The sequence goes on along the minus strand of UCMT01000048.1, from coordinate 159 downwards.
GGCAGGCGCTTGTGGATCTTGGCAATCGTCTCGATCGAGAGGATTTCGCCGTCGGGCGCGCGGGTGAACTTGTAGGCGCCGTGGCTGGTGCCGATCGCAACGGCCAGCGCATCGACGCCGGTCTTCTCGACGAAATCGAACGCCTGCTCCGGATCGGTC
>UCMT01000036.1 GCA_900473795.1 Hyphomicrobiales bacterium | reverse complement strand
CCGATGATCACCCACACGATGCCGCTCGAAGACATCAACAAGGGCTTCGACCTCATGCATGCAGGCGAAAGCATTCGCAGCGTGGTGATCTATTGATCCCCATGAAGACGATCTCAACGGAAAAATCTCACGGCGGCGTTCAAGGCGTCTACGCGCATCGCTCTGAGACCTGCGACTGCGACATGACATTGGCAGTCTACGTGCCGCCTCAAGCGACGGAGCGGCCGTGCCCAGTCCTCTGGTATCTGTCGGGCCTCACTTGCACACATGCGAACGTGATGGAGAAGGGGGAGTATCGGCGGCTGGCTGCCGAACTCGGCCTGGTCGTTGTCTGTCCCGACACGAGCCCACGTGGAGATGACGTTCCCGATGAACCAGACAACTGGCAATTCGGAAAAGGCGCGGGGTTCTATGTCGACGCGACACAAGAACCGTTCGCCGCCAACTATCGGATGCATTCCTACATCGTCGGAGAGTTGCCCCGCCTGATCGAGGAGAGGTTCCCCGTTGACATGTCGAGACAAGGAATTTTCGGCCATTCGATGGGAGGTCACGGTGCGATCACCATCGCACTGAAAAACCCGGATCGTTTCCGTAGTTGCTCCGCTTTCGCGCCCATCAGCCATCCGAGCGTGTCTGGCTGGTCCAAGCCAGCCTTCGAGAAATATCTCGGCAGCGATCCCGCTGCGTGGAGACCCTACGATGCCTGCTCTTTGATCAAGGACGGGCATCGGTTTCCCGAGATCCTGGTCGACCAGGGAACTGCCGACAGTTTCCTGGTGGATGGCTTGCGGCCGCAGGAACTCCAGACGGCGTGTTCAGGGGCCGATATCCCGCTCGTAATGCGCATGCACGAAGGATACGGGCATTCCTACTTCTTCATCTCGACGTTCATGGAGGATCATCTTCGCTGGCATTGGGAGAGACTGAAGTAGGACGTAAATATCACCGCCGGGGATAGATACCGGTATCAACAACGAAAGGGAGACATGAGCATGAGTAACATCGCAATTCATCCGTCGATCGATGGGGGTCGGAAGTCGGTAGCCACTGCCTTTGCGGGAGGTACTCTCGTATGTGAGTGCTCGACAAATCCGGTGAAGGTGAAAATTAACGGCGACATCGCCCACAATCACGCCTGCGGCTGCACGAAATGCTGGAAACCCGCAGGGGCCGCGTTCTCGGTTGTTGCCGTTGCGCCGACTGAAAACGTTGAAGTCCTGGAAAACGGCGAAAAACTTGCCGTCGTCGATCCGGCCGCGCTCATCCAGCGACATGCCTGCAAGGAGTGCGGCGTCCATATGTATGGACCCGTCGAGCGCGACCACCCTTTCCAGGGTCTCTCTTTCGTGCATCCCGAGCGTTTTGAGGAGGAAGGTTGGGCTTCGCCAGGCTTCGCCGCCTTCGTCTCCTCAATCATTGAGAGCGGTTTCGACCCGTCCAACATGGATGCCGTTCGAGCGCGCTTCACGGACCTCGATTTAGAACCCTACGATTGCCTGTCCCCCGCTCTTATGGACTTCATCGCGACATGGACCGCCAAGAAGAATGGCGTTCTGACTGCTTAAACAAGGGCGGCCCGGCTCCACGCCGGGCTACCCACCTCGCATCGGTTCTTGCCGATCCTGAGCCGACTGGCCTGCCAGATCGCTCCACCGCTCGCGAGGCTGATCACTTCTTCGGACCTCGTCGTTCACCCGCCCGCCGACACCAGCGAGACAGGCCAATGTATGAACCCGAGATGCGCTCCAACAACGATTGGGAAACTACGGTCTTCAAAGACGAGCGAAAACGCGCCTATTTGAATCCGGAGGGCGCTGACCGACCGCTGAAGAGCCCCATAGCGCCGCGCGTTCTCGATACTGTGCGGCAATATCGACTCAGCCGCCTGCGTGCGCAGATGACGGAACAGGATTGCGCGGCCCTCTTGCTCTATGACCCCGTCAACATAAGGTATGCGCTCGACTCGGCGAACATGAGCATCTGGACCATGCACAATGCCGCCCGATACGCATTGATCCTGGCTGACGGCCCGGCAATTATGTTCGAGTTCGAGGGTTGTGAGCACCTCAACCACGGTCTGGTCGGCATCGACCAAATACGCCCCTCCACGTCATGGATTTTTTTCACAGCCGGTGACCTTGCGGATGACCGGCTGTCCGCTTGGGCAAACGAGATCGTTGACATCATCAAGTCCGAGTGTCGCAACAGACGCCTTGCCGTCGATAAACTCGATCCTCCTGGCGCATTTGCGCTTCAAAAGCGCGGCATCGATCTGCTCGACGGCCAGGAGCTGTGCGAGAAGGCGAGAGTGATCAAGAGCACGGAAGAAATCGAACTGATGCGATGGACCATCCGGGTTTGCGAAGCCGGGATGGCGCGCATGTATGAAATGTCGGAGCCTGGGCGAACCGAGCGGGAGATCTGGGCGGAACTGCACTTCGAAAATGCCCGTAGCGGCGGCGAGTGGCTCGAAACCAAGTTATTGACCGCGGGTCCAAGGACCAATCCCTGGTATCAGGAGTGCTCAGACTATGCCATCAAGGCCGGGGAGATGATTTCGTTCGACACCGACATGATCGGGCCGTACGGCTATTGCGCCGACCTGTCACGTTCCTGGATCTGCGGGCACACGGCAATGAACGCAAAGCAGCGGGAACTTTATTCGGCCGCCCGCGAACAGATAGAACACAACCTCAGTGTGCTAAAACCCGGGCTCAGTTTTTCGGAGTTTAACGAAAAATCCTGGCGCATACCGGATAAATATCTGCCATATCGCTATACCTTGGCGCTCCACGGGACCGGCATGTGCGACGAATGGCCGGGCATATTCCTTCATCCCGACTTTGACCGGAACTGCAGCGGTTTCATTGAAGAAAACATGGTTCTGAACGTCGAAAGCCTGATCGCAGAGGAGGGGTCCGAAAGCATCAAGCTGGAAACCCAGGTACTGATCACAGCAGGTGGAGCGCTGAGGCTCGACTCATTCCCCTGGGAAGAAATCTAGATTAGATCACCTGTCTCACTCAATTAACGGATTCACTGAGCGATGGCCCGGTCAGAGCCCGGGCCAAATAGATAAATCGCTAACACTGGGCCCTTTGATTGAAGAGAAATGTCGCCTTCCTTGCGGTCAACCACCAGGTCTGAAAGCGGCTCGAACCGATACATTTTGCGGCCGGTCCTCCCCGACGAACAGCGTATAAAGCACATGTGAAAATGGCGGCAGCGCAAGTGACAGGCTTATTAGCGTACGACTCAATGCCTCAATGAAAGCTTCGAGCGTCGATCCGCCATGGCGACAAGCATAGGGCAGTCGTTCGGCTATCCCGGCCCTTAAGAGGGCCCGGCGCCGAACCGATCCTCGACCGCGCCGGACACCCCTAAGGTACGGTCGAAGGTCAGACAACAATCCCATCAAAGACCCGACTCTTCCGTTCCTTCGCTCGACTTTACCGGACCGCGATCTCGTGATCTCCCCGCTGTCACAAGCGCTCTCGGGGGCATCGCGCGTCCCATGGCAGGCGAAGGTGACCGACTGCCGCCTCGAAGGTGTTACTCAGCGGCGGCGCGTCTTGGACTCTGCTACCAGTGGAGTCCGTTGCGTCGATTCGGCCCACCCGTGTAACCCATTGGCAGCCAGTTTGAGCCGAGGCTCTCATCCGATCCGGGGCCGGATGACACACTAAACGTCATCGGGCCGCGACAGCCTTGGGAGCTTCCGTGAAAACTCGCAACTTTTTCACGATTATTGCTCAATCTCTAAAATGCTTCTTGCCGATTGGGCGCAGGCAAATCCAGGAAGCGTAGCTGCCGAACAAGCACCATCATCCAGTGGCCCAACTAGAGAACGGCCGGCGGCACCTTCGATGTGTTCCACCTTCGACTTTTGACCGGTTCAGGTCGGCGCAGAACAGCAGCGCAGCGATTGAAAAAGGCGCAATCCACGATGATCAGTGGTGGCCTCCATTGCAAGGAAAGATGCGAACCGCACGCCTCTGAAGATTTAAAAGATTGTCTTGCCTACAGTGGTTCCTTTCTTCCGAGAGTGTAGGAGCATCAGACAAATCTCTCACGTCATGCCCAAGGCTGCTGCTGCTCTCTGAAATTGCGTTGATACGCGCGGAAAGCGAACAAAATCATAGCTTTATGGTTTTCTTATAAGCTTGGTTTATAATGGTCGTCATGACCCGATGGACTCATATTCTAGTTGGGCTACGTTAGAAATGCCCTCGCAGTTGGAGCCTGCGTCGGGGAGTAAAATTGGGAGGATGTGATGACAATTTCGAGAAAATGGCTGCTTGGATTGGCTTGTTCGCTCGGGGTATTCGCAAACAATGCTTTGGCGGCGGATACGAGCACAAGTCAGGCGAATACCGAGGCCGGAGCCCTGATTGGCTTTGTGCTGCCTACACAGGAGGTCGTGCGTTACCCACATGAGTTTGCTTGGTTCGAGGCGGAACTGGCAAAATATGGAGATAAGGCGATCGTCGGCTACGCCAACTCAAACGCTACGACGATGACCAACGTAGCCCAGAACATGTTCCAACAAGGCATCAAGGTACTGGTTATCGATCCGGTTGATGCCGTGGCGGGTGGAATCCTGACCAAGCAGGCGCAGGCACTCGGCATAAAGGTCGTTACTTATGATACCGACGTGACTGGCGCGACCCCTGATTGGTGGGTCGGGCGCAGTGGCGTCCAGCTTGGCTATCAGCACGTCGACTCCGCGTTAGCAGCAAAACCCTGCGGCAACTATGCGATCATCCGCGGCGACAAAGGCTATACGAACTATCACCTCATCAGCGAAGCGTATGACGCGAAATTGCTGAAGACGGAGTGTGTCAATGTCGTCTTCGACGCTGACTCGCAGGGCTGGGTCACGTCGGCAGCAATGAAAAACGCCGAAGCTGCGATCCAGAAGAGCGCCGACGTCGCTGCCATCGTATGCATGTGGGACAACTGTGCCCAAGCGGCCGTCCAGGCGCTGAAAATCGCGGGCAAGAAGCCGGGCGAGGTCTATGTAACCGGCACCGACTCCAGCCCACAGAGCATGCTTCTGATCGCCGCAGGCTGGCAAGGTATGTCTTCTTTCACGCCTATCCACGATATGGCAGTCGCCGCGGCGAAACTGGCCCATAGCCTGACGACGGGCAAGGACCTGCCCAAGCCGACCAGCGTCCAGGACGGCAAGAGCCTACTGGAACTGAAGCCAATTCTGGTCAACCGTGAAAATCTGTGTGACTTCACCAAGAATGTCGCTCCGGAAGGCTGGGGCATAAGCCTCGATCAATTGGCCGAAGCAGGCCTCAAGTGTGAATGAGCCTCCGGGCCTAGTAAGAAATCTCACGAGCGGAGTCGTCTATGCTGGTCGCAACGCGCATAACAAAACGCTATGGCGGAACCACGGTGTTGAACAACGTCGACTTCACTCTGGACGCAGGCCAGGTCCATGCCATTGTGGGGGAAAACGGTGCAGGCAAATCAACCTTCGTCAAGATCGTTGCCGGCATCGTTCCCCATGATGAGTATCAGGGCTCGGTAGAACTTGAAGGCGAACCGCTAAAGCTTTCGTCGGTGCATGCGGGCCGCGATGCCGGGGTCGTGTTGGTCCCTCAGGAACTGCATGTGATCCCGCATCTAAGCATCGCCGAAAACATGGCAGCCGCCCGGCTGCCAGGTCGCGGACCACTCTATGACGCAAGCGCGGCAGAGCGTGCCGCACGGCAAGCTTTGGCAACATTCGATATGAAGATCGACCCCCGAGAACCCGCAAGCAAACTTTCGCCGGCACAACGTCGTCTTATCGTTCTTGCAGCGGCGTTGCATGCAAAGGCGCGCGTCTTGATTATGGACGAACCAACAGCCGCCTTGACCGATTCCGAGACGGATGTGCTGCTGGATCAGATCCGGCGATGCACGCATTCTGGTCTTGGAATCATCTATATCACCCACCGCCTGGACGAACTTCATCGTATCGCCGACAAGGTGACGGTGCTGCGCAACGGGCAGTTGGTCGCAGGCTATGACTCTGTCCCGCCGAAGCAACAACTCGTGCGGGATATGCTGGGCGAGACCTTCGATCGCATGGCGGCACTGAGCCACGAAAAGCCGGCGACACCAACCGGGGTCAGCCCGGTCCTTGACGTGCGTGGGCTTTCGGTCTTCGCAGCCGACAATGCTCAGACGCCCCAAGTTCTGGACGTGAGCCTGAAGGTTTATCCCGGTGAAATCGTTGGCCTCTACGGCTTGGTTGGCGCCGGTCGCACCGAACTTGCGCGCGCCCTTTACGGTGCTTGGCCGGGTAAGGTCACCGGAGGATGCATGATCGCCGGGAACGAAGGGCTGCCCAGGAACACGCACCAAGCAGCTGCGAGAGGGCTGGCGCTTCTGGCGGAGGACCGCAAGTCCCAAGGCGTGCTGCCTGGTCAGTCGGTCCGCTGGAACATGACGGCATCAAAGCTGGACGATTTTTCTTTGGGCGGACCCCTTATCGATCTGGCGACAGAACAACGCTATGTCCTCGACAAAATTCGCGAATTGGGCGTGAGACCCGGCCGGGCGGATGCTGTGATGGATTCCTTGAGTGGAGGGAACCAGCAAAAGGTCCTGATCGCCCGATGCCTTCGCAAAAACCTAAAGGTTCTGATTTTGGACGAACCGACGCTTGGCGTCGATGTAGGCGCGCGGCGCGACATCTATGAGGTGCTGCGGAGCATCGCGCGTGATCTTCAGGTCGGAATATTGCTCATTTCGAGCGACGTGGATGAAGTCCTGACGGAAGCAGATCGCATCCTGGTCATGTACAAGCGGCGACTCCGGGCGGAGTTCCCGCGGAGTGCGACTACACAAGAATTGCTCTCGGCAGCAACTGGAGGATAGCCCGTGATGGCAGAAGATATACAGAAGATGGCGGCGTCTGAAAGCGCCGGCGCACAGGCCCCAACTTGGTCAAAATTGCTGATCGGAGGCATTGCCTCTCGCAGCGTCATTCTTGCGATCGGCGCCCTGCTGCTCGTACTTTACTTCAACGTGGAATCCGATGGCGGGTTTCTGAGGTCGTCAAACATCGCCCTCCTCCTACGTCAGGCTGCCGTGGTCTCGGTAGCAGCCTGTGGCGTGGCACTTCTGATCATCATGGGAGAAATCGACCTCTCCATCGGCAGCGCGGCCTTCTTGACCGGGCTAATCGTGGCCGAAAGCCAAGTCAGGGGCCTGGGAGTTGTCGGTAGTGTCGGTATGGGAATCAGCGCCGGCGTCGTGATTGGCCTGGCGCAGGGGTGGGTGATATCTTATCTGGCAGTACCTGCTTTTGTTGTAACGCTGGGCGGAATGTTGTTGTGGCGGGGGCTAGGGCTGACCTGGACCAATTCTGGATCTATCGGGCCGGTCGATGACAATTTTGTCAGACTTACAGAATACAGCTTGCCGCTCCCACTCGTGATCGCCCTGTTCTTTCTGGCAATCGGCTTGGGTGCCTATCGCGCCTATTCGGCCTTTTCCGTGCCAGGGCGAGACCGCGGCAAGACAATGCGCAACGCGGCCGCGGCGCTTATGGGCAGTGCGATTGCGGGCTTTCTCATCCTTTATCTCGGCAGCACCGCCACCGGCCTTCCCGCCGCCGTGCTATGGATCGTCGCTGTATCAGGGGCACTGTCTTTCACCTTGGCGCGGGTAAAGTTCGGCAGGCGAGCCTTTCTGCTGGGGTCAAGCTATGAGGCAGCGGTCTATGCAGGCATCAATGCCAAGCGGACTGTACTCACCGGATTTATCATTATGGGAGCCATTTATGGAGTCGCCGGCGTGATGACAACCGCGCGCGTGGGTGTCTCCACGCCAGACGCAAGCTTCGGGCTCGAGTTGTCCGCCATCGCGGCCGCGGTGATCGGCGGGAATTCCCTGCGCGGCGGGATAGGTTCAATGCTGGGAGCTGTTCTCGGAGCCTTCTTGCTGGCCACAATCGACAACGGGATGGCGCTGCTCAATGTGTCGACCTATGCCCAGAACGTCGCGCAGGCACTGATCCTGATAGTTGCCGTCGGTGTCGATGGCTTTCTACGGCGGCGGCAAATATCGCGGTAGCCGGGGCGCTGCTCACGGCGATCCGCTCCGATCTCATCTGTACATTAAACTTGGCTTGTGGCTCCAGGAGGTTTGACCTTGGCTTGGAAACCTGTCCGCTCGTTTTCTTCGCGTCCCGGAATTGCGCAGCGCGGCAGGCTGGCAAGATGGTCACCGAGGGCCCAAGCCCGAAGGGGCAGCGCCTGATGAGCGAAGAGTTCGATTTCATCATTGTCGGTGCAGGAAGTGCCGGCTGTGTCCTCGCCGACCGCTTGAGCGAGCAGCCCGGCAACCGTGTTCTGCTGTTGGAAGCCGGCAGATGGGACTGGAATCCTTTAATTCACATACCCCTTGGGTTGGGCAAGATACAGCCGTCACGACTGCACGATTGGGGCTATGACAATGAGCCGGAGCCGTCGGTCCACGGTCGGACCATCCCTGCTTTGCGTGGCCGTGTCGTGGGAGGATGCTCGTCGACCAATTCAATGCTCCACGTGCGCGGCCATCCGGGCGACTATGACCGGTGGGCGGAGAAGGGTGCAATCGGTTGGAGCTACAAGGACGTGTTGCCTTACTTCATGGCGACAGAAGCTTGGAGCGGCCTGGACTCAAGTGACCTACGAGGTCGATCAGGGAAGCACAAGGTTTCTCCCATGATGGATCCCGATCCGCTTTACAAGAGCTGGATAAGGGCTCTCGAGGCGAGCGGGTATCACTGGAACCCGGACTACAATGCCGGTCAGCAGGAAGGTTTTTCGCAGGGGCAGTTCAGCATCGGAAACGGCCGACGATCCAGCACGTCGGTTGCGTTCCTCCGACCCGCTCTGCGACGCAAGAATCTGGAGTTGCGGACGAACGCCCTGGCGCGACGCATTCTGTTTGACGGGCCCCGTGCTGTCGGCATTGAATATCAACGCGGGAGCGAGAGGTTCAAAACAACGGCGCGGCGGGAAGTAATCTTGGCGGCCGGGGCCTTCAACTCGCCGCATTTGCTCATGTTGTCCGGCATCGGTCCGGCAAACCATCTTCTGGAACATGGCATCGACGTACGGCTCGATCTTCCGGGGGTGGGTTCGAACCTGCAGGATCACTGCAATGTCATGGTCAGCTACGCACGAACCCGGAATGGCCCTTTCCTGAAAACCATGCGCTTCGACCGCGTGACCTGGGCGATGGTAGAGGCCTACGTGTTTGGCACGGGCGACGCGACGCTTCTGCCCATGGGGATGGTAGGCTTCGTCAAGAGCCGACCCGACATCAATGTGCCGGATCTGGAGTTCATCCTTCGCGGCACGCTGCCGAGCGTGCATTTGTGGTTTCCCGGGATCAAGGCACCATTTCGAGACGGATTTGGAGCGCGGCCGGTTCTTCTGCATCCCGAAAGTCGCGGCTATTTGAGACTGCGATCGTCAGACGCGCGTGACCGCATCAGGATATTCCAGAATTTCTTCGACAAGGAACAAGATATCGCAACCCTCCGAGAAGGCGTTCGGATTGCTCGCAGGTTCACCGTTCAGCCTCAGATGGACGACTTCCGCGGCGACGAACTCGATCCGGGACTATCGATACAGCGAGATGACGAGATTGATGACTGGATCAGACGTTCGGTCGTGACGTCCCATCATCCGGCGGGGACCTGCGCCATGGGCGAGGGCGACATTGCCGTACTCGATCCGGCTTTGCGGGTGCGCGGGATCGATCGCCTGCGTGTCATCGACGCTTCCGCGATGCCGGATCTTCCCTCGGGGAACACCAACGTGCCGGTAATCATGATAGCGGCGAAGGGGGCCGACCTGATCCTTTCCGGGCAATGACAGCAAGGCCAGCCCCTCGGAATAGCCAGGTCCGCGTCTTCGCATTCAGATGCGCAAACAACACGCACGGCGCTCGTCAAGAGGAGAATGATTTGGAGCGCGGCCGATGCGCAGCTCGTCGCGGTCCAACCCTCGACTTTCGCCAGAGCGGGCGGCTAAGACCGATTGTAAACGCCTTTCGACAACATGACAGATGTGCCTATGAAATTACTCAGGATTGTTTTGATCCTGGAATTTTGCATGGCTCAGAAATTTGGACGAGTCGCGGAATGCCTCGACCGCCACAGCGGTCACCAAGTCTTCTGAAACCATGCCCTCGGTTCGTGTCATAGAGCAGAGATACGTTGTTGTAGACGTCACGCACGTCGACATTATCAGAATACCGTGATGTCGCGGTGACATGAACACCAACTCTTGCGGAGAGTTCGCGACGGCCAATCTCCAAATCGTGGAGGAAAAGCGACTCGAGTCTCCGATGGCTGCCAAGGCATACGGCCGCTTGATCATAGGGCGCGACCGCACTCCATGCCCTTCGGAACCTCGCATGCCTTGTGCGGCGTGTCGAGGTGCCAAAGGCGGTAGTCGATATTCTACGCGCCTTGATGACCGATCTGTAACATCGGCATGGCAGAGATGGCTGCTTCGCTCACTGCCACAGGCTATTCGAAATCGCCTAGTCGTCTCTGCCGGGTTCATTCGCTGCCGGCTTGAATCGGATTTGGGCGCCGCTTCTCGATCGCGTATTTCAGCAGCGCCGCGCATCTAAAAATGCCATGTGCGAATTTGCCGTAGGGGAGGGTAAGGAAAAGCCCCATGACGAAGCCAAGATGCACCGCCAGTAGGAGCGGCATTGATGAACTCTGACGGAAAGCCAGAAGCGCCAAGCCTGTTATGCTGATAAATAACAGAAGCGCTATGAAGCCTCTGTCCATCGTGTGCTGACTGGCGTCAGTCTGCATTGGATTTCGACGGATGTTCAACCAAAGTAGTCCGGCTGGCCCGATGATAAGCCCGATCCCGCCACCCGTCCCTAGAAGGACTGGCAGGCTCAGAAGCGGGTAGGGTGCTTCTATCGCGAAAAGGTAATGATACAACGTCGCGACAGACGTCGATGCGAAGCACAGCATGAAACCGTAAAAAGTGAAATGGTGAAACCGTCGCCGCCACAGGGTAAAGGCGTCGTCCTCATTGTTGCAGCCGTCTTCGTGACCGCCACCAAGATATTGCAGGGTGAGTGCCGATTTGGCCGCTTCCGTCACGGCATTCGACATGGGAACGGGCTTTCCGGGCTCCGAGACCTTGTTCCAGAAACGAATGACTCCAACTGCAAGTGCCAGGATCGAGAAACCGAACGCTATGCCGAAAATCACAGCAAGGAGATTGTGCGGAAAGATGGCGTAGAAGTCGGAATTGAGACCGGAAACGAACAATCCGCCCCTGAGCGTTATGGCTGCCATCAGGAATACAGCGATGCCGAGACTGACAGCAATCGCGACTGTTAGACCGTTTCGACGATACAGCTCCCCGAACGCTTTCGGAAACGCGTACTCGATATAGGTGTCTTTTCTGACCTGCGCCAGCGTCCTGGGAAGGTTCACCCCGAACTCGTGCGGCGGCGCATACTGGCAGGCATAGAGGCACGCGGAGCAATTATGGCAGAGATTGGCGAGGTAGTGCGAGTCGGCAACGCTGAAGTCCAGCCGGCGCGTCATCGCGGGGAAAACCGCGCAGAAGCTCTCGCAGTAGCGGCAGGCATTGCAAATGTGGAGGATGCGATCGACCTCGGCCGCGTTGCGGTCCAGTTCGCGTTCAGCCGTGCTGGCCAAGTCCAGCAGGTTTTCAATGGCGGCCATCAATATTGCTCCTGGGGACAGTTCTGCCCATGGCGGCTGCGGCGGCGCGTGTGCCGGCGATCCTCCCGAAGGCTGTTCCGATGCTCATGCCGACGCCGGCTGTATATCCTTTGCCGAGGACGTTCCCGGCCATCATTTCGCCGGCCACGAAAAGGTTCGGGCTTGGCTGGTCCGCGAAGCGAACTGCCGCCGTGTCGTCGACCTTCAAGGACAGGTACGTGAATGTGATGCCAGGCCGTAGGGCGTATCCGTAGAAGGGTGGCGTCTCGATCGGCCTAGCCCAATGGGTTTTCGGCGGTTCCAGGCCCTCGGTTCGGCAGTCGTCGAGGATCGTATGATCGAAGGCTCCTGGCCGGCATGCCGCGTTGTAGCTATCAAGCGAACGCACGAACGTCTCGACGGGCACATTCAGCTTCGCAGCCAGTTCCGGCAAGCTGTTCGCCGTCACTCCGGGGAAGACCGGCGGCATGAATCTGCCGACCACCGTTCTGTCGATGATCGAATAAGCGATCTGACCGGGCTGCTGGGCCACCAGGCGTCCCCAGATGGCATAGCGTTTCGGCCAAAAGTCTTCCCCCTCGTCATAAAATCGCTCGCCAAGGCGGTTGACCACGACGCCAAGGGACACGCAGTCGATGCGCGTGCATATCCCGCCGTCGTAAAGTGGGGAGCGAGCATCGATCGCGACGCAATGCCCTTGGGTGGGATCTCCAATCGTGTCCGCGCCAGCCCTCATCATGTATTTCAGGAGGACGCCTTGGTTGAACCGCGTCCCCCGGATCAGGAAGTTGTCCGCAGGCCATTCCCCTTCGTCGTTGCGTCCCCAGGCCTCGCGTAGCCATTCACGATTGGATTCGAAGCCGCCGGCTGCGAGAACGCAGGCCTTGCCCGGAATCCTTTCGCCGCCCTCGGTCACCACCGCTTCGAATTTGTCGCCATCCATCTCGACCTCGGCCACCGGCGTGTCGTACCGCACCTCGACGCCGAGGGCGATCGCACTCCGGTAGTAGGCGTTCACGAGGGCTTTGCCTCCCCCCATGAAGAACGCGTTGGTCCGCGCGACGTGAAGCGCGCCGGAGAGAGGCGGCTGGAACCGAACGCCGTGTCGGCGCATCCAATCGCGACAGTTGGAGGATGCCCGGATGACGAGGCGTGCGAGCTTCTCATTGGTCTCGCCGCCAGTGACCTTCAGTAGATCCTGCCAAAATTCCTCCTCGGGATAGGCTTCGGTCAGGACATCTTGCGGCGCATCATGCATGCAGCGCAAATTGCGCGTATGTTGCGAATTGCCGCCGCGCCACTCCTTGGGCGATGCTTCGAGGATGAGCACGGAAGCACCCGTTTCTCGAGCCATGAGAGCCGCGCAGAGCGCTGCGTTTCCACCTCCGACTATAACCACATCGTGCACGACGTTCTCCCCGCAAAATCTCGATAGACTTTACGGCTATGCGCGAACGGCGGCCATCATCGGCTCATTAAGGGGGCTTCACGAATCGTGAAGGGAGGTGCCTCGCCAGCGTCCGTCACGAACCAGTGCACTGACAACTTTCCGCAGTTGAGCGCGAAGCACGAGCGCTGCCGGAGAAAGTTCATGTTCCGGAAGACTTACCAGCAGGTTGGTTCGATAGACCCCATCGTCTGCAACAGGCCTAACCTGTAAAGCTTCAGCAGACGCGTTCGACAGCACCGCACCCGGCTGGATCGTGTATCCAAGTCCGCTTGAAACCGCCTGCATGATGATTGCGAGCGAATCTATCTCCAGGACGACGTTGGGAGCGACGCCGGCGGCAGCGAAAGATCGATCGAGGGTCCCCCTGAGACCGTGGCCGCGGCTCGGAAGAATCAACGGAAGCGAGGCCGTGTCGGCGAGGGTCACAGGACCATCCGTCCCGCTCGGCTGCGCGCCATCTCTTTTTTGCGGCCCGAAGAGAAAAAGACGTTCGTCTAACAAAGGGATTGCTTCACCGTGAGCAGACGAGACGGACTCTGTATTAAACAAGATCGCGATGTCGATTTGGCGGGCCTTCAGCATGCCGGAAAGGTGACCGGACATTCCCTCGACAACCTGCACTCTGATATTGGGATAGCGGCGGCTCATCGTCTCGATCAACGGAATCGCAAGCATGGATGCCGTGGTGGGTGCAAGACCCAACGAGACGACGCCAGACAGCCGCGCACCCTGCGCTGCGGCGACCGCCGCTTCGACGTGACGGAGTGCCAACATGGCATGACTGAAAAACGCCGCTCCGGCTTCCGTTGGAGTAACGCCCGACGCCCCCCTTGTCAGAAGCCTCGTCGACAACTCGCTTTCCAGCCGACTGATCTGCTGGCTAAGGGCCGACGTGGCCATCCCAAGCTCGGCGGCCGCCTTGCCGACGCTACCGCATTGGATTGCCGTGACAAGATACTTGAGCTGTCTCAGTTCCACGTTTTCTCCAACGGTTCTCGGCCGCCTTCAGGATGAATCGACTGTAGCGTCAACTGGAGCCGCGGATCAGCAATCCCTCATCTCTGCTTCACGCGCCGACGACGCACCATGCTAACCGCGCTGCTCGCGTCGTTAAAGATCTCAAGCTGTAGAGGTCGTCGCGTCAACGCATATGATCCTCGGCGAGCGACACGAAGCGTTCATTCCGCATTTTACCAGACAGGTGGCGATGAAGTGCACATGAACAGCGACATCGCCGTCGCTGGGTCTGGGAACATGCCATCTGGGCGGTCTGATGTGAACAGGGCGGCTTGCGGTCCGCCGGTCCGGAGCGGAAATTGACTTGTGCGCTCAAGCAAAGATGAACGCATTGGATTTCCGATCCGGACGCAGCTGCCATGAACACTTTGGTGTCGGGGTTAAGCTTCGAATCCGTATTCGGATTTGACTTCGAGATATTCTTCCAGCCCGAATATCCCCATGGAGCGTCCGATCCCGGACTGCTTGTAGCCGCCCATAGGGGATATCGAGTTTGTCGCAGCTCCGTTGTAAGATATGCGCCCCGCGCGAAGGCGATTGGCCACCGCTCGGCCCTTCCTGGGATCCGAACTGAACACGTAGCCCCCTAGGCCGAAGATCGAGTCGTTGGCAAGATTGATCGCTTCCTCCTCGTCGTTGTAGGTCACGACGGCGAGCACAGGACCAAATATCTCTTCCTTGAAGATAGTCATCTCTGGCGTCACGCCAGTGAAGATCGTGGGCTGCACGAAAAAGCCGCGGTTGATGTCCGCAGGGCGACCGAGACCGCCATGTGCCAGCTCCGCACCTTCATCAAGGCCCGTCTGAATGTAATGCTGGATTGACTCGTATTGAGCCTTGTTGACCGCCGGGCCCATCGTGGTCGCCCCATGGAGAGGGTCCCCAAGAACGAAACGGGAGGCTTCGTCCTTCAAGAAGGGCAGGATCTCATCAAGCTGACTTTCGTGGACGATCATGCGGGTCGGTGCATGACACGACTGGCCCGTGTTGGAGAAACCGCGCTGGATGTTCCATCTAGCCGCTTTCTCCAGATCAGCGTCGGGCAGCACGACATTGGCGGACTTCCCGCCCAGTTCGAGGCAGACGCGCTTAATGGTTCGTGCGGCTACTTCTCCGACTAGGGCTCCCGCTCTCGTCGAGCCCGTGAAGGAGACGAAATCCACATCAGGGTGGCGCGACATGGCGTCGCCCACCACGCTGCCTTTTCCGAGGATGAGGTTGACCACGCCGGGCGGGACCCCCGCTTCATGCACGACTTCGGCCAACATGATCGAGCTGATTGGCGAGGCCTCAGCGGGTTTCATGACCGATGTGCAACCTGCGGCGATGGCGTAGATCAATTTGATCGCCATTGTCTGGATCGGCCAGTTCCAAGGGGCGATCAGAGCACAGACGCCGATCGACTCTCTTCGAACGATCGTATCGCCTACCCTCGTTTCGAAGGGATAGGTCTTGAGCAGGTCTCTCGCCACCTTCATATGCCCGACAGGCCCAGAAACCTGTGCCTTGAAGCTCACCGGAACGCCGACCTCACGAGCGATGACCTCCGCAAATTCATCGGACCTTGCCTCGTACGCGTCGATGATCCGGTCGATCAGCGCTATGCGATCCTCCACGCTCGTGGTGGAGAAGCTCTCGAGGGCTCGGCGGGCCGCCGCGACAGCCTTGTCCACGTCATGCTCGTTCCCACGGCCAACGGTCGCGAAGACTTCTTCGGTGGCCGGGTTTACCAGTTCGCCGGTATCAGACGAGGAGGGTTCTACCCAGGCACCGTCGATGTAGAGTTTTCCGTAATGCGTCATGTTTTGACCTTCCTGCCTGGCAATTGACTGAGGCGTTCAAAAAGCGTGGGTCATGCCGCCGTCGCAGGCGATCGTCTGGCCCGATATGAACGACGACGCGGACGACGACAGGAACATCATTATGCCGACGAGGTCGGGCGGCTGCTGGCCGCGCTTTACGCACTGTTGGTCCATCTGCCGCCTGCGAAGTTCCTCGGTCGGATTGACCGCGCGATCGACTTCGGTCGCGACAGCGCCGGGCCGAACCCCGTTTACGTTTATCCCGTAGGGGCCGAGTTCCCGTGCCATGGCGCTGGTGAAGCCGAGCATCGCTGATTTCGACGTGACGTAATGGAGGTAATTGACCACGCCCTTGTGCGAAGCGTTCGAAGCAAGATTGATGATGCGGCCCGAACCGGCGGCGCGCATGTGCGGGGCCACAGCCCTTGCGCACAGGAACGGACCGTTTACGTTCACGCGCATGACGAGGTCCCATTCCTCCAGTGGAATCTCTTCGAACGGCCGCTTCTCCAACGAAGCGAAAATGGCAGCGTTGTTGATAAGGACATCGATCCGGCCGTACTCCGCGATAATGGAATCCACCATTGCCTGGACATCTTGCGGATTGGACACGTTGACCTTCAGCGCCATCGCCCGTCCGGCGCGTTGTTCGATCTCGGATTTGACCCGCACGGCGTTTTCGAGGTTGAGATCGGCGATCACCGGGATGGCCCCGGCCGCCGCAAATTGACGGGCCAGTTCGCGACCAATCCCCTGACCAGACCCCGTGATCAACACAACCTTATCCTGCACGCTGAAATTTCGGGCCCACTCAGGGGCGCCGGAATCCTGCGGAGCCTTCGTGTCAAAAGTCTGGTTCATTCGATCTTCTCCAGTGCATGATAGTGATTGGCGTTGCTACGAAACGCGTGCGATTTGACGCCCGGCCAGTGAAGCTGCAGGCGACTTTTTTAGAGGAGAAAGCAGTTGTGCGGTGGTGGCGCCGGTCTTTGTTTGCTTGTACTGAGGTGTGGCAGTTGCTTCGAGGGTCACCTCGATTACCCAAACTAGCCAGGCTCTCCTCTCCTTGGTTCATGAGCTAAGCATTGAGCTTGTCGCCATTGATTATCAAGGCCGGAAGCGCCGTGTCTTCCAGGAGCAATAAACGGAAGTTATTAGAGACGCTTCAATGCGACCAAGATCACAGTGAAGCCTTCGGCTATCCGGCGTTTGGGGTTGACGCCGAGCGCGTTTCAGCTTGATGCAACTCACATGCGAGCGTCTGACGCGGTCAGGCCGCCGTCTTTTCACGCGACATTTCTATGCCGCATTCCTTGATCGAGTTAATCAGGTCACGTCTTGTTTGATCCATGGCGTAGCCTTCTCGGTAGAACAGCGCGATGTCGCGCTTCAAAATAGGATCCTCGAAGGGGAGAGAGACCAGGCGTCCGTCCTCGCGTTCATCCTTCGACGCGTGTGCGGGGAGGAGAGCGAGGTGATCTGACGTGAATAGGAGCGACTTCATGAGCGACAGCGAATTGCAAACTGTGATTTGTTGAGGCGGCCCCACGTTCATCGCGGTCATCACGTGCCCCAGAACCGTATGCGCCCAGCGGGACGTCACGGAGACCCAGCGATAGTACATCAGATCGTTCCATGAGAGGTCCTGCTTGCCGACAAGCGGGTGTCCAGGGCGCGCGTTGACGCAAAGGAGGTCACGAAACAAAACCTGCTGCCGAAGACCGTCCTTGATGTCGAAGACGTCGGTCAAGCCGACCACGAAGTCGAAATCCCTTCGAACGAGCCCGGTTAGAAGATCGATCTGCGCGCTCTCCACGACTTGGAACCGATGATTCGGATACGCACTCCGCCATCTGGCGATCGCTTCAGGGATAACGCTGCCCGACAGACTGGGCAATGCGCCTATCCGGATGAGTTCGTCGGGCGCGTCATTGACTTTGTTCAGGTCAAGCCGCACCAATTCCATCTCTTCACGAATAAGCCTCGCATGGCTGTAAAGGATTTCGCCAGCGCTGGTCGGGACAATCCCGCGCCGACTCCGGTCTAGTATCTTCACTCCCAAAGAGTTCTCGAGCCGATCCATAGCGATGGAGAGTGCCGGCTGCGAAACATTGAGGGCGCGGGCAGCCTGGTTAAGGCTGCCATGATCAATGATCGACGCGAAATAGAGCACCTTTCTGGGATCGATTTCCGATGAGTCTGACAATGCAGAATAGCTCCCGAAACGTTGCGCAATTTCTGCTGCGGAGGCTCTAATGTCACAGCAATAGGCACCATTGCCTTTTTTCGTCAGATCGCGCCCTGAGTGACGTTTTTATAGCAGTAAACCTCACCCAGGAACAGTGAAGGCAGGGCAAGGGCAAGCGAGCTCGACGCGCGGCCCGTCCCTCACCTAGTCTAGCAAGCATTAGAGAGGTCCGGGCACTTCCACAAGAGTGGTAAGAACGGCGCCCTTTGCTTCGACCTGAATTTGCTCTGCAGGTCCCAGGAAGGCGGTGACGAACAATGTACGTCCATCTTCGCCTCCCAGCACGCACGAGATGGCGCAGCCTTCCACCTTGAGGCGGTCGGTGACTTCTCCGCCGTCACGGACTCGCAGAATATCGCCGGTGTTGAAGGAGCAAGCCCAGATAGCTCCGTCAGCATCGGCGCAGATGCCGTCCGGCTGCATGTCACCCATGTGGGCAAAAATGCGCCGATTGGAAAGATCGCCCTGTTCGTCGACGTCAAATGCAGTTATCCGATTGACCCAGGTCTCCGCCACGACAAGGGTCCTGCCGCCGTTGATGATCACCGAACCATTCGGAAACTCAAGTCCTTCGGCGATCGTTGTCACGGATCCATCAAGATCGACCCGGTGAAGCTGCGTCGGTCGGCTTTGCTCACGGGCATCGATGTCGTAGCCAAAATTGCCGACATACATCCGCCCCTTGGCATCAACGGCGAAGTCGTTGACGTAGCCGGAGGCGTGGTTCGACAGGTCGGCATAGGGACGAAGTGAAGCCCCTTTGAGCTCGTAAATTTTGCGATCTTTCGCCGACGCGACGACATGCCGGCCGTCGGGGAGAAAGTCCTGCCCCGAGGGCCTGTTTGGCACCTCGCAAACGAGCTCTCGGGTTCCATCCAATTTGAGCTTGTAAACCTTGTGGCCGAAGACGTCTGATACCCAGAGGCGGTTGTCCTTCCAGCGCGGTGCTTCGAGGAACATGAATCCATCTGCGAGAAGCTTTAGGTCTTGGGTCATCTAGGCTAGTCTCTCCTACAACGCTTGACGGAATATCGGCCGCTTCCAGGGGGTGACCACCAAGGCCGAGATAGAGCTGTTCTGTCTAATTATTATCATGCTTCCATACCCGGAACAGCGCTTCTCGGAATGGGTACCCTCGACGTTATAAACGCAGGTTATTAGTGCTTTTAACCGTCGGGGCTGACCGATCGAAACGATCGCATGGTGGCGACCCCACGTAACTTTTCGGTAGCAGTCGGCCGCACATGGCCGACGCCGCGCTGGCAAAATCCAAGTTTGCTCGCGTCACTGCGAGGTAAATCCACCGTCTACCGCAATGGCCTGCGCCGTTATGAAAGAAGAAGCCGAGCTGCAGAGCCAAATGACGGTATTTGCAATCTCCTCAGCCGTGCCCAGACGCTTCAGAGGCAGGGTTTTCACCAAATCCGCCATCGAAAGTTCACCCGCGTCTACCATCCGCATCACCATCGGTGTTTCGATTGTCCCTGGGCAGATCGCGTTTACGCGTATGCCGCGTGCGGCATACTCCAGCGCGGCGCTCTTGGTCATGCCGATGACCGCATGCTTCGTTCCGCAATAGGCGGCCATGCCGAAGTCGTTGCAAACCAGTCCGCCGATGGAGGAGCAGTTGACGATTGCGCCGCTTCCTTGCTCGCGCATGTGTCTGAGCTCGTACTTCATGCAACTCCACACGCCGCGCTGGTTGACGGCGCTCACGCGATCGAAATGTTCCTGCGAAAGATCGGCGATGTCGATGGCGGGCACCTGCATGCCCGCGTTGTTGTAGGCCATGTCAAGCCGCCCGAACTCCTTCACCGTTCGCCCGACCATGGACGCGACCTGTTCGTCGTCACTCACATCGCAGCCAACCCCGATAGCGATCCCACCACTTGACTTGATGTTCTCGACGGCCTTGTTCAAAGGGTCGCCCGGGAGGTCCGCCAGCGTGACGGCTGCCCCGGCTCTGGCGAACGCCTGCGCCGTCGCAAGGCCCATTCCCGAGGCCGCTCCCGTGACCAACGCGACCTGTCCGCTAAAATCATATTGCACGCTCATGGAATTGTCCTTTCAAGATAAGTCATGTCGAGATTCATAAGAACGTTTGGCAACGGATCGTCGCCGAAAGGCAGCCCCTTCGGCATAATTGCGAAGCCTAGTCGGCTTGATGGAGCCCAGTTCGCCAGAACTCGTCGTCCTAAAGAGCGGCGACCAATGTAGGCAAACAGCGCATCTAAGTCCTGGCGCTGCTGGCTTATGCCCGCAGCACGCCAGTGTTTTGGAGCACCGTCTTCTGGACCAAATACGCATCCAGCGAAGTGGGGCCTCCTTCGCGACCCATGCCGCTGTCCTTGACGCCACCGAAGGGCGTGTCCGCCCCAGGCGTGTCGAAGTGGTTTATCGACAGCGCGCCCACCTCGAGTTCCCGTTGGATCCGTTCGGCGTTGGCCAGATCGTGGGTGAAGGCATAGCCGACGAGACCGAGGTGTACGCTATTCGCCACCTTCAGGGCCGTTTCGATGTCGGGAACGGACACGCAGCCTGCGATCGGATTGAAAGGCTCGAATGCCATGATGTCGGCATCGAGCGGGACATCGGCCAGCAATGTGGGCTCGAAGTAGAATCCTCTTTCGCCGATCCGCTTGCCGCCTGCGGCAACCTTGGCTCCGCTCCTGACCGAGTTTTCTACCATTGCGGTTGCGGCAGCCAATCGACGGTCGTTTGCGACAGGCCCCATCTGCGACTGCGCGTCAAACCCGTCTCCGACCCTCACATTGTCCAGAGCTGCAGCAAAGGACTCCGCGAACGGACGGTAGACACTCTCATGCACGATAAAGCGGGACACCGATGCACAAATCTGTCCGGAAGCACGAATCTTGGCTTCCGCTGCGAGTTTACCGACCAGTTCGGCGTCCACACCGGCGTCTATTATGACCGGGGCATGGCCACCGAGTTCCATCAGAACCGGTGTCATCGCGCGAGCGGCCAGTTCGGTCAGGTGTTTGCCCACTCCTGTCGAACCGGTGAGGGTCACGAGCCTCGAGAGCGGTGACGCGATCAAGGTGGAGGATATCTCTGCGGGATCGCCGAGGACAAGATTAAGGACACCCGGCGGCAGGCCTGCTTCTTCGAAGCATTTCACCAGCTCCACGGCAGTACCGGGCGTCTCTTCCGCGGGTTTGACGATGATCGAGCAGCCGGCCGCCAAGGCGGCCGATGTCTTGCGGGCAAAGGCGCTCATAGGGACATTCCATGGCGTAAATGCCAGGACCGGGCCTATCGGCTGGCGCAAGATGCGCTTCTGCAAGGTCGGTTCGCCTGGCAGGGTCCATCCGTAGCTCCTCAGTGCCTGCCCGGCCTCCCAGTCATAGAACTGGCAGCTTCGGAGGATCTCGCCCTCGGCCGCCGCCAACGTTTTTCCTTGTTCCAGGGTCAGGACCTTCGCGATCTCCTTTGCCCGGCTGCGGATAATGTCGGTGGCTTTCAAGATGGTCCTGGACCGTTCGTGAGGTGAAGTGTCCCGCCAGATTCGAAATCCGGCATCAGCGGCCTCAAGAGCATGTTGCAAGTCCTCGGTCGTTGCCTTGGGGACCGCACCTATTGTGTTGCCCGTACTCGGATTGCGGACGATTGACCAGCTCTCGCGGCCGTAGATCCATTTGCCGCCGATGAACAGCCCGATCTGCGGGTAGAGCCCAGTCTCGAAATTTTCCGACGGGCGCGACGTGATCTCTCTCATTTCATTGGTCCTCTCAAGTGTTGCCGGTCTCGGCCTCTCGCTCGCCCTTTCCGTTGGTGACGTCGAGCCATGCTGGGGGCGGAGTGTCAACTCGCGACGATATTGTCATTGCGCAAACTCTCGGCGAGGCGCTGCGGCATCCGCCATGGGAAGGCGCTTCGATTCCATTTGCCGACAACGGCCACGGGATGGCGGGCGGGGCGACCTAGAAACGAGGTGCGTACCCGCCTCGAGCAAAAGAAGCGGTTGTCGGGATTCGCGATCAGCCCTTTCGCCAACGCGCAGCCGGACGACCTGGCCCCCGTAACGATATGATCGAACTTTTCCAATTCACTCCTCCAAAACCGCCAGCCTCGGGCCGCTCGGGCAGCATGAGCGAGGAAGCGGAGGCAAGGACCTCTCGCGCAATCTTTCCGGTCTGAGGGCCGCCCATGTCAACAAGTCTGGGTGCCAAGGAGGGTTCACTTATAGGCCATGTTTATAACCGGGTCTCGCTACTAAGCGACCTGCGGGTCCCCGGAGCGAGCCACGACCATATTGCGCTGGTCTTTGTTGGCTGCGAGGAAGACTGTGTTGCTGCCCGTCGATATCTTGACTATACGACCGAATACGGCTCCCTCCCGCGTTTCCGAATCGATCAACAACTCTTTTAGAAGGCAGTTGCACAGGATGCGGTCACTCCAGCGTATGATCGCTGTTTTTGAGAGCTTCACGTCTGACAAGACGATCTTGACGCTTCAGGAAATCAGCGAGCGCATCGGTCTTCCAAAGTCGACGAGTTTCAGAATCGTGCGGAGCCTTGAGGAAGCCGGCTACTTGGTCCGGCTCGACAATCACCGCTACTGCCTCTCATTCCGCCTCACGAGGTTGGCTGGCTTCGTCAACAGCACACTCGATATTCGCACGATCGCTAGACCCGCGCTTCAAGACCTCGCCGAAGCGACCCGTGAAGCGGTTTCGCTGCAAACTTCGGTCGGCAACCAAAGAGTTTGCCTCGACGCCATGATCGCATCTGACGCTCCGTTGCGAAGCGTGGCTCAGCCGGGCCAGCATCTGCCTCTTGGAAAGGGCTCGGTCTCAAAGGTGCTTGTCGCTCATATGCCGGGGGCTGATCTTGAGACAATATTCGACGACATCGTCGAGAACAGCACTTTGACTCGAGAGCTGTGGGAGGAGGAAATCGCGAAGATCCGTCAGCACGGATACGCGATATCGCATGGCGAGCGACAAATCGGTCTTTCTGGCATCTCAACTCCTATCTTCGATGTGACCGGAGCAGCGCGATATTGCCTGACCGTTGCTGGTCCGACTGCGCGTCTGCAAGCTGAGGAGCCGTATTTTCTCAAACTGATGAAAGAGGCTGCCGCGGCCGTGTCCTTGCAAATGGGTGGCAAGGCTGGACGCGACGGGTAGGACGGCTGTGCTGGTCTCAACGTACGACGTTCCGCGACTTGAGACGCGTGTCGATCAGCCAACGTTATAAAAAGCGGTTATAAGACCTCCACGTCTCCGCCGACGAAAGACCCAATTCCTTTGCACCCCGCGGCCTTGTGACCTAATAACCGCTTCATGGACTGCGTTTTAGCAGGTGAAACGGGAGGCGAGCGATGGATCTGGGAATTGCTGGCAAGACAGCGCTAATAACGGCTGCGAGCGGCGGGATGGGGCGGAACATCGCACGCGCTCTGGCGGCCGAAGGCGCGCGCCCGGTCCTTTTTGCGCGCTCGGCTGACAAGTTGGACGCCACCGCGTCCGAGATCAGGGCGGACTACAACATCGATGCGCTCGCTGTGGCCGGCGACATGCTGAAGGAAGAGGATCTCCGGCGGCTAAAAGAAATTCTCGTCAAGTTGGGAGGACTCGACATTCTGGTGCTTGTCACCGGCAGACCGCCGTGGCCGATCGGCGAAACCCTTGAAGAGGGCGACGCAAGCCGCTGGCAGGCGGCTTATGAAAACCAGCTTCTGAGCGTGATCAAGGTCGCAAACGCTCTTGTTCCCGGAATGTTGGAGCGAGGCTGGGGAAGAATTGTTTCCATCACCTCGGCCTCCGCCAAGCAGCCCATGGTCCGCAAGACGCTGTCGACGACGTTCAGAGCGGGTGTGACGGCGTATCTGAAAGGCCTAGCGGTTGAGATCGCTCATAGCGGCGTCACGGTGAATTGTGTCGCGCCTGTCTTCGTCGAGACGCCGCATCGGGAAGGGACGCTCGCCTATACCGAGGAAGAATCGAAGAAGCGCGCGGGAGCAAACCCGTTGGGCCGACTTGGCACGCAGGAAGAGCTGTGCGGGACCGTCCTTTTCCTCGCCTCGCAGCAGAGCGGTTTTACCACCGGTTCTACGATAACCGTCGATGGCGGGATGGTGTCGTCCCTCTTTTAGGCAAAGCCCGAATACCTGGCGGCCTGCTCGCATCTGCGGATTCCGGGTCGTTGTCAGAAACGAGTTCATCACGACATGTAGGAGGAAGAGAGAAATGGATAATCCGAATGAGCGCGGCTGGACGCCGAAGAAGCGTCTCGAGGGAAAAGTGGCCTTGGTTATCGGAGCCGGCCAGAGCGCCGGAGAAGGTCTGGGGAACGGTCGAGCAACCGCGCTCCGGTTCGCCCGAGAGGGCGCGCGTGTTGCCGCGGCAAACCGACACATCGAGAGCGTCGCGGAAACAGTCGACATGATCAAGGCGGAAGGCGGCGAAGCTTTTGCCCTAAGGACGGATGTCACGGTTGAGCAAGACATTGTCGACGCTGTGAAAGCGACCATGGACAAGTGGGGACGGATCGACATTCTTCACTATAACGTGGGCGTGAGCCTGGGCTTGGGTGACACCAACGTTATCGAGATCACTGAAACGGCCTTCGACAACATCTACAAGACCAATCTCCGAGGCGCGGCCTTTGCTTGCAAGCATGTGCTTCCGATCATGCGGGAGCAGCGCTCCGGCGCAATCGTGAACGTCTCCTCGGCAACGGCCGTAGGCCTTTCCCCCTTCGTTGCTTACAAGGCATCCAAGGCGGCAATGAACGCGATGACCGAGCAACTCGCGCTTCAGAACGCTCCCTACAACATTCGTGTGAATGCGATCATGCCTGGCCTCATCGACACGCCAATGGCAGTTCAGACACGCGTCGAAAAGCTGAGCGTTCCGCGAGAACAACTTTTGGCGGAGCGTGCGGCCAAGGTTCCGCTCGGGAGACGAGGGACTGCATGGGATGTAGCTGACCTCGCGCTGTTCCTTGCTTCGGAAGAGGCAAGCTTCATCACCGGAGAGTGCATCCTGGTGGATGGCGGACGCATCCTCAATAGAACCTGACTTCGTGCGAAGTGCACAAGCAACCTCAGTGACGGGCTCTTTGAGCCCGTTGCGCCTGCGAACGCGGAGGCGCGACGTGCGTCTACACCAACCACCGCCGGGGTCACCGCAGTGCTTAGCCTCTACTCAGCGGCCCCTCCGGCGTCGACGGTGACGCTGGTGCCTGACACGTAGGATGCTCGAGGAGAGGCGAGGAAGGTGACGACGTCGGCGATTTCACCGGGCTCGCCCATTCGGCCAAAAGGATAGTGCTTGATACACTCGCGCCAGCGCTCTTGGTCGCCGAACTCGAGGAGGGCGCGCTGCTTCAGGCGCTCGAGTTGACGGTCGGTTTGCGTAGCTCCCGGGTTAACCGCCACCACCCGTATTCCGTCGAATACACTGTCGCGTCCGAGGCCGCGCGAAAAACCGATCAGGGCAGCGTTGCCGCTGGAAATCGCTATGTTCGCACTCCGCGGCCGCTCGCCTGCCGTACCCGCGATGTTGATGATCACGCCTTGCCCACCCTCCTTCATCGCGCGGTAGACTTCCCGGCAAAGGTTGATGCACGCGAAAATCTTCAGATCCCAGGCTTGACGCCAGCGCTTCTCGTCGATCTCGAGCAGCGTGCCGGTGGGCACGTCGCCCGCATTGTTGACCAGGATGTCGATCGATCCCGCCTTGTCGGCCAAGAGGCTGCAAGCTCCGGGCACGCGCATGTCCATGCCGATCCATTCGACCTTGATTTCGGGGGTCTGATCCGAAATTTCCGCCTTCAGGCTGCTCAAGAGCGTTTCATCGCGAGCGACCAGGACGAGGTTACATCCCTCGGCCGCCATGCGGCGCGCAACCGCTCGGCCAATGCCTCTGGAAGCGCCTGTGATCAGAGCACGCTTCCCGCTCAGTTCGAGATCCATGTTCTCCGCACTCCGAGAGAGTTCACTGGACGGCATCGCCCGCCAGATCGTCCCGACACGCATCCGATGCAGCCAGGAAGCCGAAAACGACAGCAGGTCCGATCGTTATCCCGGGTCCCGGGTAGCTACCCTTCATGACTGACTCCATGTCATTTCCGACGGCATATAGGCCCGCGATGGTGCCGCCATCCTCGCCTTTTGCCCTGGCCAAGTGGTCGGTGACGATGCCTGCCGCCATGCCGAGATCTGCTGGACGCACGGCGACAGCGTAATAGGGCGCCTTTTCAATCGGGGCGACGCATGGATTCGGTTTGTTGTCCGCATCTCCCATATGCCTTTGATAAACACTCTCGCCTCGGTGGAATGCCGGATCCGATCCGTACTTCGCAGCCCTGTTGAATTCCAAAACGGTCTCGACGAGCCTCGCGACCGGAACACCTATTTCAGCCGCCAGCCCTTCGATCGTGTCGGCGCGGCGCAAATAGCCACGTGTTTCATCCGCTCGAGTGGAGACAGAAAACGGGCGAACGCTACCGAGACCATATCGCCAGAGAAATCGCTTGTCGCAAATGAGCCACGCGGGAATGGCGTTGTTTTCAGGTCTTAGCTGCGCTCGGACGAAGTCGTGATACGACATGGCTTCGTTTGTGAAGCGCAAGCCATCCTGATTCACTGCGATCAAGCCGGGTTTGCCCCGGTCTGACACCGTGTGGGGGAAAATGCTCTCCGATCCATCATTGCGCTTCTTGATGGAGACTGGCACCCACAAAGCCATGGCTTCCTCGATCGTCGAGGCGGGTTTGGAAAGTTTCGCGCCGATCTCCTCCGCCAATTGGGCGCCACATTTGAATGCACCAGATGCCACTGTGGCGGAAATGCCCCCGGCATTCTCCGGGACGTAGCGGCGGCGAAGTGCCTGGCAATGCGAGATGCCGCCGGTTGCAAGGATGACGGCGCATCCTGCGTCAATCGTTCGGTTATCCGGTGTCACTCTTACGCCCGTGATACGCCCCGCTTCTTTGATAAGAGCCGTGACGGCCGTTTCCGTCGCAATCTCGACTCCCAGATCGCGAGCTGACTTATAAAGCCTCGCGGCAAGGGCGTTGCCCAGCACAAGCTTGCTTCCGCGGTGCCACTTGAGTCTATCGACAGCAAAGGCTGCTATGAGCCGGGCGGTGTACAAGGCAGCTTTCAGGGACCTGTCCGCTTTTCGCAGAACTGGAAGGTCCCTGCGGCTGATCATCATCCCGTCGAACAACGTCATCTCCGGCAGGGGCGAGCGGAGACGTTTGAAATCCGCTCCGAGTTCCGCTCCGTTGAAGTCGGCAGGCTCGACCACGCGGCCGCCGACTGTCGATCCTTCGAACTCAGGATGATAGTCCGGATATACCTTCACAACACTGGTCTTCAACGATGTCCGCTTTTCGAGAAATTCCAGCGCGGCGCTGCCATGCTCCAGATAGGCCTGGAGCCGCTCGTCCTTCACGTCGACGAAATGACTGAGGTACTTCTCAACCTCGGCTTTGCTGTCATTGAAGCCGGCGCTTGTCGCCTGGCCAGTGCCGGGAATCCACATCATGCCGCCTGAGACGGCGGTCGTTCCACCGACAAAGCGGCTCGCTTCTAGCAGCAGGACGCTCTTTCCGAGCGCTGCCGCTGTGCAAGCCGCAGTGAGACCGGCAGCACCAGAACCCACCACGATGATATCGTATTTGGACATCGGTCACTCGCGTTTCATGAGATTGCGAAATGGCCCCGCCGCAGGGCCCGCACGGGCTGCCGCTGAAACCTTGTGAGCCTCTCTATATCGGAAAGCAGGGCGAAGTGGCGCTCCTTCCGGCCCCTCCGGGGAGCCCGTCATAAACGGAAGTTATTAGCTGCGCGATCAAAACGGACAATGCCTTGTAGCCCGAGCCTGTTCTATCTATTGAAATAGATATCAATCAGTGAAACGGATCCGCAGGCGAAATAGACGTCGAGCGCCGTTTAGGTCGGGAGGATGTTATGAAAGGTGGCGAACTGATCGCAGATTACCTCGTGCGCCAGGAGGTCCCGTACGTCTTCGGGATTTGCGGGCACGGCAATGTCGGCATTCTCGATGCTCTATATGACAGGAGCGACAAGATCACCCTGGTGTCGCCCCGCCATGAGCAATGTGCGGGCCACATGGCCGATGCCTACTTCCGGGTCAAGCACAAGCCGGTGGCGACGTTGACCTCTACCGGCCCCGGCTCCGCGAACATGGTGATGTCGTTGGCGACGGCCCTGTCCGACTCCTCCAGTTTTCTGGCGATCACCTCGAACGTGCCGACATCGCAGATGAACCGGGCACCTTTCCAAGAGCTTTACGCCCACAACCAGGCGGATTTCCCAAATGTGCTGCGTCCTGTCGTCAAGCGCAGCTTCCAGCCTTCGCGAGTGGACATGCTGCCCCTGGCGCTGCGCCAGTCATTCGACACCATGCTTTCCGGCCGTCCGGGTCCGGTCAATCTGGATGTCCCTTATAACCTGTATCAAGAGGAAGCCGACGTCGAACTCCCGCCGGCCTCGAAAAGGCATGGGGACGTGCGGCCGGCCGCATCGGAGGCGGACATCGCCGCGGTCGTCGAGATGTTGAACCATGCACATAGGCCCGCGTTCTTCATCGGGCACGGTGCGACGCTGTCCGAGGCGGGCCCCGAGATCACCAACCTGACCAAAATTCTTGGCGTTCCGGTGATCACCTCGCCGAACGGCATGGGCTGTGTTCCGGCGGCGGACGACATGACCCTTGGCTTCATCGGCCGCAACGGTGCGTATCCCGCCAACCAGGCCGGACGCCACGCCGATTTGATCATCACGATCGGCACCCGTTTTGACGACCGCTCGTCCTCAAGCTGGCATGCCGGCTATTCGTGGAACTTCCCGACAACGAAGTTGGTCCACGTCGACATCGATCCGAATGAACTGGGCCGCAATTATCCGCCGGATGTCGGCATCGTCGCCGACTGCAAGGTTTTCGCTCAGCAGTTGATCTCCGCCCTGCAGCTATCCGGGCAGGCAAAGCCGGAACGGTACGCTGCCTGGCGGGAACAGGTCAGCGTTTGGAACAAGGAATGGGCCGACTTCCTTCGTCCTCGCTTCGAGGAGGCTGCCCACCCGATCCGGCCCGAACAGGTCGTCAAGTGCCTCGAAGGTGTTCTGCCGGACGATGTCATCCTGTCTCTCGATTCCGGCGTCCACCACAACTGGTTCATGCAGTTCTGGAAACCGAAGCGCCCGCAGAGCATGCTGAACAGCTGGGGATATTCGTCGATGGGTTTCGGCGTTTGCGGCGTTCTCGGGGCGCAGCTCGCGGCTCCGGACCGGCCTTGCGTGGCGGTCGTCGGGGATGGCGGTTTCTCCATGACCCCTTATGCCGTCATCACCGCGGTCGAGTACAATCTCCCTTGCGTGTGGATCGTCTGGAACAATTTCGCGTGGGGTGCGATCCGCGACATCCAACACGGGATGTTCAAAGGCCGCGAATTGGGCACCGGCTTCTACAAAGGCGGTAGGGCGGGAGTCGGCGCTGAACCTTACAACCCCGACTTCGCGGCGCTGGCCCGCGCCTGCGGCGCTGACGGCGTCACGGTCACCCGCGGTGAGGACCTGCGCGCCGCCGTGGAGCAGGCGGTCCGCAATCGTCGCCCGTGCGTCATCGACGTTCATGTCTCCGCCGAGATCAAGCCGCCGTCGACCGGGACTTGGCAGCTCCCCCCGACGCCGTACATGGAGCCGGCATTTGGCAAGCCCTGGTCTCCGGGGATGTGATCTTGCGCGGTCGGGCTGCTGGATCAGCCCGCCTCCTTTTTGCGCCGTGGCAGGCCGCCGAAGATAAGTGAGACGAATATGATGAATACCAATGCCTTGGGACGTTTGTTCCGTCCAGAATCCATCGCCGTTATCGGCGCTTCGCCCCAACCGGGCAACCCCCGGAACTCAGTACTGCGCGCTCCGCTCAAGCACGGCTTCAAGGGAGCAATCTTTCCCGTTTCGCCAACCCACGACGAAGTGGAAGGGCTGAAAGCATATAAGAAAGTCGGCGACATCCCAGTCGTGCCGGATGTCGCGCTGATCATCACTCCGGCTAAGTTTGTTCCCGGCCTCATTGAAGAGTGCGGGATCAAAGGCATCAAGAACGTCATTGTCTTCAGCGCCGGTTTCGAGGAAACGGAAGCGGGCAAGGACCTGGCGCGCGAACTGGCGTCGATTGCGCGGCGCTTTGACATCAACTTGATTGGACCGAATTGCCAGGGCGTGTGGTCGGTGAAGCATCCGGCGATGCTGACCTACAGCCCAGCCGCGATGAACTGGGAGCGGATCGACCATGGTCCCATCGCGATCGTCAGTCAGAGCGGCGCGCTCGCCGGAGCGATTTGCAACTCGCTTCAGAAGAACAAGCTCGGCATTTCATACATGGTGAGTGTCGGCAATGAGACGGTCTTCGACTCGCTCGACGCACTGGATTGGATCGTGGAGCAGCCGGACGTTCGCGTCGTCGCGCTCTATATCGAAGGGCTCGACGACGCGAGCCGCATCTTCAAGATCGCCGAGAAGGCTCGTGCCAACGATGTGCAGATCATCGTTCTGAAAGCTGGCAAGTCCGATATCGGGCAGAGTGCGACGGCATCACACACAGGCAAGATCGCTTCTCCTCACGCAATCTATCGCGACGCGATGGAGCAAGCAGGCGTCATCTCCGTCGACAGCCTCTCGGAGCTTTTGAGCGCTGTTGAGGTGCTCGGGTTTCTCAAGGCCCCCCGCGTCGGTGAAGGGGACCATGCAGGCGTTGCGATCCTCACTTCGTCGGGAGGAGCGGGCGCATTGCTGGCTGACCACAGCAGCGCCTTCGACGTTCCCCTGGCGCAATTCGGGCCTGAAACCAACGTGAAGCTGAACGACCTCCTCCCCGAGTTCGCTCGCAAGAGCAATCCGATCGATCTGACAGGCCAGATCAACACCAACCAGGAGCTTATCAACGACACATGCCGAACGCTGATCCGTGACAGGGCAACCGAGGCCGTGGTCGTGCAGCATGGAAGCAACGGCCTGTATTGGCTCAAGAAGGACGGCGACGTCCTCATAGAGCTTGCCAAGGAGTTGCCGGTCATTATCAGCTTTGTCGGCGAGCACTTCGAAGCGGAGACGAAGCGGAAGTTCCTCGAAGGCGGAGTGTTGCTGAGTTACGATCCTTCAACTACCATGGAGGCGCTTTCGCTGATCTACAGACGCCGTGCTCTGCAGCGCGTCGAGGTGGCAGACAGGAGACCTCTTGAGCGGAAGCCGGCCCCGGGCGGTTGGTCCGAGGCAATGGCTTTTTGCGAGGAAAGCAAGATAGCTCCCGCCAAATGGTCGGTGCTGGGACCTGGTGAACATGCGGCTTCAAAATGCGCACAGCTCGCCTATCCCGTCGTCGTGAAAGCGCTTCCCGAAGACGCCGACCATAAAACGGAACTTGGTCTCGTCACGTTGCGTGTGGCTGGCCCGGACGCGGTCGACAGACTTGCGGAGAACTACAGGCAGAAGATGGGCAACCCGTCCGCGGGTATCCTAGTGCAGGAGATGCTGTCGGGTGGCGTCGAGGTTGTCCTGTCGTGCATGCGAGGCACCGACTTTGGTCCGATCCTGACGGTGGGAGCGGGCGGAGTGGCCGTTGAGTTGTACAAGGATGTTGCTCATCTGGCGCTCCCGGTAACCCCGGAGCAGGTTGCGGCCTCACTGAAAAAACTCAAGCTTTGGAGCGTCCTGCTCGGCTTCCGCGGCGCCTCGCGGGCCGATATCGATGCGCTTATTTCGGCGATCGTGAAGTTCGGCGATCGGTTCCTGGAGTCCGAAGAGCTTACCGAGGTTGAGCTGAATCCTGTCATGGTCATGCCAAAGGGGCGGGGGGTACATGCGGTCGACGTGCTGTTGTCCGTTGCGGCTGCGGACCAAGGCCACGTCCCTCCTTCCGTGTCGACCGAAGCAAAGATAGCGAGTTGATGACATGAGCTACAAAATTGGCGAAGTGGTCACCATACCCAATTTGGTGGCGGGCGAATGGGAACCCGGCGGCTCGGAACGAACCGTTCTCAACAAATACACACAGGAAGTTTGCGGCCGACTGCAAGTCGCAACGCCGGCGCAGGCGAGGGTCGCTGTGGCCGCGGGCCGAACGGCGTCCCAGCAAGCGCGCCTGACCGCATATGATCGCGGCGAGTTGCTGGAAAAGGCCGCCGCGATCGTCTTGGCGCGCAAGGACGGGTTTCTCGAGACAATGCAATTCGAGGCCGGGTTCACCCAACAGGATGCGCGAGGCGAGATAAGCCGTTGCGTCCAGACCTTGCGCACCGCCGCCGAGGAAGCCCGCCGGTTCGTTGGCGAAGTCGTTCCGTTTCAGGGAGCGCCGGGCCAGGCAAAACGCATCGGATTCACCATGCCGGTCCCCCTTGGTGTCGTCTGCGCCATTACCCCGTTCAATGCGCCGATCAACACCGTGACGCACAAGATGGCTCCCGCGTTGGCAGTTGGCAATGCCGTTGTCGTCAAACCGTCAAGCGCGACGCCCATGTCGACGAACCTGCTGGCTGCCGCGCTGCTCGAAGCCGGTTTCCCCAAGGGCCTGATCTCAGTTCTGCACGGCGGCGCTGAAACCGTCAGACACCTGATCGACTGCCCGGATATCAACTTCTTCGCGTTCACCGGTAGTTCCGAGGTCGGCCGAGACATTCAGCAGCGCATCGGTCTGCGGCGCTCCCAGATGGAGCTGGGTAGCATCGCGTTCACGATCCTGAAGGCCGACGCTGACCTGGACGTAGCTCTACCCAAGGTGGCGGCGGCCGGTTACCGCAAGGCTGGTCAGGTATGCACATCGATCCAGATCCTCCTTGTCGAAAGGCCAATCCTTGAACAGGTCGAGTGGGGTCTGACTAAGCTTGTCGCGGAATTGCCTTATGGCAATCCATTTGCCGCCGACACCCAGGTTGGACCTGTCATCAACGTTGAGTCCGCGGAACGCATCGAAAACTGGATCAATCAAGCTGTCGCGGAAGGCGCGCGTCGCCTGGTGGGCGGAGAGCGAAAGGGTGCCGTCGTTCCGCCGACCCTGCTTTCGGGGTTGAAGGACACCGCGACGCTTCTATGCAGTGAGGTGTTCGGCCCCGTAATGTCGATCGTTCCTTTCGACACGATCGACGAGGCGGTCAACCGTGTGAACGCCACGCCATACGGTCTGGCGTCCGGGATTTTCACCAACAGCTTGGACGCCGCCTTCACCGCGATCCGTGGGCTCGTGGTGGGTGGCGTGCACGTCAACGAAACGTCGAGTTCGCGCGTCGATCTCATGCCTTATGGTGGCTCGAAGGAGTCCGGTTTCGGCCGCGAGGGGCCGAAATACGCCATGCACGAGATGTCGGAACAGCGGCTTGTGACGTTCAACGTCTGAAGCAGCGTGTGCAGACGACAAGTGAGGGACTGGAAGAGTGGCGAGCATCAGCCGTGAATTTGCCAGCTGGGTGGCAGGACTGTCGTTCAGCGACATCCCAGCGGATGTCGTGGACCGAGCCAAGGCGCTGACCCTGCAAGGGTTTGTTTCGACCTTGCTCGGTTACCGGACGTCCGAAGGCCGCCAGGCCTTGTCACTCATCGAGAAACTGGACGGGGAGACGGCAACCGGAGCCTCCGTGCTTTATTGCGGTCGTCAGTTCCATCGCACCGGTGCGGCCTACGCGAACTCGGAGATGATGTTCGCTGGCGGCAAATGGGACACCTTCCAAATGCTGACGCATCCGGGATGCGCAATTCTTCCGGCGGCGCTTGCTGCCGCCGAAGCCGAAAAATGCTCCGGCGAGACGTTTCTCACCGGTGTGATCGCAGGCTACGAGGTGATGGAGCGGCTCGCCTTCGACTTCGTGCCCACCGTGATGTCACGTGGCTTTCACGCCGGTCCGGTCTTCGGCATCTTCGGGGCGGCTATCGCGGCGGCAAAGATCGCGGGACAGTCCGAAGAGCAGCTCCATGCCACCATCACGCAGTGCGTCAATCTCGCCTCCGGCAATTTGGAAGGTGCGCGTTCGGGCGGGCGGGGCGTTCGCGAGGGCGCCGCGGTGCGAAACGCGCTGTTCGCCGTCGCGCTCGGCGAGCAGAGGATTGGTGGGGGCGACAGCGTTTTCGAAGGCCCGGCAGGCTTTTTTCATTCATATGCCGGGGACCACCAAGGCAAGCTTGTCTTCAGTTTCGCCGGGAAACTGAAGGCCGATCTTCCAGAGATCACTGCCGATCTGGGCCGGCGCTGGAAGATCATGGAAACGCTAATCCGGATCTATGCGACGGCGGGCTACAACAACCCGCATATCAGCGTAACGTCCTCCCTCTGCGAGACGCACGATATTGCACCTGATGATGTCGTCGGTATCGAATGCGTGGTGAACTGGCTCGAAACGCAATATCCGAATCCGAGCTACCCTTCCGAACGCACGGACATCGAGCCCGGGCCTGAACGCCCCCACTACTACGCGGCTTACGCCGTTCTCGAACGCGGTTTTCCGCTCACCAAGTATGTGGCGAAAGGCTGGGGTGATCCGGACCCTGACGGTCTTCAAGCCATGATGAAAAAGGTGAGGGTCATCCCCTCGCACACTCAGCCGCTGTTCAGTCCCCGCGTCACGATCTTCACGAAGGGAGGCAAGGCCCACACAGCCGAAGCCACCGGCCGCGAAATGATCTTTACCTTCGGGGAGGTCTCCAGCCTTTTGACGGGAGTTGGGGAGCAGGCGGGTTTGAGCCGGGACGGGTACTCTGAGCTTGTCAGATCAGTCGGCGATTTGGATGGGGCTGACGGCGTTTCAGCCGTGGTCAGTGCATGCACGTTGCCGCAGTGATGCGGCATCCAGCGGCCGGAGGCCGCGTCATTCAAAGTTAGGGTGGATAAGTTCATGAAATTGATGCGATCACTATTGTTCGTCCCGGGACACAAGGAAGGGTGGCCGGAAAAGGCCACCGCCTCTGGTGCCGACGGGATCATCCTTGATCTCGAGGATGCCGTTCCGGCAAATTTGAAAGAAGAGGCACGCGGCATCGTCGCGGCGTCGATCGCGCGGATCGCCGAAAAGCATCCTCAGATTGGCATCTATGTGCGCATCAATGCGCTCGAAACCGGAATGGCGGGTTTCGATCTCGAGAAGATCGTCGTGCCTGGCCTTTCCGGCGTGCTTCTCCCGAAAAGCTACGGCCCCCGCGATGTGATCTCGTGCGACGCTCTGCTGACGCACTTTGAGCTGAAGAACGGCCTGGCGTCGGGCTCTCTAGGCATCATAACGCCGCTGGAAACGGCGCAAGCGTATGCTTCCTGCGAAGACATTCTAGCGGCCTCGCCTCGAGTTGAAACTCTGTTTGCCGGGGCTTCTCCGGGAGGTGATGTGGAGCGCTCCATCGGCTACCAGTTCACGCCGGAAGGACTTGAGACGCTCTATCTGCGCAGCCGTGCCCAGCTTGCTGTTCGCGCTTCAGGCCGCCAGTTTTCCTTGACGGGCGTCTGGCAAGATATTGCCAATCTCGAAGGCGCTCGAGCCTTCGCCGAACGGAGCCGCCGCATCGGCTTCACCGGCTTGGTCCTGATTCACCCTTCTCATGTCGCGATCGCCAACGAGGTCTTTTCGCCGTCGGCTCAAGAGGTCAAGTTCTTCAAGGGGCTGATCGAAGCTTTCGAAGACGCGGAAGCACGCGGCGTCGCGGCGGTCGTCTACGAAGGAATTCATATTGACTATGCGCACGTCAGGCGCGCCCGCGACGTTATCGCCATGTACGACAAACTGCGCAAACAGGAATGACGACAAGCGCTGTAACGTGTGGCGGATGCTTGAAATAAGTGCGCAGCAACAATCGATTTCGTCGAAACGACCGAGGCGGAAAGCTCCTTGGCGAAATCGGGCCTCTGATATCCAAACTGCCTGGAGCCGACATCGGGAACCAGCTCAGACTTGGTCGCCGATGAGATCGATTTGCTAAGCGCGAGGGGCGTTCACTCAGGGGACGTTGCGTTGGGAGCGGCACACCGAATTCTCCACCTTTTCTTGGGACTCGCCGTCACCGGAACCCCTTTGGGGATGGCCTTTCTCCGCCCGACCCGCTGATTTCCGGCATCCGCCTCGAAATACGTCCTGATACACCGGAAACGGACGAAGCGAAAAAGGCCTTCGATCCGACGAGCCTTTGTCACAGCGAAACAAAGAGCCGGCGGGCAGTGCTGCCGACCGACTTCCGGCTCCTCGACATCGAGACTACCGTACCCTTGCCATGCTCGGACTGCCGCTGGCGCAGTCACTGCAGCCGGTTAAGGCGACGCCGCCCCCTTCAGCGCTTCCAGCCCGGCAAAAAGCTCCAGAGCTTCGGGATTGGCCAGCACGTCCTTGTTCTTGACCGGCCGTCCGTGCACGACCTCACGGACAGCGAGTTCGACGATCTTGCCGGACTTGGTGCGCGGGATGTCGGCCACCTGGATGACCTTGGCCGGCACATGGCGCGGCGAGGCACCAAGACGGATCTTGGTCTTGATCTTCTTGTCGAGGTCGGCGTCGAGCGTCAGGCCGGGGGCGAGCCGGACGAAGAGGATGACGCGGACGTCGTCGTCCCAATCCTGGCCGATGCAGATCGCTTCCGCGACTTCATCGAGCTGTTCGACCTGATTGTAGATCTCGGCCGTGCCGATGCGCACGCCGCCGGGATTGAGGGTTGCATCCGAGCGGCCATGGATGATCAGGCCGCCATGCTCGGTCCATTCGGCGAAGTCGCCATGGCACCAGATATTGTCGAAGCGCTCGAAATAGGCGGCCCTGTACTTGGCGCTTTCAGGATCGTTCCAGAATCCAACAGGCATCGACGGGAAGGCCTTGGTGCAGACCAGTTCGCCTTTCTCTCCACGCACGGGCTTGCCCTCGTCGTCCCAGACATCCACCGCCAGACCAAGGCCCGGCCCCTGGATCTCGCCGCGCCACACCGGCTTGACCGGATTGCCGAGCACGAAGCAGGACACGATGTCGGTGCCGCCCGAAATCGAGGCGAGTTGCACATCCGGCTTGATGCCTTCATAGACGAAGGAAAAACCTTCTGGCGACAATGGCGAGCCGGTGGAGGTGATGAGGCGGAGTTCGGAGAGGTCATGCGTCTTGAGCGGCTCGATGCCGCCCTTGCGCACGGCGTCGACATACTTGGCCGACGTCCCGAAGACAGCGAACTTTTCCTCTGCCGCGTAATCCCACAGCACATTGCCGTTGGGGGCGAAGGGCGAGCCGTCGAACAGGCAGAGCGTGGCGCCGCTTGCCAGCCCCGAAGCCAGCCAGTTCCACATCATCCAGCCGCAGGTGGTGAAGTAGAACAGCTTGTCGCCATCGCCGACACCGGAATGGAAGCGGTGCTCCTTGAGATGCTGCAGTAGCGTGCCGCCGGCCGAGTGGACGATGCATTTCGGCACGCCGGTCGTGCCCGAGGAGAACAGAATATAGAGCGGATGGCTGAAGGCGAGCTGCTCGAACTCCACCGGCTTGGCGGCGAAGGGAATGGTCGCCGCATCGAAAGAGCGGCCGTCCGTGAGCGAGGCGGCGAGCGCTTCGGCGTCGCCGGCGTATTTGACCACCATGACCGGGCAGCCGAGCTTCGGCGCCACGGCGCGGACCTTATCGCCGACATCCTGAAGCTTGCCATTGTACCAATAGGCGTCGCAGGTGATGAAGAGCTTCGGCTCGACCTGGCCGAAGCGGTCGAGCACACCCTGTTCGCCGAAATCGGGCGAGCACGACGACCATATCGCGCCGATCGAGGCCGCAGCCAGCATGCAGGCAATCGTCTCCGGCATATTCGGCATCATCGCCGAGATGCGGTCGCCCTTGCCGATGCCGATCGCGCGGAAGGCCTGCTGGAGCTTGGAGACGGTGGAATGGAGCTGGTCCCAGCTCCAGCGATAGCTGACCTTGTCCTCGCCGCGGAAGATCAATGCATCCGTGGGGCCGTGCTTGAGCAGCAGGTTCTCGGCGAAGTTCAGCTTCGCATCCGGGAAGAAACGGGCATCGAGCATGATGTCGCCGTTGATCAGCTCGCAGGCCCCCTTGTCGCCACGCACGCCGCAGAAATCCCAGACCGCGGACCAAAAGGCTCCCCGTTCGTCGATCGACCAGGCATGGAAAGCGTCATGATCGGGCAGGTCGACCCCGTTCCTGTTCGCGCAGAATGCACGGAACTTGGTCATCGGGCTCGATGCGATCTGCGGCTTCGACGGAGAAAACAGGGGCTCGGTTTGCAATTTCAATTGTTCAGCTGCCATAATACCTCCGTTGGGCCGCTTCTAAGTAGTCGTCAAACGCTGTTTTCGACATTCACGGACGACCCGATTGCAAAAACCCTTTACCGAGTCGTCCGTCGCACTTGGGAGGCTTGGCGAATATGATTTGCTGACGATTTCCTGTCAGAAGGTCGCTGAATTGTGTTCAATTCTTTGCGGTCCCAAAGAGATCGCCGTTCTGCTCTCCAAAGATGTCGTCGCGGTTCAAGACCGATTGGTCATTAGCATTACCTTCACATGCTCTCCTCGGTACCTTGATCATCTCAAGTGATCGCCATCTTATCCATTGCTGAATGGGGAAAGCACTTTTGCGTCGCGGCGTATGTTTGTGGTAGATGACGATTCCCGCGCGATGCTGAACGGCAGCATGCGGCCAATCCTCGCACTACCAACGTGCTGGACAGCTATATTTAATAAGACGCGACCGGCATCACAGATCCGGGGCCATCGGTGTCCAGTGTGGATGACCTTTCCGCGTGAAGACTGCTGGTGTCGAGACCCGCGCCGACTAGGTCCGGTCCCGGTGCCGGGAGCTCGATCCTCCTGTTCTACGATCCCGATCGACGAACTCATCAACTTCATTCGATCTTAGGAAAAGTGACCTGCTTTAGGCCATCAAGACGCCGATACGCGTTGATCGTTGCGAACAGACCGTCCTCCATGGTGCTTTTCGGAGCAATCCCCAGCACGGCGCGTCCCCTGGAGCCATCAAACCGGTACATCCAGTTCGTCTGCGCTCCGGCTTTAAGGCCCGCGGCCTCGGGGCCCTTAGTGAGCGTCATGTCGGCATCCGGCAAGCACGCTTGCACGAAGTGGAATGCGTCACCGATCAGCCTGTAGTCACCTGAGTTGAGGAAGCTGTCCCCGCCGCCTTCGCGTGAGCGTAGCGCTGTGATGAAAGCTTGAGCCACGTCCGCCGCATACTGGAAGTCCAGCCGCTGTTCAGCAAAGGGAACGATGTTCGGTCCCCTTTCTCGGGCAGGATTTTCGAGGAGGCTGTTGAACCACATGTTGCCGCCGCCTCGCGTTGCCTTGATATGCTCGCCGAAGCCATAGACTTTGCCGAGCCGCAGACCGACCACGCTGAGTCCAAAATTGGCGTGATATCGCCGGGCAATCTGTTCGACAAAAGCCTTCGTGCTGCCATAGGCGCTGGTCGGGTCGATCGGGCTGTCGTCCCGGACGATCCCTTCCGACGATAGCGACCGTGGGCCGAACACATTGATCGAGCTGGCCCACACAACCCGCTCCACTTTATTCCGAACCGCTGTTTCGAATACCGCAATGCAGCCGCCGATGTTCACATTGACAGCGCGGGGAATATTTGCCTCGGACGCCGCCGCCACCATCGCGGCCAAGTGGATGATACCTGTCACCCCGTTCTCACGAACTGTCCGGTCAATCAGGCCGTCGTCGCAGATGTCGCCGACAACGACCTTCACTTTAGACCAAGCCTCGTCACCGAGCATGTAGCGGGCGTTCTCAATGTCGGGATAAGGCTCCGTCTGCCCCACCCTGCCGCCAAACAGACCATAGACCACGACATTCTGACCGGCGGCCACCAGATCGCGAACAATGTAGGCTCCGACAAAACCAATCCCCGTCACCATCACAGACATGTCGCGTTCTCCAATCCGGACCAAGTGGTCATTGCATTCTTGCGTCTCAAGACGAAACAGCCTTGGCCACGGTAGCCGATCCTGCGTCGGCTTGGGACACCGTCAGATAGTCGTCCATGTTGGCGTCTTTGGTCATGTTCCAGTAGTCGATCAAGCGCCAGGAACTATTTGTGACAATGCGTCCGCGGTCGTTGCGGAAATAGGTCGACATGCCGGGATGGCTCCAGATCATTCCCTGGTGCATGTCCTGAATTGTCCGGTTGTAACTTTCGTAGACTTCACTTTTGCACTCGACCTCCGCCAAGTTGCCTTCCCCCATCTTGCGCAGGACGCTGAGCACGTAGTCGATCTGACTCTCGACAGTAAAGATGAAGCTCCCCCCGTGACCTAAAGCAGTGTTAGGCCCGTAAAGCATGAAGAAGTTTGGAAAGCCCGCGATGACCGTGCCCAAATAAGCTTGACAATCATCGTCATCCCATGCGTCGCGCACGCTCACTCCATTGCGGCCAATCACGTTGATCGGCAGCAAAAATCGCGTAATATCGTAGCCAGAGGCCACGATGAGCACATCCACCTCACGCGAGTCGCCGTTCGCCGCGATGATACGTTTGCCTTCGACACGCGCGACAGCGCTGTCAATCAGCGTGACGTGCGGCTTGCGCAAAGTCTCGTACCAGCCATTGTCCAGCAGCATGCGTTTGCCAAAGGGCGGATAGGGCGGGATTACCTTTTCGATCAGATCGGGCCGGCCCTCTAGTTGCTGCATTATGTACTTCGTATAGTTTTCGCGATGTCCGTCGTTCATCGCATTTACGGATCGGTCGGGATGCGGCCACTCCGGGTCTTTTTGCAAAGCCTCGTGCACCTGGCTATCGAAGATCCAGCTAAGCCGCAGCCGGTAAAGCCATTCATAGTGTGGAACTTCTTTTAGCAGCACACGCACCGCCTCGGGTACCGGCATACGCAATTTGGGGAACGGGGCCGCCCATTGGTGCGATCGTTGGAAGATGACCATATCCGACACCATGCCGACGGTGGCTGGGACCACTTGCATCGCGGAGGCACCACTCCCCAGCACCGCAATCCGCTTGCCCGCGATCACAACTGCAGGGTCCCAGTTGGACGTGTGGACGACCGGGCCGTCAAACTCGCGCAGTCCCGGCACGTTGGGCCATTTTGGTGTGGTGAAAGCCCCGACACATGATATCACCACATTCGTAACCAGCACTTCTTCACTGCCGTCGGGAAGACGCAGCCGAGAAATCCAACGGTGGTTTTGCTCGTCATACCGGGTTTCAAGGCATTCTGTGCTGTAGCGAATGGATTCTTCAACCCCGAATTCACGGGCCACCCGGTTGAAATAAGCGTCAAGCTCGCCCTGCATGGGAAAATACTTGGTCCAGTCACCGCTGGCAAAGGTGTAGGAATAGAGGTGCCCGGGCGTATCGACCCCACAACCCGGAAAGTGATGGGAATGCCATACACCACCGGTCTTGTCTTGTTTCTCGATCTGGATATATGGAATACCGAGTTGTTTCAGCCGGATAGCGGTCGCGACACCTGACATCCCTGCGCCGACAATCAGTATCTTGAAGCCCTTGGGAACCGTGACAGGAGCAGGGATCGCGCCAGAATATCGCTTGAGCTTGTGAACGATCATTTCCCCGTATTCCGGTGGAATGGCTTCTGCTTCTGACATGGTCATCATGCGGACGAGTTCGTCGCTCGTCAGTTCCGGCCGAGCGATAGCGCCGTTCTTTCGCCAGTTCATGATGGCTTCCAAAGTCGCTTCGCGGACTTCTGCTTGCAATTTCTCGGACAAACCGCCCGAGTCATTGTCATCCCACCGACTTTTGACAGGCTTGAACGGGGGGTTGATCCAATACTCATCGCCCGTGAACTGGTATAACAACAACAAGAGCGTCGGAACGTTGGCCGACGGCAGTGCTGTGGCAATACGTTGACGGAAGAGATCAAGGTCGGCTGTGTCAGCCATGGGCGTGGGTTCCTTACACAATTGGACATTGATCACAGCCCATTCATACTTGGCGACTAGGCAGCAAAGCGCCGGCCGTCGTCTTCCACGAGAAGCTCGGCTGATAGGGCGTCATCATTCTCAGGTTCAAGCAGGATTGCTTGGGCGGCGGTGCGTTCGATGGAAGGACAGCGTCCGGGGTCCATTTTTGGGACACGTCGCCCCTACTTCGTCAATGAACCCGAACACTCCGACAAACATGGAAGCGCATGGGGATGCTACTAGCGTCCCTGGGCGATCGAC
This sequence comes from Hyphomicrobiales bacterium, assembly GCA_900473795.1. Lineage (GTDB taxonomy): Bacteria > Pseudomonadota > Alphaproteobacteria > Rhizobiales > Rhizobiaceae > Pararhizobium. The sequence goes on along the minus strand of UCMT01000036.1, from coordinate 32,932 downwards.
AACGTCCGCCGTGGTGCAAGCTCAGTTGCGCGCGAGGCAAAAGTGATGTGGTCTGATCAGTCGGGTCCGGAGTTCGCGAAGAGCGCGACGAGGAAATCCACAAAGACGCGGACCTTGCGCGACATTCCTCGGCTGGACGACCAGGCCGCATAAAGGTCAGCATCGCCAGGGTGGGGGTTGACTGCATATGTGGGCAACACACGTATTAACTTGCCCTGCGCCATTAGATCGCGCACCATCCATTCGAAAACCACTGCCAGGCCGTGACCGGAAATTGCGGACGCCAGCAACGCCGGCCCGTTGTCTGAACTGAAACTACCCTGGATATTGACCTCTTCGGCGTGATCTTCGCTTAAGAAGTTCCACCGATGGGCGTTGATAGGGGTGTAGCGTAGGCAGTTGTGGTGGACTAGGTCTTGGGGTGTCAGTGGGATACCGCGCTTGTCGAAATAGGACGGTGCGCCACATACCACCCTGCGGCTGGGGCATAATCTGCGTGCGATCACGGCATCGGGTAGTGGTCCAAGCCATACCGCGACGTCAATGTTGTTCGCGATGAGATCGCGTCGTTCGTCTGTTACGATTACATCGATCTTCAGGTCTGGATGACTAGAAAGCAATTTGTCCAAGACCGGCACAATGATCATGGCTGCCGAATGCCGCAGTGAGATACGAAGCTGGCCTCGGACATCGTTTTGCAACGACTTCACCTCCGATACCGCACTGTCAAGTTCGACAGAAATACCCGTCACGCGATCGTAAAAATTCCTCCCCGCATCAGTTAAGGAAAGGCCGCGAGTGTTCCGGTTCAGTAGTCTTACGCCGAGTTCATCCTCCAGCGACTGAACACGTCGCGTGACGGCACTGATGGACATGCCTCGAGCGGCACGCGAAAAGCTGCCCGCATCGACGACCTCGATGAATGTCTTTATGCGACCGAAGTCATCCATGTTCTTGGCCCTCCATGCTACTCACCTGCCTTTTTGAGCGACTGTATAGCGCAAGTTGGTCGCGGCCAAGTTCGCCTGTAAAACCGCTACTCTTTTGTGGGTCAGCCTCAGGCGTGGAGAAGTGCTGCGAAACAAATTCTGTTTTGCGTTGCAAGCTGGAAAACTGTGCTTGCTGCTAGTTCGGACCTTGATAAAACATTTGCTATGTCTTCCGCCTCCACCTTTGCTCTCTTTCGGAACAAACCCTTCCTTGGGTATTGGCTCGCCGGACTATCGGCCAACTTTGGATGGCAGGTCCAACTTGTCGGTGCATCGTGGCTGATGATGGCCATGGGCGGCAGCGAAAGCCAGGTGGCTATGGTTCAGACAACCGTCGCCTTGCCGGTCATGTTGATGTCTCTCCCCGGTGGAGCGCTCGCGGATCTCGTTGGGCAGCGAAGCCTCGTCCTTTGGGCGCAAAGCTTTCTGTTGCTGATATCACTGGTGCTCGCAACAGCAGCCTATTTCGATGCGTTGACACCACATTTACTGTTGGTCTGCACCTTCTTGATAGGCAGCGGTCGCGCGATTTATTACCCTGGCTGGCAATCGATCGTCTTTGAATTCTTTCCCCGGCAGGCCATGGCCCAGGCAGTAGCGGTGAATTCCGCGAACATCAACATAGCGCGCAGTTTTGGCCCGGCACTTGGGGGGGCTATAATAGCAGTCTCCGGAGCGTTCCTCGCCTTTCTAACGAACGCGGCGGCAAACCTCTCGGTCATATTCGTTGCACTCCGCTGGCCCAAAACCAGACCCAAACAAGACTTGCCACCGGAATCGCTTGGCACTGCTGTCACAGCAGGCGTTCGCTATCTCCTGCTGTCGCCAACGCTGATCTCTGTTGCTCTTCGGTCCTTCATTTTCAATTTCGCGGCTATCGGGGTTTTGGCACTGATGCCCCTGATCGCACGTGATCAACTCGGCGGCGGCCCGGGTACACTTGGTCTGTTGTTGGGCGCGTTCGGCATAGGTGGAGTTGCTGGAGCGCTGACAACGGATATGCTTCGGCGCAGGATTGCGCTCGAACACTTCTTGTTCGCGGGGCATATCCTTTTCGGATTGGCCTCGGCTGGGCTAGCCTTTAGCCCATGGTTGCTTCCATCCGTCCTCGCAGCTGCCATGTCGGGCGTCGGTTGGATCTATGTCCAAGTCGTTCTAAACTCTGCCGCCCAGATGTGTTCGCCACGATGGGTCCTTTCGCGCAGCATCGCACTCTATCAAACCTTTGTTTTCGGAGGAAATGCTCTTGGAAGTTTTGTCGGTGGGCTGGGCGCGGATTACTTCGGTGCAAGTATTGCGCTCGCAGTTCCATCTGGCCTCGTAGTGCTGGCACCGCTGTTGGCTTTGCTGCTCCCGATCCGAGAAGTTGGTGAGGCGGATCTGAAACCGAGTGCCGAGTGGGTTGCACCCCTGCCAAGCATCAACCTCGACCTGACCAGCGGCCCGATTTTGACAACCGTCGGCTACCGAATCCTCGATGAAGACATTCCGACTTTCCTCGACGCTATGCGTGAAAAGCGCCGCAACCGCCTTCGCGATGGCGCGGCGCGATGGACCCTGTCCCGCGACATTCTCGACCCAATGCTCTGGTTCGAACGGTTCAAGGTCGCAAATTGGGCTGCCGCCCAGCGGATGCATGCGCGGCTAACACTTTCCGGTGCCCAAGCAATAGAGACGTTGAGGAATTTGCATCAGGGACCTGGCCGCCCGGAGGTTCACTACGAGCTTGTGCGCGATCCGGAGGCAACGAAAAGTTTACCGCCTATCTTCATGTCCGACTTGCACGGGTGAACATAAGAAGGGCGTGAGAACGTTTGCCTTTGCCTCCCGACACCTCCAGCGAAATGCGTTGGCCGATGAGGGGCGCCACTCGCGTTGCGTCGCCACGTTCCCGTCCTTCGGCCAAATGCCGCTCGACAAGCTTCAGCCTCGGTATGCCACCCCCAAGACCGTTTTGCGTTCTCGCCGACGCGTAGGACGGGACTATCTTCTTCAACAGTCGCAGAATCGCCGTTGACAGGGTGCTAGACGGACCCATGTGCGTCGTAGGTTCGTCCAACCGGCACAATCCTTGTCATCATCGACAGCGCGGCTCAAATTCTACGCCGTGTGGATGAAAGCCCTGGGTTCGCAACTCGGTCGAAGACTCGACTCTGCCTGCGCCGCCGCCGCAATCCTTGTCAAATCGGCTGGGATGGAACTCATCGCGACGGTTTGCAGCCTTCGCGGGGGCCGGGCGCAAAGACTGTACTGTCCGACGTCAGCGAAGTTGCCTTGAAAAGCGCGGTGGAGGGGATCGGGAGACAGGGGACAAGAGGCGGTTGGCATCGTCTGCGATGTTTCGGATGATGCGCAGGTGAAGGCTCTGGTCGAACAGGCGGTCGCGACATATGGCCGATTGGACGTAGCCTTCAACAACGCTGGCATCATCACGCGTGCCAAAAACCTGGCCGACATGTCGGTTGACGAATATGACTATGTGATAGCCGTGAACTTGCGTGAGATTTTCAGCGCCATGAAGTACGAACTGCGGCAAATGCGCAAACAAGGCTCTGGCGCGATCGTCAACTACTTCTCCCTTGCCGGCATCGTGGGCAGCGCTCAGCGCGCGCAATATTCCGCGTCCAAGCATGGGATGTTGGGCATGACAAAAAGCGTTGCTGCCGAGGTCGCGGCGAAGGTATCCGGGTGAACGCAATTTGCCCTGGGACCATCGAAAGGCCGATGGTCGAACGAATGGACCGGGAAAGCGACCTAAGTCTCGAGATTGCCAAAAGCTTGATGCCCATTCACCGGCTTGGTCGCGTCGAGGAAATCGCCAATACGGTACTTTGGCTCTGCTGTGAGGGCTCAACGTTCGTGATCGGATAGGCGCTCGCCTCGATGGCGGGTTTACGATCCAGTGACCCGTAGGCCGTTGCATTTCGCAAAGTGTGGCTCTGTCTGGTGTTGGCGTGCTCTTTTGCGCGGCACGCAATCAAGCTTCGCCAAGAGTGGCCGTTGTCTGAGGCCGGGCGTTCGATCTAATGTACTGCAATGTTGGAGGACGAACAGCGGTCCACATCCGATTGTGGACCGACCTTGTTCAAGTATGGATCACAGAAAGAGCTGGCGACGCCGCCTGCACGCGACATCCAGCACTGCTGGAGCGCTTCATACGGCCGCATAACTGATACGCGTTTGAGGCGAGCCGGTGTCGCATACCGACAGCCCTGGCCCATTGTTGTCATAGCCAGACCGGCAACCAGATCTGAGCGCAGGAAGCAAATCTCGTGATGAACTCGATCTCATCGGAAACAACCGAAATCCCGAACGGGACCGTGACGAGCGCTCTGCTCGAAGGTCGCCATCTGTCAAAGGCTTATGGTAGTTTCCGTGTGCTGCATGGAATTGATCTCAGCCTCAAGCGCGGAGAGGTGCTTGCCGTCGTCGGCGAGAACGGCGCGGGAAAATCAACCCTTATGAAGATCTTGTCCGGCGTGATCCCCAGTGGATCATACGAGGGTGATTTGATCGTCGAGGGCGAAGCCGCGAAATTCTCTTCGGTGCAGGAAGGCGACGCCGCGGGTATCGTGCTGGTTCCGCAAGAGCTTCACGTCATTCCGCATCTATCAATTGCCGAGAACATGTTTGCGGGCCACCTGCCAGGACGGTATGCGCTTTATGACGAAGCTAAGACGGTGCGATGGGCCGAGGAGGCCTTGGGTCTCTTCCAAATGAATGTCAATCCTCGGGCGAGGGCGTCCACCCTGTCTCCATCGGAAAGACGCCTTATCGTTCTGGCTGCCGCCCTGCACCGATCCGCCCGATTACTGATCTTGGATGAGCCGACGGCGGCGCTGACTGACACCGAGTCCGAAGTTTTGCTGAAACAGCTGCATTTCATCCGAAATCAGGGTGTTGGCATCATCTACATCACGCACCGTCTGGACGAGATTGGCAAGGTCGCTGATCGCGTCCTTGTCCTGAGAAACGGTACCTTGGTTGCATCGTTCGGGAGCGTTCCGCCAAGGGAGCAGATGGTTCAGGCAATGCTCGGCGATGCGTTTCATTCATTGAAGGCACTGGCGGACGACGCACCGTTCGCGCCATCAGGCTCACCATTGCTGCAGGTAAAGGCGCTCTCGGTATACGCTGACACAGCCCAGACCCGTACTCGGGCAAAGGACATAAATCTGGAAATCTATCCCGGCGAAATATTGGGCCTATATGGTTTGGTGGGAGCTGGAAGGACCGAATTGGCGCGGGCCTTGTTTGGCGTGTGGCCAGGCCCCGTCACAGGCCAATGCTTCATTGATGGTCGGGAAGGCATCGCCAACAGCGCGCAGCAAGCAATGGGGATGGGGCTATCCCTGTTGGTCGAAGACCGAAAGTCCCAAGGCGTTCTGCAGGGACAGTCTGTCGCGTGGAACATGACAGTGGCCATGTTGAAAAGCATGACGCGGTTCGGCGTTCTGGTGGACCAGGGCAAAGAACGTGAGAAGGTCGCAGACCTGATCCGCAAACTCGGCGTCCGGCCCGCGCGGTCTGAGGTTTCCATCAACGCGCTTAGCGGTGGGAACCAACAGAAAGTGCTTCTCGGCCGCTGCCTTTTCGACGGACTAAAGGTGCTGATTCTCGATGAGCCTACCCTCGGCGTGGACATCGGAGCAAGGGCGGAAATTTACCGATTGGTTCGCGGCATCGCGCGAGACCTTCGAATCGCTGTGTTATTTATCTCAAGCGACGTTGACGAAGTGCGGACCGAATGTGACCGGATCGTCGTGATGTACAAGTCACGCCTCCAGACGTCCTTTCCCCGCGGCGCCACTACGGAACAACTGCTGTCTGCCGCAACCGGAGCTGCGAATTGAACATGACCGCACATGCGACCACCCCATCCAGTTCCCCACCGGTCCCCGTCGCCCGCCCAAGGCCGCTGATCGCTCGGCTTATCCCTTTGCGCACAGCGGTCTTGCTATCGGCGTTTGTTCTTTTGGTGCTGTACTTCCAGGTCGCATCCGATGGGTTTTTCATTACCTCCAACAATGCGGCCTTGCTGATCAGGCAAACGGCCGTTGTCGTTGTGGTGGCCGCGGGGATCTCCGTGCTGATAATCATGGGCGAATTTGACCTTTCTGTGGGAAGCGTCGCCTTTTTCACCAGTCTGATCGCGGGCAAGATGCAGATGGCTGGCTTTGATGTTGCGAGCAGCGTCCTGGGTGCTATGGCAGTAGGGGCGATCATCGGGCTGATCCAAGGTTTCATAATAACCCGGTTCTCAGTACCGGCCTTTGTCGTGACACTCGGCGGGCTGCTTCTATGGCGCGGTCTCGGCCTCACTTGGACGAATGCGCAGGCGATTGGTCCGGTGAGTGACTCATTCACCGCCCTAACGGAAGGACGGATGCCCGCCGTGTTTGCGGTCGTCGGCGCAGCGCTTGCGATCCTATACGGGCTTTGGGCGTCTGCGTCACAGTACTCCAAGCTGAAGCATTCCAGCCCGACTGCGATCGATGAGCCGATCAAGATTTTGTTCATGAGCCTTTTGGTGGCTGCGACGCTCCTTTGGATCGGCCACTTTGGGCGCGGACTGCCCTACGCGGCGCTTTGGATTGCAGGCATCGTGGTTTTGTTCGAATTCATGCTTGCACGGTCACAATTCGGCAGACGGACATTCCTCGTCGGGTCCAACCACGAAGCGGCCATGTATGCGGGTATCAACGTCAAGAACACGGTTCTGATCGGCTTTGTGATGATGGGCACGGTCTGCGGTCTCGCCGGGAGCATGATCTTGGCACGCGTTGGCACTTCGACGCCTGACGCGGGCACGAACCTTGAACTGACCGCGATCGCCGCGGCCGTAATCGGCGGCGTATCGCTGCGCGGTGGTATAGGGACCATTCGCGGTGCGATGATGGGTGCTTTCCTTCTGGCCAACATCGACAACGGCATGTCGCTTCTGGGCGTTTCGAGCTATGCCCAGAACGTCGTCAAGGCGTTGATCCTTGTGTTCGCGGTCGGCCTGGACAGCTATTTCACGCGCCGGCAATTGCTGGGAAAATAACGCATCGAGGCGGCCCAATTCCCGCCCGCGGTCGCTAGCACTCTTTGGGACGGCCAAATGTCAAACTCAATTGCTCAACAGCTTGCACAATTCACCACCGGACTGCGCTTCGAGGATTTGCCGCAAGATGTCGTGAATGAATCCAAACGCATCCTGCTGGACTCCCTCGGATGCGCCATTGGCGGCATTACGCTCGACAAAAGCCGCATCGCCGTAGACTTCGCAAGGATCCAAGGCGAGGGTAATCAGTCATGCACGATCTACGGCTCGCCGATCAGATCGACGCCCTTCGGCGCAGCCTTTGCCAATGGCGAGGCCATCAACGCGCTCGACTTCGACGCCATTCTGCCTCCTGGCCATGTCTCGCCCTATGTCTTACCCGGGATGCTGGCCGAGGCTGAGGTAAAGGGCGTCTCCGGACGCGAGCTGATCGTCGCGACTGCAGTCGCACACGAGATGACCAACCGTTTCGGCAAGGCGATGGACAATATTCGCGACATCTCGGACGGCAAGCACCGCATGCCCGATGTGCTTGGCTACACGAGTTCAATCTTCGGGGCCACGGCTTCGATTTCGCGTCTTTGGCGCGAAAGCGCCAGTGTCATGAGCCACGCCCTGGCGATTGCGGCAGCGATAACGCCAGTCAATTCGCATCGGTCCTGGCTTGAGCATACCCCAGTTGCGACGATCAAGTACACGATGGCTGGTCCGATCACACAAGCAGCGCTGACCGCCGCCCATATGGCCCACCTTGGCCATCGAGGTGATCCGGCAGTTTTCGACGACGCAGAGTATGGATACCGGCGATTTATCGGCTCAGTTCGCTGGCAGCCGGAAAGAATGCTGAAGGATATTGGTGACTATTGGTACTTCCCAAAGGAGAATTCCTTCAAGGTCTATCCCCACTGTCGCGCCTTGCATGGCCTTCTAGACTTGCTGATCGGCATTTTGGACGAAAACGGTATCGCAACCCCCGAAATTCGAGCGATCCGCACGTGGGGCGAGGGCCATGTGGAGCGCGCCTGCTGGACGACCCGCAACATCGCGGACGTTGTGGACGGCCAATTTTCGGCCGCACACGGCCTTGCCGTAGGGGCGCAGCGATTGCCCAAGTCGAATGTCTGGCAAGCGCCGGATGTCGTGCTGGCTCCGCACGTGTTGGAATTGATGGATAAAATCACTTGTCAGGTTCATCCCGACTGGGCCCGGCTGGTGACGACCGATCCGGCGGCGCGGCCCTCGCGCGTCGAAGTGGACGCCGGGGGCGAGACCTATTCAGCAGAGTTGCTTTATCCCAAGGGCACACCGGGAGTTGCCGGTGGCTCGGGCATGTCAGATGACGAACTGGCCGATAAGTTCAGGCTGAATGCCGAAGGCGTGCTGGCTCGTGATGTGGTCGAACGCGCCATAGAGGGATTCTACGAACTTGAAACGTCCGACAACCTGACAGGGCTTCTGAGGTCTCTGGGCGCCTGATGCTGCCGGACCGCGGATCTAAGCCCCGACGCCCAACAAAACGAACAGGAGAACACATGAACCCCACCTATGACTTCAAAGACCAGGTCGCGCTCGTCACAGGCGCAGGCTCGGGTATCGGGCTGGCGACAGCACGGCAATTCGCTCAATCGGGCGCTGCCGTGGTGCTGGCGGATATCGACGAGACTTTGGTCAAGGCCAAAGCCAAAGAATTGAAGGATGCCGGGTTCGAGGCCATCGGCCTGCGTTGCGATGTGGCGCAGGAAAATCAGGTCGAAGAAATGGTGAAGACGGTGGTCGAAACCTTCGGTCGGCTGGATATGGCCTTCAACAGCGCCGGGATCATAGATCCGCCGGCCGAAATCGCCGATGTCACCGCCGAGAACTATGACCGGATCCAGAGCGTCAATACCCGGGGCACGTGGGCCTGCATGAAGTATGAGCTGCGCCAAATGCGGGAGCAGGGCTCGGGCGCGGTGGTAAATTGCTCCTCGATCAGCGGATTGATTGGGGCGGCAGGGCGCACGTCCTATCATGCCTCCAAACATGCGATCATCGGACTGACCACGAGTGCGGCCTTGGAATATGCCGCGCGTGGCATCCGAGTGAATGTGATCTGCCCGGGAACAATCGACACGCCGATGGTGGATGCGCTGGTCGAAAAAGGCGAGTTGGACCGTAGCCAGGCGGTGGCCAAGATGCCGATCAACCGGATCGCCAAGGCTGACGAGGTCGCCTCAGTCGTCCTGTTCCTCTGCAGTCCCGGTGCGAGCTTCATTGTCGGCGTTGCGCTGCCGGTGGACGGCGGCTTCGTGGTTCAGTGAGAAGGTAAGTGTTCGATGCGCCTGAAGAACCTTCCGAAAGCCCAACTGGACCCCGAGCAGCTTGCCCTTTACGAGGCGATAGCCGGAGGCCCCAGGGGCAAGGGCAAGCAGCTTTTTCCGCTGGTGGATGCCGAAGGAGCCCTGACCGGTCCTTTCGGAATCATGGTGCACCATCCCCGGCTGGGAATGCCGCTTCAGATACTTGGTTCAGCGATCCGCTACCGGACAGGGTTAAGCGACCGAGTTCGCGAAATTGCCATCCTTTGCGTAGCGCAAGTCACCGACAGCGCATTTGAACGCTATGCCCATGAAAGGGTAGGGCGGGCGGCTGGATTGACCGAGATTGAATTAAGCGACCTTGCACTGGGCCGCTTTGCCAGCGCCAATCCGGTCGAGGCCATCGCCTACACGTTTTGCCATCGGCTAATGGCCGGCGACCTGCCGATTTCGGACCCCATCTACGCCGACCTCCGCCACACGATCGGCGAAGCCACCATCTTCGAATTGGTCGCCCTTGTGGGCTACTACCGCACGCTCGCGCAGCTTTTACATGTCTTTGACGTCGGACTTCCCGCTGAGTCCAACGCATGAGTCCGCCTTTTCGGCGCAACTGAAAGAACATCCCATGCAGGACATCACTTCTCGGCCTTCCGAAGCCTTCGAAAAGACCGCCTATCCGCCGGTCGGCATGTACATCAATGGCACGTGGATCTACGATCGGAAGCCTTGGCGCATGGTGCGCAATCCAAGCACCGAGAACGAACTTGGCCCGGTGCCCGCTGCCACCCCTCAGGATCTAGACGACGCACTGAAGGCCTGCGAGGCCGGGTTCCACCTTTGGCGCGCTACGCCGGCCAATGAAAGGGCCAAGGTAATCCACGCCGCAGTAGCCCTGCTGCGTGCAAGGCTGAAGGATATCGCCCGGATCACCACTCTGGAAAACGGCAAGACCTTGGCCGCGTCCGAGGCGGAAATCGACCGCTGCTGCAACTTCTTCGAATGGGAGGCCGGCCAAGCGCAGCGCGCTTACGGTGTGATTGTGCCAGCCGAACCGGGCATGCAAAAGCTTCTGCACCGCCAGCCGATCGGCCCGGTCGTCGCCATGACGCCCTGGAACGTCCCGATGAGCGCGGCTGCCCGCAAAATTTCCGCTGCGCTGGCTGCAGGTTGTTCGGTAATTCTGAAACCGGCGGTCGAAACGCCCGGCACGGCCTGCGCGCTGGTGAAGTGCTTTGAGGACGCAGGCCTGCCGCCCGGTGTGCTCAACCTGGTGACGGGCGATTCCAATTTGATCTCCACTACGTTGATCGGCTCTCCGATCACGCGGCTTGTGACGTTCACCGGATCGACAGAGGTGGGTAAGCATCTGAGCGGACTTGCCGCGCGCGCCATGAAACCGGTTCTAATGGAGCTGGGAGGTAACGCGCCAGTCATCATCGGCTCGGGCGTCGATGTTGAAAAGGTCGCTGTCTTGTCGGCTGAAGCCAAGACACGCGGTGGCGGAATGATCTGCGCTTCGGCCTCGCGGTTCATTGTCCATGACAGCCTTTACCATCGCTTCGTCGATGCTTTCGCGGGCGTTTTGTCGGAGTATCGCGTGCGCGACGGGTTCGACCCCGCCGCACAGATGGGCCCGCTGGCCAACGTGCGACGTCTGCAGACTGCTGAAGCCATGGTGAACGACGCTACCCGGCGAGGCGCACGGATCGCTACCGGAGGCAAGCGTATCGGCAACCGTGGGTATTACTTCGAACCGACGGTATTGGCCGATGTTCCGTTAGACGGCGCGGCCATGACGGAGGAACCCTTCAATCCGATCGCCGCCTGTGTCTCGGTTCCCGATTTGGACGCGGCGTTGAAAGTGGCCAACAGCGTCCATGTCGCATTGGCCGGCTATGCGTTCACCAATTCGTTGGCCGATTCCGAACGTCTCCAACGCGAGCTGGAGGTCGGAGTTCTGTCGATCAACCACTTCGGCACTCCGGATGCGGACACGCCTTTCGGCGGCAACAAAGATACCGGTATCGGGCGCGAAGGTGGTCCTTCCTCGCTGGACGCCTATCTGGTTCAGAAGACGGTGCTCTTGAGCTCCGGGCCGATCTGAAAACGGGCTTTTCCGCCTTCAGGGATGCTCCCTGGGGGCGGAAACATCGTAGATACGGTCAGCGGCGTCATAGCCTCGCAAGTCGCCAAGATCCTGAAGCTCCGAAAATGTCACGCCGCGCTCCTTGATCGTGGCCACCGACCCGGTCCGCCGGATTTCGGAATACATCTCTTGCATGGCCTTGATCGCCACCAGAGCCGAGAAGTTCGGCATGATCATTAGTTTGTACCCGAGCCGGCCGACTTCTTCGACCGTCAGGACCGGGGTCGAACCTCCGGCGGCCATGTTGAAAAGATGCATTCCGGGTATAAGCTTAGGAATTGCAGCGACGGCTTCCGTGGAATTCGGGGCCTCGACGAAGGTCATGTCGGCTCCTGCTGCGTGATAGGCGGTGCAGCGGCGAACCACTTCTTCCAGACCACCGACCGACATGGCATCGCAACGTGCGATGATGACGAAGTCGGGGTCCGTTCGCGCGGCCACGGCCGCGCGAATCTTTTGCGCGGCTTCCTCGATCGGAATAAGCGATTTGCCAGATGAATGACCGCTTTTCTTCGGGAATGTCTGGTCTTCGAAATGGATGGCCGCGACGCCGGCCATCTCGTATTCGCGGACTGCGCGTTGAACATTCAGGTGATTGCCGAAACCGCTGTCTGCGTCGCAAATCACCGGCACCTTCAGAGCCTGAGCCATAGCTTTGGCACTGTCGACCATCTCGGTCATGGTGATGATGCCGACGTCGGCTACACCCAGCCGGTTCAAGGCGGTGCCACCACCAGGTAGATAGACCGCCTCAAACCCTTCGCGCTCGGCAAGCCTTCCCGGCATCGGGCCAAAGGCACCAGGGGCTAGGAGAGCGCCATCCTGCGCGAGCAGGCGACGCAATTTCGTAGTCATGCCTGGCATTTGCGGTTGCTCCTATCGCTTCTTTTGGAGGGTGCTTCAGCGTGACTATTGCCGCCGGGGCGCCTTGTCTTGCTTAATCATATCCGCCGCCTTTTCGCCGATCATTATCGACGGTGCGTTGGTATTGCCGCTGGTGATCCTGGGCATGATCGACGCGTCGGCTACGCGCAACCGTCGCAGTCCATGCACGCGGAGCCATGAGTCTACCACCGCCATTGGATCCATGCCCATCTTGCACGTGCCGACGGGATGCCACGCCGTATTGCCGCTACGCTTGATGAAATCGAGAATTTGCGCATCGGTTTGAACCCCCGGACCCGGTGTGACCTCTGCTTTGATGCGGCTAGCGAGAGGCTCGCTCTCAAACACGCGACGCAAGAGATGCACGCCGCGGATAAGCCGCGCAGCGTCATCTGGATGGCCAAGGTATCTCGGATGGAACGCCGGGGCTTGCAGCGGATCGGGAGATCGCAGCGCCAGGTAACCGGTTGATTTGGGTCCCACCAGAACCACCGCCCCGCCAACGCCGGGTTCGGGATCCACATCAACCGATCCGTCAGGATTGAAAATGGCTGAGACGGGCCGGATCGCCAATTGCAGGTCGGGCTGCGTCTCGGCTTCGGACGATTTCACATATGTGCTGACCGCTGAAGACCCAAGTGCGAGAAACCCGCGGCGCGTCAGCAGGTAACGCATTCCCTCCAGATATTTGCGATAGCCGCTGAGACGGGGGTTGTAGGAGCCGTCGGGTCCGACGCGCAATACATACGGCACTGCCCAATGATCCTGGAGGTTTTTCCCGACGCCGGGGGTATCGGCCACTAAAGGCAGGCCAAGCTGGCGCACCTCGCTCCCGTCGCCAATGCCGGAAAGCAAGAGAAGCTGAGGAGAGGCCAGAGCCCCGGCTGATAGGATGACCTCGCGCCTCGCTCGGATGACGCGTTTCTGTGCGCGATCCAAAACCTCGACACCCGTGGCCTCGCCGTTTGTGATCAGGATCCGCAAAACCGTGAGGTTGGTCAAAACCGTCAGATTGCGGCGATGCCGGATCGGTTTGATGAAAGCCGTGTAAGAGGTTTCACGCTTGCCGCGACGGATGGTAAATTGTTGATAGGCGACCCCTTCGAAAGGGGGGAAATTGAGTCCCTCAATTTCCGGAACACCCAGAGCCGCGACTGATTTAAGGAAATCCCTGGTGATCGGGTGCCGTTCCGTGGGGTCCGAGACCGACAATGGCCCGCCTGTCCCGGTGTAGGCACCGGTTCCGCGCGTGTTGTCTTCAGACTTCTTGAAATAAGGGAGGACGTCGTCCCATCCCCAGCCCTTGTTCCCCAACTCCGCCCAATGGTCGAAATCACGCGGATGACCCCGCATGTAAACCATGCCATTTATTGCGCTCGATCCGCCCAAGGTTTTGCCACGGGGCCAGTGTAGCGTACGTCCACCCAGACTTTCATTAGGTTCTGTGGTGAAGCACCAGTTGTAACGCCGGTCGTCGAAAAGCCGGGAAACCCCGCCGGGAGTATTGATCCAGAAATGATCGGCAGGCGGACCGGCCTCCAGTAGAAGCACCCGCTCGTCGGCGTCCTCGGACAGGCGGGCGGCGATCGCGCAGCCTGCCGAACCAGCGCCGACAACCAGATAGTCGTATTCGTCCAAGTTTGGCACTCCTGCGGTAGGATCAGGCAGTGACCCGGTTAGCGCCGACCATCACAGAGGCGACGGTGCAGGGCTGTTCAGTTTCATTGCGCCAATTGTGCCAGCCGCCCCTCATGATGACGATGTCTCCCTGTTTGACCAGGATTTCGCGCCTCTCGAGTTCCATCACCACCTCGCCCGACATGACAAAAACGAAATCGACGGAATCGGAAATGTGCATGCCCGGCCGGTGGGGATCGAAGGCTGTGGTGAAGCTTGACAGACCTTCTCCTTTTGCCTTTTCCAAGAGCAGAGGTTCGGTCTCGCCTTTGGTCTTTTCTTTTGAAGGAACGGGCAGAAAGGTGAAAAAGCGAAATCGGACGCCACCAGCGCCGGGGAACCAGGGTTCGATGACTTGAGGGGGATTCACGCCAGGCCCCACTTGCGCGATCCCGTCAGGTGTTCCCCAGAGCTGCGAGACGGTGAACACCGGATCGCCCGCATCGTTCAGCGGTGTATCGGCCTTTAGCGACAAGACTTCAAAGTCCGAGGTACCGTCGTCTTCGTTGCGCGTCAGGATGACACGAGAGATTTCTGGATGATACATGACTGCTCCATACTTCATTCAAGGTGCCGACGCATCCGGGTCGCTCTGACCATCCAGCAAACCGGTTTCCATGTTACGATCAGTGTGCCGAAGCGGTTGAGTGATTGGCACACACCTGCAGATTAGGCGGACAAGGAAAGCGGTGACAACCGCCGCGCACGGCGAAATTGGATTGCGTCAGACGCAAATCTCACAGGTCGCATCGCTTTCGAATGGCGCCCCCGCCGGTACCTGTGCTTTCCATCAGCCAATTGGCTGCCCAACCGCAAATCCCGAAAATTCGACTGAAAGTCGGTTCTTTGGTATTGCTGCGGTAATGGCGGCCGTCGCGAAACAGGAAGAGTAACGGGCCCAGAAATTGCTCAGCTCGTTCGTCCCGCCACTAGCATTCCAAATAGGAATTTATAGAGACTTGAGGACCCGAATCCGATCTTGCACGGTACGTTGAGCCAATTCCGAGTCTGGCACGAAAGCCTCATAAGCATGAGCCGCGCCCGGATGAACATGGAGTTCGGTACTGACTCCAGCCAGCATCAGGTTGTGGGCATAACGCATAGTTTCATCACGGAAGATGTCGAGTTCACCGATGTCGATATAAGCAGCGGGGAGGTTCGTGAAATCCGTTAGCCGAGCGGCGGCGCCGTAGGGCGTCACATGCGGGCCCCCGCAGTCTTCGCCCAAGAGCGCGGTCCAGCCCGTGATGTTGTCATCGTAGCTCCACGGAGCGAAGGGCGCGAGCAGTGGATCCGGCACGACGTTGCGGTCATCGAGCATCGGATAGATCAGCAACTGCTTGCAAATATGCGGGCCGCCCTGATCACGAGCATAGATGGCTAAGCTTGCCGCGATCCCGCCGCCGCTGCTGTCGCCCATGATGCCTATACGGTTGGGATCTATTCCTAATTCGGCGGCATGGTCTGCCAGCCAGCACAGGCCGGAGTGACAGTCGGTGACTGGTATCGGGGCTGGTGCCTCGGGTGCGCGGCGGTAGGCGACCGTCAAGACTGGCACACCGGAGGCTGATACGTATCGCGCGACAGGCGTGTGATAGACTTCAGGACTGCTGAGCATCATGCCGCCGCCGTGGCAATAGACCACCGCGGACCCGGGCGACTCACCTGATCTGGCATACCAGCGCAGCTGAATCTTCGCGCCGTCCGACGCCGGCGCCTCGTATTCGGTCATCGTCACGTCCGAGGGATGCTCCAGCTTCGAAAAGATGAACCGCTGCAACGCGTCGTAGACTTCCCGGCGTCTGGCCACGTCACCAACCGCCATCGGGGCGACTTCCCCTATTTCCTCGCCAAGCCGTGCCAAACCCGTCGCGAGTTCTGCGTTTAACGAAAAAGCCATGTCGATCCTCCCCAGGACATTCCGTTTGCGATATCGGTGGAACCACTATCGGGTATATCCGCACCGACTTATACCAACTGAGAGGCGGCGGCAGAAAGCCCCCGCCCCGAGTCAGGCTCCGCTGCAGGGAACACCTGTGTTCACTTGCAGGGGTTCACGCCTTGGCCGAAGACTTCATCGGTGTTGATCCAGCCGGAAGGCGCGATCTTGTTGATGAATTCGCAAAGGTTGTCCTTGGTGACAGAAGTCAGCTTAGGATAGGCGTTCGGCACTCCGTTTACCATTACGCCCTTGATCCGGGGCTCGACGCCCGCGCCAAGATCGTGGGCCAGATCTGCCGCATCGTTTGCCATCTGGTCGATGGGGGTCCAGGTCGTCTGGGACTGCCAGCCCTCCGAGATGTATTTCAAGCTGGGCGGGGTGGCGTCGGACCCAGTGATCCACACCTTGCCCGGCTCACTGCCGGCCGACTTCAGAGCCTGAACCACGGCCTGCGCGCCGGTGTCCCACATGATCAGGAAAGCATTGATGTCGGGATTCGCCTGCAAGGCCGCTTCGGCCTCGCGCTGTGCCGTCGCGGTATCCCAACCGGGAGTCAACGTGTCATAGACGACCTCGATACATTCTTTGGCCTTGACCAATTCGTCATAGGCACGGGACATATCCACCTGCGCAAGTGTCGCAGCATCACCGCGGATGATCGCGTATTTCCCACAAGACACGGCGTTCAATGCCGATTGGGCCTGCAGTGTTCCCATTTCGAAATTATCACGGGAAATGTGGAAGTCTACTTTCGCCTCGGTTACACCTCGGTCATAGGTGATAACCTTGACTCCTGCCGCATGGGCCTCATCGACCAGCGCATTAGCTGCCGTCGCATCAATCGCCTGGAAGATGATGACCTTGACGCCACGTTCAATCATGGCCTCGAACTGGTTCTTCAGGGTCGCGGCGCTTTCCATTGAATACTGCGTGATGAGTTCGTCGCCGTTGGCTTTCACGCGTTCTTCGAGAATCTTCGATTCAAAGGCGACGCGGGCATGGGCCTGGGTCGGCCAGATGACGCCGATCAGTACCGGGTCCTCTGCTAAGGCCGGAACGGCCGTTCCCATTAGCCCGAGCGCCAGCGAAGCCCCCCAGAGCGCGCTCTTCAAGCCGCCAATCGTGATGGATGTCTTGGTGTCGGTCATCAGTTCCTCCTCCCGAAACTTGTTTAGTTTCTCTTAGTGGGGGTGATACTCATACGCGCAGCAATCTCGTGCAGCGAGATAGGCATCGGCAAACTCTAGGACTTCATCTTCACCCCTAGCAACTACCGCCGTACGCCAGAGTCATTTGCTTTCAACGCAATGCCAAGCTCAAGCTCGAACCGAACAGCTTGGGAACTTAGCGCGGCGACGGGGAACTCTTAACTCAAGAAGAAGTTTCAGATCACAGGCACCGTGCCGACACCGCGAGCGGCCGAGTGCCTCAATGCCTCTCCGCTCCACATCGACATAGCGACGACTTCCATGACCGCCTTCGGCGGCAGATGCCCGAAGTTTGCGATGAACACACCTGCGATGATATCGTCGCGCCTCGACTTGCTTCAAGTTATCTGTGCCGATACCGAAACACTTCCACGAATGCAGAGAAGGCCGCGGATGGATGGCGACGGCTGGGATAGTAGAGATGATATCCCTGAAAGGTCGGTGTCCAGTCCGCGAGCACTTCCAAGAACTCTCCTCTGTCCAGGTATCTTCGAACCAGGTCCCTCGGTGCGTAGCAAAGCCCGACGCCGTCAAGAGCGGCATCGATCGCCGGCTCAATGTTGCTCATGACGAGTTGGCCCTCGACACGGACGCTGAACTCGCGACCGTCCTTTTCGAATTCCCACGCGTAGAGCGCGCCGGAAGTGGGGAGCCGTAGGTTGACGCAATCGTGGTCCGTCAAGTCATACGGAGTCGAAGGCACTGGGCGGCGGCCAAAGTATTCGGGTGATCCAACTACGGCATAGGAGACGTCGGGGCCGACGCGAACGGCCACCATGTCACGTGCGATCGCTTCGCCAAGCCGCACGCCGGCATCGAACTGGCGCTCAACTATGTTTGTGAAGCCGTTGTCGACGATGAGTTCCACGGTGATGTCCGGGTAATCACGTAGAAACGCCGGCAGCCTCGGACGGAACACGAGGTCGATGGCGTCGTCGGGACACACGACGCGAACCGAGCCCGAGGGCTTGTCACGCAGAGCACTGATCGCGGCAATCCCGGCGGCTATGCCGTCGAAATGGGGTTGAATGCTCGCCCACAGACGCTCCCCGGCGGCGGTTGGCGCGACGTCGCGCGTCGTCCGCGAAAGAAGACGGACGCCGAGTTTCGCCTCGAGCGCACTGATCGTATGGCTGAGAGCCGAACGCGTCACACCCAATTTTGATGCGGCGCGTGTGAAACTGCGCTCCTGAGCAACCTCTAGAAACGCGCGCATCTCTGTAAACTCGTCGCGGCGCATTGTTGAATCTCCCTCATCACGACATGCAGATTATGCCTTCTAGTCCTCCCAAATCCATTTGGCTATCTTCTGCGGCAACCGAACGGGAGCGCATGCTTTGGCTATCGATCTGACATTGGATGAGATGACGCGGCCAAAAACCGCGGGAACTCCATGGGCGGCAGTGACCTGCCTCTCGCTCCTTACCTTCCTGCTGGTTGGATTAGAGTTCCTCCCGGTTAGTCTCCTGACCCCGATCGCCAGGGATCTCTCGGTGTCAGAGGGGCAGGCCGGGCTAGCGATCACCATCTCGGGCGTCTTCGCGGTTGTCACCAGCCTCTTCGGCAACGGTTTTCTGTCGCCGTTGGATCGCAGGACGGTCGTCCTGCTCTATACCGGGGTTCTGACCGTCTCCAGTCTGACAGTTGCTCTCGCTCCCAACTTCACCGTCTTTCTCATGGGCCGGGCGCTTGTCGGCGTTGCGATCGGCGGCTTCTGGTCGCTATCGACAGCCATCCTTGCACGCCTGGCCTCGAAGGCCGACTTGCCGAAGGCCATCGCTCTGCTTCAAGGCGGCACCGCATTGGCCATTGTCATCGCCGCCCCTCTCGGCAGCTTTCTCGGCGGGCTGATCGGCTGGCGCGGCACCTTTCTGATCACCGTTCCGATCGGGCTTGCCGCGCTGGTCTGGCAACTTGCCGCTCTGCCGAAGATGCCCGCGGCTGAGACCGTGTCGGTCGGCCGGATGTTGGGCCTCTTGCGCAACCGCGCCTTCCTGATCGGCATGGCGGCGACGGGTCTCGTCTTCATGGGAATGAACGCGCTTTCGATCTATCTGCGTCCGTTTCTTGAAGGTGTCACTGGGTCGGCCTCAACGCGCTCTCGCTGATGCTTCTGGGTGTCGGACTCGGCGGGTTGGCCGGCACATCCCTGATAGGGTTCGTCCTGCGCCGACACCTTGCCGCCGCGCTCATCGCCCTGCCGGGCACGGTCGCCCTGATCGCTCTCCTGCTGATCGGCTTTGGGTCTTCACCGTTGGTCACCGCGATCCTTCTCGTGATCTGGGGATTCTTCTCGACCCCGACGCCCGTGGCCTGGGACACCTGGATGGCGAGGCTGGTCCCCGATGAGCTGGAAGCGGCGGGCGGTGTCCAGGTCGCGCTGATCCAATTGGCCATCGCAGGCGGGGCGTTTGCAGGCGGCGCTCTTTTCGACAGTGCTGGTTGGTGGGGTGCTTTCCTTCTAGCCGCCCTCCTGCTTGCGGGCTCCGCCGCCTTCGGAGCACTCGCCGGCCGCCGTACCTGACCTTCCTAAACCACGTACCAGGAGAACAACATGTCGCAGGGAATAGAAAATAAAGTCGTTGTCATCACCGGCGCGAGCAGCGGACTAGGAGAAGCGACAGCGCGCCATCTCGCGGAGCGGGGTGCCACCGTTGTGCTCGGCGCCCGTCGGCGAGACCGCATCGACGCGCTGGCCGAGGAACTCACGTCGAAGGGCTGCAAGGCCAAGGCGGTCCAGACCGATGTGACGGACAGGGAGCAGGTCAGGAATCTGGTGGACACCGCGGTTCGGGAATTCGGCCGAATCGACGTCATGCTCAACAACGCCGGCCTTATGCCGCTCGCCCCGCTGGAACGGCTCAAGGTCGACGAATGGGATCGCATGATCGACGTGAACATCAAGGGCGTGCTTTACGGCATTGCAGCCGCGCTTCCCCACATGAAGGCGCAAAAATCGGGACACATCATCAACGTGTCCTCCGTCTACGGGCATGTGGTCGGCCCCGACGCTACCGTCTACTGCGCCACCAAGTTCGCCGTGCGCGCCCTCTCAGAGGGGGTGCGGAAGGAGGTGAAGCCATACAACATTCGCACCACGATCATTTCGCCCGGCGCGGTCAGCACTGAACTACTCGAGCACATCAGCGAAAAGGACATCCAGGCGGGCACGAAGGAGTTCGTCAGCAAGATCGCCGTCGGTGCGGACACATTCGCCCGCACGGTCGCGTTCGCAGTAAACGAGCCCGATGACGTCGATATCAATGAAATCCTGTTCCGACCGACCGCACAGCCGGTCTGAGGAGATCAGGAATGACGACGAGATTTCCGTACATCACACGTCGCACGGTTCTCGGAGCCTTGGCAGCCGCAGCGTTGCCATATGCAGCAAAAGGGCAGGAAGGACGCGATCCGGCAAGTCAGGAACCGAGCGGTGTCAGGATCAGGATAATCTTCAACGCTCTGACCCTGACCGCAACGCTCTACGACAATCTCGCCTCGATGCTTCCTTTGATCTCAAGATCGGGGACTATGGTAATAGCGAGAAGATCGTCCATCTACCGCGCAAACTCACCGAGGAAGCCAGCGGTCCATTCGCGAACGGGCGGCCGGGCGACCTCTGCTACTTCAAGCCATGGGGCAACCTGGCCCTGTTCTACGCCGACTACCGCTGGGACGGGTTGATCCGGCTCGGCCGCTTCGAAGATGCTTCGACCCGCTGCTGGTGCGCGGCGGGTGTCCGGTCCACATCGAGCGCATCTGACGGTGGCGCCTTCCCACTCAACACTTCGATTTCATTCCTTCGAACAACAAAGGACTCAACGTAATGATGAATCTCAAGATTGCTCTCGTCGCTTTGGCCGTGGCGGTTTCTTCTCCCGCGTTCGCCTATAACAGCAAGTCGCCCATCATCGGCACATGGCGCATGACGTCCCTGCAAACGAAGGATGCAGGCGGTAGCCTCGTAAATATACCCTACTCGGGCCAAGTCATCTTCTCGCAAGGCGGCACGCTATCAGTCCAGGCGATGAACCCGGACTCCGCGGCAGCACCGACCACCTACACGGCGAACGGCTATGAAGCCTACTACGGTCCGGTCGAGATCGACGAGGCGAAAAACACCTTCGTCATCACTGTTCAATCATCTTTGGTTCGCAACCTTATCGGCCAGAAGATGGAGCGAAAGTTCGAAGTCACGGAAGATCAGCTGGTGATCACGCCGGCAGATCCGAAGGAAGGATGGCGCGTCACCTACAAGCGTTTGTGATCGCTCGGGTCTCGCCGGAGGGGGCCAAATCTCCGGCAATCAAGGCGGGGTCGTCGCAGCTTGAGCCGTCGGCACGTGTTCTTCCGCCGGCGTTAGAATTGCTGATGGGCGAACTGTATGTCCAAACTCGGCACGCAACACCCCTAGCTGGAACGAACACTCAAGTGAGCATCGGGGAGCCCGGAGTGGCTAGCCGCTACTGATCATTTGCTTCGCGCTCGTTATCTGGATGTTTCATCGGGAAAATCTCGCCAGTGCTACTGCCGTCGGTAAGTGACAACAGCCCGCACAAGCCTCGCCGACGGAAACAACCCCATTATGGTATTTAGAGGAGTGCTCTCGTGACCCGCATATTCATTACCGGCTCAACGCAAGGCGTCGGCCGGAACGCAGCCGAAACGCTCATTGCGGCCGGGCATGAGGTAGTGCTGCATGCCCGCAATGAGCGGAGCGCCAAGGGTGTCGAGGCGTTGGCCGCGGGCGCGCTTGGCATCGTGACCGGCGATCTTGGTAGTCTCGCCGAAACACGCAACCTTGCGAAGCAGCTGAACTCAATCGGGCGAATGGATGCGATCATCCATAACGCCGGCATAATTGATGACGATCGCATGATGACCGAAGATGGGCTTTTGCGCGTTCTGATGGTCAATGCCATAGCACCTTTCCTGTTGAGCACCCTTGCCAGTCGGCCCAAGCGGCTGATCTTCACGGGAAGCAGCATGCATCACGGCCACGATCAGGTACTTGACGATATGAACTGGACGTCCCGTCGCTGGTCAGGGAGTAGCGCCTATGGAGAAAGCAAGCTTCTGGGCGTCGCTCTCGCGAACGGGTTGGCGCGGGGTTGGCCGGACGTCCACTGCAACAGCGTGGATCCCGGTTGGGTGCCCACTCGGATGGGAGGTCGGGCGGCGAGCGACGACTTAAACAAAGCGCATATGACGCAATGTTGGCTCGCCACCTCGAGCGACGCCGAGGCGTGTGTCAGTGGTGTATACTGGTATCACCTGCGGCCACAGGAGCCCGATCCAAAAGTCCGCGACCCTAAATTTCAGGCTGAAGTCCTGAAGCGGTTCGCAGAATTGACGCAGGTCTCTGCAGGGTGAGGGCTTGCTGGGCTCTGGTCAGAACATCGAACAACTGTACTGAAAAGGTATAGGACAATGGAAAATCTCGAACTGGAGCCAGTGGTCGATCAATTGACGCTCGACGAGCAGATCAGTCTGTTATCCGCCACCGATGTTTGGTCACTGCCATCGATCGACCGACTTGGAATCGGCAAGTTACGCGTCACCGACGGACCGAACGGAGCCCGCGGGAGCGGTTCACTGATCGGCGGCGTAAAATCGGCCGCCTTTCCTGTCGGCATCGCCCTTGGAGCGACCTGGAACCCCGCGCTGGCGCGGGAAGTCGGCAACGCGCTGGCGAACGAAGCCCGTGACAAGGGTGCACATGTGCTCCTCGCGCCGACGGTAAACCTGCACCGTGGAGCACTCAACGGCCGCAATTTCGAGTGCTATTCCGAAGATCCAATTCTCACCGCACGGATAGCCGTGGGATACATCGCCGGGCTTCAGGAAAATGGGGTTGCGGCTACCGTCAAACATTTCGCGGGAAACGAGAGCGAAATTCAGCGCACGACAGCGTCATCGGAGATTGATGAGCGCACCTTGAGGGAACTCTACCTCGTCCCCTTCGAGGCCGCCGTCCGCGAGGCGGGCGTCTGGGCGGTGATGGCAAGCTACAACCGTCTAAACGGGACCTATACTTCGGAAAATCGCTGGCTGCTCACCGACGTACTTCGAGATGACTGGGGTTTTGATGGCTTGGTCATGAGCGACTGGTGGGGTTCACACTCAACCGTCGCAGCTATTTTGGCCGGGCTGGATCTTGAAATGCCAGGCCCCACGCGTGTTCGTGGCGAAAAGCTTGTTGCCGCCGTGAAGGCGGGCCACGTTCCTGCCGCCGCAGTGCGTCGCGCGGCGCTCCGCGTTTTGAGACTTCTCGAGCGTACGGGTGCCCTCAACGACACCAGGGGCCTTCAGGAACACGAACAGGAGCGGGACGCAACGCGGGCATTGATCCGCAGGGCTGGCGCGGAAGGTGCCGTCCTTCTGAAGAACACCGGCGTGCTGCCCCTGAAGACTGCGGGAAAAATAGCGTTGATCGGACCAAACGCCAAAATCGCAAGATGCATGGGAGGCGGTGCTGCTCAGCTGAACGCGCATCGCCAGGTGTCGCCTTGGGAAGGGCTGGCCGATGTGCTTGGCGAGGACGCCCTGTCCTTCGCTCAAGGATGCACGAATCATAGATTTGAGCCGGTTCTGAATGGGCCGTTCACGGCCGAATGGTTCAACAACACGGACTTGGTCGGAGAACCCGTTCTCGTCAATAAAGCGGAAATTGCCAATGCCTTCTTTTTCAACGAGGTTGCCGAGGGCAAGGTGGATGCCGCGGCCTTCTCGGTACGCCTCACAGGGCAGTTCACACCCGATGCCTCAGGCATCCACCGTGTTGGCGTCCATTGTACGGGTCGTGCGCGGGTGTTCCTCGACGGCCGACAGGTTGTCGAAGCCTGGGAGAGCTGGACGCCAGGTACGACGCTCGCCGAAGAGGGATGTGATGAGAGGATTGCTGAGGTCTCCCTCCTGGCGGGAGATTCATACCGGATCGTGATCGAGTTCTGTTCTGCCAAACCGCGCATCTTCGACTTTTCGGCTTATTATGTCGGAATAGGACGACCGATTTCAAACGCGGAAATCGGCGAGGCGGCTCGAGTGGCGGCGGAAGCCGACGCCGCCATCCTCTTCATCGGGCGCAATGCGGAATGGGACACCGAAGGAAGCGACCTCCCGTCGATGACATTGCCGGGCCGACAAGATGACCTGGTGCGCGCCGTAGCTGCCGCGGCGAAAAAGACGATTGTGGTGCTGCAAACCGGTGGCCCTGTGGAAATGCCATGGGTGAACGAGGTCGATGCGATCCTCCAGGTCTGGTATCCTGGTCAAGAGGCCGGCCATGCGATCGCCGACATCCTTCTGGGAAAGGTGGAGCCGGGTGGCCGGTTGCCCCAAAGCTTCCCCGTGCGCCTGGCCGACACCCCCACGCAAGGCAGGGGCAGCGCCGTTTATCCGGGGGAGGGCGGCAAGGTGCACTACGCCGAGGGCCTGTACATCGGCTATCGCCACCATGACCGTAGCGGGACTCCGCCGTTGTTCCCGTTCGGGCATGGAATGGGATACGCGGATATCGAAATAGTCGATGTGGCGGTCGAGGGAAGTGCTTTCGAGACAGACGGGAGAGTTAGCATCCGCGTCAGCCTCGCCAATACCGGAACCCGACCGGGAGCCCAAGTTATCCAGGTCTATGTTGCCCCCAAGGGAGCGCCTGTAGACAGGCCGGAGGCGGAACTGAAGGCATTTGTGAAGGTCTTTCTGGACCCGGGAGCGCGACATGAGGAGATGCTGGAGCTGTCTGCGCGAGACTTTGCCTGGTATTCGGCCGACCGAGCCGCTTGGGTCGTCTCAGCTGGCTCCTACAAGCTCCACGTCGGTCTTTCGGCCGCCGACCGGCGACAACGACTCGAGGTGTCGCGGGCCTCAGAATTGTGCATCGACGTTAGGCGGTGAACCGCAATCGTCGACGCCGTGGTCTTCAGCCGAAGGGACGAAATGGAAGCAAGTCGTGATTTTGCTCAGACGGTTCAAGAACAGCACACCTTCGTCAAGAGGTGACGGTTGAACCGGAACCAATCCAACCGCCTCCGTATCGGGGGCGTCCGATCAACCATTAGGCCCACCAAGAGCAGAGGATTAACATGATCAAGGATAAAGTTGTCATCATTAGCGGCGCATCGTCCGGAATTGGCGAGGCAACCGCGAAGCTGCTCGCAAGCAAGGGGGCCAAGGTCGTCCTGGGAGCGCGGCGGGAAGACAAGCTGAAACAGCTTGCCGACGCGATCGCAAAAGCAGGCGGCCAGGCCGCATATCAGGTGCTGGACGTGACACAGCAGTCGGAGAACGATGCTATCGTCAAACTTGCCAAGGACACCTTTGGTGGCGTCGACGTCATGTTTCTCAATGCTGGCCTGATGCCCAACTCACCGCTTTCCGCGATGCGGACCGACGACTGGCACCAAATGGTCGACGTCAACATCAAGGGCGTCCTCAACGGTGTCGCGGCCGTGTTGCCGACGTTCGTCGCACAGAAATCCGGACATGTCATCACGACGTCGTCGGTTGCAGGCCTTAAGGCCTATCCCAATGGTGCGGTCTACGGCGGCACCAAGTGGTTCGTGCGCGATTTCATGGAAGTCCTGCGCATGGAATCCGCAATGGAAGGGACGAACATTCGCACCGCCACCATCTATCCTGCCGCAATCAGCACCGAATTGCTGAGGGCCATCGGCGACAAGGCGACGTCTCAGGCGATGCACGGGATCTATGAGAAGTACGGGATTCCGCCCGAACGGATCGCCAACGTGGTTGCGATCGCCATCGACCAGCCGGAGGACACGACGATCAACGAGTTCACGGTGGGGCCTGCCAACCAACCTTGGTAAGCTATCGCTTCGCTATATGGGACAGTTTATCGCCGTCTTCATCGAAGAGTCGATCGAGCAACTCACCGAAAGAGTAACGGTAATGCCGTCGACGAGAAGATCGGCGGCGTTCTGCCCCACGCTGATCGAAGCTCTTTGTTCGTGGCAAGAATAGCCCTGTCGCGTGTCGCCTTTGGACGGACAGATGGTGAAATGCCGAACCAGCAATCGGGAAGCCGTGATCAGGGTCACGGAAACCGCGGTCAGCATGGTGGCGACCAACGGTCCAGCGATATGTCAAAGCGCGGCTTTGCCTCCATGGATGACGACAAGCAGCGCGAAGCCGCCTCGAAGGGCGGTGAGGCGTCCGGCGGCAACTTCAAGAATGATCCGGCGCGGGCAGCCGAAGCCGGCAAGAAGGGCGGCCAGTCCTCGAGCGGCGGCAATCGTGGCGGCCGATCGTAGTCGCATCCACACCATGAAATACGGGAGGCCGCTTGGCCTCCCAATGGTTCAAAGTCACGCGAAGGTACCCGTTACCAACCGGCTCGAGATGCATTTGAAAGGAGAAGCGTGAGAAATATCCCCATTGCTTTCGAAACAACTGGCCGGGTGCGCTGGCCCAAAGCATAGGGCGACCCGTCATCCAGCACGCAACCGAGTTATAAGTCGAAACCGGTTGATAGATTTCGTGCAAAACCGTGCAAAAGAGCCTCAAACGGACGGAACTGAACCTCCGACGATGCATTGTACGGAATGATCAGCCAACCCGTCCCCTCTCCCCCTCAGCCCATGGCTCTCGTCGTCGATGACGAACCGCTTGTTCTGCTGGATACCTCTGATGCGGTTGCGGACGCGGGATATCATGTCGTGGTGGCGACAAACGACGCGCTGGCGCTCCTCGAACACCATCGCGCACTGGCCTTGCTGGTTACTGACGTCCAGATGCCGGGAAGCATGGATGGGATCGCGCTTGCCGGATATGTCAGAGAGCACTGGCCCTCTATCCGGATCATCGTCGTATCAGGCGCGGCCATTTCATTGAGCGCCGTGTTACCTGCAGGCGCACGCTTCATCAACAAGCCCATCGACCATTTATTGGTGTTGCGCACGCTGCGGGAATTCCAATCATGAGGTTATACGGATCTACTGCAGATCCGTATAACCCATGAGCGGTCGCGTGAGCTTTGTCGGGCCTACAATTTGGTGGTCACGTTCTCGGAGCGGTGCCATTCCGTCGGCTATGTCCGTGGTCGTGCTTCGGCTGCCATGCGATCAAGGTAGGGTGATTGGCCGGCCGGGTTTGCCGAAGGCCAACGGTTTCGGCTGCCATGCCAGCCTCCCGACATGCCGCCGCGAAGGCCTCGCGCGCAAGCGTGGGCGGCGTCATGCGCGCAAGCGTGCGGCGGCACATCACCAATGCGCGATCGTGATGCTCGCCGCGTTTCAGCGGCCATTCCTTTTCCAGGAATCCCAGTGCTTCGTAGACACTGTCAAACTTACAGATCAATCCGCTTTGCAGGGTGACCTTGAGCGGATGGCGCCACTGAATATCCGCGATTGCCATCGTTTTCCTCCTTCCAAGCGCGGGGTATCGAGGTTCGTCTTCTTACAGGCCGCTCCAACCCTCCCCGGATGCGATCTGCACCGACCCCCCGATACCCACATGCTGAGAAATAGTTTTTCCGTCGGCCGCGGCAAGCGGTGGTGAGGCTTTGGTCCGGAAGCGTACAGCTGGCGTCAAGCGCCAGAAAAATCGGCGGTTCTGCTACTCTAACATCATCATCGCCGTGGCCCGCTGATCGACTTCGAGGGCACCACGCTTCCCGATCTCAAGTGCGCGCGAACGGAAGCGTTCGCCAACGCCCGAGCCCTGATGACCATTGCGCTCTCGACGGCTATACGATTTCCGGCCGAAGCATCGACATCCGCAACGTGGGTGGCGATTTCCTTTTGGTCCTGCCGTCGACGCATCCGACTGATCAACCAAGTTGGCCGCTCGTCTCTCCCGCGGTGTCCGGGGCTTCAATGAGACGTCTATATTCAGCCTCCGGCAGACCGTAGCAGCCGCCGGCGATGTTCTCGAGTTGTGCCCGGTTAACAATGCGAATATGCCCCCGCGTTGCCTTGATGGCGTGCAAGCCCTCCAAAATATGAAGCTGGTCTGTGACGCCGGCGCGCCGAACGCCGAGCATAAGCGAGAGAAATTCATGCGTCAGCGGCAGGTCGTCGCCATCGAGGCGATCGTGGCACATCAACAGCCAACGCGCGAGCCGCTCGTGCATACTGTAGCGGGCGTTCGCCAGTGCCGAATGCGCGAGCTGCGTCTCGCAGCAGTGAACATAGCGCAACAGCATGTCGCGGACGGCCGGATACTTGGTGAACACCCCGCGCAGAGAATGGACCGGCACCTTGATGCCGCTGCCGGCCGTCTGCATGAACGTCCGGTGCATGCTCGTTTCCGTCATCAGCAGCACATGGTGGCCAGTCATGCCTTCGTGGCCGACATGACCTACCTCAACGGTCTCGTCGTCAGACGACTCAGCGACCACAGATGCCAAGCCGCTTTCGATGAAACAGACGTGCGACGTCGGCTGATTGGCTTCGACCAGCACCTCCCTGAGGGCGAGCTCGACCCGTTCCATTTTGCGGCTCAGGACCATGAACCCCGTCGGTGGCAGAGTCTTGAGCAGTCTGTTTTTCACTTCGGACTGCGTAATCATGAACATCGGAGGCTCCGATCGACTGGAGCCCGGTTGCACACCAAACGCCGTTGGAAGGAGTAAAAGGCGGATTTATCAAACACAGTGGGCCATGGCGCCCTGATTCCCATGGTCTTCTGTACGTTTTCCGGCTGGGCGCAAAGTACAATTGGGTCGAAGACGTTCCGCGTCCAGGGAGCGATCCGGGCCCGAGGGCTTGTGGTTCGCGCGCTGGAGAACTGACGGCAATGTGCTCCTTTTACCTCGTAGAGGAAAGAAATCATTCTCAAAACAACGACGACAGCCGCTTTGTCGGGAGCCGTACGAGTGTCAAAAGGCCCACCCGTTGACGAGCCGGATTTTCCCTAATCGGCATGGGACTGTTGGCCTCTTCAGGCCATTTTTTCTTCAATGGGTTTAGTTAGCAGATTGAATGCCGGTCCTTGATGGAACACTGCTTTTCGAGCATGCAGAAATGGATAAGGCGCCAATCTGGATCGGACCGACTTTGAGCCCCTTAGCCAGACCCTTGCCCGTTGTTGACCATGACTTAAT
This sequence comes from Hyphomicrobiales bacterium, assembly GCA_900473795.1. Classification (GTDB taxonomy): domain Bacteria; phylum Pseudomonadota; class Alphaproteobacteria; order Rhizobiales; family Rhizobiaceae; genus Pararhizobium. Next base: position 3,675 of record UCMT01000036.1, on the reverse strand, counting down.
TACAGGCGCGGCCAGACAGCCCGGCCGATAGTCAAACGACAGTCCCAACCTCGGAGCGACAATGAATGCCCTCAAATCGCTGATGCTCGCCGCCACGCTTTTCCTCTGCGCCACCGCCGGACGGGCGCAGGAAGTCCCGAAGCCCGTGCATGGGGTGACCTTCGAGGAATGGGCGGCAGCCGCGGCGCGACTTGCGGACAGCAGGGACAAGAGCGAGGTCCTTAAGACTCTTTCGATCGATGATGCGACCGTAGTCAACGCCCACCATCCCAGCATCCACGATTATTGAGCTGGAGTATTTGTAACGGGGGGGGATTAGCGGGCCACCCTTCGGCTCCAACTCTGGATCGCTTGGTTCAAACAATGCCAAGCTAAGCGCGAGGGCTACAAGACTGCACAACAGAGCCAAGAACATAAGTCCAGCGCTATCTGTCCACTTGCTCATATATAAAATGGTGCTGATGGAATAAGGCACGTCGGTGGGGGTGCGGCGCGCTCCAATGCCCATCGATGCGCACGATCGATTTCCCGTTAAAACCGCCATGCCGTCGTTCTATACCTGCAAGGCTCCGGGAGCTCAAAGTGAAGTCAGCGACCTGCTGCGAGCCGATATCTTGCCGCCATGAGCCTGGCCAGTTCCACCCGGCAGTCGATGAGTGGGCCGACGTCCTGACGTGCCTTTGCCATCGCCATAGCGCCGGAATAGGAGGCGATAACGAGAGTTGCAAGGCTGCTGGGATTAAGGTCGCCTAAGCGTCCGGACGCCATGTCCGCTTTAAACTTCGCCGATAGCGCATCGTGCCAGGCGCCAAACACTCCGCCGAGGATGTCGCGCATTTCGGGGTCGTGCTGCGAGACCTCCATTACCATGTTGTTGAGAGGACAACCGGAGACCGCGTCCTTGTGCATTAGTTCACCGATGATCTCTTCGAAGATGCGGTCGATGGCGGTTGGCGCATCAGCGCAACCGTTGAGTGGTTGGATCCACGTCCGCTGAACGGCTTCGGCCACCCGATCACGGATGACGGCCAGGCCGAGATCACGCTTTGCCGGAAAATGATGTGCCATCGCACCGCCGGACACGGAAGCCTTTTCACGCAACTGCGCCATTCCGGTCGCGATGTAACCTTGGTTGACAAAAGCGTCGTAGGCCGCGTCGACGATCCGACGCCGTACACCTTGGGGATCATTCGTTCTGCGGTGTTCTGTCATGCAAATCCTTGTGCTCTCACTCCCGATCGTAGCACCTTGACAAAACAGGTCAATTAACCTGTATTGAAAAACAGGATGATTGACCTGTTGGGAGGGGCTATGAGCCAGCATACCGTCTTTGAACTCCGCCGCTATCGACTCCGGCCCCAAAGTAGAGAAACACTGATAAGCCTGTTTGACAGCAGGTTCGTCGAGCCGCAGGAGGCGCTCGGAATAAGCGTCAAAGGACAATTCCGCGATCTCGACGATCCCGATGCCTTTGTCTGGTTTCGCTCGTTCGAGACTATGGAAGCCCGGTTGGAGGCGCTCGCATCGTTCTATTCGGGGTCGGTCTGGAAAGAGTATGGGCAGGCCGCAAATGCGACGATGCTCAATTCTGACAATGTGTTGCTGCTGAGGTCGACGGGCGGCGTACAGCCGTTCGCGCATAATTTGCAAAGAAATCAGGAGGCGGAACGGGCCGAAACGGGAGGCATCGTTGTCACGAATATCTGCGCGCTGGCACCCGGGACCGAAGATGACTTCGCGAGGTTCTTCAGCGAGCACGCACTCCCTGTGATCCAGGCGGCAGGCGCGCGTATTGACGGGGCGTTTGTCACGGAGCGAAGCGCAAACAGCTTTCCCCGACTTCCGGTTCGTGAGGGAGAGACCGTATTTGTTTGGTTAGAATGTCACAAGGACGAGGAAAGCGCAGCTGGCTATAGAGACCGGCTTCGGCAGAACGCAAGTTGGATCGACGATGTCTATCCACGAATGGACGGTCAATGTTGGCGGAGGATCGAAGTGGCTCGCTTGACGCCGACATCGCGGTCGCTTTGTGCCTGGTAATGATCAAGAATGCGTGTCGTATGACCGTGCAAAGAAGCCAATGGTCGGGTCATATCCGCTAGAACGCGTCAAATCGTCGAAGGCGTTTGTCCAGGGCCAGCAAGAGCGATCGTCATACCTGGCGGACGGCAATTTATGCTACACTTGCTGGATGAGCGCCTACTACATCTTTCAAGAGAATTTGCACGACCCGGCAAAGTTCGAAGCTTATCGAAAGCTGGTCATGTCAACGCTGGCGCCGTTCGAGGGAAGGATCATCGCCCGAGGCGGCGAACTCACGGTGGTCGAAGGTGAATGGCCGTTCGATCGAACAATGATCCTGGAATTTCCCTCCCGCACTGCCGCTGAGAGCTGGTACAGCTCTCCGGAATATCAGGTGATTCTACCAATCCGGCTGCAAAGTATGATGTGCAATGCGGTCTTGATGGACGGAGTGGCATGATCCCTGCAGTAGATGGGAACTCCGATGCAGGGATCAGCGCGTTCGCATGCCGCATGTGGGAACCTGCCGAACGCACGGTGACGTCTCCCGGCAGGGTGCCCATGCCCACTGGGAAGGCGAGCAAAAAAATGCCCCCGATCTGCACGCTTTCGCTCTTGGCACCATCACCGCGAACGCTCGCATGGCACTGGCGCGCCAACGACATAGAGCAAAGCCCCTAGGCCCCTCCGGGGTCTCCATCGTGCGACTGATCTGCCTCGGCTGTAACCGGCGGACTTCCAGGTCCCGGGTCCTCGGCGAAGGTCAACTGGAGCTTTTTCAAAACCACTTGCATGGCGTTTAAAGCTTCAATTGAACCCCAGCCGAGCATGTTGGCCTCGGTGATGATCTGTCGCATGAGCCGCTCCATGTCGTCCTGACATTGAGCGCCGCGCTCCGCGCCACCGGCGGTATCTTCGTCCCTGTCAGTCATCACATCATCCTCCGTTTCAGGATTGAACCTCGGATGCTGCCGAATGTTCCCAGGTGTAGCATTTCTTCTTCTTACCGCCCGAAGCTACATGTCCGGGAAATGTTAGGGCAATCGCCGCGGAGCGGTGGGACGGCGAGAGGTTACCGGTGGACATAGCGTCCCTCCGCGCCAGCACATAGGAGAAGCCGGCGAGTGCCACGGTGCACGTCCGCTGTCGGCGCGGCTTCGCGAAGGCGGGCCACGTCCTTGCGGCACGGGCTCGTGCTACGCCGATTGCGGCGAGTGGAGCCGATGGTGAGGCGGGACGGGATCAATGCATCCCCTTCAGGCAGCGGCGTTTGCTGACCAACTGGCTGCCCGGAAGCTCATCGCCAAAGGCGTGCGTTTGGCCATCTCGGAGCGGCGGACATCATCGCCAATGGTGGCTCCATTGAGTGCTGACAGGAGAAAAATCCTCCCTGCAGCCCTGTTGCGTCGCACGGAATTATGTTGCGCCGCAATAGGGCGTGGGAGAACGTCGTTCCGCAATGGCCCGCTAAATATCATACTTTTGAAATTTCATTCTACGATCGTCGAACATCGAATTGACAAACGCGACATGTGATGTACTTTCAGAACCCGGGATAGATACCTCGAATATTTTCAATTCTCTCGTTTCCATCGGACGCGAACCGCGCCCACACTTATCCGTGCCGATAGCATTGCGCCTTGAACGGAGATT
>UCMT01000074.1 GCA_900473795.1 Hyphomicrobiales bacterium | reverse complement strand
GTCGCATCCATCGTCGAGTAAAAAAACTCGGTTGGAAGCGGCGCGCCATAGGCGCCGCTTCCTCGATCATTTGTTGGTCGAAGCATGCGATTAAAATCGTATGCCTCTCGAATTGACGGAAGCGCGAAAAATCGTGCTTCCGTAGGCGTTCGGTCATTGTGTCGGACGCCGATTCCGTATATGTGGCGGGTCGAATTGCAGAATCGGACAGAGAGCGATTTGCTCTTTGTGCTCTTTGAAGCATCAGCACCCGGAAACGAATAACGAACTGCCTCACCTGGGGCGTTCGCTTAACAACAAGGATAACTCGAATGAACGGCCAGAATATCCGTATCCGCCTCAAGGCGTTTGATCACCGGATTCTTGATGCCTCCACGCGGGAAATCGTTTCGACGGCCAAGCGCACAGGCGCTTCGGTTCGTGGTCCGGTGCCGCTTCCGACGCGGATTGAAAAATTTACGGTCAACCGCTCGCCCCACGTGGACAAGAAGAGCCGTGAACAGTTCGAGATGCGCACCCACAAGCGCCTCCTCGATATCGTCGATCCTACTCCGCAGACCGTTGACGCGCTGATGAAGCTCGATCTGGCTGCCGGCGTGGACGTAGAAATCAAGCTTTAAAAACAAGGAAGGTACGTGGACCTCGGTCCAACGGCTTCCAAAAACGGGCGACCCTTCGATCGGATGATCTGAGGGAGACCTTAAACCAGAGGTGCAACGGGGTTCTCTCCGTCGCTAACTCTCAAGAGGAATGAACCAATGCGTTCAGGTGTGATTGCACAGAAAGTGGGAATGACCCGCGTCTACAACGACGCCGGGGAGCATATCCCGGTAACAGTATTGCGGATGGAGAACTGCCAGGTAGTTGCCCATCGCACGGAAGACAAGAACGGCTACACCGCAGTTCAGCTGGGTGCCGGCCAGTCCAAGGTCAAGAACACCAACAAGGCGTTGCGCGGCCAGTTTGCTGCCGCAAGCGTTGAGCCGAAGGCCAAGGTCGTCGAATTTCGCGTCTCGTCGGACAATCTGATCGACGTCGGCGCCGAGCTGACCGCAAGCCATTTCGTCGCGGGCCAGCTCGTCGACGTTACCGGTACGTCTGCCGGTAAGGGTTTCGCCGGTGCGATGAAGCGTCACAACTTCGGCGGTCTGCGTGCAACGCACGGCGTGTCCGTATCACACCGCTCGCATGGTTCGACGGGTTCCAACCAGGATCCGGGCCGCGTCTGGAAAGGCAAGCGCATGGCTGGTCACATGGGCCAGACACGCATTACCACCCAGAACCTGGAAGTGGTCTCCACCGATGAAGACCGCGGTCTGATCCTCGTCAAGGGCGCCGTACCCGGCTCCAAGGGCGCATGGATCGTCGTTCGCGACGCCATCAAGTCCGGCACCCCGGCTGACGCTCCGCGTCCTGCCGCCGTGCGCGCAGCCAAGTAAGGGGGCCAGATCATGGATCTCAAAGTCACCACCCTCGAGGGAAAAGAAGCCGGCCAGGTCTCCCTGTCCGATGCGATTTTCGGTCTCGAGCCTCGCGAAGATATCATTGCCCGCGTCGTTCGCTGGCAGCTCGCCAAGAAGCAGCAGGGCACGCACAAGGCCAAGGGTCGCGCAGAAGTTTCACGCACCGGTGCCAAGATGTTCAAGCAGAAGGGTACGGGCCGCGCTCGTCACCATTCGGCTCGCGCTCCGCAGTTCCGCGGCGGTGGTAAGGCTCATGGCCCGGTTGTTCGCAGCCACGCTCATGACCTGCCGAAGAAGGTTCGCGCTCTTGGCCTGCGCCATGCGCTGTCGGCCAAGCTTCGTGCTGAAGAGCTGATCATCGTCGACAACCTGGTTGCCGCCGAAGCCAAGACGAAGACGCTGACCGGCGCTTTTGCAACGCTCGGCCTGACCAATGCACTGTTCATCGGTGGCGTCGAACTCGACAGCAACTTCAAGCTCGCAGCCCAGAACATCCCGAACGTGGACGTTCTGCCGGTCCAGGGCATCAATGTTTACGATATTCTGCGCCGCGGCAAGCTCGTCCTGTCCAAGGCTGCAGTTGAAGCTCTTGAGGAGCGGTTCAAATGACTGACCTTCGCCACTATGATGTGATCGTTTCTCCTTCGATCACCGAAAAGTCGACGCTGGTTTCTGAACAGAACCAGATCATCTTCAACGTCGCCAAGGGTGCGTCGAAGCCGGAAATCAAGGCTGCCGTCGAAGCACTGTTCGGCGTCAAGGTCACGGCGGTGAACACGCTGCTCCGCAAGGGCAAGCTGAAGCGTTTCCGCGGCTTCGCCGGCCGGCAGAAGGACGTCAAGAAGGCGATCGTCACACTTGCTGACGGTCAGACCATCGACGTCTCCACCGGACTCTGAGGAATAGAACAATGGCATTGAAAAGTTTCAATCCGACGACCCCGAGCCAGCGTCAGCTGGTCATCGTCGACCGGTCCGGCCTCTGGAAGGGCAAGCCCGTCAAGGCGCTGACCGAAGGCCTGTCCTCCAAGGGCGGTCGTAACAACACCGGTCGCATCACGGTGCGCTTCCAGGGCGGCGGTCACAAGCGGACCTACCGTCTGATCGACTTCAAGCGTCGCAAGTTCGACGTCGAGGGCACGGTCGAGCGTATCGAATACGACCCGAACCGCACCGCGTTCATCGCGCTCATCAACTATGCCGATGGCGAGCAGGCCTACATCCTTGCTCCGCAGCGTCTTGCTGCCGGCGACAAGGTGATCGCTTCGGAAAAGCAGGTTGACGTGAAGCCGGGCAACACCATGCCGCTTCAGTACATGCCGGTTGGTTCGATCGTTCACAACGTCGAGATGAAGCCGGGCAAGGGCGGTCAGATCGCCCGTTCGGCTGGCGCCTACGTCCAGCTCGTCGGTCGCGACCAGGGTATGGCGATCCTTCGCCTCAACTCCGGTGAACAGCGCCTGGTGCACGGCTCCTGCCTTGCAACGGTCGGTGCTGTATCGAACCCCGATCACGGCAACATCAACGACGGCAAGGCCGGCCGTTCGGTGTGGCGCGGCAAGCGTCCGCACGTTCGCGGCGTCGTCATGAACCCTGTTGACCATCCGCACGGCGGTGGTGAAGGCCGCACCTCGGGTGGCCGTCATCCGGTTTCCCCGTGGGGCAAGCCCACCAAGGGCAAGCGCACGCGTTCGAACAAGTCGACCGACAAGTTCATTATGCGCTCGCGTCATCAGCGTAAGAAGTAAGAGAGGAAGTCTCCAATGGCTCGTTCAGTATGGAAAGGTCCGTTTGTTGACGGCTATCTTCTCAAGAAGGCTGAGAAGGTTCGTGAAGGCGGTCGTAACGAAGTGATCAAGATGTGGAGCCGTCGCTCCACCATCCTGCCGCAGTTCGTCGGTCTGACCTTCGGCGTCTACAATGGCAGCAAGCATGTGCCGGTTTCCGTGTCGGAAGACATGGTCGGTCACAAGTTCGGTGAATTCTCTCCGACCCGGACCTATTACGGTCACGGTGCGGACAAGAAGGCAAAGAGGAAGTAATTATGGGCAAGGCAAAAGCCGAACGCCGGCTGAAGGATAATGAGGCGCAGGCAATTGCGCGCACGATCCGCGTCAGCCCCCAGAAGCTCAACCTGGTTGCCGCGATGATTCGCGGCAAGAAGGTCGACCGGGCTCTGGCCGAACTGGAATTCTCGCGCAAGCGCATCTCGGACACGGTCAAGAAGACCCTAGAGTCCGCGATCGCAAACGCGGAGAACAACCACGATCTCGACGTCGACAGCCTGATCGTCGCCGAAGCCTACGTTGGCAAGTCTATCGTCATGAAGCGTTTCCACGCCCGTGGCCGTGGCCGGGCATCGCGTATTGAAAAGCCTTTCGCGCATCTGACGATCGTTGTTCGCGAAGTCGAAGCCAAAGGGGAGGCCGCATAATGGGTCAGAAGATCAATCCAGTCGGCTTCCGCCTCGGCATCAACCGTACCTGGGATAGCCGCTGGTTCGCAGACAACGCCGAATACGGTCAGCTTCTTCACGAAGACCTGAAGATTCGTGCGTATATCATGGAAGAACTGAAGCAGGCCGGCATTGCCAAGGTGGTCATCGAGCGTCCGCACAAGAAGTGCCGCGTCACGATCCATTCGGCTCGCCCTGGCCTGATCATCGGCAAGAAGGGCGCGGATATCGAAAAGCTCCGCAAGAAAATTGCCGAGATGACCAGCTCAGAAACGCACCTCAACATCGTTGAAGTGCGCAAGCCGGAAGTCGACTCGACGCTCGTCGCCCAGTCGATCGCCCAGCAGCTGGAACGCCGCGTGGCTTTCCGCCGTGCGATGAAGCGCGCTGTTCAGTCGGCCATGCGTCTTGGCGCCGAAGGCATCAAGATCACCTGCGGTGGCCGTCTCGGCGGTGCTGAAATCGCTCGTACCGAATGGTACCGCGAAGGCCGCGTGCCGTTGCACACGCTTCGCGCCGACATCGACTACGGTGTGGCTGAAGCCAAGACGGCTTTTGGTATCTGCGGCATCAAGGTCTGGATCTTCAAGGGCGAAATCCTCGAACACGACCCGATGGCTTCCGAGCGTCGCGCGTCCGAGAGTGATGCCCAGGGCCCGAGCAGCAGCAACCGCCGTCGCGAAAACGCGTAACAGTCGTTCCTGGCAGCTAATATCGGAGAAGTAAAAAAATGTTGCAGCCAAAGCGTACTAAGTACCGCAAGCAGTTCAAGGGACGCATCAAGGGCGTTGCCAAGGGCGGTTCCGACCTTGCTTTCGGTGAATTCGGCCTGAAGTCTCAGGAGCCGAACCGCGTTAACGCGCGCGAGATCGAGGCGGCCCGCCGCGCGATCACCCGTCACATGAAGCGTGCCGGTCGCGTGTGGATCCGCGTATTCCCAGACGTTCCGGTCACGGCCAAGCCGACCGAAGTCCGTATGGGTAAAGGTAAGGGTTCGGTCGAATACTGGGCTTGCAAGGTCAAGCCCGGCCGAATGATGTTCGAAATCGACGGCGTCAGCGAAGAACTCGCCCGTGAGGCGCTTCGCCTTGGTGCTGCGAAACTCTCTGTCAAGACGCGCTTCGTACAGCGCATTGCAGAGTAAGGAGTAAAGCCCATGAAAGCCGAGACCGTTCGCGCACTGAGCGCAGATCAGCTCAACGAAGAGCTTGCCAAGCTGAAGAAAGAGCAGTTCAACCTGCGCTTCCAGAAGGCCACCGGCCAGCTCGAAAAATCGTCGCGCATCAATGAAGTCCGCAAGGATATTGCGCGCGTGAAAACCATTGCCCGCCAGAAGGCGGCAGAAGCCAAGGCTTAAGGACCGAAGAATATGCCAAAACGCATTCTGCAGGGCACAGTCGTCAGCGACAAGAACGACAAGACCGTAGTGGTCCGCGTCGAGCGTCGCTTTGCGCACCCGATCTTCCAGAAGACCGTTCGCCGGTCGAAGAAGTACAAGGCGCACGACGAGAACAACCAGTACAAGGTCGGCGACGTCGTTTCCATCGAGGAATGCGCGCCGATTTCCAAGGACAAGACCTGGACGGTCGTTTCCGTTCAGGCCTAATTACGATTGATTTGCGCCTGGCTCTTGCGCCGGGCGTAAAAATCTGTATGAAGCAGCGTCAGAACGCTCCGGTGTCGAGCGTTCTTTTGCTTTGAGCGCACGGAAGGTCCCGTCTGGGAAACCACCCTGGCAATGATCCATCCCGCGCGACTGTACGATTCCCTCATTCGGAATCGATTTGAAGACGAAACGTGCAGCTATTCAAAGTGCTGTAGCGTCATTGCGTGCCCGTTCGGCGCGCGGCGCTGCGGAACAAAGTTTTCATAAGCCGGAGAAGGGGGCAGTTGCCCAACCGGTCCGGTAACAACAAGAAGGCGACCTGACATGATTCAGATGCAAACAAACCTCGACGTGGCGGATAATTCCGGCGCACGTCGTGTCATGTGCATCAAGGTGCTGGGCGGCTCCAAGCGCAAGTACGCTTCGGTCGGCGACATTATCGTCGTTTCGATCAAGGAAGCTATTCCGCGCGGCCGCGTCAAGAAGGGTGATGTGATGAAGGCGGTTGTCGTTCGCACCGCCAAGGACATCCGTCGTCCGGACGGCAGCGTCATCCGGTTCGATAACAACGCAGCTGTTCTTATCGACAACAAGAAAGAGCCGATCGGCACCCGTATCTTCGGACCGGTTCCGCGCGAACTCCGCGCCAAGAACCACATGAAGATCATCTCGCTGGCTCCAGAAGTACTGTAAGGAGCGATTGAGATGCAAAAGATTCGCAAGGGCGACAAGGTCGTCGTATTGGCCGGCAAGGACAAGGGCCGCTCCGGAGAAGTTCTCCAGGTGCTGCCGAAGGAAGACCGGGCTGTTGTGCGTGGCGTCAACATGGTGAAGCGTCACCAGCGCCAGACCCAGAGCCAGGAAGCCGGCATCATCAACAAGGAAGCTTCGATCCACCTGTCCAACATTGCTGTTGCCGACAAGGATGGCAAGCCGACCCGCGTCGGCTTCAAGGTTGTCGAAGGCAAGAAGGTCCGTGTGGCCAAGCGTTCGGGAGAAGTGATCGATGGCTGACACCAAGAAGTACGAACCCCGTCTGAAGACGGAATATGTTGAGCGCATCAGCAAGGCGATGCAGGAGAAGTTCTCCTACGCAAACGTCATGCAGATCCCGCGTCTCGACAAGATCGTCATCAACATGGGTGTTGGTGAATCGACGGGCGACTCGAAGAAGCCGACCGTTGCTGCTGCTGACCTCGCAGCGATCGCCGGCCAGAAGCCGGTCATCACCAAAGCCCGCAACTCCATCGCCGGCTTCAAGCTGCGCGAAGGCATGCCGATCGGCGCCAAGGTTACCCTTCGCGGCGCTCGCATGTACGAATTCCTGGACCGCCTGGTGAACATCGCTCTTCCGCGTGTTCGCGACTTCCGCGGCCTGAATCCGAAGTCCTTCGATGGCCGTGGCAACTTCGCCATGGGTATCAAGGAACACATTGTGTTCCCTGAGATCAACTACGACAAGGTTGATCAGATGTGGGGCATGGACATCATCGTTTGCACGACGGCAACGAACGACGACGAAGCGCGCGCTCTGCTCACAGAGTTCAACTTCCCGTTTCGCCAGTAAGCCGTAACGACAAGCAGAAGGATTAAGTTGAATGGCGAAGACGAGCGCAATTGAAAAGAACAATCGCCGCCGTAAGTCGGTTGCCCAGGATGCCTCAAAGCGGGCAGCCCTGAAGGCAATCATCATGAACCAGTCTCTTCCGATCGAAGATCGCTTCAAGGCGACCTTGAAGTTGGCGAGCCTCCCGCGCGACGGATCCAAGACCCGCGTTCGCAACCGTTGCGAAGTCACCGGTCGTCCGCGCGCATATTATCGCAAACTCAAGATGTCGCGTATTGCGCTTCGTGAACTTGGCAATTTCGGCAAGGTGCCGGGCATTGTTAAGTCGAGCTGGTAAGGAGACGGGCACATGGCAATGACAGATCCGCTGGGCGATATGCTCACCCGTATCCGCAACGGTGCTGCACGCCGTAAGTCGAGTGTTTCCACTCCGGCTTCCAAGCTGCGCGCACGCGTTCTGGATGTCCTTCAGGCTGAAGGTTACATCCGCGGATACTCAGAAGTCGAATTTGGTAACGGCAAGTCCGAGATCAACATCGAACTGAAATACTACGAAGGTGCGTCGGTGATCCGTGAGATCGGCCGCGTATCGAAGCCGGGCCGCCGGGTTTATGTCTCGGTCAAGTCCATTCCGCAGGTCGCGAACGGTCTCGGTATCACCATCCTTTCGACTCCGAAGGGTGTGATGGCCGATCATCAGGCACGCGAACAGAACGTTGGTGGCGAGGTTCTCTGCTCCGTATTCTAATACGGCAGCAGTGATCTCCATAACGGACAGACAGGTTTGAAATATGTCTCGTATCGGTAAAAAGCCCGTTCCGGTTCCTGCAGGTGTCACGGCCACGGTTAGTGGCCAGACGGTGACTGCAAAGGGCCCGAAAGGTGAACTCTTCTTCGTTGCTAACGACGAAGTCGTCGTGAAGCTGGAAGATAACAACGCGGTGTCGGTGACCCCGGTTGACCAGTCCAAGGATGCTCGCTCGAAGTGGGGCATGTCCCGCACGATGATCGAAAACATCTTCAAGGGCGTCAAGGACGGTTACGAGCGCAAGCTCGAAATCAACGGCGTCGGCTATCGTGCGTCCATGCAGGGCAAGAACCTGCAACTGGCGCTCGGCTTCAGCCATGACGTGGTCTACCAGACTCCGGAAGGCATTTCGATTGCTGTGCCGAAGCCGACGGAAATCGTCGTCACCGGCATCAACAAGCAGCAGGTCGGCCAGGTTGCCGCGGAAATCCGCGAATACCGTGGCCCCGAGCCCTACAAGGGCAAGGGCGTCAAGTATGCCGGCGAGCGGATTGTCCGCAAAGAAGGCAAGAAGAAGTAAGGATCACGCGAAATGGCTACAAGGAAAGATACACTTGTGCGCCGCGCCAGCCGCGTGCGCCGTCAAATCAAGGCAGTCGCCAATGGCCGCCTGCGCCTGTCAGTTCATCGCTCGTCGAAGAACATCTACGCACAGGTTATCGATGACGTTGCAGGCAAGACCGTTGCGTCTGCCTCCACGCTCGACACCGATCTGCGTCCGTCTTTGAAGACGGGCGCTGACACGGCAGCCGCTGCTGCCGTCGGCAAGCTCCTGGCGGAGCGCGCTTCGAAGGCCGGCATCAAGGACGTTGTCTTTGATCGCGGCGCCTTCATCTATCACGGCCGCGTCAAGGCGCTCGCCGAGGCAGCCCGCGAAGGCGGCCTGAACTTCTGATGCAATTTTCCAGGCGTTAACGTCTGGACTTGAAGAGATTGCACGGATAATAGCCGGTCGCTTCGGTTCAAAGAAACCGAAGCGACTTTTGTCAATCTGCCGATTGCACCCGGAAAAGAAAAAGGAAAAGGACAATGGCACAAGAAAAAAGAGGTTCTCGCGAAGATCGCCAGAACCGCGAGGAGCGCGACAGCGAATTCGTTGACAAGCTCGTAGCAATCAACCGCGTCGCCAAGGTGGTGAAGGGCGGCCGTCGTTTCGGCTTTGCTGCTCTCGTCGTCGTCGGCGACCAGAAGGGCCGCGTTGGCTTTGGTCATGGCAAGGCACGCGAAGTGCCGGAAGCCATCCGCAAGGCAACCGAAGCCGCCAAGCGCGAACTGATCTTCGTTCCGCTGCGCTCGGGCCGCACGCTTCATCACGACGTTCACGGCCGCCACGGCGCCGGCAAGGTTCTGCTGCGCTCCGCCAAGCCGGGTACCGGTATCATCGCCGGTGGTCCGATGCGCGCCGTTTTCGAAACGCTCGGCATGCATGACGTCGTTGCGAAGTCGACCGGTTCGTCGAACCCGTACAACATGATTCGCGCTACGTTCGATGCCCTGAAGAACCAGGCGCATCCGAAGGACGTCGCGGCACAGCGCGGCCTGAAATACGCCACGCTCCAGGCCCGTCGTGCGTCCGCCGGCGTCGCTTCCGAAGAATAAGGGAGTCTGAACAATGGCCAAAAAAGAAGTTGCAAAGAAGACGGTTACGGTCGAGCAGACCGGCAGCCCCATTCGCCGGCCTGCCGTACAGCGCGCGACGCTGATCGGTCTCGGCCTCAACAAGATGCATCGGGTCAGCACGCTGGAAGATACGCCTTCCGTTCGTGGCATGATCCGGGCCGTCCAGCACCTCGTTCGCGTCGTCGACGAGAAGTGAGGGGGATACCATCATGAAACTGAATGAAATCAAGGACAACGAAGGTTCGACCAAGAACCGCAAGCGTCTCGGTCGCGGCATCGGCTCCGGCTCGGGCAAGACGGCGGGTCGTGGTGTCAAGGGTCAGAAGGCTCGTTCGGGCGTTGCCATCAACGGCTTCGAAGGCGGCCAGATGCCAATCTACCGCCGTCTGCCGAAGCGCGGCTTCAACAACATCTTCCGTTCGGACTTTGTTGTCGTATCGCTCGGCCGTATCCAGACCGCCATCGACGCCAAGAAGCTCGACGCTTCGAAGACTGTCGATGCTGCTGCCCTCAAGGCTGCCGGCGTCATCCGCCGCGCCAAGGACGGCATCCGCGTTCTGGCTGACGGTGAACTGAAGGCGAAGCTTTCGCTCGAAGTTGCCGGTGCTTCCAAGCCTGCGATCGAAAAGATCGAAAAGGCTGGCGGCTCGATCAAGCTGCTTTCGGGCGCCGCTGAATAATTGTTGCTGATGAACCGCCCGGGGTGCTTCACACCGGGCGGTTTTGCTCCCATATGAGAGCCTCACGGATTCGCGGCCGGATTGATCTGCCGCAAAGCATTTAACGGGGAACCACGGTGAGGCGCATGATTGCGAATGCGATCGTTCCCGAGCCGGTTTTCAAAAAAGAAGATAGCTTTTTCCGGAGCTGACCGGGTTCTCCCGCGGGTTCCGAACTGGCTACGCGGAGAATTGCATGGCTTCTGCAGCGGAACAGCTCGCCTCCAACCTGAATTTTTCGACTTTCGCCAAGGCGGAAGATCTGAAAAAACGCCTTTGGTTCACCCTCGGCGCCCTTCTGGTTTATCGTCTCGGCACCTACATTCCGCTTCCCGGTCTCAATCCGGAAGCCTTTGCCCAGGCCTTCCAGGGCCAGAGCGGCGGCATCCTCGGCCTTTTCAACATGTTTTCGGGCGGCGCCGTACAGCGCATGGCGATCTTCGCCCTCGGCATCATGCCCTATATTTCCGCCTCCATCATCGTTCAGCTGATGACCTCCGTGGTTCCGTCGCTTGAGCAGTTGAAGAAGGAAGGCGAGCAGGGCCGCAAGGTCATCAACCAGTACACCCGCTACGGCACGGTGCTGCTCGGCACGCTGCAGGCCTATGGCATCGCAGTCGGTCTCGAGAGCGGCAACGGCCTGGTCGTCGATCCGGGTTGGTTCTTCAAGATCTCCACGGTCATCTCGCTGCTCGGCGGCACGATGTTCCTGATGTGGCTCGGCGAGCAGATCACCTCGCGCGGTATCGGCAACGGCATTTCGCTGATCATCTTCGCCGGCATCGTCGCGCATCTGCCGACGGCTCTTGCCGGTACGCTCGAACTCGGCCGCACCGGCGCGCTTTCGACGCCGCTCATTCTCGCGATCATCGTCATGGTCGTGGCTGTCATCGCGCTGATCGTCTTCGTCGAGCGCGCGCAGCGCCGGCTTCTGATCCAGTATCCGAAGCGCCAGGTCGGCAACCGGATGTTCCAGGGCGATACGTCACACCTGCCGCTGAAGCTCAATACCTCCGGCGTTATCCCGGCGATCTTCGCGTCCTCGCTGCTGCTTCTGCCGGCAACGCTTGCCGGTTTTGCCAACACGTCGTCGTTGCCGTCCTGGGCAACCACCATCGTTGCGGCGCTCGGCCACGGCCAGCCGCTCTACATGGTGCTCTACGGCGGCATGATCGCGTTCTTCGCCTTCTTCTACACGGCGATCGTCTTCAATCCGAAGGATACCGCCGACAATCTGAAAAAGCACGGCGGCTTCATCCTCGGCATCCGCCCGGGTGAACGCACCGCCGAATACATCGACTACGTCCTGACGCGCATCACCGTGCTTGGCGCCATCTACCTGATGTTCGTCTGCATTCTGCCCGAAGTCATGATCGCGCAGACCGGCGTGCCGTTCTACCTTGGTGGTACGTCGCTTTTGATTGTTGTCAGCGTGACCCTTGATACTGTAGCACAGGTACAGGGTCACCTGATTGCTCAGCAGTATGAGGGGCTGATCAAGAAATCAAAGCTGCGTGGAGGAAAGAGGGGCCGATGAGACTGATATTTTTGGGACCGCCCGGTGCAGGCAAGGGAACTCAGGCAAAGCTTCTGACCGAGAAGTACGGTATTCCTCAGCTTTCCACAGGCGACATGCTGCGTGCCGCCGTCGCCGAGCAGAGCGATGTCGGCAAGCGCGCCAAGGCTGTCATGGATGCCGGCCAGCTTGTTTCGGACGAGATCGTCAATGAGATCGTTTCGAATCGCATCGATGCGCCGGATTGTGCGAAGGGCTTCATCCTGGACGGCTATCCGCGGACCGTTCCGCAGGCTGTCGCGCTCGGCAAGATGCTCGAAGGCAAGGGGCTCGGGCTCGATGCCGTGATAGAGCTCAAAGTCGATGAAGGTGCGCTTGTGCGGCGCATGGAGAATCGCGTAGCAGAAACTCTCGCCGCTGGTGGCAAGGTTCGCTCCGACGACAACCCGGAAGCGTTCAAGAAGCGTCTCGTCGAATATCGCGAAAAGACGGCGCCGCTGTCTGAGCACTATGCGGCAACGGGCGAGCTCAAGACGGTTGACGGGATGGCATCGGTTGAAACGGTGACATCGGAAATCAACAGGATACTGGCGACGGCTTCGGCCGACGCCTAAAAAGGCCCTTTCTTGAAAAAGGACGGGCGGGGAGTTGACTTTTTCAGTCGATTCCTTCAAAGACCGCGCTAACTCGCTACATGCAAGGGATCGGCGCGGATTTCAAAATAACGAAGTCCGGGCGCGATTCTTTTGACGTGTTCCGAACACCACTTTAACAGTCGGCCTTTTTGAGGCTGCATAACGAAGCACCTATTGCCGGATGGCAACTGGAAGTAAGGAGAACAGGCGTGGCTCGTATCGCTGGCGTCAACATCCCGACGGCAAAGCGCGTGGTAATCGCGCTCCGTTACATTCACGGGATCGGTCCGAAATTCGCACAGGAAATCGTCGAGAAGGTCGGTATTCCGGCTGAACGTCGCGTGCATCAGCTGACGGATGCTGAAGTTCTTCAGATCCGTGAAGCCATCGACCGTGATTACCAGGTCGAAGGCGATCTGCGTCGCGAGACCTCGATGAACATCAAGCGTCTGATGGACCTCGGCTGCTACCGCGGCCTGCGTCATCGTCGCTCGCTGCCGGTTCGTGGTCAGCGTACGCACACCAATGCCCGCACCCGCAAGGGCCCGGCAAAGGCGATCGCAGGCAAGAAGAAGTAATTTCCCTGAAAAGGGAAGTGCAGAGGCTGGCGCCCGGCGCCGGCCTCTTTTGTGGTTTCGGAAGGGCGCTCAATGCGGCCTCCGGTGGAGCTGCTGGAATTACGGCAGTGACGATATCGCCGCGCGGTTCGGGCTCTCCGTTCGCGCATATTGAAATTCAGGGCAGGGGTGTTCCTCTGCCCGGTGGAGCCGCTGGTGTTACGGCGGTGCAGAGATCAACGAAAGGTATACCATGGCCAAGGAAGCCACACGCGTTCGCCGTCGCGAGCGTAAGAACATTTCCACGGGCGTTGCGCACGTCAACTCGTCGTTCAACAACACGATGATCACCATCACCGACGCACAGGGCAATGCGATTGCCTGGTCGTCGGCTGGTTCGAAGGGCTTCAAGGGCTCGCGCAAGTCGACCCCGTTCGCAGCTCAGATGGCTGCCGAAGATGCGGCCAAGAAGGCGCAGGAACACGGCATGAAGACGCTGGAAGTTGAAGTTTGCGGTCCGGGTTCCGGCCGTGAATCGGCTCTGCGCGCTCTGCAGGCTGCCGGCTTCATGATCACCTCGATCCGTGACGTGACCCCGATCCCGCACAACGGCTGCCGCCCGCGCAAGAAGCGCCGCGTCTGATCAGTGACATTCATCAAGCCGGTGGAGGCCATGCTTCCTTCGGCGCTTCAAGGCTCGGTTGCCACGATTGGATGGTGGCAACGAACGGAAGGCAAGACATATGATTCAGAAAAACTGGCAGGAACTGATCAAGCCGAACAAGGTCGAGTTCTCCTCCTCCGGCCGCACCAAGGTTAGCCTTGTTGCCGAGCCGCTGGAGCGTGGCTTCGGCCTCACGCTCGGCAACGCGCTTCGGCGCGTTCTTCTGTCGTCGCTTCGCGGCGCTGCAGTGACCGCAGTGCAGATCGACGGCGTGCTGCACGAGTTCTCCTCGATCCCGGGCGTTCGGGAAGACGTGACGGACATCGTGCTCAACATCAAGGAAATCGCCATCAAGATGGACGGCGATGACAGCAAGCGCATGGTCGTGCGCAAGCAGGGTCCGGGCGTTGTAACCGCCGGTGACATCCAGACGGTTGGCGATATCGAAATCCTCAACCCGAACCACGTGATCTGCACCCTCGACGAGGGCGCCGAGATCCGTATGGAATTCACCGTCAACAACGGCAAGGGCTACGTGCCGGCTGACCGCAACCGTTCGGAAGATGCTCCGATCGGCCTTATCCCGGTCGACAGCCTGTATTCGCCGGTCAAGAAAGTGTCCTACAAGGTGGAAAACACCCGCGAAGGCCAGGTTCTCGACTACGACAAGCTGTCCATGCAGATCGAAACCGATGGTTCCGTCACCGGTGAAGATGCAGTCGCTTTCGCGGCCCGCATCCTTCAGGACCAGCTCGGCGTCTTCGTCAACTTCGACGAACCGCAGAAGGAAGCTGAAGAAGAAGCCGTTACCGAACTGGCGTTCAACCCGGCGCTCTTGAAGAAGGTCGACGAACTGGAACTTTCCGTCCGTTCGGCGAACTGCCTGAAGAACGACAACATCGTTTATATCGGCGATCTCATTCAGAAGACCGAGGCCGAAATGCTTCGCACTCCGAACTTTGGTCGCAAGTCGCTGAACGAAATCAAGGAAGTTCTCGCTTCCATGGGCCTGCACCTCGGCATGGAAGTGCCGGCATGGCCGCCCGAGAACATCGAAGATCTCGCCAAGCGTTACGAAGACCAGTATTGAGCAAACAAAAGGCAGGTTAACCCTCTGCCTTTCCCCGTCAAACAGCAGGTTTTTAAACCTGTATGTGCCAGGAAACGGCAGGCCCATAAAGTGAAGGGCACCTGCATTTAAGGAGAATAGCAATGCGCCACCAGAAAGCCGGCCGCAAGCTGAACAGAACCGCCAGCCACCGCAAGGCAATGTTCGCCAACATGGCTGCATCGCTCATCGAACATGAGCAGATCGTCACCACCCTGCCGAAGGCAAAGGAAATCCGCCCGATCGTCGAGAAGCTCGTCACGCTCGGCAAGCGCGGTGACCTGCATGCCCGTCGTCAGGCCATCTCGCAGATTCGCGACGTTGCTGTCGTCTCGAAGCTGTTCGATGCCATCGCATCGCGCTACGCCACCCGCAACGGCGGCTACCTGCGCATCATGAAGGCCGGTTTCCGCCACGGCGACAACGCCGCTCTCGCCGTCATCGAATTCGTTGACCGCGACACATCGGCCAAGGGCGCCAAGGACATCGCTCGCGTTGCCGCCGAAGCAGAAGCTGCCGACGCCGCTTAAGTTTTTCCGTTTATCGGAAAATTGAAACAGCCGGGCCGAAAGCCCGGCTGTTTTGCGTTGAGCGAGCCCGCGACCGTTTTTCACGTTTCCGCCGTCTTTGCTTTTTATCCCTGACATCCTATCTGTCTTTCCCAACAATCGATTTCGGCAGGATGCCCCGCATGATCCGTTCGCCCCGTATACTTGTCCTGTCCGCCATGGCCGGGCTGACGCTCTTTGCCGGTGTCGTTCACTTCGGCTTTCCTGGAGCGGACGCATCCGACCGGGTGGAGAATATAACGACCGGCGCCGTCGTCGCGCAGGCGGACACGCAGAAGGCGCTGCCGCAAAGCCGCACGGAAATGCAACTGTCCTTCGCGCCGCTGGTCAAGCAAACGGCAAACGCCGTGGTCAATGTCTATGCCGAAAAGACCGTCGAGCGCCGCTCACCGTTCGGCGATGATCCGTTCTTCGAGCAGTTCTTCGGCCAACAGATGCCGAATCGCTCGGAAAAGCAGTCGTCGCTCGGCTCCGGCGTCATCGTCGGCAAGAATGGCCTCGTGGTCACCAACAATCACGTGATTGCCGACGCCGACGACATCAAGATCGCGCTTGCCGATGGGCGGGAATTCGAGAGCACGGTCATGCTCAAGGACGATCGGCTGGATCTCGCCGTCCTGAAGATCAAGTCGGACGGCCCCTTCGAAACCATCCCGCTTGGCGATTCCGATGCGGTCGAAGTCGGCGATCTCGTTCTGGCGATCGGCAATCCCTTTGGCGTCGGCCAGACTGTTACCAGCGGCATCGTCTCGGCGCTCGCCCGCAACCAGGTCGTCTCCGGTGATTTCGGTTTCTTCATTCAGACCGACGCGGCGATCAATCCCGGCAATTCCGGCGGCGGCCTGATCAACATGAACGGCCAGCTCATCGGCATCAACACGGCGATCTTCTCGCGCGGCGGCGGCTCCAACGGCGTCGGCTTTGCCATCCCGGCCAATCTCGTCAAGGTCTTTCTGGCATCGGCCGAGGGGGGCAATGGCAGCTTCACACGTCCGTTCATCGGCGCAAGCTTCGAGCCGGTGACGTCGGAAGTCGCCGATGCGCTCGGGCTCGATCGGGCGAGGGGCGCGCTGGTCAGTTCGGTGATCGAAGGCGGGCCGGCGGAAAAAGCGGGCATCAAGCCAGGGCAGGTGATCGTAGCCGTCAATGGCATCCCCGTGGAGCATCCGGATGCATTGGGTTACCGTCTGACCACCGTCGGCATCGGCCATGATGCCAAGATCACCGTGATCGACGGCGGCAAGAGCCGCGATGTCGATTTGACGCTTGCGCAGGCTCCGGAAACATCGCCTCGCGACGAGCGGCTGATCGAGGGGCACAATCCCTTTGCCGGGGCCGTCGTCGGCAATCTGTCGCCGCGCCTTGCCGATGAACTGCGCATGCCGGCATCGTCTGAGGGTGTAGTGATCACGCAGATCAATCGCGGCTCGCCGGCAGCGCGGGTGGGTTTCCTGCCAAAGGACATCATCCTCGCCGTCAATGGTACGCCGATCGACAAGTCGGCCACGCTCGAGGCCATCACCAAGGACGATCCGTCGCTGTGGCGTGTCGAGATCGAACGCGATGGCCAGCGTATCCGCCAGTTCTTCCGATGAGCGACCTGTTTTCCCCGATTGAACCCGCAGGCATGAGCGAAAAACGACCGCTGGCCGACCGGCTGCGGCCGCAGACCTTGGCCGAGGTTACAGGCCAGGCGCATCTGACGGGCGAGGACGGTGTTCTTGCGCGCATGATCGCGTCCGGATCGCTCGGCTCGATGATCTTCTGGGGCCCGCCGGGAACGGGCAAGACCACGGTTGCCCGGCTGCTATCGGGCGAAGCAGGACTTGCCTTTGAGCAGATATCGGCGATTTTCTCGGGCGTTGCGGATTTGAAGCGTGTGTTCGAATCGGCCCGCGCCCGCCGCATGTCCGGTCGTCAGACACTGCTCTTCGTTGATGAGATCCATCGCTTCAATCGCGCTCAGCAGGACAGTTTCCTGCCGGTCATGGAAGACGGCACGGTCATTCTGGTCGGTGCCACGACGGAAAATCCGTCCTTCGAGCTCAACGCCGCTCTTCTGTCGCGCGCCCGTGTCCTGACGTTCAAACCGCATGACGAGGCGAGCCTTGCCGAATTGCTGGCGCGCGCCGAACAGGTGGAGGGAAAACCTCTGCCGCTCGATGCCGATGCCCGCGCCAGCCTGGTGCGCATGGCCGATGGCGATGGCCGGGCGGTGCTGACGCTCGCCGAGGAGGTCTGGCGGGCGGCGCGCAAGGATGAAGTGTTCGATGCCAACGCCGTGCAGGAGATCGTCCAACGGCGCGCGCCGGTTTACGACAAGGGGCAGGACGGCCACTACAATCTGATCTCCGCGCTGCATAAATCGGTGCGCGGCTCGGATCCTGACGCAGCGCTCTATTATCTCTGCCGGATGTTCGATGCCGGCGAGGACCCGCTCTATCTCGGGCGGCGCTTGGTGCGTATGGCGGTCGAGGATATCGGCCTTGCCGATCCGCAGGCGCTGGTGATCTGCAATGCGGCCAAGGATGCGTATGATTATCTCGGCTCGCCGGAGGGCGAACTGGCGCTGGCGCAGGCCTGCGTCTATCTCGCGACCGCGCCGAAGTCGAACGCCGTCTATACCGCTTACAAGTCCGCTATGCGCGCCGCCAAGGAGAACGGCTCGCTGCTGCCGCCGAAGCACATCCTCAATGCCCCGACCAAATTGATGAAGGGCGAGGGCTACGGCGACGGCTATCGCTACGACCACGATGAGCCGGATGCGTTTTCGGGCCAGGACTATTTCCCAGAGAAGATGGGTCGCAAGATTTTCTACGATCCGCCCGAGCGCGGCTTCGAGCGCGATATCCGCAAACGTCTCGAGTGGTGGGCAAAGCTCAGGAAAGAGCGCGGTCAGTAGGGCAGATCAGCCATGCATGCCGGGCTCTTGCCAGCGTCAGGTCCGGATGGCATAGATTTCCCATGCAGAACGGCTGCACGGGATCAAGACATCATTTGATAACCGAACATCCGCGAGGACGGCCTCGCTCCTTTGAACGGAGTTAAATCGTGGCCTGGATCATTCTTTTCCTCGCAGGACTTCTCGAAATCGGCTGGGCGATTGGCCTCAAATACACCGACGGCTTCACCAAGCTGGTGCCGACGGTATTGACCGCGACCTCCATGGTGGCGAGCGTCGTTCTGCTCGGTATCGCGGTCAGAACCTTGCCGCTCGGCACGGCCTATGCCGTGTGGACCGGCGTCGGTACGGTCGGAACGGTCATTCTCGGCATCGTGCTTTTCGCCGAACCGGCCACAGCCATCCGAGTTGGCTGCATCTCGCTGATCATCGCCGGCATCGCCGGGCTGAAGCTGACGGCCTAAAGTCTTCCGCACCGATGCCTTCGCGACCGCGCTGCGCCAAAACTGACGCGGTGCGGTCTTTCAAAGCCGCTCAGCGCGCGGTCTGATTTTTCAGCGCAACGCGTCGAGCGTCGCCGTGGCCGCCTGCATGTCCCGCCAGCGGTTCTCACGACGCTGGAAGGCTTCCTCATCGGTGCCCCAATGCTCGATTTGCCAGTCCTCGTCGATATGGGCGAGCGCCCATGCCTCCTCAGCGGAAAGCTGTTTCTCGGCGAAAGCCAAAGCGAGCAGGGCGGACCCGGTGAGGGTGGTGATGGTGTGCAGACAAGAAAGGCCGAGTGGCGTCGCGTAGGCACGCAATGCCTCGGCATAGGCGTCGATCGCCGCGCTTGGCTGCGCCTGATGCACCACGCCTTCGGCGAGGATGAAGCGGGCGCCGAGTTTTTCGGCGGCCCAGGACATCACCGGATCCCATTGTTCAGCTTGCCGGGCCACCAGCCCTTCCGGCTCGCGGGCGCGGTAGCAGAGGAGATCGGTCCCGGCAAAATTCAGAATGTCGTCGAAGACGGCACGAATATCCTTCGCGACACCATCGATTGCTGTATTGGCAAGCCGGGTGACGGGCATTGTCGCCGGGTCGATCACCTCCTTCTGCGCATCCCATTCGGCCGCCAGCAGTTCAGCGGCGCGGGCCGTCGGCGCAGTCAACGGCTGCTTTGCCGGCGTGCGGACAGTGCGGCCGTCAAGCAGGATGGCGTGGCCGCCGTCTTCGGCAGGGCCGATGCTGACGGTCGTGTAGAATCGCTTGGGCAGTGGCTTCAGCATCTGTATCTGCGCGCGGCGCACGGGATCCGGATCGCTGAGCGCATCTGCCAGATCGTCGCGAATATCAGCCATGATAGGTCTCCATCCAGTCCAGAATATCCTTCGGAACGTGGGCGATGTGGTCCGCTCCAGCCTCGATGAGTTCGGAAACCGAGGCATAGCCCCATGAAACGCCGATCGCGGCAGCGCCGGCGCTCTTGGCCATCTGCATGTCGTAGATCGCGTCGCCGACGACGATCGTGTCCTTCGGGTCGATGCCGGCCTGCGAGCAGCATTCCGTCACCATCGCCGGATGCGGCTTCGACGGGCAGTCATCGGCCGTCCTGGAAACGAAGAATGTCTTTTCATAACCGTGGCTTGCACAAATCTGATCAAGTCCGCGGCGTGACTTTCCCGTTACGGCACCCAGGATAACCGCGTCGCGTGCCGAAAGCGTGGCGATGAGCGCTTCAATGCCTGGGAAAAGCGGCTCGCGAAAATCCATCTCGGCCCGGACGCCGCCATAGATCTTCTTGTAGTTTGCGGTCATGGCAAGCGCGCGATCATCGACATGCGGCTGGTTCATCAACCGAGCGATGGCGATATCGAGCGTCAGGCCGATGATGCCCTTGGTGGCGTCGAGGGAGACGCGGGCAAGGCCAAAGTCCTCGAAAGTGCGCGCCATGACCTCGTGAATGAGGCCCGCGCTATCGACCAGCGTGCCGTCGCAATCGAATAGAACCAGCTTCATCAGTCTTCGTCTTCCTCTGCGCTGGCCATGTCGAAGCCGATCAGGTTCCAGCTCTGAACCATATGCTGCGGCATCGGAGCGCTGATTCTCAGCCGCCCGCCGTCCGGATGCGGGATATCGATGTGCCGCGCGTGCAGATGCAGGCGGTTCTGAACACCCCCGGGGAAAGCCCAGCTCGGTTCTGCTTCGAAATACTTGGGGTCGCCGATGATCGGATGGCCGATGTGGGCGGCGTGGACACGCAGCTGGTGGGTGCGGCCGGTATAGGGCTCCATCTCCAGCCAGGCAAAATTCTGGCCGGCCTGTTCGACGATGCGGTAGTAGGAAATGGCGTGGTCGGCGCCGTCCTCTCCGTGCTTGGCGATACGCATCCGGTCGCCGTCCGGCGTCTGTTCCTTGACCAGCCAGGTGGAGATCTTGTCTTCGCGCTTGCGCGGGACGCCCTTCACCAGCGCCCAATAGGTCTTCTTGGTATCGCGCTCGCGGAAGGCTGCCGTCAGCTTCTGTGCCGCGCCGCGGGTACGGGCGATCACCAGAACGCCGGACGTATCTCGGTCGAGCCGATGCACGAGGCGCGGTTTCTCGCCCTTGGGGCTGGTCCAGGCTTCCAGCATCTCGTCGATGTGACGATTGACGCCGGAACCGCCCTGAACGGCGATACCCGGCGGCTTGTTGAGAACGATCACCTTGGCGTCTTCATGCAGCAACATGCGGGAAAGAAGCTCGTGGTCGGATGCGTGGCGCAGGTCGCGGCCGGCGATCGGACCGGTCTTCGTCTTGGCATCCACATCCATCGGCGGCACACGGATGACCTGACCCGGCTGAATGCGCGTATCCGATTTGACGCGGCCGCCGTCGACACGGACCTGACCGGAGCGCAGAAGCTTCTGCAGGGGACCGAAGCCAAGGCCGGGATAGTGGACCTTGAACCAGCGATCGAGCCGCATGCCGGCCTCGTCGGATTCCACTTGCTTGTGTTCAATGCCCGCCATGATCGTGTTCTTACCTGCATCCAATTGCGATCGCGCCTCGACAAGGGTGCCGACCGGAAGTCCGTGCGCAAACTGATATGACAGAGCAGGCCGGTCCATTATGGACGCGCGGCGCTCTGAGACGGACGCTTTAGACCATTGCGCGCATAAGGACCAGCCCGGCAAACACGGCGATTGCCGAAAGAAGCACGCTCGCACCCACATAAATGGCCGCTGTGACCGGTTCACCCCGTTCGATGAGCGTGATCGCATCAAGCGAGAAGGCGGAGAAGGTCGTATAGCCGCCGAGAATGCCGGTGATCAGGAAGACCCGCATCTCGGCCGATGCGCCGAATTTTCGCGCGATCGCTTCCGCCAGCACGCCGATCAGGAAGGATCCCGTTACGTTGACTGTCAGCGTTCCCCAAGGGAAGGACGGTCCAAAACCGCGCAAGGTCCAGAGCCCGACAAGGTAGCGGAGCACGGAACCGAGGGCGCCACCGGCGGCAACGAGGAAGATATGTGTCATGAAAAACGCCATAGCCGAAACGCGGCGGGCAGGGAAGGCGGTTGTCTCGCCGGATGCCCCCATAGCAGAAGCGGACGCCGATTTCGAACCGAACGTTCCCGCTTTGAGACGGCCGCGCAAAACCATTCTTTAACACGCAAGGCCTAATATAACGGCTTCCGATGCAGAGCTTTCAACGAGAACCGAATGACGAAACTGAAGTTCAGCTTCACGCACTACGACCTCAAGCAGCAGCGCGCCGGCTTGACGATCGAGATTACGCTGACGGCCGTGGCCAATGTCCGGCTGATGACGGACAACAATTTTGCCCTCTACAAGCAGGCGATGAAGCATCAGTTCGTCGGCGGCGTGGCGCGCAAGTCCCCCATCCGGCTGGCCATCCCGCAATCCGGCCACTGGCACGTCGTCGTCGATATGGAAGGCCATCACGGCCAGAGCGAATCGAGCATACGGATGGTCGAGACCGCGACTGCGCCCCGTTTCCAATCCGCATCCTGAAGAAAAACCGCGCCGTTGTGCACGACGCGGTTTGACGTCTCCGGCTGAAACTCAGGCGAGCCGCTCGGCGTGCCATTTCAGGTGATCATCCATGAAGGACGAAATGAAATAGTAGGAATGGTCATAGCGTTCATGCATCCGAAGCGTCAGGTCGATGCCGGTGCCCTTGATAGCGTCCTCGAACAGCCAGGGACGCAAGCCGTTTTCGAGGAAGTTGTCGGCCTTGCCCTGATCGATCATGAATTCCGGAAAGCGGGCGCCGTCCTTCACCAACGCGCAGGCGTCATATTGCCGCCAGGCGGCCTTGTCCGCGCCGAGATATTTTTCGAAGGCTCCCACCGACCAGTCGGCCGTTGAAGGCTCGACGATTGGCGCGAAGGCCGAGCAGCTCCTGAAGCGTTCGGGGTTCTTCAGGGCGATCGTCATGGCGCCATGGCCGCCCATGGAATGCCCGAAGATGCCCTGGCGGTTCATGTCGGCGCGGAAATGCTGGCTGACGAAAGCGGGCAGTTCCTGCGTGATGTAGGTATACATCTGGTAGTTTTCGGCCCAGGGCGTCTCTGTCGCATCGAGATAGAAACCGGCTCCCTTGCCCATCTGCCAGTTGGTGAGCTCATCCGGAACATCGTTGCCGCGCGGGCTGGTATCCGGGCAGACGACGATCAGGCCGAGTTCGGCCGCCATGCGGCGATACTCGCCCTTTTCCATCACATTCGCATGGGTGCAGGTGAGGCCGGAGAGGTACCAGAGAACCGGGCAGGGTGCTGAGATCGCCTGCGGCGGGACATAGACCGCAAAGGTCATTTCGGTCTTGCAGGCCTGCGAGTCGTGCGAAAAGACGCCCTGCATGCCGCCGAAGGCGGTGTTCTGGGAAAGGACTTTCAAGCTGTGCTCCTTTGAAGCTGAATAGGGCGTCATGCCAGCGACACCGCCGCATTGACCGCAGCCGCCACCAGCACCGTATTGAAGAAAAAGGATACGACCGCGTGCAGGAGATTGATCTTTCGCATGGCGGTCGAGGTGACGGCAATATCCGAGGTTTGTGCCGTCATGCCGATGACGAAAGCGAAGTAAAGGAAATCATAGCCCCCCGGCTCCGTCGTGCCCGGAAAATCGAGGCTGTGGCCGTTGCCCTCGTTATCCCCCATTTCCGGGCTCCAATAGCGGTGCGCGTAGTGCATCGCCGCCATTGTATGGATGGTCAGCCAGCCGAGCACGACCGATGCAAAGGCAATTATGAGTTCGATCGCTGTCTCCCCGCCGTCGGCATTGAGCGCTTGGAACAGGGAGACGGTGGAAACGCCGACGGCGATGAGCGTCACGGCAAAAATGACGATCGCGGGCTCGTCGGTCCCAGCAGCGTTGCGCTTCAGATAGCCTCCCGTCAATTTCGGCAGACGATGGGCGATGAGAGCCAGATAAGCCGAAAAGAACACGACCGCCGACAGCCCGAACGCGAATTTGGGTGCCACAAACAGACAAAGGACAGCGGTGATGACGGCGCAAATGCCGCCCGTATAAAAGGGGGCATGGCGGCGATGGGTGATCTTCCTGTCTACCTTGCTCATGAACGCGCTCCCGGCGCTTTTATGTCACTGGCGCTGTTTGACGCGGCGGCAAAGCCGATCGAGCGTTTCGAGAAAAGCGGAACGATCTCGGGGCGAGAAGGCGGCGTTGTAGCCCTTGCTTTCGCCGGTTTCACGCAGATGAGCGCCGAGATCGCGCATCGCTGTCGCCATGCCGATATTGGCCTTGTCGAACATGCGTCCCGTTGGCCCGGTCACCTGGGCGCCGGCGGCGACGCAGCGGCCGGCCAGCGGAACGTCGGCCGTGACGACGATGTCGCCTTCGCCGGCCCGTTCCGCGATCCAGTCGTCGGCCGCATCGAAGCCGGCCGAGACGATGACATTGCGCACCATCGGGTCGCGGGACGGCCGCAGACCGGAATTGGCGACCAGCACGACGGGCAGGCCATGGCGCTCGGCAACCTTGAGGATTTCCGGCTTGACCGGGCACGCGTCGGCATCGACGTAGATGGTGCTGCTGGGAGGTGTTTCTTCCGACATGGCCGCTAT
This sequence comes from Hyphomicrobiales bacterium, assembly GCA_900473795.1. Classification (GTDB taxonomy): domain Bacteria; phylum Pseudomonadota; class Alphaproteobacteria; order Rhizobiales; family Rhizobiaceae; genus Pararhizobium. Next base: position 259 of record UCMT01000074.1, on the reverse strand, counting down.
ACCCGGATCTTCGCTGTCATTGCCGTGCGACCGAATTGCCCATCGGCTTCATCGCCTTGCTGACCGGCGTCATGGCCGGTCGAGCGAGCGGGCTGCAGCGTCGCCGTTTCCAATAGAATTCCGCGCCCCTGAGCGGCACGCGGTATCCTTGGCATAGTCCTAGTAGATCACCACGCTGCGAATGCTTTCGCCGGCATGCATGAGGTCGAAGCCCTTGTTGATGTCTTCGAGCGGCATGGTGTGGGTGATCATCGGGTCG
>UCMT01000071.1 GCA_900473795.1 Hyphomicrobiales bacterium | reverse complement strand
ATTGCCTTCTCCTTTGAATTATCTGAACCCTGTCCGGGATACCGCTGACGCCCACCGTCCCGATCAGTGTGCCGCCCCGCAAGATCAGGGGGAACCCGCAAGCGTAATCTAGGAATTCTGCATAGCCTATGCCGCTTGCCAAGCCTTCAGCACACGCACGCCTTCCGGTTGAACCCAGGGCCAAAGCTGCATGAGATAGCAGTCATCCCCTTCGAGCCCATTTTCGCTGAGGGTATCGAGACCCGATAAGTTTACCCGTACTCCAAGTGGTCCTGCTTTTACCGTCACCGGGGAGCTGTGGCTTCGTCGTCGGTCAAACCGGCTAACACGAGCTGGCCTGTAGGGCAGATGAAAGCTGCCTCGACCACGTACTGATAGGTCTCGAGGTCGGGCCCTGCGCGTTCATGATGTCATTCGACACAGATCGGCACCGTCATATTGCGCGCGGTGTGAACAATGACCGAATGCGGTCCGGCCATGAGGTGACGGGCGATACTTTCCTCTGTGTAGTCATCGGGCAGGTCAGGATAAGCTTCATCGCGTAGATATATCTGGAAGTAGTCCGCGAAGAGATTGCCCTGGTATAGAATTTGAAACATGGGTCCTTCACGTGTTGGAGGGTTGCAGACTTTTGCGACAAATTAAGTGCGGCTCGTTGAGCAACTTGACCCCGGCCATGGTGAAAAAGACCCCCAATGCCGCATCGATCCACCTGCGGGCGCGGTCGTACAGGGCAATAACGCACTTGGGAAGCCCATCGCAGTTTCGTCAGCAAGCCGCAGCAGTCTGATGGCGCCACGTTGTTCCTGGCGCGATAATCCCCATTAGATAACCCAATACGGCCCGCGTTTTGTAGAGCCGTCTGGCGGAGGACGCTTCCGGCAAAGTGAAATGACTTGGCGGCAGGTCTGGGACTGCGCGGCCGAACAGAGCCGGCCGCACTTTTCAGGTCAGAGAAAGAGCGAGTCGTCGTAGCGCGTGACACCGGTCAGGACGATGTGATCGGCGTCGCCGTCGAGAGTGAGGACCAATGATCCGAACAGGCTCTTGTGGTCAACGACTTCGGCTCCGCCGAGATCAATTGCATCGACGCCAACCTTGAAATCACTGATCACAGTGCGGTCACGATGACCGTCATTGGTCTCCGTGGCGAAGAGGAAGACGTCGGCACCTGCGCCCCCCAAAACATTGTCGAGTGCGCCCCCGCCGGCGGTGATGATGTCATTGCCGCGCCCGCCGGAGACCCAGTCGCTGCCACGGCCGGCACGAAGTACATCGGCGCCAACGCCGCCGTCGATGCGATCGAGCCCATCGCTTCCGATGATCACGTCATTGCCACCGCGACCGTCGAAACGCAGCGCGCCCTTGGCCCCCTCCCATGCAGTCAGCAGGTCGTTGCCATTGGTTCCGACATACCTGCGGGGCGCCGGTGCGATCTCGTCCTCGGTGGAAAGCTTCCAAATATCGAGATCCAGCGCCGCAGTCCCACCCTCGGCGAACAGTTCGACGCCGAGGCTCTCAGAATCGGGGAAGATCTGGTCGGTGATCGTACGCAGACCGTCATTGGCAAAGAGCTCAACCGAAGCTGCGTCGACAAAGATGTGGAGCTTGATATCACCCTCCGGCGTTACCGCCAGCGGTGCGGCATGGATGGCCGCGAAGCTTTCGGCGGGGATAATGCCGGACTCGGTCCGATCGATGAATACCTCGCCCGTGGTTGCGTCATAGCCGACGAGCGTCTCCTCTCCATCCCCGACCCGGACCTTGACCCCGAAACGCGACGCATCGGCCTCGGCTGCATCGAACGTGGCGACGATCTCGAGGGCGTTACCCTCGAAGGGCGCCTTCAGGGATCCCCCGGCGGTCACGTCATCAACAGAGACATGTTCCCGGCGCAGGTCCTGCAGCTGCTCGATCGGCGTCTGGATCAGCCGCACCTCGCCGTCGATCTCGCGCAGCGAATATTCGCGCGGGATCGTCATCGAGCCGCGGAAGTCGCCGGTGGGGATTGAGGCGCCGTAGGTCCAGTTGTTCATCCAACTGATCGTGGTCGGCCTGTCGCCTTCCGGCAGGTTGTGCCAGGAGATCGTGGCATAGTGATCGGCTCCATAGTCGATCCAGTCTGCCAGAAACTCCGAAGTCGAATAGGCGCTGTCGGCGAAGGTGATCGCGTCGACATTGATGTGGCCCCAAGCGCCGGTGTTGTAATCGATGATCTCGATCTGTGCCTCTTTCCCGACGTATTGCGAGACGTCCCAACCCTTCCAATCAAGGACCTCGTTGAAGTTACCGGTGGCGGTCGCGACCCGTTCGCCGTCGACAATCAGGTTGATCGCGGTTGGGCTAAGCTGGGTCGGAGTGAAGGCATCGTCGGCGAATTCGATTCGGTCGACAAAGATATGGCCCCAGTTGCCACTGGTGCTCGCGTCGCGGATCCGTATTTGCGCTTGCTGCCCGGCGTATTCCGACACGTCCCACGAGGTCCAGTCCAGAATGCCGCTGAAGTCGCCCGTCGCGACGTCGACCACTTGGCCGTCGATGATCAGATCGACTGTGGTGCCGAACTCGCCGGTGTGGCCGCCGCCGCCCATGCGCACGTTGATGAAGTTCTGCGTTATCGTGAAGGCGTCGGACGTGAGCTCGCCCGTGGAGGTATCACCCGTGTAGAAGGTGTCGAGAAGCCGACCGACATCGGACCCGAAACCGCTGCCGGACGAAGTCCCGATCGGGCCGAGGCCGCCCGACCCGGCGAAATCGCCCGAAGCCGTCCAGCCCGGGGGCGGGCCATCGACCTCCCAGTCCTCGAAAATCTTCCCGGTCGCCGGCAGCGAGTCGTTCATCTCGATCGAATCGACCATAATATAGCCGAATCCACCCGAGTTCTCGTCGACGATCCGGATCTGGGCAGACTTGCCGATGAACTCCTGAACGTCCCAGTGCTGCTGGCCGAGGGCCTCGCTCCATCCACCGGACATCGTCCGCACGATCTGGCCGTCGACGATGAGCTGCATCTGGGTCAGCGGATCGGGAGTATCAATGCCGTTGTGGTTGCCGCCGCCGATCTTGAAGTTGATGTACTTCGCATCGATCACGAACTCGGACGAGGTGATCGTGCCCGTGGGCGCGTCGTATGTTCCGTCCGGCACGTTGAAGGTGCTCAGGAGTCCGACGCCGTCCCAGTTCGCCAGTTGACCGGGACCGTTCGCGTTTCCCGCCACGACCGGACTGGTAGTTGCAAAATGACCCGTGGCGACCCACCCCGACGGCAGCCCGTACTCGAAATCGGCAATGGTTGTGCCACCGGACGCGCCCGGGTCGCTGATCACGTCGAGGTTCATGGCGTGGCCGCCGCCACCGATCTTAAAGTTGATGAAGTTCTTTTCGATCGTGAACGTGTCGCTCAGCATCCGCCCGGTACCGGCGTCGCCCGCATTGCCCGCTGGATCCAGGAAACTGTTGATAAGCCCTGCGCCGTCGAACCCGACAATCGGAGACTGAAAGCCAATGGCCCCCGAAGCGGGACCGGACCCGAAGGCCGACCCCTCGATCGTCCAGCCGTCATAACCGGACTCGAATCCTTCGAAGACGACGTCGCCCACCGTTCCGGCCATGTTGATATTATCCGCCGTGAACGTGACACCGTCCCAATCCCCAATGAAGTACTGCGCCGCCGATCCGCCTGCGATGCCGCCGGGATTGAGATTCTGCACCAGCAGATACTTGGTCTCGCCAGTGTTCTCGACGGTCATCTTGATAAGATCCGGCACTTCCCAGATGCCGCCGACGGCGTTGGCTGGGCCGAAGGACGAAAGGAAGCTCCAGTCCTTGAGGTCGTACGACTTGTAGAACTCTGCCTCGCGGGCAAGCGGACGGGCGACGCCCATGACCCAGTAGTCGTCGTCACCAGGATTATCCTGCCAGAAGACTTTGGGGTCGCGGAATTCAGGGTCCGGGATGTCGAGGACCGGGTTGCCCTCGTAGAAGCTCCAGGTCATGCCGCCGTCATGACTGTAAGCGAGCGCCTGCTCCTGATCCTGCGGTTCGCCGTTTTGCGCCGGGATGTTGGCAGTGTAGATCGCCACCACCGGGGGCTCGCCGTTCGGGCCATATCCGAAACCGCTCGTGTTGTTATAGTCCACGACGATGCTTCCAGAGAAGATCTGCTGCTCGGCGCTGTAAGGCAGGGCGACGTCTTGCTCGGCCCAGTTCACGAGGTCAGTGCTCGTGGCATGTCCCCAGGACATGTTGCCCCACTGGCTGCCCTCTGGGTTGTACTGAAAGAACATATGGTAGACGCCGTCGAGATAGAACAATCCGTTCGGGTCATTTATCCAGTTCGTTTCGGGCGCAAAATGGTAGGTTGGCCGGTAGGGCTCGTCAGCAGCCGTCGTTTGCTCTGCCGTTGAGGTGGACAAGGCAACAGCCACCGAAGCGGGGGCGGACTCGAAGGCCGAGTCCTCGACGGTCCAATAGTCATGACCGGGCGAGAGCTCTTTGGAGATGGCAGCGTCCGGATGTGGGGCCGTCTTCATGCGGTTGTCCTGCGCCTCCCGAAGGTTTCCGAAGCCGGTGTCGGCGCGGGAGGACGAGAAGAAGTTCCAGTCCATGAGGTCGTAGGATTTGGAGAACTCTGCCTCGCTGTTTTGCGCGCGGGCGGCGCCCAACTCACCAGGATTGTCCTGCCCGAACAGGCTCGGCTCAAGGAACTCGAATTGAAGAAGCGAATTGCTGTCGTTGAAGGGCCAGGTCAGGCCGTCGTCCCGGCTATCGGCGAGCGCCTGCTCCCGATCGAAGGGCTCGCCGATGGTATCATCACCAAGAAGGCGGGTGGTTTCGGCGTCCGCCTGCTGTTCGGTGCTGGGCTGCGTGACGTCGTGCTCTGTCGAGCTTCGGGGGGCCGCACTCGCGCCGTATTCCCAAGGCATGCTGAGATCGAACAAGCCTTTCTGGTCATTTATCCAGTTCGTTTTTGGCGTAAAATTGTAGGTCGGACGGTATGCCTCGTCTGATCTCATCTCTTCCTCCCGGTGTTAGAAACAGTGGTTGTCGCATGCTTCTGTCGACGGCCAACCTCGGCGCTCGGTCGGACGACGCCGCAGTCGGCCGTGGGCGCGCAGCCTCCTCCTCCAGGAGAATTACAAGCACCCGCCATTGTCTCACGATGTCACTTACGCAACCTGCTTAGAATGTCTCACGTTGTCAATACATCTTGGCGAGCATTGCGTGCCTCGGGGATCGTCCGTTATAAGTGTGCCCTAGAAGAAGAGTGGAGACCTGGTTGATTACGCAGCGAATGATTGCAAAACGTGCCCGGACGTCGTTGAAAACCGTTTCACGGGTCATTAATCGTGACCCGCTGGTGAAGGCGGAGACGCGTGCGCGGATCGAAGCCATCATCGGTGAACTCGGCTACACGCCTTCTCAGGTTGCCCGCATGATGCGGTCGCAGAAGAGCAACATCATCGGCTTCATTTCCGACCGGGTCGCGACCACCTCCTCTTCGATCGAGCTTGTCCGAGGGGCACAGGATGCCGCCTGGAAAGCCGGCAAGCAGATGATGCTGTTCAACGTCGAACGGGATAGCGAGACAGAGAGCTACGCGGAGGAGCAACTTGCCGCTTTTCGGGCCGAAGCGGTGATCTACGCGACCCCCTATCACCAGCTTGTTGATCGGCCCGCAACCGACATCCCCTGCGTGCTGCTGAACTGCTTCGACCCGGCCGGCCGACATCACTCCATCGTGCCCGACGACTATCGCCTCGCTTACGATCTGACGACGATCATTCTCGATCGCGGTTACCGCCGGCCGGTGTTCCTGAACCTTCCCGAAGACATCGTCGCCGCGCCCCTGCGTGCTCGCGGTTTCATCGAGGCCGGCGCGGCGCGCGGGATCGACCTCTCGGGCGCCGTCCACACCGCCGTTGTTCGCGACAGCGTGGGGGCTCCGGTCTTTATTGCGGATCGCATCCTTCCAGGACTTATGGCGGAGCCGACCCGCCCGGACCTGATCCTCTGCGGCCAGGACATACTTGCGGTGAACGTCTACTTCGCGCTGGCCAAACTCGGGATTAGGATCCGTCAGGACGTTGGAGTGGCGAGCTTCGACGACCTCGAACCAATTGCGGGATTGCTGCAGCCTGGATTGTCCAGCCTGGCGATGCCATACTACGAGATGGGTGCGGCCGCGCTGCGCGCAGCGATCGATCCGGAAGCGCACCCTCCTGGGATCGTGCGTATGTTGGGGCGGTTTGTCGCGCGGGCATCGTTCTGAGCCAGCACGAGGCCTTGATCGCAAAGATCTGAGGCGAGATATTCATGATGAGAGTAGGCAGCACGACAATCGGATCGCCGGTCGGTGTGTCGATTTCACCGAGATCGAGTTAACGCCACCCATTGCCGACGACGATATCGCAGCCGGCCGTGAGGCCGCTCCGATCCTTGCCAACCTAAAGTTTCCTCGTTTTTCCCAGAGCGTTGGACAGCCCGACACCAAACGCCATGCGTTCCGATTGACAACGCGATTTATCGGCGTTATTGCAATTGTCTCACGTTGTCATAGGGAGGTTTACGTGAAAATCAAGCTCATTGCCGCGACATGCGCTATCGTCTGCGCAGGGTCTTCACATGCTTTCGCCGACGCCATTACGGCGTGGGTAATCGACGGAGAATCCGAACGCCCCTACTTCGAACAGTTGGAAAAGGCTTTCAACGCGGCGTATGGAGCAAAGGGGACAACGCTCAAGGTCGTCCCAATTCCCGGTTATAATTCAGCCATCCAGGCCGCCGTAATGTCCGGAGGATTGCCCGACATCATCATGCTCGACGGCCCCAACATGGCCAACGCCGTCTGGGCAGGCACGATACAGCCGCTGGACGATCTCATCGACAGCGAGATCGTCGACGACCTGTTGCCAGCGGTGAAGGAACAGGGAACCTACGGGCCGGATGGCAAGCTCTACCAAATCAGCCCATACGATTCCTCGGTGCTTTTGTGGGGAAACCGCAAGCTTCTCCAGGAAGCCGGTGTCGACATTCCAAAGACCGTCGACCAGGCATGGAATCGCGATGAGTTTCGTGATGTCCTCGACAAGCTCTCGAAGGTCAAGGGTGTCCAGTGGCCCCTCGATCTCAAGCTGAGCTACGGCAACGACGAATGGCTGACTTACGGCTTTGCACCCTTCGTTCAGTCGAACGGCGGCGACATCATCGATCGCGAGGCGTGGAAAGCCGAGGGCACCACGAATTCGCCCGCCAATATCGATGCGCTCACGGAATTGCAGACCTGGTTCAACAAGGGCTGGATCGTTCCCGCAAGCGGCGGTGACAACAAGTTCTACGGAGAAAAGAGTGCCGCCCTTGTCTGGGTCGGGAACTGGATGTGGGCAGCGCACAAGCGCGGTCTCGGCGAAGACCTGGTCTTGATACCGGCCCCAAGCTTCGGCCCCAAGGGCGCAAAGACCCCGAATGGTGGTTGGGGATGGAGCGTGCCCGCCACTTCCAAGAATACGGCCGACATCAAACTCTTCCTCAACTTCGCGATGTCTCCGGAACAGGTGGCGGCCTATGCCGATACGACCGGTTACATCCCGTCACGCAACATATCCGTCCCGCTTTCCAAGTTGTACGGCAAAGGCGGCGAAGGCGAACTCTTCGTTGAAGAGGCCAAATGCTGCGCGGTCGTCCGACCCGTCTATCCCGGTTATCCGGTCATCACGACGGCGTGGAAGACCGCGGTACTGAACATCTTCACGGGCAAGACCGACGTGAAACAGGAGCTCGACACGGCCGCTCGCGCGATCGACCAGGATATCGAAGACAATTCGGGTTATCCGCCCTTCGGGAAATGACCGCAGTGGTGCGGCGGCGTCAGCCGCCGCAGACACAACCGCGTCGCTCTATTCGGGATTCATCATATGCTGGCTGAGAAATCGTCTCGCAGGCAAGAGTTGATGATGCTCTTGCCCGCAGTGGTCCTGTTGCTGACCATTGTCATTCTGCCCTTTGCGCTGTCGATCTATTTCTCTTTCACCGACCAGCGCCTGACCCCGAGGCCGATCCCGACAAGAATTGTCGGGTTGACCAATTTTGCGCGCATGTTTGCCGACCCCCTGTTTTGGAAGGCACTTGCCAATACCTTCGTCTTCGCGATCCTGGTGACGCCGTTCCAACTGGCGCTATCGCTCGCAGTCGCCATGATCTTGAACGCGGCTATCCCCTTCCGCGCTTTCTTCCGGACGGTCGCCATCATTCCTCTCCTGCTTCCGATGACCGTCGTCGCTGCGATCTGGGCCGTGATGTACCGAATCCCGAATGGGCCGCTCAACAGCGTTGTCCAGATGTTTGCTGGCTCGTCCGTCTATGTCGACTGGCTCGGCAGTTCCTCGACAGCACTGCTATCGATTGTCCTCCTCTCTGCCTGGGCGACATTTCCCTACCAGATGCTGATCTACCTTGCCGGGCTCCAGGAAATTCCGCAGGACCTCTACGAGGCCGCGACGCTCGACGGCGCGAAAAGGTGGCAGCGGTTCCGCTACGTGACCTGGCCCGGCCTGCGCAACGTGAACATATTCCAGCTTATCATCACGACGATCGGCGCGCTGAAACTGTTCACCCAGGTCGATATGCTGACCAAGGGCGGCCCGAACGGAGCGACCACCACCGTCATTCACTACATGTACCAGCAAGGCTTCCTGTCCCAGAAAGTCGGCTACGCGTCGGCCGTTGCCGTCTTCTTCTTCCTCGTGGTCTGCACAATCGCACTCATTCAGAGAGTTGTGCTGCGCAACGAAGAGGGGGCGTGAAATGGCGAAAATTTCACAACGAACCGGAAGAGGCGGCGGCTCTCTCGCACTGGCATGCGCGGGTGTCATGACGCTTGGGGTGCTGCTGCCGCTCCTGATGATGGTGACGATCAGCCTCAATCCGGATGAACAGGACATCATGGTGAGCATCGGCGCCTTGCGCTCGTTCATCCCGGAGGTGGTCTCGCTCCAAAACTACTTCGAGGTATGGGCAGATCCGGCCCATCCCTTCCTGCGCTATCTCGGCAACACGCTCCTGATCACCGGCCTGACGTTGCTGTTTTCAATCCTTTTCAACTCGATGGCCGCATTTGTCCTGGCGCAGGGAACGCTTAGGATACGCGGGCCGCTGATGATCTTGATCCTCGCGAGCTTGGCTATCCCCGCCGAGAGCCTGGTGCTGCCGCAGCTGATCATGGCGGGATGGGCAGGTATCATCGATACCTATCAGGTCCAGATCCTGCCGGGCGTCGCGAACGCGATGTCGATCTTCCTCTTCTACCAGTTCTTTACCCGGCTGCCCAAGGAACTGATAGAGGCGGCCCGGATTGATGGCTTCTCGTTCTTTCAGATCTTTCGCTACATCGCACTTCCGCTCTCCAAACCCGTCGTGTCAGCAATCGCCATCCTCCAGTTCCTTGAAATCTGGAATGCCTATTTGTGGCCGGTGATGGTGACGCGCGGACCGGAGCACCGTCCCCTATCAGTCGCGATGTCCGCCTATTTCAGCAGCAACCTGCAATCCTGGGGAAACATCATGGCGTTCGCCGTCTCCATGGCGATCCCGGCCATCCTTTTCTTCCTCGTTGTCCAGAAACAATTCATCGCGTCCGTGACAAGCACAGGTGTCAAAGGCTAGACATGTTCAACCAAAGTTTCGAAAAATTCAGACCGCAATTGCACTTCTCCGCGCATCACTGGATCAACGACCCGAATGGCCTGATCTATGTGAACGGTGTCTATCACGTCTTCTATCAGTGCGATCCCGACGGCCTTGTCCACGGGACGATGCATTGGGGACACGCTAGCACAACCGATTTCGTCCGGTGGAAGCACCACGACATCGCGCTTTTCCCAGACCAGAACGGCGCCTGCTGGTCAGGATCAGCCGTCAGGACCAAGGACGGCGACGTCAAGCTCCTCTACACGTCCCACCTCGTCGACGAGAACGGCCGCGATTTCCAGCAACAATGGCTGGTGCACGCCGACGAATTCATGGCCAAGTTCGAGAAGGAACGGACAAATCCTGTCATCATGAACAACGGCCTCGCCTGCTTTCGCGATCCCAAGGTTTTCTGGCACGAGGGGACGGGCCGCTGGATCATGGCGTTGTCGCACGGCGAGAACATGGGCCATTCCGTCGGCTTCCACTCGTCGACCGATCTCGTCAACTGGCGTTTCGAGAGTGTGTTCGGCGAGGACCATGGCCGTCATGGCGATGGATCCTGGGAGTGCCCGGACCTGCTTCAGTTGCGTGCCCCTGATGGAACCCAGCACTGGGTTCTGGTCGTGGGTATCGGCAACCAGGCTTATGGCGCAGGATCCGGCACGATGTATTTCATCGGCCAGTTTGATGGCCGCGAGTTCACGAACGCAAATCCGCCCGAAGCGGAGCTGTGGCTCGACTATGGCCGAGATTATTACGCGGTTCAGAGCTTCTTCGGCATCCACCAGGAGGAACCGCTTGTTCTTGCCTGGGCGAACAACTGGAAATATGCGCAGCACCCCGTTACGACGAGCTTCAACGGGCTCCTTTCCCTGCCCCGCCATCTGAAGCTGATCGAAACGTCACAGGGGCTCAGGTTGGGCGCCCACGTGCCCGAGCAAATGAAGAGCGCCTTTCCGCAGATTTCGCTTTCGGATCTGCCGACACACCCTTCGACCGGCGTTTTCCGCCTTTACGGGAGCGTCTCTCTTTCGGTCGGCGAGACAAAGGCGCTCACACTCTTCGGGGACTTGGTCCCGCAGTTCGAGTTCGCGTGCAACACCGACGGCTCAGTCACGCTGCGTCAACGGCGCGCGCCAATGGAAGGGCGGACGGAATTCGAACACGACTACTGCATAGCGCTTGGCGAGATGTCTGCCTTCGATCTCGAAGTCTTTGTCGACAACGGGGTTGTCGAATTGAACGTACACGACCTCATCTGGAGCACCAACGTCTACTACCCGGATCAGTTGGCCGGCCGGATACAGTTTGGGGCCGCATCCAATGACACCGAACTGGAGGCCTATCCGTGCCTCCAGGCGCCTTGACGGAGGAAAGCGAAATTGGCTGCTGTTGAATTCAGAAACGTCCGCAAGAGCTTCGGCAGCGTGGACGTGATTCCCGAGCTTAATCTGACAATCAAGGACGGTTCGTTTACCGTCCTGGTCGGCCCCTCCGGCTGCGGCAAGTCGACCATGTTGCGCATGATCGCAGGTCTGGAAACCACGAGTTCCGGTTTGCTGTTGATCGGCGGTGACGACGTCACGCATCGCAACCCTTCGGACCGCGGGATCGCGATGGTTTTCCAATCTTACGCGCTCTACCCGCACATGACGGTCGCCGACAATATCGGCTTCGGCCTGAAACTCGCAGGTCTGCCCAAACCGGAAATCCAAAAACGCGTTTCGGATGCCGCCGGTATCCTTCAATTGGAAAAGCTGCTCGACCGCAAGCCGCGCCAGCTGTCGGGAGGGCAACGGCAGCGTGTCGCGATCGGCCGCGCGATCGTGCGCCAGCCGAAGGTGTTTCTTTTCGATGAACCGCTCTCCAACCTCGACGCAGCCCTTCGGTCGCAAATGCGCGTGGAACTGACGGAACTTCACGACCGCATCGGAGCGACGATGATCTACGTGACGCATGATCAGGTGGAGGCCATGACGATGGCTGATCAGATTGTCGTCCTGAACGGCGGTCACGTCGAGCAGACAGGAACACCCGCAGAACTCTATCGACAACCAAAAACGCCCTTTGTCGCCGGCTTCATCGGGTCACCGCGAATGAACTTCATCCAAGGGGCCATTGCAACAGCCAGGGGAGCGGATGTAATCGGCCTGCGTCCCGAAGACATAGGCTTGTCCGGCGACAACGGACAGTGGAAAGGACGCATCCGCCACAGCGAATTCCTTGGATCGGAAACGTTGGTCTATGTTGATGCAGAAGAGATTGGTCCGATTACGATAAAGTCCCCTGGCGAGATAACAATTGCGCAGGGTGAGACGGTCTTCCTCGATCTGAATCTGGCAAAAGCACACCCATTCAAGACCGGACATAGGGTCCCCGCCGCTGGCAATGTGAGGGGGAGCGCTTGATATCACATAAAATGCATAGCCGTCGCTGCCGCATCCCGGCTGAATAGACGGAGAACCGATGCTTAAGGTATGGTTCGTCATCAAAACAGAAAATGGCTTCCGGGCTCGGCATCTGACCCTGGGAGCACAGAACGAGGACACGCCCGCGGTTTGGCGGCGCGCGGATCAAGGATCGCTACCGTGCCGCCTATTGGCAAGGGGAGATCGAGGTGACCGGCGCAGCCCTGCTCGGCCATCGCGGCGACGACCATTGGCTTCCAGTCCGCAACCCATGGCGATGTCGATGGCGTCGAACTCTCGGTCTCCGACCTTGCCAGGAGTCGGATCGAGGTGCGGGTCAATCTGTTCGGCTATGTCAAAGTCGGCGATCCGCTCGACCCGCCGCCGCATATCGACCAGCCCACGGCCCGCCTCGCCGGATACGGCGACGAATTGCTTTCCCAGGGAGAGATAGCTCTTGATCTACCCGGCGTGGAGCTTCGCCTTATCGTGGACTGCATCACGGAAGCAGCCCTGCCGCGGGATGTGCGCGGCGCAATCGACATTGCAGACTTGAACCTTGAAGACGGACGTGAACTTCCGCTGTTCATCACAGCGCGCCAGGTCGATCAGTCGCGTGTCTGGAGATCGCCGATCTTTATGAGGTCGGAGGCATGTTCGCGACCCCGGGTCATGTCAATGGATCCGAGGGTGCGTCAAAATCTGTAACCGTGATGCTATGATCGCCTGCAAGTGATCCTCAACAGATCAAATCCAGGCTTCCCTTGTTCCAAATCGGACCCGGCCGTTTGCATCGAATCCTATGACGCCTCGGAAAATCCTACACGACACTGTCGTGTTATGGTATAAGGCGCTAGAAAGGTCACTCATCATGCGTACCAGCAAATCCATTACCCTGACCCTCGGCAAACAGCAGCAGGTTCTCGATTCCCTTGTGAGCACCGGCGAATACGAATCTGCCAGCGAGGCCGTGCGGGCTGCACTTCGTGCCCTGGAGCGCGAGCGGGATGCGGTGAACACGATCTTGCGCGAGAAGATCCGCGAGGCGCTGGAGGATCATCGTCCCAGCGTGCCCGCCGCCAAGGTGTTTGCGGATCTGCGCGCCTTCCACGACGAACAGGTGGAAGCTGACAAGCGTGGCGCACAAGATTGAGTTCCGACAGGCGGCGGTAGAAGATCTCAGGGCACTGTATCTCCACATCGCCGCCGAGGCCGGCCGCGAACGGGCGGGCGCTTACATCGGCCGTATCGAAGCAGCCTGCATGGCACTGGCAACCTTTCCCGAAAGGGGAACGGTCCGCGATCACATTCACCCCGGCTTGCGCATAATCGGTTTCGAGCGCAGTGCGTCTATCGGCTTCGTCGTTCGCGCAGATATCGTCGATATTTTGCGGATCCTGCCACGGGGAATGGATTTCCCGGATACTTGGGAGAACAGTCAGTAAGCTTACTAGAAGAACGGCCCGCCCCGGATCGTCGCCGAGCGCAGCCCTCGCTTTGAAAGGATGCGAACCAAAATTCTGGTGCCGACTTCGTTAAATAGGCAGGCTCGTTAATTAACAAAATTACCATTTCGATTATTAATGATGGGCAGTTCAAGCGCGCGGCTAGACCGGAGAGTTGAACTTTCTAGCCTGCAGGTAGGTCGCCACCGGGACTGAACGCCAAACCACGAACCTCACGGTCACCCCAAGAGCTTTACGATACGTGCGCCGGTCATGTTTACAGTCGGCTCTATGACTCGCCTATGTGGCTCTTTCACCTTTTCGAGGGTGCTGGCTTCGTAGCGGCAGCCTTCCAACATACTGCGGATGACAGCCGAGACCGCCGCTCTACATCCTCTCCATGATGATTTTTCCTGAACATCCGCTGCCGGCTCCGGTCCCC
>UCMT01000084.1 GCA_900473795.1 Hyphomicrobiales bacterium | reverse complement strand
GTCACATATTCGGATAGACCGGCCCTTCGCCGCCCTGCGGCGGCACCCAGTTGATGTTCTGGTTGGGGTCCTTGATGTCGCAGGTCTTGCAGTGGACGCAGTTCTGGGCGTTGATGACGAACACGTCCTGCCCGTCCTTCTCCACCCATTCGTAGACGCCGGCCGGACAGTAGCGGGTCGAGGGACCGGCAAAGACGTCGTGCTCGGAGCGCTTCTGCAGCTCCATGTCCTTGACCTTGAGATGCACCGGCTGGTCTTCCTCATGGTTGGTGTTCGACAGGAACACCGAGGAGAGGCGGTCGAAGGTCAAGACACCGTCCGGCTTCGGATAGGCGATCGGCTTGTGCTGCGAGGCCGGCTCCAGCGATTGCGCATCAGTCTTGCCGTGCTTCAGCGTGCCGAAGAAGGAGAAACCGAACAGCGTGTTCGTCCACATGTCGAGGCCGCCGAGGGCGACGCCGATCGCCGTGCCGAACTTCGACCACAGCGGCTTGACGTTGCGCACCTTCTTCAGGTCCTGGCCGATGGCGCTGTCGCGCCAGCCGTTCTCGATCTCGATGACCTCGTCATTGGCCCGGCCGGATGCGATCGCGCTCGCGAGCTTTTCGGCCGCAAGGATGCCCGACAGCACCGCATTGTGGCTGCCCTTGATGCGCGGCACGTTGACGAAACCGGCCGAACAGCCGATCAGCGCGCCGCCCGGGAAGGAAAGCTTCGGCACCGACTGGTAGCCGCCCTCGGTGATGGCGCGGGCGCCGTAGGACAGGCGCTTGCCGCCCTCGAAGGTGCCGCGGATGGCGGGGTGCGTCTTGAAGCGCTGGAATTCCTCGAACGGGTAGAGATAGGGGTTCTTGTAGTTCAAGTGGACGACGAAGCCGACGGCAACGAGATTGTCCTCGAGATGGTAGAGGAACGAACCGCCGCCGGTCTTCATGCCGAGCGGCCAGCCGAAGGAATGCTGCACCAGGCCCTGTTTGTGGTTCTCCGGCTTGACCTGCCAGAGCTCCTTGATGCCGATGCCGAATTTTTGCGGCTCGCGGTTCCTGGAAAGGTCATATTTGGCGATCAGCTGCTTGGCGAGCGAGCCGCGCACGCCCTCGCCGATCAGCGTGTATTTGCCGAGCAGCTCCATGCCGCGGGCGAAATTCGGCCCCGGTTCGCCGTTCTTCTCGATGCCCATGTCGCCGGTCGCAACGCCGATCACCGCACCCGCATCATTGTAGAGCACTTCGGTGGCGGCAAAGCCCGGATAGATCTCGACGCCGAGGCCTTCCGCCTTTTCGGCGAGCCACCGACAGACGAGGCCGAGCGAGACGATGTAGTTGCCGTGATTGTTCATCAGGGGCGGCATGGCGAAGTTCGGCAGGCGCAGCGAACCGGCCGGACCAAGCAGCAGGAACTGATCGTCGGTGACTTCCGTCTTGAACGGATGCCCCTCCTCCTCGCGCCAGCCGGGCAGCAGCCGGTCGATGCCGATCGGATCGACGACGGCGCCCGACAGGATATGGGCGCCGACCTCGGCGCCTTTTTCCAGAACGACGACGGACAGATCCGGATTGACCTGCTTCAGACGGATGGCGGCCGAAAGACCGGCCGGACCCGCGCCGACGATCACCACGTCGAATTCCATGCTTTCGCGCTCGGGCAGTTC
>UCMT01000069.1 GCA_900473795.1 Hyphomicrobiales bacterium | reverse complement strand
TCCGGTCCGCCTGACGTTCGCGGCCTTCTTGCCGAAGGCCACGAGGCTTCCCGTGGAGCGCCAGCCCTGCCTCGCCGCCAACGTCTTGCGGTGTATCCGTGACAGGACGCCATGATCATGGCACAGGTTTTCCAGGCGGGGATATGCGGGGATGTTTTCCCGGAGTCGCGTTCAGACCAGCATCGCAGCAAAACCGACGAAAATGCCGCCCGTGATCCGATTAAACGCTTTCTTCAGCGCCGGGCGCGACAGGTAAAGGGCAAGCTTAAGCCACCGCGTCTGTCGCTCCTATACCACGCCGTCTCCACGACTGCTGACGTTGAGTTCAATCAGAATGCAGTGCCTTCTCGACTGCTGCCTCGGCGTGAGCAATTGTTGTGTCGATCAAGGGGACCGGGCTGTCCTCTGCCTTAATGAGCATGCCAAATTCGGTGCAGCCCAGAATAATGACCTCCGCGCCTCGGCTCGCCAGAGATTCCAGGGCAGCCTTGAACTTGACCCGCGTTTCAGGCCGGAAGACTCCTTTGGTCAGTTCCTCGTAGAGAGCACTGTGAACATTCGCTTCATGCTCACCTTCTGCGACAAGCACCTTCAGGCCATATCGATCCTTCAGCCGGTCAATAAAATACGTTCCTGTCATCGTATACCTGCTGCCAAGCAATCCGACTGTTTTGAACCCGCTAGCCAGTGCCTGCTCAGCTGCTGGATCGACGATATGAATAAACGGCAGGTCAACCCGTGCCTCAAACACATCAGCCGCTGTATGGACCGTGTTACAGGCTACGATGTAGAAATCCGCTCCGGCCGCCTTTAGCTTGTTGGCCTCTTCAGCGATCAATCCTCCGACCAAATCCCATCGGCCTTCAACCTGTCTACGTTCGACTTCATCGAAGTCTGTCTGGGCCATTACCAGCTTTGCACAATGCCGACCGCTTCCGCCCATTCGCTTCGCTATCAGTTCATTGATGGTCTGATAGTAAATGATCGAGCTGGGCCAAGCGACACCCCCAACTATACCGATGGTTTTCATTTTAACTCCATAGTGTTGCTAGCGGCTGATGGCCGGGTCAAGACGGTTTGAGGAAATTCGTACGACAGATTGCCATCGACGTAAGCGACACACGATCCTCCGACGCCAACATTTCCCAGCTCATCAAATCGCGATTGCTGCCCCACCATCGCGCTGTGCTCGAGGCATTGCCGTCAAGCTTGGAGCCGGTTTGGCGTAGGGCAAGGAGAGCGGCCAAATTGCCTGCGCTGATCGAGTTTTTGTTTTACGCCCCATCAGTTCAGCACCACCGGAACGAGCGAGGCCAGAAGCAAGATCGCCATCGCGATGTTGAATATCCTCAAAGAGCGGTTCGAACGCAGCACGTGTCGGGCCGATGCGCCCATCAACGCCCAGCTTGCACCGCAGGGCATGCTGACCGATGCGAACACAAGCGCGAATGCGACGCTCATCGCCAGGGCGCTCCACCCGTCAGACACCGCGCCGTAGGTCAGGATACCACTTGCGCCACCCAACCAGACCTTCGGATTGAGCGCTTGAAACAGCACTGCCTGAACGAAGGTCAGGGGTTGGGCGCTATCCGCATCTCCTTGGGATGCTGCGCTGGGACGGCTCGTGGCGATCTTAAAAGCGAGCCAAGCGAGGTAAACGACGCCACCCCACTTCAGCACGTTCCGAAAGGTCTCATTCTCCAACAATTGGCTGCCAAACACACCAAGTCCCAGAAAGATGATACAGATGCCAACGCCCGTGCCAAAGACGTGCGGTAACGAACGCCCGAAGCCGTAGTTTGCGCCGGTTGTCGTCAGAAGCATGTTGTTCGGTCCAGGCGAGCCGGAAGAAGCCACGGAAAAGAAGATCACAGATAAAATCCAACTCACAGTCACAGCCACGCCTCGCCCAGTTTGTTTGCATCTCAGCTGCTTTCGCTCCAGTCTGGCTTGAGCAAAAGGATCGCTGGGTCTCCAATCAGGTCCGCCCCCATCCTTGCGAATGCGCAGCCACCAATCAAACGAATAGATTTGGAGAGCCCTATTCGATATGCTGATAGCGCCATGAACAAAATCTTTGACCTAGAGCTGCTGAGCACCTTCGTCGCCGTCGCCGAGACCGGGAGCTTCACGAACGCAGCCCCGCGCGTCGGGCGCAGCCAGTCCGCCGTCAGTATGCAGATGCAGCGATTGGAGCAATCCATCGGGAAACAGCTTCTCGTCCGGACTCCCAAGGCAGTCATTCCGAATGCGGTCGGCAATGATCTCCTGGCCTATGCACGCCGGCTTCTGAAGCTATCTGATGAGGCGTGGACCAGCGTTACAGGGAAGTCGGATGTTGGCAGCGTTCGTCTCGGTGTTCCTGATGATTACGCGGCATCCTTGCTTCCCCAAGTCCTGAGACGGTTTGCAAACGAACATTCGCAGATTGCTGTCGACCTCGTCTGCGAACCAAGCGACAAACTCAATGCGGCCATTCGCGAAAACCGCGTCGATCTGGCAATCGTCACCCGCAAAGCGAACCAGCCAATAGAGATATTGAGGCGTGAACGGTTGGTATGGGTTTCGTCTTTGACGCATATGGCCTGGGAAACTGATCCGCTACCTGTCGCATTGTTCGAAAACTCTACCGCACGCGCCCATGTTCTCCGCGCACTCGCCGACAATGACCGCGCCTATCGGTGCACTTATTCAAGTCCCAGCCTGCTTGGCTTGGTGACAATCGTTCAGACCGGACTTTCCGTAGCCGCGTTGGCGTTATGCAGCGTGCCGGACACGCTGAGGATAATAGGGGAAAACGAAGGGCTTCCAACGCTCGACGACCTGGAAATCGGGATTGTTCGAAACCCGATGTCTGACGGTGCGGCTGTTGACCACCTCTATGATACGCTGAGACGTGATCTGTCGCACATGGGGTCTTGATTATGTCAGCTCTTGACGACGGAGCCAGGGAGCGACGGCGGCAGCCAACTTCTCCGGCTGCTCAATCGGGATCATGTGGCCTGATTTTTCAACCATGGTCAGCGTTGCTCCCTCAATCCCGTCCCTTAGCTCTCTAGCTTCATCGAGACTGCGCAGGCCATCTCCATCACCCGCGACAATGAGTGTCGGGCAGTGAATGGCGGCTAAATGATCAAGATCGCTTTCTCGCACCTGTGCGGCATGTCGCATGAATACCTCTGCTCCAACCCGTTCGCTCATCGCTCGCACGCGCTCAATCATGGGTTCGTCCCCGGCGCGATCTGGATGCAGGGAGCCGAGCACGGCCGTCCGGCTGAGGCCGTGAAACCGAAGAGGGTTCACGGCTTTGACCGAGGCCATTTTACGCCTTGCTTGCACAGGGGTATCAGCACGGGCCGAGGTTGCGACGAGAACGAGCGCCTGAACACGCTCCGGCGCGAGGCGCACGACTTCTCGTGCAACATAGCCGCCCATAGAAAACCCGATTATCGCGAAATGCTCCGGCGCATCTGCAAGAACGTGCTGGGCCATTTCGCGGATGGTCGCCGCGCGGCTCACATCGGCATGGGTGACCGACCCCAACGCTTGAAGTGAGGGCAAGACATCATCCCAAAGTTCGGAGTCAGTCATAAAACCGGAAACAATTACGATATGCATTGTTGTATTTTGCTGTTGATGGCGATGCGCGACGTCCTCCCCAGAGTGCATCGCTGAAGATCATAGCATTCCCGTCACTCATGACCAGCCACGCTTCCCGACAAAGCTAAGCGGCGTATAAATCAGGCATTACGCACCGCTTCCAAATCGGTCTTTTGCAGCGACACTCCCCCAAGATACCTCAACAGAATATCCTGACGGAAAAACCCGCTCGCAACGGTCTGTTGCAAGCGGGTTAGGTGTTGAACGCGGTTCCACATGGCGATCAGCGGCCGGCGCTATGACCGGCCTTCCGCAATCGTCAAACCAGCCGGCTCTGCTCCACGGCGGCCTCGATGAAGCTCGCGAACAGCGGGTGCGGGTCGAGCGGACGGCTCTTGAGTTCCGGATGGTACTGGACGCCGATGAACCACGGGTGATCCGGGTATTCGACGGTTTCCGGCAGAACGCCGTCCGGCGACATGCCCGAGAAGTCGAGGCCGCAGGCTTCCAGGCGTTCCTTGTAGTCGACATTCACTTCGTAGCGGTGGCGATGACGCTCGGAAATCTCGGTCGAGCCGTAGATTTCCGCGATCTTGGTGCCCTTCTTGAGGCTTGCCTTGTAGGCGCCAAGCCGCATCGTGCCGCCGAGGTCGCCGGAAGCAGCGCGCTTCTCCAGTGCGTTGCCCTTCACCCACTCCGTCATCAGGCCGACGACCGGTTCGCCGGTCGGGCCGAATTCCGTCGAGGAGGCCTTTTCGATGCCGGCGAGATTGCGGGCCGCTTCGACGACCGCCATCTGCATGCCGAAGCAGATGCCGAAGTACGGCACCTTGCGTTCACGGGCGAAGCGGGCAGCCAGAATCTTGCCTTCAGAGCCGCGTTCGCCAAAGCCGCCGGGTACGAGAATGCCGTGGACCTTTTCGAGATACGGCGCCGCGTCTTCCTGTTCGAAGACTTCCGATTCGATCCACTCGAGCTTGACCTTGATGCGGTTGGCAATGCCGCCGTGGTAGAGCGCCTCGATCAGCGATTTATACGCGTCCTTGAGGCCGGTGTACTTGCCGACGATGGCGATGGTCACCTCGCCTTCCGGCGTGCGGATGCGGTTGGCGACATCCAGCCAGTTTTCGATGCGCGGGGCTGGAGCCGGCTCGATGCCGAAGGCGGCAAGGACCTCGTTGTCGAGGCCTTCCTTGTGATAGGCGATCGGCACGTCGTAGATGCTCGCCACATCGAGCGCCTGGATGACGGCGGACGGACGGACGTTGCAGAACAGCGACAGCTTGCGGCGTTCGGCTTCCGGGATTTCGCGATCGGCACGCACCAAAAGGACGTCGGGATGAATGCCGAGCGCCTGCAGTTCCTTTACCGAATGCTGGGTCGGCTTCGTCTTCAGTTCGCCGGCCGCCGAGATATACGGCATCAGCGTCAGGTGGACATAGATCGCCGTGCCGCGCGGCAGATCGTTCTTCAGCTGGCGGATCGCCTCCATGAACGGCATCGCCTCGATATCGCCGACCGTGCCGCCGATTTCGCAGATGACGAAGTCATAGTCGTCATTGCCTTCGGTGACGAAGTTCTTGATCTCGTTGGTGACGTGCGGAATGACCTGGACGGTCGCACCGAGGTAGTCGCCGCGGCGTTCCTTGTCGATGATGTTCTTGTAGATGCGGCCGGTGGTGATGTTGTCGGTCTTGGTCGCCGAGCGGCCGGTAAAGCGCTCGTAGTGACCGAGATCGAGGTCCGTCTCCGCGCCGTCGTCGGTCACGAACACTTCGCCGTGCTGCGTCGGGCTCATGGTGCCCGGATCAACGTTGAGATAGGGGTCGAGTTTGCGAAGCCTGACCCGGTAGCCCCGGGCCTGCAGCAACGCTCCGAGAGCGGCTGCGGCAATCCCTTTTCCAAGGGAAGAAACCACGCCGCCAGTGATGAATACATATCGCGCCATGGGCTTCACCGAATACCGTTTCAAAAATGATTCCGCCACCGAAAAATTCATCTTCCAGAATTTTTCCGTTCAAAAGGCTTAAGGCGGCAGAATCCAAACAAAAGAAAACCGGCGGAAGACTGGCTTCCGCCGGCGGTTGAATCTTGCATCGGCCTTACTGGCCGGTCGGAACATCCGAGCTGGATGTGGCAGGCTTGGTCTCGGTCGTTGCCGGGGTCTGCGTCGCAGGGGTCTCGGTCGCCGGAGTCTGAGTGGTTGCGCCGGACTGCGCGGGAGTCTCGCCGGCCGGCGGGGTCGTGCCGCCGCCGAGCGAATCAAGAACGCCCTTGCCGTTGTTGGTCGTGCCGGGGATCCGGTCGAGAACGTCGGTCGCGTTCGGCTGGTAGCGGGAGAGAATGCCCATGGCCAGAGCCAGGACGAAGAAGAGGGCAGCAAGGATCGCCGTGGTGCGGGTCAGCGCGTTGGCCGTGCCGCGCGCGGACATGAAGCCGGAACCGCCGCCGATGCCGAGACCGCCGCCTTCGGAACGCTGAATGAGCACGACGCCGATCAGCGCCAGCACAACCATGAGATAGATGACAAGCAATACGGTCTGCATTTTGTCCAGTCCTGCCTTGGATCATGCCGCGTCCGGCTTTGGGAAGCCGGGAACCGAAGCGCAATCGAGTGATCGCCCAGCATGGGGGACGCACGGAAACCAAGGCAGGTTTCAGCGCCCGCACCACGCGGGAAAATTAGTGTTGGCGGCTGCATATACCAAGCCACCGCGCATTAAAAGCCCCTGCCCGCCGATCTGCCGGCTTAGGCTGTCAATTCTTCGTACGCCCGGTAGATGGCGAGGAAGTCGTCGGCTTTCAAGCTCGCGCCTCCGATCAAAGCGCCGTCGACATTGGCGACGCCCATCAATTCCCTGGCATTGCCCGGCTTGACCGATCCGCCATAGAGAATACGCATCTTCGCCCCGGCCGCGCCAAACCGCGCGACAAGCTCCGAACGCTGGAAGGCGTGCGCTTCCTCGACATCCTTTGCCGTCGGCGTCAGGCCGGTACCGATCGCCCAGACCGGCTCGTAGGCGATGACGGTGTTTTCGGCGGTGGCGCTGTCGGGAACGGAACCGGCGAGCTGGCGTTTCAGCACGTCCAGGGTCTGGCCTGCCTTGCGCTCGTCACCGGTCTCGCCGATGCAGATGATGGCGACCAGATCGGCGGCAAAGGCAGCCTCGGCCTTTGCCCGAACCAGCGCGTCAGTCTCGGCATGGTCGGTGCGGCGCTCGGAATGGCCGACAATGACATGGGTGCCGAAGCAATCGGCGATCATCTCGGCCGAGACATCGCCGGTATGGGCGCCGGAGACCTTTTCGTGGCAATCCTGGGCGCCGATCAGAAGCGGGCTGTCGTCGCAAAGGGCGGTCGCGACATAGAGCAGCGTCGCGGGCGGGCAGATCAGGGTCTCGACCTTTTCCGACAGCTCGCCCTTGACGCCTTCCGCCATCGCCTTGATCTGGTCGAGCGACGCCCGCAGACCATTCATCTTCCAGTTTCCGGCAACAAGCGGACGTATTTCGGGCGTCATGCGATCTCCTCACTGCAATAGTCGTTTCCCGGCAACGGCCTAGCAAATATGCCAGGCAAAGGAAAGCGTCGCTGAGCAACAGCGATCCATGACACTTCGATATCGAAACTGTGATGACGCTGCCGCTTGCCCGGCGGTCATCAAAGAACGATGGTTTGGTTTTGCCACCGCATAACCGGAGATCGACGATGCTACGCAACCGGCAGGATACTTTCGGATGGGGCGCGATCGTCCTCCACTGGGCGATCGCCCTCCTTATCGTGGGTCTGATCGCGCTCGGCTACGTCATGACCCGGCCGGATATCGATCCAGAGCTGCAGTTCTCGCTCTATCAATGGCATAAATCCTTCGGCATGACGGCGCTGGCGCTGGCCTTCATCCGCCTCATCTGGTGGCTCTCCAATATCCATCCGGCCCCCGTTGCCAGCCTTTCCGCCCTGGAAAGGCGCGCCTCGTCGGTGACCCACGCGCTTCTGCTGGCATTGACCATCGCCGTTCCATTGGTCGGCTGGGCGATCGCCTCGACTTCGACGCTCAATATTCCGACCCTGTTTTTCAACCGGGTGCTGATTCCGCATCTGCCGATGGAAAAGTCGGAGGCGGCCGAAACATTCTGGAGCGACGCGCATGCCTGGCTCGCCTACGGCTTGGCCGGTCTCGTGGTCCTGCATGCGGGCGCCGCTCTCCTGCATCACTTCTGGCACCGGGACGTGGTTTTACGGCGGATGCTTGGAATATTCCGGCGGGATGCGGCGTCCAACGCCCATCAACAGCCGGAAGGAACCGATCGATGAAACAATTTTACGGACCATGCCTCGCCGCCTGCGTGCTGGTCCTCGCAGCGACAAGCGCTGAGGCACGCGCGCCCTCGCTCGATGACGCAGCCGGGCGATACGATATCGATGGATCATCGCAGATCAACTTCTCGGTTGCGCAAACCGGCGGTGGCGGCATCTCGGGAAAATTCGGCAAGTTTTCCGGCACGTTCCAGCTGGACGGCAAGGACATCCGCAAATCGGTGGTCGAATTCTCGCTTTTCCCCGACACCGTGCAGACCGGCGAGCCGCGCATTGAAAAGTTTCTGCGCTCGTCAGCGATTTTCGATACGGCCAATCATCCCGAAATCGTGTTCCGCTCGACAAAGATCACGCAAACCGGCGAAGACACTGCCGAGATCGAGGGCAAGCTGACGGCGAAGGGCACGACCAGAACCGAGCACTTCAGCGCAAAATTGACCAAGTGGAATCGCAGGACCATCAGCTTTCAAATCGAAGGAGGCATCTATCGCGATCACTACAACATGTCTGCAGGCTTGCCGATCTATTCCAACATCGTGCAGTTCGACATGACGGTGAATGGCCAGAAGCATTAGGATCAGCGGCTCTCGGCGGGACGCCGCTCCGGCATTTGCAGGCTTGTTACTCCGGTAACAAGCCTGCAAACCTTTCAAATCCCATAATGCGCCGAAACTCCAGCGTCCCACTTGGGAATTGACGGTGTATAGATGGGCTCTTATCCTTCGAAAAACATTACTGATTTACTGCATGACCCGGCAAACACGGGGCGGATCGATGCACGGTAAACTCTTCACAGCTGTGATGTTGACGTTCAGCATTCTTCCATCGGCGGCAAGCGCCCAGGAGGTGCTGACGACGGCAACGCCGGATGTACTTGTCCGCTCGCTCGATCCCGTCCTGGCGCAGAAGGAGAAGACACGCGGCTTGAAGATCGTCGGCGCAAAAGAGCTGGAGACGATCAACAGCTATGGCGACAAGCTCGCGGCAACGGTCAACCTCGCCGTCAACTTTCACTTCGGGTCCGCCGAGTTGACGCCGCAGGCGCAACGGCTTCTCGACAATGTCGGCAAGGCGCTGCAATCGAGCGAACTCTCCGCCTACCGGTTCGTGATCGGGGGGCATACGGATGCGACCGGCACCGACGGCAACAATCTCCAGCTCAGCCGGGCACGCGCCGCATCGGCGACGCAGTATCTGGTCTCGCACTACAAGATCGCCCCGCGGCGGCTGGTCGTGCGCGCCTTCGGCGAAACCGCCCTGCTCTTTCCGGACAGCCCGGAGGACGGCCGCAACCGCCGGGTCGAGATTTCGACGCTGAAATAACAAGAGGCCCGGCGTTGCCAATGCCGGGCCTCTTGTTTTGCGGACGGAAGAGAACTCAGCCGAACTGGCTGCCGATGAAATCCTTGACGATGCGGATAATGCCGCGGCCAAGCAGATCATCGAGCGCATCGACGAACTGGTCGACATGCTGACGTTCGCAGATCAGCGGCGGCTCGAGCCGGATGACGTTGCGATTGTATTCGGTGAAGGCGACGAGCGTGTCGTAGTCCTTCAAGAGCAGGGCGCCGATGAAGCCCGAGAGCGAGCCCTTCAGCTTGTCGTCGAGCACACCGACGACCGGGCGCAGCACCATCGGCAGGGTCTGGCTGAAATCCTGGAACTCCAGCCCGACCATCAGGCCCTGGCCGCGGACATCCTTGATGATCTTCGGATATTTCGCCTTCAGTGTATTCAGCCGCTCGAGCAGGTAGTCGCCCTGCACCGCTGCATTCTCGATCAAGTCCTCGTCATACATGATGTTGAGGCCTTCGATCGCGGTGATGCAGGCTTCGCCGATGCCGCCGAACGTGGCCTGGGCGTGGATCATCGCGGTGTTCTTGGTGCCATAGGCCTTCATGTAGACGTCACGCCTTGCGATCATCGCGGCCATGGCCGACTTGCCGCCGCCGAGCGACTTGGCAAGCGCCGTCACATCCGGAACGACGCCTGAATGTTCGAAGGCGAAGAAGCGACCCGAGCGGCCCATGCCGCACTGGACTTCATCGGCGACCCAGATGACGCCGTACTTGTCGCAGAGCGCACGAACTTCGCGCCAGAATTCCGGCGGTGCCGAAATGATGCCGCCGCCGCCCTGGATGGTTTCGAGCACCAGAACGCCGATCGTCGGATCGCGTTCGAACGCGTTGCGGATGGCATCGATATCGCCGAACGGCACCTTGACATTGTTGTCGAGCAGCTTGAACTCGCCGCGATACAGCGGGCCGTCGGTGATCGACAAGACACCCTTGGTCTTTCCGTGGAACGAGTTCTCGGCATAGACGATCCGCGGACGCTTCGGGCCGGCGGCCCGTTCGGCCACCTTCAGCGCCGCCTCCATGGCTTCCGAACCGGACGAACCGAGGAAGACCATGTCGAGGTCGCCCGGCGCGATGGCCGCGAGGTTCTTGGCGAGCGCCGACGCATATTGCGACATGAAGGCGATCGCGATCTCGTGACGGTTTTCGTCCTGGAATTTCTTGCGGGCCGAGAGGATGCGCGGATGATTGTGGCCGAAGGCGAGCGAGCCGAAGCCACCAAAGAAATCGAGGATCTTCCGCTCGTTCTGGTCGGTATAGTACATCCCCTCGGCGCTCTCGACCTTGACCTTGTTGAAGCCGAGCAACTTCATGAAGTGAAGCTGGCCGGGGTTCAGGTGATCCTTGAAGAGCGTCGTCATGTCGGCAAGGCTCATCGCCTTGGCCTGTTCGACGGTGATCAGATCCGGCTTCCTGATGCCGCCATCGAGGGCGGGCGCGTCGACGGCGACGCGGGCTGGCTTGTCGAGCATTGTGGAGATCCCCTCGTTCATTCTGCCGCTACGGCCGACGCGTGTGCGAAGGCCTTGCCGGCCTTCTTGGTGCGATATTCGTCATAGGCCGCGATCAGCATGGCGCCGTCGTTGTATTGCGGCTTCCAGCCGAGCTCCCTTTTAAGCCTGCCGGTTTCGCGAATGCACATCTCGTCGGCAATCAGGTACTGCTCCGGATCCATGATCGGCATGTTGATGAAATCGAACGCCGCGAGCGTCGCCTTGACCGCAAAAGCCGGTGTCGGCAGCAGGAACGATTTCGAGCCGGCATGGACGATCAGGTCGCCCAGCAGTTTGCGCACGGAGGGCGGGCTGTCGGAGCCGAGATTGTAGGCCTCGTTCGGCACGCCGCCCTTCCAGGCAAGCCGTGCCGCCTCGGCGCAATCGAACACGGAGATGAACTGATACGGGTTCTTGCCCGAACCGATCATCGGTACCGGCAGGTTTGCGTCGATCAGCTTGAACAGCTTTTCCAGGATGCCGAGGCGACCGGGGCCGATGATCAGGCGCGGGCGGAAAATCGAGATATTCATGCCCTGCTTGCGCCATTCTGCGGCGAGCTGTTCGGTCGCCCATTTCGACTTGCCGTATTCACCGAGCGGCTTGGCCGGATGGTCTTCCGTCTGCGGCGATTGCACCGTATGGCCGTAGATCATGTCGGTGGTGAACTGCACCAGCCGGTTGGCGCCGGATTTCGCCGTCGCCTTCATGATGTTTTCGGCGCCGTAGTAATTCACCGGCCAGAAGAATTCCCAGCGCTTGGCGCGCACCTGCAGCGGCGACAGCATCTTGGCCGCCATGTTGTAGACCATGTCATCCGGGCCGATCTCGACCTTCATCACATCGTCCGGATCGGTCACGTCGCAGCGCACGAAACGGGCGCGGGAATAGTGCGGCAGATCGGATTTGACGACATCGGCGACGACAACCTCCTCGCCGTCCTGCACGAGGCGTTCAGCCAGGTGACGGCCGACGAAGCCGTCACCGCCGAAAATGATATGCTTCATGATGCGCTCCCTATTTTTTCTGTTGTTCCGCCCGCGGCGTCAAGCGACGGCTGGCTGTCGTGGGAAGACATGCCTGCCCCAGACATACCGGATTGGGCAATGAGGACGGTTCCGACACAGATGAACGCGATGCCGGCGATGCGCCAGGCGTTCAGGTCCTCGCGGAAGACGAAATAGGCAAAGACGGCTACTGCCACATAGGCGAGGCTGAGGAATGGATAGGCGAAGGAAAGTTCAACCTTCGACAGGACGTAGAGATGCGACGCCATCGAAATGACGAAGGTCGCAAGTCCGGCGAAGACCCAGGGGTTGAAAATCACCTGGAAGATGCGGGCAATGAAAGTATCAGCCGTGAAGCTCAAAGGACCAAGCGACAGCATTCCCTGTTTCAACATGAGCTGTGCGGCGGCATTGGTAAGCACGGTGAAGAGAATGAATACGATATACTTCATTTCGGTGTTCCCTGTTCCCGCCGCGATACCTACACGCAAGAGCCGTATATTCCGTGAAATTCCCGTATTTATTTAATTCAAATTGTCGCTATTCTCATTTCGGCAAAGCCAAAGCGGTTCTCTTCCAGAAATTCGAGACCATGGCCGGGTCGCGCAACGCTTCCAGTTTTCGCCACTGCGGGAAAGAAGAATCAAAGGTTTGCGGGCTCATGCGGGCATCCTTGTAGGGATTGATGGCACCGCCCGCCTCGATGACGATGGCATCGAGCCTGTCGAGGAGCTTAAGGGTCGGTTCACCCTGATTGGCGAAATCCAGCGTCAGCGTAAAACCGGGTCGCGGAAATGAAAAAAGTGCTGGCGACCGTTGCTCGCCGAACTTCTTCAGTACGGTGAGGAATGATGCATGGCCGGCCTGGCGCGCCGTTTCCATCAGGAGGGCTGTGATCTCTGCCGCATTGTCCGCCGGATAGACGCTCTGGTGCTGATAGAGGCCTTTGGGTCCATAGAGCAGGTTCCATTGGCCGATGGCGTCCAGCGGGTGGAAATAGCCCGGCCATTTTACGGTCGTCACCGTTTCGACGCGTTTTTCCTTGCGGAAGTAGACTTCGTTGAAGGCCTTCAGCGTCACCCGGTTCAACAGATTGAACGGTAGGGAAAACGGCACCGAGAGTTTCGCGGAGCGCGGCATATCGGGAAATTCGCAGGACGCGTCGGCGTGGTCGCCGGCAAGCAGGACGCCCCTGCCCGCGCGTTTGCCCGTTGCCAGCTGGTCGATCCAGGCCACCGAATATTCATGCTCGCCATCCACCTGCTCGACCATGCCGAAGTAGTCCTCGAGGCGGTCGAACCGGATTGCGTGCTGCTGGATGTGGGGCGACGGCACTTTCATCAGTTGCAGATCGACTGACAGGATCAGCCCGGTCAGCCCCATGCCGCCGATGGTGGCGTGAAACAGCTCGGAATTTTCCGTTGCCGAACACGTCAGCAATTCGCCGGTCGAGCGCAGCAGCGTCAGCCGCTGCACATGTTTGCCGAAGGTGCCGCGCGCATGGTGATTCTTGCCGTGAACGTCGTTGGCAACCGCGCCGGCCGCCGTCACCGCGGCAGTTCCTGGCGTCACCGGCAGGAAGAAGCGGTGCGGGATCGCCTGTTCAAGGATGGCATGAAGCGTGACGCCCGCGTCGCACGAGACAATGCCAGTCCCCGGATCGAAGCCGAGGATGCGGCTGCGCATGCGGCTGTCGATCAAGGCGCCCTGGTCATTGTGGCAGCTGTCGCCGTAGGAGCGGCCATTGCCGAAGGGCAGGAACGCGCCGGGGGCCGCCTCGTCCCGCAGGTTTTCATAGGCGTCCGGCGAGATGCTTTGGCGGGGACGGCAGTCGATCCGCCCCCAACTGTCGAATGCACCATCTGTCATTGCGGGCCCAGCGCACCGGCGAGAATAAGCATGGCACCCAGCGCCATCGTCACGAGGCTGCGCCAGTCGCGCATGATGAACACGACCGGATCCTCGTGCAGCATGCGGCGGCGGGCGAGCATCCAGATTCGCAAAAGCATATAGAGCACCAACGGGCAGAGCGGCCACAATGCCCAGGGCAGCGTGTACATCTCCTGCATTTCCTTGCTGTGGATATAGAGCGCCAGCACCAGTGCGGCGGCAAAGGCGGAGGAAACGCCGGCCTGCCCGACCATTTCGAAATCAACGGCCACATAACCGCGCCCGGGAACCTGATTGCCCTCGCGTCCATCATATTCGTCGAGCTCGACATAACGCTTCACCAGCGCCAGGCTGAGGAAGAAGAAGATCGAGAAGGACAGGAGCCAGAAGGATAGCACCGTATCCGTGGCGGCGGAACCGGCAACGATACGAACCGTATAAAGGCCGGCGAGCGTGAAGACATCCACCAGCAGCTTGCGCTTGAGCACGAACGTGTAGGCGGTTGTCGCCACGGCGTAAAACCCAAGCACGAGCGCGAAATCATGCGGCAGCACAGCGGTCAGCGATAGAGACGCGACGAGAAGGCAGAGCGCGATCGCCAGTCCCATCGGCACCGACATCTGGCCGCTTGCCAGCGGCCTGTTGCGCTTCGTCGGGTGGCGCCGGTCGTTGGTGAGATCGGAGAGATCGTTGATCACATAGACAGCGGAGGCGAGAAAACTGAAGGCAAAGAAGGCGAGGATGACGTTGATCACCGCATCGAGATGCAGGATGTCGTGATTGAGCACCATCGGCACGCCGATCAGAACGTTCTTCGCCCACTGATGCACGCGGATCGATTTCAAGGCTGCGAGACGGCTCGTTCTACCGATATCCAGCCGCTCGGCATCATGGGTGCGGCGCCATTTTTCAGCGGCGGCGTCCGGCGCCACGACGATCGCCTTGCGGGCCGCATCGAACACCGGCACGTCGTCGCGGCTGTTGCCCATATAGTCGAACCCGCCCTCACCGAACTGTTCGACCAGTTTTTCACGTTTACGGCCGCTGGTGAGGTTAATCTCGGTCGAGCTGTGAAGAACGGAGGAAAAGACGCCGGTATGGGCGGCAACGCCCAGTGCGACGCTTTCAGCCGCGCCGGTCACCAGGATGATCTGACGGCCGGTTTCACGCTCGCGCTCCAGGCGCGTGAGCACGGCCTGACGATACGGCCAATCGGCCGCCTGGCGTCCTGAACGGGCGGCGATTTCGTGTTTCAGCCGGGCCTTACCCTTGGCCATCCAATAAAGCACGGCAAACAGCATCAGCGGATTGCGCAGAAGAACGATCGCCACGCCCTCCCAGAGCGTGTCGGCGGCAAGCAACGTGCCGTCAAGATCGACACACAGCGGAATATGCCGTGCTTCAGTGCGAGCATCCATAAGATCAAACCCCGAGAATACGTGCCGGGACAGTCCCATGATCAGCTTTAAGAAAAGCAAACAGTGCACGCTTCGCGAGTATCAAACTACTGCGGTGGTTAACGATTCCCGACATAAATAGGAGAATTCAATCAAGTCCGATCCAGTTCAAAGCATCGCGCCAATCGGTCATGCGAACCGGCGTTCCGTGCGACCCGGTTTCAAACAGGACGAAACGGCTCGGATAGCCCGCCGTTTTCAGCGATCGGTAGAGCGCGACCTGATCGGCCGCGGCGTAGACGCTGTCGGCGCTGCCGTGACTGAAGAACATCGGCAATTTCTTTTTGTAGGCGGCACTGTTGCGGAAGGTCGGGTCTGTGGGGCCGCCCATAATCATCATGCCTTTGAGCGCGGCGACCGCTTGCGGATTACGCGTCATGCCCCAGCAAATGAAGCTGCCCATCGAAGCGCAGGCGAGGATCACCGGTCGCCCCGGAGATTGCCGCTGCGCATAGGCGATCAGTCCCGCGATCTCGGCCACGCCTGCATCGTCGAAGGATCGAACGCTTGGCACGTAATAGACGCCGCCGTTTTCGACGGCGAGGTTCTTCAGCCGGTTGAAATTGCCGCCGAAGGACCAGTCGTTGGCGCCGAGGCGGCGGTCGCCGCCGCGGCCGTGTATAAAGATCACCGAGAATGCCGCCCCCTGCTCGCGGCCGACACGGGTGATGTCGAGCGGTCGCCCTGCGGCATCGATCGTCTCGTTTGCCTGCTCGCTTTTCACACCCAGCGAGACATAGGCGCGTTTTGCCCGGCGCTCGGGAACCTGATCGCGGCCGTTGATGTCGCGCATTTCCTGATAGTCAACGGCGCGATAATCGCCGCCATCCGCCGTTTCGAGGACCGTGCCATAGGAAAACAGCTCGTCCTTGAAGGGCTGCAGCTGTCCGGCAGCAGCTGGAAAAGACAGAGCGGCCATCGCGGCGCAGGCGAAAAGGCAGCGAAAGATCAAATGAGCTGTGGACAGGTGCATTC
This sequence comes from Hyphomicrobiales bacterium, assembly GCA_900473795.1. Taxonomy (GTDB): domain Bacteria; phylum Pseudomonadota; class Alphaproteobacteria; order Rhizobiales; family Rhizobiaceae; genus Pararhizobium. The sequence goes on along the minus strand of UCMT01000069.1, from coordinate 36,799 downwards.
GGGATGTTCCTCTTTTGGTCCAAGCCTTGCCATCAGGCCTTCCGCAACGCAACAGTTGACGCTATTGAAGGCGCAATCGGTGTATTTGCGGGCATCCGGCTGAACACGACGGCGAGTTTGGTCGCTCTGACGCCAAGAGTCTGGCAGAATTCCGGCGATTCGCGCAGACATTCATGGCGGCTTCATCCGCTACAGTGATCGTGCGAAAAGTCTCACCACGGAAAGACCTCTGAACAGCCAATGACCGACAGCAACGATCTCTTTTCAGCACTGCCCCTGGCGCCCAAGCCTGCGACGGACCCTGTCGTGCCGAAGCCGGCGACGCCGGCCGTTGCCCAACCGGCGGCGGAACAGCGCACCAATGCGACGCCTGCCCTGAAAACAGACAATGGCGACTACAATGCATCGGCCATCGAAGTGCTCGAGGGCTTGGAGCCGGTGCGCCGCCGTCCGGGCATGTATATCGGCGGCACGGACGAAAAGGCACTGCACCATCTGTTCGCCGAAGTCATCGACAACTCGATGGACGAGGCGGTGGCGGGGCACGCGAACTTCATCGATGTCTATCTCGATGCCGAAGGCTGCCTCTCCGTCACCGATAACGGCCGCGGCATCCCGGTCGAAAACCACCCGAAATTTCCGGGCAAGTCGACGCTCGAAGTGATCATGACCGTACTGCATGCCGGCGGCAAGTTTGACAGCAAGGTCTATGAGACCTCCGGCGGTCTGCACGGTGTCGGCGTCTCCGTCGTCAACGCGCTGTCCGACATCCTCGAAGTCGAGGTTGCCCGCAACCGCAAACTCTACCGCCAGCGCTTTTCCCGCGGCGTCCCGCAGGGCGGACTGGAGGAACTCGGCGATATCCAGAACCGGCGCGGCACCAAGGTACGCTTTCATCCGGACCCGGAGATCTTCGGCGCCCACGCCAAGTTCGATCCGGCCCGGCTGTTTCGCATGGCCCGCTCCAAGGCCTATCTGTTCGGCGGCGTCGAAATCCGCTGGTCCTGCGATCCCTCGCTGATCGAAGGCACGGAAACGCCGGAAAAGGCGGTCTTCCACTTCCCAGGCGGCCTGAAGGATTATCTCCAGGCGACGATGGGCAAGGAATTCACCGTCACGCGCGAAATCTTTGCCGGCAAGACCGAAAAGACCGGCGGCCATGGGGCGTTGGAATGGGCGGTCACCTGGTATGGCGGCGATTCCGTCGTGCATTCCTACTGCAACACCATCCCGACGCCCGAAGGCGGCACGCATGAGGCGGGCTTCCGCATCGCTCTCACCAAAGGGCTCAAGGCCTATGCCGAGCTGACGCAGAACAAGCGGGCAGCGATCATCACGACCGAAGACGTGATGATTTCGGCCGCCGGCATGCTGTCGGTCTTTATCCGCGAGCCGGAATTCGTCGGCCAGACCAAGGACAAGCTGGCGACCGTCGAAGCGCAGCGCATCGTCGAGAACGCGCTGCGCGACCCGTTCGACCATTTCCTCGCCGACAATCCGCAGGAAGCAGCCAAGCTGCTCGAATGGGTGATCGAGCGCGCCGACGAGCGCGTGCGCCGCCGCAAGGAAAAGGAAGTCAGCCGCAAGACCGCGGTGCGCAAGCTGCGCCTGCCGGGCAAGCTTGCCGATTGCTCGCAGAATTCGGCCGAGGGCGCCGAACTCTTCATCGTCGAAGGCGATTCGGCCGGCGGCTCGGCCAAGCAGGCGCGCAACCGCGCCAACCAGGCGATCCTGCCACTGCGCGGCAAGATCCTCAACGTCGCGAGCGCCGGCCGCGAAAAACTCGGTGCCAATCAGCAGATCGGCGACCTCGTGCAGGCGCTCGGCTGCGGCACCCGCAGCAAATACCGCGAGGAAGATCTCCGCTACGAGCGCGTAATCGTCATGACCGATGCCGACGTCGACGGCGCCCATATCGCATCGCTGCTGATCACCTTCTTCTATCAGGAAATGCCGGAACTGATCCGTGGCGGGCACCTGTATCTGGCCGTGCCGCCGCTTTACCGCATCACGCAAGGCGCAAAGACGCTCTATGCCCGTGATGACGCCCATCGGGTGGAGCTGATGGAAACGGAGTTCAACGGCCGCGGCAAGGTCGAGATCGGCCGCTTCAAAGGTCTCGGCGAGATGATGCCGGCGCAGCTCAAGGAAACCACCATGGACCCGGCCAAGCGCACACTGCTGAAGGTTGCCATCGACGAGGTGGATTTCGAAGGCACCCGCGAGGCCGTCGACAATCTGATGGGAACCAAGGCGGATGCCCGCTTCCGCTTCATACAGGAACGTGCGGTGTTTGCGGAAAACCTGGATATCTAGCGGCGTTTCACAGGACGCGACGGTGGCCGTCTCCCCCCTCTGCCCTGCCGCGCATCTCTCCCTCAAGGGGGGAGATGCGCACGGGGCTGGGCTTCCTTGAGGGTGAGATGTCACGAAGTGACAGAGGGGGTATTCCCGATGCCATCTACCGTGGTGGCGCTTGACAGCTTGATTCAGCAGCCTGTTGAATTGATTCTGGTTTCCGCTCCAACTGACGCAGCGGAAACGATTTTTCGTTGTTTCGGCTGACGCTGCGTCAACCGATCGTCTTTTCCATGAAAAGGCTGAGCGGATCCGGCTGGTAGGCGCCGAACGGAGCGATATCGACATAGCCGGCGGTCCTGTAGAGGCTGATGGCTTCGGGTTGATAGATACCCGTTTCGAGCCGGATGGCCGACAGGCCGACGTCGCGGCCGTGGCTCTCGATCGTCTCCAAGAGCTTGCGGCCGATCTTCAGGCCACGCGCTTTCGGATCGACGAACATGCGCTTGATCTCGGCGCTGCCGTCGCCGGCATCGACGAGCGCGCAGCAGCCGACCACCTCGCCCTCATGCCGCGCCACGAAGAAGGTCACTGACGGTTTTTCCAGCGTCGACACATCGACCATATGATTGCTTTCGGCCGGGTAGAGCGATTGCGCATAGGCGTCGGATTGTTCAAGCAAGCTTAAAATTCCGGGTTGGCGGGGCGGTTCTTTTGCAATGACGACGGTCACTTGGCGATATTCCTTCACAGATGGATTCACTCGGCTATGTCGATCCTATGAGCAGCTTGCACGAAGGAACAGACGGCAAATTTCGCATGGCAACAAATCGCCGCTCACCCCTCGAAACGAACGGAAACAATTTGTTTCGAAGATTTTTCCGGCCTGCCTTACTTCCGGGGCAAACGGACCGTTACGTCGGCGAAACACGAATCGAGCCCTTGGCGGCTGATGCGGAAATCGAACTGGAGACCTATTCGCGATGGTTCCTGCCCTGATCGTCATGACAATCCTCGGCTGCGATGACAGTGTCAGCCAGTGCCACTACGTATCGACTGTGCACGGCACCTGGGAGACAGTTGCGACATGCGACGCCGAATCGCAGAAGCAACTGCCGAAGTTCTCCAACAGCAACTACCCGGTGATCGTCGCCGTCTGCGAGAAATCCGGGGAGCAGATGGCGAAGGCGCAGGATCCCGCCCCCTTGCCCGCGGCTCAGACAGCGCTCGATCAGAGTCATGCGGTAACCCCGGATCCAGTTCCAACACCGCCCTTGGCCGAACAGCAACAACCGAGCCTGCCGCGCCGGACATTGGCGATGATTTCCGGTGCCCTGCCCGACACGTCCGGGCTGCGCGACGCCGTGACAAAGCCGGTCCACTACATCGAGGACGGCTATTCCTGGGTGGCGCGAAAGTTCACGAAGTAGCCGCTACACCAGGCCGGCGGCGATCAGGCTTTCGGCGCTGGCGCGTATGGCCTCCGCTTCCGGTCGCGGCTTCCAGCCGAGGACACGTCTGGCCTTCTTGTTGGAGACACGCGCATCGCGGCCAAGTTCGCGGATGATCAGCTTGAGACCGGGATCGAACCGTACGGCGAAGCCCGCCAGCCAGGTGGGCAGCACGAATTTCGGCAGCCTGCGCGCATAAGCAGGGAAATCGCGCCGCAGCACGCCGGCAATATCCTTCATCGACAAGACTTCGCCCCCGGCGATGAAGCGCTCTCCGGCCGCCTCCGGCACTGCCAATGCAAGGACATGCGCCTCGGCAACATCACGCACGTCTGCCACCGAAATACGGAAATCGGGCATGACCGGATAGCGGCCTTTCAGCAGGTTTTTCACAATGCCAACCGAAGTGCCGGAATCCTTGCCGAGGATAGGTCCGAGAATCATGCCGGGATTGATCACCACGAGCTCCAGATCGTTCTCACGGGCAAAATCCCATGCGGCCCGCTCCGCAAGGGTCTTGGACTTGTAATAGGGGGTGGCCAGCGGGCCTTCGACATCGGTCCAGTCGGATTCGGTAAAGGGCGCCCTCCCCGAACCATAGGCGATCGCTGCGACCGACGACGTCAGGACGACACGGCGGATGCCGATGTTCTTGGCGGCCCTCAGCACGCGCAGTGTCCCTTCGCACGCCGGCCGGATGAGCTCGTTTTCATCCTTGGGAAGCGAAGATGGGAATGGCGAGGCCGTGTGGATCACGCCAGCGGCGCCCGAAAACGCCGTGTCCCAACCCTTATCGGACAGCAAATCGGTCTCGACGAAAGACAGCTTGCCTGCAGCAGCGCCTTCCGCCGATCGGATTGCAACCTCGACAACACTTGCCCGTTTCAGGGAGCGCAGCGTGCCGCGGACCTCGTAGCCGGCGCGCAGCAACTGCGCTGCAATGTGCCGTCCGAGGAAACCGCCAATGCCGGTGACGACGATCAACCCGGTTTGCTTCTGCATTGCCTGATCTCCTAGTGGAATTCTTAGTCCAAAGCGTCAACTCAATGCGATGGACGACAGAAAGCTGCACATCACCATGGCCGTGGGGATGTCTCCACCCGCTATGGCTTCAAGAAGGCATCGCTGCAAGACGTTGCCGATGCCGCCACGGTGTCTCGCGCTGCGCTCTATCTGCATTTCCGCAACAAGGACGACCTTTTCCTGTCGCTGATGCAATGGCATTACGGCAGGCTCAACGAGCGGCTCGCGGCGCTGATGCGACCGCTCGGCGCGGCAACAGCAGGTTGGTCTAACGTCAGGCAGCGTCCCTGGCGGCCAGAAGGGCGTAGTCGCGTGCTGTCTGCCGCTGCTCGGCGATCGTCAATTTCTCGATGATATCGGCAAGCCCGCCGGATGCTTCCGAAGCATGCCTTCTGCCCCGCAACTTCGACAGCAGGACAGAGGAAATGGTGGCGCTCGCGCCGACAGAATCGGACCGGTTTTCCTTGCGCCAGATCATCATCGCCTCGGCAAAGAGTGCGCTCACATCGGAGCCGAGGCCGGCGCTTTCGAACAGGGCGCGAATGGCGTGAATCCGCCCATCGGAAAGGATCGAACGCACCCGCTTGTCGGTTACGCCCGACAGATTGGCAATGGCCGCTGCGACGAAATCAATCTTGCCCGAGCACAGGGTATGCAGCAGGAAGGCGGGGGTCAGGCGGCCAGTCGCACGCAGATGTTCGACCAATGCCGGAATCTGATCGGCATGGACGGCTCCGGCCATGTCGACGGCGGCTCTATCGCAGGCTTCACGGGTAATGCGTTCGACGCGCCGCCCGCCGATCGCTGCCTGCACCAGGCCAAAGCTGGACAAGGCGGCGCCGACCTTCTCGACCAGCGCGTGGCGGGCGTCCGCCGGCAGGTCGTCGCGCTCGAGCAGACGGTTGCGGATCGACCAGAGGTGACCGAGCCGGTCACTCAACCGCTTCAACGTCCGGCAGGAAAATCGGGCCTGCTCGTTTTCCAGCAGGATGAGCACTTCCTCCTCGCCACCGATCTCGGCGATTGCGGCGGCAACCGGCCGGGACATGGCCCGGCGCGCAGCGATGACGGCGCGTGTCTCCGCCGTTCCCTTGGCGGCGAGATCGACGAGATCCATGTCGTTCAGCACCGGCGAGCGGGAAATCACGGCATAGGCGGTTTCCGGCTGGTCTTCGGCCAGCGACAGGATGATCGAGCGGGGGATTCGGTTGCAATCGGCAACAGCCTCGGCGAGCGCCAGCCGCACCTTCGGAGACGGGTCATCCAGAAGAAAGGTCATCGCCATTTCGGCGGCATGATGGTCGAGCGAATTCATCTCCGCCGTCACGTAGGCCCGGCCCAGAGCCGACGCTGCCCGAACCCGATCCCCCGTTTTCGCGGTTTCGACCCAGCGAAGAAATGCTTGAATGATCACCAACGCCTCACTACACACCAACCACCACATCTTGGTCTCGATGTATGTTAGCGATTAAAGGTTTAAGATTGGTTCACCATGTCCGTTAACCGCTTCGAAATCATGCCTTTACTGCTCTGCGCACCGGCGGAAGCGTTGGTGTCGGCGGACGCACCGGCCGGCCGCCCCGTGACCCTGATTGTCGACATCGTCAAGGACTGGGCGACTGCAGCCGGCAAGGTACAACCGATCCTTGATGGCCGTGCATCAGATAGCGCCAAGGGGCCGACGCTTCTGCGTATCGGCATGCCGGACGACGACAACGGTCAAGCGGCGCTTTCTAGCCTTGTAGCGGCGAGACCGGACGGCTTCGTGCTGTCACGCTGTGGCGGCGTGGCCGATATCCAGAAATTCGATGCCATGCTGCGCGTTGCCGAAGCGGAAAACGGGCTGGAGGCCGGCTCGGTCGCCATTCTTGCCGAGGTCGGCGCGTTGCCGGAGTTCTTTCTCTCGGCGGAAACAATTCGCGGGGCCTCGGAGCGGCTGAAGGGGCTGATCTTCGATGGTGCGGCGCTGGCAAAAGTGACGGCCAGCCAGGCGAATGACGCTACGGCCGGAAGGCCTGGCGCACCGGCCTTGTTTGCCCGCGCAGCCACGGTACTCAAGGCCGCGCAGGCCGATCTTCCTCGTTATGAATTGCTTACCGAGGAGCCGCCATCGCCCGAGGAATTGCGCACGATACGAGATGTCAGCCGTGCCGACGGTTTTTCCGGCGTGATCGCGCGCAACGCCGCCCAGCTGGCGGCGCTCGCGTCAGGCTGACCTGCCCTAGCGCTTTGGCCTGAACATCTCGAAGACGTCGCCGGCGTCACAGTAATCCATATAGCCCATGCGGCCGATCGGCCTGACCTTGGCCATATCGAATCGCCCGTCCTTAATCGCCTTTTCGCGAATATGGATGCCGACAACCTGCCCGATCACCATGTGGCTGTCGGAGGTCGAGCCATCAAGAGCCTTCGGCTGAAACATCTCCGTCACCTTGCATTCGAGCACCGCATAGGCCTCGGCGACGAACGGCGCCCTAACCAGCCGGCCTTCGACCGGCGTCAATCCGGCAAGGGCGAATTCGCTCTCGCCGTGCGCCACCGGAGCCGATGTCATGTTCATCGCATCCTTGAGGTCGTGGCTGACGAAGTTGGCGGTGAATTCGCCGGTTTCCTCGATATTGCTGACCGAATCCTTGCGGCCCGATGACGAGAACATCACGAGCTTCGGCGTGTCGCAGATCGCGTTGAAGAAGGAATACGGCGCGAGATTGAGGCTGCCATCGGCCGCCCGCGAACCGATCCAACCGATCGGCCGCGGCGAGACGATCGCCTTGAAGGGATCATGGGCAAGGCCGTGGGCGTTTTGCCCGGTCTCGTAAAACATCACGCGTCCTCGCCAACCCAGGTGACGATGTCTGCCAGTTCCGGTCGCGGGCGCTCCGTCGGCGGCACCTGCGGCGTGCCGATATGGATGAAGCCTGCAATTCTTTCGCCCGGCTGCACGCCGAGCAGCGGATAGGCCTTTTCATCGAAGGCGTACCATTCCGTCAGCCAGTTGGAAGCATAGCCATGCGCGTTGGCAGCCATCAGCAGGTTGAGGCACACGGCACCGGCGGACATGAGCTGCTCCCATTCCGGAACCTTGAAATGCGGCGCCGCCTTGCTGACGACCGCGACGACAACGGGCGCTCGGGTCAGGCGGGTGTTTTCCACCTTGATCATCTCTTCCGAAAGATCGGGCTTGGCGGCAAGCGCCATCTTCGCAAGCTCGCCACTGATTCGCGCCCGCTCCTCGCCGCGATAGACGATGAAGCGCCAAGGCGCGAGTTTGCCGTGATCCGGAACGCGGGAGGCGAGCTTCAGCATTTCTTCGATTTCCGCCGTTCCAGGCCCTGGACCGCCCATCTGAAAGGCCGGGATGGAACGGCGGGTCGCCAGATACTCACGCAGACTGATTTCAGTTTTCATCGCCGTCCATTTCCACTAGTTTTGCCACCGAACTTCGCCATCGCATTTCGCATCAAAGGGGCAGCCACGAAATTGCCATACCGGCGCTTCAAGTGGAGCCACACACTCAGGAAGTCAACTCCCTCATGCGCATCACGGCCGGTCAGTTTCTTGGATGCCTTGCAGCAGTCGTTTTCGCTGTCACCGGTGGTCCCGCGTCACGCGCCGAGGATCTTGCGGATCCCTTCAAGAGCTTCCCGGCCATAGCGTTGCCGCAGAAGATGCCGAAGCTCAACAGCTTCAATCCGTTGGGGCCCGAAGCGGTGACGCAAGGTGTAACGGCCAAGGACATACGGCTTGAAGCGCTGCTGACCGAAAAGGGCAAGCCGGTCGAACAGGGCCTCACCTGGCGCGTTTTCAGCCCGATCCCCGGAACCGACGGAAAGCTGCCGCTCCTGGCAACCTCGGAAGGCGGCTCGGCGGCATTCCAGCTTATTCCCGGCGAATATTTCGTCAACGTTGCCTTCGGACGCGCCGGCGCGACCCGCAAGATCAAGATCGCGGAGGCTGGCCCGGTTGAAAAGCAGGTTCTCGTTCTCGACGCCGGCGGCGTCATGCTGAACGCGGTCTCCGGCAGCGATGTGCGCATTCCCCCGGGTGAACTGAGCTTCTCGATTTTTTCCGCAGACGAGAAGGAAGATGGCGAGCGAGCGCTCGTCGTCGCCGACGTCAAGCCGGGCACCGTGGTCCGGCTGAACACCGGCACCTATCACGTGGTGTCCAACTACGGTTCGGTCAATGCGGTCATTCGCGCCGATATCCAGATCGAGGCAGGAAAGCTGACCGAGGCGACGATCCAGCACCGGGCCGCGAAGCTGACGCTGAAGCTGGTATCGGAACCGGGCGGCGAAGCGATCGCCGATACGGCCTGGTCGATCCTCACCTCTTCCGGCGACGTCGTCAGCGAAAGCGTCGGCGCCTTCCCGACGCTGGTTCTCGCCGAGGGCGGCTATACGGCGATTGCCCGCAACAACGAGAAGATTTTCCAGCGCGATTTTACGGTGAAGGCGGGCGTCAATACCGATGTCGAGGTCTTGCTGAATGACAAGGGATCGCAGCCGGCGGCCAACGGGGCGGCGGACGCGCAGGATTGAGCGTCTCTCTCAGGAGACCGCCTTGCCGAGAAACCGCCGACGCGGCGGCGCCATGGAAAAGACGGCCTCATAAATCCGCGTCAGGATATCCTTACGGTCCGCAATGGCGCCGAGCTCTTCCCAGGCGATCAACCTGCCGATGCGCGACGAGATCGTCGTGCCGGAAAGCCGGCGAAACTCTCGGATGAGCAGCGAAATGCGCAGCGTCATCGACACCTTGCTGGCAAGGTGAAACAGCCGGCCGTTCTGGCCCTCGAAATAGATCGGGATGACGCTCGCCCTGGCGGCCTGGATGAGTTTTGCCGGAAACATTTTCCATGGGAGGTCTTCCGCGCGGCCAAAGCCCCGCCTGGCCGTCGCGACGCCGCCGGCCGGGAAAACGACGAGCGTTACGCCCTCCTTCAGAAGACGAACGGCCTCGTGGCGCGTCTGCATGTTGAGCGCCAGCGCTTCCTTGGTTTCCTCAAACGAGATCGGCAGCGAATAAGGCGCCATTTCCGGCACCTTCATCAGTTCATTGTTGATCAGCACCCGGAACGGACGGCCGAGCTGTTCGGCGAGCGACAGGACAGCGATGCCGTCGCCGATGCCGAAGGGATGGTTGGCAACGATCACGATCGGCGTATCCGGCAGATGGCGCGGCGGCCATTCGCCATCGATGCGCAGGCGCACATTGATCAGCTCCAGCATCTCGCCGAAAACCCGATCGCTCCTGCCGACGACATTTTGGCGCCATTGATTGTAGAGCCTGGCATAGCGATTGCGCCCGGCAAGCCCTTCCATCGCCCGTATGAACCAACGCTTCAGCCGTCGATCATTCTCGTTGGCGTAGGACAGTTCCTTGAACTGCACGTTGTCCCTCGTTCCGTCAAAGACGCGTCCCACGGACGCAGCACAAAGGCTTTTTGGATTTTCGTCCGGCGGCGCGTATTCGGTGCCGCAGCCTGGACCTCAATCGGATAGTCCGCGAATGTTACAGTCTTTCTGACAGGCGCCGGGAGGTCCGCGCCGGCGCCAACCTCCCGGACGTCATCATTCGCCATATTACCAGGTCAGGCCGCAGCTTTTTTCCGCTGCTCCGCCTTCCGCTTCACATCCGGCGGCGTTGCCTCCGAGACGAGCGAGGCGATCGCCTCGTCGAGCGTCATCGACGTTTGCGCCTGCGATCCGAGCCTGCGGATGTTGACCGTGCGCTCTTCCGCTTCGCGCATGCCGCAGACGATGATCACCGGTACCTTGGTCACCGAATGCTCACGGACCTTGTAGTTGATCTTCTCGTTGCGGAAATCGGTCTCGACGTTCAGCCCGGCATCCCGCAGCAGTTCGGCAACTTCGCGGCCATAGTCGTCGGCCTCCGAGGTGATGGTCGCGACGACGACCTGCAGCGGCGAAATCCACAGCGGCATATGGCCTGCGAAGTTCTCGATGAGGATGCCGAGGAAGCGCTCCATCGAACCGCAGATGGCGCGATGGATCATTACCGGTTGCTGCTTGTCCGAATTCTGGTTGATGTAGAAGGCACCGAACCGTTCCGGCAGGTTGAAGTCCACCTGTGTCGTGCCACACTGCCATTCGCGGCCAATGGCGTCCTTCAGCGTATATTCGAACTTCGGACCATAGAAAGCGCCCTCGCCCGGCAGGATGCCGGTCTTGATGCGGCCTTCAGACTGGGCCTCGATGGTCTTCAGCACCTCCATCATCACGCTTTCGGCGCGGTCCCACAGAGCATCGTCGCCGACGCGCTTTTCCGGACGGGTCGAGAGCTTGACGACGACTTCCTGGAAGCCGAAGTCCTCATAGACCGACAGGATGAGATCATTGATGCGGAGACATTCGGCCGCCATCTGCTCGTCCGTGCAGAAGACGTGCGCGTCGTCCTGCGTGAAGCCGCGCACGCGCATCAGGCCGTGCAGCGCGCCCGAGGGCTCGTAGCGGTGGACGTTGCCGAACTCGGCAAGCCGGATCGGCAGTTCGCGATAGGACTTCAGGCCGTGCTTGAAGATCTGGATATGGCCGGGGCAGTTCATCGGCTTCAGCGCGAAGACGCGATCATCGTCCGTGTCGTCGCCGGCGACCGTCACCTTGAACATGTTGTCGCGATACCAGCCCCAGTGGCCGGAGGTTTCCCACAGCGACTTGTCGAGCACCTGCGGCGCGTTGACTTCCTGATAGGTGCCAGCCAAGCGCCGGCGCATGTAGGCGACAAGCGTCTGGAAGATACGCCAGCCCTTGCCGTGCCAGAAGACGACGCCCGGGCCTTCTTCCTGGAAATGGAACAGGTCCATCTCGCGGCCGAGGCGTCGGTGGTCGCGCTTCTCGGCTTCCGCCAGAACGTGCAGATACTGGTCCAGTTCTTCCTGCGTGCGCCAGGCCGTGCCGTAGATACGGGTCAGCATCGGATTGTTCGAGTCACCACGCCAATAGGCACCGGCCACCCGCATCAGCTTGAAGGCGTTGCCGATCTGGCCGGTGGACGCCATATGCGGCCCGCGGCAGAGATCGAACCAGTCACCCTGGTAATAGATCTTCAGGTCCTGGTTGTCCGGGATGGCATCGACCAGCTCGACCTTGTACTTCTCGCCCTTGTCGGCAAACACCTGGCGCGCCTTGTCGCGCGACCAGACCTCCTTGGTGAAGGGCTTGTTGCGCTGGATGATCTCCTTCATCCGCTTTTCGATCTTCGGCAGATCGTCGGGCGTAAACGGCTCGTCCTTGGCGAAATCGTAGTAGAAGCCGTTTTCGATCACCGGACCGATGGTGACCTGCGTTCCCGGCCACAGTTCCTGCACGGCTTCGGCCATCACATGGGCCGTGTCGTGGCGGATCAGTTCCAGCGCGCGGGCGTCCTCGCGGGTGACGATCTCGAACTTGCCGGTTGCCACCGGGTCGGACAGGTCGCGCAATTCGCCATCCAGCGCAATCGCGATGGCCTTCTTTGCAAGCGACTTGGAGATCGATTCGGCGACGTCACGGCCCGTCGTGCCAGCGGCGTAACCGCGGACGGAACCATCGGGAAATGTAAGGGAAACAGCGTCAGACATGATTTCTTCCTTGTCCAGTCCCGCCAACGAATGCGGGTGGTGTTGATGGCCGGAGACCGGCAAATTGACGCGCGGGTGATAAAGCGTTTTTGCAACGGAGTAAAGAACAGGCTCGATCAGGCGCCGACCATATCCCGCAGGCCGCGTACGGTATTCCAGTTGCGCAAAGTGCCGATGCCAAGGCGCTTCGTGGTCAGCGCCGAAACCAGCTTTGATGTGCTTGGCTTGCCGGGGAAATGAACCCAGAGATCACCGTTGACGATGCGGATTTTCTCGCCGTCGGTGCAGTGCCGTTGCAAGCCCGGCAGAACATCCTTGCTCAATGGCGTCCGCATCACCCGCAGGACAACATTCGCCGCCTCCGACGCGCTGGCATCCGAAAACGGATTGCCTGCGGCAAGCGCAATCCAGTCTTCGGTCGAGCGTCCGATGATATCGACATGTTTGCCGAAATCGCGAGCGAAGGCCGTTTCCAATGCCGCTTCCACGTCGGCCACAGCTTCATTGTCGGCTTCGAAGACCAGATTGCCGGTGGCGACCAGCGTGCGCGGGGATCGGAAGCCGATGCTTTCGACAGTCGCCCGCAGGTCCGACATGACGACGCGGCGTCCGGCACCGAGAACGATGCTGTGCAGCAAGGCGACGTAGGTCGTCATTTTTTTGCTGTGCCGGGGCGCCAGTAACGCCAGGGCATCCACCAATGTTTGGTTGCGTCAAGTTTCACGGGCACGGGGTCCAGCCCGCTCGTTCCGCCTGGTCCACAACGCACGAAACGAAACAAAGCCATCCAGCCCCCCGGCCAGAAGCCGTGGCGGGCGATGGCCTCATAGCCATATTCGGAGCAGGTGGGGATATGTCGGCAGGAATTGCCGATGAAGCCTGAGAGCGTCAGTTGATAGAGCCGGATGAAGGCCATGCCGAAGAGCCGCCCGGGCGTCTTGCGAAACGGCCCTGCATAGTTGCGGCCGGAATAGGGCCGATGGGCCGCCTGAACGTCGCGCTCCTGGCATCCCGGCTCGCCGCACATTTCACACCACAGCCTTGACGAGGCGGGCAGCTTCGATCTGGCCGATCGCATCGACCACCGCATCGAAGGTCAGCATGGTCGAGGCATGGCGAGCCTTGTAATCCTTCACCGGTTTCAGGAACCGCATGTCTTCGAAACGCCCGGATGGCCCCTCGCCATCCGCCTTGAGCATGGCCAGCATGTCCTCCCGCGCCTGACGGATTTCACCGGCTGTCGCACCAACAACGTGACGCGCCATGACCGATGAGGAAGCCTGCCCCAGGGCGCATGCCTTCACCTCATGGGCGAAGTCGGTGACGATATCACCGTCCATTTTCAAGCCGATGCGGACCCTTGAGCCGCACAGCTTGGAATGTGCGCTCGCCTCGGCATCGGGATGCTCGAGCCTGCCGCTTCGCGGGATATTCCCGGCGAACTCGAGAATCCTGCTGTTGTAGATTTCATCCATCATTCGACGCGATCCGGTTGATTTTGCGCGTTTTCAGGCAATCCGCGCATGATTTTCTATCGTATCCGGGAAAAAAACACAGTGTCTCCGCCTGCGCCCCTTTCACATGTATCCCGGCATATTATATGGTATGTCGTGTGGGGGCGACAGGTTCGCAAGAGCGAACAGTCGCCTGTTGTTTGGGAAACCGTGCCGGATGATCCAGAGCCCTTAACCTCTGTCAATCTGAAAGCCCCGGAGCCCGCCGACGGTAACCAGGCCTGCAACGTCAGGTAAATGGCCAGTGGCGAGTTGTCCGAAAAGATAAAACGTCAAGTAACCCGGTTACATCAAGGGGCCATTATGGACGCCATAGTCAAGAATTTTCCTGCCCTGCCTGCCACCGATGGCAGACCGAGCCAGAAGGAGGCTGAGGAGGCCGTTCGTGTTCTCCTGCGCTGGGCCGGTGACGATCCGCAGCGCGAAGGACTTCTCGATACGCCCGCCCGCGTTGCCAAGGCCTACAAGGAGCTGTTCTCGGGCTACGAGCTCGCCGCCGAGGACGTTCTTGGACGCACCTTCGAGGAAGTTGGCGGCTATGACGACATCGTGCTCGTCAAGGACATCCCATTCTTCTCGCACTGCGAACACCATATGGTGCCGATCATCGGCAAGGCGCACATCGCCTATCTGCCTGATGGAAAGGTGCTTGGTCTGTCGAAGATCGCCCGTGTCGTCGACATCTATGGCCGCCGCCTGCAGACGCAGGAAACCATGACGGCCCAGATCGCCAGGGCGATCGACGATACGCTGCAGCCGCGCGGCGTCGCCGTGATGATCGAGGCCGAACATATGTGCATGGCGATGCGCGGCGTTCAAAAGCAGGGCTCGACAACGCTGACCACCACCTTTACCGGTGTCTTCAAGACCGAGCCCGCCGAACAGGCCCGCTTCATGACCTTGCTCAGGGGCTTCAAATAAGCTCCTTCAAACGGAGCTTTTTCCCATGACCATCGAATTTGCCCCCCCGCCCGCCGACAAGGCGGAACTGGAAGCCGGTTCCGCCTTCACGCCCCGTTTCGACAGCAACGGACTGATCACCGCCGTCGTTACCGATGCGAAGGACGGCGTCTTGCTGATGGTCGCCCATATGAACGCCGAGGCGCTGGCGCTGACCATCGAGACCGGTATTGCCCACTATTTCAGCCGTTCGCGCAAAAGCCTCTGGAAGAAGGGCGAAACCTCCGGTAACCTACAGAATGTTGTGGAATTGCGTACCGATTGCGATCAGGACGCATTGTGGCTGAAGGTTCTCGTTTCCGGTCATGATGCGACCTGCCACACCGGCCGCCGCTCCTGCTTCTATCGTATCGTCGACGCGAAGGACGGCGTCACGACTCTTAACATTGTTGATACCGAAATTCATTTCCATCCGGACAGCGTCTACGGCAAAAATTAAGCATCTGACGCTTTTTGGATCAGTTTCTTGGGGGATTCACGATTTCGCAACCAGACTGGGAGCGTAATCTCAACATTCGGACGCGTTCCGTCGGAAACACCGGCCACAGAAGAGTCCGATGTAGATTGTGTCTTACCGGATGCGCTTGCAACGCAGCAATGCGAGACGTAACGGCTTGTAACAGTGCGTTCTGCGGCATGGAGGTGCCGGATGTTGAACTGGACATTTAATCGAAGCGGGATCACGGCAGACGCATCGGCGCCCGGTGGTCCTTCCCACGCTCTGACCTCACCTCCTTCCGAACCAATCAAGCCGTCAAAGTCCAAGATCGCTCTCGCCCTCGGCGGCGGTGCGGCACGCGGCTGGGCCCATATCGGCGTCCTCAAGGCGCTGGACGAAGAAGGCATCGAAGTCGGTATGATCGCCGGCACGTCAATCGGCGCGCTGGTCGGCGGCTGCTATCTTGCCGGAAAACTCGATGAACTCGAGACCTTTGCGCGCTCCCTGACCATGCGGCGCATTGCCGGTCTGCTCGATTTCGCCATCGGCGGCGGCGGCCTGTTCGGAGGCTTGCGCCTGACGAAGCGGATGCAGGAACATCTGCAGGACATATCCATCGAAAACCTGGACCGGCCATTTGTCGCGGTCGCGACCGAGGTCAATTCCGGCCACGAAGTCTGGCTCGGCGAAGGTTCGCTGATCACCGCGATCCGCGCTTCCTATGCGCTGCCCGGCATCTTCGAGCCGATCAAGTGCAACAACCGCACGCTGGTGGATGGCGCGCTCGTCAATCCGGTCCCGGTATCGGTCTGCCGCGCCTACGAGCAGCAACTCGTCGTCGCCGTTAACCTCAACTACGATCTCTATGGCCGCTCCGCCGTGATCAAGCATCGCGCCGACAACCAGGCGATCGACAGTCAGCCGGCGCCCCACCCGACGACACGCCTTGGCATGACCAGCGTCATGGTCCAGGCCTTCAATATCATTCAGGACCGCATCTCGCGCGCGCGCCTTGCCGGCGATCCTCCGGACCTGGCGCTGCACCCCAAGCTGAATGACATCGGATTGTCGGAATTTCACCGCGCCGGCGAAGCCATCGATCGCGGCTATCATGAAACGAAATCCAGGCTCAATGAACTCAAGCGGCTTCAGGACGTCATGGTCCGCGGCTAGCTAGCGGCGATCGCACGCCGCAGGCGAAGCTTTGGCACCCAACGCTTCGCCGCGCCGTCCGCAACACTTCCCCGCTATAAGTGGACGGTCTTGCCGTCCTGCCCGGCAATATAGGCCTTGATGTGCTCGGCCTCGCTTTCGATTGCGCGGACATGATGGCGCACGGCGTCGCCGATCGAAACGATGCCGACGAGGCGCCCGTTCTTTTCGACCGGAAGATGGCGCGCGCGCATATTGTTCATGATTTCCATGATGTCGTGGATGCTCATCTCTTCCGTGCAGCTATGGACCTTGGACCACATCACGGAGGAAACCGGCTTGTCCAGACACGCCGCACCGTACTTGTCCATCGCGGCGACCACGTCGCGCTCGGTCAAAATGCCGGCGATCCGGTCGCCCGGCTTGACGATGACGATGGCGCCGATGCGGTGTTCATGGAGCAACCGGACCGCCTGGCGCACCAGTGAGTGCGGATCGACCGTGAAAACCTGACGGCCCTTTTCATTGAGAATTGCAGTGACTGACATTCACGACCTCCCGTTTCAGCGACCTCGTCTGACCGGGATAGTGGCGAACCGCAAACGCGCATTGCGCGCCTTTCCGGTTGGGGACCAATCCGCAAGACAGATGTCATTCCTGTCGCGCTATTTGCCCATCCGGCAGCCAATCGCTCTCCCCTTGATCGGCTGCCCTCGGACAGGAATGGTGCGCTACGGCTTGGGGAAAATCAAGCGCCGTCGGCGAGATCGCCAATCTTTCCAAGGTCAATTGCGCGGATCGAAAAAGCCAAACAGAAAGAAACCGAACAGGAAGCCGCCGATATGCGCTTCCCAGGCAATGCTTGCGGCACCGCCGAAAGCAAAGACGCCAAGGCCGATCAGGAAATTCGTCAGGAACCATATGCCGGCAAAGACCACCACGGAGCGGTTCGACAGCGCCTCGCCAATCGTCAGGCGGCGGTTCACATGGGCAAACTGCCGGCTGATGCGGCCGCTGGGAGAAAAGACGAAGCGGGCGGCCGCCCCCATCAGGCCGGCAACGACGCCCGAGGCGCCGACGACAACGGCCATATCGCCCCAGTGGAATGCGATGTGCAGTGTGACAGCGGCCACGGCCGACAGGCACCAGAAGACCGCGAGACGTGCCATGCCGATGCGGCGAATGACGGGCGCCCCGAAGGCGACCATCCAGAAGCCGTTGAAAATCAGATGTTCCCAGGAGCCGTGCAGGAACGAATAGGTGATCGGGCTCCAGAGCCAGGCAAGGCTCTGATCGGCCAGCGAATGTGCATAGCGAGCCGGCAGAAAGGCGAAGTTGAAGATCAGTTCGTCATCAATCGACTGCGGCAGCAGATAGGTGCGCACGGCGTGGATGGCGACCAGGACCGCCAGGATGCCGACCAGGCCTGCGGGCAGATTGAATGCCGGTTCGCGCACGCGCACCGGCCTTTCCATTTCGGCATCCTGCGGCGGCGTCACGCCGTCCGGTTGGTCTGTCATGCTGCTCACAATTCCTTCCGCGGTTCCATCCGCTGCCGCATCGCTGATATCCTCGCTCTATACGATTCACACGCGCGCCAAAAGCGCGGCATCTTTTCGCGCGGATTTCGCATGAATTTCATATCCCTGCTTGTCCAGAAAGCATCAGACGAAAAAAAGGCCGTCCAGTCAAAAACTGAACGGCCGGTGAGCCCCCAAAAACCCCGAGCCCTGAGTTGGTGTGCCGAAGGCAACCCTTCGTGAAGTGATGTCCTTGAATGCCACCGACGCCGGCGGCTTTCAATCTAAACCAAAGATTAACCTTAATTCCCGCGTGGCACGGAAATCGCTACGTAAATCCTGCGGGGCCAGTTTCCGCCGCCAGATGTGCCAAAGCGGTACAGAGCGTTTAGAATGGAATAAGGAAATGCGCAGCAAAACCGCAATCGAGATCTACGCCTACTGGGACGAGTTGCGCGGACATCGCGACGTCCCGGCCCGCGGCCAGATCGAGCCTGCTCATGTCCGGCACATTCTGCCGGACCTCTTCATCCTGGAAAAAACACCACGGGGGGAAATCCGCTTCCGATTGGCCGGCACGCGCATCTGCGCGTTGTTTGCCCGCGAACTGCGTGGCTCGAGATTCGACGCGCTGTGGCTTGGCGAGCAGACCACCCGGATCGAGCGGATCGCCGCCGATGTCATGGCGCAAAAGGCGCCCGTCGTCCTGACGGCAGCGGCCATCGCCGGCGCGGCCGATCCCCTGGCGACCGAACTCGTCCTGCTGCCGCTGAAATCACCCGACGGCCGCGTCGATCGCATCATCGGCGCGCTCGTTCCGCTATCGCGGCCGCATTGGCTCGGGGCTACCCCCGTCAACTTCCTCGAGCTTGGCGCAATGCGCCTGCTCGATATGGAAAAGGCCGGCCTGCCGCTGCAGAACCGTCCCCCAATCTCCCGGCCCGCACATCCGCGCCCTGTTGCGGACACCAGCCTATCCGGCGCCATCCGGCGCGTCCTTCACCTGCGCGTCTTCGAAGGCGGCCGGCGCGATTAGCCAACCGCTACAGCCCCGCGCGTCTTATCAGACGCGCAAAGGTCGCTGTAGCACTTTGAATTGCTGCATGTTTTTGTCCTTAAATCGGCTACGATTTAAGGAAACATGCAGTAGGCAACCGGAAGTACGAAAAAACTTTCTGTTAACCGGAAGAGTGTAAAGCTATGACCTGGATGGACATCGCATAAGTGTGGTCATGTATTCGTTTCAGCAAACGCAGACTGCCGGGCCCAAGCAGCACAACGAAGGCGCGTTTCAACGCGTTTCGGTGAACCTGACCGGCCGGCTCATGCTTGCGAACCACGACGAGTTCGAATGCACTGCGATCGACATGTCGCCGGGTGACGTTCTTTTCACCTGCGATGCGCGGCCGCGCACCGGCGAGCGCATCATCGCCTATGTCGACCATGTCGGCCGGCTGGAAGGCACCGTTTCGCGGCTTGCCGAAAACGCCTTCGTCATCCAGATCAATGCGACCGACCGAAAGCGCGAAAAGCTCGCCGCCCAATTGACCTGGATTGCCAACAAGCACGAGCTTGGCCTGCCGGAAGACCGGCGGCATGATCGCCTTGCGCCGCGCAAGACCCGCACCGAAATCACGCTCGACGACGGCAGCAAATATGTCTGCCGCATCATCGACCTGTCGCTGTCCGGCGCCGCCGTCGACATCGAAACCCGCCTGCCGCTTGGCACCGCCATCCTGCTTGGCAGCATGAAGGGCCGCGTCGTGCGCCATTTCCAGGAAGGAATGGCAATCGAATTCCTCGGGATCCAGTCGCGTGAAGCCCTGAGAGAGTTTCTCTAGACACCTCGAATATGGCGAGCCGCGCCGCAGCGGCTTTCAATCGCCAGCCAAAATCTCGCGCGCTCCGATACCACGGGCGGTCTTTCCGACCGTAGCGCCACCCAATCTGACCGCATCAACTCAAGCAGCAAATCACGTCCACCGGCGTCGGGAGACACGCCGGAACGCCCCGATTTGGCACATGTCCGGCCTTGCAAGCGTCCCGCTTTTTCGGGCTTCATCATTCGGCCGCATTTTTTTCGTGCCAGATCAAAAAATAATTTCGCCTGTTTCACAGGGATTTGAGGGCAAAAGCAGCAATCATCCTGGTAAACAAAGTCTATCCTGGCACCGACCGCGTCGGTCCGAGCCCTGCCGCCATTCGCGCTTGCATTGCAGCCCTCCCGGTCACCATCGATGTGGCGTCTATAAAACGTCGATTTTTCCGTGAGATAGATAGTTTCCCGTCGCTTAACCGCCGATACGTGCGCGGAAAACCGATCAAAATTTACACGTATTTGAATCAAATGAGCATCAAGTTTTATTCAAGTTAAATTCTAGTTTTATACTTATTTCAATCAGTTTTGTCCTTAATTTTACTTCCAATTTTCGCGAGCAATAAAAATCTCGGTGTCATTGTCTAACCACAACGGGGAGACACGCATGACAACCAGAACAATCCTGAAGGCAGGCTTCGTCGCCGCGCTCTTCTCTGCAGTCGCCACGCATTCGGCGCTCGCTTTTCCAGCCAACATGACAACCGATGGCCCGACCAATCCGCCCGTCGGACACTACGAATTCTGCCGTAACCTGCCGCAGGAATGCGGGTCCAATCCGGGCAGTTCGGCGCCGGCGGTACTGACCCGGGATGGCTGGAAGACGATTCTTGAGGTCAATTACGACGTCAACCAGGCGGTGACGCCGATGACCGACAAGGAAATCTACGGCGTCGAAGAGCATTGGGCCTATCCCGACAAGGTCGGCGACTGCGAGGACTATGTGCTCTTG
This sequence comes from Hyphomicrobiales bacterium, assembly GCA_900473795.1. Taxonomy (GTDB): domain Bacteria; phylum Pseudomonadota; class Alphaproteobacteria; order Rhizobiales; family Rhizobiaceae; genus Pararhizobium. The sequence continues at coordinate 16,032 of UCMT01000069.1, read as the reverse complement.
AAGCGCAAGCGGCTGATGCAGGCCGGCTTTTCGCCGTCCGATCTCCTGATCACGGTCGTGCTGCAACCCAATGGCGACGGCCATGCGGTGCTGACGGTGCGGACCGATCGCGGCGATTTCATCCTCGACAACATGCGCAACAAGGTGCTGCTGTGGTCGGAGACCGAATACACCTATCTCAAGCGGCAATCGGAGCAGAATTCCAGCCGGTGGGTAAAGCTTGAGGATGGCCGCACCGTCGCCGTCGGCAGCGTATCCCAGTAGCCGTCACGAATATCAGAGATTCGCGGATCGGCTCAGGATGCCCGGTCCGCGTCTGAAAAGGGCTTCGGTCAGTCCCCAATCCCCGTCCCAGACCAGGCCCTTCTGGCCGGTTCCGCTGTCCCCGGAACCGGCCTTTTCTTTGCGCAAAGTGATCCCTGCAGCAAAAAATCAGGGCGCCGGCAGACCGGCAAGACGCACGCATTGGACAACCAGAACGCCGTAGCAGCAGGCCCATCCGCAGGCGATAGCAACGCCAATGACACCATCGCTGGTTCGCAGGCCGCCGGACAACAGCATCCGCCGGAGCGCATGTGCGAGCAAAGCAGGGCCGGCAAACAGTGCCAGAAATATGGCGAACGGCCGGAAATTGTTCCCCACCATATCATGCGACGACGGCCAGTGGCGGTGGCCCGCGACGCGGCTGACATCCAGAACAATGAACGAGACACCAAATCCGGCAGCCAATAGAAAGAAGACCGTCATAAAATTCATTGAAAATTAACCATGTTGCGGCAGCGTTGAAGTTGTCCTGCCAACCAGCAAGTTCCGTGCCGCCCAGGCTGTTTCGTTTCGGCACGCATTCGGCTGGAGCTTATACCGCCTGTTAACGAGAGCAAGGTTGCGACCCGCCGATGACAGCCAACTCTGCAAACACCGCTGAGGACCACGGCCCGCTCATCTCCCCGCGTTTTGTCTATGGACTGATGGCGGTTGTCGCCAGCATGGCCCTGTTGACCGCGGGCATCAGCGTTGCAGGGCGCTGGTATGGCGAAAACCTGGCGCTGGCGGGACATACGACGAGCATCGAGAACAACGATATTTTCATCGGACAGGACCACCTTCGACTGCCGTCCAACGTGATCCGCTTTGAAGAGCAACGCCGGACCGGTGCGGCCGAACGCGCCGACCTCTACCTCACATGGCCCGGCATGCAGGGTTACACCGACAGGACCCGCACCCTTTTCAACGACGTCAACCACCCAGAATCGCTGATCTTTCTTCAAGTTTCCCAGAGCACGATGTCGCGCGACATGTCCGGCCGGCTGGAACCGATCTACCAGCATCTTTTCGACGGGACCGCCCTGCCCGGCCCGGCCGGACTGCAACGCCACGCGATGAAAGAGAGCTCCGGCTATGGCCAGGAAGTTTTCTTCACGGCGGACCGTGAAGGCGACACGCCCTACGCCGTGCGCTGCATCCTGCCGACGGCTCCGGCAACGTCCACCAGCGCAGATTGCCAGCGCGATATTCACGCCGGCCACGATCTTGTTGTGCTTTACCGCTTTTCGAGCCAATTGCTGCCACAATGGCACGCCATCGACACGGCCGTCCTCAACTACGTGAACAGCAAGCTCGCCCCATGACATTCCCCATTTCCCGGCGGCTTCGCCCGTCATTTTCTCGGCCAGACCTGCGGCTGATTTTGTATCGAAATGCAATTCAAGCGGCGGAATGCAGAAACCAATCATTCATCATAAACCGATTGGTAACGCTATCCCGATAGAGTTTTGAGAACGGTCGTTTCTGGAGGCCACGCCCGGACGACATCTGTGAAAAAAGAATGAAGAGTAGTGTAGTGTCCAAATCCATATTCAACGGTTCCGTTCAACGCACCATTGCCCCATTCTTCCAGAGGGCTTGCCGGGTGCTGTTGGTCTCGTTGGCTGCGTCGCTGACGACCATTTCCGCGGCCGCTGCGGCCCAATATGCCGGTATCGTGGTCGATGCCAAGACCGGCACGGTGCTCTACAGCGAGGATGCCGACAGCCTGCGCTACCCGGCCTCCCTCACCAAGATGATGACGCTCTACCTGACCTTCGAGGCTCTAGAAGCCGGCAAGATCAGCCCGAGCACACCGGTTCCCTTCTCCAAGCATGCATCCGCCGAACCGCCGTCGAAGCTTGGCGTGCGCGCCGGCAATTCGATCACCGTGGAACAGGCGATCCTTGCCCTGGTGACGCGCTCGGCGAATGACGCGGCAACCGCGCTCGGCGAACTGCTTGGCGGCTCGGAGGAGCGCTTTGGCCGAATCATGACCAATAAGGCCCGTGCCCTTGGTATGACCCGCACCACCTACCGCAACGCCAACGGCCTTCCGAATACCGCGCAGATGACGACGGCGCGCGACCAGGCGCGCCTCGGCATCGCGCTTCGCCAGCATTTCCCGCAATACTATTCCTACTTCTCGACCCGCAGCTTCCGCTTCGGCAAGCAGACGATCGGCAATCACAACCGTCTTCTCGGCAATGTCCGCGGCGTTGACGGGATCAAGACCGGCTACACCCGCGCTGCAGGCTTCAACCTGGTGACATCGGCACAGGCCGAGGGTCGCAGCATCGTCGGCGTCGTGCTCGGCGGCAAGTCCGGCGGCGCGCGCGACGCGCAGATGCGCGCTCTCGTTGCCAAGTATCTGCCGGCTGCCTCGCGTCGCGGCGGCGGTGATCTGATTGCGCAGACGGCTGATGCGCCGACCATGCAGGCGCAAGCCGTCGAACAACCGGCCGAAGCGGCAGTTGCCGCGACCGGCGGCAGCTTCAACCTGCCGAACAGCGGCCCTGTTCCGGATTTCCGCTACAGCGGCGAAACCACCCAGAGCATCGAAGTCGCCTATGCCGAACCGGCAAAGGTCAGCGCCAATCCGGTGCTGAGCGAAAACATCGCGCCGAACACGCTGGAAGCCCAGAGCCGCAAGATCGCCAAGGCTGCGCCGGTCCCGGCCGCCACTGTCGACAACCAGATCACCAATTCCGTTGCCAAACCTGCAGCCGAAACACCGGTCTCCACCACCGAATCGAAGCAGCCTGCCGGCTGGGTCATTCAGATCGGCGCGACGCCGGACAAGGACCAGGCAATGACACTGCTCGAAAACGCCAAGGACAAGGGCGGCAAGGCCCTGCGCGGGGCGACGCCCTTTACCGTGGCCTTCGCCAGCGGGGACGGTCATCTCTATCGCGCGCGCTTCAGTGGTTTCGCCAATCAGGACAAGGCCGTGAATGCCTGTAAGACGCTGAAGCGCAAGGGGTTCGCCTGCTGGGCCAGTCTGCAATAAGGTTTAGAAGTTTCGATCGCCGGTGCGTGTTTGCCGGCGGTCCTCCTCGGATTGGGTTTTGCGTAACGAGGTCAGTTATGGGAATGAACGAGAATGGTCCGGGCATCACACCCGCTCCGGACAAGAAACGGAAGGCCCCGCGCTACGGCCTGCATCCCTTGCATGAAGCGGCCATGCGCATCGCCGAACTCGGCAGCCGCCCGAAGTCGAAGACGAAGGATCTGGTAACGCTGCTTCTGACGCATGGGGCGCGGGCCTGGCGTTCAACCCAGCCGAACGCCGCCATCCATGTGCATGTCACCTCGCCCTCGGGGCGCTTTCCGGTCCGGATCAAAATCCGTTGAAAGAGACGACATCCAGAACGAAGAAAGCCCGGCATCGCCGGGCTTTCTTCGTTTTTGATTGTCAGAGAAGGCCAAGCTCTGCGAGTTCCCGCCGCAGTTCGAGCGGCATCTCGGTCGCCCCGTCGCCCAGCGCCGTCAGGTCGCGCGGCGCATCCTTGTCCTCCAGGTAGCGCCAGCCCTGGAAGGCGCGGCGCGGCTGGTAGGCTGTTTCGATCACTTCGGGACCGAGAACCAGGTTGCAGCGGCCAATTCCGTCAGCATCGGTAAATGTCTCGATGCCGATCAGCCGCTGGCGTGCCTGCACCTGGCCCTTGATTACCCAGTAAAGCGACCCGCCATCGAGCAATTCCTCGGTGCGTTTCGGGACCATGCGGGTCGTGTGGGAGGAATGCGGCTCGAGGCCGGCAGCAATCGCCGTCAACGCCCGCCGCGAAACCCATTCGCGAAGGTCTTCGATCGAATCCGCGCCGACGCAGAGCTTGATGAGATGCAAGGCCATGGCCGGAGTTGAACACCCAGTAGGTCCTCGCGGTCAAGCTTGTTCTTGACCGCTCCACAGGACGACGCGCTAGCACTCCACGACATTGACGGCGAGGCCGCCCGTCGAGGTTTCCTTGTATTTGTCGTGCATATCGACGCCGGTCTGGCGCATCGTCTCGATGCAGGCATCCAGCGGCACGAAATGCTGCCCGTCGCCCTTGATCGCCAGCGATGCCGCCGTGACGGCCTTGACTGCGCCGAGCGCGTTGCGCTCGATGCAGGGCACCTGTACGAGACCGGCGATCGGATCGCAGGTCATGCCGAGATGGTGTTCGAGTGCGATTTCCGCGGCGTTCTCGATCTGCTCGGGCGTGCCGCCCATCACGGCCGCAAGACCGGCCGCCGCCATGGCAGAGGCCGAGCCGACCTCACCCTGACAGCCGACCTCGGCACCGGAGATCGAGGCGTTGAACTTGATGATGCCGCCGATTGCAGCCGCGGTCAGAAGATAGTCGCGAATACCGTGATGGTCCGCATCGTCGTGAAAATGCAGATAGTAGCGGATGGTCGCCGGAACCACGCCTGCCGCACCATTGGTCGGCGAGGTTACTACCCTGCCGCCTGCGGCGTTCTCCTCGTTGACCGCCATCGCATAGACGCTCAGCCAGTCGTTGGCGAGCAACGGATTGACCTTGTTGGAGCGCCATTCGTCCTGCAGCTTGTCGTGGATCATGGCGGCGCGGCGGCGCACTTTCAGCCCGCCGGGCAGGATACCGCCACCGGTCAGGCCGCGATCGATGCAGCTCTTCATTGCCGCCCAGATGCGGTCGAGCCCTTCGTCGAGCTCCTCCCGCGACATCGAACATTCCTCGTTCGCCCGCTTCATCTGGGCGATCGACAGGCCCGAGCGCGCTGCCATTTCAAGCATCTGCTTGGCGGTCGAGAAGGGATAGGGGACCTTGACGCCGCCCGGCTTTGCCTTGCTCTCCTTCATCGCCTCGAGTTCCGTATCGGTGACGACGAAGCCGCCGCCGATGGAATAATAGACGCGCTTCAGCAGCAACCGCCCATCCTTGTCGAAGGCGGAGAAGGACATGCCATTGGCATGGCCCGGCAGAGGCACCTTCTTGTCGAACACCAGGTCGGTCTTCGGCTGGAATTCGTAGGCCGGATGCCCCGGCGGCGTGATGCGGCCGGTGCGCTCGACCGTTTCGATGATTTCATCCATGCGATCGGGATCGACCTGGTCGGGACGCTCGCCCATCAGGCCGAGGATCACCGCCCTGCCCGTGCCATGGCCGATCCCGGTAAAGGCGAGCGAACCATGCAGGCTCGACTTGATGGAGACGACGGCAGCATTGGCCGGCCGCGGCCAGTCGCTCGACAGGATCAGGTCGAGAAAGCGGTTGGCAGCCGACATCGGGCCCATCGTGTGCGAGCTAGAAGGACCGATACCGATCTTGAAGACGTCAAAAACCGAAAGAAACATTCGAACTCCGCCCTGGGCACTGGTTGGCCGGAAACACCGCCGGACCATGATCATATCTACGAAACTAGGCTATCCTACGCCTGCCGTCAGGCGATCGACCGACATCCGCTCCCGCGCGTGCGACACGCTTTGCCGCTCCCGCGCCATCACGGCGATTCTTTACCCATAAGTCGCCATGCGCGGCAGCGGTTTTCAAGGGGCATGGCAAACTTTCGTGATGCCTTGCAATTTCGGCAAACCATGCCAAAAACACAGGCATGACACTTACGGATTATATCGCATTGGCGGTTTTTGCGCTGCTATGGACCGGATACAACTGGGCCACGGACGGCAAGGGTCAATTCCAGCGGATCAGCCTGACGCGGCTGATGATGGAGAACCGCCGCCGGTGGCTCCTCAATTCGCTCAATCGCGACCTGAAGATGATCGACACCCAGATCGTCGCCGGGCTGCAGGCGGGTACGGCCTTCTTTGCATCGACGACGATCTTCGCGCTCGGCGGCTGTTTCGCCTTGCTCGGAGCAACCGACCAGGTGCAGACGATCATGAACGACCTGCCTTACGTCTTTCATGGCGGGCGCAGCGCGTTCGAACTGAAGGTCGGCGGTCTTGCCTGCCTGTTCGCCTATGCCTTCTTCAAGTTCGCCTGGTCCTACCGCCTGTTCAACTACTGCTCCATCCTGATCGGCGGCATTCCGATGATGTCCGACATGCAGCAGGACCGCGCCGGCGCCGAACGCGCAGCCGGACGTGCAGTCAAGATGAACATCCTCGCCGCCAAGCACTTCAATGCCGGCCTGCGCAGCATCTTCCTGTCGATCGGATATCTCGGCTGGTTCGTCAGCCCCTACGTCTTCATCGCCCTGACCATCTTCGTCATCTTCGTCCTGACGCGGCGACAATTCTATTCAGAAGCGCGCGAAGCCCTTCTTGACGACACAAACCCCTGAAATCCTGGACATTGCGCCGCGAACCGTTGCGCCTGACGCAAGCTTGCCGCCGTATGTTCTGATGATTGGAAAGTAGAGCCATGTCGATTCCCAACGCAGTCACCGCAAGCGACAATGGGACAGCGCCACCGGCAGCCGCCGAAAAAGGGGGCCGGATCTGGGCGATCGATGCCCTGCGCGGTGTCGCCCTGATCGCCATGGCGACCTATCATTTCTCGTGGGATCTGGAATTCTTCGGCTATATCGAACCTGGCACCGTTGGGGCTGGCGCATTCAAGATGTACGCACGGTTGATTGCCGGCAGTTTCCTGTTTCTGGCCGGCGTCAGCCTCGTGCTCGGGCACTACCCCGTCGTTCGCGCCCGCTCCTTCGCCATCCGTTTTGCCAAAATAGCGGTCGCTGCCCTCGCCATCACCGGCGTCACGTGGTTTACCTTTCCCGACAGCTTCATCTTTTTCGGCATCCTGCATTCGATCGCCGCGGCAAGCCTGATCGGCCTGATTTTCCTCAGATTGCCCGCCTTCCTGACATTGGCGGTGGCAGCCGCGGCCTTCGCGGCACCGCTCTACCTGCGATCACCAATGTTCGACACGCCGGCGCTCTTGTGGGTTGGTCTGTCGGAAACCTTGCCCCGTTCGAACGACTATGTCCCCTTGCTTCCATGGCTTGCTCCGTTCCTTGCGGGCATTGCGGCGGCGCGCGTCGCAACGGGCTTCGGATGGTTCGACACATTGCGCAGCGACGGCAGCGCGCGGTGGAAAATGCTGCTGACCACGGCCGGACGCCACAGCCTCATCATCTACCTTCTGCATCAGCCGTTGCTGTTCGCGCTCGTCTATCTCTTCTCTCTCGGTTTTCCCGCAGCCAAGCCTGACCCGGTCGAGGCGTTCCGCGCAAACTGCGAGGTGACCTGCAGCAAGCAGGAAAACGCCGCCATCTGCGCTAATTTCTGCGGCTGCACGCTAGACAAGCTGGTGGAGGAGAATCTTTTCGAGCCGCTGAACGCCGGCAAAATCGACATCAATACCGACGAGCGCATTGCGCGCATCGCCGGTCAATGCACCGTGGACGCACAAGCGAAGGAATAGACATGAACGCCTATCGCGCCAAGCCGCTGACATATCCCTGGCCACCCTTTCTTTATGTGGTCGCCATGTTGGGGGCGGTGGTCTTGGGGCGTTCGGCGCCGATTGCCGTCGTTCACAGCCAGGGTTGGATACCATGGATCGCTGGCGCGGCCCTCGTTCTCATCGCGGTGTTCCTGGATATATGGGCGATGAAGACGCTGATCGAGCGGCACACCGCCGTTCTGCCGCATCGGCGTTCGTCGCATCTCGTCACCTGCGGACCGTTCCGCTTCACCCGCAATCCGATCTATCTCGGTTACACGATCATGATGGTCGGCTTCGGCCTGATCACGCTCAATCCGTGGTTCTTCATTCTGGCCAGCGCTTCCGTGGCCCTGACGACCGCGTTTGCGATCCGCAATGAGGAACTTCATCTTTTGTCGCGCTTCGGGTTCGAGTTCGAGCTCTATTGCCGCGCCACCAGCCGGTGGATCTGACCCAGAGGCAAAAGACCGAGCCGTTCAGGTGCCAACGCCGATCTCGGCTAGCCGCGTCAGACAGGCTTCCTCGACATTGTTCAATTCTTCGAGTGTCTCCTCGATGTCCTTGCGCTTCTGCTGCAGTTCTTCGCGCTTTTCCTCGACACGCTTCATCAGAAGCCGCAACTGCCCCGCCTCGCCGGGCGGATCCTTGTAGACCTGGATGATTTCGCGGATTTCGGCGATGGTGAAGCCGATACGGCGGCCGCGCAGGATTTCCATGATCAACCGGCGATCGGCCGTGCGGAACAACCGGGTGCGGCCGCGACGTTCGGGATGAATAAGACCCTCATCCTCGTAGAAGCGCAGCGTTCGGGTCGATATGCCGAATTCCCGTGTCAGTTCCGTAATGGTATAGTATTTATTCACGCCTGCCTCGCTCGAAACCGCGACTTGAAGGACCTGAAGCGAGACGCCGGTACTCCGCGATGCGGTTTAAGTGTCGCGCCGGTCAACCCGCCTGAAACGAGGCCGTCGCATGTCCCTCGGACAATCTGATTGACTTTGACGTAAAAGTCAAATTTTTCGCGTAAGCCCTAGCTGACATGGAACCACCAGGTTGCCAGCCCGAGGAAGGCAAAAAATCCGGTCACATCCGTCACCGTGGTGACGAAAACCGCCGAAGAGACGGCGGGATCGGCACCGAAACGGTCGAGCAGCAACGGGATCATGATGCCGGCCAGAGCGGCGGCGATCATGTTGATCAGCATGGCGACGGCAATGATGCCGCCGATATTGTGGTCCTGGAACCACGCGCCAGCGACGATGCCGATCAACACGCCGAACAGCAACCCGTTCAAGAGGCCGACACCGGCCTCGCGGCGAACGATGCGCCAGGCATTGTGAATATCGAGATCGCGGGTCGCGAGCGCGCGCACGGTCACCGTCATCGTCTGCGAGCCGGCATTGCCGCCCATGCCGGCGACGATCGGCATCAGTACGGCAAGTGCGACGATCTGCTGGATCGTCGCCTCAAAAAGCCCGATGACCGAAGCCGCCAGAAACGCCGTTCCCAGATTGACCAGCAGCCAGACGACGCGCGACCGCGACGTGCTGATGATCGAATCGGAGAGTTCTTCGTCACCGACACCGCCGAGACGCATCAGGTCTTCCTCGGCCTCTTCCTGGATGACGTCGACGACATCATCGATCGTCAGGACACCGACCAGGCGGTTGTTTTCGTCAACGACCGCAGCAGACAAAAGGTCGTATTGCTCGAAGAGCTGGGCGGCCTCTTCCTGGTCCATTTCGGCAGGGATCGGGTGGACCGTCTCGCGCATGATCGTCTCGATCTTGACCGAGCGCTTGGTGCGCAGGATACGGTCGAGATCGAGCGCGCCGACCAGCTTGAAGGTCGGATCGATGACGAAGATCTGGGTAAAGCTTTCGGGCAGGTCATCGTCCTCGCGCATGTAGTCGATGGTCTGGCCGACCGTCCAGAATGGCGGCACCGCCACGAACTCCGTCTGCATGCGGCGGCCAGCCGTGCTTTCAGGATAGTCGAGCGAACGGCGCAGCCGCACCCGTTCCGTGAACGGCAGTTTCGACAGGATTTCTTCCTGGTCCTCCTGGTCGAGGTCTTCCAGGATGTAGACGGCATCGTCCGAATCCATTTCGCCGATCGCCGCGGCGATTTGCTCATTCGGCAGGTGTTCGACGATATCGAGGCGGATCGCCTCGTCCACCTCGGTCAGTGACGAAAGGTCGAAATCCTCGCCAAGCAGAGAAACCAGCGCCCGGCGCTGCTCCGGCTGGATCGCTTCCAGCACATCGCCCATTTCCGACGCGTGCAGGCGGGCGACATGCTGGCGAAGATAGAGCAGATCGCGATCGGCGATGGCTGCGCCGACATGCATCAGGTAGTCGGAGCGCACCGAACCGTCTTCGGCATAGATGTCGGAGCCGTCATAGGCGTCTTCGCCCACCGCATTGCGCTCATTTTCCTGATCGCCGGTGCTGCTCATGTGCCCGCCCTCGAAAGAATTGCAGCCATCCAAAACGCCGGCACACGAACCGGCGGGAGCAGGAGGGCCATGTCATATGCCGATGGTCGCGGAGACCCCGCGAGAGGAACCGCCCTTCCCTGCTAAACCAACACACCGGCAAGGTCCACCATCCGATTCGCCTGCAGACCGATCACGCCATCACTTTTACCCAAGCTGTTGCAAAATCACAGAAATTGTTTAGCTCTGAGGCGGCTTAAAAACGCGGAGGCGACCTTGCCGATACGATCGATCCTGCGATTTCCCGATGCGCGGCTGAGCATGCCGGCAGTTCCCGTGGAACGGTTCGATGCGGATCTCGCCGCTCTTGCCGAGGATCTGTTGGAAACGATGCGCGCCGCGCCGGGCGTGGGCATCACGGCGCCGCACATCGGCGTCCTGCAGCGCCTCACGGTTATCGAGCTGGATCCCGCATCAGGACCGAAAATCTATGCCAACCCGGAAATTATCTGGTCGTCCAACGATACGGTCTCGCACGCCGAAGGCAGCGTCTCCATGCCGGGAATTACCGAAGACGTCGTTCGGCCCCGCCTGATCCGTGCCCGCTACCAGACGCTTTCCGGCGACGTGGTCGAGACGGAAGTGGATGGCTTCCTGTCGATCTGCCTGCAGCATGAGATCGATCAGCTCGACGGCATCTTCTGGCTGCAGCGCCTATCCCGGTTGAAGCGCGAGCGCGCGACAAAGCGCTTCGCAAAACTCGGCAGGATTGGCTAAGCTCTTTTCAGGACATAAAAAAACCCGCTGAAAGCGGGCTCTTTTTGCTTGGCTCGAAAGCCAATGGTGCGGTCGAGAAGACTCGAACTTCCACGGGTTGCCCCACAGCGACCTCAACGCTGCGCGTCTACCAATTCCGCCACGACCGCATCGTGGTAGGTGCCTGATTGCTCCGGCGGGGGTGCATGTAGCAAAAGCATTTGGGGTGCACAAGAGCAGGATGACAGAAAGTTGACGGCAACAGCAACTATTTCAACAGGCCGATCTCGCGCCCCCTGAGAACGCTGGACTCTTGGCCTTTCGCGTACCATTTAGAAACCACGCACAAATAGGATTGCCGGCGACCATGCAACGCGAAAGCCTTGAAAAGACATTCTTCTCTGCCGAAGGATCAGCGCCGGTGCGCTGGAGAATCGCACCTTCGCTCGTCGATTATGCTAAGGCTGTGGAAACGATGGAGCGCGAAGCAGCGGCAATCTCAGCCGGCGAAGCGGACGAACTCGTGTGGCTGGTCGAGCATCCGCCGCTCTATACCGCCGGCACCAGCGCCGATGCATCAGACCTCGTCATGCCCGACCGGTTCCCGGTGTTCCAGACCGGCCGCGGCGGCGAATACACCTATCACGGGCCGGGACAGCGCGTCGTCTATGTCATGCTCGATCTGAAGCGGCGCAAACAGGACGTTCGCGCCTTTGTCGCCGCTCTCGAAGGGGTGATCATCGAAACGCTCGCCAGCATGAACGTGAAGGGCGAGCGCCGTGAAGAGCGTGTCGGCGTCTGGGTGCGCCGGCCGGAACGGACGGGCCTGCCCGATGGCTCGATGGCGGAAGACAAGATTGCCGCAATCGGTATCCGCCTGCGCAAATGGGTGAGCTTTCACGGGCTTTCGCTGAATGTCGATCCGGATCTCGATCATTTCGGCGGCATCGTGCCCTGCGGTATTCGCGGTTACGGCGTCACAAGCCTCGTCGATCTCGGCCTGCCGGTGATGATGACCGATGTCGACATCAAGCTACGCCAGGCGTTCGAGGCCATTTTCGGCCCCACAATCAACGACGACGCTCAGGAAAACAGCCGGTCCGTCGCGTAGATGATGGCATAGCCATGCAGGGCGACAGCGGAGTAGAGACCAAGGCTGCTGACGATTCGCTGACGGCCGGTCATCTCGTCCAGACGATGCCGTGGCTTGACGCCACCCTGTCCCATCAGGCTCAGCAGAGCAAAGACGGCGAGCCCTGCCAACAGCGCCTGCGACGACAACCCGATGCGCCAGCCGACCGCGAGAATGACCAATGTCAGAAAAAAACTTCCGGTCGTCAGGCTCGCCCGTGAGCGGAAGATCTGACGCAGCACCTGCCCGCCATCAAAGCGGCTCATCGGCAGAAGATTGAGCAGGTTGAAGGCGCCGAGAATCAGCAGAAAGACCAGGACCGCGTGTTTTGACACGAAAGCGAGCACGCCTGCCCCACCGGCTTCATGAAGAGCTATCACAATCGGAATGAAGAACGCCGACAGGCCCGCCCCCATCAATGCGCAGGTGGCGACTTCGAACAGGGAATTATACGGCCGGCCACCGATGGCGATGCCGCCCAACAGCGGAACGAAGATCATCCGCACCGTCTTGTGGCCGAAGGCACGGTAGGCGGCCATGTGACCCAGCTCGTGCAGCACGATGACCAGCGTCAGCAGCGCCGATAGCATCAGGCCATCGAGGGTCAGACCAAAGAATGGCCAAAGCAGCAATGTCGAGAGCAGCGCCAAAGCGGATTGCACGAGCGGATGCTCGAAGCCTACGCGCAAAGGTTTGCTCTGTCCGGTCTCCAGCCACTGATGCAGCGCCTTCACCTCCCGCCGCAGGGCGAAGAAGCGGAAAATCAGGAAGGCAAAACCACGGTAGCGATCGGTCTGCTCGATCGTCAGATGAACCATGTCGCCATCTTCCGAGATCCGGCGACGCTCGCGAAAATCCCTCCAGAACGATGCGTCGAGTGCGCTGTCGTCGATGACGCGTGCCTCATAGGTGTGAGCGGCGGCGGTAATATCGAGGGTCCGAACAATCGGCCGGCCATGACGGTCGAGATGGGTGTAGGTTTGCTCCACGCGGTTTCCGGCACCGGGCAACACACGGCTGGTCAGCACGGAATGATGCCAATCGGCGGACGCGCCGAGTGGCGAGACGGCGCTCCACACGCTTTCGGCCCCGGCCCGGAACGTCGCACGCACCCGCACCGTGCGCAGCCCGATCGGCGCGGCCATCAGCAACCAGACAAAGCCCATATTGACGACCAGAAGCACGATTACCGATAGATGCGCTGCCATACACCTGTTCCGTTTTGTCTCCTAGCTGCAGAGCCTGAACAAATCGTGCGGAGAGCCGGATGGTCCGCTGCCCTGCTTCCAAGGCTCTATGCCGCGGTCACATCATGGGCCGGCAAACCCGTCAGAACGCCGATCTGATCGAGCGCCCGCTGCTCCTGCGCCGTAAGATGGTTGCCGCGCGACCGTGCAATCGCGCTCATCACCCGGCCAATCAGCATGACATCGGATTTTTGCAACCCGCGTTGCCTGCCGCCGCGCATTCCGGCCCAGGCGCCGATTTCGTCGGTGATCGCCAGGCGAATCTGCTCAAGCGCGAAGATCGAAAGTCTGTCGGGAATGCGCGATGACATATCGATGACATGAAACAGCAGATCCAGTTCTATGCGCGAATTGATCATGCCGCGCGTCGAGATCATCGCGATCAGCCAATCGGCATTCCACTCGTCCACCGAGCCCTGCGGTTTGGTGTGGTGGACGATGAAATCCGTCATGGTCTCGATGAAATAGTGATGCCATTCGGGACATTTTTCGCTGCAGGAGCTGTTGATTGCCAGGAGGATCATCGCATCCTGCGATGATGTCAGCCCTCCCGCGAAAACATGCTCGCGCAAGATGTCCACATCTTCTGCCGTCAAGCGCATCTTCCCGGCGATCGCGCATGCCGGATAAGAAAGACGAAGTTCACTCATCTTTTCTCTCTCCCGTTTCATCATGAAACTGGAAGTAGCGTAGGCGCAACCCGTTTCCATTCAGAAAAGAATGGGCGTTAACAAACGCCTGCACGATTCATTCAAATTTTGCCATTGCAGCGCGCGCCTCTTTCTTAAATCGCTTCCGATTCCAGGGAATTATGCAGTAGCCCTGCCTGCCGCTCCCGCCAGATCATGAAAAGGCCGGAACCGACGATGATCGCGATGCCAAGCCATTTCGACGCTGTCGGAAATTCGCTGAAGATCAGGAAGCCCAGGGCGGTCCCGGTGATGATCTCGAAATAGTGGAACGGAGCGAGAAGCGATACGGGGGCCGCCTGAAACGCCTTGACGACCAGGAGGTGGCCGTAGCCGGAAATCGTGCCGAGGGCGATGACCAGAGCCCAGCCGAGCGGCGAATGCGGCAGCGACGGCACGAAATCCACCGCTCCGACGCCATGGCCGACGGCGATCGCCGCGATCATGAACAGGGACCCGCCGATGCCGGCGATCGTCTGCATCGTCAGCGGTGTATCGGCACTGCCGACAATCCGGTTCAACAGAAGATAGCAGGCAAACAGGAAGGCGCAGAAAACCGGCAGCAGCGACGTCATGCCGAAAAGTTCGAAGCTCGGCTGGATGACGATCATTGCGCCGCCGAAGCCGATGATGATGGCAAGCCAGCGCCGCCATCCAACTTTTTCGCGCAGGACCAGTGCCGAAAGGCAGGTGAGAATGAACGGTTCGACGAAATAGATGGCGAAGACGTCGGCAAGCGGCATGTATTTGACCGAAACGAAGAACAACAATGCCGCGCCGGCAAGCAGGACGCCGCGCAGCAGATTGAACCACAGCCGCCTGGGTTTCAGTGCCCGCAGACCACCCGTCGTCAGCAACAGCGGCAGTACAGAAACGAGCTGGAAGAAAAACCGGTAGAACGTCACCTGCCCCGGCGACATGCCCTGATAGACGGCCATGTATTTGGCGATCGCGTCCATGCAGGGCAGGATGATCATCGCAAACAGCATGATCGCAAGACCCTGCATGACGGTGGTGGCGGGGGCGCCGGTTGTGCGAGGTGGCGTGCTCAAACTGGCGTTCCATTTCTTTGTTGTCGAACCACGAACGAAGGGCGTTTTTGACGGTATTTTTGGCGTGCCGAAGTGTCCGATTGCGTGCAGGGCAGTATAGACTGACCGAGTGAACCATCCGACCGCACCCGCGCGGCCGCCCCGGAACTCGACCATCCAAGCCAATAAGGCAAAAGGAGAGACCGATGCGCTTATCAACCGATACCTTTCTAGCGATGATTCGCCGGCCAAGCGACAACGATACGCTCGGAGGCCGCATCTGGCGCGCGCGCGACGCGCTGAACCTCTCGGCACAGGAACTCGCGGACCGGCTTGGCGTTCGCCCCGACACGATTTCCGCCTGGGAGCGTGACCGGTCGGAACCGCGCACCAGCCGGTTGTTCACGCTGGCAGGCGTGCTGGGCGTCAGCCCCGCCTGGCTGATCGCCGGTATCGGCGAGGCGCCGAAGGACGATCTTTCCAACAGCGTTGCCGGCCAGTTGCGCGACCAGTTGGCGCAGGTGAAGAAATTGCACGAACAGACCGGAAAAGCGATCTCGGCCCTTGAGATGGAGATCAACCGTGTCCTACAGGACATATGACAATCACGACTCAAAATAGCCGATTCCGGCTTGAGCGCCGCACGCCACTCTGCGATTGTGGCGCCAACTCATTCAGGGAGAACAACCATGGACGTACGCGCCGCTGTTGCCGTGCAGGCTGGCAAGCCATTGGAAATCATGACCGTTCAGCTGGACGGCCCACGCGCCGGCGAAGTGCTGGTCGAGGTCAAGGCGACCGGCATCTGCCACACCGACGAGTTCACGCTGTCGGGTGCCGATCCGGAAGGGTTGTTTCCTGCCATCCTCGGCCATGAGGGCGCCGGCATCGTCGTTGATGTCGGCCCCGGCGTGACGTCGCTGAAGAAGGGCGACCATGTCATTCCGCTCTACACGCCGGAATGCCGCGAATGCTATTCGTGCCTGTCGCGCAAGACGAACCTGTGCACGTCGATCCGCGCGACGCAGGGCCAGGGCCTGATGCCGGACGGC
>UCMT01000049.1 GCA_900473795.1 Hyphomicrobiales bacterium | reverse complement strand
GCCGGCGAGAATCTTCATCAACGTCGACTTGCCGGCGCCGTTCTCGCCCATCAGCGCATGCACCGTGCCGCGCTTCAGCCGGAACGACACGTCGTCGAGCGCCACCACACCCGGAAACTCCTTGCGAACACCCTCAACCGCAAGCAGATACTCCGCGTTCGGGATCGCCCCGCTCGCGCGTACCGCCGCTATCGTCATCGGACTAACCATACTATGACCTCCCTGTCGCCTCATTGGCCAGAACCCGTGCCCGCAAGCATCCAGGGTTCTCGCATGGTTTCATCGGACGCAACGCGCGTCGTCCGTCATTAAAACCGGGCAACCCGGAGCGCGGCGCAGCCGCGCTCCGGGATCATTGGTTTAGTTCTTGGCCTGGTAGTCCTTGAGATTGGCAGGGGTCACCAGTTCGAAGGGAATGTAGACCTTCTTGTCGACCGTTTCGCCGCGCGCAAGCTTGAGCGCCGCATCGAGCGAACCCTTGCCCTGACCGGCAGCGTTCTGGAACACCGTAACGTCGAGGTCGCCTTCAGCCATGGACGCAAGTGCGTCCTGCGTCGCATCGACGCCGCCAATGACGACGCTGTCCATGGAGCGGCCGGAGGCCTTCAGAGCCTGGATGGCGCCGATTGCCATTTCGTCGTTGTTGGCGATAACGGCATCGAATTCTAGACCGGCCGAAAGCCAGTTGGTCACGAGGTCGGCACCCTGGGTGCGCGACCAGTTGGCCGTCTGCTCTTCGACGATCTCGATACCCTTGCAGGCATCGGTCGCCAGTACGTCATGGACATCCTTGGTGCGCATGCGGGCCGCCTGGTTGGACAGCTCACCCATCATGACGACGGCCTTGCCCTTGCCGCCGAGCAGCTTGCAGACTTCCTGGGTTTCCAGCGTGCCGGACTCCGCCTCGTTAGACGCAACGAAAGCCTGCTTTTCCGGAAGGCTGTCGATGTTGCTCGGCTCGCGGTTGACGTAAACGAGCGGAATACCCGCATCCGCGGCGAGCTTCGACATCGCAGCGGTCGCATCGGTATCAACCGGGTTGACGATGATGGCATTTACGCCGGCGGCGATGAAGTTCTGGATCTGGCTCTGTTGCTTGGCAACGTCGTTCTGAGCGTCCTCGACCTGCAGCGTCACGCCGTCGAGCGTCTTGGCATAATCCTGCATACCGTTGCGCAGAACGGTCAGGAAGTTGTCGTCGAACAGCGCCATCGAAACGCCGACCGTCTCGGCGGCATGCGCTGCCGTCGACATCATCACAGCCAGAGCCGCGCCCATGATCATTTTCTTCATGCTATTTCCTCCACAAAACGGTGTCCGGCGACCACCCTCCACAAGCCGGAGGCATCCCCGCTCCCCGGCGATGCCCGTTTCTTGTCGCCTGCGTCTCCCGTCGCAGGCCATAAAAACAGAATAAACAAACCGACTGTTTGCCAATACGGAATATGTATTCCATTTTTTACTGGGCCGTCAAGTGCGCGACGGCCTATATTCACGCAAAAAAACAGGCGATGCGCTGCTGGTTCACGCCTTTGCCGCCAGGAACGCCATGCTGTCACGCACGGCTGCCTCGACGTCGCTCAGTTGATGCACCTCCGGCGAGAAAGGTTCGAACGAAAAAGGCCCGCCATAGCCGCTTTCCCGCAGCCTTTTCATCTGGCCGGCGTTGTCGAGCCGGTCGCCGGCACCCACCAGCACGCGGTGCGGGTCGCGCATGTCGTTGACAGTGACAGCGGGATCGGCGACGCCGGATATGTGGACAAGGCCCGTCAATTCCGGATGGAATGTTTCTTCCCCGGCGAGATGATGGTGGAATGTGTCATGCACGAGTTTGAACGTGCCTTCACCTTCCACGTCCCGAATAGCTTCCGCCGCCTCGGTTTTCGAACGCAGCGAGCAGATCTCGAAACCGAGCGGTTCGACGAGGCCGATGATGCCCGCTTCATCCAGCATCGGTTTCAGCGCCGTCAGCGCCTGCCGCAAATTGGCCTGCCGCTCACCATCGCCCTGGCCGCTGCCATCGTTGACTGGAACGAGAACCAGCGCCTTGGCGCCACAATCGCGCGCGTAAGTGACAAGGTCCTGCGCCTCACGGGCGCGATCACTGTTCCATTCGTTGAACCGCTGCAGCGCATTGATCGAGATGATCGTCAGCCCGCGCCTTTCAGCAAGACCCCGGACCGTTGCGGCGGGCGTGCCATCGATGATGGCGTTGCCGTCAAGATCGTTGCGGATTTCAACGGCCGAAATACCGAGCGACGCGGCCAGCGCGAAAAAATCCTCCACCGGCAAGGCAGGCGCGGTCATGTGGTTGAGAGCGAATGGGATGGGCGTCATAGGCGATGTTCCTCCTGCAAATATGTCCGAAGGGCAGGGCGGCGACGCGGCATGTCGTTTCGCGGCTGCGCACCCTTGATCGGGACTGCAGCATCAGCAGCTTATCGCCGCGCAGTCAAAGCAGAACATCCCGTTCCTGTTGCATCTGTGAAAGAATGCGAACACGAAATGATGAAAATCTATCATCTGGCGCCAGGGCGCTCAGATATTCTCCGGCGTGAAAATGTCGAAGGGGAGGAACGTCTGACCGGGAACAGCGGCAAGGCCGCGATCGATAGCGCCGACCATCAGGCCGACAAGTTCGCGCGCGAGTTGGGCGATGGGCGTCGCAATCGCCATGGTGACGAGATCCTCTGCGAGCGCTGCACGCGACTCCGGCGTCAATTCATTGACGACGACCAGCAGCTTGCCGGCCAGCTTCTCCTCAGCCAGGGCCGAAATAGCGCCTTCCATTCCGCCACCGCAGACATAAAAGCCGATCAGGTCAGGGTGGCGCTGCAACAGGTTCAGCGTCGCCTCATGGGTGATCTCGGCCGTCTCGAGGTTGACCAGCGTATCAAGCACTTCGAATTCGGGCGCATTCTCCCGAAAATAGGATCGAAAGCCAATCTCGCGCAGTTCATGACCGTGAAAGCGGTGACTGCCGACGAAGGCGGCCACCTTTCCCGGTTTGGTCGCCGCTTTTGCAATCATCCAGGCTGCAGTGCGGCCGGCTTTCCTGTTGTTGAGACCGACATAACCTTCACGCACGCCGGTCGCGAAGTCAGAGAGAAGGGAGAAAACCGGAATCCCTCTTTCTTTCAGTTCCTCAACCACTGTCGTCACAGCCGGATAGTCGGGTCCGACGAGTGCGATCGCCTGATTGCGCGCTGCCATGGCCCGCAGCTTCTCCGTGATGGCCGTGGGTGTCGAACTTGCAGCAAAGTCGATCTGTGGAACGACGCGGATGCTCGGTGCGGACAGCGCCGCGTTCTCGATCTCCCTCGCCATGGACTGGTAGAAAAACTGATTGGGCTTCTGCAGGATGAAGCCCAGCCGGTATTGCGGGAGATCCTCGAACACCCTTTGCCGCAGCAGGCCGACCGCATGGTAGCCTATCGATTTGGCCGCATCGTATACCCGGCGGGCTGTTTCCTCGCGCACGCGGTGACGTCCGTTCAGCACCCGATCAACGGTGGCGACGCTGACGCCGGCAGCCTTCGCAAGATCGGCAATGGTCGGTCGTCCGCTCATGTGTTCCTCCTGATGCAACCCATCATTCTATCCAGCCAGTGTTGATGTGTTTTGATAGAATCTATCAAGGCTGCATTGAGCTGCCGCGAAAGTCAACCTATCCTCATGATCACAGGACAAGGCGCATCCGGAAACAATGCGCAGGGAGGATAAAGATGACCAGGGTTGCCACGAAACGCGACTACAGCCTGCTAGGGCGCGATGCCCAGGCCGCCGTCCAAAGCGGACTTTCCGCTGCTGAGTGGTATCACACCGACATTCCGCGCAAGCAGATGAAGGAGTTGATGAAGCGTGAGGACGGACCTGCCATCCGTGACACCATCCTGTGGCTTGGCAGCATGGTCGTGTGCGGCGCTCTCGCTATCTATTTCTGGGGCTCGTGGTGGTGTGTGCCGTTCCTCCTTGTCTATGGTGTGATGTACGGCTCGGCCTCGGATTCGCGCTGGCACGAATGCGGCCATGGCACGGCCTTCAAGACGCGCTGGATGAACGATGCGGTCTACGAGATCGCCTGCTTCATGATCATGCGCAACCCGGTGACCTGGCGCTGGAGCCATACGCGCCATCATACGGACACCGTGATTGTCGGCCGTGACCCGGAAATCGCGGTCATGCGCCCCCCGGACCTGCTGCGCCTGGTCCTCAACTTCTTTGGTATCCTCGATGTCTTCCATGCGACGATTGACATGGTCCGCAACGCCGCCGGTGTGATCAGCGCCGAAGAAAAGACCTTCATCCCGGAGCAGGAGCAGCCGCGCGCCATCCGTATCGCCCGCATCTGGCTGGCGATCTATGTCGCGACGATCGCCCTTGCGGTCACCATCTCATCGATCCTGCCGTTGATGCTCATCGGCCTGCCGCGCCTCTATGGCGCTTGGCACCATGTCATGACCGGCCTGTTGCAGCACGGCGGTCTTGCCGACAACGTCATAGATCATCGGCTGAACAGCCGCAGCGTCTACATGAATCCCTTCAGCCGGTTCGTGTATTGGAACATGAATTACCACGTCGAACACCACATGTTCCCGATGGTTCCCTACCACGCGCTGCCGCAGCTGCATGAGATGATCAAGCACGACCTGCCGGCGCCGAACAAATCGATCATCGAAGGCTATCGCGAAATGATCCCTGCTTTCCTGCGCCAGCTCAGGAACGAGGACCATTTTCTCAAGCGCGAATTGCCGCCGACGGCCAAGCCCTACCGGGAAGAGCTACACGCCGAACCGATCGCCGCCGAATAGATCGGTGCCCTGAACCATATCGACTGGAGGAAAGCATGAGCAATTGGGTGGAAGTCTGCGCGACGGACGAGATCGACGAAGAGGATGTCATCCGCTTCGATCACGCGGGCAGGACGTTCGCAGTCTATCGCAGCCCCGATGACGAATTCTTTGCGACCGATGGCCTCTGCACGCACGAGAAAATCCATCTTGCTGAGGGACTGGTCATGGACGACATCATCGAATGTCCGAAACACAATGGCCGGTTCAGCTACAAGACCGGCGAAGCCAAGGGTGCGCCCGTCTGCGTCAACCTCAAGACCTATCCGGTCAAGATCGAAGGCGGCACCGTCTTCATCTCGGTCGCCTGAGAAGGACCACTTCATGTCGCACATCGTCATCATCGGGGCAGGGGAGTGCGGTGCGCGTGCCGCCTTCGCGCTCAGGGAAAGGAATTTCGAGGGGCAGATCACGCTCGTCGGCGCCGAAGAGCATCTTCCTTACGAGCGCCCGCCGCTGTCGAAGGACGCGCTGCTCAATCGACTCGAACCGAAACTGGTTTCGGACGCAGCCCGCTATGCCGATGCAGGGATCGAGGTTCTGACCGGCCTCAGCGTCGAGAGTATCGACCCCGCCGGCAAGACCGCACGCCTCTCCGATGGTGAAATCCTTGCCTATGATCGCCTGCTGTTGACGACTGGTGCCCGGCCACGGCCCTTTCCAGGGCTTTCAGGCGCCAATCATCGTATCAGGACACTGCGCACCCACAGCGACGCCGTTGCGATCCGCGCCGGCCTGCAGCCGGGCGCGCATCTGGCCATCATCGGTGGCGGCTTCATCGGCCTGGAGCTTGCCGCAACCGCCCGCAAACTTGGCGCCAGGGTAACGCTGGTTGAGGGCCTGCCACGCATTCTCAGCCGCGGTGTGCCGGCGGAACTGTCTGCGGTAGTCGCCGCGCGGCACAAGGCCGAGGGCGTGGAAATCCTATGCGGCGTGACGATCCAGGAACTCTCGGAAGGTCCTGACGACGCACGTATTTTTACAGAGGATGGCCGCACGATCGTAGCCGATCTGATCGTCGTCGGTATCGGCGCCGTCCCGAATGTCGAGCTTGCCCGCGACGCCGGTCTTGTGATCGACAACGGTATCGCCGTCGATGCGCATTTGAGAACATCCGATCCGGATATCTTCGCCGCCGGAGATTGCTGCTCCTTTCCGTTGCCGCATTATGGCGGCCGCCGCGTGCGGCTGGAGGCCTGGCGCAATGCGCAGGACCAGGGCACGCTTGCCGCCGCCAACCTGCTCGGTACAGAGGAGGCGGTGTCGGCCGTGCCGTGGTTCTGGTCGGACCAGTACGATCTCACGCTGCAGATAGCCGGCATCGCTGACGGCGCGACGCAGGCCGTTTGGAGGCATGTCGCAGAGGACGCCTTCATCCTCTTCCATCTCGATGCTGACGGACGCCTGATTGCAGCCAGCGGCATCGGCCCGGGAAATAGCGTCGCCCGCGACATCCGACTTGCCGAAATGATGATCGCGGCGCGTGTTCGTCCTGATCCCGTGGCGCTCGCTGCGCCGGGGACCAAGCTGAAGACACTGCTCGCGGCCTGAAGCGTCGGGAGACGCCCGGATCCTGCCGCGCGTCTTTAGCCGAATCCCACCGCCTCTATTTCGAAATTACCACAGAATCAGTCGGTGGCGGCCCCTGACCGCCGACCGCGATAGGGAGAGATCAATGAGACACCGCCGCCCGACCGTGGCCGACCTTCTGTCAATGAAGGGTAAGCGCCAACTCAGCATGTTGCGCGTCGAAACCCTGGATGAGGCCGACGCCGCAGAGCGGGTGGGAGTCGATCTGGTTTCCGTGCCGCCTGCCTTGCTGGGGCCAGCCTTCCGCGAGGCGGCTCCCTCGGTCTTTGCGTTTCCCGGCCTCGAATATGGTGATTTCGTCACCGCGGAAGAATATATCCGCGCCGCATTCCAGGCGCTGAAGGCCGGCGGTGATGCCGTCTATTGCGCGGCCAGTCTCCAGACGGTGCGCCGCATGCGCGACGAGGGCATTCCGGTCTGCGGCCATCTCGGCCTTATTCCCTCAAAAGCAACCTGGACCGGTGGTTTCCGCGCCGTCGGCAAGACGGCGCTCAGTGCGCTGGAGATCTGGCGCCAGACCAAGGCGCTCGAAGCGGCAGGCGCTTTCGCCGCCGAAATCGAGGTCGTTCCGGGCGACGTCGCCAGCGCCATCAGCAAGCGCACCGCGATGCTGATGCTTTCGATGGGCGCCGGCAGCGGATGCGATGCGCAATATCTCTTTGCC
The DNA here is from genome assembly GCA_900473795.1 of Hyphomicrobiales bacterium. Lineage (GTDB taxonomy): Bacteria > Pseudomonadota > Alphaproteobacteria > Rhizobiales > Rhizobiaceae > Pararhizobium. The sequence continues at coordinate 18,892 of UCMT01000049.1, read as the reverse complement.
GACGACGTGCTCGGCGCCAACCGTGGCCATGTTCCACGCCACGCCAAGATCTACCGTAACTTCGCCGCAGAATATGATCGTCTGCACCAAGAACGCATCGCCGCCTTCTCCGAATATGTCGCCGACGTGAAATCCGGCGCCTATCCGGGCGAAGCGCATCTGGTGGGTATTGATCCGGCGGAGCTGGAGGCGTTTCTCTCGGCGTTGGAGTGAAGGGGTTGTCGCCGGGGCATGAATACTCTTATGTATGCGCTTCTGGAGTACCCCATGAGCCAGCGCGCAAAGATTTTTCAGTCGGGAAAGTCCCAGGCTGTGCGGTTGCCGAAGGAATTTCGCTTCGACGTCGATGAACTGGAAATTACCCGCGAAGGCGATGCTGTCATTCTTCGTCCGCTGGTCAAGGAACGACCCGCGTGGAGCGGCTTGAAGGCCGCTCTTAAACGTGGCTTCAGCGAAGACTTCATGGCAAACGGCCGCGAACAGGCTCTGCTTGAGGACAATACCGCCCTCGATAACCTGTTCCGTTGACGCGGTACCTTCTGGATACCATTGCCTTCATCTGTCTCATCGGACAAAAATCCGAACGACTTATCCGGCGTATCTTCAGCGGCGCAGAGGGAGAGATCGGCCTATCAACCGTCGTTCTGCATGAGCTGTATTTTGGTGCCTATCGAAGTCAGCGGTGGAATTCTACCTTGAGAATTTACGTCTTCTCGCACAGGATTTCCCCTTGGTCACCGCAAAGCGCGGGCGACGTAATGGGTAAGCCTGCAAGCATCGGAACGCCGATCGGCCCCTTCGACGTGTTGATCGCCGGACAGGCCAAGGCGCGCAGTCTCGCCGTCATCACCAACAATCGACGTGAGTTCCAGCGTGTCGAGAGACTTCACGTCGAAGATTGGGCGGCTGCGGCCTGACAGCAATCAAAAAGGCAGCCCCACGTAGTTCTCCGCAAGCGCCGTCGCCGCCGCGCGCGAATGGGTGAGGTAGTCGAGCTCGGCTTCCTGGATTTTCTGGTCGAATGCGTCGGTTTCCGGGAAGCGGTGCATCATCGTCGTCATCCACCAGGAAAAGCGCACGGCCTTCCAGACGCGGGAAAGGGCCCTCGCCGAATAGGCCTCGATACCGGCAAGCGAGCGGTCCTGATAATATTCGGCGAGACCGGAAAAGAGATAGTGGACGTCGCTCGCCGCGAGATTGAGCCCCTTCGCACCGGTTGGCGGCACGATGTGGGCAGCGTCGCCGACGAGGAAGAGCTTGCCGAAACGCATCGGCTCTGCAACGAAGGAGCGGAGCGGCGCGATCGATTTTTCGAAGGATGCTCCGGTTACCAGCGCCTCGGCATGATGGGCGGGAAGTCGCCGGCGCAACTCGTCCCAGAACCGGTCGTCGCTCCAGTCCTCGATTTTTTCGTCAAGCGGACATTGCAGGTAATACCGGCTGCGGGTGTCCGATCGCATCGAGCAGAGCGCAAAGCCGCGCGGATGGTTGGCATAGATCAGTTCGTGGCTGACCGGCGGTACATCGGCAAGAATACCGAGCCAGCCGAAAGGATAGATCTTCTCGAAGGTACGGATGGCCGTTTCCGGAATCGACTTGCGGCTGGCGCCATGAAAGCCGTCGCATCCGGCAATGAAATCGCAGTCAATGCGATGGGTCACGCCCCCGCTCTCGTAGGTCACATAGGGCGACTGCCCATCAAAATTGTGCGGGCAGACATTGGATGCATCGTAGATCGTCGTGGCGCCGACCACGTCTCGATGTGCCATCAGGTCGCGCGTCAGCTCGGTCTGCCCGTAGACCATGACGCCCTTGCCGCCGGTCAGGTCCTTGAGATCGATACGGTGATCGCGCCCGTCGAAGGCAAGCGAGAAGCCGTCGTGCTGCAGACCCTCGGCATGCATGCGTGAGCCGGCGCCCGCTTCGTCCATCAGACTGACGGTGCCCTGTTCGAGAACGCCGGCCCGGACGCGTCCGAGAATATAGTCCTTGCCGACGCGATCCAGAATGACCGTCTCGATCCCGGCATTTGCCAGCAGTTGCCCAAGCAGCAAGCCGGACGGACCCGAACCGATAATGACGACCTGCGTGCGCATCTCTTCCTCCCGAAGCCTGCATTCGCTGAATTGTGCCATCCCCGCCGGACCGCCTCCATGGACATTGCGGCCAAGAAATTGCACAAATCGAACATTCCGGACTTTGCAGGCAGATGATGCGCTCCATTCCCACTTACGACCTCTACGGTGAAAAAGCCGGCGATTCTCCAGAATTCTGGTTGCATTGCGAAACAATTCCGTCCCGCAGCAGCCTATACCGCTGGGAGATCGAGCTGCATCGACACGAGCAGTTCTTTCAGATCCTGTACATCGAAACCGGCTCGGGCGACGCAGTCTTCGGAGAAGAGGTGCATCCGATCAAGCCACCGGCAGTCATCACGGTGCCCCCCTTCGCGCGGCACGGATTTCGCTTCTCAAGGGACATCGACGGCTATGTCTTCACGATTCTGACGTCGCATTTGACGGCCATGCCGGCCGATCACAGCCAATTGGGCGAATGGCTTGCCGCACCGCGTCTGACGGAATTGCGCGCAGAGCATGCCGATGGCAGCTACATCGCCGACACGCTGCACCGGCTTGCCGCAGAAGCGTCCGCCCGGCGAACCGGACCGTCGGGTTTGTGCGAGGCCTATCTGACTGCAGCTTTGAGGCTGACGGCGCGTCTATACACCGAGGGCCGCGAGGAGGAGGAGGGCACCAGCGAAAACGAACGGCGCCTGAACAGGCTCGTCAGCCTGATCCATCAATATTTCCGCTCCCACCGGCCGGCATCCTTTTATGCGCGCGAACTGGGCATTTCCCCAACGCACCTGAACCGCATCGTCAAACAGCGCACCGGCCGTAACACCCAGAGCCTGATCCATGGAAAACTGATCGACGAAGCCCAGCGAGAGCTGCTGTTCACCCAAATACCGGTGCAGGAAATCGGCTATCGGATGGGCTTTTCCGATCCCGCCTATTTCTCGCGCTTCTTTGTGACACAGACGGGCCTGTCGCCGCGGCAATGGCGGCTGGCGCAGAACCGAGGCGCTTGACCATTATCCGACGCGTTTGCGCCCTGCGGCATAGCCGAGCTGCTCGGACAATTCATGCGCGGCAGCAAGAAGGCTGTCGAGATAGCTCTGCCGATTGCGCAGCCCGTCTTCCTTTGGAGTGACGAGGCAGAGCGTGGCGACGCATTGGCCATCGGCCTGATGGACCGGGACGGCAAAGCAGTGCGTGAAGGTCTCGACCTCGCTGTTGAAGGTGAAAAAGCCGTCGATGGCCGCCTGCCGGACTTCGGCGATGAACCGTGCCGGATCCAGCCGCTTGCCGCTCGGCAGAACGAAATCGCTCGTGGGAATAAGATCGACAATCTCAGCATCGGTGAGATGCGCCACCAGCAGCCGTCCGGAAGCCGTCCACGGGATCGGCACGAGCTCGCCGATATTGGAAGAAATGCGGAATGCGCGCACACCTTCGCGCATCATCGCAACCGTATATTTGTTGCCCTCCAGCAGGCACATCTGCGCCGTCTCGCGCGTTTCCTCCGCCAACCGGGCGAGCATGTCCTCGGATTCGCGCATCAGGTCGAACTGGTCGGCATAGGCAGTACCGAGGAAATAGAGCTTGCGACCCAAAAACACCCGACCGTCGCCGCCCTGATAATCCAGCATGCCGTGGCGCAAGAGAAGATTGATCAGCTCGTAGACGGACGAGCGCGGTGCGCCGATCTCGACGGCAATCTCATTGGGCCGCATCGGCTGGCGTTTCGTGCGCAGGAATTCGAGAATCTCGAAGGCACGATCAAGACCCCGCGTGCGCCGCGATACGATGTCTTCTGCGCCATCAGCCATTCGATCCGTCCTCTTCAAAGGTCACGGGCGCGACCTTTGCAAGCCGCGCCCGGCATTTCAAGCCCTGTCCGCCCGATAGGCGACGCAATCGACTTCCACCTTGCAATCGACCATCATGCGCGACTGCACGCAGGCACGGGCCGGAGGGTTGGCGCCGAAATATTCGGCGTAGACGCCGTTGAAGCTCCAGAAATCCCGCGGATCGTCCAGCCAGACGCCGACGCGGACAACGTCCTCGATGCCATAGCCCGCCTCATGCAGGATGGCGATCAGATTTTCGATTGCTCGGCGGCTCTCGGCGACGATGCCGCCGCGCACGATCTCGCCGTTTTCCATCGGCACCTGGCCGGACACATGCAGCCAGCCTTTTGCTTCCACCGCACGGGCAAAGGGAAGGGGCTGTCCACCGGCACCCGTTTCGCCGGCGCCATAACGCTTGATAGTCATGAGGGTTCTCTCTTTTGCTTGAAATGGAACGGGATGCGACCGCAAAACCGCGTCACACTTTTCTCATCCCGTTCAGTTGAAACTGGATGTCTTGAGGAACTCGGCGAGCCGCTCGGTCTTCGGCCTGACGAACATCTCCTTCGGGTCGCCTTCCTCGCAAATCACGCCCTGGTTCATGAAGATCACCCGCGAGGAAACTTCATAGGCAAAGCGCATCTCGTGGGTGACGAGCAGCATGCTCATGCCGTCCGCCGCCAACCCTTTGATGACCTGGAGCACTTCGCCCACCAACTCGGGATCAAGCGCCGAGGTGACCTCGTCGAACAGCATCAGGCGCGGGTTCATCGCAATCGCCCGGGCGATCGCCACGCGTTGCTGCTGGCCGCCCGAAAGCTGGCCCGGATAGTGATCGGCGCGGGAGGCAAGGCCGACTCGGTCCAGCCACTTTTCGGCGATGGCGCGCGCTTCGTCGCGGGGCAGCTTCTTCACCTTGACGAGACCGAGCATGACGTTTTGCGCTGCGGTCATATGCGGGAAGAGGTTGAACTGCTGAAAGGCCATGCCTGTCAGCGCGCGCTGGCGGGCAATGTCCTTCTCGCTCTTGCGCTTGCGGACAGTGCCGGTCTGTTCATAGCCGATGTCCTCGCCTTCGAGCAGGATGCGTCCGCCCTGGAATTCCTCCAGCATGTTGATGCAGCGAAGCATCGTCGTCTTGCCGGAGCCGGAGGAGCCGATGATCGAGATCACTTCGCCCTCGTGCATGGTGCAGTCCACGCCCTTCAGCACCTCGACGGTGCCGTACTGCTTGCGCAGCCCCTGTATTTCCAGAAGTACCTTGCTCATGTCGTGGGAGCCCTCAGGACGGAACGGCGGTCTTGCGCTCGACATATTTGCCGAACCGCTCGATGCCGTAATTGATGGTGAAGTAGAGAAGCCCGGCGAAGAAGTAGAACTGCAGGCTCAGGAAATTGCGCGAGATGATTTCCTGGGTACGCAAGAGCAGTTCGGCGACGCCGATGACGGAGAGCAGGGTCGAAGCCTTGACCATTTCGGCAGCCGTGTTCACCCAGGCGGGCAGGAATTGCCGCAGCGCCTGCGGCCAGAGCACATAGGCGAATGTCTGGCGGAACGTCAGCCCGATCGCCTTGGCAGCTTCGGTCTGCCCCTTGGGAATGGCCTGCAACCCGCCGCGGACGATCTCACCGACATGCGACGAGCAGAAGATCGCCAGCGCCAGGACACCGGCCTGGAAAGGCCCAAGCTCGATACCGATGGTGGAGAGGACATAGTAGCTGGCGAGCACCAGCACCAGCACCGGCGTACCGCGAATGAAGTCGGTATAGGCCCGGACCACGAGCCGCAGCACCCGGTTGCCGTAGACAAGGGACAAGCCGACGAGAACACCGAGCAGCGACCCGGCGATGATCGAGAGAAGCGAGATCGATACCGTGACGCCAAGACCCTTGAGGATGACGAAGCGGGCGATCCAGAGCTGATCGAAGAAGGCGGAGATTTCCGTCATGGTCACTACCTCGGAACGGAAAGCCGGCGCTCGACCATGCGCATCAGCACGGCAAGCACGGAGCAGGTGGCGACGTAGAGGCCCGAAGCGACGATCCATGTTTCGATGACCCTGAAGGTCTCGACATTGATCTTGCGCGCCTCGAAGGTGAGTTCCGGCACCGCGATGGCCGCTGCCAGCGACGTATCCTTGAACAGCGAAATCACCGTGGAGGACAATGACGGCAGGACGTTGCGCAACATCAGCGGCACGATGATCGACACGCGGATCTGCATCGGCGTCAGGCCGATGGCGAGGCCGGCTTCCGTCAGTCCCCTCGGAATGGAGATGAGACCCGCGCGGAACACTTCGGCCAGGTAGGCGCCGGAATAGATCGACAGGACGGCGACGAAACTCTCGATCTTGCCCAGCCGCACGCCCATTTGCGGCAGGGCAAAATAGGCAAAGAGCACCAGCACGAGGATCGGCAGGTTGCGGATGATCGTCACGTAGGTTGCCGCCGGCCGCTGAATCCAGCCGCTTTTGGCAATGAGCGCGAAGGCGACCAGCAAACCGATGACGGCGCCGATCAGGATGGAAATAAAAGCCAGACCAAGGCTCAGCAGCAGGCCCTCGAGTAGCTGGTCGAAGCTGCGCCAGACGGCGGCGAAATTGAGCGTATAACCCATGGCGGCATCCTGCCGTAGAGGGTGGAGGAAGGACGAAGGGCCAAAACCCTTCGTCCCAACGACTGCCGTTCGGCCTTACTTGAATTCGACTGGGAAGCCGATCTGCGGCGGTGCCAGATCCTTGCCGAACCAGGTCTTGAAGGACTTGGCATAGAAATCGAACTCGACGCCGGTCATCGCCTCGTGCAACGCGGTGTTGACGAAGTTCAGCCAGTCCTGGTCGCCGCGCTTGACGCCGCAGGCATAGGTCTGCGGGTTCCAGCCGTAGCCGGCATCCTTGTAGCGGCCCGCATTCTGGGTCATGTACCAGGCAAGCGACGACTGGTCGGTCGCCGCCGCATCGGCGCGGCCAGATTCGAGCGCCTGATAGATCAGGTCGACCGATTCGTACTGGTCGACGGTCGCCTCGGGCAGCGCGGCATGCACCATGTCCTCGGCATAGACGTTCTGCAGAACCGAAATGGTCACGGAAGACCCGGCCGCCTTCAGCGCCGCATAGTCGGCATACTTGCCGTCAGCTTTCAGCATCAGGCCGACACCTTCCCGGTAGTAGGGAATGGTGAAAGCGATCTGCTGGGCGCGTTCGCCGGTCACCGTCATGAACTGGCAGGTGAGGTCCACCTTGTCGGTGGTGATGTTCGGAATACGGGCGTCCGACGACTGGTTGACGTACTCGATCTTGTCGGGATCGCCGAACAAGGCCTTGGCGACGATGCGGCCCATGTCGACGTCGAAACCCTGCAGCTTGTCTTCGGCGCTCTTGAAGTGCCACGGCGCGTTTGTGCTGCCGGTGCCGAGGACGAGATGGCCGCGAGCCAGAACCTCATCGAGTTTGCTGGTCGCCTGCTGGGCGGCTGCGGGCATTGCGGAAAGGAGGAAGGCGGTTGCCAGCGAAAGCGCGCCGGCGCGGAGCGAAATGATCATGATGTTCCCCTGATGAACGGTCATTTTCTGGTGTCCAGTATTATGGACATGTGTCTGTTTTACTGGATTGACGTATTCAGCGTCAGGATGCATAAATTGTCAAGACTTGGATGAGTAGGAATCTGCGCAACAGGCGCGCAGCGTTTTCTTCCGCCTGAAATTGCATCGGAAATTTTTCTCGAGGGGTGCCCATGACAAAGGCCGCAGCGACGCTTCAGACCCTGAATACACCGGCCGTCCTGGTCGATCTCGACATTGCCCGCCGCAACATCGACCGGTTCCAGACCTATGCGAACACCCATGGGCTGACGGTCCGCCCGCATATCAAGACGCACAAATTGCCTGCCTTGGCCGAAATGCAATTGAGGGCGGGGGCGGTGGGCGTCACCTGCCAGAAGGTGTCGGAAGCCGAAGCCATGGTCGCCGGCAGCCCGGAAATTCGCGACGTGCTGATCACCTACAATATCCTCGGCACCGAGAAGCTCGAACATCTGGTATCGCTTGCCCGCAAGGTGACGCTCAGCGTCGTTGCAGACAATGAAACCGTCATCGACGGCCTCTCCGGCGCGTTCGCTTCGCAACCGGCGCCGCTTGCTGTTTTGGTGGAGTGCAACACTGGCGCGGACCGTTGTGGCGTGCCAACGCCGGAGGCGGCGGCCGCTCTCGCGCAACGGATCGCCAAGGCCCCCGGCCTCGTTTTCGGCGGCCTGATGACCTATCCCCCAACGGGTGGCGCAGCCGCAGTCGAATCCTTCATGAGCCGCGCGAAAGCCTTCATCGAGGCGGCGGGCATCGCGGTGCCCGTTGTCACTTCGGGCGGAACACCCTCGATGATGCATGCCGCCGAGGCACCGGTCACGACCGAATATCGCCCAGGCACCTATGTCTACAACGACCGTTCGCTCGTCTCGCGCGGTGTCTGCGGGTGGGAGGATTGCGCGTTGACCGTGCTCGCAACGGTTGTTTCGGTGCCGGCGGCCAACCGCGCCATCATCGATGCCGGCTCGAAGACGCTAACCTCCGACCTTCTCGGCCTTTCGGGTTACGGCCACGTTCTCGGCCGCGATGACATTTCTATCGACCAACTCTCGGAAGAACATGGCCGCCTCGTCAGCGAAGGCCCGATCAATCTGAAGGTCGGCGACAGGCTCCGCATCGTGCCCAATCATGCCTGCGTGGTCACCAATATGGTCGACGCGGTGAATGTCGTGGAGCAGGGCGAGATTTCAGCCGTCTGGCCGGTCGTCGCCCGCGGCCGCATTGTTTGATGTCGCAAACAGCCACTAACCGCATCCGCCGGCGCGACTGATGCCGCGGATTTCACCACCAAAATAAAAAAAGAGGCCCGCCAAGGGGCCTCTTTTTTGTCTTCGTAACCGGGAGGTCCTGACCTCAATCTTCCTCGTCAACCACCGCGATATTGTTCCGCTCGCCTTGCAGGTTGGCAAGCAGCGAGGATACGGCATTGTCGCCTTCGAAGCCCGCTTCCTTCAGGAGTTGGTCGAGAATGGGCTTGTTGGCCTGGTAGGCAAGCAACTGTCCGGCGAGACCTTCCCCCATGCCGATGCCATTCGTGCCATTCCCACCGCCGGCACCGCGGCCCAGCATGCCGCCTGTATCGAAGATGCGGATGTCGGAAATCTTCTCGATCGGCTTGACCGCCTCGGCAAGGGCCTGGGGAATGACGCGGATGCGCTCGCGCAATATCTCGAACTCGATGATGGCCGCGCTCAGCTTGTTGCGCGCCTCGTTGAGCAGTGCCGCGCTTTCAGCCTCGGCCTTGCCGGTCTCAAGGATACCCTTGGCCTTGATGACGGCGGCATCTGCTTCGGCGGTCGCCAGCGTCTTGATCGCATCGGCCTGGTCGAGGGCCGCCTGCTTCTCGGCCTCGGCGCCGACCGTGACGGCCGTCGCTTCGGTTTCAGCCTTCTTGCGGGCGTCGATGACGGCGATCTGGCGTTCGCGTTCGGCGATTTCCACGGCCTTGGCGGTTCCGACCTTTTCCTCGGCGGCGATCGCCAGCGCTCTTGCCGTTTCAGCCTGTGCCTTGGCTTCGGATTCCTCACGGCTCTTGTTGGCAACCGCGATGGCGCTTTCCTGTGCGACGATCTGCAGATCGCGCTTGGCCTCGGTATCGCGCTGCTGTACGGCGCGCGTCGCGTTGATATTTGCCGTTTCCCGCGCCTGCTTCGCCGTCGCTTCCCGCTCGGCGATCGCCTGTTCTGCGGCGATGCGGGCTTCTTCCTCGGCGCGCTTGGCGGCCTGTTCCTGCTGCGCGGTTTCGGCCCGTGTCGCGGCAGACTTGTTGGCGATATCGCGTTCCTGGTTCAGTTCGGCTTCGCGTTTCGTCCGGTCGATCGCCAGCGATTGCTGCCGCGCCTCGAGATCCTTCTGCGCAATGGCGACTTCCGTATCGCGGACGATTTCGTTGCGCTCCTTCTTGCGGCCTTCCGTGATGCGTGTCAGCGCGGCAAGGCCGTGTGCGTCGAAGAAGTTGTTCGCGTTGAAGTGCTTGATATCCGTCTGGTCGAGGCGGGTGAGGGACACCGATTCAAGCTCCAGACCGTTCGATTGCAAATCGGCTCCCACGGCCTCCTGAACTGCCTTGACGAAATCCATGCGCTGTTCCTGCAGCGCATCAAGCGTCATCGTGGCTGCGACCGAGCGAAGACCATCGACGAATTTCGCTTCGATCAGGACACGCAGCTGCTCGGCGTCATTGGTGCGGTCGCCAAGTGTCTGGGCCGCAAGCGCGATGGAGGACGCGTCCGGCTTCACGCGGACATAGAATTCGGCCCCGATATCGACACGCATCCGGTCCTTGGTGATCAACGCATCGCCTTCGCCGCGCCGGACTTCGAGGCGAAGTGTCTTCAGGTTGACGCGGGCGATGGAATGGAAGATCGGGAGTACGACCGAGCCACCATCGAGCACGACCTTCTGACCACCGAGGCCGGTGCGCACATAGGCTTCGTCGCGGCTGGACCTCGTGTAGAGCGATGCAAGGACAAAGCCGATACCGAGGATCAGGACAATGCCTATACCGGCCGGCACGAGAAGATCGTAGATCATGGTTGCTCCATGGAAGAGGGATTTTTCGATGCGAGGATGTCCGACGGCGCCCGGATGGCGACGTAGACGTTGGAAACGTGATCAACGAGCAGGACGGTCGCGCCGATAGCGATCGGCTCCTCGCTTTTGCCAGCGCGGGCGCGCAGCGTGTGCCAGTTTCCATGCCTGTCCTTGACGCGAACGCGCCCCGGTAAACCTTGGTCAAGCGGACCGACGGATACTTCGGCGCTGCGTCCGATGAAATCGGAGAGATCGACGGCATAGGTTTCGTCGCGTGGAACGATGCGCGCAATCGACCGGCTCGATACCCTGACGGCCGGCAGAGACAGCACGAATGCGGGCAAGACCGCCAGAATGGCCGGTAGCGGCGACCAGAGTGCCTGGGCCAGGCTTTGCAAGATGAATCCGGTCATCGCGAAGAAACCGAGAAACAGCATGATCAGGATGAGGACCGGGACGCCGCCGACATTCAGCCAGGAAAGCAGGCCGGCAATCGCGCTGTGATCATCCATCCCGGACTTGTCGATGACCTCGCCCAGCGAAAAGCCGAGCAGCAGGCATGCGATCTCGATCGCGGTCAACGCCGCCAGCATCACGGCGGCGATGGCGAAGGGCAAACATTCCGGCGCAAGGAAAAGCTGCATCGGCGTTAGTTCTTGGCAGTCTTGAACTGGGCAAGCCGCGCTTCGATCGCCTGTTCGCGGTGAAGACGGTCGAGTTCGTCCAGCTCAGCGCTGGTCGCCGCGGCGCCCGAGGGGACGCCCGTGACACGGGAAACGGCCGCCGCCGCGCGAGCGGCACCGTCAACGGGGTTGCTGCGGGAGCGCGCCGTGTCTTCCGGATGCTGGGCGAGGCTGCGTTTGAGATCGGCAAGCCGCGCCTCGGCTTCCCGGCGCGTCGCAAGCACAGCCTGCAGGGCTTGCTGACCTTCGCCGAGATGAGCGGTCGCATCCGCCAGCGCCTTATCCAGCGCGGCAATCTGCGATTCCAGATCGATCTGGCGCGCCACGCCCGCCTTGGCGAGATCCTCACGATCGGAGGCGACCGCAAGACGGATCTTCTCGTCGAGCATGCGAAGATCAGCTTCGATCCCCTCGCGCCGCTTTTGAATGCGGTATTCCTCGGCGCGTCCCTTGCCGATATCGACGCGCGCCTCCTCGGCGGCAGTATCGATTTCCCGAAGCGCCTGTTCGACGACAGCGATCTTGTTGGTACCCTCCGCCTTGTCGACCGCGGCGTTGGCAATACCAGCGATAAGCCGTCCCATGCGTGAAAGAATTCCCTCGTTCATCATCATGTCTTCCTCCGTTCGGTCGGAATGCGTCGTAACACTGATATGGATTTCGTAATCTCCGTGAGCGGCAACGAGCTGGGCGGCGAAAATATTCAAGGCCCCACGGGAATAGCCCGCCACGTCGTAGGGAATGGCAACCCGGCCGCGCACTGTCGCAACCGTGAGATCAGACGGCCCCTTGACCGCGAAAAGCTTCTCGTCGAGCGGGAGCCGCGCGACGCCCGTCACACGGCCACGGTTTGCCGCAAAATCACGCAGTCCCAAGGTCACCAGCCGCGCCGGCAGACCGGTTCGTTCCCGCACGGTTTCATAGGCCAGTTCATGCAATGTGACGAGATTTGCCCCGCCTTCTGCCGCCAGCTCCTCCAGGATTTCGAGCATTGCCGCGTAAGCGGCAAACGTCTCGTCCAGCGCGCGTCTGGCGTCCTCATCTGGCGCAAGACGATAGCGCAAAATCGATTTATGGGTCGGCTGCATCATGATGGAAAACGTAAGGTACCACTTTGGTGCTTTCAAGGGGGAGTTCTGTCGTTCTGTGCAATTACAGGTCTAGACAGGGAAAAAGAGTTACCGTGTTCTTGTCAGGGCGGGTTTCTTGCGCAGTGGCAAAATTGGCAATGAGGGAATTTGTGCCAGGCTGATACAGGTACAGCCCGTCTTGGCTTTTGGTGCGATACCCCTGCACGGCGCGATCGCGGGGAGGGCCGGCGGACACGCGCCGCCAGCTCGCTGTTGAACTTAGGATTGCTACATCAGTAGGATTTCTTCAGGCGGTCCGTGGCCGCGGCCTTCTTGCCGCTCGCGCGTGACGCGCAAAGTTCGCGATAATCGGCCATTGCCGCCAGCCCTGCATCGCGCAGCAGGGCCACATCGTGCGGACCGGCGATGACGCGGTAGCCGCGGTCGATCAGGTCGGCGACGGAAGCGCCGGCGTTCGGCACGGTGCCCATGATCTTGCCGGAAGCGAGGATTGCCTCCTCCGCCCGGCGCACGAGGTCGCGCACGTCCGGATGGCCGGTCTGTTCCAGCCGGCCGATCGAGCCCGCCAGGTCGTTGACGCCGATGAAGATGATGTCCGCACCCTCGATCGCGGCAATGGCTGCCGCGTTGTCGACCGCCGTATGGGACTCGATCTGGACGGCGATGAGCATGTTCTCATTGGCCTTGTGGATATAGTCCGGCTCTAGCCCGAAAGTGGAGGCGCGCACGACACCAGCCGCATAACCGCGAATCCCCTCGGGCGGATAGCGGCAGGCCCTGACTGCAGCGAGTGCCGCTTCCGCCGTATCGACGGAGGGGATCATCACCGATTGCACGCCCGCGTCCAGCACGCGCTTCACGAAGACATGGTCGTTCCACGGAATGCGCACCAGCGCCGGCGCCGGCGTCGTTTCGACGGCGCGCAGCGTATCGACGATCTCGCGGGTTTCGCCCACGCCATGCTCATGGTCGACGAGCAGGAAATCGAACCCGGCATGGCCGAGGATTTCGGCATTGGTCGGCGAGCCGCCGCCAACCCAGCATCCGAACGCAACGTGACCGGCGGCAAGATGGGCTTTCAGGCGGTTGGGGGTGTACATGAGCAATCAGCCTCGTATTTGATGGGAAGGACGGCATGGAGGGCAAACCCCTCCATGCCGATATTTGAATTTTCAGTTTCCCGCGCGCACGCGCTGGATCGTGTCGTTCAGCGCCTTGACCAGGTCCGGATTTGCAGAAGCCGCGAACTTGTCGGCAACCGGTTTGGTCTTCTCGCGGAAACGCGCGATTTCCTCCGGCGGCAGCTTGGTCACGGTCATTCCCGAGGCCGCCAGTGCCTCGACGGCCTTGGCATCCGCGTCGCGCGAAAGCTGGCGCTGGAAGGCGGCCGCTTCGCTTGCCGCGGCCTGAAGCAGATCCCGCTCGTCCTGGTCGAGTTGTTCCCACAGCGGCTTGGAGAACAAAAGCACCATCGGATTATAGGTATGGCGTGTCAGCGTGATGTATTTCTGCACTTCGTTGAGCTTGGCCGTCAGGATGCTTGGTGCCGGGTTTTCCTGTCCGTCGACCGTGCCTGTTTCAAGGGCGGTGTAGACTTCCGGGAAGGGCATCGGCACGGCATTGGCGCCGAGGGCCTGGAACATTTCGAGATAAATGGGCGACTGCACGACACGGATCTTCAGGCCTTCGATATCGTCGACCTTCTCGACCGCGCGGCGGCTGTTGGTCAGGTTGCGGAAACCGAGTTCCCAATAGGCGAGAACGACGAGGTTCTTGTCGTCAAGTTCGTTTGCGAATGTCTTGCCGACCTCGCCGTCCATCACTGCATCGGCCTCCTTCGTGCTTTCGAACAGGAAGGGCAGGTCGAGCACGGCGAAGTCGGGCGCAAGGCTCGCCATCAGACCGGCGTTCATGACCGACATCTGCAACAGGCCCCCCTGCAACGAGGCGACCGATTGCAGGTCACCGCCGAGCATGCCCGCCGGAAACACCTTGACGTCGATCTTGCCGCCGCTCTTTTCCTTGACGATCTCAGCGAACTTGCGCTGGCCGATCACCAGCGGCGAGCCTTCGGCGCCGGCACTGGCAAAACGGATGGTCTGTTCGTGGATCTCGGCGCTTGCCGCAAGCGGCGAAACCGAAGCCAGCATCAGGCCGGCCATGACGGCCATGAGAGTCTTACGCATATCGCTTCCTCCTTGTTACGATGCGAAATTCAAAAAAATCAGCGCCCCAGCCAGGCGGCGGGCACGGTGACCAGTTCGGGAAAGGCGATCATCAGCCCGAGCACGACGAGTTGCGCGACCATGAAGGGCGTGACGCCCCGGATGACGGTTTCCATGTTGATCCGGGAAACACCGGCCACGACGTTGAGGACGGTGCCGACGGGCGGCGTGATGAGGCCGATGGAATTGTTGATGATGAACAGCACGCCGAAGTAGATCGGATCGATGCCCGCCGCCTGAACCACCGGCACCAGCACCGGCGCCAGGATCAGGATGGTCGGCGCCATATCCATCGCCGTACCGACGATGACGACGAGGATCATGATCATCAGCATCAGGAGCTTCGGGCTGTCCATGAAGGGCGAAAGCAGCTCGACCACCTGTCCGGGCAGATCGGCAATGGTGATCAGCCAGGCCGACACGAGGGCTGCAGCGACGAGGAAGATGACAACACTCGTCACCTTCGCCGAAGAGACGAAGACCCCGTAAAGTTGGCCAAGGCTCAGTTCGCGATAGATGCAGGTGGCAACGAACAGCGAATAGACGGCGGCGACCACGGCAGCCTCGGTCGGCGTGAACAGTCCGAATTTCAAGCCAAAGATGATGATGAACGGCAGGCCGAGCGCCCAGAGGCTTTCCCGCAACGCGGTCAGCCGTTCGGCGGCGCTGGCACGCGGCCGCAGTTCGATTGCTTCCTTGCGCACCATGATCCACCACGCAATTGCAAGGCCGAGACCGATCATCAGGCCTGGGACGATGCCTGCCATGAAGAGCTTGGAGATCGACAGATTGGCGGTGACACCGAAGAGGATGAAGGCGATCGATGGCGGAATGATCGGCCCGATGACCGAGGCGGAGGCGACCAGGCCGGCCGAGCGTGCCTTGTCATGGCCGGCCTTGACCATCATCGGCACCAGCAGCGCCCCGAGCGCGGCCGCGTCGGCAACCGCAGAACCTGAAAGCGCAGAGAGAACACAGGCGGCGATGATCGCCACATAGCCGAGCCCGCCGCGCACATGGCCGACCAAGGTCAGCGCCAGCGCCACGATCCGCTTCGACAGGCCGCCGGTATTCATCACCTCGCCCGCCAGCATGAAGAAGGGAACCGCCAACAGCGTGAAGCTGTCCGTACCGCTCACCAGATTCTGCGCCAGGATTTGCGGATCGAACATGGAAAGTTGCACCATCAACGCCACGCCGCAAATCAGCAGGGCATAGGCGATGGGCATGCCGATGGCCATGGCGGCAAGAAGCGATGCGATGAAAACGAGGATTGTCATGGCGAGCCAACCTTTGCCATTGATGTCGCGGACCACGTCCGGCCAGATCGAAGCTGTAGGTGAAACGACGCCGGCGCCGCGCCGCGGAAATCCTGCGCGGGCCTCAACGCGAGGGTCCTTCTTTCCCGGCCGTTGGCAGGGCATTGATATCGAAGTCCTCTTCGGATTCACGCACGCCGATCAGTTCCTCGTCGGTCATCCTGCCGGTCAGCGAACGCAGCAGCGACAGGCAGAACCAGCCGGCTGCAAGCACGGTGAAGACCAGCACCGGAACGAAGAACCAGGTCTGGGACACGCCCATGACCGGCGTGGTCATGCCGAGATTGATGCCGGCCTGTCGCCAGGTGCCGGAAAAGATCAGCCAGGTCGTGTAAAGCATCAGCGCGTTGGAAAGCGCGAAACAGGCAATCCGCCCCGTGCGCGACAACCGGCGCACCAGGGTATCGACGCCGAGATGGGCCTGCTCGCAAAGCGTGACTGCCGCCCCGAGGAATACCATCCAGACGAACAGCAGCCGCGATAGCTCATCCGACACCGAAATGCCGGTATTGAAGGCGTAGCGCAGCACGACGTTACCGAAGACGAGGATCACCATGACCGCCAGGCAGGCGGCGATGACGAACTGCAACGGGTTCAGCAAGAATTTGCGGATCGCGACCAAGTGTGTGTCTCCTCCAGGACCAGCTGCAACCGGGCCATGTGCATCAATCGATGCTCGCACGGCCGCCTCCCAACAGCTTTCACTCAATGTAAGCGCTTACATATCAGTTTCAAAATCGTTGTCAATGGAATGTGAAGAGGCTAGAAAACAACTTGGATGGATTCATGTAAGCGTATACAAATCTAATCGATTTGAGGCAGGACTGATCCGCATGGGGCGTGGAGACAAAGACAGGAACGGACGGTCGCAGCCGCGCGCCTTGGATGTCGCGGCGCTCGCCGGCGTTTCGACGGCCACCGTTTCGCGTGCGTTCAACGCACCGGAGAAGGTTGCGCCCGAGATTCGCGAAAAGGTCCTCCAGGCGGCCACCGAACTCGGCTGGATGCCGCATCCGGCCGGCGCTGCATTGGCGAGCCGGCGGACGTGGCTTGCCGGTGTGCTCATTCCGACGCTCGACAACGATGTCTTCGCCTCGCAGGTCGGTGCACTGCAGACCCGGCTCTCGGCTGACGGCGTGACCGTGCTGATCGGCTGCTCCAACTATGACGCCGACCAGGCCGTCAATCAGGTGCGCACCATGCTGGCGCGCGGTGTCGAGGCGATTGCCATCGTTGGCGAATCTCATCGACCCGGTATGTTCGAGACCATTGCCGCGCGCGGCGTGCCGTATGTGGTCACGTATTCCCATCGCCCCGGTTCGCCACATCCCTGCGTCGGCTTCGACAATGCCGACGCTTTCCGTCGCATTGCCCGCCACCTGCTCGATCTGGGCCATCGCGATTTTGCCCTCATCCATCAGCCGTCGGTCGACAACGACCGTGTCGTCGCCCGCCTCAAGGGCTTGTACGAGACGCTGGCCGAGGAAGGTCTGGCGCTCAGGCCGCAGCATGTTCATGAGGCCCCCTCGAGCATCGTTTTCGGCCGCCAGAGCCTGCGCGCAATCATGGAGGCACCCGGGCCGCGTCCGACTGCGGTGGTCTGCGGCAATGATGCCCTGGCAATCGGCGCACTGATTGAAGCCCGCGTTTTAGGCATCCGTGTGCCCCATGAGCTTTCGATAACGGGCTTCGACGACGCGGCGATGGCAGAGCAAACCGATCCGCCCTTGACGACCATGCGTGTCGACAATGCCGAGATCGGGAGGCAGGCGGCAGACTACCTCCTGGGCTGCCTGAGCGGCAAAATTCCTGCCCGCCCGGCGCCCCTCGAGAGCCGCCTGATCCAAAGAGCCTCGACTGGCCCCGCGCCCAGTCGGTGAGCTCTGCCGCCGCCCCGGCACCAGACCAAGCGACGAGGGTCTCGTCCTGCAAACCTTCAAAAACGTGGCGGGGGCGCGACGCCGGCTGCGCCGCACCTTCGCGCACTCCTGCAACATGCCGGATTTAGCTGTAGCGTTTGAACCCAATCGCCAGCGGGCCCTGGTGTCACTTGCCCCTTGATCGCCAACGCCCGCATTTCAGCGGGGACTATCCAGTTCGCGCAATCTTCTCGCTTCGGGCATTGAGGTCAAATTGACAGTGCGACTCCGATGCCAAAGATGCCGGCGCGGCGAGCGCTTCATGCTCGCCGCTGAATCGAAAGGGAATATATATGGAAAGGCGTGACTTCCTCAGGGGCCTAGCCTTGCTTGCCGCATGTCCGCTCTGCGTTAAAACCGCATACGCCGCAGAAGGCGTCCATTGGAGCTACGAAGGCGAAGCGGGCCCTGAGCATTGGGGCTCCCTGAGCAAAGACAACAGCGCTTGCGCTGCCGGTTCGCAGCAATCGCCACTCGACATAAGAGACGCGATCAAGGCGGATATTCCAGACATCGCAATCGACTGGAAGAGCGGCGGCACGATCCTCAACAACGGGCATACGATCCAGGTGAAAGCGGCGCCCGGCGGCACGCTGCGCCGCGGTGACAAGACCTACGATCTCGTGCAGTACCATTTCCACGCGCCAAGCGAACACCTGGTCGAAGGAAAGTCCTTCCCGATGGAGGTGCATTTCGTCCACAAGCATGCCGAAACGGGCGCACTTGGTGTATTTGGCGTTTTCCTCGTTCCCGGAGCTGCCAATAAGACCTTTGCCAGCCTGGCGGCCGCTTTCCCGCAAAAGGGCGGTGAAGAAGCCAGCCTGGACGGGGCGGATCCGAGCGGGTTGCTCCCGTCGGCTCTCAGCTATTGGGCCTATGAGGGATCCCTGACGACACCGCCCTGCAGCGAAATTGTCGACTGGATGGTGGCGATGAACCCGATTGAGGTGGACCCCGCCGATATCAAGAAGTTCACTGCGCTTTATTCCATGAATGCCCGGCCGGCGCTCGTCGCCAATCGTCGGTATATTCTGAGCTCCAGCTAAGGTCACGTTTCGGGCGCGGGCGGAAACCGCCCGCGCCCGGCGTTCTATGCGTCGGCACCACCCGGCCACTGGGCGCGGCGTTAT
>UCMT01000079.1 GCA_900473795.1 Hyphomicrobiales bacterium | reverse complement strand
GTTAGGGTGAGGGGCAAAAGCCGCCGCTTCGCGGTTGTGTCCTACGCGGCCCGGACGGAAAACCGCTTCACACTTTTCCTGGAATTGCTCTAGAGCCCGCGTCGCCGCTGGTGGCGCGCCCGCAGCCAGAAGATCAGGAAGAAGCCGAGCACGAACAGCGTGCCGACGACGGCCGCCAGCCAGGGCGATATCTCGCCGAGCGACAGCATGATCTTCGGCAGGATGAAGAAGCCGAAGCCGACGACGGCAAGGATGATGGCGGCGGCAATGGCCGGCGAGCGGTCTTTCTTTTCCGGCGCTGTCATGCCGTCTCCTTCTGCGCGAGCGCTGCGCGAATATCCTCAAGCCTGCGTTTCTGCGTTCCGTCGGCTGAAAAATTGTCCGGCGACAGCCAGGCCTCGAAGGCTGACTTGAGCTGCGGCCATTCGCCGTCGATCATCGAAAACCAGGCCGTATCCCGGTTCGCCCGCTTGGAAATCATATGCTGGCGAAAGACGCCTTCGAAGGTGAAGCCGAGGCGGTTCGCCGTCTTCTTGCTCGCTTCGTTGCGGTTGTCGCACTTCCACTCGTAGCGGCGATAGCCGAGATCCTCGAAGGCGTGTTTGGCCATCAGGTAATGCACTTCGGTGGCGAGCGGCGAGCGGGCCATCGCGAAGGAATGCGCGACGCCGCCGACCTCGACCACCCCGTTTGCCGGGTCGGGACGCATGTAGTTGGCCATACCAACGACATCGCCGCTTGCCTTGTCGTAGAACACTTCGGTGATCCAGCCGGATTTCTGCACGGCGGTCAGCCAGGCATCGAAATCCTCGACGCCGCGAAAATCGTCCTGCGAGAAATACTGGAGGCGCGCGTTGATATCGAGCCCGCCAAAGGCCTGCCACAGCGCGGCCAGATGTTTGGCGCGGTCATAAGGCTCGATGCGGACATAGCGGCCCTCGAGAGCCACCGGCTTCGGCGCCGGGCAACCGGTCCAGTTCGTCAAATCGCGCATCTGCTGCTCTCCCGAGACACTATACAACCGGCTCGGAATCGGCCCGGGGATCACCCGAGCCGAATTCCCGAAGCTTTGCCGCTGGCATAGGACAGCTCAGGCATCCGCACAAATGCAAAGTGGTGATGGATGGATCACCACGGCGATTTGATCGGCGGCTCACCGGTCTGGGGAACGGAGGTCTTGGGCTCGGCAGCAGGTGTCTTGGCGGCCGACACCGTCGCCTCGATATGATCGACCAGCGCATCGGCAAGTCCAAGGCGTCCGGCGAGGAGATCGAGATAACCGCGTTCGGCACGGCTGTCCGGCTCGATGGCGAGGCGCGAAGCGGTGTAGAGTTCGACGCGTTCCTCCTCCGTCGTTGCGGCGGCGACGATCGCGTCGAGATCGACCGGATTGCTCAGCTCGTCATTGAGGAACTGTTCGGCTTCGGAATCGAGCCCCGAGAGCCTGACCTTGTCCATGATGCGGGCGCGCTCGGCATCGTCGATGTGGCCATCGGCGCGGGCGGCGGCGATCATGGCGCGAACCAGGACCAGGACGAAATCGTTGCGGATTGCCGCGGGTTCCGTGCTGAAACCGGAATCGGCCGGCGGCGGCAGAAGCTCGGGCTGCTGCTGCGCTTCGGGCTGCGCGGCAGGCTCCTTGCCGGCCTGGTAATTCTTGTAGGCCTGATAGCCAAGGCCGGCGATGGCAGCGAGACCACCGAGCTTCAGCGCAGCACCCGTGACTTCACGGCCGGTGCCGGTGCCGAGCAGCACGGCGGCAATGGCGCCGGCGGCGAGCGGATTATCCTTGGCCATCTGGGTGACCTGCCCGGCACGATCGCGCACCGTGCCGCCGGCACCCGGGATTTGCGAGCCCAGGAACTGATCCAGCAATTTCTTCGCGTCAAACATTCGGTCGCACTCCCTTTGGCCGATTGAAGTCGGATTGAGACATAGGAATGCGACGAACGGAATACAAACGAGAAGACGAAAAAGGCCGCGCCTGGGCGCGGCCTCTCCAGTGCATCTATGCGCAGCAATCAGCCCTTCAGGGCAAAGGCTTCGGCGGCGAGCCTGGTGATGCCGGCCCAGTCGCCCTTGGCGACCAGGTCCTTCGGCGCGACCCAGGAACCGCCGACGCAGACGACGTTCGGCAACGACAGGTAGTCCTTCGCATTCGACAGCGAGATGCCGCCGGTCGGGCAGAACAGCGTGCCGGCAAGCGGCGAGGACAGCGACTTCAGGTAAGCCGCGCCGCCGGCCTGTTCGGCCGGGAAGAATTTCATGACCTCGTAGCCTTCCTCGCGCAGGCCCATGACCTCACTGGCGGTGGCCGCACCAGGCAGCAGCGGTATATCGGAATCATTGGCGGCGTCGATCAGTTCCTGCGTCGTGCCGGGGCTGACGATGAACTGTGAGCCTGCTTCGACCGCGGCCTGATATTGAGCCGCATTGAGGATGGTGCCCGCACCGGCGACAGCGCCTTCGACTTCGTTGGCAACTGCGCGGATCGCTTCGAGCGCGGCCGTCGTGCGCAAGGTGATCTCGATCGCCTTCAACCCGCCGGCGACCAGCGCGCGCGCCAGCGGCACCGCGGTTGCGACGTCGTCGATGATCAGCACCGGTACCACCGGCTGCAATTTCAGGACGGAAAGAAGTGTATCGGTTTTCTTGCTCATGCCGGCCGCCTTTGCTTTAAAACGATTGAAATCGCAGTTCGAATACTCTTCCCGTCCGCCTTTGTCGAGACCAAACGGGCGTTTTCGAGCTTATTCGAGCAGGATGACGCAGGCTTGACAACAGGTGCCGCGACGCCTCGCCTCTAGCCCGAAGTGCTTGCTTGTTCCCGTGTCACAAACCTGTAGTCTACATGAAATCAACCGAGGCGAGGCAGCGAGCGATGCGATGGCCAAGGAAATAGAGCGCAAGTTTCTGGTGGCTTCCGACGGATGGCACGACGAGGCGGATGCCGGCACCAGCCTGCTGCAGGCCTATATCGTCACGATGGACGATCGCTCCGCCCGTGTACGGCTGATGGACGACGCACGCGCCAAGCTGACGATCAAGATCGGCAACGGCTCCATGACGCGAGACGAATTCGAATATGATATCCCGGTTGAAGATGCGAAAGAACTGATGCCGAAGGCGATCGGCCTCGTGATCGAGAAGACGCGCTATAAGGTGGCGCATGGCGGCTTCGTCTGGGAGGTCGATGTCTACGGCGGCGCGCATGAAGGCCTCGTCATCGCCGAAGTCGAACTGAGCGCCGAAGGCGATACGCCGGCGCTTCCGGCCTGGCTTGGCGCCGAAGTGACCGGCGACCCGCGCTATTCCAACCAGTTCCTGGCCACCAACGCCTTGGCTTCGAAGAACGACCATGAGCTATCATATTCACCCTTCTGAGAACTTTACCCAGGAATTCCGGGCGGTCGGCAGCGAACAGCTGGAGCTCGCGATTGCCGCTTTGACGGAGCGCCCGGAGGGCCTTCTGGAAGCGATCCATGACGCCCGCAAGTGCTTCAAGCGGCTGCGTTCCCTCTACCGCCTCGCCGCCGCAGCGGCGCCGGCCTTCCGGCAGGCGGAAAACACGCGCATCCGGGAGATGGCAAAAACGCTTTCGACGTTTCGCGACGCAACGGCACTGGTCGAGGTCATCCAGTATCTGCGCGACCGTGCCGAAAACAACGAGGAACGCGCGGCGCTGAAGCGCGTTGACAAGATCCTGACGGCCCGGCGCGACCAGCACTCCGCCGACGAGAAGCAGGTGGAGGAAAGCGTCGCAAAAGCGATCGCCACCTGCGGCCAGGCGCTCGAGGCGCTCTCCCACGTGACCTTTTCCGATGACGGCGACAGGAGCGGCAAATACCTGGCGAAAGGCTGGCGCAGGATGCTGAAGCGCTCCGCGGCGGCACGCGAGGCCTGCGAAGAAACGACGGACGCCCATGTCTTCCACGAATTGCGCAAGCGCAGCCAGGACTACCGCCATTACCTCGATCTCCTGCAGCCCCTCTGGCCTTCGGCGATGCATGCAAAAAGGGTCGAGGCGACGAAGGTCGTCGACCTGCTCGGCCATCACAACGACCTTGCGCTGCTCTCATCTCTCGTCAACGAGCAGCCGGACCTTTTCGGCAAGAGCGAGGACCTCGCCCATCTCCTGTCGGCGGTGATTACGCAGCAGGACGCTTTGCGGAAGGCAACCCTTGGGGCCGCAGAGTCGGTTTTCCGAGACGACCCGCTGGATGAAAGCCGGAAAATCCGGCTGTTGTGGCAGGATGCCGCCTGACGGCAGTTCGTTCCAGCGACCTTTGCGCGCCTGAAAAGAAGCGCGGCGCTGTAAAAGTGACAGACACGCCTGTCCTTTTGGGATTGATGCTGCCATTTCATGGCAGTACGGTGCAGCATGTCCCGTACGACCCGACTGCTCGACCTCATCCAGCTTCTGCGCACCTACCGCCGCCCGGTCAGCGGCAACACGCTTGCGCAGCGCCTCGGCATCAGCATCCGCACGCTCTACCGCGACATCGCCACGCTGCAGGCGCAGGGCGCCGATATCCAGGGCGCGCCCGGCTTCGGCTATGTGTTGAAACCCGGCTTCCTGATGCCGCCGATGATGCTCAGCGAAGAGGAGATCGAGGCGCTGGTGCTGGGTGCCCGCTGGGTGGCGGCGCGAACCGACGACGAACTGAAAGACGCCGCGCGCAACGCGCTGGCAAAGATCGCCGCCGTGCTGCCGGCCGATCTTCGGCGGGAGCTGGAGACGAATTCCCTGCTCGTCTCCTCGACCAAAAGACCTATCGTCGGCGCCACGGATTTGGCGGCGATTCGCGAAGCGATCCGGCAGGGCTTCAAGCTCGATATCGGCTACGCCGACATAAACGGCCGATCGACGAACCGGCGCATCTGGCCGTTTGCGCTCGGCTATTTCGAGGAAACCCGCGTGCTCGCCGCCTGGTGCGAGCTGCGCGAGGATTTCCGGCATTTTCGGGCCGAACGCATTGCCTCGATGATCGTGACCGATATCCGCGTTCCGCAGACGCGACAGCAGTTGCTGGCGGAATGGCGCCGGGTCCACAATGTGAAGAGCGACATGTGATCCTACTGCCAGAAACTGACAGCAGGCCTCAATAAAACGGTCTCCGCAACCACGAAGGAGACCATCATGAAAGCCGATTACATCCTGCTCGCCGTCGACAGCCCGGCCGAAAGCGCCAATTTCTATCAGGTCGTTCTCGGCACGACGCCGCTCGAGCTTTCGCCGACCTTCGCGCTGTTCAAGATGAACGAAAGCACCAAGCTCGGCCTCTGGTCCAGGAAGACCATCGAACCCAAGGTCGTCGTCGATGCCGGCGGCAGCGAACTGGCGATCTCCGTCGACGACCGCGAGCGCGTCGATGCGCTGCATGCCGAATGGAGCAAAAAGGGCATCACCATCCTGCAGGAGCCGGTGGCGATGGACTTCGGCTATACCTTCACCGGCGCCGACCCGGATGGCCACCGCCTGCGCGTCTTCACGCCCGAAGGCATCTGACGAAAACGACCATATACGCTGCGCAGCATGCTTGACGCGCGGCGCTATATCGCGGCCCGGCCTGAACCACCGGGCCGCGATGCGGATTGCGCGAAAGGGCCGAAAGCTGTATTTCACGCCGCATGACAGACCCGCTCAAAACCCCTCGCCCGGAAACCCGCCTCCCGGATGCCAATGGCCAGTTTCTGGTGGCGGCGCTTTACCATTTCGTTTCCTTCGACCGGTTCGCCGACTTCCGGCAACCGCTGCAGGTGATGTGCGACGACAATCAGGTGAAGGGCACCCTGCTCATCGCGCACGAGGGCATCAACGGTACGATCGCCGGGCCGCAGGATGGCATCAAAGCCGTTCTGGCCTTTCTTCGCAGCCAGCCGGAATTCAGGAACCTCGAGCACAAGGAAAGCTGGGCGTCCTCCATGCCCTTCCTGCGCATGAAGGTGCGGCTGAAGAAGGAGATCGTCACCATGGGCGTCGAGAATATCGACCCCAACAGGGTGGTCGGCACCTATGTCGCGCCGCAGGACTGGAACGCGCTGATTTCCGATCCGGATACGCTGGTGATCGACACCCGCAATGACTACGAGACGGCGATCGGCACGTTCCGCGGCGCCGTCGACCCGAAGACCAAGAGTTTTCGCGACTTCCCCGACTGGGTGAAGAACAATACCGATCTCGCCAACAAGCCGAAGATCGCCATGTACTGCACCGGCGGCATCCGCTGCGAGAAGGCAACCGCCTTCATGAAGGAACAGGGCTTCGAGAAGGTCTACCACCTCAAGGGCGGCATCCTGAAATATCTGGAGGAGATGCCGCAGGAACAAAGCCTCTGGGACGGCGCCTGCTTCGTCTTCGACGACCGCGTGTCCGTGACACATGGCCTGCAGGAAGGCGAGCACACACTCTGCCACGCCTGCCGCCAACCGCTGACGCCGCAAGACCTGACGTCGCCCCACCACGAAGAGGGGGTTTCCTGCGTGCACTGCCACGATACGCGCACGGAAGAAGACCGACTGCGCTACCGCCAGCGCCAGCAGCAGATCGAGCTCGCAAAGAAGCGCGGCGAGCGGCACCTGGGAAGTTAGAGCATTTCCGGGAAAGGCCGGCTTCTGCTCCCGATCGCATCTGGAGCGAAGGCGACTGCGACACGCTCCCTCTTCGCCCCCGCGGGGAGAAGTGCCGAGCGCATGCGAGGCGATAAGGGGGTTTTCTTAAGCGATTTCAGTGCCACCAGCCCCCTCATTCGGCCCTTCGGGCCACCTTCTCCCCGGCGGGGAGAAGAGGGAGCGAGCCGCAAATCCATATGCGATAGCCCTGCCCCTTGAGGGGGAACGTCACGAAGTGACAGAGGGGATTCCCGATGCTGTCGCGTGGGGCCGGAGAAAAGCGGACACGCTCTCCTGTCGTCAGGCCGATAACAGCCCGCTTCCGCGAGCCGCTTTTCCCGCCAGAAGCGTCGGCAACCCTGCCTCGCCCACCGGGCGCGAAAAGAAGAAGCCCTGCAATTGATCGCATCCGCATTGGTGCAGGAAGGCGGCCTGCTCCCGCGTCTCGATGCCTTCCGCCGTGACCGGAATGTCGAGGGCTGCAGCCAGCGCGAGGGTTGCCTGCAGCATTTCCCGGCCGCGCTGCATATCCTCCAGCGCGACAATCATCGAACGATCGAGCTTGAGGCGATCGAAGTGGAACTGTTTGAGATAGCCGATGCTGGAGAAGCCGGCGCCGAAATCGTCGAGCGCGATGCGCACGCCAAGGCCGTTGAGCGCCTCGATCGTGCCGCGCGCATGGGCGGGATTATGGATGAAATATCCCTCCGTCACTTCCAGCGTCACGGTCCGGGGCGGCACACCGCTCGCCTCCAGCAGATGCGCGACGCTTGGAATAAAGAACGGATTGCGGAACTGTGCGGGAGAGACATTGATCGAGATGCCGATCTGCGGCCAAGCGCGCGCGACCCTCAGGGCCTCCTCCATGACGAACAGGCCGAGCTTGTCGATCACGCCAGAGGATTCCGCCAGCGGTATGAAGATTTCCGGCGAGACCATGCCCATCTGCGGGGAATCCCAGCGCAGCAGTGCTTCCAGCCCGACGATCTCCTGCGTCCGGGCATTCACGACCGGCTGGTAGGCGACGAAAAACTCCTTCTTTCGCAAGCCGGCGCGCAGGGCCACTTCCATGGACTTGCGCTCGGCCAAGGCATTGTCCATCGCCGCATCATAGGCGATCGTCCGGCCGCGTCCTTCCGCCTTCGCCCTGTACATGGCGATATCGGCGCGCCGCAGCAGTTCATCGGCATCGATGGAACCTGACGTGGATATCGCAGTCCCGACGCTGACACCGACCACGACGATCCGGTCACCGAGCACGAAAGGCTCGGAGAAGAAATCGAGAATCATCGCCTCCAGCGACTGAGGCGGCTGCGCGCCGTGCCTGAGCGTCAGCGCGATCGCAAACTCATCACCGCCGAGACGGGCGAGAACCGCGTCTTCGGGTATGAGATGCGCCAGCCCCGCCGCCACACTCATGATCAGCCGATCCCCGGTCGCATGACCGTAGACGTCGTTGACCTCCTTGAAGCCGTCCATATCCAGATAGAACAGCATCACGTCATTGCCGTCGTCCTGCGCCTGGCGGAGCATGTCCTGCAAACCGTTGAACAGTCCCAGGCGATTTCCAAGGCCGCTCAGCCGGTCCGTTAGCGCCATCTTGCGGGCGGCAATCTCGTCGCCGCGCAACTTGCCGATGACGAGCGAACCGGCCAGCACCAGGAGAACGACGAAGGCACCGACGATCGCCATTGCGATCAAAACATAGGGCCGCGCGTGCCGAAAGCTGACGTCACCGGGAGATTGCGCCGTCCAGGTCAATCCGGCGATCACCCGGCCGGCCGGATCGGCGATCATCGCCGCCCCCGGAGGCAGGGAAGCAGCGTCGACCAGATGCAGGTCCTTTACGAGATAGGTCTCGGCAATGCTGTCGATGCGAGCCTGATCCAGGTAAAGGACAAACACCAGCCGCTGCAGGCGATCCTGCGGCACCGTGACATCCGGGGTGGCGCCGCGGATGGTCGAGACGCCGACGACCGCAATGCCTTCCGGCGTGCGGAAGAAACCGGACGCTTCAGCACCGTCACCAACCCCGGCGCCGCGGACAACATTCAGCATGTCAGCAAAGGCAGGCGACAGGAAATCGGACGGCGGTGTGGAGAAGGGCTCGCCGCGCCGGTACGCCATCAGGATGTTGTCGTCGGGGCCGAGCAGATAGGCGGCATTGAAAATCTTCGACCCGCCATTGGCAAGATCGAAGTTGTCGAGAATCCAGTCCTCCGCGCCGGGCGCATAGACGGCCTGGGCTGCGGCATCCCAGACGGTATAATCCACCATGGTCGCCGTCATGTGGCTTTTCAGGGTCGCCAATGCGCCGGTTACGGCCTGACGCGAACGGCTCTCATCAAGCGCGTTGGTCGTCGACGCGACGGTCTGCAGCGCCGTGAGCACCACGGCCATGACGCTCATCACCACCACGGCAAACGACACCAGCAGCAGCAGCAGCACGACATGCTGCCGCTTCAGTCGGATGATGTGGACAAGATTGGTCATCAGTTTATGCATCTCACCGCACAGTGTCAGCAAAAGCATTCCAAAGTCTTTACGATCACGACCGAGGATATCTGTTTGCGGGACAACGTCAAGAATAGGCAGTATGCACCTCCACAATCAGCGCGGGCAGTTCAATGGCCCGCAGGCTCCGCTCCGATGTGCGCAATCGCCCGCGCAAACCGTTGCAGATTTTCCGAGAGAAGGGTTTGGGTTTCGGCATCCGCCAAAATCGATCGGCGCTGCTCCGGTGTTTTGCCGAGAAGATTGATGCGGAAGAAAGTGTCCTCGACCATGCGAACAGACATGGTCTTCAGCACTTCCGTCAGCGCCTCCAGAACAAAATCGCCACGATGGGAAGCATGCACGAGCATCACCGGCTTGTGCGGAATTTCGTCGCGCGAGACCAGCCAGTCGAGCGCGTTCTTCAGCCCGCCGGGAATGCCGTGGGCATATTCGGGCGAGGAGATGACCAGGCCATCGGCGGCCCGGATTTTGGCAGCCAGCTCCAGCACCGAGGCGGGCATGTCACCGGCCTCGCGATCGGGATTGAAGATCGGCAGATCGCCGACCAGGTCGCAGATTTCGATCGTGATCCCCGGCGGCGCATTTGCGCGCAGGGCCTCAATGAGGGCGCGGTTGGTGGAGCCTTTGCGCAGGCTGCCGCAGAGCGCATAGAGAAAGAGCGGGCCGGGCATTCTACTCTCCGCAGAAGAATCATCCCCGCCATGATGCAGCTTGGCGCGGCGCTGTCACCCCGCCTTGTGATTGCCCTTCGGGAACTGCCCGGCCAGGTCCTTGTACCAGTGACCGCTCTTCTTGATGGTGCGGACCTGGGTTTCATAGTCGACATGGACGATGCCGAAACGCATCCTGTAGCCTTCCGCCCATTCGAAATTGTCCATCAGGCTCCAGGCGAAATAACCCTTCATCGGGTAGCCTTCGGCGATCAGGTCGGCCGTGACGGAGAGGTGGTCGGCGATATAGTCGAGCCGCGGCTGGTCGTCGACCGCGCCGTTTTCGACGCCCATATTGTAGCAGGCGCCGTTCTCGGTGATGTAGCAGTCCGGCAGTTCGTAACGCGCATTCACCGTGCGGATCAGGTCGCCGAGTGCCTGCGGGAAGACCTCCCAGCCGATATCGGTCTTGACGTCGCTGACCGGCTTGGCGCTGACCGTCGCCGGGAATTCGGCGCCTTCCGTTGGATCGTGGCTGACGCGCATCGGCGTGTAGTAATTGACGCCCCACGAGTCGGTCTTCTGGCTGATCGTCGCCATATCGCCATCCTCGATCGCCGGCATGCGGCTACCGAGCGCGGAGAGGAAACTCTCCGGATACTCGCCCTTGAAGACCGGGCCGAAGAAGACGCCGTTGTGGAAATCGAAGGCACGCTCGGCCGCCGCCTTGTCTTCGGCGCTGTCGCTGCCGGCATAGACGTGCATGGGGTTGATGACGATGCCGACCGGCAGTTTCGGCTGCGCCTCACGCACGGTGGCGACGCCGAGGCCATGGGCGAGATTGGTGAAGTGCAGCGCGCGAAGGGCTGCATCCATGTTGCGTTCGCCCGGCGCATGGATGCCCCAGAGATGGCTGAGCCAGACGGAACACCACGGCTCGTTGAAGGTGGCGACCGCATCCAGCCGATCGCCGAGGCGAGAGATCACCGTCTTGGCATAGCGCTGGTAGGCATAGGCCGTCGAGCGCGCCGTCCAGCCGCCGTCACCCATCAGGGCCAGCGGCAGGTCCCAGTGATAGAGCGTCGCGAAGGCCTTGATATTGCGGGCCTTCAGGCCGTCGACGAGGCGATCGTAGAAATCCAGACCCTTTTCGTTGATCGGGCCCGTGCCCTCCGGAATGATACGCGGCCAGGCGATGGAAAAGCGGTAGGCCTCGACGCCGAGGCTCTTGATCAGGTCGAGGTCTTCCTCCAGCCGGTTATAGTGATCGCAGGCAATATCGCCGTTGTGGCCCTGATAGACCCGGCCCGGCATGTTGGAGAAGGCGTCCCAGATGGACGGCTTGCGGCCATCGGCCTTGGTGGCGCCTTCGATCTGGAAGGAGGCGGTCGCCACGCCGAAGAGGAAATCGCCGGGCAAGCGAGCGGCAAGGTTTTTTGGATCGATCATGAAAATCTCCGATCTACATTCGTCAGGGCTGCGGCCCCTGAGTTCGGTAGCGGGTTTAGCCAAGTGAAATAGCCTTGTACAGAGCGTATATTGCAAGTCTGTAACGTTACAGATTTATGTCAGATACGTCCATTTGGCCCTCGCGAGCGCTCCGGGCAAATACCGGATTGACAAGTCATTTTTGAATTTCTATTCTAGAATAAGAATTCAAAAAAGGTGTTCGTTTTGTCCCGCCCCCGCTCCTACGATGAACCGTCCGTGCTGAAGGGCGCCATGCATGCTTTCCGTCGTGATGGATATCAGCGCGCCTCGATCCGGGATCTTGAGGATGCGACCGGCCTCAAGGCAGGCAGCATCTACAACAGCTTCGGCGACAAGGCGGGATTGTTCGATGCCGCTTTCGAGCACTACAACCAAGTCGTCCTCGGCGGCCGGATCGAACGGTTTGCTCCAGCCACCGCCGGCTTGGCGGGTTTGCGTGACCTTTTCACCTCGCTCATGCACGAGCCGAATGGTGAAAGCCACGGCTGCCTGATCACCAATTCCGCGGTGGAACTTGGCCGCAGCGAGGATGCCTACCGCCACGTGCATGCAGGCATGGACATGCTTTTCAAGGTTTTTGCCGAGCGGCTGGTGGCAGCACGGCACGACGGCAGCCTGCGCGCCGACATCGACCCGCTGTTGGCGGCCACGAAGTTGCTGGCCCTTTATCAGGGTCTGCTGGTCCTTGTTCGCGCAGGACAAGACAAACCTGCGCTTGAGCGGCTCGTCGCCGCGGAATTTCATGAATTGGAGGCTCACTATGACATCTGAAGCACTGTGGAAACGATATGCGGCGGTTTGGTCGATGGAAGACGAAGAGCGCAAAACCGAGCTTGCCGCCTGCCTTGCCGGTGACGCAACCTATTGCGACCCGAATGGCCTCATCCACGGACCGGGGGAACTTTCGACATATATGGGCCATTTCCAGCAGAGCGCTCCGGGTGGACAGTTCCAGATTCGCTCGGTCCTTCACCATCACGGCCGATCACTGGCCCATTGGGCGCTGCACAGGCCCGATGGCAGCATATTGCAGGCGGGCACAAGCTTTGCCACCCTCACAGAGGATGGTCGCTTGCGCGATATCAGCGGCTTCTTTTACCCGGCAGAACAGGGCGTCGATGCGTGAGCATCGCCGCGCTTGATCTGGCCCGCGAGGTTGCAGAGCGCATCCAAGGCATCGGGCCGGTTTCGGTCTCGCGTTTTTTCGGTGGTGCTGCGCTGAAGGCAGACGGCGTCCAATTCGGCTTCGTCATGAAGGGCTCTCTCTATCTGAGAGTTGACAGCGAAGGGCGCGCCGCATTCGAAGCAATGGGCGCATTGCGGTTTCAATATTCGAGCAGTTCGAAGACGGTGACGGTCACAAGCTATTGTGAAGCACCGGCGGAGGTCATGGATGACCCCGATATGCTCTCCCTCTGGGCAGTTCGCGCCCACGCAGCGGCGCCCAGGCCAAAACGAGACGCCGCGAAACAGGCGCTGCCGCGAAACGTCCGCGATAGCGCCTGTTACGATCAAGGATGATCAGACCTTCACCCAGGCGCCGTTACGCTTGGACGACTGGACGCAGGCATCGACGAACACCATGCCCTTCATGCCATCATCGATTGTCGGATAGACGACAGCCGGATCCGCAGCCTCGCCCTTGCGCCGGGCGAAGATGGCGCGGGCGGCCTCGGTGTAGATATTGGCGAAGCCCTCGAGATAGCCTTCCGGATGGCCCGACGGGATGCGCGAGACGCGGGCGGCGGACGGGCCGGAACCGGCGCCAGCACGGGTGATCAGCCGCTTCGGCTCGCCGAACGGCGTGTACCAGAGGTAGTTCGGGTCCTTCTGCGTCCATTCCAGCCCGCCCTTGGTGCCGTAGACGCGAACCATCAGGCCGTTCTCGTGGCCGGGGGCGACCTGGCTGCACCAGAGCAAGCCCTTGGCGCGCTGGCCGTCCCTTTCCTTGAAGCGCATCATCACATGGGCGTTGTCGTCCAGCGCCCGGCCCTTGACGAAGCTGTCGAGATCCGCGGCAAGTTCTTCCAGTTCGAGGCCGGAGACGAAGGCGCCGAGATTATAGGCATGGGTGCCGATATCGCCGGTCGAACCGCCGGCGCCGGACTTGGACGGATCGGTCCGCCAGGCGGCCTGCTTCTGGCCGGACTGTTCGATGTTTTCCGTCAGCCAGTCCTGCGGATATTCCATCTGTACCAGCCGGACCGCACCGATATCGCCATTCGCGACCATCGCGCGCGCCTGCCGTACCATCGGATAGCCGGTGTAATTGTGCGTCAGCACGAAGAGCGCATCGCTCTCGTCGGCCAGCTTCTTCAGCTTCTTCGCGTCCGAAAGCGTCGACGTCAGTGGCTTGTCGCAGATCACGTGGATGCCGCGCTTCAGGAATTCCTTGGCAGCTTCGTAGTGCACATGGTTCGGCGTGACGATGGCGACCGCCTCGATGCCGTTTTTCAGCTTGGCTTCGCGGATCGCCATTTCCCTGAAATCGGAATAGCTGCGCGACGGATCGAGGCCGAGTTCGGCGCCGGAGGCCTTGGCCTTTTCCGGCGTCGACGACAGGGCGCCGGCGACCAGCTCGAAATGATCGTCGAGACGGGCCGCCATACGGTGAACCGCGCCGATGAACGCGCCCGCCCCGCCGCCGACCATGCCGAGCCGAATGCGCTTTTCGCGCGTTTCCGAAGAGCTTCCTTCGATTGCCATTGTGTTCTCCTGAAATTCAATTGGTGTTGATAGGCCCCTCATCCGCCCTAACGGGCACCTTCTCCCCGCAGGCGGGGAGAAGGACGGTCCGGCAGACCCCTTCGCCAAATCAGGGCACGTCCCCTCTCCCCGCTTGCGGGGAGAGGGTTAGGGCGAGGGGCAAGTTTCTCAAAGCCCGAGCATGCGGCGGTTGGCCGCTTCGTCGGTGCCGCTGTCGGCGAAATCGTCGAAGGCCTTTTCGGTGACGCGGATGATGTGATGCCTGACGAATTCCGCGCCTTCCCGCGCGCCGTCTTCCGGATGCTTCAGGGCGCATTCCCATTCGACGACGGCCCAGCCGGCAAAATCGTTAGCGGCCATCTTGGAGAAGATCGCGCCGAAATCGACCTGGCCGTCGCCCAGCGAGCGGAAACGTCCGGCCCGGTTGACCCAGCCCTGATAACCGCCATAGACGCCCTGCCGGCCGGTCGGATTGAACTCCGCGTCCTTGACGTGGAACATCCGGATGCGGTCCTTGTAGATGTCGATGTTTTCCAGATAGTCGAGGCACTGCAGCACGTAGTGCGAGGGGTCGTAGAGCATGTTGGCGCGGGCGTGGTTGCCGGTGCGCTCGAGGAACATCTCGTAGGTGATGCCGTCATGCAGGTCTTCGCCGGGATGGATCTCGTAGCAGACATCGACGCCGCAATCTTCGGCATGGTCGAGGATCGGCTTCCAGCGGCGGGCAAGCTCATCGAAGGCGGTCTCGACGAGGCCGGCGGGGCGCTGCGGCCAGGGATAGACGAAGGGCCAGGCGAGCGCGCCGGAAAAGCTCGCCATCGCGTCGAGGCCGAGGTTCTTCGACGCCGTCAGCGCCATCTTGACCTGATCGACCGCCCATTGCTGGCGTGCCTTCGGGTTGCCGCGGACTTCGGGCGCAGCAAACCCGTCGAAGGCTTCGTCATAGGCGGGGTGGACGGCGACGAGCTGCCCCTGAAGATGGGTCGAGAGTTCGGTCACCTCAATGCCGTTGTCGCGCGCCTTGCCTGCGAACTCGTCGCAATAGGTTTTGGACTCAGCGGCTTTTTTCAGGTCGATGAGGCGGCCGTCCCAGCTCGGCACCTGCACGCCCTTGTAGCCGCAATCGGCGGCCCATTTGGTGATCTCTCCCCAGGAGTTGAACGGGGCGGCATCACCGGCGAATTGTGCGAGAAAGAGCGCGGGGCCCTTGATGGTCTTCATCTGTCGTCTCCTCCATCGAAAGAAGGCCGCTCATCCCGGCCACATCGATCAAATCTTGAAAAAACCTTTCCGTCGCACGCCAATATAGTAGCAACGGCTTAACCTGAAACGTTGCAGGACGCCCGGAAGCTATCATGTTTGCATCGGCGGGCAATCCGCTTCGGCATAAAATTTCGGGAAATCGTCGGGCAATCAGGGTGACAAGGAAAAGCTGCCCGCCGCATCGCGCGACAGGCAGCCCAAGCGTCAGATCAGCATCAGAACGGCGAATCGGGGAAGTAGAAGTCCTTCGCATTGTCCTTGGTGATCAGCGTCGCATCGATGGTGTAGACGCCGCGAACCGGAACCTGGCCATAGAAATTGGCAACCGTCATCTCAAGCGCCGTACCGACCATTGCCGGCGGATAGAGCACGTCGACCGGGATCATCTTGTCGCCGTCCATGACCTTCTTGACCATGTCCTTCGAGCCGGCGCCGGCCACGACATACTGGATGTCCGTGCGCTTGGCCTGCTCGATCGCCTGCAGCACGCCGACGGCCATGTCGTCGTCCTGGCACCAGACGACGTCGATCTTCGGGTATTTGGTCAGATAGTCCTGCATGACCTTGAAAGCGTCGTCGCGGTTCCAGTTGCCGAACTGGCGGTCGAGAACCTTGACGTTGGAGCCTTCGATGCCCTTGTCGAAACCGTCCTGGCGCTGCTGGTCGATCGGGATCGGCAGGCCACGGATGATGACGACTTCCGCGTCCGGCGTCGTTGCCTTGATATATTCGCCGGCGGTCTGGCCCAGTGCCGGGTTGTTGCCGGCGACGTAGAGGTCGCGGACCGTGTTGTCGTTGACGCTCGGGGCGCGGTCGACGAGCGCGACGAACGTGCCCTTGCCCTTGACTTCCTTGATGGCGTTGACGAGCGGATCGGGATCGGACGGCAGGATGACGAGGGCGTCGATGCCCTGGGTCTCGAGGTCCTGCACGGCATTGGCCTGACTT
Organism: Hyphomicrobiales bacterium; assembly: GCA_900473795.1. Classification (GTDB taxonomy): domain Bacteria; phylum Pseudomonadota; class Alphaproteobacteria; order Rhizobiales; family Rhizobiaceae; genus Pararhizobium. Next base: position 7,071 of record UCMT01000079.1, on the reverse strand, counting down.
GCCGGATCCGGCGAGGTCTTGACGATGATGTTGAGGCCCGGGTGCTGCTCCATCAAGAGCTTGGCAACGCGCTCGGCGTGAAACACGACGCCTGCCGTCCAGCCATGGTCGGCGGCCGGGATCGAAACGCCGATCGTGACCTTCTTCTCCTCCTGCGCGTGGGCCACGCCGGTCAGCGCCATCATGGCGACGGCTGCAACGCCCATTAGTCCTTTACGCATGTTTCTCTCTCCCTGGTGAATGCGGGTCTTTTGTCTTTGAGACCGGGCGACCCATGAACCCGGTTGTTCACGATTTCCGCACCAGCGAGCGCTGAACGAGCATCGCGATGATGATGATCGCACCCTGGATGGCGCCGATCAGATATTCGCTGATGAAATTGGAAAGCAGCATGATGTTGCCGACGAGCTCGAGGATGAAGGCGCCGCAGATCGTGCCCCAGACACGTCCGGCCCCGCCCTTGAGCGCCGTGCCGCCGACCACGACGGCGGTGATCGCCTGCAGCTCCCAGAGGATGCCGGTCGTCGCCGAGGTCGATCCGAGCCGCGGCACGTAGAGGAGAACGGCGATCGCCACGCAAAGCCCCTGGATGACGAAGGCGATGGTGCGCACACGGTTGACCGGAATGCCGGAATAGCGGGCGACATCGCTGTTCGACCCGACGGCGACGACGTGGCGGCCATAGCGGGTGCGATAGAGGATGAAAGCCGCAACGCCGGTGACCGCAAGAATGACCGCGATCGGAACCGGCATGCCGAGGATCGAGCCGAAATAGGCGGGACGGTACATTTCCTGAAGTTCCGGCTCGCGCAGCGTGATCGCCCCGCCCTGCGACAGCCAGGTGGTCAGGCCGCGATAGATGCCCATCGTGCCGAGCGTCGCGATGAAGGGCTCGATCCGGCCAACTGTGGTGATCAGGCCGTTCGCAAGACCGCAGAGTGCACCGGCAATGACAGTGAACAGAACGGCAGCGGTCAGCATCAAAGCGGGATCGGCAATGACACCCGAATTCATGAACAGGATCATCAGGCTTGCGACAAAGGCGACCATCGAGCCGACGGACAGATCCAGATCACCCGAGGAGATGACGAAGGTCGCGCCAACCGCGATGATGGCGATGAAGGCGCTGCGGGTCGCGACATTGGCGAGGTTGGTGATGCCGATGAAATTCGGATTGACGATCGCGCCCAGAATGAGGAGCAGCACCAGGGCCGCGAAGGGCGCGACAGCCCGAAGATCGATATCCCGCCAGGTCCGGCGCCGGATTGCCCGGGTTTCCTCGTTCACGCTCATATCCAAACCAACCTCCCGTCCCATTGTCCCTGGGAATTTTCTTCTGTTTCGCGCCGTTGCGCCCGGTCAGGCGACCGCCTTTTTCTTCAGTCCCGCGGCATAGCGCATGATTTCCTGCTCGGAGATTTCCTCACCCTCCAGCATGCCGACGATCCGTCCCTCGCGCATGACCGCAACGCGGGTGCAAAGGCCGATCACCTCGGGCATTTCCGACGAGACGACGATGATCGCGCGGCCGTCGCGGGCAAGCGCCGAGATGAAATGATAGATCTGCTGCTTGGTGCCGACATCGATGCCGCGGGTCGGCTCGTCGATGATGATGATCTCCGGCTCGGTTTCCATCACCTTGGCGAGGAGCAGCTTCTGCTGGTTGCCGCCCGACATGCGGCCGGCGACCACATTGCCGTCGCGCACCCGGATGTCGAAGCGCCGGCGTGCCCGTTCCAGGGCGGACGCCTCGCTGGCGGGGCTGAGATAGCCGAGCTTGCCGTGCTTCTCCAGCGACTGCAGCGTCAGATTGGCGGTCATGCGCGAATTGAGAAGCAACCCCTTGGACTTGCGATCCTTGGTCATATAGGCAAGGCCACGGCGGTTTGCCGCATGCACATCGCCTGACGGCACCGCCTCCCCCCTGATGATCACTTCACCCGAGGCGCGAGACCTCAACCCGGCGACCGCCTCCATCAGTTCGGTCCGGCCCGAGCCGATCATGCCGGAAAAGCCGAGGATCTCGCCCTTGCGGACCTCGAAGCTCGCCTCGCGGACATAGCCGGTCGAGAGCGCGTCGACGCTGAGCATGATCTCTTCGTCGACATTCGGCTCCCGCTTGGCCGGATAGAGCTTGGACAGCTCGCGGCCGACCATCAGCTGGGCGATCGATTCCCCGTCCAGGATCGATGTCGGCGACGTCTTGATCCACTGGCCGTCGCGCAGGACCGTGACCCGGTCCGTCAATTCCATGACCTCGTCGAGCTTGTGCGACACGAAGACGAAGCTCGTGCCTTGGTCGCGCAGCTTGCGCACCTGCCTGAACAGGAAATTGGTCTCCTCGCGCGACAGCACCGCGGTCGGCTCGTCCATGAATACCACCCGCGCATCACGGCTGATCGCCTTGGCGATTTCGACCATCTGCTTGTCGGCGATGGAAAGCGTGCTGATCAGCGCGTTCTCGTCGACATGCGAGCCGAGGAGATCAAGGACGCGGCGCGCCTCAGAGCGCATGTATTTGCGGTCGAGCACACCGAAGCGGGTGACTTCGCGGCCGAGAAACAGGCTCTCGGTGACGGTCAGATGTTCGGCCAGATTGAGTTCCTGGTGGATGATGACGATGCCGAGCGCCTCCGCCGCGCCATTGGGCGGCAGCTTGACCGGATTGCCGTCGAGAATGATTTCGCCGGAGGTCGGCTGCTCGAAGCCGGAGAGGATCTTGACGAGGGTCGACTTGCCGGCGCCGTTCTCGCCCATCAGCGCATGAATCTCGCCGGCACGCAGGTCGAAATTGACACTGAAGAGCACCTGTACGCCGCTGAAAGATTTGCTTATTCGCCTCGCGGAAAGCACCACCGCGCCGGCGTCGACGGCCTCTGAATCCATCACGTCCTCCCCTGCGGCTCCCATCCGCTAGAGTGTTATGTAAACCTTTACATAGATCGTGTAAAGGTTTACATCTGGGCATAACACAGAATTTCCGAGGCCGCCCTTTGACGCCCCGAGAAGTCTGTGTAGTGTCCCGCCGAGCTAACCCCAAGGCAGAACGCAGTGTCGAATTCCACGCCGGCAACAATCGAGGACGTCGCCCGGATCGCCGAGGTTTCGATCGCGACGGTCTCGCGGGCAATCCACATGCCGGAGAAGGTGGCGAACTCGACGCGGCTCAAGGTCAACCAGGCGATAGCCATCACCGGCTATACGACCAACGCCATGGCGCGCAGCCTGAGGCTCGGCCGGTCGAACATGATTCTCGTCGTGGCACCCGACATCGGCGATCCGAACTTCTCCAACATTCTCGTCGGACTGGAAAACGAGGCACGCTCGCATGGTTACGGCGTGCTGATCGGCCATACGCAGAACGACCCGCAGCGCGGACTGGAATATCTGAAGTTCCTCAATTCGAACCAGGCGGCCGGGCTCATCCTGTTCACCGGTATCCTGCCGTTTGGCCATCAGGCCATGACCGCGCGGCTGCCGCCCAGCGTCGGTGTCTTCGAACCGGTGTTCAACGGCGGCATTCCCTATGTCGGCGTCGACGATATCGAAGGCGCCCGCAAGGCGGTCGACCTCCTCCTTGCCGAGGGCCACCGCAAGATCGCCTTCGTCGGCGATTGCCGCACCCGGCTTGCCTATAGCCGGCGGCGCATGGGTTATGAGGCCGGTCTGGACGCGGCCGGTGTCGGCGCCGATCTTCGCATCGTGCTCGAAGGCGACGGCACCATCGAAAGCGGCCGGCTGGCGGTCGAGCAGCTGTTCATGCGCGATACTCTGCCGAGCGCCTTCATGTGCGTCAACGACCAGACCGCGATCGGCGTGATGATCGGCCTTGGCGCGCGCGGCTATGATGTCCCGCGGGACTTTTCAGTGACGGGTTTCGATGACGTGCCACAGGCGGTCTTCACATCCCCGGCCCTCACCACCATCCGCCAGCCGCGCACACTGATCGGCAAACATGCGATGGCGCTCTTGCTGGAACTGCTGTCCGACGAACAGCCGGCCGAAACGGAAATCCTGCTGCGACCCGACCTCGTCGTTCGCAACTCCGTCTCGGCGCCGTCGCGCCGGTGGGCGAAGCGGTGACCTTGCAGGCCACGCCGCGATAAGTCCGCAAGGCGAAGCGTCAGTATCTGTCCTGTTGGCCTGAATGACGTCAACGCCTCCATTGCTGCGGCGGCACCAGCGGTCGCGCCACGAATGATAGCTAGTGGCCGAAGCTGCCTTTAGTCAAATGCAACGGAGCGGTAAAAGCTTTCAACGATTGCCGTGCTGAACTTACAGATGCTGAGGTACTTTTGCCTTTAGCACCTGGATGAGCGCGGGATCCATAAAATCGTATTCGTCCGGGATATGCAGGCAGATTAGCCGTTTCCCCTTGAGAGCGGATCGGTATTTGGCTTGGACCTTGCTGCGGTGAGATTTCTCCATCACAAATACGATATTGGCCCATTCAATCTGCTCTGATGAAAGCGGATTTTCCGCGTCGTTGTTTGTGCCTGCCGAAGAAACCTCAATGTCCGGCCAGTTTGCGAATACCTGTTCGGCGGTCGGACTACGAAGCTTGTTCTGGCTGCAAACAAATAAAACGTTTTTCACGATTTTTTCTTTTCCTGGTGTCAATAACTTCGGCGATAGCATTCACGCAGGAAGGCGTCCATGACCGCTTATCGCGGTTATCGGCGAGCAGCTTTCGCGAGTTTTTTCACAGTTGTTTGTGATCGGCGGAACGGCGGTGGCAAAGCTCTGGTCCTCGACCTTCGAGGGCTGAGGGTTATCCCTTGGTCGCGTTCGATATGACCAACATCGATTTATCGGAAAGCGTTCAAACTATCGCTCCGTCATTCGATGAGGCGTTGAAGCTGATCGGTCGCGACGAGGCGAACTCCGGCGCAATGACCTCTCTCAGCGCGACGCGCGCATTTCGCCGATTTAGCGGCGCCTGGCTGTTGCCGGCGTGAAATGGCTCACATGGGCTGGAGAAATTCGGATCGACTCTTATGTCAGGGAGGAAATGGAAACCGAAGAGCGAAAGGACCGCGCAATGGCAAAGAACACGATCTGCGTATGGTACGACAAGGACGCCGAGGCTGCCGCCCGCTTCTACGCCGAGACTTTTCCCGACAGTGCAGTGGGGGCTGTCATTCGTGCACCTGGAAATTATCCATCCGGTAAAGAGGGAGACGTACTGGTCGTAGAGTTCACTGTCGCGGGTATTCCCTGTATCGGATTGAACGGCGGTCCCGTGTTCAAACACAACGAAGCCTTCTCGTTTCAGATCGCAACCGACGATCAGGAGGAAACCGACCGCTACTGGAATGCGATCGTCGGCAACGGCGGCCAGGAAAGTGATTGCGGCTGGTGCAAAGACAAGTGGGGCATCTCCTGGCAGATCACGCCGCGCGTGCTGACCGAAGCGCTGGCGGTCGGTGGTGCCGAAGCAAAGCGCGCCTTTGATGCGATGATGACAATGAAGAAGATCGACGTGGGCGTGATCGAAGCGGCGCGGCGCGGCTAAGGCATCATCGCCTCAGGCGGCAATCCGTTTCCAGAGCGTCCGCATCCGGCAGACAATTGCCGCTGCCTGTCGCAACCCCTGGCCGCCGCATTGTTACATCAGGTCGCACAAGAGCCGGGAAGCACTCGCTCCCCGGCCCTCTCCTTGAAAATCAAGGCTGCATCAGACGTAGCGGTTGACGACGTTTTCCAAGAGTTCCTGCTTGCCGGATTTCGGCTGCGGGTTGATGTCCTTGTTTTCGACCCACGCGGCGATCTGCTCCAGCGAATATTCGCCGCGCAGCATCTTCTGGCTCTCGGCAGCATCCCAGCCGGCATAGCGATCGGCGAGCGGCTGCGACAGCGCCTTGTCCTCGATCATCTTCGCCGCCGCCTTCAGGCCGCGGGCGCAGCAATCCATGCCGCCGATATGACCGATCAGAAGGTCCGCCGGATCGAGAGACTGGCGGCGCAGCTTGGCGTCGAAATTGGTACCGCCGGTCTTGAAGCCGCCACCTGCCAGCACGTGGTAGTAGGCGAGCGCCATTTCCGGAACGTTGTTCGGGAACTGGTCGGTATCCCAGCCGGACTGGTAGTCGTTGCGGTTCATGTCGATCGAGCCGAAGATGCCGAGTGCGTTGGCGAGCGCCAGTTCATGCTCGAAGGAATGGCCGGCAAGGATCGCGTGGCCCTGCTCGATATTGACCTTCACCTCGTTTTCGAGGCCGTTCTTCTTGAGGAAGCCGTAGACCGTCGCGACGTCGTAGTCATACTGGTGCTTGGTCGGCTCCTGCGGCTTCGGCTCGATCAGGATCGTGCCCTTGAAGCCGATCTTGTGCTTGTATTCGACGACGAGATTGAGGAAGCGGCCGAGCTGGTCCAGCTCGCGCTTCAGGTCGGTGTTGAGCAGGGTTTCATAGCCTTCGCGGCCGCCCCAGAGAACGTAGTTCTCGCCACCGAGCTTATGCGTCGCATCCATGCAGGTCTTCACCGTCGCAGCCGAGAAGGCGAAGACGTCCGGATCCGGATTGGTCGCGGCGCCCGACATGAAGCGGCGGTTGGAGAAGAGGTTTGCCGTGCCCCAGAGCAGCTTGACGCCGGTCGCGGCCTGCTTCTCGGCGAAGTAGTCGACGATCTCATTGAGGTTCTTGGTATTTTCGGCGAAGTTCTTGCCTTCCGGGCGCACGTCGGCGTCGTGGAAGCAGTAGTAGGGCGCGCCGAGCAGCGAGAAGAATTCGAAGGCGACGTCGGCCTTCAGCTTCGCGGCCTTCATCGTGTCTTCGAACCAGGGACGCAGGAACGTCTGGCCGCCGAAGGGATCGCCACCCGGCCAGGTGAAGGTGTGCCAGTAGGCGACCGCAAAGCGCAGATGATCTTCCATCCGCTTGCCGAGGACGATCTCGTCGGGCTGGTAGTGGCGGAAGGCCAGCGGGTTGGTGCTGTCGGGGCCTTCATATTTGATCTTGGCGATATCGCCGAAGAAACCGGTGCTCATGGTGTTGTCTCCTTGGATTAGAATTCGAGTGCATGGCTCTGCCCCTCATCCGCCCTTCGGGCACCTTCTCCCCGCAAGCGGGG
>UCMT01000055.1 GCA_900473795.1 Hyphomicrobiales bacterium | reverse complement strand
CTCAAATTTGCTCTTTGCCATGGGTACGTTTCCTGTGATCAATGAGAATGCATCATCCGGCGGCGCCGGTTTGGGGAGGCGTTTAAGGGTTTCGGAAGGATTGCGCAAGACTTAATTATCTTGCCCCCTTCCAACACCTTGGCCTTTTGATGACGCTCATATGGTGATTGCCGCGCGCAATTCCAACGCCATAGCCGCCAAAGACGGAAGCTAGCCCAAATCAATGACTTGCACGCAATTATTGAAAAAAGACTTTAAACGCCGCAATTGCCGGGGTCGTTTGCTGGAGCGGGTAGCGGGAATCGAACCCGCGTATTCAGCTTGGAAGGCTGCTGCTCTACCATTGAGCTATACCCGCGGGGTCATGATCCGTCTGACAGAATGGTGGAGGGAGTTGGATTTGAACCAACGTAGGCTGAGCCAACGGATTTACAGTCCGTCCCCTTTAACCACTCGGGCATCCCTCCATATTCTGTCGGGATCAAGCGACCAGGCATTTCGGATCGAAGCGCGTTGCCGGAGCAAGGCGCCCCTTCGATCTGCGCCGGGTATATGACCGCCCCGTTTGATCCTGTCAACACGATCGATCAGAAAAAGTTGCGAAATTCGCCATAAAGATTGCGCGCCATCGATTTCGCGAAAAACGGTTCCCCGTTCCCCCTATCACCAGTATAAGGCAGGCATGAGCAAAGATATTCCCGGCGACAAGAGCGCCAAAGACACCCACTACGCCACTCTGCGCCGCGCCCATCGCGATGGGCGGCGCGAGCGCGGCGAGATTCCGACGCCCGCCCAGGATCGCCGCAAGAAAACGGCACAAGCCGACTGGAAGGCGCCCCAATTGGCGCCCGATCAGGTGCTGCTCTACGGCATCCACACCGTTCGCGCCGCGCTCGACAATCCCGAACGCAGGATCACCAAGCTGTCGGTGACGCAGAACGCGCTTGTCCGGCTCGAAACCGGGCCTGTCGAATCGCTCGGTTTCCCGGTCGAAATCGTCACGCCGCAGGATCTCGACAAGTTGCTCGGACCCGATGCCATCCATCAGGGCGCGATGCTGGAAACCGTGCACCTGCCCGTTCGCCGCCTGTCGGCACTGAAGGACAGCCCGCTGATCCTCGTGCTCGATCAGGTCACCGATCCGCACAATGTCGGCGCCATCATGCGCTCCGCCGTCGCCTTCAATGCCGGTGCGCTGATCACCACCATGCGCCACAGCCCGACGGAATCGGGCGTCATGGCGAAATCAGCCTCCGGCGCGCTGGAAATGATCCCCTATATCCAGATCACCAATCTCGCCGATGCGCTGGAAGAACTGCACAAGCTCGGCTTCGTTTCGGTCGGCCTTGATTCGGAAGGGCCCGCCCCGCTCGAAGAGACGCTGTCCGGCAACAAGATCGCGCTCGTGCTTGGCGCCGAAGGCAAGGGATTGCGGCAAAAGACCCGCCAGACCGTCAACGCGCTTGCCCGGCTCGATATGCCCGGCGCCATCAAGTCGCTGAATGTCTCGAACGCAGCGGCAATCGCCATGTATGCGGCGCGCAGCTACCTGGCCAAGACCTGATCAACGTTACTGTGTGAGGCTCTGCTCGCCGACCGACAATCTGGCTTCGGGACAGCCATCCCGAATCTTGCGCCAGGTGGTGACGTTGAGTTCCATTTCGCAGCGCGCCAGATAGGCCACGTCGCCGACCCGGATGCAGACGGTCTGGCCGAGTTCGAGTTTCGAGCCGTCGCGGTTTCGGCAGGTGCAGCGCGCGTCCGGGGGCGATGCAAAAGACAGCGTGGAAAACATTCCGGCAAACACCGAAACGAGAACGACCAACAAAAGAGCCGGAACGCTTTTCATAAGCCGAGCTTAATACAAAAAGGCTCGTTTTCCAAGCAAAGCAGGCAGACGTCACGCTGGCGCGCGGCCGCGTTCAATCAGGCCTTTTTTAGAAATTCGGTGCGCAACACCAGACCCTTGACCTTGGCGTGACGGCACTCGACCTCGTCCGGATCGTCGGTGAGGTGGATGCCCTTGATCATCGTGCCACGCTTCAGGGTCTCGGATGTGCCCTTGACTTTCAGATCCTTGATGAGCGTGACGTTGTCGCCCTCGTTGAGGATCGTACCGTTGCTGTCCCTGACGTCCATTTTCGATTCCAGTTCCTGATGCTGTTGGCGCAAGCCTGTAATCGGGCTCTATCGCCTTGGACCGTGCCTGTCCAGTCAACCGCGAAAGGGCTCGAAAGCTCATGAAGCGAAAACGGTTGTCCTGGCTATCGCCACACAAAAAAAGCCGGACACTTGTCGTGCCGGCTTTTAAAAGCTTTACGATCCCGCCTGTGATCAGGCGGCGATGTCGAAATGGCCGCGGTCGGCGATCGCCTTCTCGGCCCCGGTGATCGCTGCTTCCTTCGAATCCGGGCTGATGGAGAGGCCTTCGGCGCGAACGAATTCGACATCGCTGATGCCGATGAAGCCGAACACCGTGCTCAGGTAGGTTTCCTGATGGTCCATGGCGCTAATCGGAGAAGCACCCGAATAGTGGCCGCCGCGCGTCGAGGCGACGATCACCTTCTTGCCCTTGGCCAGGCCTTCGACACCGGATTCGGTGTAGCGGAAGGTGGTTCCGGCAACGAGGATGCGGTCGATCCAGGTCTTCAGCTGGCTCGGAATGGTGAAATTGTACATCGGCGCGCCGACGACGATGACGTCGGCAGCGAGGAATTCGGCAAGCGAGGCACGCGCCGCGTCAAGTTCGGAAACCAGCGTGGCATCGAGCCCTTCCGGATTGGCCGAGGCGGCCATCAGGTGGGAACCGTTCAGATGCGCCAGCGGATCAGCGACAAGGTCGCGATAAGTCACGGTGTCGCCCGGGCGCTCTGCCTTGATCCGCGCAACGATCGATGCCGTCAGGCGGCGGGACACGGAATGATCTCCGAGGATACCGGAGTCGATATGGAGAATGTTCATGGATTGCACCTTTGTCCTGGGTGGCGTTTGGGTGCATCACATATGAATTTAAAACAATCAGCCGATAAGTCCGCCCTTTTTTGACAGACTGTTTCCTGATAGAGACAATCTTGTCTACGTTGGGCGAAACGGAAGGTGTCAAATGCAGGACTTGAACGATCTCGCGCTGTTTGCCGCCGTGGTGAAACACAAGGGGTTTTCCGCCGCGTCGCGGGCCCTCAACATCCCGAAATCCAAGCTCAGCAAACATGTCGCGCGGCTGGAGCAGCAGCTTGACGTTCGCCTTCTCGAACGTTCGACGCGCAAGCTGCGCGTGACCGAGATCGGTCAGGCCTTCTACGAGCGCTGCGAGACGATCCTCTCCGGCGTCGAGGCGGCGGAAGCGGTGGTCGCGGCGGCCAGAAGCGAGCCGTCCGGCATCGTCCGACTTGCCTGCCCACTCGGCTTCACGCCGATGGTCGGCCATCTCCTGCCAATCTTCCACCGGCGCTACCCGGGCGTGCGCGTGCTGGTCACCACGACCAATCGGCGGATCGACCTGGTCGAGGAGCGGATCGATGTCGCCCTGCGGGCCCGCGATCAGCTCGATACCGACAATCACCTGATCGTGCGCAAGCTTGGGCAGGCCCGTCAGTTCCTCGCGGCCAGCCCGGCACTGATGGCCCGGATCGGCAATGTGACGATCGACACGCTCGGCAAGGTGCCGACGCTTTCGGCGAACGAGCAGCACAGCTCCGATACCTGGCAGCTCAATCACACCGACGGCACGAAGCGCGATATTGTTCACCAGCCAATCATCGGCTGCAGCGATTTTGGCATTCTCGAACGAGCGGCGATCGAAGGCGTCGGCATTACGCTTCTGCCGGATCATCTGTGTGCACGCGCCTTCCGCACCGGTGTACTGTTGCCGGTGCTGCCCGAATGGTCTTCCAACGACGCCATCGTGCACCTCGTCTTCACCTCGCGCCATGGCATCCTGCCGGGTGTCCGGGCGCTCATCGACTTCCTCGCCGAAAACCTGCCCGGCGCCATTTCCCGCTGCACCGAAATCGATCCGCGCCCGGCAATGCTCGACGCCGCGGAATAATAGAGGCGGTCTGCGGCGCCCCCTGTTCGAACGTTTTCGAAGCGAGCAATCTGACGCTATCAGCGAATCGGCGGCGGCAGGGAGCAGTGCATCATGACGATAGAACGGCGGCGGCGCATCATCCGCAGGCGCAGGACCGCTATCGGCACCACACTCGTTGCTGCCATCTCGTTTCTCGCCGGCATGACGGACGCCGCCGGGCTCCTCGTCGCCGGCAGCTTCGTTTCCTTCATGAGCGGCAACACGACGCGTGCCGCAGTGGCCCTCGCGGAGGGGCAAGCGGGATATGCCGTCATCCTGCTCGGCGCGCTGCTAACGTTCGTCGCCGGAAACGCCCTCGGCATCATTGTTGCCCACAACGCCAGCCGGCGCACGTTTCGCGTCCTCTGCGGGGTTACGCTCATCCTCGGCCTTGCGGCCGGTGCTACCAGCCCTGCCCTCGCAACGCTGCAGTTTTACGGGATCGTGCTTGCCATGGGGCTCATCAATGCCGCCGTTGAGCACATCGAAGGACTGCCCATCGGGCTGACCTATGTGACCGGTGGCCTTTCGCGCTTCGGTCGGGGCATCGGCAGCTGGGTCGTCGGTGCACCCCGGCGCGACTGGGCGATGCAGATCGTTCCCTGGCTCGGTATGGCGGTCGGCGGCGTCTGCGGCGCCTTTCTCGAACGGGCGCTGGGCACCGGCGTGCTCTGGCTGACTTGCACTTTATCGGCGATGATCGCCATCGTCGTCTTCTTCATTCCACCGCGGCTCCAGAAGCGCCACGCCCATCGCACCCAGCCACCGCCACCGACAATCCGGCCGAAATCGAATCTGTGACCGCGCCACTCGAGGCCGGTAACGCAAGAACGCCGCCGCGATGGCCGCGCCGATCAGATCTGGAAAAGCGGGCGGACAATCGCATTTTCCCTTTACACACGATCAGAATATGCTAACTCCCTGGCCCACATGCTGCCCTTATAGCTCAGTTGGTAGAGCACCTGATTTGTAATCAGGGGGTCCCGGGTTCGAGTCCTGGTGGGGGCACCATTCTTTTCCTTTCCCACGTTGATCTTTTATGCATGATACCGATGGTATCGGCGGCGGTGATACCTGCTGCCAGTTGAAGAACGGACGCGCAGGACGTCTTCGGGGCGCTTTCAGTCCGCTGGCGCCCATTTCGTAAAACATACAGGCATTCCATGGCTCGCACGTTCAAAACCATCGCTTTCGCTGCCTCCGCCACCCTCGAGGCGCAGAGGGCTGCAGAGGAGTTGATCGCTCTTTACGGCCAGCATGATCCCGAGGAGGCGGATGTGATCGTGGCGCTCGGCGGCGATGGCTTCATGCTGCATACGCTGCACAAGACGATGAATTCCGGCAAGCTGGTCTACGGCATGAACCGCGGCTCGATCGGCTTTCTGATGAACCGTTACAGCACTGAAGACCTGCACGAACGCCTCGCCGCGGCCGTCGAAAACACATTCCGGCCGCTGGAAATGCAGACTGTCGATACGGACGGCAAGCGCTTCCGGGCGCTCGCCATCAACGAGGTCTATCTCTTTCGCCAGTCGTACCAGGCGGCAAAGCTGCGGGTCGTCGTCGATGGTCGCGTCAGGCTCGAGGAACTGATCTGCGACGGCGTGCTACTGTCGACGCCGGCGGGGTCCACCGCCTACAATCTCTCCGCCCACGGCCCGATTCTGCCGCTTGAAGCGCCGCTTTTGGCACTCACCCCGGTCAGCCCCTTCCGGCCTCGCCGCTGGCGCGGCGCGCTTCTGCCCAACAAGGTGACCGTCGATATCGCCATTCTCGAACCGGACAAACGCCCGGTCAACGCCGTCGCTGATCATGTCGAGGTCAAGTCCGTCGTCACGGTTCGCATTGCCGAATCCGAGAAGATGACGGCGCATATCCTTTCGGACCCCGATTATTCCTGGTCGGACCGTATCCTCGCCGAACAATTCTCCAATTGACAGGGTCACGACCGTATCCCAGCAATCACTTGAATTGGAATCGATTCCGACCGAAGGTGATTCGGGAATTCATGTGCCTCGGGACCCACAAGGCATGCCAGCATCCGCTGTCACATGAGCGCACCAAGGGCAAAGACGATGCTCCAGTTTCGAAACGTCAGCATAGCCACGCTTTCCGCCTGCTGCCTCGCCTTGCTCCTGGCCGCAGGGTCATCTGCCCGTGCCGACGACACCACGCTCATGCCCGACAATATCATTTTCGTGACCAGCACCGGCTATTGGGAAGAGAGCGGTGATCCGCTCAGCGTCCTCGATCCGAACGCCGCCAAGACAGAAAGCACCCCGGCAGCCGGCCCATCGGCGACGGCGCAGCGCGGATACTACAAGCTGGTCGCCGTGCGCCAGGCCGAAGGAAACACTCATGTCTTCCTGCAACAGATCGCGCTGGACGCCGCAGGACCGAAGGTGGTGTCCTCCGCCGAACTGGAGGAATTTTCCTCCATGAAGGCCTATGTGACCGATATCCGGCCGAAAACCTCCGACGGCGTCGCACGGCAGCCGGGGCTGTTTGCCACCGTCTACCTGAAGACCGATCCGGCAGCACCAGAGCCGGAGACCTGGACCGTGCTCATCGACGACATCGGCGACATCAGGGTCGAGCGCGAAACCAACTGAACTCACACGCTCAAAAGCAAAAAGCCGGGACTTTGAGGCCCGGCTTTTCGTGTGTCTCTCTTTTTTCGTCTCACGCGAGGTCGTCGACGACCGCATCGGCACCGCCGCTCACCCTGTGGGCCAGCGCCGCTTCCATGAACTCGTTGAGATCGCCATCGAGCACGTCGTCCGGCGCGGTGCTCGCGACCCCGGTGCGCAGGTCCTTCACCAACTGGTAGGGCTGCAGCACGTAGGAGCGGATCTGGTGGCCCCAGCCGATATCGGTCTTGGAGGCGGCTTCGGCGTTGGCCGCGTCTTCGCGCTTCTTCAGTTCCGATTCGTAGAGGCGAGCGCGCAGCATGTCCCAGGCCTTGGCCTTGTTCTTGTGCTGCGAGCGTTCCTGCTGGCACTGGACGACGATGCCGGAGGGCATGTGCGTGATGCGCACGGCCGAATCGGTCGTGTTGACGTGCTGACCGCCGGCACCGGACGAGCGATAGGTGTCGATGCGGCAATCGCTCTCGTTGATGTCGATCTGGATCGAATCGTCGACCACCGGGTAGACCCAAATGGACGAGAACGAGGTATGACGGCGGGCATTGCTGTCGTAGGGCGAGATGCGCACCAGACGATGCACGCCCGATTCGGTCTTCAGCCAGCCATAGGCATTATGGCCCTTGACGAGCAGGGTTGCCGACTTGATGCCGGCTTCTTCGCCGTCATGGATTTCCATGAGATCGACCTTGAAGCCCTGCCGTTCGGCCCAGCGGGTATACATGCGCAGCAGCATGTTTGCCCAGTCCTGGCTTTCGGTGCCGCCGGCACCGGAGTGCACTTCGAGATAGGTGTCGTTGCCGTCCGCCTCGCCCGACAGCATGGCTTCGACCTGGCGGCGGGCCGCTTCAGACCGAAGAACCTTCAACGCCTCTTCCGCCTCCTTGACGATATCGGCATCGCCCTCTTCCTCGCCGAGTTCGATGAGGTCGATGGCATCCTGCATCTGCCTTTCGAAAGAGCGAACGCCGTTGATGCCGTCATCGAGTTGCTGGCGCTCGCGCATCAGCTTCTGCGCTTCGGCCGCATCGTTCCAGAGGTTCGGATCCTCGGCCTTGTTGTTCAACCAGTCCAGTCGTCTTACCGCCTGGTCCCAGTCAAAGATGCCTCCTCAGCAGGCTTATGGCCTGCTTGATTTCGTCGACGATATTCTCGATTTCGGTCCGCATTGTCCTGCTTCTTGCGCTGGAATGAAATGTGCGCCGTGAATAACGATGCCCGCCGCTCCTGTAAAGACGGAGGGCGTCGGTAAAGGCAGATTAGGGGCGTTAAAACAGTCCGCTCGAGCCGCGGTTGATGGCGTCGTTTGCCTGTGGCGAAGCCTTCAGGATTTCCTCCGGCGGAATATACTCGGCGCCGCCATCGATCACCGAGAAGCTCTCGGCCGGGCCAGTCCCGGGCTTGAAGGCTTCGATGATCGTGTCCGGGTCGCCTTCGGCCGCCGCCATACCGGTCTTGCGGTTGACGGGAATAAGGCTCATTCCCTCCGGCGGCACGAACTTGACCGGGCGCGTGCCCTGCATCGCCACCTGCATGAAATCGTTGAACACGGGTGCGGCAAGACCGCCGCCCGTCGCACCGCGTCCGAGCGGCGCCGGATTGTCGAAGCCGAGATAGAGGCCGGCGACCATGTCCGGCGTGTAGCCGACGAACCAGGCATCCTTCTCGTCATTGGTCGTGCCGGTCTTGCCAGCCACCGGACGGTCGAGATTGATCTTGCCGGCGGCGGTGCCGCGGGTGATCACGCCTTCCATCATCGAGGTGATCTGATAGGCAGTCATCGGATCGAGAACCTGATCGCGATTGTCGGTGAGAACCGGCTCTTCCTGGTTCTCCCAGTCGGCGGCGTTGCAGTTGTCGCAGGTGCGCTCCTCATGGCGGAAGATCGTCTTGCCGTAGCGGTCCTGGATCCGGTCGATCATCGACGGCTTGATCTGCTTGCCGCCATTGGCGAGCACGGCGTAGGCCGAAACCATCCGCAGCACCGTCGTCTCGCCCGAACCGAGCGACATGGCCAGCACCGGCATCATCTTGTCGTAGATGCCGAACCGCTCGGCATATTCGGCAACGAGATTCATGCCCATGTCGTTAGCAAGCCGCACCGTCATCAGGTTGCGCGACTTCTCGATGCCGAGGCGCAACGTCGAGGGGCCGGCCGAGCCGCCGCCATAGTTTTCCGGGCGCCAGACCTGGCCGCCGGTGACCAGTTCGAACGGTGCGTCGAGGATGACGGAAGCCGGCGTATAGCCATTGTCGAGTGCTGCCGCGTAGACGAAGGGCTTGAAGGACGATCCGGGCTGACGCATCGCCTGGGTCGCTCGGTTGAACTCCGACTGCCCATAGGAAAAGCCGCCGGCCATGGCGAGAACGCGGCCGGTCTGCGGATCCATGGCAACGAGGCCACCCTGCACCTTCGGGGGCTGGCGCAGGCGGTATTCGCCGTCCACGTCCGTCGCCTCGACATAGACGACATCGCCTGGGCCGACAACGCCTTCGGGAGACTTCGCCGTCTTGCGGTCACCCGTCGAGGAACGATAGGCCCAGTGCATGTTCTTTTCCGAGATGCGTCCGGTCACCCGATCGGTACCGATCTTGCCTGCGCCGTCCTTCTCCGGCTGGATGCCGATTTCGGCACCGCTCTCATCGACCGCGAGCACGACGGCAAGCTTCCATTCCGGCACATCGGAAAGCGCTTCAAGCTTGCCGAGCGGCTCGCCCCAGTCACCGCCGATTTCGATCGTCTTCAGCGCGCCATGGAAGCCGCGCCGCTCGTCATAGGAAACCAGCGCGTTCTGCAGCGCCTTGCGTGCCTCGACCTGCAGCCGGGGATCAAGCGAGGTGCGAACGGACAGGCCGCCTTCATAGAGGGCACTATCGCCATAACGCTGGATGATCTGGCGGCGGACCTCCTCGGCGAAATATTCCGAGGCGAAAAGGTGCGATCCGCCACGCCGGACGCTGACGCCCAGCGGCTGCTTCTTGGCTTCCTCGCCGTCGGCCTTGGTGACGTAGCCGTTCTCGACCATGCGGTCGATGACCCAGTCACGACGCTCGAGCGCCGCCTTTTCACGGCGGAACGGATGATAGTTGGAGGGGCCCTTGGGCAGCGCCGCGAGATAGGCGGTCTCGGCGATCGTCAGTTCCGTCACCGACTTGTCGAAATAGGTCAGAGCCGCGCCGGCAATACCGTAGGAGTTCAGACCGAAGAAAATTTCGTTGAGGTAGAGTTCGAGAATGCGGTCCTTGCTGTAGGCCTGCTCGATGCGGAAGGACAGGATCGCTTCCTTGACCTTGCGGTCGATCGTCTGGTCCGCCGAAAGAAGGAAGTTCTTGGCGACCTGCTGGGTGATCGTCGAGGCGCCCACGGGGCGGCGGCCCGAACCGAAGTTCTGCAGGTTGACGGCGATGGCGCGTGCAAGGCCGGTGATATCGACGCCCGGATGCTGATAGAAATTCTTGTCTTCCGCCGAAATGAACGCGGCCTTGACGCGGTCGGGAATGGCCTGGATCGGCAGATAGAGGCGGCGCTCGCGGGCATACTCGGCCATCAGCGCGCCGTTGCCGGCGTGAACGCGCGTCGTTACCGGCGGCGCATAGCTGTTGAGAACTTCATAATCCGGCAAGTCTTTCGTGATGTGGCCGAGATAGATGGCGGCCGCAGCGGCCACGCCGAGCACCAGAAATGCGCCAATGCCGAAGAAATATCCAATCAGTCTGATCATCAGCCAGATACCGGTACCCTGTTGTCGTTTCTCTGTGCGGAGCACGCGAGCATGGTGGGCCTAGCCTGCACCTTGTCCGAATGCAATCATGCCGAACGAATTAAACCGCAAAGAAAGCCGGACATCCGGCAGTCTCCCGCGTTTCATTTTTACGACCGGCTGTCTCTTTCAGATCACCGATCGCGTAAATCAGATTTCCGGATAGCGACCGGATTGTGAGCAAAATAGGGCTCTCGGCATATTAAACACGCCGCATCCCTTGAAAACGATATCGCTGTTACTTGAGCGACACAAATCACATCAAACGTCATTGCTTTGAAAAACGGGAAGAGATCAACCGCCGTTTGCCACCGACCCGCCCCGATAGGTGCGCACCGCGCCGGCCAGAAGGCCCGCGACTTTCTTGCGCCAGACCGGATCGACCAGCAATTTCTCGTCCTGCTTGTTGGACAAGAAACCGAGTTCAAGCAGGATGGACGGTACGTCCGGCGCCTGCAGGACGCGGAAGCCGGCATAGCGGTGGGGATTGTTGATGAGGTTGATCTGCCCCTCGAACGACGAGACCACGGAGCGCGCAAGATTGACGGAGAACGCCTGCGTCTCGCGGCGCGTCAGATCGATAAGAATGTCGGCGACCTCGGCGGGTTCACTCGTCAACGTCATTCCGGCGATCTCGTCGGACAGATTTTCGCGCTCGGCAAGATTGGCCGCCAGATGGTCGGATGCCTTGTCGGAAATGGTGTAAACGGTCGCGCCGCGGATGTCGTGCTGCTTGAGCGTATCGGCATGCACGGAGATGAACAGGTTGGCGCCGTGCTGGCGAGCGATCTGCACCCGTTCCGGCAAGGACAGGAATTCATCCTTTTCCCGCGTCAGGAACGCCTTGACACCCGTTTCCTTATTGAGCGTCTCCACGAGTTCGCCCGCGAAGGCGAGCGTCACGCTCTTCTCCTCCATCTTGGTGTCGGTGCCGATCGCGCCGGTATCGATGCCGCCATGCCCGGCGTCGACGGCGATCACAAATTCTCCTGCAGTCGGCGGCTCGACGACACGGTCCGTTTTGGTGGCCGTGACGGTACCCGTCCATTTCTGCTCTTCAATAAGCCCCGAAAAACGCTCCTCGGTCACACGCTCCGCATCGAGGACCAACCGGAAGCCCCTGCCCTCCTCGTCAGCCTTCACATCCGCAACGGTGATGGCCACCGGCTTCTTTGCCGTCAGCACGACACGCGAACTGCCGGCCCCCATGGCACCGTAACGGATTTCCGAGAACAGGCCGCGGGCCGCGAGATCCTCCGGCTTCAATCCAAACGATGTTTCAGGCAAATCGACGATGACACGCACCGGGTTGGCGACGTAATGAACGAAGAAAACCGGTTTCTTGTCGAAATCGATGACCACCCGGGTACGGGCGTCGTCACCCGCGATCCGGGCGCCATAAGCAAGCAACGGCGCTTCGGCAGCTTGTGCGCCCAATGCCGAACACAGGACGAAAAGCCCGAGCAAACAGTGCCGCATCATCGCCGAGAGGATCAAACCCGATTTTCCTTGTCGCCAACGCTTCGCCGGATGCGCGATCGGCGCATCACGGACAGCTCGGACACGGCCTCCAGGTCCAGAAACTGCCCACGCACATCGCCGGTTGCCATTCCTATCATCCATGACGCCATATGGTTAACCAAACCTTGCCGAACGCAGCAAACACCGCCCGCCACCGGTCACTGCACCGAAAAACATGCCCCGAAGCTGCCAAAACCTGCATCCTGGCAGTGCATACCCGCACAAGCGAATCAATCAATATTATGGCGGTTCCGGCTTTTCCCTTGCCATTGTGACATAGAAAACATAAAAGCTTCACAGGGAGAAAGTGTTGACGGGATAGAATCGACGACCGGCAGCCAACGGGTTTTTGAAGCCCCGGCGCCAGAGCGTGATCGGAACCGGTAAGACCCGGCTCGACGTGGATCATGTCTCGGACAAGCAGTCGCGCTTCATCCGCCGTCGCTCCACCTTCTCTCTTGCATACTGAATCGTGAAATTCCGGCGGTGGCCGGTGCGTTTATGGTGACGATCACCGAAGGCCCGCGAGCGGGCACATTCATCGGGCCTCCAGGGCCTAGTACATTGGCATTCTTGTTTGGTCATTGACGTTGTCTCAGCAGTATCGGTCAGAAGTAAACAGGCCCCGGAACGAGACCGTTCCGGCTGCCGTCTGGCTGTTGGACCATCTCCCCGACCATGCAGGAACATTCACATCCGGCGAAAAACCTGAGCTGTATGGAACGTGTCCTCCCGGACGCGATCTTCCTGCCGTTTCTCGGTTGCGCCGAGGAGCACCACTTACATGGCAGAGAAAATGCTTATCGATGCGTCTCACGCTGAAGAGACGCGCGTCGTTGTCGTACGCGGAAACCGCATAGAAGAATTCGACTTCGAATCCGAACATAAGAAACAGATACGCGGCAACATCTACCTCGCGAAAGTCACACGCGTGGAGCCGTCGCTGCAGGCGGCCTTCGTCGATTACGGCGGCAACCGTCACGGCTTCCTGGCCTTCGCGGAAATCCACCCCGACTATTATCAGATTCCCCTCGCCGACCGTCAGGCACTGCTGAAGGCCGAAGCCGAGGAAGCGCGCCGCGACGATGACATCGAGCATGTCGAGACCGGCACGGATCTCGGCCCTGATTCCGACGAGGAAACTGTAGCTGCAACGGAAGAAGCCGTCGTCGAGGCAGCCGAGACCGTCGATGTCGTGGCAGAAGTTCCGCCGGAAGCAGAAGAAAAGCCCAAGACCAAGGCCAAGCGCCCTCGCCGCACGAAGAAGGCTGCGGCGGAAGCGGCAGAAGCCGCCTCAGAAAGCGCCGACGGCGAGGAAAGCTCGAGCGGCGAAATGGCCGCCATGGTCGATACCGACAGCATCTCGGAAGAGACGCGCGGCCGCCGTCGCAACGCCGATGAAGACGACGACGACGATGGTCATCCTGAAGAGAAGGAAGTCATCGAATCCGTTGGTGCCGAAGACGCAATGGAAGAAGTGCCGGACCGCCAGGTTCGCAAGCCGCGCAAGCAGTACCGCATCCAGGAAGTCATCAAGCGCCGGCAGATCCTGCTCGTGCAGGTGGCCAAGGAAGAACGCGGCAACAAGGGTGCAGCCCTCACCACCTATCTTTCGCTCGCCGGCCGCTATTCGGTGCTGATGCCGAACACGGCACGCGGCGGCGGCATTTCCCGCAAGATCACCAACCTGCCGGACCGCAAGCGCCTGAAGGAAATCGCCCGCGCGCTCGACGTGCCGCAGGGCATGGGCGTCATCCTGCGTACCGCCGGTGCCAACCGCACCAAGGTCGAGGTCAAGCGCGATTTCGAATATCTGATGCGCCTGTGGGAAAACGTCCGCACGCTGACGCTGTCCTCGACCGCTCCCTGCCTCGTCTATGAAGAAGGCAGCCTGATCAAGCGTTCGATCCGCGACCTTTACAACAAGGACATCAGCGAGATCATCGTTGCCGGCGAGGAAGGCTACAAGGAAGCCAAGAGCTTCATGAAGATGCTGATGCCGAGCCACGCCAAGGTGGTTCAGCCCTACCGCGACGTGCACCCGATCTTCTCGCGCTCGGGCATCGAAGCCCAGCTCGATCGCATGCTCGTCCCGCAGGTGACGCTGAAGTCCGGCGGCTACATCATCATCAACCAGACCGAAGCGCTGGTTGCGATCGACGTCAACTCCGGCCGCTCGACCCGCGAGCACTCGATCGAGGACACCGCACTCCAGACGAACCTCGAAGCCGCCGAGGAAGTCGCGCGCCAGCTGCGCCTGCGCGACCTTGCCGGCCTCGTGGTCGTCGACTTCATCGACATGGAAGAAAAGCGCAACAACCGCGCCGTCGAGAAGCGTCTGAAGGATCATCTGAAAAACGACCGGGCCCGCATCCAGGTCGGCCGCATCTCGCATTTCGGCCTGCTCGAAATGTCGCGCCAGCGCATCCGTGCGTCTGTTCTCGAATCGACGATGCAGACCTGCCCGCATTGCAACGGCACGGGCCACGTGCGTTCGCAGTCTTCCGTCGCCCTGCATGTCCTGCGCGGCGTCGAAGAATATCTGCTGAAGAACACCACGCACAACATCACCGTGCGCACGACGCCGGACATCGCCCTCTACCTGCTCAACCACAAGCGCGGCACGATCGTTGATTATGAAGAGCGTTTCGGCGTTCAGATCATCGTCGAGGCGGATGCCCATGTCGGCGCACAGCACTTTGCCATCGATCGTGGCGAAGCCGTCGAAAATCCGGTCAAGATCGAGCAGATCATCCAATTCGAACCCGAGCCCGAGGACGACGATGATATCGTCATCGAAGAGGATATCGAGGACGAAGAAGACGTCGTGGTCGAGGCCAAGGCTGAGCGCGCCGAGCGCGTGCCGGCCGCACAGGACGACGACCAGGGCAACCGCAAGCGCAAGCGCCGCCGCCGGCGTCGTGGCGGTCGCGGCACAGGCCCGAACGGTGAACAGACGTCCGCGGAAGCCGACGCCCGCTCCGACGACATGTCGGATGAGGATGGCGACGAGGACGAAGGCGACGACGATGCCGCTCAGGCAGCTGCCGATGACGCCCAGAATGCCGGGTTGAGCGAGGAAGAACGCCAGAAGCGCAAGCGCCGCCGCCGCGGCAAGCGTGGCGGCCGGCGCAATCGGCCGGATGAGGCTGAGGGCGAAAACGTTGTCGCCAGTGCCGAGACCGTGAACGAGGAAGAATCGGAGACGGTATCCGACGCATCGCCGTCCACCGAGACCGAGGCGACTGCACCGGCCGCAGCAACCGAAGAGGTGGCGCCCGAAGCACCTGTCGCCGTCGAGGAAGAGACAAAACCCGCCAAGCCGAAGCGCAGCCGCAGTAAGAAAGCCGTCGCTGCCGCTGTTGAGGAAGCTCCCGTTGAGGAAGCGCCTGTTGAGACCGCCGATGCGGAGGCTCAGGCAGCTGTCGAAGCACAGCCACAGGACGCGGTGGTCGCTGAAGAACCCGTCGTCGAAAAGGCTGCCGCCTCCCTTGAAGAGACAAAGCCGGCCCGCACCAACCGCGACATCGATTCGATCGCCAGCGAACCGGTCGTCAAATCGTCGACCGCCACGGCGGAGGGCGACGAGGCGCCGAAGCCCAAGAAGGGCGGCTGGTGGCAGAAGCGCGGCTTCTTCTGAGCGACCTCTGAAAAACCAAACTGAAAAAACCGGCCAGGCGATTGGCCGGTTTTTTTATGCCCTCTCCTGTTTCATAAGGAACAGCGAAAATACGACGTGTATGGGATTGTCCCGCCGTGGACGAGATGGGCTCGTCCGACGCCAACCGGAGGAGACAATCATGCGATGCTTCGCTATCGCCGCGGCCGTTGCCGCCGTCCCGGCGATGTCCCTGGCAGCACCAATCCACGCCGACAGCTACAGCCGGCAACGCTTCAATGACTATTATTATAAGAGCTATGACACCGCATATGAGCCGATCTGTGTGATCCGGAAAATCCGTTCAGTTGACGACCGGGGCAACCCGATCGTCCGGAAAGTCCGCATTTGCCGCTGAAGCCTACTGGAGGATATCAAACCATTGCGCGTCCGTTGGGCGCGCATCGCAGGCCTCGAGCTCCAGCGCAAGCAAAGCCGCCCGGCGCTTCACAATCTGATTCAGCACCATCACAGCCTGAATCCGAAAAATCCGGCAATCATCTGATATGATTTGATAATTACGCCAGCCAGCGGGCGATGCGGTCCATCGCCTCGGCCATGTCGGCCTCGGCGCCCGCATAGGAGAACCGCATGGCGCGGTGCCCTTCGAGCGGGTCGAAATCCAGCCCGGGCGTTGCTGCGACGTTGATTTCGGCAAGCATCTTCCTGGCAAAATCCATGCTGTCATTGGTGAACCGGCTGACATCGGCGTAGGCGTAGAACGCGCCGTCCATCGGCGAGGCGATGGAGAAGCCGATCTCGGGCAGGCGTTTCAGCAGGAGCTCGCGGTTCGCGGCATAGGATGCCTTGTAGACGTCAAGCTCGGCCTCGGCCCCAAGGGCAGCCTCGGCGGCGATCTGCGACAGTTCCGGCGGCGAGATATAGAGGCTCTGGGCGATGCGTTCGAAGGCACGCACCTGCGTTTGTGGCAACACCATCCAGCCGATCCGCCAGCCGGTCATGCAATAATATTTCGAGAAGGAATTGATGATCACCGCCTCGTCCGTGACGCTGAGCGCCGTCGTCTCCTCGCCTGCAAAGGTCAGGCCATGGTAGATTTCGTCGGAAATGAAGGCGATCCCGCGCTCATGGCAATAATCGGCCAGCGCCTTCAGTCCCGCCTTGCCGGTGACAGTGCCGGTCGGATTGGCGGGGCTTGCCAGGAGAACGCCGTTCAGCGGCTTTCCGGCTTTCGCCTCCGCTGCATCGAGACTCTGCGGCGTCAGCGTGAACCCGCTTTCGGCATCTGCCTCGACTTCGACGACCGTCAGGCCGAGCGCCGCCAGGATGTTGCGGTAGGCCGGATAGCCGGGTCGGGCGATGGCAACACAGTCGCCGGGATCGAACAGGGCCAGAAATGCCAGGTTGAAGCCGGCCGACGATCCCGTCGTCACCGCCACCCGCTGCGGATCGATGTCGACGCCGTAGCGGGTGCGATAGTGCTTGGCGATCGCGATTCGGAGCGACGAGGTTCCAAGCGCATCCGTATACCCCAGCCGCCCGTGCACGAGTGCCGCACGCGCTGCCTCCAATGCCGCCGTCGGTGCCGGATGGCTCGGTTGCCCGACCGCCATGGAAATAACCGGATATCCGGCCTCACGGCGCTTCGTTGCCTCAGCCAGAACGTCCATGGCGTGAAACGGTTCGACGGAACTGCGGGTAGACAGCGGCTTCAACAGCACATCCTCGGTGTTTTTGACTTCCCGCAGCCATCTGCCTGATCGCAATGGGCTTCACAAGTACGCGAGTGCCGCATTTGCGTCGATTTTACAGTTTCGTTTGGCGCCGCGCACCCTTATGCTTGCCCACGAATATTCTGTTGTCTTTCAAACAAGCCTGTTGACCCCGCCTTGGCAATTGAACGACAGACCGGACACATAAGAAAAGGCAACGAGGAAGACATGGCATTCAACGCTCGAAAGATCATCGCCGCAACGCTTATTCTGCTTTCGGCGACGGCTGCGCTGCCGCAAGGTGCGCAGGCGCTGGATGACAAACAAAAGCAGGAGATCGGCGAGTTCATCAAGGAATACCTCGTCGCCAATCCGGAAATCCTCTTGGAGGCGCAGCAGGCGCTGAAGAAGAAACAGGCCGACGAGCAGTTGCAGCAGGCCGAAGCTGCCATCAGCGACAATGAAAAGGCGATCTTCCAGTCGAAGTATGACGTCACGCTCGGTAATCCGAACGGCGACGTGACCATCGTCGAGTTCTATGACTACAATTGCGGCTATTGCAAACGCGCCCTGTCCGACATGGACGCCATTCTCGAAAAAGACAAGAATGTCCGCTTCGTGCTGAAGGAACTGCCGATCCTCGGACCGGATTCGATGGCCGCGCATAAGGTCAGTGCCGCTTTCCGCGACCTTGCGCCGGAGAAATACGGCGATTTCCACCGTGCGCTGCTCGGCGGAGAGGAGCGCGCAACGGAGGAAACGGCAATCGCCGTTGCCGGCAAGCTCGGCGTCGCGGAAGCCGACCTTCGCAAGAAGATGGACGGGAACACACAGGACGAAGCCGTCAAGGAAGCCTATACGCTTGCCAACAACCTCGGCATCACCGGCACGCCCTCCTATGTGGTCGGCCGGGAGGCCGTTTTCGGAGCGGTTGGCGCCCAGGAACTGGAAGCGAAGGTCGCGAATGTCCGCGCCTGCGGCAAGACCAGCTGCTGAAAGCCGATTTTGCCGGCTGGATCGCACGTTATCGCTTGTGGACAAAAGCCATGCGGGGCCGTAGGGCTTTTCCTCGCGGAACCATCCGTCTATAGGTAACGCTCGATTATCGGACCTGACTCTATGCCATCGACAATTTTCGTGCTGAACGGCCCCAACCTCAACGCGCTCGGCAAACGTGAGCCCGGTATTTACGGGGGGCAGACACTGGCCGATATCGAAGCGATGTGCGTGGAACACGGCAAGACGCTGGGCCTTGATGTCGTTTGCCGCCAGAGCAATCACGAAGGCGACCTCGTCGACTGGTTCCACGAGGCGGGAAACGTCGCGCAGGGCATTGTCGTCAATGCGGGCGCCTATACCCACACGTCGATCGCGCTCCACGACGCTGCGAAGGCGATCGGCATCCCGGTCATCGAAGTGCACCTTTCCAACGTCCACGCCCGCGAAGAATTCCGGCACAAGTCGATGCTCGCTCCGGCGGCAAAGGGCGTGATTTGCGGCTTCGGCGCAAACAGTTACATTCTCGCGCTCAATGCGCTAAAGACACTCACGCAACAGACGAAATAAAAAGAACACGAGGCTCTCATCCATGGCTGACAAGAAACCCGGCATCGACCAGACGCTGATCCGCGATCTCGCCAACATCCTGAACGAAACCGATCTCACCGAAATCGAAGTGGAACAGGAAGACCTGCGTATCCGCGTATCGCGCGCCGGGACACCGCAATACGTCTCCGCTCCGGTTCCGGCGATGGCAGCACCGGTTCAGGCTGCTTCAGCCGCTGCGGCCCAGGTCACTGCTGCGGAAAGCGCAAGGGCCTTGAAGAACGCCGTGACCGCGCCGATGGTGGGCACCGCCTATCTGTCGCCGGCTCCGGGTTCGCGCCCCTTCGTCGAAGCCGGTGCTACCGTCAAGGAAGGCCAGACCATCCTGATCATCGAAGCCATGAAGACGATGAACCAGATCCCGGCGCCGCGCTCCGGCCGCGTGGTCGAAATCCTCGTTGAAGACGGCGCGCCGGTTGAATACGGCGAAGCGCTGATCGTCATCGAATAGGCCATCACAGATGATTTCCAAGATCCTCATTGCCAATCGCGGCGAAATCGCCCTTCGCGTCCTGCGCGCCTGCAAGGAGCTTGGCATTGCGACTGTCGCGGTCCACTCCACCGCGGACGCCGATGCCATGCATGTCCGCCTCGCCGACGAGAGCGTCTGCATCGGACCGCCGCCCTCGCGCGACAGCTATCTGAACATCCACCAGATCGTCGCGGCCTGCGAGATCACCGGCGCCGATGCGGTGCATCCCGGCTACGGCTTCCTGTCGGAAAATGCCAAGTTCGCCGATATCCTCGACGCCCATGGCATTACCTTCATCGGTCCGACCGCAGATCACATCCGCATCATGGGCGACAAGATCACGGCGAAGGAAACCGCCAAGTCGCTCGGCATTCCGGTCGTGCCCGGCTCCGCAGGTGAGGTGAAGCCCGAAAATGCGCTGGCAATCGCCCGCGAAATCGGCTTCCCGGTGCTGATCAAGGCGACGGCCGGCGGCGGCGGACGCGGCATGAAGGTGGCCCGCAACGAGGACGATCTGTCCGAAGCGGTTTCCACTGCGCGTTCAGAGGCCCTGGCTGCGTTCGGCAACGACGCCGTCTACATGGAAAAATACCTCGGCAAGCCGCGCCATATCGAGATCCAGGTCGTTGGCGATGGCGAAGGCAACGCCATCCACCTCGGCGAGCGCGACTGCTCGTTGCAGCGCCGCCACCAGAAGGTCTGGGAGGAAGCCAACTCCCCCGCGCTCAACGTCGAGCAGCGGATGAAGATCGGTGAAGTCTGCGCCGCGGCCATGCGCAAGCTGAAATATCGCGGCGCCGGCACGATCGAGTTCCTCTACGAGAACGGCGAATTCTATTTCATCGAAATGAACACCCGCCTGCAGGTCGAGCATCCGATCACGGAGGCCATCACCGGCATCGATCTCGTGCACGAGCAGATCCGCGTTGCTTCCGGTGCCGGCCTGTCGGTAACACAGGACGAAGTGGTCTTCTCCGGCCATGCCATCGAATGCCGCATCAATGCCGAGGATCCGCGCACCTTCGTGCCCTCTCCCGGCACGATCACGCATTTCCATGCGCCCGGCGGTCTTGGCGTGCGCGTCGATTCCGGCGCCTATCAGGGCTACCGGATCCCGCCCTATTACGATAGCCTGATCGGCAAGCTGATCGTGCATGGGCGAACCCGCGTCGAGTGCATGATGCGCCTGCGCCGCGTGCTCGACGAATTCGTCATCGACGGCATCAAGACGACGCTGCCGCTGTTCCAGGACCTGATCAACAATCAGGACATCGCCAACGGCGATTACGACATCCACTGGCTGGAGCATTATCTGGCCCAGCCGTCCGAATGAGGTTTTGAATGAAAGGGACCCGCAGCAGGCAGCCGGAGATCACCCCGGATTTGCTGTTGCGGGCCTATTCCATCGGCCTTTTCCCGATGGCCGATTCAGCTGACGATCCGGAACTTTTCTGGGTCGAGCCGGAACTGCGCGGCATCATCCCGCTCGACAATTTCCACATTTCCAAGAGCCTCGCAAAGACGATGAGGCGCGCGCCCTTCGATATCCGCTACGACACGGCCTTCGAAGAGGTGATGGAAGGTTGCGCTGCCCCTGCCCCGGACCGGCCAACAACCTGGATCAACGCCAAAATCCGCTCGCTCTATGCCACGCTGCACGGCATGGGACATGCCCATTCGGTGGAAGCATGGCACGGTGATGAACTGGTCGGCGGGCTTTACGGCGTCTCGCTGGGCTCGGCCTTCTTCGGCGAAAGCATGTTCTCGCGCCGCACGGACGCCTCGAAGATCTGCCTCGTCCATCTGGTCGAGCGCCTGCGCAAGCGCGGCTTCACGCTGCTCGACACGCAATTCACCACCGAACACCTGAAAAGCTTCGGCGCCATCGACGTGCCCAAGGCGCGCTACGAAAAGATGCTGGCGCGCGCCATCGCCTCACCGCATCTGAAATTTTAAACATTGGTGTGAACAACAGCATCCTACAGTTGAGATTCTCCAATTCCATCGGCTACTGATAGGTAGGAGAATGGGGACCAAAGGGATGTCAAAGAAATATTTCATTTCAGCGGCTTTGCTGCTGCTGTCGTGCACGCTTGCCGAGGCGAAGACCTATCGTGAAATCTTCGGGAGCGAATCGCAGCTTCCGCCGGAGTTGAAGACGGTGGTTGAATCTCTCGACTACAAGCAAGGCATCGTCGAGCTCCCGCTTGCCCATGCCAAGCTGAATGTCCCGGCGGAATTCTATTTCCTCGACCAGGCCGACGCCGCGCGCGTTCTCACGCAGCTTTGGGGCAATCCGCCTGCAGCTGCCGAGGGCAGCCTCGGGATGATTTTTCCGGTCCAGTATGCACCGGAATCAGCCGGTTCTTGGGGTTCCATCATTGACTATATCGATGATGGCTATGTTTCCGACATCGATGCGCAGTCCATCGATTTCGATGCGCTCCTGATAGACTTGAAGGATGCCGCCGTCGAGGGCAATGCCGAGCGTGAGAAGAGCGGTTACGAGCCGATGACTCTGGTCGGCTGGGCATCCCCGCCATTCTATGACAAATCCGCCCATACCCTGCATTGGGCTCGCGATCTGCTGTTCGGCAAGGATCCGAAGTCACCGCACACGTTGAACTATTCGCTCCGCCTCCTCGGGCGCGAAGGCGTTCTGCAGTTGAATTTCGTCGCAGGGCTGGAGCAACTGCCCGAAATCAAGGCCAGCATTCCAAGCATCATGAAGATCGCGACGTTCGTTCCCGGAAAAACCTATACGGACTTCCGCGACGGCGACAAGCTTGCCGCCTACGGCATGGCAGGCCTCATCGCGGCAGGCGCCGGCGCCAAGATCGCAGCAAAGGTCGGGTTCCTGGCAATTGCCTTGGCGTTCTTGAAAAAGGGCGGCATCGTGCTGGTGATCGCAGGTGCTGCGATCGTTCGGTTTGTCAAAGGTCTCTTCGGGAAAAAGGCACCGCCGGCGGCCTGAGCGCGTTGCCCGGCGAAACCGGGCAACAGCCATTTCGCGGACTACTGCTTGGCTGCCGTGTCCGGCGGCGGCAGGTCCGACTTTGCCTTGCAGCTGTCCAGCCAGACGTCATAGACCGGGTGCTCGACGGCGTTGAGACCTGGACTGTCGGCAAACATCCAGCCGGTGAAGATGCGGCGGATCTTGCGGTCGAGGGTGATCTCGTCGACCTCGACGAAGGTGTCGGTCTTCGGTGCCTCGGTGTCGTCGCGGCTGTAGCAGACGCGCGGCGTCACCTGCAGGGCGCCGAACTGAACGGTCTCGCCGATATAGACATCGAAGGTGGTAATGCGGCCGGTGATCTTGTCGATGCCGGAAAAGACCGCGACCGGATTGGTGATGCGCGCAGCCTCGGAAACCGCGGTCATGGAGAGAAGCGCGGTACCGGCAATCGCGAACAGGGCAGCGGCCGCAACGGCGCGGCGCATCTGAATTCGCTGATTTGAAACTACCATTTACGCCCGTCTCCCGCGCGATCCCGATCAAAGTACCGGGTATCAGGCGCTAAACATGAAATGTGGCCGAGGCATGGTGCCTCGGGTGCAATCGAAAGTCAGGAAAGGTCCGCCTTCAAATTCGGCTCAGGACCGTGGCGTCCAGGCGTCATAATCGCCGGTTACGCGCGGACGCTCGCCGTTATTGCTGATCGAGCCCTGGGGACGATAGGCGTCGGCCGTACCGGTGGCGTTCACGCGATGCGGCTTCTGCCATTCGCGCGGCTTGTAGTTTTCGTCGGCAGGCGAAACATCGGTGCGGTGATGCATCCAGCCATGCCAGCCCGGGGGAATGGCGGAAGCCTCGGCATAGCCATTATAGATCACCCAGCGGCGGGTGCGGCCTTCGGAGTCCTTGCCGCCTTCATAATAGACGTTACCGGCAGCATCTTCGCCGACCCGCTTGCCGAAGCGCCAGGTATGAAAGCGCGTGCCGATCGTCTGTCCATTCCACCAGGTAAAAATCTGCAGCAGAGACTTCATGATGTCCGTCCTTGACCGCGCCAAAACAACGGCGCGGGATATCCTAGAGTGCTGTTCCGCTTATGCCGTGCAGCCTGTTGAATGTCCAGTGATTCCGTTACCACAGCGAAGAACGAAGCGTGGCATCAACACTGAACAACGTCTGCACACTGTCAGCCGAGCGGCTTTTCCATGATGATCGCCGGGATGCCCGACTGGCCGTCGCCGCAATTGGCCGTCTCGCCGATTTTCACGAAACCATGCGCTTCATAGAAGGCCACGGCCGCGTGATTTTCCGGCTCCACTTCGAGCTGCATGAACTCGGCATCGGGAAAGCAGGTTTCGAGCTCGGCGAACATGTCGCGGCCGATGCCCTGCCGCTGGAATTTCGGCAGGACATAGAGCTGATGCAGGATGGCACCCTTCTTGAGGGTTTCGGACATCGCGGCATACGCCATGCCGCCGATGTCCTTGCCGTTGTCCGCCACCACGAACTCAGCATTCTTGCGGGCAAGCCTAGCCTTCAGCGCCGGCACCGAATGCCACTTCGCCGTCAGCTCCGCCACCTTTTCCACGCCGTAGAGGGTGTCATAGGTCGCATGCCATGTTTCACCGAGAAGCGCGCTCACCTTGGCAAGATCGCGCTCCGAAGCCGTGCGGACAAAGAACACCGCTTAGTCCTCGAGCCCGAGCTTGGCCTTCACCAGGGCCTGCACCGCCTGCGGATTGGCCTTGCCGCCGGTTGCCTTCATCACCTGGCCGACGAACCAGCCGGCAAGCGACGGCTTGGCCTGAACCTTGGCGACCTGGTCCGGGTTGGCGGCGATGATCTCGTCCACGGCCTTTTCGATGGCGCCGGTGTCGGTCACCTGCTTCATGCCGCGGGATTCGACCAGTTCGGCCGGATCGCCGCCCTCGTTCCAGACGATTTCGAACAGGTCCTTGGCGATCTTGCCGGAGATGACTTCCGACTTGATGAGATCGAGAATACCGCCAAGCTGGATGGGGGAAACCGGAGTGTCTTCAATGCCTTTGCCGGCTTTGTTCAAGGCACCCAGCAGGTCGTTGATCACCCAGTTTGCGGCGATCTTGCCGTCACGGCCGGCGGCAACGGCTTCGAAATAATCGGCGATCGCCTTTTCAGACACGAGCACGGAGGCGTCATAGACCGACAGGCCGAGTTCGCGGACGAAGCGCTCCTTCTTGTCATCCGGCAATTCCGGCAGATGCGCCTTCAGATCCTCGATGAAGGCGTCGTCGAATTCCAGCGGCAGCAGGTCCGGATCGGGGAAATAGCGGTAGTCATGCGCGTCTTCCTTGGAGCGCATCGAGCGCGTCTCGCCCTTGTTCGGATCGAACAGGCGGGTTTCCTGATCGATCGTGCCGCCGTCCTCGAGGATGGCGATCTGGCGGCGGGCTTCGTATTCGATGGCCTGGCCGATGAAGCGGATCGAGTTGACGTTCTTGATCTCGCAGCGCGTGCCGAACCCTTCACCCGGACGGCGCACCGAGACGTTGACGTCGGCGCGCATCGAGCCCTCATCCATGTTGCCGTCGCACGTGCCGAGATAACGCACGATCGCGCGCAGCTTGGTCATGTAGGCCTTGGCCTCGTCGGAGGAGCGCATGTCGGGCTTGGAAACGATTTCCATCAGCGCCACGCCGGAGCGGTTCAGGTCGACATAGGACATGGTCGGGTTCTGGTCGTGCATCGACTTGCCGGCATCCTGCTCAAGATGCAGCCGCTCGATGCCGACCTCGACATCCTCGAACTGGCCCTGGCGGTCCGGGCCGACAGAAATGATGATCTTGCCCTCGCCGACGATCGGGTCCTTGAACTGGGAAATCTGATAGCCCTGCGGCAGGTCCGGATAGAAATAGTTCTTGCGGTCGAAGATCGAGCGCTTGTTGATCTGCGCCTTCAGGCCAAGCCCGGTGCGCACCGCCTGCTTGACGCATTCCTCGTTGATAACCGGCAGCATGCCGGGCATGGCGGCATCAACCAGCGAAACGTTGGAGTTCGGTGCATTGCCGAAGGTCGTGGACGCACCCGAGAACAGCTTCGAATTGCTGGTCACCTGGGCATGGACTTCCATGCCGACGATGATTTCCCAGTCGCCGGTGGCGCCCGGAATATAGCGTTTCGGATCGGAAATGCGGACATCGACAAGGGTCATGGAAGGCTCTTCTGTAAGCTTAAAATCGTGTTTCTCTGGGTAGAACAATTGGCTGGGGGGTGCAAGGCTTGTCACATCCGGCGTGACGTATTCCGGCCCCGCAGAAGCGTTTGCGGTCCGTTCAGATATGCCTGCCAAAATGGCGCCATGACAGAAAGCCTGACCGCAGTCCTCCTCATCCTGCTGATCAATGCCCTCACCTTCTGCGTCTTCTGGTGGGACAAGGACGCCGCGCGCAAGGGGCAATGGCGCGTGCCGGAAAGCCGGCTGCTCTGGCTCGCGCTGATCGGCGGCAGCCTGGGCGCCGTCTTGGCCCAGCGGCTCTTGCGTCACAAGACGCGCAAGGAGCCTTTTCGCACGCAGCTGATGCTCATCTGCGCGATGCACGTCGTTGCCCTCGTCGCATGGTTTTCCGCACCCCTGTGGGCACCCATGGCACTTGCCGCGCTCTCCTTCGCGCACTGACTACTGGACACGGCAAGAGGGAAATCTCCTGCCCACCCAAACCGTCCGTTCTTGACGACGTTGTCGTCCCTCGCGTAAAAAGCGACCGTCCGTCCTATGGAGTTTTGATGTTCTCCTTGTCTGAGATTGCCTGAGGGCCCTGCCCGCAAATTTCTTTGCGCGCACGGGCCGGAAAACGAAGCCCTGACGTTCGACAGAACGCCAGACCCGTTTTCATGCGTTCAACCGAACGCCTTTCGGATCTCACCATCAATGGACATTTCACGCGACGAACAGCGTATTCTTCACCTCATGGCCCAAGGCGGCCGCATCGAAGTCATCCGCTCGGACGGCAAGTCGATCGACGAAGCCCGATGCTTTACCCGCGACGGTTGGCTCTACCTGAGCTTCGACCTGGAGATGTTTCGCAAGCTAAAGCGAAAGAAGGCAATCTCCTCATCCGTCGGCAAGCCCTACCGGATCACCCAACGCGGCCTCGTGCTCGTGCGCGCGCAGTTGAACAACCGCTGACAGAAATACCGGCGAGAGGGGATTGCCGCTCTCGCCGGATCTCAAAACACGGTGACGACTGCCGTTCAGCTCAAAACCACTGCTGGCCCGATTGAGCAGCAGGCTCTTCCAGCGACTTGCTCATCCCGACCGACTCGACGTCCCTGTCGAGTTTTGGCGCATAGGCGGTCGAAAGCCAGCTGATCGAATATCCGTGCTTGCGGAAGAAGCCGATTGCCGGGGCATTTTGCGAATGCGTCTTGATGACGGCCGCCTCGAACCCGTCGGCGAGAATACGGCGCTCCAGTTCGGCAAGCAGGAGGGAGCCAAGGCCGTTCCGTTGCACCGCGGGCCTTATCCAGAGATCGGAGATATGGCCGTCATTGTCTTCACGCGCTGCCCAGCCGGCGGCTTCGCCGTCGAACTCGATGACGCTGACCGAAAACCACTTCGATCGCAGAAAGGAGAGAAACGCCAGTTCCGCCACATGCCGCATCGCCGCTGCATCGGCAACGCCCGAGACGGCCTTCTCCCAAGCTTCGAGCCCGATGGCCGCAAGCGCTGGAACTTCATCTTCGCGCGCAAGGCGGACGATCATCATGCGACGTGTCCTTTCCGCCGCAAGTAGAGCATCACAGCAACGCTTTTTCCAGACGTACCTTGGCCTGATCCAATCCCAGCGACGGAGAAAAATCCGTGCCTCGCCAGATCTCCGCAAAACCCAGTCTTTTGTAAAGAGAAAGAGCCGCCTCGTTGGACGCATCGGCTTCGATGCTCGCGACGCCCAAATTTTCAAAGCGCATCCTGACGAGAAATTCGCCAATCAGCGCCGAGCCGACGCCCTTGCCCTGCCAGTGCGGTGCAACCCAGATATCCGAGATATAGTCCCAGCCGCGTGCCCGGTCGCCGGGATGCTCGCGACTGTCGCGGGCTCCCCAACCGACAACTTCACTTGCCGCGAAGGCCACGACAACTTCCGCATCCGGCCTTCTGGCAAAGGTCAAGAAGCCTTCTTCAACACGCGTTTCGATATCCTCAGCATACCAGCTCTGGTGAACGCGGTTCGACTTCCAAGCCTCAAATCCTATCCGCGCAACCGCCTCGGCATCTAAGACAGCCATGTCACGAAGACGGAAACCAGATTTCACCACCACTTGGTGGGCGAGAATTTTCCGGCCGCCTGCTCGATGACATGCGCCGTCTTGAACAGGGTCTCTTCCTCGAACGGCTTGCCGATCAGCTGCAGGCCAAGCGGCAGGCCCTTGTGGTCGAGACCGGCGGGAACGGCGATGCCCGGAAGACCGGCCATGTTCACCGTCACCGTGAAGATGTCGTTCAGGTACATCTTCACCGGATCGGAGGCCAGATCCTCGTCGGCGATGCCGAAGGCGGAGGATGGTGTCGCAGGCGTCAGGATCGCATCGACGCCCGCGTGGAAGGCGAGTTCGAAATCGCGCTTGATCAGTGTGCGGACCTTCTGGGCCTGCAGATAGTAGGCGTCGTAGTAGCCGGCCGAAAGCACATAGGTGCCGATCATGATGCGGCGCTTGACCTCCTGGCCAAAACCGGCGGCGCGGGTCTTCTCGTACATGTCGGCGATATCCTTGCCGTCGACGCGCAGGCCGTAGCGAACGCCGTCATAACGGGCAAGGTTGGACGAGGCCTCGGCCGGAGCGACGATGTAATAGGCCGGCAGCGCGTATTTGGTGTGCGGCAGGCTGATATCGACGATCTCGGCACCGGCGTCCTTCAGCCAGGCGATACCCTGCTGCCAGAGCGTCTCGATCTCCTCCGGCATGCCATCGACGCGGTATTCCTTCGGGATACCGATCTTCATGCCCTTCAGCGACTGGCCGAGCGAGGCTTCGTAATCCGGCACCGGCAGATCGACGGACGTGGTGTCCTTCGCATCGACGCTCGCCATGGACTTGAGCAGGATCGCCGCATCGCGCACGTCACGGGCGATCGGGCCGGCCTGATCGAGCGACGAGGCGAAAGCGACGATGCCCCAGCGCGAGCAGCGGCCATAGGTCGGCTTGATGCCGACGGTACCGGTGAAGGCGGCCGGCTGGCGGATCGAACCGCCGGTATCGGTCGCCGTCGCGCCGGCGCAGAGGAAGGCGGCCACGGCTGCAGCCGAGCCGCCGGACGAGCCGCCCGGAACCAGATCGAGGTTCGAGCCCTTGGCGCGCCACGGGTTCTTCACCGGCCCGTAATAGGAACTCTCATTCGACGAGCCCATGGCGAACTCATCCATGTTGAGCTTGCCGAGCATGACGGCGCCGTCGTTCCACAGGTTCTGGGTGACGGTGGATTCGTAGCGTGGCTTGAAGCCGTCGAGGATGTGGCTGCAGGCTTGCGTGTGCACGCCTTCGGTGCCGAACAGGTCCTTGATGCCAAGCGGAATACCCTCCAGCGCACCGGCCGTGCCGGCGGCGATACGGGCATCGGAGGCCTTCGCCATGTCGCGGGCCTTGTCCGGCGTGACCGTCACATAGGCGTTCAGTGCGCCATTCGCCGCCTCGATCGCGCCGAGATACGCTTCCGTCAGTTCGACGGCGGTGATGTCCTTGGCGGCGAGTTTGGTGCGCGCTTCAGCGATGGTCAGGCGGGTCAGGTCGGTCATGGCAGGCTTTCAAAATCGGGGGCGTTCGGGCGGCGGCGACAAGCTTATTCGACGACTTTCGGGACGAGGAAGAAATTCCGGTCCTCGTTCGGCGCATTGGCGACGATATCGTCGGCCTTGCTGCCGTCGGTCACCACGTCCGCGCGCTTCTTCATCTCCATCGGCGTCACCGAGGTCATCGGCTCGACGCCATCGACATTCACCTCGGAGAGCTGCTCGACAAAACCGAGGATGCCGTTGAGCTCGCCGGTCATGCGCTGCGCATCCTCTTCGCTGACGGCAATGCGGGCAAGGCGCGCGACGCGCTTCACGGTGGCGAGATCAACTGACATGGATATTCTCCGAGTACGAAATTTCCTACCCGCTATAATGACCAAGCACCGGCCACGCAACGGGGGAATCGCCCCGTTGCGTACCTCGTCGAGCATTTCCGCGGGGTAGAAGAGGCTAGAGCGAGACGATCCCGCCAACGGCCGGGACATCGACCTTCGTCTTGCCGCCATCCATGGCCGCAACGAACGTGTCGGCCGTCTGGTCGATGATGCCGAACGAACCGTAGTGGCAGGGGATGACCGTGCCGAACGTGAAGAAGCGCTGGCAGGCGAGCCCGGCAACGGCTCCGCCCATGGTGAAGCGATCGCCGATCGGCACCAGGCCGATTTCCGGCTGATGCAGCTCGTTGATGAGCGCCATGTCTGAAAAGATGTCGGTGTCGCCCATGTGGTAGAGCGTCGGCTCGTCTTCGAAATGCAGCACCAACCCATTGGCATTGCCGAGCGAATGCGACACGCCGTCCTCAGTGATCTGCGCCGACGAATGCAGCGCGTTGACGAAAGTGGTCGAGAAGCCATCGACGTGGATGGTGCCGCCGGTATTGGCCATTTCAAGCGCCTTGACGCCGCGCGAACCGAGCCAGGCCGCAAGATCGGCGTTGGCGACGACGGTCGCACCGGTTTCCTTGGCGAGCGCGATCGTATCGCCGACATGGTCACCATGGCCGTGGGTCAGGAGGATGTGGGTCAGTCCAGTCGCTGCATCCTTGCGCGTCGATTCGTCAAAGGACGGATTGCCGGTGAAGAACGGATCGATCAGGATTTTTGCCTTGGCGGTCTCCAGATGAAAGGCGGAATGCCCGAGCCATTTGATCTTCATGAAATACTCCTTGGTGATTTGTCGGCTGGATGCGGATATGGATCAGCCGACTAATCCTTAAAGACCGAATCGGCAAATCACATGGCTGTTCTCACCATAGACGAACTCGCATCCACCCTCCTGCCCGGCCAGGCGATCGGCGGCCTCGACCTCGGCACCAAGACCATCGGCATTTCCGTCTCCGATCTCGGCCGTCGCTTTGCAACGCCGCGAGAGGTGATCAAGCGGGTGAAGTTCGGCATCGACGCCGAAGCGCTGCTTGCCATGGCGGCCAAGGAAAAGATCGCCGCCTTCGTCATCGGCCTGCCGATCAACATGGACGGTACCGAAGGCCCGCGCGCCCAGGCAACCAGGGCCTTCGTGCGCAACATGGCGCAGAAGACCGACATTCCCTTTGTCTATTGGGACGAGCGGCTTTCGACGGTGGCGGCGGAACGGGTGTTGATCGAGATGGACGTATCCCGAAAGAAGCGCGCCGACCGGATCGATTCGGCCGCGGCCTCCTTCATCCTTCAGGGCGTGCTCGACAGATTGACGTCGTTGGCGAAGGACGCGGCCCCGGATTCGGCAGACTGAACTGCCGGAAAACGCCGGTCGTGCCAGGCGCGAATCTCGCGGCGCTTGCGATAAGCGATGATGGCAAAGACGATCAGGCTGTCGAACGCGATGGCGCGGGCGACAAGCGGCGGGATAGTTTCCGGCGGAAGGCCGAGCACGTGGCCATAGACGGCGAACACCAGATCATGCGCCTGCCGGGTCAGCATGAAGATGCCGAAGCTCATGTCGTAATAGGAAAGGCCGTACCAGCCGGTGAGCAGGATGACGGGGCAGGCCCAGAGGATCAGGAACCACTTCATGCCGCTCTCCCCTCGACCATCATGCCGCGCTTGAGCTGCAACGATGCCCAGTCGAGCGCCATGGCGCCGACCAGAATGACGGCGGGTATCGTCAGATCGAGCGCGAGGCTCGCAAAAAACATCATCATGATGATCGTCAAGCCAGTTCTCACCGAACCGCTCCATTCCGGAAATCGTTACATTTGTCTTCGCAAACCACTCTTGCCCCTTAACCCCGGCCACGCAACGTAAACCATCCGTTAAGGTTAATTTCCGCGCGACGCGGTTGCCGTCCTGTGGACAAGGGTCTATCGATGAATTTCTCCCTCCTTTAGGCCCCCAATGACGATCATCTTCGAAAGCATCCTGCCGATCTTCCTGCTCGTGTCGCTGGGCGTCTGGCTGAAACGCTCGCCGCTGATCGACCTGACGCTCTGGGAGGGGCTGGAGCAACTCGGCTACTACGTCCTCTTCCCTGCCCTTCTGTTTTCGACGCTGGCAACGGCCGATTTCGCCGGCATGAAGACGGATGCAACGGCGCTGGCGACGATCGGCAGCGTCACGCTGATGTCGGCTGCCCTGCTCCTGCTCTGGCCTGCGCTGCGCGCCCGCCACGTTTCAGCCGCCGCCTTCACCTCCATCTTCCAGACGGCGACGCGCTGGAACGGCTTCATGGCA
The DNA here is from genome assembly GCA_900473795.1 of Hyphomicrobiales bacterium. Lineage (GTDB taxonomy): Bacteria > Pseudomonadota > Alphaproteobacteria > Rhizobiales > Rhizobiaceae > Pararhizobium. Next base: position 125,076 of record UCMT01000055.1, on the reverse strand, counting down.
CTCGCCATCGCGCAGAAGCTGTACGGGCCGCTCGGCCTCAGCCTGACCGCGCTGGTGATGACCCTGGTGATCATCCCGATCAATCTCTACAATGTCGGTGTTCTCATCGGCTTCAACGGCGGGCCGAAGGGGCTGAGATTCTTCGCCTTCAAGATCGCCACCAATCCGCTGATCGTCGCCTCGGCGCTCGGCATCGTGCTGAACGCGTCGGGGATTTCGGTCTACGGACCGGTGCTGAACGCCATCGAGATGCTGGCCAGCGCCTCGCTCAGCCTCGGCCTCGTCATGGTCGGTGCGGGCCTGAAGGTTTCGGACGCGCTGCGGCCGAGCCTTGTCGCCCTTCTCGCCGTTTTCCTGAAGTTGATCGTCATGCCGGTCTTCATGGTCGGCACGGCCTATGCTCTCGGCATTCGCGGCGACAGCCTGCTGGTGATCGCGCTCGGTGCCAGTGTGCCGACGGCGATGAACGGCTATCTGCTTGCCAAGCAGATGGGCGGCGATGCGCCGCTCTATGCGGCAGTCGCCACCGTGCAGACGGTCGTCTCGTTCTTCACAATCCCGCTGGTGCTGACCGTGACCGGCTATGTCGCCGCTGGATAAAGCAGATCGACGACATAGGCGGAATCGAAGCGCGAATCGAGCATCCCGTACGTCGACCGCCAGCCGGCAGCGAGCCTGGATTCGAGGAAGGCATCGGCAATGCGCCCTGCCCCAAGCCGATAGAGTTCGGCGGCGGCGGCAGCGAGCGCCAACTGTTCGACCAGCATGCGCGCTGCCCCCTCGTCGCGCTCGCAGAGCGACATCGCCGCTCTGAGCACGTCGACCGTCTTCTTCGCAGCCGGGCCGAGATCGCGGCTGATCACCTGGAACAGCAGTTCGAACAGATCCTTGCCGCGTGTCAGCACCCTGAGCACGTCGAGCGCCATCACATTGCCCGAGCCTTCCCAGATCGCATTGACCGGCGCTTCGCGATAATGCCGGGCGATCGGGCGTTCCTCGACATAGCCGCTGCCGCCGAGGCATTCCATTGCCTCGTAGATCAGCGCCGGCGCGATCTTGCAGCACCAGTATTTCGCAACCGGCGTCATGATCCGGGCATAGGCCGCGTCCTCGGCGCTGTCGCGGGCCTTGTCGAAGGCTTCCGCGAGACGGAAGGACAAGGCACTTGCCGCTGCGACGTCCAGCGCCATGTCGGCCAGAACCCGGGTCATCATCGGCTGCGCGATCAGCGCCTTACCGGAGACTTTGCGGCCACGCACATGATGCACGGCCTCAGCCAGCGAGGCTCGCATCATGCCGGCCGACGCCAAGGCGCAGTCGAGCCGCGTCAGCGTCACCATGTCGAGAATCGTGCGGATGCCCGCATCGGGCGTGCCGAGCACGAAGCCAAAGGTGTCTGAAAACTCCACCTCCGAGGAGGCATTCGACCGGTTGCCGAGCTTGTCCTTCAACCGCTGGAAGCGCAGGCCGTTCGCGGATCCATCCTCCAGCAGACGCGGCACGAGGAAGCAGCCCAGGCCGTCGCGGGTCTGCGCCAGCATCACGAAGGCGTCGCTCATCGGCGCCGACATGAACCATTTATGGCCGTTCAAGCGATAAATGCCTTCACCGACCCGCTCGGCCGTCGAGGTGTTGGCGCGCACGTCGGTGCCGCCCTGTTTCTCCGTCATGCCCATGCCGATGGTGACCGAGGACTTCTGCATCCAGGGGCGATTGGACGAATCATATTTGCGCGACAGGATTTTGGGCGCCCATTCCTTCTGGACGGCCGGCGACGCCGAGATCGCCGCCACGGAGGCGCTGGTCATGGTCAGCGGGCAGAGATGGCCGCATTCGAGCTGCGCCGTCAGATAGAAGCGGATGGCGCGCGCCTTGTGCGAGCGTCCGTGCTCGTCCGCGATGTTTTCCCAGGCCGAGGCGTGCAGGCCCGATGTCATCGACCGGCGCATCAGCGCGTGCCAGGCGGGATGAAATTCGACGACGTCGAGACGTTCGCCGCGCGGCCCATGGGTGCGCAGCTTCGGCGCACCCTCATTGGCCATTCGCGCCAGGTCCTGCGCCTCCGGCGATGTCGCATAGCGGCCAAGCGCTTCGAAGTCGTCGCGCAAGGGTCGCGGCATCGACGCAGCGATGTCGACCACGAGCGGATCGGACCGGAAAGCGTTGATACCCGACCAGGGCTTCGGCTGGTTCAGTTCGGCGAGTTTCTGTTCATGTCGGTTCAGAGTCATGTCGCGTTTCTAACCCAAGTCCCTGTGCTTAGGAACAGCACCGGGACGGGATAAACGCGGCTTCCCGCAACAATTTACGGGAAGCGCGCAAACGGCCACAAAAGCATGGGAATGGCCGCTGTTTGCATAGCCTCCGCCTTGCCGGTTCGCCCCACAGTCATTATAGACCCTCGCAACTTCACCATATGAGGCGGCTCCCCATGGATTTCTTTCCGCATCGCCACCTGCTCGGCATCAAGGGCCTGACGGAACAGGATATCACGCTCCTGCTCGACCGGGCCGACGAAGCCGTCAAGATTTCCCGCCAGAGAGAAAAGAAGACGTCGACGCTGCGCGGGTTGACGCAGATCAACCTCTTCTTTGAAGCCTCGACCCGGACGCAATCCTCCTTCGAGCTTGCCGGCAAACGCCTCGGCGCCGACGTGATGAACATGTCGGTCAGCAATTCGTCGGTGAAAAAGGGCGAGACGCTGATCGATACCGCGATGACGCTGAACGCGATGCATCCGGACGTGCTGGTCGTGCGCCATTCCTCGGCCGGTGCCGCAGCCCTCCTCGCGCAAAAGGTCTCCTGTTCTGTCGTTAACGCCGGCGACGGCCAGCATGAGCACCCGACGCAGGCACTGCTCGACGCGCTGACGATCCGCCGTGCCAAGGGCAAGCTGTCGCGCATCATCGTCGCCATCTGCGGCGACGTGCTGCATTCGCGCGTCGCCCGCTCCAACATCCTGCTTCTGAACCAGATGGGCGCACGCGTTCGCGTCGTCGCACCGGCGACGCTTCTGCCCTCCGGCATCGCCGACATGGGCGCCGAGGTCTATCACTCGATGGAAGAAGGGCTGAAGGACGCCGATGTGGTGATGATGCTGCGTCTGCAGCGCGAGCGCATGGCAGGCTCCTTCGTGCCCTCGGTACGCGAGTATTTCCGCTACTACGGGCTCGATGCCGAAAAGCTGAAGGCCGCCAAGGACGATGCGCTCGTCATGCATCCGGGCCCGATGAACCGCGGCGTCGAGATCGCCTCCGAGGTTGCCGATGGACCACAGAGCGTCATCGAGCAGCAGGTCGAAATGGGGGTCGCCGTGCGCATGGCCGTGATGGAAACGCTTCTTCTCTCGCAGAATCAGGGGCCGCGCGCATGACCAATTCCCTCGTCCTCAAAAACCTCCGCATCATCGACCCTTCGCGGGGCCTCGACGAGACCGGCGCGATCATCGTCGAAAACGGTGTCATCCGTGCCGCTGGAAAATCGGCGGAGAACCACAGCGCTCCGAAGGGAGCTGACGTGCGGGATTGTAGCGGCCTCGTCGCGGTTCCCGGCCTTGTCGATGCCCGCGTCTTCGTCGGCGAACCCGGCGGCGAATATCGCGAAACCATCGAATCCGCATCACGGGCGGCCGCCGCCGGCGGTGTCACCTCGATCATCACCATGCCGGATACCGATCCGGTCATCGACGACATCGCCCTGGTCGAATTTGTACAGAAGACGGCGCGCGACAAGGCTGTCGTCCATGTCTATCCCGCAGCGGCGCTCACCAAGCATCTCGACGGCGAGGAAATGACCGAATTCGGTCTGTTGCGCGAGGCGGGCGCCGTCTGCTTCACCAATGGCCGCGAGCCGGTGCACGACACGCGCGTCCTGCGTCGCGCCATGACCTATGCCCGCGAATTCGGCGCCGTCATCGCGCTCGAAACCCGCGACAAATACTTAGGCGCCGGCGGCGTCATGAACGAGGGCCTGCTCGCCAGCTGGCTCGGCCTCTCCGGCGTGCCGCGCGAGGCCGAGATTATTCCGCTCGAGCGCGATCTGCGCATCGCCGGCTTGACCAGGGCCGCCTATCACGCCGCCAAAATTTCGCTGCCGGAATCCGCCGAGGCGATTGCGACGGCACGCAAGCGCGGCGCGAACGTCACCTGCGGCATCTCGATCAATCACTTGACGCTGAACGAGAACGACATCGGCGAATACCGCACCTTCTTCAAGCTCTCGCCGCCCTTGCGCGGCGAAGACGACCGGGTTGCGATGGTCCAGGCACTCGCCGACGGCACGATCGATATCATCGTTTCCTCACACGATCCGCAGGACGTCGACACCAAGCGCCTTCCCTTCGCCGATGCCGCCGACGGCGCGATCGGGCTGGAAACGATGCTGGCTGCTGCCCTGCGCCTCTATCACAGCGGCGACGTGCCGCTGATGCGCCTGATCGATGCCCTGTCCACGCGGCCCGCCCAGATCTTCGGCCTCGACGCCGGAACGCTGAAGCCGGGCGCCAAGGCCGACATCACGCTGATCGATCTCGACGAGCCCTGGATCGTCTCGAAGGACGCCATCGTCTCCCGTTCGAAAAACACACCCTTCGAAAATGCCCGCTTTACCGGCCGGGCTGTGGCAACTTACGTTGGCGGAAAACTGGCTTTCAGCAGCGATTCCAGACCAGAGTGATTGCTTGACGAAACAATCCTTCCACTCCTTGCGGGTAGTGAAATGCCGTGAAAACAAAAGATCAGTTCATCGCATTCCTTGGCTCGCTTTTGCAGGATTATCGGCAGAACGGCGATACGTGGGGAAACAATACGCTGGAGGATTTTCTCGAAGCCATGCGTGCGTGGACAATAGACAGCGACGGCTACTATAAAAGTATCGGCGCTGAGCCTCCAAGCGAGCCAGACTGGCAACGTTTCGCGGACATATTGCGCGGCGCGACCGTCTATGAATAGAAAGCTGCGGCGGTTTTTGTAATCGCGGTACGAGGGGCGTAAAAATGTCTGATTTAATTTCCTGGCCGCTCGGGCCTGCGCCGACGGTCATCAGCATCATCTTCGGCTATCTGCTCGGCTCCATCCCCTTCGGCCTTATCCTGACGCGCATGGCCGGGCTTGGTGATGTCCGCAAGATCGGTTCCGGCAATATCGGCGCGACCAATGTGCTGCGCACCGGCAACAAGAAACTGGCTGCAGCGACGCTTCTGCTCGACGCCCTGAAGGGAACTGCCGCAGCGGCAATTGCCTCACGCTGGGGTATCGAAGCTGGCATCGCCGCCGGCTTTGCCGCGTTCCTCGGCCATCTCTATCCCGTCTGGCTCGGATTCAAGGGCGGCAAGGGCATTGCCACCTATATCGGTGTGCTGCTCGGGCTTGCACCGATCATCGTGCTCGTCTTTTCCGCCATCTGGCTCGCCATGGCGAAGCTGACGCGTTATTCCTCCCTCTCCGCGCTGGTTGCAACATTTGTCGTTCCGGTTGTACTGTTGGTTTCGGGATACGGGAAAATCGGCCTGCTCTTCGTGGTGATGAGCATCATCACCTGGATCAAGCACAGGGCAAATATTCAGCGGTTGCTGGCCGGAACGGAAAGCAAGATCGGGCAGAAGGGATAGGGCTGCATGTCGAACGCCAGCGCGGGACGAAACGGGATTGCGCTGACGGAACGACAACGGATTGCCTGGCTGAGGTTGATCCGCAGCGACAATGTCGGCCCCGCGACCTTTCGCGACCTCATCAATCATTTCGGCTCGGCCGAAACGGCGCTTGAAATGCTGCCCGAGCTGTCGCGCCGCGGCGGCTCCACCCGTGCGATCCGCGTCGCCTCCGTCGCCGAAGCGGAAAAGGAGCTTGCCAGCGCCCATCGTTTCGGTGCCCGTTTCCTTGGCATCGGCGAGCCCGACTATCCGCCGGCCCTGCGCCAGATCGATGGCGCACCGCCCCTCCTCGCCGTCAAGGGCAATCCGGCCATCGGCACCGTGCCCTCACTCGGCATCGTCGGCTCGCGCAACGCCTCGATAAGCGGCACCAAATTTGCCGCGATGATCGCGCGCGACGTCGGCCGCGCGGGCTACGCCATCATATCGGGGCTTGCTCGCGGCATCGATACGGCGGCCCATCGTGCCAGCCTCGACACAGGCACGATCGCAGCGCTTGCCGGCGGTCTCGACCAGCCCTACCCGCCCGAAAATGTCGGCCTGCTGGACGAGATCACCGAAGGCAATGGCCTGGCGATCAGCGAAATGCCGTTCGGCTGGGAACCGCGTGCCCGTGATTTCCCGCGCCGCAACCGCCTGATTGCCGGCGTCAGCCTCGGGCTTGCCGTGGTCGAGGCAGCCTCCCGTTCCGGTTCGCTGATTACCGCGCGCTATGCCGCCGATTTCGGCCGCCTTGTCTTTGCCGTGCCCGGCTCGCCGCTCGATCCGCGCTGTCACGGCACCAATGGCCTGCTGAAGGACGGGGCGATCGTCACGACGGAGGCGCAGGATATTCTGCAAGCGCTGGCGCCCCTTAGCCGTATCGACCTGTTCACGCCACCGCAGGCCGAAGAACCCGGCGAATATGAACCCGGGCCGATGACGCCGCCGCCCGATGAGAACGATCGTATGCGGATCACCGATGCGCTTGGACCGACGCCTGTCGAGATCGACGACATTATCCGCCACACCGGCCTTTCCGCGTCGTCCGTCTATCTGGTCCTGTTAGAACTGGATCTTGCCGGACGGCTTCATAGGCATCCCGGCGGGCTTGTTTCTCTCGCCATTGGCGAATGACAGCTGCCGCTTGCCCGACAGGATGTCGCCGGCCTCGACGAAGGCCATCTCGATCAGGTAGCACAACATGTCCGCACCCTCACTGGCGGCAACGCCGCGCAGCTCGCCCAGCATCTGCCGGATATAGGTGATCTTGTCCTGTGTCTGGGCGTCTGTCGTGCCCGCGCCGGGCGATTTCGGAATCATCGATTTTTCCTGCTGTGCATCTATTCCGCCCGCAAACAGGCACATGTGTCCGAGCGCCCTTAGACGTCCCTTGTGCATCGCCGCCGCGTATCACGAAGCGGAAAGCTCCTCACGGCCTCATTGCTGCCGAGGCGACTTCGCTAGAAATGACGATAGCGCATTTATCTGTAATTGCAATATGCGAGAAATCGTCTTTAGGTTGCATCGCGTTGTATCGGCTTATTTTCGGCCCGGCACTTGACCGCAGACGAATCCCTGTCCATGTCGGGGCTTCGATATTTCCCAATGTGCCGCCTTTTCTTGGCGTGGCACAGCTTTGAACGGTTGCTCTAAGAATATGACCATGAATGTTGTCGTCGTGGAATCGCCTGCAAAGGCGAAGACCATCAACAAGTATCTCGGACCTGGCTACAAGGTGCTCGCCTCGTTTGGCCACGTCCGCGACTTGCCGGCCAAGGATGGCTCCGTTCTGCCGGATGACGATTTCGCCATGCTGTGGGAGGTGGACAGCTCGTCCGCCAAACGCATGAAGGACATCGGCGATGCCTTGAAGACCTCGGACGGCCTCATCCTGGCAACCGACCCGGATCGCGAGGGTGAAGCGATTTCCTGGCACGTGCTCGATCTCCTGAAAAAGAAGAAGCTGATCGGCGACAAGCCGGTGAGCCGCGTCGTCTTCAACGCCATCACCAAGAAGGCCGTGCTCGATGCCATGGCCAATCCCCGCGATATCGACGTGCCGCTGGTCGATGCGTATCTCGCCCGCCGCGCGCTCGATTACCTCGTCGGCTTCAACCTGTCGCCGGTGCTCTGGCGCAAGCTGCCGGGTGCCCGTTCGGCCGGCCGCGTCCAGTCCGTCGCCCTTCGCCTCGTCTGCGATCGGGAATCCGAAATCGAGCGCTTCATTTCTGAAGAATACTGGAACCTCTCGGCGCTCCTGAAGACGCCGCGGGGCGATGAATTCGAGGCACGGCTGGTATCGGCCGAGGGCAAGCGGCTGCAGCCCCGCTCCGTTACCAATGGCGAGGATGCCGGCAAGCTCAAGGCCCTGCTCGAAGGTGCGGCTTACGTGGTCGAAAGCATCGAGGCGAAGCCGGTCAAGCGCAACCCATCGCCGCCCTTCACCACCTCGACCTTGCAGCAGGCCGCATCCTCCAAGCTCGGCTTCTCCGCGTCCCGCACCATGCAGGTGGCGCAGAAGCTCTATGAAGGTGTCGATCTCGGCGGCGAGACCGTCGGTCTGATCACCTATATGCGTACCGACGGCGTGCAGATGGCCGCAGAAGCGATCGACGCGGCCCGCAGCGCGATCGGCAGCCAGTTCGGAAGCCGCTACGTGCCGGAAAAGGCGAGGCTCTATTCGACCAAGGCGAAGAACGCTCAGGAAGCGCACGAAGCCGTGCGTCCCACCGACTTCAACCGTACACCCGACCAGGTGAAGCGTTTCCTTGATGCCGACCAGCTGCGTCTCTATGACCTGATCTGGAAGCGCGGTATCGCCAGCCAGATGGCATCGGCCGAGATCGAGCGCACCACGGTCGAGATCCTCGCCGACAACAACGGCCAAAAGGCCGGTCTTCGGGCCGTCGGCTCCGTCATCCGCTTCGATGGCTTTATCGCGGCCTATACCGACGCCAAGGAAGACGGCGAACAGAGTGATGACGGCGACGAGGATGGCCGCCTCCCCGAGATCAACGCCCGCGAAAACCTCGCCAAGCAGAAGATCAACTCGACCCAGCACTTCACCGAGCCGCCGCCGCGCTATTCGGAAGCGACACTGATCAAGAAGATGGAAGAACTCGGCATCGGCCGGCCCTCCACCTATGCCGCGACGCTCGCGACGCTGCGCGACCGCGAATACGTGACTATCGACAAGCGCAAGCTGATCCCGGAGGCCAAGGGCCGCCTGGTGACGGCCTTCCTCGAGAGCTTCTTCTCGCGCTACGTCGAGTACGATTTCACCGCGTCGCTGGAAGAAAAGCTCGACCAGATTTCCGCCGGCGAGCTGAACTGGAAGGATGTCCTGCGCGATTTCTGGAAGGACTTTTTCGCCCAGATCGAGGACACCAAGGAACTTCGCGTCACTAATGTTCTCGACGCCTTGAACGAGGAACTGGCGCCGCTGGTCTTCCCGAAGCGCGAGGACGGCAGCGATCCGCGCATCTGCCAGGTCTGCGGCACCGGCAAGCTGTCGCTGAAGCTCGGCAAATACGGCGCCTTCGTCGGCTGCTCGAACTATCCCGAATGCAACTTCACGCGCCAGCTCTCCTCCGACAGAAATGGCGGCGACGAGGCTGCCGTCTCGAACGAACCGCAGTCGCTCGGCAAGGACCCGCATACGGGTGAGGAAATCACCCTGCGCTCCGGCCGTTTCGGGCCTTATGTCCAGCGCGGCGACGGCAAGGAAGCCAAGCGCTCGAGCCTGCCCAAGGGCTGGACGCCGGCGACCGTCGATCACGAGAAGGCGCTGGCGCTTCTCTCCTTGCCGCGCGATATCGGCGCCCATCCGGAAACCGGCAAGATGATCTCCTCCGGGCTCGGCCGCTATGGGCCGTTCATCCTGCATGAGGGCACCTATGCGAATGTCGATTCGATCGAGGACGTCTTTTCGATCGGCCTCAACCGCGCCGTCTCGGTTCTCGCCGACAAGCAGTCGAAGGGACCTGGCGGTCGCGGTCGCACGGCGGCAGCAGCACTGAAGGAGATCGGCGACCATCCCGATGGCGGCGCCATCACTGTGCGCGACGGCAAATACGGTCCCTACGTCAACTGGGGCAAGGTCAACGCGACCCTGCCGAAGGGCAAGGATCCCGCATCGGTGACGCTGGCGGAAGCCCTTCTCCTGATCGCCGAGCGCATCGCCAAGGGGGGCATCAAGACAACCAAGGCGAAGGTGACCAAAACGGCAAAGCCGAAGGCAGCAAAGGCTGAAGGCGCCACCGCGAAAGCGGCCAAGCCGAAAGCCGCACCCAAACCCAAGGCGGCCGCCAAGCCGAAGACGGCAGCTAAAGCCAAGAAGGGCTGAACGTGACCAGGACACCGCGCGATCGACCCGAACGACCCGGCAAACCTGCAGTCCGGCTCGGACGCGCGGGCAAGAGGACGCCTGCTCCTGCGGACGACACCGTGATCGTCCACGGCGCCGTGCCGCCGCGCGATATCCTCATGCGGTTCATCTCCGACAATCCGGACAAGGCATCGAAGCGCGAGATTTCCAAGGCTTTCGGCCTGAAGGGTGAAACGCGCGTCGAGCTCAAGGCGCTCCTTCGCGAACTCGAAGAAGAGGGCATGCTTGAAAAGAAGCGCAAGTCGCTGGTGCGTCCCGGCGCCCTGCCCCCGGTCACCGTGCTTGATATCACCACCCGCGACAAGGACGGCGAACTGATCGGCCGCCCCGCCGAATGGCCGGAGGATGCGGGTGTTGCGCCGGCCGTTGCCATTCGCCAATCCACCGTCGGCAAGGCCAAGGGCAAGACGCCGGTCGGTGGGCTAGGCGACCGCGTGCTCGCAAAGATTTTCCCGTCCAAGGACCGCGCCGGCCCGGCCTACACGGCACGCATCGTCAAGGTGCTCGACCGCAAGCGCAACAACAACGCCGCCCTCGGCGTCTTCCGCGCATCGCCCGACGGCGGCGGTCGCATCATGCCGATCGAAAAACGCGGCGAGGAACTGCAGGTCGATGCCGGTCATGAGGCACAGGCGCAGGATGGCGATCTGGTCGAAGTCGAAATCGCTCGCATTGGCCGCTTCGGCCTGCCGCGCGCCCAGGTGAAATCGATCATCGGCTCGGTGGCGACGGAAAAGGCGATCTCGATGATCGCGATCCACGCGCACGGCATCCCCTATATTTTCCCCGACAGTGTTATCCGCGAAGCGGAGGCGGCCGGTCCCGCCACCATGTCGCACCGGGAGGACTGGCGCTCACTGCCGTTGATCACCATCGATCCGGCCGACGCGAAAGACCATGACGACGCGGTGCATGCCGAGCCCGATCCCTCGCCCGAAAACCCGGGCGGCGTCATCGTCACCGTCGCAATCGCCGACGTCTCCTGGTATGTGCGGCCGAAATCGACGCTCGACCAGGAAGCCCTGAAGCGTGGCAATTCGGTCTATTTCCCCGACCGCGTCGTGCCGATGCTGCCCGAGCGGATATCCAACGAGCTCTGCTCGCTGAAGCAAGGTGTCGACCGGCCGGCGCTTGCCGTGCGCATGCGCTTTTCGAAGGAAGGCCGCAAGGCCGGCCACACCTTCCACCGCATCATGATGAAGAGTGCGGCAAAGCTCTCCTACCAACAGGCGCAGGCCGCGATCGACGGCACCCCGGACGACCAGACGGGACCGCTGCTCGAACCGATCCTGAAGCCGCTTTGGGATGCCTACCGGATCCTGACGCGCGGCCGCGACCGCCGCCAGCCGCTCGAGCTCAACATGCCCGAGCGCAAGATCATCCTGAAGCCGGACGGCACCGTCGACCGGGTTCTCGTGCCCGACCGCCTCGATGCGCACAAGCTGATCGAGGAGATGATGATCCAGGCGAACGTCGCCGCCGCCGAAACGCTGGAGATCAAGCGCCAGCCGCTGGTCTACCGCGTCCACGACGCGCCGTCTCTCGCCAAGCAGGAAAGCCTGCGCGAGTTTCTGGCCACTTTGGACCTCTCCCTGGTCAAGGGCGGCAACCTGCGCTCCAACCATTTCAACGGCATCCTGTCGAAGGCCGAAGGCCAGCCCTACGAGACCATGGTCAACGAGATGGTGCTGCGCTCCCAGAGCCAGGCGATCTACAGCCCCGAAAATATCGGCCATTTCGGGCTCAACCTGATGAAATACGCGCATTTCACCTCGCCCATCCGCCGCTATGCCGACCTGATCGTACATCGGGCGCTGGTCGGAACGCTCGGGCTCGGCGAAGGCGGCATCACGCCGACCGAAGAAGCGGCGCTCAACGATATCGCAGCGGAGATCTCGACCTTCGAGCGCCGCGCGATGGCGGCCGAGCGTGACACGGTCGACCGGCTGATCGCGCATCACCTCAGCGGCCGGGTCAACGAGGAATTCGACGGGCGCATATCAGGCGTGACCAAATCGGGACTATTTGTCACCCTCCCGGCCTATGGCGCTGATGGTTTCGTGCCTATATCTACGCTGGGACGCGACTATTTCATTTATGATGAGGCGCATCAGGCCCTGTCCGGTGAAAAAACCGGGCTCGGCTACCGCCTCGGTGATCCGGTCCGCGTCAAACTGGTGGAGGCCGTGCCACTCGCTGGCGCGCTCCGCTTTGAAATGCTCAGCGAAGGACGCAAGATGCCGACGGCGACCCGCTCCTTCCACAAATCCGGCCGCCGGGACCGCAGCGGCGCTCGCAAGATGCCGGGAACGCGACCACCGCGCGGCAGGCGATAAGGACGTGAAGGCAAGGCCTGCGTCCGTAAATTGAGGAAATGGACATGCAGGCAACTGGCAGCACTCCGGAAACCGTCCGCTTCGAGCAGACGCGCGAAACCGATCGGCCTGTTGGGCGATCGATCAAGCGCGGGCTTCTGAACACGTGTCCGGCCTGCGGCAGCGGCAAGCTCTTCGGCCGCTTCCTGAAGACCGTGCATGCCTGCCAGGCCTGCGGCGAACAGCTTGACCAGCATCGTGCCGACGATTTCCCGCCCTATATTGTCGTGACGATCATGGGCCATGTCGTGCTTGCCGGCTTCATGGCGACCGACATGATCCTGCCGCTCTCCAACTGGGGTCATTTGGCTATCTGGGTACCGGTCACCATCCTCGGTTCGCTCGGGCTGATGCAGCCCGTCAAGGGTGGCGTCATCGGCCTGCAGTGGGCCTTGCGCATGCACGGCTTTGGCGGCCATGAGGATGCGCCCGAAGACGTTCTTCCCATCACGGACCGCACTGCGTGACGGATACAGGCGACGGGCCGGCCGAGACCCCGCTTTCCAATACACCGAGACCACGTTCGCCACGGCCGCGCGATGCCGCATCGATCATGCTGCTCGATCGTTCACAGGCTCACGTGCGCGTGCTCGTCGGCAAGCGCCACAAGGCGCATGTCTTCATGCCGGATCTGCACGTGTTTCCTGGCGGGCGCAGGGACGCATCGGACCATAGGCTGCCTTGGGCCGGCGACATGCAGCCCGCCGTGCTGGAGCGCCTGAGGAGCTGCCAAGGGCACCGCGCCTCGGAAAGCCGGTTGCGTGCCATCGCGCTTGCCGCCCTTCGCGAGCTCCATGAAGAGGCAAGCATCGCCATTGGCCGCAAAGACAGCGGAAACACAACGTTACCTTTTCTTCCCGATCTCACAAACTTGCGCTATATGGCTCGGGCGATTACCCCTCCGGGATTTCCGCGCCGGTTCGACACACATTTTTTCGCCCTTTTTACGGACGAAGCGGGTGTGGATCCGATGGACATCCGCGACAGCCGGGAGCTCGAAGATTTGAGATGGATTGATGTGAACGATGTTTCGGCCGTGCGCATGCCCGACATCACCGGGATCATCCTTGGCGATTTGAGGGCAAGTCTTCAATCCGATGCGTCTCTGCCCTTTGGAAGGCCGGTGCCGTTCTACTACACGCGTCATGGACGATTCGTCCGCGACCTTCTCTAAGGAATTTCATTGCATGTCACAGCCGCCGTCCGGCACGCGAGCGCCGGTTGAGGAGATACACTGGCCGTCGCTGATCGCCGCCATCGCCTCCATCACGGCGGTGGGGATCGCGATCGGCCTCGGCCTGCCGCTGCTCAGCATCATCATGGAAAAACGCGGCATCTCCTCGACGCTCATCGGCCTGAACTCGGCGATGGCCGGGCTTGCCTCGATGGCCGCCGCTGCCGTCACGGCAAAGACCGCCCACAATTACGGCGTCGCCAACACGATGCTGCTCGCCATCCTCTTTGCAGCGATCAGCGCGCTCGGCTTCTACTACATCGAAAATTTCTGGCTTTGGTTTCCCCTACGCGTCGTTTTTCACGGCGCCATCACCGTATTGTTCGTGCTGTCGGAATTCTGGATCAACGCCACTGCGCCACCAAGCCGCCGGGGGCTCGTCCTCGGCATCTACGGCACCGTCCTGTCATTGGGGTTTGCGATGGGGCCTCTGCTCTTCTCCATCCTCGGCAGCGAGGGCATCCTGCCTTTTGCCTTCGGAGCCGGAGTGATTCTGCTGTCGGCCATACCGATCTTCCTTGCCCGCAACGAAAGCCCGGTACTCGACGAGAAGCCCGAGCTGCATTTCATGCGTTACGTCTTCCTGGTGCCGACCGCGACCGCCGCAGTGTTCATTTTCGGCGCGGTCGAATCAGGCGGCCTGTCGCTGTTTCCCATCTACGGAACACGCACCGGCTTCACCGAATCGCAGGCGGCGCTGCTTCTGACCGTCATGGGCATCGGCAATGTGATTTTCCAGATTCCGCTCGGCATGTTGTCGGACCGCATGAAGGACAGGCGCAATCTTCTGGCAATGATGACCGTCGTCGGATTGGCCGGTGCACTGTGTCTGCCGCTGCTGCAGGGCAACTGGTGGCTGATGGCGGTCGTGCTTCTGTTCTGGGGCGGCAGCGTCTCCGGCCTTTATACGGTGGGCCTGAGCCATCTCGGCTCGCGCCTGCACGGCGCCGACCTCGCGGCTGCCAATGCCGCCTTCATCTTCTCCTATGCAGTCGGCACGGTGGCGGGTCCGCAGGCAATCGGTGCCGCCATGGACGTGACCGGCAATGACGGTTTTGCCTGGTCGATCGCCGCTTTCTTCGGGCTTTACGTGGTACTTTCGGTGGCCAGGATCGTTTTCAACCCAAAACGGGCTTGACTTTTCGGGCGCGATTTGTAGTTTCGCGCCAAGTTTGCCGGGACCCCTCCTTGGATGTCTGCGGCTTTGTTTTTTATAAAGGCAGGACGACCATGGCGAAAGCTGCAAAAATCAAGATCAAGCTGCTGTCGACGGCCGACACGGGTTTCTTCTACGTAACCTCGAAGAACAGCCGCACGAAGACGGACAAGATGTCCTTTACGAAGTACGACCCGGTCGTGCGCAAGCACGTTGAATTCAAGGAAACCAAGATCAAGTAAGATCGGTTTTCCTTCGGGAATGCAAAGGCGCCGGCTGAAAAGCCTGGCGCTTTTTTATTGCGCTTGTGCTGGAGTCTAGTCGATCCGGCGGCTTCGCGATCCCACCTCACTTGCCGCTGCCGCGAATCAAAACGCCGTCCCCGGGTAGGGACGGCGTTTGAATGGGTGTCGACTGATCGAAACCGCGGCACGAGGAACCGCATTGGTCACAGATCAGTCGACAAACCCCACGACCCAGGAGATGCGGCGGACCTGACATCATGGGGTACTCGATGGGAGTTCATCCTCCCTTACCGATGAGAATTGACCGAAAATAAAAAAAAATCAATGAATTCTTAACCAAAGCCCAAGGGAGCGCGCAGACATGGTTAATTTTACCATTGCCTTATAGAGGACTCGCGCAGATTTCGAACTGTACCGGCCCTCAGAGAGCTGCTTTGTAAAAGTAATATGATATTTTCATAAAATGAGCGAATAGCAATACGAAAAAAATCCGACAGCGGTTTCAAATGAATTAATATATTGAATTCATTATTTTAATTTTAGAAACAGACGATCGATCGATGCCGGCCCTCCCCGCATCGCCGGGCTTTCGACAGCAATCATGACATGCATCTTCCGACGCCAACGCGTTTGGCGCTTAGCCAGGTAAACCGGGCGAGCTAAATCTGTTTTTCTGTGGAAAACTGCGCCATATGCGGAAATTTTGTGCCAGCATGGTTCAGGCTGCGGCGGCAACCACCTGGTTCCTGCCGTTATTCTTGGCCTGGTAGAGCGCGGTGTCAGCGCGCTTCAACAGAGCCTCCGGCGTGTCGCCCCCCGGATTGAGCGTCGCTATTCCAAGAGACGCCGTTACCGACAGAATTGTATCGGTGTTCTGCAGGGAAAACGGCCTGTCCTCGACGATCGTGCGCAGACGTTCGGCAATGGCCGCAGCCGCGTCGGCGGGCGTGTCCGGCATGACTAGGACGAACTCTTCGCCGCCGAACCGGCAGGCAAGATCGGCACCGCGCACTGTCGAGCGAACCCGGTGGGCAAATTCGCGCAGCACCTCGTCGCCGGCGTCGTGCCCATAGGTATCGTTGACGCTCTTGAATCGATCGATATCGGTGATGCAGATCGACAAGGGGCGACCGCGGGCAATGGCACGATCGACCAGCAGCTTCAGGTGGCTGTCGAGATAGCGGCGATTATGCAGCCCGGTCAGCCCGTCAGTCACCGCAAGTTCGATGGTCTGTTTGACGCTGGTCCGAAGCCGGTCGTTGCAGTGCTTGCGGCGGATCTGTGTCAGGCTGCGCGCAACGAGCTCGTTGGGGTCGACCGGACGCATCAGATAATCGGTAACACCGAGATCGAGCGCGCGCACGACCATTTCCTCATGCCCCTGCTCGGCAATCAGCAGGAGCGGAATGTAGCGCGTGCGTTCCAGCGAACGGAGCTGGGAGCAGAGCCGCAGGGGATCATAGTTGTCGAAATTCGAATTGACGATGACGAGATCGAAGCTGTTTTCGGCTGCCTCGAACAGTGCGGCCTGCGGATCGGACATCGCCGCCACTTCCGCCACGGGCTTGAGCGCGCGAACAAGCCGCTCCTGCGAGCTGCCGCGGCCATCGACCAACAGGACCTTGCCGAATTCGTCGGGCCGGTCGGTGGACGTCAGGTCGGCCAGGCCGACGCTGTGGGCCGTTTCGGCGCGCAGACGCAGCTCATCGCTGACGTTCTTCAACCGCACGAGGCTCTTGACCCGCGACATCAGTTGCAGGTCGTTGACCGGTTTGGTGAGGAAATCATCAGCACCGGCCTTCAGGCCGCGCACCCGGTCGGACGGCTGATCGAGCGCCGTCACCATGACGACGGGAATATGGGCCGTGCGGGAATTCGCTTTCAGCCGCTCGCAGACCTCGAAGCCGTCGATGCCGGGCATCATGATATCGAGCAGGATCAGATCGACCGGCTGCGTGTCGCAGATTGCCAGCGCTTGATAACCGTCGGCGGCCGTCAGCACGTCGAAATATTCGGCCACGAGCCGCGCTTCCAGCAGCTTGACGTTGGCCGGTATGTCATCGACGACGAGAATACGCGCGGTCATGCAATCTTTCCTGCCAATGGCGTCTGACGTTGCATCAAACGCAAATCTCGTTCAAGGCGGCCTGCGGACGCCGCCCGGCGCCGCGTCAGGCGTCGCCCAAATAAGTCTTGATCGTTTCAATAAATTTCGGCACCGAGATCGGCTTGGAGACATAGGCCTCGCAGCCGCCCTGCCTGATCCGCTCCTCGTCACCCTTCATGGCAAAGGCCGTGACGGCAATGACGGGGATTACATGCAATTCGTCATCTTCCTTCAGCCACTTGGTCACCTCGAGCCCCGAAACCTCCGGAAGCTGGATGTCCATCAAAATCAGGTCCGGGCGATATTTTCGCGCGAGATCAAGAGCTTCCATACCATTGCGGGTCTGGATGGTCGTGTAACCGGATGCTTCGATCAGGTCACGAAAGAGCTTCATATTCAGCTCGTTATCTTCAACTATCATCACCTGCTTGGGCATTTCGATCCCTTGTTTTGCGGCTCCGGCTTGCAAGCCCGGCGCATCCAGATAAGTTGCGCGCGGACGATTTCACCTGTTCCCGGAAACCTGATGCTAGAGCTATTTGGTTGAAAAACAGGTAATATTCGGTGAAAAAATCACCTGAACGAGACATAGGACAGACGCCTTTGACAGCCGCAGAAGAAACAGCGATCGCCATCCTCGCATGGCTGGCAAACGAGCCGGAACTGCTTGGGCGTTTCCTGGCGTTGACGGGGACCGATCCATCCTCCCTGCGCCATGCCGCAGCCGATCCCGGCTTTCTGGCGGGCGTCGTCGATTTCCTGATGGGCCACGAGCCGACGCTGCTCTCCTTCTGCGGCGCGACCGGCACGCCGCCGGAAGATGTCGTGCGCGCACATATGGTTCTGTCCGGTCCCGACAATCCCGGAGATTTCTGACCGTGACGGATGTGCTTTCCCTGGATCATGTCCGGTTGACGGACCGGCCGCTGATCATCTGCGACATCGATGAGGTGGTGCTCGAATTCCTGACGCCGTTCCGCGATTTCCTGCGTGCCTCCGGCCGTGACCTCTTGCCGCGATCGTTCCGCCTGCATGGCAATATCGTACTGCTCGAGAGCGGCGAGACGGTCGCCGACGATCTGGTCTCCGCACTGCAGGAGGAATTCTTCTTGCGGCAGGCGGAGTGGCAGACACCGGCGGCGCTTGCGGTCGAGACGCTGGCCGAACTTGCGGGAGAGGCGGACATCGTTTTCCTCACGGCCATGCCGCCTCGCCACGCTGTCGTTCGCCGCGCCCTGCTCGACCGTTTCAGTCTCCACTATCCGCTGGTTGCCAGCGAAGACGCCAAAGGTCCCATCGTCAAACGGCTGCACGCCGGGCGCAGGCTTCCCTTCGCTTTCATCGATGATATATGGCGCAACCTCCATTCCGTTCGCGAACATGCGCCGGACTGCCTTCTCGTCAATCTGATGGTCAATGCCGATTTCCGGGCGCTTGCGCCCGATCCCGGGGAAGGCATCACCAAAGCCGGTGACTGGACCGACGTGGCGCGGATCGTCCGCGCCCATATTTCCCGCTAGCTTCGGCGTCGTTTCCATCAGCGCAGCTCCAGCCGCATCAGCGGGCGTCCATCCTTGCGTCTGGCCACCTCGGTAAAGCCGGCGGCCTCGAAAACGCGCGTCGAACCGACATAAAGGCCGATCGATTTCGACTGCTTGGTCCTGTCGATCGGACAGGCCTCCAGAACGCGTGCCGTATTGTCCCTGGCAAAGGAAATGGCTTCCGACAGCATTCTGTGGCTCATCCCCTTCCCGCGCTGAGGGCGCGGCATGTAGAAGCAACTGACAGCCCAGACTGCGGGATCCGTCGCGTCCTCGGCCGACAGCGGCCTCGATACCGTTCTCGGCGAGTTCCATTGCGGCAGGTCCGCGCGCGGGCCGACCTGCACCCAGGCGATAGCCTGTCCGCCGCGATAGCCGAGAAGGCCGGGCGGCGGCCCTTCAGCCACGCGCTCGTGCATGAACATGCGCCTGGCATCCGCGTTCATTGCCTGGCGCTCTTTCGCGGCAACCCGAAAATAGGTGCACCAGCAGCCATAGCAGGCGCCCTGCGGTCCGAAAAGCGTCGCAAAATCATCCCAGCGATCCGGCGTCAGCGGCCGTGCTTCGAAATCCTCCGGCGTCACGTTCCCCTTCCCTTTCGTCTTGAGACTCGGCAGTTTACGGCGTAACCTGAAATCGTTCAACATTTGTTCTCATCATGACCGCAAACGAGGCCGCCATCCCGGGTTTTTGCCGCGACTGCTTGCAACAGGCGACAGGCGGACGACGCTGCTCGGCCTGCGGCAGTCCGCGGCTCATCTATCATGCCGAACTCCACCAGCTGACGCTTGCCCATATCGATTGCGACGCCTTCTATGCGTCGGTCGAGAAACGCGACAATCCGGAACTGGCCGACAAGCCGGTGATCATCGGCGGCGGCAAGCGCGGCGTCGTCTCGACCGCCTGCTATATCGCCCGCATCCACGGTGTGCGCTCCGCCATGCCCATGTTCAAGGCGCTGGAGGCCTGCCCGCAGGCGGTCGTCATCAAACCGGACATGGAGAAATATGTCAGGGTCGGCCGGCAGGTCCGCACGCTGATGCAGGAGCTGACGCCCCTCGTGCAGCCGCTGTCGATCGACGAGGCCTTCCTGGAGCTCAAGGGGACGGAGCGGCTGCATCACGATCCCCCTGCCCGGACGCTTGCCAAGTTCGCCCGCCGCGTCGAGCAGGAGATCGGCATCACCGTCTCGGTCGGCCTCTCCTATTGCAAGTTTCTCGCCAAGGTCGCCTCCGACCTGCAGAAGCCGCGCGGCTTTTCGGTCATCGGCGCTGCCGAGGCTTTGGATTTCCTCAAAGAGAAACCAGTCACGTTGATCTGGGGTGTCGGCAAGGCCTTTGCCGCGACGCTGGAGCGCGACGGCATCCGCACCATAGGCCAGTTGCAGGCGATGGAAGAAACCGAGCTGATGAAGCGCTACGGCACGATGGGCCAGCGCCTCTATCGTCTCTCGCGCGGCCAGGACGAACGTATGGTGGAAATAAACGGCGAAGCCAAAAGCGTTTCGTCCGAAACCACCTTCAACGACGACCTCTGCGACTATGACGACCTGGTTTCGCATCTGCGCCGGCTGAGCGAGCAGGTGGCGCACCGGCTGAGGAAGGCCGATATCGCCGGCCAGACCGTCGTCTTGAAGCTGAAGACCGCCGACTTCAAGACCCGGACCCGCAACCGCCGCCTCGACAGCCCGACCCGGCTGGCCGACCGCATCTTCCGCACCGGCATGCAGCTTCTCGACAGGGAAACCGACGGCACGAAATTCCGCCTGATCGGTATCGGCGTTACCGATCTTTCCGATACAGACCTCGCCGACCCGCCCGACCTGGTGGATGCCCAGGCCACCCGGCGGGCGGCCGCGGAAGCGGCGATCAACGCGCTGCGCGACAAGTTCGGCAAGGCGACGGTGGAGACCGGCTATACCTTCGGCAAGGGCCGGCGCGAGCGATAGCGCAATCAGCGCGTGTTCCCGGCGGAACAGCAAAGTTTCCTTAAATCTCTCAGGCTAGGCTCATCCTTCGTTTCCTGCGCCCGGATGTGTTCATGGTTTTGCGTCTCGCATTTGGCATCGGCCTTGTCCTTGCCCTCTCCGCCAGCACTGCACTTGCAGCCGATAACCCGGCTCCGTTGCAGATCGTCGTCTCCAAGGATCAGCAGTCGCTGGTCGTCTATGACGGCGACACGGTGATCGCCACCTCCAACGTCTCGACGGGCAAGGCCGGCCATTCGACGCCGACCGGCATCTTCTCCATTCTGGAAAAGCGCCGCTTCCACAAGTCGAACATCTATTCGAATGCACCGATGCCCTTCATGCAGCGGTTGACCTGGTCGGGTATTGCCCTGCACGCGTCGAACCACGTTCCGGCCTATCCCGCATCCCACGGCTGCGTGCGCATGCCGGAGGATTTCGCCAAGCACCTGTTCAAGATGACCGGCCGCGGCGCGCATGTGCTGATCTCCGATCGCCAGTTGACGCCTGTCGCCATCTCCGACGCCTTTCTTTTTCAGCCGGCAGAGTCAGAGCCCGCACTGCTCTCGGACGTGATGTTGCGGCCGAGCGTCTCGCAAGTCCATACGAAAGCTGTCGAGGTCGCGACGGTCGAGCCCAGCCCGGTCAAGGCGGCGCCCGTTGCGGCCGGCGAAGACCCGCCGATCCGCATGCTGATCACCCGTCGAGGCGAGCGCGAGATCACGCTCGATGTCCAGACGCTGCTCAACGAGCGCGGCTATGCTGTCGGTATCCCGGATGGTTATGCCGGCCCTCTAACCGTCGAAGCCATCAAAGCCTTCCAGACAGCGGAAAATCTCGCCATCGACGGCAAGATAACGCCCGGCTTCATCGAAGCGCTCTATGCCAAGGCCGGCAAGGGCAAGCCGCCGAACGGACAGCTTCTCGTGCGCCGCGATTTCGAGCCGCTGTTCGAGACGCCGGTGGTGATCGGCCAGCCCGAGATCGCGCTCGGCACCCATTTCCTGCAATTCCAGAACATCGATGCTTCGACCGGCAAGGGCGAGTGGTTCGCCATGACGCTCGACAACGCCTTGCCCGGCCCGATGAAGAAACGACTGGGCATCACCGTGGAAGAGGATGCGATGGCGTTCAACGCCATCCAGCGCACGATGGGCCGCATCACCATGCCGGAGGATGCACGCCAGCGGATCAGCGAACTGCTGACCGAAGGATCGTCGCTGACCATCTCCGACATGGGCATCGGGCAGGAAACCGGCGACGGCACCGACTTCGTGACGATCACCCGCCCCCCGAAATCCTGAGCCGAACTGCGGCTTTCCGTTACACCAGTTCGACGTCGATCACGCCGGGGGCGGTTCTCAGCGCGGCGGCGATCTCGGCCGAGATGCGGTATTTCTCGCTGAGCTCCACCTCGATCTCGCGCTGACCATTGTCCTTGATGACGATGAAGGACACGAGGCCGTCGCCCTTGGTGTTCAGATGCGTGGCGACCGAACGCAGGGGGCCGGAATCGCGGACATAGACGCGGAGCGCCTTCTGCAGCTGCAGCGAACGCTCCTCGAGCGACTGCAGCGTCTGAATGCGCAGACCGATGCCTTCGGGCCGCTCTTCGGCCTGCACCGTCATCACCAGCGATTTGCCGGGTTCGAGCAGGTCGCGATACTGGTTGAGCGCCTCCGAAAACAGCACCGCTTCAAACTGGCCGGTCGAGTCGGAAAAGGCGATGATGCCCATCTTGTTGCCGGTGCGGGTCTTGCGTTCCTGCTTGGACGTCACCGTTCCCGCGAGCCGGCCGGCGGTCGCGCCCTTTTTCACCGAGGCGGCAAAATCGGCGAAGGTCTGGACACGGATCTTGGCGAGCAGGTCGTTATAGGTGTCGAGCGGATGGGCGGAGAGGTAAAATCCGAGTACCTGGAATTCGCGGTGCAGCTTCTCCGATGCGAGCCATGGCGCATACGCCGGCAGGCTGATCTTTTCCGGTCCGGTGGCCGCCCCTGCCCCGAACATGTCGCTCTGGCCGCTGACCTTGTTGGCCTGCGCGATCTGCGCAAAGCCGAGAACGCGGTCGAGCCCGCCCACGAGTTCGGCGCGGTCATAGCCGAAACAATCGAAGGCACCGGCGCAGATCAGGCTTTCGAAGACGCGGCGGTTGAGAAGCTTCGGATCGATCCGCAGGCAGAAATCCTCGAGGCTGGCAAAGGGTTCGTCGCTACGCACCTCGACGATATGGTCGACCGCCGCCTCGCCGACGCCCTTGATGGCGGCCAGCGAATAATAGATGCGGTTGTCGCCCGTCTCGAACCGCCGGAACGAGGTCTGCACCGATGGCGGAATGACCGCGATGCCCAGACGCGCCGCATCCTGGCGAAAGTCGTTGATCTTGTCGGTGTTCGACATGTCGAGCGTCATCGACGCTGCCAGAAACTCGACCGGATAATGCGCCTTCAGATAGGCGGTCTGGTAGGAAACGATGGCATAGGCGGCCGCGTGCGACTTGTTGAAGCCGTAGTTGGCGAACTTGGCGAGCAGATCGAAGATCATGTCGGACTGCGCCTTGGAGACGCCGTTGGCGACGGCGCCGTCGACGAAACGGGCGCGCTGCTTGTCCATCTCCTCCTTGATCTTCTTGCCCATGGCGCGGCGCAGAAGGTCTGCTTCGCCGAGCGAATAGCCGGACAGGACCTGGGCGATCTGCATCACCTGTTCCTGATAGACGATAACGCCCTGCGTCTCCTTCAGGAGATAGTCGATCTTCGGATGGATCGATTCGATCTCCTCTTCGCCATGCTTGCGGGCGTTGTAGACCGGGATATTCTCCATCGGACCGGGACGATACAGCGCCACCAGCGCAATGATGTCCTCGATGCAGTCCGGCCGCATGCCGATCAGCGCCTTGCGCATGCCGGCACTTTCCACCTGGAACACGCCGACCGTATCGCCCTTCGACAGCATCTCGTAGGTTATCTGGTCGTCGAGCGGCAACGCTTCGAGCTTGACCTCGATGCCGCGCTTGGCGATGAAATCGACGGCGACCTTCAGCACCGTCAGCGTCTTCAGGCCGAGGAAGTCGAACTTCACCAGCCCCGCCTGCTCGACCCATTTCATGTTGAACTGGGTGACCGGCATGTCCGAGCGCGGATCGCGGTACATCGGCACGAGCTGCGACAGCGGCCGGTCGCCGATGACGATGCCGGCGGCGTGGGTCGAGGCGTGGCGGTAGAGGCCCTCGATCTTCTGGGCGATATCCAGAAGGCGGCCGATCACCGGCTCCTTGTCGACCTCTTCCTGAAAGCGCGGCTCCTCCTCGATCGCCTTCGACAGCGGCGTCGGATTGGCCGGATTGTTCGGCACCAGCTTGCAGATCTTGTCGACCTGGCCATAGGGCATTTCGAGCACGCGGCCGACGTCGCGCAGGGCGGCGCGCGCCTGCAGCGATCCGAAGGTGATGATCTGCGCCACCTGCTCGCGGCCATACTTGCGCTGGACGTAGCGGATCACCTCTTCGCGGCGGTCCTGGCAGAAGTCGATGTCGAAGTCGGGCATCGAGACGCGGTCCGGATTGAGGAAGCGTTCGAACAGCAGCGAGAACCGCAGGGGATCGACGTCGGTGATGGTCAGCGCATAGGCGACCAGCGATCCCGCGCCCGAGCCGCGGCCCGGGCCGACCGGGATATCCTGCAGCTTTGCCCATTTGATGAAGTCGGCAACGATCAGGAAGTAGCCCGGGAACTTCATCTTCTCGATGACGCTGAGCTCGAAATCGAGCCGCTCGCGATAGTCCGTCTCGGTATAGCCGGACGAAAGCCCGAGCTTCTGCATGCGGTCTTCCAGACCCTCGACGGCCTGGC
The DNA here is from genome assembly GCA_900473795.1 of Hyphomicrobiales bacterium. Taxonomy (GTDB): domain Bacteria; phylum Pseudomonadota; class Alphaproteobacteria; order Rhizobiales; family Rhizobiaceae; genus Pararhizobium. Next base: position 100,582 of record UCMT01000055.1, on the reverse strand, counting down.
GGCGCAGTTCAAGCGCCTCGGCGCGCTCGGCCTCTTGCGGATCGTCGGAGGCGCCGGTGAAGCGCGGCAGGATCGGCGCGCGCGTCTTGAGCACAAACGAGCAGCGCCTGGCGATCTCGATGGTGTTTTCCAGTGCTTCCGGCAGGTCGGCAAACAAGGCCGCCATGTCCTTGCGGCTCTTCAGATAGTGATCCGGCGTCAGGCGGAAACGGCTGTCGTCCGACACCATCGCGTTGTGCGCCACCGCCATCAGCGCGTCATGCGCCTCGAATTCGGCCGGCGACGGAAAGAACGGCTCGTTGGTCGCCACCAGCGGCAGTTCGAGCTTGTAGGCGAGATCGATGACCCGGCCCTCGTGGCGGCGATCGTATTTGCCGTGCCGCTGCAGTTCGACGTAAAGGCGGTTGCCGAACAGCGACGCCAGTGATTTCAGGCGCATCTCGGCAAGCGCCGCATGACCCGACTTCAAGGCCATGTCGACCGGCCCACCCGACGCGCCGGTGAGCGCAATCAGACCTTCCGTTCCGCCCTCCTGCAGCCAGGACAGCGCAATACGGACGGACTGGTTGCCCTCGCCGCCGAGATAGGCGCGGCTGACGATGTCGACGAGGCGGACATAACCGGCATCGGTCGCCGCGATCAGCACGATCGCGGGGAGTTTCGCCAGATGCTGCGCATGCCCGCGCTTCTCGCCCTCCGCCTCGTCCTCCATGTCGATCGACAGCTGGCAGCCGATCAGCGGCTGCAGGCCGTCGTCCATGCATTTCAGCGAAAACTCAAGGGCGGCAAACAGATTGTTGGTATCGGCAATACCGATCGCCGGCTGCCCGTCCGCCACGGCCTTGCCGATGATCTTCTTGATCGGCAGAGCGCCTTCGAGCAGCGAGAAGGCCGAATGAACGCGAAGATGAACAAACTGCGGAGATTCACCATCCTGCTGCTTGTCGTTTTTCACATCCGCCATCGCACACCCCGATTCCCGTGAGGGCCGCAGGATATCCCGTTTCCGTCTGCCGATGTCCAGATTTCATCCGCCGCACGGCCGCTTTTTCACGCGGTCAACGGCTTGTCCACAGCCCGGCCGGGCGTCAAGCTGCCGCAACGGGAAAGCTGCAATGAAGCTTGGCGTGTCACATGCCCATGATAATGATCGAAAAGCTGGCAACGAACATGGCGACTGAGGTGAAAGCAGCGAGGTCCCGAAGAAAGTCAGTCATTGCAAGGCTCCCTTTTCCGTTATGTTCTTATCTTGTTCTATTTATGTTCATGCGTCAACCGACAACAGCAAATCTTCCGTTTCGGCATTGGCGAGATGGTAAACAATTTCAACCTGGCCTTCCTGCGAGGGTGAGGACCTCTGGACGCCTGCAGGCGAGCCGATTAGTCTCACGCCGACGACAATCGAGGGGCGAAGAAATGAGGATGTCACTGGCCGTCATGACGGCGTTTATCGGCCTTTGCGCAACTGCGGCGCAGGCTGCCGAAGCAATCGATCCGGACCACATCGTGTCAGCCGCCACCGGCGACTGGGACAGGGACGGCAGCTCGGACCTGGCGATGCTGATTTCAGCGCCTGAGGGCAGCGACCAGGATCACGCGGTCTATATCTATCTCGATGACGGTGATACCGCGCGGTTGAAGCTGAAAACCGTGGCGCCGAACAAGGTCTGGGGAGACGTGATCATGGCGGGTCGAGCCCCCTCGATCGAAGCCTTGCCGAGCGGTTCGATCCTGATCACGTCGCACAACGACTCTATCGGCCGAGACCGCTGGGAGCAGAAGCTGACCGTCGCCTACCGCAATTTCGATTTCGTCGTCGCCGGATACACCTATTCATCCTACGACACGCTCGACCTCGACAACACCTCTGACTGTGATTTCAACGTGCTCACGGGCAAGGGCAAGAGCAACGGCAAGCCGATCGCCGCCAAGGGCGAAATCGTGCTCCTGAAAGATTGGTCGGACGATCGCGGCCAGTCGGTCTGTGGCAACGAATAGGGTTGCCTCGCAGCGCCGTATTCGCTGCTAAAGTTCCACGACCTTGCCGTCTTCGATGGTGACCCGGCGATCCATGCGCGAGGCGAGCTCGTAGTTGTGCGTCGCGATCATTGCCGCGAGGCCGGACTGGCGCACCAGCGCTTCCAGCGCATCGAAGACATAGCCAGCGGTTTCGGGATCAAGATTGCCCGTCGGTTCATCCGCAAGCAGCACGAGCGGCGCATTGGCCACGGCTCTGGCAATCGCGACGCGCTGCTGTTCACCACCCGAGAGCTCCGAGGGGCGGTGCTCGGCGCGATGGCCGATGCGCATATAGTCGAGCAGTGCTGCGGCGCGGTCGCGCGCCTCGGCCTTCGCGAGGCCGGCGATCAGCTGCGGCATCATGATGTTTTCGATCGCCGTGAATTCCGGAAGCAGATGGTGGAACTGATAGACGAAGCCGATGTCGTTGCGACGGATCGCCGTGCGTTGCTCGTCGCCGAGCGTACCGCAGGACTGGCCGTTGATCAGCACCTCGCCGGCATCCGGCCGCTCGAGCAGCCCTGCCAGGTGCAAAAGCGTCGACTTGCCGGTGCCGGACGGCGCCACGAGCGCGACCGTCTGCCCCCCGTGCAGGGAAAAGTCCGCGCCCTTGAGTATCGACAGAACGCCCTCGCCCTGGGTGTAATGACGCTCGACGCCGGAAAGCTGCAATGCCACGCGCGCATTCATCGTGTCTGTATTCCTTGTTTATTCGTAGCGCAGAGCCTGAACCGGATCGAGGCGCGAGGCGCGCCAGGCCGGAAAGATCGTGGCGAGGAAGGACAGGCTGATCGCCATGACGACGACCGAGATGGTCTCGCCGGGGTTCATGTCGGCCGGAAGCTGGCTGAGGAAGTAGAGCTCGGGGTTGAACAGCGTCGTGCCCGAGATCCACGAAAAGAACTGCCGGATGGATTCGACGTTGAGGCAGACGATGACGCCGAGAAGAACACCCGCGAGTGTGCCGACGATGCCGATCGCCGCACCTGTCATGAAGAAGATGCGCATGATCGAACCGGAGGACGCGCCCATCGTGCGCAGGATGGCGATGTCGCTGCCCTTGTCCTTCACCAGCATGATCAGACCGGAGACGATGTTGAGTGCCGCCACCAGAACGATCAGCGTCAGGATCATGAACATGACGTTGCGCTCGACCTCAAGGGCGGAAAAGAACGTCTTGTTGCGGTCGCGCCAGTCGCTGATCAGCACCTGCCGGCCGGCTGCGTCCTCGATCGGCTGGCGCAGGTCGTCGACCAGATCCGGATTGGTGACGAACAGTTCGATCGACTGGGCGATGCCTTCGGCGTTGAAGTAAAGCTGTGCTTCCTCGAGCGGCATGAAGATGATCGAGGCGTCATATTCCGACATGCCGATCTCGAAGATCGCCGAGACGGTATAGGATTTGACGCGCGGGTTGACGCCCATCGGCGTGACGTCGCCCTCGGGCGCCACCAGCGTGATGGTGCCGCCGGCGGTGATGCCGAGCTGTTCGGCCATGCGTGAGCCGATAGCAACGCCGGTTCCGGCCGCATAGCCGACAAGGTCGCCGGACTTGATGTGGTCGGAGATGGATTTCATCTTGACGAGATCGTCGGCCCGCACGCCGCGCACCAGAGCGCCCGTGCCGGCCCCGCCCGGACCGGAGGCGAGCGTCTGGCCCTCGATCATCGGGATCGCCATGGTGACGCCCTTGACGCCGGAAAATTTCGTCGCCAGGTCCGCATAGTTGTCGAGCGGCCCGTCGAGCGGCTGCACGATCATGTGGCCGTTGATGCCGAGAATGCGCGAGATGAGCTCGGTGCGAAAGCCGTTCATCACCGCCATGACGATGATCAGCGTCGCCACGCCGAGCATGATACCGATGAAGGAAAAGCCGGCGATCACCGAAATGAACGCTTCCTTGCGCCGCGAGCGCAGATAGCGCCAGGCCACCATGCGCTCGAACGTGGAAAACGGACGGCTCGACGGCGGCTGGACCGCCACGGCCTTCTCCTGCTCTAGCGTGGTGGCGCTCATCCCGGCTCCCTTATTTCGAAGCAGTCAGCTTGTTGATGGCAGCCTCGACGGTCAGCGTCTCGCGGGCGCCGGTCTTGCGGTCCTTGAGTTCCACCTCGCCGTTTGCGACGGAACGCGGACCGGCGATGATCTGGACCGGCACGCCGATTAGGTCGGCGGTGGCAAACTTGGTGCCGGCTCGGTCGTCCTTGTCGTCATAGAGCGGATCAAGGCCGGCCTGGCCGAGCGCGCCATAGATGGTTTCGCAGGCCGTATCGCAGGCGGCATCGCCGGATTTCATGTTGATCACCACCGTATCGAAAGGCGCGATCGAAGCCGGCCAGATGATGCCGTTCTCGTCATGCGAGGCTTCGATGATCGCCGGAACAAGGCGCGTTGGGCCGATGCCGTAGGAGCCCATATGCACCGTGTGTTCCTTGCCGTCGGGGCCTTGCACCTTGGCGCCCATGGCTTCGGAGTATTTCGTGCCGAAATAGAAGATATGGCCGACCTCGATGCCGCGCGCGGACACCTTCGCGGCGTCGTCAATGGCGTTGAAAGCGGCCTCGTCATGCATTTCCGATGTGGCGGCATAGCGCGACGTCCACTTGTCGAAAATCGCCTTCATGGCAGCCGCATCCCAAAAATCGGTATCTTCGGCCGGAATGTCGAAGTTCAGGAATTCCTTGTGGCAGAACACTTCCGATTCACCGGTGTCGGCGAGGATGATGAATTCGTGGCTGAGATCGCCGCCAATGGGGCCGGTATCGGCCCGCATCGGAATGGCGCGAAGACCCAGGCGCGAAAACGTGCGCAGGTAAGCCGCGAACATCCGGTTATAGGAATCGACAGCGCCTTCCCGGTTCAAGTCGAAAGAATAGGCGTCCTTCATCAGGAATTCGCGCGAGCGCATCGTGCCGAAGCGCGGACGGATCTCGTCGCGGAATTTCAGCTGGATATGATAGAGGTTGAGCGGCAGGTCCTTGTAGGACTTGACGTAAGAGCGGAACACGTCGGTGATCATCTCTTCATTGGTCGGGCCGTAGAGCATCGGCCGCTCCTGCCGGTCCTTGATGCGCAGCATTTCCTTGCCGTAGGCGTCGTAGCGGCCGCTTTCCTGCCAAAGTTCCGCCGATTGCAGTGTCGGCATCAAAAGCTCGACGGCGCCTGCCCGGTTCTGTTCCTCGCGGATGATGGCATTGACCTTGTCCAGCACGCGCTTGCCGAGCGGCAGCCAGGTATAGATCCCGGCCGACTGCTGCCGAACCATCCCGGCGCGCAACATCAGGCGATGCGACACGATCTCCGCTTCCTTCGGGTTTTCCTTCAGAATGGGCATGAAAAAGCGGGACAGGCGCATGAACGGGTTCCGGAACTTGATGCACTTCGCACTATCGTCGGATTCGGGCGAAATAACGTTGAGCGTGCAGCCCCTGCACGCTCCATGAGCGCACGATCAGGCACTGCTGTTTGACTGTTTGTCGCGACGCTCCGACCAGCTGATTCAGGAGGAAGGATTCACCGCGTTCAAGCGTTCATAGACGCTTCGCGACAGGAAGAAAACCCGTCATCTTCGCGAGCGCCACAGCTTGGAAAGCCCATACTTCGGATGCAGGAACCGTGACCGGAAGGTGCGGCAAAAAGGCACGGTAATAACAGTAATCAGACGGAAGTTGTCAACGGAAAAATTTTGCTCGACTGTAGCAAAAATGCAAAAAAATCAGATGACAACGCATAATGTTTGAGCTAGTTTCGGCTCACAAAAGAGGCAGGGAGATTAAATTCTTGTCGATTTCGCGGTCAAGTCTTGGGAGGATAAGATCTTAGGCGCGGTCATACGCAGCCACCGGTAACGGATAAGGATCACGCGATACTTTAAGAACAAGGCTTTTAGCCTTGTTTTTTTTTGGCTTTTCAGAAGAGTGATTCTCCAGCGGAAAGTCTTGCCGCTTCAATCATGTCTATTCCGTGGCACACTCCGGGACGGCACTGTTCCGCCCTTCCGTAAGCCGTCGCTATCGCGCCAAGCGATGTCGCATCAACGACACGTTCAATTGCTCTCAGTAGAATATCGGCGCGAATTGGGGAATGGCATCCAAACCGTAGCCGAGGCGCACGGAGAGGATGTACCACGCGAAGTGGATCACTGCAGCAAGCACCGAGGTCAGGAGAAAAACACGCAGCGCCCGGAAGCGCGCCGGCGCGCTCTCGACGCTGCCGGGCACCACCTCGTTCTCCTCGGCCTGAGTGCGCAGCCCAATCGGCAGGACGATGAACAGCGTCAGCCACCAGATGATGAAATAGATCGCAAGGATGGAAAAGATCGGCATCGTGGTCTCTCACTGCGAAGGACGCTGAACGAGCTCCCTTTGGCATTGGTTGTCGAGCAGCTTATACCGCTTTCCGGCTGGTGGGACAAACGCCCGGCTCGCGCCCTTCTGTCACACCTCTTCCAGTTCGATCAGCGTGCCGAAGAAGTCCTTGGGATGGAGGAAGAGCACCGGCTTTCCATGCGCCCCGATCTTCGGCTGGCCATCGCCGAGAACCCGGCCGCCAGCAGCAACAAGGCTATCGCGGGCTGCGATGATGTCATCGACCTCATAGCAGATATGGTGCATGCCGCCCGCCGGGTTCTTGGCCAGAAACGCCGCAATGGGCGAGTCCGCGCCCAGCGGCTCCAGCAACTCCACCTTGGTGTTTTCAAGCGTGACGAAAACCACGCTGACGCCATGCTCGGGCAGCGCATCCGGCGCGGTCACCGCGGCGCCGAGCACCGACCGGTATTTTTCGGCCGCCTCGGCAAGATTTGGAACGGCCAGAGCAATGTGGTTGACACGTCCGAGCATGGTTTGCCTTTCGTGCGGCCGTCAGAGTTTGTTGATGAACACGGTGACGACCGGCTTTTTGCCCCAAACCTCGTTGGCGGTGCCGCGAACCGCCCGTCGAACCGCTTCCTGCACCATGGCAAGATCCTTGCGCTTGCCGCGCGGGATGCTTTCGACGGCGCCGAGCACGGCATCATAGAGCGTGTCGTTCATATCCTCGCCCTCATCATCGAATTCGGGAAGGCCGATGGCGACGACGTCCGGATCAGCGTTGAAATCATACCGCTCGTCGAGCACGACATTGACCGACACATGGCCGGCGAAGGACAACTTGCGGCGTTCGCCGATGCCCATCTCTTCGAAATCGCCGATCAGGCCGCCATCCTTGTAGATACGACCATGCGGCGCCGTGCCGACCACCGTTGCCGGCCCCGGTGCCAGCCGCAGGATGTCGCCATTGCGCACCCGCGGAACCGTCTTGATGCCGGATTGCAGGCCGAGTTCCGCCTGTGCCGTCAGATGCGCCGCCTCTCCGTGGACCGGCACGAGGATCTGCGGCCGCGTCCATTCATACATTTGCTGCAACTCGTGCCGGCGGGGGTGGCCGGAAACATGCACGAGGGCTTCGGAGTCGGTGACGATATGGATGCCCTGCTCGACGAGGCCGTTCTTGATGTCGTTGATCGCCTTCTCATTCCCCGGAATGGCGCGGGAGGAAAACACCACCGTATCGCCGGCGGTGAAGGCGACGTTGCGCATCTCGTCGCGGGCGATCTTTGCCAGCGCGGCGCGGGATTCACCCTGGCTGCCGGTCAGGATCACGACCACCTTGTCACGCGGAATATAGCCGAATTCGTCTTCGGCGATGAACGGGTTCAGGCCTTCCATCAGGCCGACATCGCGGGCGACGTCGCAGACACGCTTCATTGAACTGCCGAGCAGAAGGACTTCGCGACCGGCGGCGGCGGATGCCTTGGCGATCGAGCGGATACGGCCGACATTGGACGAGAAAGTGGTGATCGCAACGCGGCCGGTGGCGTTCTCGATGATCTTGGTGAGGCTCGCCGAAACTTCTTCTTCCTGGGGCGATACGCCATCGCGCATCGCATTGGTGCTGTCGCACATCAGCGCCAGCACGCCCTCGTCGCCGATCGCGCGGAACCGCGCCTCGTCCGTCAACGGACCAAGTGAAGGCGCATGATCGATCTTCCAGTCGCCGGTATGGACGATATTGCCGAGCGGTGTGCGGATGACCAGCGACATCGGCTCGGGGATCGAGTGGTTGACGCCGACCGCCTCAATCTCGAACGGACCGACATTGATCCGGTCGCCCTGCTTGAAGATCGTGATCGGCACGTCGGCGCGCGTGCGCTCGAAATTGCGTTTGGCGTCAAGCATGCCGTCTGTAAACGGCGACGCATAGACGGGCACGTTGAGGCCGGGCCAGAGATCGGCGAGCGCGCCGTAGTGGTCTTCATGGGCATGGGTGATGATGATGCCCTTGAGGTTCTTGCGCTCCTCCGCCAGGAAGCGGATATCCGGCAGCACCAGATCGACGCCCGGCAGTTCCGGCCCCGGAAAGGTCACGCCGCAATCGACCATGATCCACTGGCGGTTGGACGGCGCACCATAGCCATAAAGGGCCAGGTTCATGCCGATTTCCCCAACCCCGCCCAGCGGGAGGAAGACGAGTTCGTCTTGTTTGCTCATTGAATGATTGCGCCTTTTTATCCAAAGAATACATCGCCCGCGGCGATGCGGTGGACCACGCCTGCGCCCATATCGAGCATCAGCCGGCCTTCTTCATCTATGCCTTCGAACCGTCCGGAAAGCGAGCGGTCCGGCAGGTTGACCGTGATCTTCTGGCCTATGCCGCCCGCCGCCGACCGCCATTGGGCAATAATTTCGGCGATACCCTGCCCGTGGTTCCAAATGCTCAATACCTCGCCCATGCTGCGAAACAGGTGGGCAAACAATTCTTCCGGCGACACCGCCGCCCCTTCCGCCTGCAGGCAGGTGACGGGATAGAGCCCGTGGTCGGGCGCCAGCGCGACATTGATGCCGCAGCCAATAACCAGCGCGTGCCTGCCGTCAGGCAATCCCTCGCCTTCGAGCAGGATACCGCAGCACTTCTTGCCGGCGATCAGTATGTCGTTCGGCCATTTGATCGATACGGGATTGGATCCTGGCGGCATGACCGCCTGAATCGCGCGATGCACGGCGACCGCGACCGCCAGCGGCAGGGAATGAAGCTTGTCCATCGGGGCCGGGTCGATCAGCAGCAGCGAGGCATAGAGATTGCCCGGCTCCGACGCCCAGGAGCGGCCGCGCCGCCCCCGCCCCTCGATCTGCCGTGCCGCCGTGATCCAGTGCAGTCCGGGATCACCGGCGCGGGCGCGGATCAGGCATTCGGTGTTCGTCGATCCGACATCGCCAAGCGCGGTGTGCCGGAAATCATCGAGCAACAACCTTCCGATCCGGTCCTGGCCGGTCAAAAGAAGGTCCGCGCTGCAACTTCAGCCGCTGTGCCGATCGGCCCACCGATCAGCACATAGGCAGCCACGAACAGACCGGAGAGAGCATAGACGAGACGCAGCACGCCGGACGGACGCGCGAACTCGCCCTTGGCTTCATCGAACCACATCAGCTTGATGACGCGCAGGTAGTAATAGGCACCCACGACCGAAGCCAGAACGCCGATGATCGCCAATGCGTAAAGCTGCGCCTCGATCGCGGCCATGAACACGAAATACTTGGCGAAGAAGCCTGCCAGCGGCGGAATGCCGGCCAGCGAGAACATCATCACCGTCAAGACCGTCGCCATGAGGGGATTGGTCTGCGACAGGCCGGCAAGGTCATCGACGTTTTCGACGTGATTGCCGTCCTTGCGCTTCATCGCCATGATGCAAGCGAAGGTGCCGAGCGTCATGACCATATAGACCAGCATGTAGATCAGAACGCCGCGCACACCGGCCATCGAGCCGCTGGCAAGACCGACGAGCGCGTAGCCCATATGACCGATCGACGAATAGGCCATCAGTCGCTTGATGTTCCTCTGGCCGATCGCCGCAAATGCGCCGAGCAGCATCGAAGCGATCGAGATGAAGACGACGATCTGGCGCCAGTCGGCAACGATCGGCTCGAATGGGGTGATTACCAGACGGATGAGCATCGCCATCGCCGCGATCTTCGGCGCGGCGGCGAAGAACGCCGTGACCGGCGTCGGCGCCCCCTCATAGACATCCGGCGTCCACATGTGGAACGGAACGGCCGAAATCTTGAAGGCGACGCCGGCGAGAATGAAGACGAGCCCGAACACCAGACCGAGCGAACGACCTTCGCCCGACAGAGCCGACGCGATGGCCTCGAAGCCGGTATGGCCGGTGAAGCCGTAAACCAGCGACATGCCATAGAGCAGCATGCCCGACGACAGGGCGCCGAGAACGAAATATTTGAGGCCAGCTTCGGTCGAACGGAGGTTGTCGCGGTGCATGGCAGCGACGACGTAAAGCGCCAGCGACTGCAGTTCGAGCGCGAGATAGACGGAGATGAGGTCGTTGGCCGAAATCATCAACAGCATGCCGAGCGTTGCCAGCACGACCAGCACCGGAAATTCGAAGCGGTCGATACCCGCCGAGCGCGCCTCACCCGCCGACATGATCAGCGTGACCATGGAGCCGGCCAGCGTCAGCACCTTCATGAACTTAGCGAACGGGTCGGAGAGGAACACGCCGCCATAGGCCTCACCGTCGCCGGTCTGCCAGATCAGCCAGGCCCCCGAAACGGCAAGCAGGCCAACGGCAAGGCCGGTGACCAGTCCGGACGATTTTTCGCCCGAGAAGACACCGATCATCAACAGGACCATGGCGCCGATCGCAAGGATCAGCTCCGGCGTCGACAGGTGCAGGCTAACAAGGAATGTTTCAGTAGTCATTTCAATCCCGTCCTGTCGTCATTTCGCCGAAAGCGCAACGTCTTGCGCGGCCTGCACGGCGGCAGTGTAGTTGTTCACAAGGAGATCCACCGAGGCTGCCGTCGCGTCGAACACCGGCGCCGGATAGACACCGAAGAAGATGGTCAGCACGACCAGCGGATAGAGGATGACCTTCTCGCGGCCCGAGAGGTCGAGCAGCGACTTCAGGCTGTCCTTCTCGAGTGCACCGAAGATCACCCGGCGATAGAGCCAGAGCGCGTAGCAGGCCGAGAGAATGACGCCGCTCGTTGCGAAGAAGGCAACCCAGGTGTTTGCCCGGAACGCGCCGAGCAGCGTGGTGATTTCGCCGACGAAGCCGGAGGTGCCGGGAAGACCGACATTGGCCATGGTGAAGACCATGAAGGCGACCGCATATTTCGGCATGTTGTTGACGAGGCCGCCATAGGCGCTGATCTCGCGGGTGTGGGTGCGGTCATAGACGACACCGACGCAAAGGAAGAGCGCGCCCGAGACGATGCCGTGCGACAGCATCTGGAAGATCGCACCCTGTACGCCCTGCGTATTGGCCGCGAAAATTCCCATCGTCACATAACCCATGTGGGCGACCGACGAATAGGCGATCAGCTTCTTGATGTCGGACTGCATCATCGCGACCAGCGAGGTGTAGATGATGGCGACAATCGACAGCGAGAACACCATCGGCGCAAAATATTCCGACGCCAGCGGGAACATCGGCAGCGAAAAGCGCAGGAAGCCGTAGCCGCCGAGCTTCAAGAGGATACCCGCCAGGATCACCGAACCGGCCGTCGGCGCCTGGACGTGCGCATCGGGAAGCCAGGTATGCACCGGCCACATCGGCATCTTCACTGCGAAGGAGGCGAAGAAAGCGAGCCATAGCCAGGTCTGCATCTGACGCGGGAAGTTATAGGCAAGAAGTTCGGCAATGTCCGTCGTGCCGGCCTGCCAGTACATCGCCATGATGGCGAGCAGCATCAGCACCGAGCCGAGCAGCGTATAGAGGAAGAACTTGTAGGACGCGTAGACGCGATCCTTGCCGCCCCAGACGCCGATGATGATGAACATCGGGATGAGACCGGCTTCGAAGAAGACGTAGAAGAGCACGATATCGAGCGATACGAAGACGCCGACCATGAACACTTCCAGAAGCAGGAAGGCGATCATGTACTGTTTCAGACGCTTCTCGATGGTCACCCAGCTCGCCAGCACGCAGAAGGGCATCAGGAACGCCGACAGCACGACAAACAACACCGAAATGCCGTCAACGCCGAGATGATAGGAGATGCCGGTGCCGAGCCAGGCATGCTTCTCGATCATCTGGAAGTCGGGATTGGAGTAGTCGAAGTCCCACCAGACCCACAGCGACACAAGGAATGTGGCGATCGTCGTGAAAAGCGAGACGTTCAGGATGTTGCGGCGGCCGGAAGCGCTGTCTTCACGCATCAGAAGCAGAACAACAACGCCGGCCAGCGGCAGGAAGGTGACCGCGGAAAGAATGGGCCAATCGGTCATCAGAAGGAGCTCCCGAGCATCATCCAGGTAACGAGCGCCGCAATGCCGATCAGCATCACGAAGGCATAGTGATAGAGGTAACCGGTCTGCAGGCGGACGACGCGGTCGGTGACGTCCATGACGCGCGCGGCAATGCCGTTCGGGCCAAAGCCGTCGATGACCCTGCCGTCACCTTCCTTCCACAGGAAGGTGCCGATGCGCTTGGCCGGACGGACGAACAGGAAGTCGTAGATCTCGTCGAAGTACCACTTGTTCAGCAGGAACTGGTAGAGAACACGGTGCTGATTGGCCAGGTATTTCGGTGTTTCAGGCGAGCGGATGTACATGTACCAGGCGGTCACGAAGCCGAGAATCATCGCGATGAACGGGCTCAGGGCGACCAATGCCGGCACGTGATGGAAATGCTCGAGCAACTCGTTTTCAGGCGAGGTAAAGAGCGCTCCCCGCCAGAACTCCGCATATTCGTGACCGTAGAAACGTCCTTCAAGCGCCATGCCGGCGGCAACTGCGCCGACAGCCAGAAGGAACAGCGGCACCAGCATGACCATCGGCGATTCATGCACATGGTGCATGACCTCGTGGCTCGCGCGCGGCTTGCCATAGAACGTCATGAACATCAGGCGCCAGGAATAGAAGCTGGTAAAGCAGGCGGCAATCACCAGCAGCGAGAAGGCGAAGCCGGAGACCGGCGAATGCGCCGCGTAGGCCGCCTCGATGATGATATCCTTGGAGATGAAGCCGGCAAAGCCGATTCCCGAGAAGGGAATGCCGACGCCGGTAATCGCCAGCGTGCCGATCAGCATCATCCAAAAGGTCCATTTGATGTGCGGACGCAGGCCACCCATGTAGCGCATATCCTGTTCGCCATCGACGGCATGGATGACCGAGCCGGCGCAAAGGAACAGGAGGGCCTTGAAGAAGGCGTGCGTGAACAGGTGGAAGATGCCAGCGCCATAGGCGCCTGTGCCGAGCGCCACGAACATGTAGCCGAGCTGCGAGCAGGTCGAATAGGCGATGACGCGCTTGATGTCGTTCTGGACGAGACCGACGGTCGCCGCGAAGAAGGCGGTGATCGCGCCAATGATGGTCACGACCATCAGTGCCGTATGGGACAGTTCGAACAGCGGCGACATGCGCGCGACAAGAAAGACGCCGGCGGTGACCATGGTTGCGGCATGGATGAGGGCCGAAACGGGTGTCGGGCCTTCCATCGCGTCCGGCAGCCAGGTGTGCAGCAGGAACTGCGCCGACTTGCCCATCGCGCCCATGAACAGCAGCAGGCAGATGGCGGTAACGGCGTGGGCCTTGTCGAGATGCATGCCGAACAGGTTGATGACGGCCTCGCCGCCCTCATGGGCGCCTTCGGCCGGCAGATAGCTTGCGGCCGTTGCGAAGATCGTTTCGAAACTGATCGAGCCGAACAGCACGAAGACACCGAAGATGCCGAGTGCAAAGCCGAAGTCGCCGACGCGGTTGACGATGAAGGCCTTGATCGCCGCAGCATTTGCCGACGGCTTCTTGTACCAGAAGCCGATCAGCAGATAGGACGCGAGACCCACGCCTTCCCAGCCGAAGAACATCTGCAGCAAGTTGTCAGACGTGATCAGCATCAGCATTGCGAAGGTGAACAGCGAAAGATAGGCAAAGAAGCGCGGCCGGTTCGGATCGTGGTGCATGTAGCCGATCGAATAGATGTGAACCAGGCACGACACCGTATTGACGACGACGAACATCACCGCCGTCAGCGTATCGACGCGGAACGCCCACTCGGCATCGAAGCTGCCGGACTGGATCCAGCGCATCACCGCGACCTTGATCATCTCCGTCTCGCCGAGCGCGACGTTGAAGAAGACGAACCACGACAGCACGGCGACAATGACCATGAAGCCGCTGGTGACATATTCCGACGCCTTGGCACCGATCGAGGTGCCGAACAGGCCCGCGATCAGGAAGCCGATCAGCGGCAGGAAGACGATGGCTTGAATAATCGTATTCATGGCCCGCTCAACCCTTCATCATGTTGACGTCTTCGACGGCGATCGAGCCGCGGTTGCGGTAGAAGACGACGAGAATTGCAAGACCGATGGCGGCTTCCGCGGCCGCGACGGTCAGAATGAACAAGGCGAACACCTGGCCGGTGATGTCGCCCAGGAACGACGAAAAGGCGACCATGTTGATGTTCACCGCCAGCAGGATGAGTTCCACCGACATCAGGATGATGATGACGTTCTTCCGGTTGAGGAAGATGCCGAAGACGCCGAGCGTGAACAGGATGGCGCTGACGGTCAGATAGTGGGAAATACCGATTTCCATGATGATTGTTCCTTGACCCGCGTCCGTCTTAAAGGCCCTGACCCGACTTGACCTTGACCACTTCGACAGCGGTCTTCGGCGAGCGGGCAACCTGTGTGGGAATGTCCTGGCGCTTGATGTTCTCGCGATGGCGCAGCGTCAGCACGATGGCGCCGATCATTGCCACCAGCAGAACCAGGCCAGCGATCTGGAAGAAGTAGACATAGTGCGTGTAGAGCACGTCACCGAGCGCTGCCGTGTTGGTCCGCTCCGTGATCGCCGGGATCGGCATCGAAATCGACTTGGCGATTTCCGGCGAGAGCGTGCTTCCGCCGACCACGATGATCAGTTCAGCTGCGAGCACCAGGCCGATCAGCGCGCCGACCGGTGCATAGTCGAGCACCCCTGCCCTCAATTCGGTGAAATCGATGTCGAGCATCATCACGACGAAGAGGAAGAGAACCGCAACTGCGCCGATATAGACGACCAGCAGGATCATCGCGAGGAACTCGGCTCCGGTCAGAAGGAACAGACCGGCCGCGTTGAAGAACGTCAGGATCAGGAACAGCACGGAATAAACCGGATTCCGCGCGGAAATGACCATGAACGCCGACGCAACCGCGACGAATGAAAAAAGATAGAAAAAAAGAGCCTGCAGACCCATGATCGGTGCCTTTTTCGTCTTCCCCGGGCAGGCATGACCGACAGGCCACCCTTCCCACTGGCGAACCGGGTTTCCCGGCCACGCCCAAAATCTGTTTTACGCCTGCCGACGAGGCAGGCGCCGTCTTTCCAACAGTCTCAGCGGTAGGGCGAGTCCATTGCGATGTTGCGGGCGATTTCCCGCTCCCAACGATCGCCGTTGGCAAGAAGACGATCCTTGTCGTAGTAGAGCTCTTCGCGCGTCTCGGTGGCGAACTCGAAGTTCGGGCCTTCGACGATCGCGTCCACCGGACAGGCTTCCTGGCAGAAACCGCAATAGATGCACTTCACCATATCGATGTCGTAGCGGACCGTGCGGCGCGTGCCATCGTTGCGGCGCGGGCCGGCTTCGATGGTGATCGCCTGGGCAGGACAGATCGCCTCGCACAGCTTGCAGGCAATGCAGCGCTCTTCGCCGTTCGGATAGCGGCGCAGCGCATGCTCGCCGCGGAAGCGCGGGCTGACGGGGCCTTTTTCGAACGGATAGTTCAGCGTCGACTTCGGTGCGAAGAAATAGCGCATCGACAGGAAGAACGCGCCGACGAATTCCTTGAGGAACAGCGAACTGACGGCTTGCGACAGACTTGCCATCATCAACCTCCAAACATGCCGGCCTGGGAGGCGCCGGCGAATATTGCGAAACGGGAAACGGACATCAGGCCCACACCACCAGTTTCAGCACGACTGCAACAATGAAGACCATCGCGAGCGACAACGGAAGGAAGACCTTCCAGCCAAGCCGCATCAGCTGGTCGTAGCGGTAGCGCGGCACGAAAGCCTTCACCATGGCGAACATGAAGAACACCATCGAGGCTTTCAGGACGAACCAGATGACGCCCGGGACCCAATTGAGGAACCAGACATCGACCGGAGGCAGCCAGCCGCCGAGGAACAGGATCGTCGTCAGCGCACACATCATGCAGATGGCGGCATATTCGCCGAGCATGAACATCATGTACGGGGTCGAGCCGTATTCGACCATGAAGCCGGCAACCAGTTCCGATTCCGCTTCGACGAGATCGAAGGGCGGACGGTTGGTTTCAGCCAGCGCCGAGATGAAGAAGACGATGAACATCGGAAACAGCGGCAGCCAGTACCAATCGAGGAACGAGCCGGGCAGCCCGATCATCGTGCCGAGGCCGTCACGCTGCGAATTGACGATATCCGTCAGGTTCAGCGAGCCGGCGCACAACAGGACGGTGACGATGACGAAGCCGATCGAGACTTCGTAGGAGACCATCTGCGCTGCCGAGCGCAACGCGCTGAGGAACGGATATTTCGAGTTCGATGCCCAGCCGCCGATGATGACGCCATAGACTTCAAGCGAAGAAATGGCGAACACGTAGAGAATGCCGACATTGATATTTGCCATCACCCAGTTCGCATTGAGCGGAATGACGGCCCAGGCGGCCAGCGCCAAGGTGACGGAAACCAGCGGCGCCAGCAGGAACAGCACCTTGTTCGAGCCGGCCGGGATCACCGGCTCCTTGAAGACGAACTTCAAAAGATCGGCGAAGGACTGGAAAAGTCCCCAGGGGCCTACCACATTCGGTCCACGGCGCATCTGCACGGCGGCCCAGATCTTGCGGTCAGCGAGCAGAATATAGGCGATGAAGATCAGGAGAGCGACCAGCAGCAGCAGCGACTGGGCGATCATGAGGGCCGTTGGCCACACATAGGTCGAAATGAAAGCGTCCATTTTCGTCTTATTCCCTCGCGCTCATTCCGCCGCAGCTTTGAAGTTGTTGCGTGCCAAAGCCGAACATTCGGCCATGACGGCGGATGCGCGTGCTATCGGGTTCGTCAAATAGAAGTCTTTGACCGGAGACGCAAATACCGATTTGGCCATCTCACCGGCTTTTTGTGCCAGTGCGGCAATTTCACCGCTGGCGGCAGGTGCAATCGTATCGATCTCGGCGAAATGCGGGTGCGCCGCATAGAGCTTTGCGCGCAGTTCACTCAGCGAATCGAACGGCAGGCGCTTGCCGAGCACGTCCGACAGGGCGCGGATGATCGCCCAGTCCTCGCGCGCATCGCCCGGCGCAAAGCCGGCGCGGTTGCCCATCTGGACCCGGCCTTCGGTGTTGACCCAGGTACCGGACTTTTCCGTATAGGTCGCAGCCGGCAGGATGACGTCGGCACCATGCGCACCTTCGTCGCCATGCGAACCGATATAGACGGTGAAGCCGGCGGTCTTGGCCGAGAAATCCATCTCATCGGCGCCGAGCAGGAAGAGCACGTCCGTGCCCGTCAGCATTTCGGCGGCAGTCTTGCCCCCCTCACCCGGCACGAAACCGAGATCGAGGCCACCGACGCGGGCGGCGGCGGTGTGCAGAACGGCAAAACCATTCCAGTCAGCCGTGACCGCACCAACGGCGCCCGCGAGCTTGGCTGCCGCTGCAAGAACCGACGCGCCGTTGCCACCCGAAATCGCACCCTGACCGACGATGATCATCGGGCGCTGCGCCTTCTTCAAGACGCTCAGGAACTTGCCCTTGCCGGCGACCAGTTCGGCCAGCGTATCGGTGCCGGCTCCGAGATATTCGTAGGAATAACGCAGCTCGCCCTGCTCGCCGATCACGCCGATCGGGAAATTGGCCATGCGGAAGCGCTTGCGGATGCGAGCGTTGAGCACGGACGCTTCGAAACGCGGATTCGAACCGATGATCAGCAGCGCGTCGGCGCTTTCGATGCCCTGGATCGTCGGGTTGAAGAGGTAGCTCGAACGGCCGAACGCCGGATCGAGCGCTGCGCCATCCTGACGGCAGTCGATGTTCTTCGAACCGAGCGAAGAGATCAGTTCCTTGAGCGCATACATTTCCTCGACCGAGGCCAGATCGCCGGCGATCGCGCCGATCTTGTCGCCGCTGGTCTTGGCAACCGCAGCCTTGATCGCGGCAAAGGCCTCGTTCCAGCTCGCAGGCTGCAGACGGCCGTCCTTCTTCACATAGGGGCGGTCGAGACGCTGCGTCTTCAGGCCATCCCAGATGAAGCGGGTCTTGTCGGAAATCCACTCTTCGTTGATCTCCTCGTTGACGCGCGGCATGACGCGCATCACTTCGCGGCCGCGCGTATCGACGCGGATCGCCGAGCCGACGGCATCCATGACGTCGATCGATTCGGTCTTGCCGAGTTCCCATGGGCGGGCGTTGAAGGCGTAGGGCTTCGAGGTCAGAGCACCGACCGGGCAGAGGTCAACAACGTTGCCCTGCAGTTCAGAAGTCATCGCCTGTTCGAGATAGGTGGTGATTTCGGCATCTTCGCCGCGGCCGATCAGGCCGAGTTCGGCAATGCCGGCAACTTCGGTGGTGAAGCGGACGCAGCGCGTGCAGTGGATGCAGCGGTTCATCACGGTCTTGACCAGCGGGCCGATATACTTGTCTTCGACGGCGCGCTTGTTCTCATTGTAGCGGGTCGAATCGACGCCGAAGGCCATGGCCTGGTCCTGCAGGTCGCATTCGCCGCCCTGGTCGCAGATCGGGCAGTCGAGCGGATGGTTGATCAGCAGGAATTCCATCACGCCTTCACGCGCCTTCTTGACCATTGGCGTGGTCGTGAAGACTTCCGGCGCCTCGCCGTTCGGGCCGGGGCGCAGGTCGCGCACGCCCATGGCGCAGGACGCTGCCGGCTTCGGTGGCCCGCCCTTCACTTCGATCAGACACATGCGGCAGTTTCCGGCGACCGACAGCCGCTCGTGGAAACAGAAGCGCGGAACCTCGGCGCCGGCTTCCTCGCACGCCTGCAGCAGCGTGAAATGATCCGGGACCTCGATCTCTTTTCCGTCGACTTTCAGCTTTGCCATCTTCGCACTCAATCCTGTCGTTCATTCGCCAGCCAAAGCGGCGAACCGATATTATAAAGGCACGCTAACCTCTTGAACGGAAACCGCTACCGGCCGCCGCTCCAAACTCAATCTCAACCCTTCATCAGGGTCTTTGCCTGCTCGACCCAGCCATCCCGCACGATGCGTCCGCCAAAACCGAGCTGCTCGTCGAAACGCTTCACGTCCTTGTCGCTCCACGCCGCGACATCCGCATAACGCCGCACACCCATGCCGTTCAGCACCTGCTCCAGCTTTGGACCGATGCCCGAAATCCGCTTCAGGTCGTCCGCCTGCGTTTCGACGATGCGAGCCGCAGCCTTCTGCTGCTCAGGCTTGCCCGCCTTGACCGGTGCGGCCTTGGCCGGTTCTGCCTTCACCGGTTTCGACTTGACCGGAGCCTTGGCTGGCGTCTCGGTTTTCGTCGCTGGTGCGACATCCGCCACCTCGGCAACGCTGGCCACCGGTTCGGCGGCTTCCGCCACAGGCGTCTCGTCCGTCGCGGTGGCGGTTTTCTGCGCCGTCCTGGTCATGCCCTGCATCGCGCCGAACATGACGCCGGCGATATGGGTGGTCATGCCGAAACCGATCGCCGTTGCCGCCGCCATCGCTGCCGCCGGATTCTGCATCAGCGGGTGCAACGGCGCCTTCGACATATCCTTCAGCCACTCAGCCATGCCGTACTGATCGCTACCGGCCGGAGAATCAGCCGTAGGACCGGCAGTTCCTGCCCAACTTCCCTTGCTTGCTTCCTGTTCCGGCCTGGTCATATCGCTTACTCCGCCGCTTGCAGCACCGCCCCATGCGATGTCGAATTACGGGTGTATTCGTCGATCCGCTTTTCCATCTCCGGACGGAAATTGCGGATCAGACCCTGGATCGGCCATGCGGCCGCGTCGCCGAGCGCACAGATCGTGTGACCTTCGACCTGCTTCGTCACGTCGAACAGCATGTCGATCTCCCGCTTCTGGGCGCGGCCCTGAACCATGCGCTCCATGACGCGCATCATCCAGCCGGTGCCTTCGCGGCACGGCGTGCACTGGCCGCAGCTCTCGTGCTTGTAGAAGGCAGCCAGCCGCCAGATCGCCTTGATGATGTCGGTTGAGCGGTCCATGACGATGACGGCGGCTGTGCCGAAGGACGACTTGACGTCGCGCATGCCGTCGAAATCCATCGGCGCATCGATGATGTCTTCGGCCTTCACCACTGGACAGGACGAGCCGCCCGGAATGACTGCCAGAAGATTGTCCCAGCCGCCGCGGATGCCGCCGCAATGGCGCTCGATCATCTCGCGGAACGGCACACCCATCGCATCTTCGAAGGTGCACGGCCTGTTGACGTGGCCAGAAACCATGAACAGCTTCGTGCCGACATTGTTCGGACGGCCGATCGCCGAGAACCAGCCGGCGCCGCGGCGCAGGATCGTCGGCGCAACGGCGATGGATTCGACGTTGTTGACCGTCGTCGGGCAGCCATAGAGGCCCATGTTGGCCGGGAATGGCGGCTTCAGGCGCGGTTGGCCCTTCTTGCCCTCGAGGCTTTCCAGCAGCGCCGTTTCCTCGCCGCAGATATAGGCGCCGGCGCCGTGATGGACGTAGATGTCCATATCCCAGCCGTGCTTGTTGTTGATGCCGAGAAGGCCGGCGTCATAGCACTCGTCGATCGCCGCCTGCAGCGCCTCGCGCTCGCGGATATATTCGCCGCGAACATAGATATAGGCGGCATGCGCGCCCATGGCGAAGCTCGCGATCAGGCAGCCTTCGATCAGCGTGTGCGGATCGTGACGCATGATGTCGCGGTCCTTGCAGGTGCCGGGCTCCGACTCGTCGGCGTTGACGACCAGATAATGCGGCCGGCCGTCGCTTTCCTTCGGCATGAAGGACCATTTGAGACCCGTCGGGAAGCCTGCGCCGCCACGGCCGCGAAGACCCGACGCCTTCATCTCGTTGATGATCCAGTCACGGCCCTTTTCAAGGATCTGCTTGGTGCCATCCCAATGGCCACGGCTCATGGCGCCCTTCAGCGACTTGTCGTGGATGCCGTAGATATTGGTAAAAATGCGATCTTTATCGTCGAGCATGGTTCACCTGTTTATCGCGGCTTCTTGCCGAAAACTTTGATGTATTCGGCTTCGCCGCCCTTGGCCAGCGCCTTGGCCTGCTTGACCCAGTCGTCGCGTTCGATGCGGCCCTTGAAATTCAGATAGCCGTCCACCCATTCGCGCTCGGCCTTCTTCCAGCCGGCGACCTGCGCGTACGTGAAAATGCCGAGATCCTGCAGGGTGCCTTCGATCTTCGGACCGACGCCGGAAATCAGCTTCAGGTCATCCGGGGTCGCCGGCCTCTCGATGCCGGCGGGGCGGTTCTTGTCCTGGAGCGACGGCTTTGCGGCGGCCGTCGGCTTGGCGGCGACGCCGCCTTCAGCCTTGGTGTCACCGGCAATCTTGTCGTTCGCCGCGGACTCCGCCTTTGCCGTTGCAGGCGTCTTCAGCGTCGGATCGGTTTCCGGCGCATCGGTCTTCGCACGCGCCGCATAGGAAGGAGGCACGCTTACGGCCGCCTCCCCGCTTACCTTTTTGGCACGCGGTGCAGCAGGTTTCTTTTCAGGTGCGAGCAGCGTTGTCGGGCCACCTACCGGCGCGGAGTAGATACGGTCGATCTGCGGGCCCGGCTTGACGTCGGAGCCCTTGCCTGCGTCGAAACGGTCGATGATATATTCCAGCTGCGGAACCGTCAGGTCTTCATAGGTGTCCTTGAAGATCATCACCATCGGCGCGTTGACGCAGGTGCCCTGACACTCCACCTCTTCCCAGGACAGCGTGCCCGCCTCATTCGGCGTCAGCGGCTCGGGATGGATGCGCTTCTTGCAGAGATTGATCAGATCCTCGGAGCCGCGCAGCATGCAGGGCGTCGTGCCGCAGACCTGGACATGGGCGCGCGTACCGACCGGCTTCAGCTGGAACTGGGTGTAGAAGGTCGCGACTTCGAGCACGCGGATATAAGGCATGCCGAGCATGTCGGCGACGCTTTCGATTGCCGCCCGGGTAACCCAGCCATCCTGCTCCTGCGCCCGCATCAACAGCGGGATGACCGCGGATTGCTCGCGGCCCTTCGGGTATTTCTTGATCGTTGCCTTGGCCCATGCCGTATTGTCCTTGCTGAAGGCAAAGCTCGCTGGCTGGACATTTTCCTCGGCTAGTCGACGAACGGACATTCTTCCCGCACCTTATCAGTTAATCGAACCGCACCGCGATTTCGTCAGGGAGACGAACTCGCAGGCATAGGCTGACTGGTCTTTCTGCAAAAATACTATGTAGCGCGTGCCGTTCGGCACGGCGGCCCTGATTTCATAGCCCTGGCTCAGGAGCTTGCCCATGCCGCTGCCCGACGAACTGCCCATGGCCGGATCGCCGGCGTCGGCCGCAGTTTCCTGCGCAAACGCCGGCGCTGCCGCAAGCATCGATCCGCAAAGCATCAGGGTGCTCAGACGCATCAACGGTCTACCTCGCCGAATACGATGTCGAGCGAGCCCAGAATGGCCGATACGTCGGCCAACTGGTGGCCACGACAGATGTAATCCATCGCCTGCAGATGCGCGTAACCCGGGGCGCGAATCTTGCAACGATAGGGCTTGTTGGTGCCGTCGGAGACGAGATAGACGCCGAATTCGCCCTTCGGCGCTTCGACGGCCGCGTAAACCTCGCCCTCGGGCACGTGATAGCCTTCGGTATAGAGCTTGAAATGATGAATCAGCGCTTCCATCGAGCGCTTCATCTCGCCACGCTTCGGCGGCACGATCTTGCCGTCGAGCGAGGAAACCGGGCCGATCTTGGCATCGCCGAGCAGGCGATTGACGCACTGGCGCATGATCTTGGCCGCTTCGCGCATCTCGATCATGCGGATCAGATACCGGTCGTAGCAGTCGCCGTTCTTGCCGATCGGGATGTCGAAATCCATGTCGGCATAGCATTCGTAGGGCTGCGCCTTGCGCAGATCCCAGGCTGCACCCGAACCGCGCACCATGACGCCGGAGAAGCCCCAGGCCCATGCGTCGTCGAGGCTGACGACGCCGATATCGACGTTGCGCTGCTTGAAGATGCGGTTGCCCGTCAGGAGCTCGTCGATATCATCGACGGTCTTCAGGAACGGATCGATCCACTTGCCGATGTCTTCCACCAGCTCGTGCGGCAGATCCTGGTGAACGCCGCCCGGACGGAAATAGGCCGAGTGCATGCGCGCGCCGCAGGCCCGCTCATAAAAGACCATCAGCTTTTCGCGCTCTTCGAAGCCCCAGAGCGGCGGCGTCAGCGCGCCGACGTCCATGGCCTGCGTCGTGACGTTCAAGAGGTGCGACAGGATGCGGCCGATTTCCGAGTAGAGAACGCGGATCAGCTGGCCGCGGATCGGCACTTCCGTTCCCGTCAGCTTCTCGACCGCCAATGCATACGCATGTTCCTGGTTCATCGGCGCGACATAGTCGAGCCGATCGAAATAGGGCAATGCCTGCAGGTAGGTCTTGGTTTCGATCAGCTTTTCGGTGCCGCGGTGCAGCAGGCCGATATGCGGATCGACACGCTCGACGATTTCGCCATCGAGTTCCAGTACGAGACGCAACACGCCGTGCGCCGCCGGATGCTGCGGTCCGAAATTGATATTAAAATTACGGACGTTATGTTCGTTCATTTGCTACGCGCTCCGCGCTTGCCGGAATTAGCCAATAGGCAGTCGACAGTCGGAAGAAAGGAATTTTCTGGTGTCATTTACTTCCGTCCTGCAAACTTCGAATAAGTGCCCGAAGCATTTTTCCTAGTTCGTCACTCTGTATCAAAACATCGTCTGCTTGCGTTGCTTCAAGTAAATTCACTCGCGCCGAAAGCATCAAATGCGTTTCCAATTCCTTCAACGAACCCTGTGCAATTTTGAGATGTTGAATATAAAATCCTGTTCCATCTCGCCCATGCCCTTCCGCAATATTCGCCGGCACCGATGATGCCGCCCGCCGAATTTGCGAAGTGAGTCCGTATACTTCTTCCTTGGGGAAACTCTTCGTAACCTCATAGCAAAGAACTGCGATATCCATGGCGCGCTGCCAGACTCTCAGATCTTTGTAGGAGTTTATCGTCGTTTGCCCATTCCTTTTTCTACTGCCTATTGGCTATTCGGCAATTCCTCACTGCTTTGCTTTTTCGTCACCGGGCAGAACGTAGTCCGTCCCTTCCCAAGGCGACATGAAGTCAAAGTTGCGGAATTCCTGCTTCAATTCGACCGGCTCATAGACAACCCGCTTGGCTTCGTCGTCATAGCGCACTTCAACGAAACCCGTCGTCGGAAAGTCCTTGCGCAGAGGATAACCCTCGAAACCGTAGTCGGTCAGGATGCGGCGCAGGTCCGGGTGGCCGGTGAAAAGGATGCCGTACATGTCGTAGGCTTCCCGCTCGAACCAGTCGGCGCCCGGATAGACGGCGCAGGCCGACGGCACCGGCTGGTCTTCGCCGGTCGCGACCTTGATGCGGATGCGCAGGTTCTGCTTCGGCGACAGGAGATGATAGACGACGTCGAAACGGTCGGGG
Source organism: Hyphomicrobiales bacterium (assembly GCA_900473795.1). Taxonomy (GTDB): domain Bacteria; phylum Pseudomonadota; class Alphaproteobacteria; order Rhizobiales; family Rhizobiaceae; genus Pararhizobium. The sequence goes on along the minus strand of UCMT01000055.1, from coordinate 75,896 downwards.
CGCTGCGGCCAGTCCACACCGCAGATATCGGTAAAATTGACGAAACCGCAGCGGGCGTCGTCACGCAGGAAGGTCAAAAGCGCAATCAGGTTGTCCGCAGCGGCCGTCAGCGTCAGTTCGCCGAAGGTGATGGTCGCGTCGGAAACCAGTACGCCGCGGGTTTCGCGGATGTAGGTCGCCAGTCCGTTCAGGGCTTCACTCATGATCAGATCCCCTGCCCTTACCGTTCGATCGTGCCTGTGCGGCGGATCTTCTTCTGCAGCAGAAGCACCCCGTAGAGGAGCGCCTCTGCCGTGGGAGGACAGCCTGGCACGTAGATATCGACCGGCACGACGCGGTCACAGCCGCGCACCACCGAATAGGAATAGTGATAGTAGCCGCCGCCATTGGCGCAGGAGCCCATCGAGATGACGTAGCGCGGCTCGGGCATCTGATCATAGACCTTGCGCAGAGCCGGCGCCATCTTGTTGGTGAGCGTGCCGGCGACGATCATCACGTCGGACTGGCGCGGCGAGGCGCGCGGCGCAAAGCCGAAGCGCTCGGCATCGTAACGCGGCATCGACATCTGCATCATTTCGACGGCGCAACAGGCCAGACCGAAGGTCATCCACATCAGCGAGCCGGTCCGGGCCCAATTGATCAGCTCGTCCGTCGAGGTGACCAGAAAACCCTTGTCGGCGAGCTCGTTGTTGATCTCGCCGAAGAACTTGTCATTGCTGCCGATCGGCTTGCCGGTCGAGGGATCGACGATCCCCTTCGCTCTTGGCGCAACGAGCGTGGTGCTGGAGGTCAGTTCCATTCCAGCGCTCCCTTCTTCCATTCATAGATAAAGCCGATGGTGAGCACACCGAGGAAGACCATCATCGACCAGAAACCAAACCAGCCCATCTCCTTGAACGAAACAGCCCAGGGAAACAGGAACGCCACTTCGAGATCGAAGATGATGAAGAGAATCGACACGAGGTAGAATCGGATGTCGAACTTCATGCGGGCGTCATCGAATGCGTTGAAGCCGCATTCATAGGCCGACAGCTTTTCATCGTCGGGCGCCTTGTAGGCGACAGCGAACGGCGCAATCAGCAGCGCCAGCCCGATAACCAGCGAGATACCGATGAAGATGGCGATCGGAATATAGGAGCCGAGAAGGTCTGTCATTGTATCCGTCCCTGCCTGCGAGGCGCGCTGGAGAAGCGCAAAAAACAAAGCTCACAGGCCGAAAAATATGTTGCAACGCCACCGTCGTTAGCGCAGCCAGCGCCGCTGTGCAAGCCTTCAGAACGGTTTTCATCCCCTTCCACGGACGGAATGAAGACCGGGCAAAAGCTAGCATCCGCGCAAGTCACGCGCAAATCCCGGGAAACCCGTGAGCGGGCTGGCACCACACACGGCAACAGCCTCGCCACGCAGCCTTAGGGACATATGGTCGCGCGCGCTAAAATCGATTGAAATCTCGCGTTGAATATCGGGAATTTACCCTCTCCTGCCGCCCGCAAGATATCGCAACACCGCATAGCCACCATCCCGGATTCGCATGGGTGGAGATATCGTGTGACGGCGTTGTGATCGTAGCGCGGCTCACGCAAACCGGTCGAACAGGTGGCCGCAAAAGCGGAGGCCGGGCCATAACTCGCGGCCATGGCCTGCCGGAGAAAACAGAGCGGGAATTGGCGCGACGGGATTTGATCGCCGCGGTCGCCGAAGCACACATCGGCGTCAAGTCACGATCGACGGGCATCGGAAGGAACGGCCGAACCGCCGCGCACGACAGCCCTTTTTAATCAGGTGAGCTTTTGATTTTAAAAAGAAAAATGGCGCGAGTGACGGGGCTCGAACCCGCGACCTCCGGCGTGACAGGCCGGCACTCTAACCGACTGAGCTACACCCGCGCACTGTGGACGGAAACCCCGGATTGGCGCAGAAGCGCTTCCTTGAAATGGCGCGAGTGACGGGGCTCGAACCCGCGACCTCCGGCGTGACAGGCCGGCACTCTAACCGACTGAGCTACACCCGCACTTCATTTCAAGCAATCCGGATGCTTTCGCATCCGCTCGAACCGGACTGGCCGCTTCGATGAGCGGCTAACTACGGGGTTCGTCTTTTAGTGTCAAGCACGTTTGGAGACAAAACGATGACAGCCGGCGAATTGTTTCCACAGGGACGAAGAAGCGCAATGGTAAATGCACCGGAGACGGGGAGCTAACCCTCTCCATCACGCCGGCGCCGACCGGCACACGCCTTTCGCCGCATCGCGGTCCCGCCGGTTTTCCACAACGCATTCATCGCCTTGTTGCCGGACTTATTCACGGTCGCCTGCAAAAAAATCAAAAAATCTTTGCAAACGCTCTTGCGGTTTTTCGCCGATACGCATAGATCACGGCCACCGACGCGGCGGACACTGATCCTGCTTCGCGAGGGCGATTAGCTCAGTTGGTAGAGCGCCTCGTTTACACCGAGGATGTCGGGAGTTCGAGTCTCTCATCGCCCACCATACCCTCCTTCACAGATTTGTACCCGATATGCCGCCCGTGCTTTCGTTGGACGAAAGATGTCTGCGCAATCAACGCATTCGGTCGAGGCGACGCTTGCTTAAAGGGTTTGGGCAAGCCAATTTGACGCCCAGGGACGTGTTGTAGACATTTTCTCGAAGAAGCGGTGCTGCGAAGGCAAAATTGATGAAGATGGGTTTATCGTGACATTCTGGTGGTCGAAATCGCAGGGGAAAGAATCAAGGCCGTCGGCCTTCGTTTTCGGGCTGAGTTCCTGGAAGGGTCACCTCGCCAACTGGCTTCCAGGCCACCAGGTTTTTCAGCGAAACCGTGTCCTTTTCTCCCGGCTGGAATTTCAGGTCATTTGGGCGCCGCGAATCCTTGCAGCCCCATCCGCTGCAGTATGCGTCTGGGGCTACAAGCATCCCGCCTTCCTGGAAGATTTCTGCACACGCCACGGCGTGCCACTGGTGAGGATCGAAGACGGTTTCATCCGCTCCGTTGCCCTGGGGGCTACCAAGGCCGCGCCTCTCTCCCTGTGTTTCGATTCTCCCGTCCTCTATTATGATCCTTCGGCACAATCGCGGCTTGAGGGATTGCTTCAAAACTACGATTTCGCCGGCGACCCGGTTTTGCTCGAGCGCGCCCGCGCGGGAATTGCACGCCTCATTCAAACCCGTCTCAGCAAATACAACACGTCGGCCGATGTCGACATCAATGATATCTACGGCCCCAAGGACCGCAAGCGCGTCCTCGTCGTCGGGCAGGTCGAGGATGACATGTCGATCATCAAGGGCTGCGCAACGCGGATCGACAACAACGATCTTGTGCGAATCGCCGCGAAAGAAAACCCCGGTGCCCAAATCATCTACAAACCGCACCCGGAAATCCTTCATGGCACGAGACCTGCCCGATCGAAGCCGGCTGAGGTCAGAACGATCGCCCAGATTCTCGAGCGGGACATTACGCTGGCCGATGCCTTCCAGACCGTCGACCATGTCTATACGATAACGTCCCTCGCCGGCTTTGAAGCCGTCATCAGGGGGATCAAGGTAACGTGCATCGGCATGCCCTTCTATGCCGGCTGGGGCGTAACGGACGACCGGCAACCATGCGCGCGCCGTACCGCCCGGCGAACCTTCGAGGAGATCTTCGCGGCCGCCTATATCCTCTACCCCACCTACTATGATCCCGAATCTGAAAAAACGATCAGCTTCGAGGAAGGCCTCGAACTTCTGCACCGGATGAAGCGCGCGGCGGAAAGCAAAGCGAAAGCGCAGTAGGCCACACCGCTATGCCATGCATCATGACGTGCCGCGTGCCGACTTGCCTCTTGCCATACGGCCACGGCGTCGCCATGTCTTGGAAAATGAACCCCCGAGTCGATCCGAAGTCCCGTCGCTGGAATATCGTGGTCGCCAACCGCGACCATGAAAAGGAGCGCGCGACATGAGGAATGCGATTTTGACTGCGGCGCTTGCCCTCGGGCTTGCCGCCTGCACCTCCATGCCGGAACTTGCGCCGATCCCCGGCAGCATCACCTATGGCGGCCAGCCCGCGACCAAACTGACGAAGGCGCCGATCGGCAGCGTCGTGCGACACCGGCTGAAAGACGAATACGGCCAGCCCACGGAAGAAACCTATGTCATCCAGCCGGACCGGACGTTGCGGCTCGTGCGCAGAGAGAAAGTTTCAGACGGGAGCGGCAATACATCGTTTTGAACGACGCCTGCAGGGGTGCCGCCAACAAAGGCAGTTTTCCCGCGGCGCCTGTTCGGTGACCTTGCAATGCAGACAGCCGCGCCTGATTCAAACAGACGCGTGACGCCCGTCAGACGGTTTCTTTCTTTCGCACCGGCGTCTTGCGCCTCGGTTCTTCCGGCGCCTCGGGCAATGAAGGCTTTTCCCCTTTCGGCGTCGGCGCAAGCAGGTTTTTCAGCGCCGACAACCGATCCTTCAGCAGCGGACGGAAACGCGTCGCGCGATAGGGCATGTCGTCTGCACCGTAACCTTCGGGGCCATCATCGGGGCCGCGGTGGATTTCCGCCAGCTTGACGCCGATGAACTCGCCATCGATGTAGTGCTTGTAGGGGCCGACCCAGCGGATCGTGTAGATCTGCCCCTTGCGGATGCCCTGGTCGATCGAGACATGTTTGAACGTGTCGTTGATGCAGACGACCTTCTGTCCGACATGGAAATTGTACATCGCGAAATCCTTCTGCCCGGCCTCCAACCCGACGATTGCGGCCGGCAAGTTGCCGGCGATCAATAACGCTGGTCGGCCCCGCATTGCAACGAGCAAGTGCCGTGATGGACGCAGCCGCCGCGCAGTCATCTCTCAAACCTTCGCCCACGCGCGGGCGAAGCCTCATTCGCCGCGATACTGGCTGTCCGTCACCGGCTCCATCCAGTCCACGGCTTTTCCGTCAAGCGCCTCCTGGATGGCGATGTGGGTCATGGCTGTGGCAACTCCGGCGCCGTGCCAGTGTTTTTCACCCGGCGGAAACCAGACGACATCCCCTGCCCTGATCTCGCAAATCGGTTCGCCCCACACCTGCGCCAGCCCGCTGCCGGAGGTGACGATCAGGGTCTGGCCGAGTGGATGCGTGTGCCAGGCCGTGCGCGCTCCCGGTTCGAAGGTGACGGACACGCTGCGCAAGCGGGCCGGTTCCGGCGCATCCATGATCGGATCCTGACGGACGCTACCGGTAAAATAATCCGGCGAGGCTTTGACCGACGGCCGGGATCCGCAGGGTTTGATCTCCATGGCAAATGGCTCCTTGGTTCGACACACCTGGCATGCCCACTCCCGCGTCAGGAATGGAAGCGACACGACAATGGACCATACCTTGCATATCGCTGCTGCCGAATCGAGCCCGTTGCGGAGCGCGAAACGGCAAGCGGTCATCAAAGCGTATGGATCGTCACATCCGGGCAGGCCGCACGGGCTATATCACACAGGTGCTGATGGTGGGTCATGTAGATCACCTGTCCCACCCGCGCCATGTCCGCCATCAATGCGAAGGCATGCTGCGCGCGGCCGTCATCGAAGGTTTCCATGATGTCGTCGGCGACGAAGGGCAGAGATTCGCGCGTTGCCGCGACCTCGTGATAGCCGGCGATGCGCAACGCCAGATAAAGCTGGAAACGGGTGCCCTTGGAAAGGTCATCCGCCAGTTTCGAGCCCCCGCCGGCCGCATTCGCGATCAGGAATTCCTTGCCGTTTTCCGCCTGGGTCGAAAGCCCGACATAGTCGCCGCCGCTGATCGCGCTGAAGGCTGCCGAAGCACGCTGCATCATCGCGCTGCGATGCCGTTCGCGGTAGAGCCGGAGCGCGGTTTCGCCCGCAAGAATGCCAGTCTTGAGCCGCAGATAGGCGATCGCCCGTTCCTCGACTTCGGCCAGCAGGGTGCGGCGGCGTTCCTCGATATGGGCAGCTGCATCGCCGCCGCCGATTGCGGCGAGCGCCTTCTCCGCGTCACGCCGCTCCACATGCAGTTCGCTCGCGTCTTGGTCGCATTGTTCCCACCGCGATTGCAGTTCGGCCGCTTCCAGCCGCAGGCCCGCCTCGTCGACCGCGCTCAGGATCATCTCCGCTTCTTCGACATGCCCGACACCCAGGCGCGCCGCAAGATCCGATTCGGCTTCGGCGATCCGCTGCCGCAGACGATCACGCGCCTTGGCGGCCTCCAGATGGTCGCCGACGTCAACGAGCGTTGTGCAACGATAAAGATCGAGCATGCTTTGCTTCTGAACGTCGTGGCGGCGCCGCAATTCGATCAAATCGCGGTGTTCGGACATCCGCACTTCATTCTCATCCGAAATCCGCCGGAGCAGCGCGTCCTGCTGTTCGGCATCAGCAAAGCGCTGACGGATCACCCGAAAAGCAACCAACGGATCATCAGGCGCAGGCAGCGAGAGCCTTTCGGCGAGCGTTGCGACGGTCGCCGAAAATGCCGCCTGATCCTTGCGCATGCCATCGATGCGATGGTCCAGATCCGCCTTGCGCTGGATGAGCTTGTCGAGATCTTGAAGGACGGCAAGGACGGCCACGATCTCCTGGACGGATGGGGTCGTTCCGTCCTCGGCGAGCCAGGTTGCACCGATTGTCTCCTCCCACCGCGCGATCCAGCCTGCCATTTCGGTATCCGCCGAAGACCAGGCCGCGTCGCGCGCTCGCAAGGCCGCCTGCGTCCGCTCAACGGCCTCAGCGGCGGCGGCGTGGGCGCGATGGATCGACTGCAGCGCCGTGATCCTTCGCTCGGCCAAAGCAAGCGCATCGTCCAGACGCTCGTACATGCCTTTCGCTCCGCCGAATTCCGCGAGCGCCCTCGTCAGCCGTTCAAGTGCCCTTTCCTCGTCGGCCTTTGCGACACGCAGATCCTGATGCGCCGCGCGAACCTGGTTGCGTACGTCCAGCGCCGCCGCCCGGCGGACAAGCCATGCGACCAACTGATTGAGCTTTGTCTCTTCGGGCAGGCCACAGCCACGGGCTGCTGCCGAAATCTCCTGCCGCAGCTCAGCAACCTCAGCAAGCACCGCCTGGTGTTGCCCACGAAAGGCTGAAAGCTTGGCGCTACGTTCCGCAACAGAGAGCGAAAGCCCCCTTGCCTGGGCAAGATCCTCGGCGCGCGCCAACCGCATCGCCGTCGCCTCGTCATCCTTCCGCAAAGCGGTTTCGAATGCGCGGGCGGTCTCGCCATCCAATTGCGCCGCGTGGACCTGCCAGGCGTGATCGCGTTCCCGTCGCAACGTCAGGGCCGTGTCGTCAGCGGCAAAACCTCCAGTTCGCGTCAATTCCGCGAGCCGGGCTTCCTCCGCCGCAACCAGTGCCGTCTCCTCGGCGATCCGGTCGTCGAGCCGCTTCACCTGTTCCGTCAACGCCGTTCGCCGCGCCGTCCACTCGCCGATATCGCTCTCGTCGGGAATGGGGAGCGCAGCCAGACCGTCCCCATCCAATTGGCAAGGGGCGAGAGCAGCCAGCTTTTCGGCAAGCTGGTCTTCGAGCGCGGCAAGCTGCCGGTTCGCCGCCTGCTGCCGCAGCAGGCAATCGTTTTGCCGCAGGCTTTGCAGGACGTCCAGGAGAGGCGCCGGGTCGCCCGAGCCCGCGGTGCAATCCGATTCTGACAGGGCGGCATGCGCCTTCACGGCGTCGCTGTTCGCGTCCCTGGCAAGCTGTCGCTCCCGCACAGCCGTGAGCAACCGCTCGTTCAAAGCGGAATGGTTCTGCGCCGGGCCTTGGATGCGTCCGATGACGGCCGCAGGCAGAATGAGTGTTGCCGCGTTCGCCACGTCGGCACGGCCCAGGCGCGCAAGACACACAGCAACTTCTGCACCGATCTTGCCGCGCTCGTCGAGGCGATTGGGCATGTCGCTCGCAGCCGATATGTGGCGCGCTTCCAACCCGGAGCGCTCCAAGTCACGGATGTCCGCAGCAAGAGCAAGCACGGCTCCGTCCCGCTCGATGGCGGCAATCTCGGCTGCTCGCCGGTCGATATCAATTTCCAGCTGCTCCAGCCGGGCGCCAATGTCGGCTTCCTCGCGCTGCAGCCGCGGCAGCATGGTGTGCCAGGCAGCTGGCGGTTCTGGCCCATCGCCGAAAGCGCCGAGCTCGGCACGCAGGCCGCGCAGCCGTGCCAGAAGAGGCAGTCCCTCGATTCGGTCGCGGGCATGGTCAAGAGAAACGCGCAGCTCGGCCCGCGCTTTCACCGCGGCCTCATGGCGCTCCGCCGCCACATCACGCGCCTTGCGCAACGCTGCAAATTCGCGGGCGTTGACGTCGATGGCACTCTTTTCGTCCTTCAGCACCTCGAGTTCCGCCTTCAGCTCCGCCAGCCGGTGTTTTCGACCCTGCGGTTTGTAGAAGGCATCGGCTTGCGCTTTCAGGCCGGCCAGGACGGTGCTGCTATCCGGCAGGCCGGAGCTTGCGGAAAACAACAGGGCTCCGAGCTCCCCTTCGCTTTTCAGGATGCTTTCGCCGCCCTTCTCGATGCTGTCGTCATCGAGCGAAAACATCATCTGGTAGGTCATGCGGTCGATCGAGCCGAGCGCTGCGGAAAACAGATTGTCGGGCAGCGGCTGGTCATCCGGTCCGAGAAGCGTATTTTGCCGGCGCTTGATCCGGGCGACAGCGTGAGCCCTGCCGCCGACCGCGATCACACCGCCAACCCGCATCGTCTCGTAGGGGTGCAAAAAGCCGTAGGTGCTGCGGTTGTCGATACCGAACAGCAGATCGAGGAAAGCGGAGAACAGGGTGGATTTCCCCGCCTCATTCGGACCGTAGACGAGATGAAAATCCGGGCGCTCGCGACGAACATCACCGAAGTCGAGGCTGCGTCCGGTGAACTTGCCGTAGCGAACGAGGTCGAGACGATCAAGGCGCATCAGCGAGCCGCCTCGCCTTCGCCGCCATGCAGATAGGCAAGCACGTCATCACTGCCGGCAGCCGCGATCGTTTCGACCAGTCGTGCGGCGGCGGCCTCGTCGCTGGCCAAGGCCTCGTGCAACTCGCGCGGCAGTTGCCGCAGCAGCTCATCCAGCATTGCTCCGGCCTCCTGGCGAAAGGCGTGCGACGTCAGCACGTCGGAGCGGATCAGGGCTGCAAGTTCCTCGACCGGATCCGGACCGGACGACGTCCCGGCAGCTTCCTGGCCCCGGCAATCGATATCGATCTTCTCAATCCAGCAGCCACTCAGACCCGCGGCCACATTGGAAAATTCGGCGAGCAGGAAATCCGGATCACGCCGAAGCTTCCAGGCAAGCGCCGTCGCACCGGTCAGGGCAATTCGCAGGATGAGATGATCGGCACCCATTCGGCTTCTGAGCGACGACAGCGTTTCTGCCGCCTTGTCCAGCATCTGCCGCCAGTCCCGCACGCCGGTCAGATCGATCGTGACGCGCTCGAACACCGCCTGCCCGATCGCGCGTTCCTGATGCTCCAGAGAACCGTCATCGCCGACCGTCACCAGCGTCACCGTTTTCGGCCCGGCCTCGTTGATATCGCGGCCCTGCGGCATGCCGGGCATGACGATCAATGGCTTTTCAGCATGCACCTGTCTCAAGTGCACGTGGCCCAGCGCCCAGTAGTCGAAACCATGCCCCGCCAGCTCGGCGACACTACAGGGCGCATAGGGATCATGCCCCCGCGATCCGGCCAGGCTCGTGTGCAGCATGCCGATGTTGACCGCATCGGCGATCGGCGCCTGGAACGACGGCAATAGGCTATCGGGGGCGTGCGGATTGTCGAAGCCGACGCCATGGATATGCACTTGGCGGCCGTTCTCCAGTGTCTTTGCCAGCACCGGTTTTGCCCGCCCGCTGAACAGATGGACATTTGCCGGCAGGGTGAGTTCTCGCTTGATGGCGGACTGGGAATCGTGGTTGCCACGAATGACAAAGACTTTGACACCGGCATCCTCCAGCCGGCGCAGTTCTCCCGCCAGATAAAGCGCCGTGTTCATCGATGTCTGCGAGCCGTCGTAGAGATCGCCCGCCATCAACAGGGCATCGACGTTTTCCGCCAGGCACAGGTCGACGATCCTTGCGAGCGCCGTTCGGGTCGCACCGCGCACCAGTTCGGCAAGCTCCGGATTTTTCAGCGCCAGACTGCGCAAGGGGGAATCGAGATGAAGATCGGCGGTGTGGACGAAACGGAACGGCATGGCCGACCATGGCCTGTGGTCCGGCGCCGCGTCAATGCCGGCGAACACTGCGCCGGCGACTATTCAGGGCTTTCGCTCTTTCCACCATTTTTGGGAGATTATAAGACCTGAGACTTCGAGCGGAAGAATGGGCTTGACTATGGCGTCCTGAGAGCCCTCATTTGACATGGCACCTCATAATATCCATATAAAACGCATGAAATCCACATTTGAAGTCTCCGACAAGCTCTTTGAGCTCTATCACCGCGTTCACCGGCTCATCAACGAATCGATGACCGAGGAAGGCGTGTCGCTGGCGCGCAGCAAATTCCTGTTTTTTCTGAGCAAGCTCGGTCCCTGCAGGTCGACCGACATAGCCTGCGCGCTCAATTTCGCGCCGCGCACGGTAACGGAAGCGATCGACGGGCTTGAACGGGACAAACTGGTGGTGCGCAAGCCCGATCCGGAGGACCGGCGGGCCAAGATCGTCTCGATCACCGACGTTGGCCGCATCGTGCTGGAAGCCGCCGAACATCCGCGCAAACAGCTGATCGAGGAGATCTTCTCGGCGCTCGATGACGAGCAGCTTGACCAGATGCACGACATCGTCAGCCGCCTCGTCGCCAAGGCCGATGAAATCCGCAAGCGCAAGGAAGAGGGCGGCAACGAAATCGCGGCTGAATAGCCACCCGACCCTACAGTCACGTCGCATTTGAAATAGAAAAGGCCAGGACATCATGTCCCGGCCTTTTCCGTTACCAGTACAGACGCGATTACATCGCGTTCATCGTACCGATCTGGAAGAACAGCGTTTCGCCGGAGGAGTCGTCCACGCCGTCGTTATCCGTGACGACATAGCCATTACCAGCCGCGTCGACTGTGAAGCCTTCGACCTTGTCGACTACATAACCGCCCAGAGCCTTCAAGTCGGGAATGAGGTCGCGGACCTCTTCCTTGTCGACGACGGGCAGTTCGCCGCCGAGCTTGGCAGGCTTCAGGTCAGCAAGCGCCACGCGGTAGATCTTCTTCAGCTTGGCCGCATTGCCGATCAGGTTGTCTCGTTCGATGATATAGGCGTGATCGCCATGGACGGTGATTTCCGAAAGACCGACCCAGCCTTCTTCGGACTTGTCGAGCGGATAGCGCACGGCGCCCCATTCCTCCGAAGCCGGTTTGTAGGAGACGAGCTTGACGAAGCCCTTCTCGTCGTCCTTCCACTCGCGCTGCACGGCCATCCACAGCGTCTGCTCGTCGCCCTCGCCAACGCTGGTCACGCCTTCGAAGCCCCAGCGTGCTTCATTGGCGCGGAGTTCTTCCGGAATGGCGATTTCTTTCTTGATCACGCCCTTGGCGTTCACATGGATGAGCGCGGTTGCATAGAGCTTGGCCGCATCCCCTTCGGAGGCCAGCCAGAAGCCGCCGTCGCCATCATTCGTGATGCCTTCGATGTCGAGTTTCTGGGCAGGAGCGCCGTCACGGGTGATGGTGATCGCATCGGTGATCACAGCCGGCGTCTGTGTGGCGTCGATCGTGAAGATACGCGGCTGCGAGGAATAGACGGAGTCGTTGACGGCATGAAGCATGCCCGGCTTGTCCTTGATTGCGGCAAGGCTGGAAAGGGCGCCGAAGCCAAGCGGCACGCCGTCCTTCACCGCCGACGTGATCTGCGGATAGGCAGCGGTGCCTTCGGCGCGCTCATAGATCATGACGTGCGAGCGAGCACCGCCGTCTTCCACCAGGTCGACCTCATTGGCGGTTGCCAAGAGGTTGCGGCCAGGAATGGCAACGCCGCCTTCCGGTGAAACGCCCGAGGGCAGGATCTGCTCGAGCTGCGGATCGCCACCGGTGTCCGTGTAGACACCGACCACGGATGCGCGCTCGGCAAGAACGAAGAACAGCTTGTCATCGCCGAAGGTCGCAGCTTCCAGCCCTTCGGGCTCGATGCCCTTGGCGGAAGAGCGCTTGTCCGGATAGTGGCCGATCGCGGCCACGGCATGCTCGAAGCTGCTGCCCGATTCGAACAGGACCGTGCCGGTCTTGTCGAAGATGGTGAAACCGCGCGAGCCGCCTTCATAGTCGCCTTCATTGGCAACGACCAGACGGTTGTCGTCGAGCCACTTCACCGCATCCGGCTCGCGCTTGACGTCCTTCAATTCGCCGGTGAAGGCGAGTGCGCCATCGCGCTTGTCATCGACGCCAGAGAGGTTCGTGGTGCCGGCAGAGAAATGCGTCTTCACCATGCCGGTGGTGCCGTCGATGATGATGATATGGTTGTTTTCCTGCAGCGTCAGCGCGATTTCGTTCTGGCTGTTGAAGGCGACGAATTCCGGCTCCGGATCGTCCCCTGCGACGTCCGCAAGACCGGTCAGGGTCACGTGCTTGATCGAGGCGCAGTCGGCAGCACCATCCTTCAGCGAGACGATCACAAGGTCGCCGGCCGGCAACTGCGGGATTTGGCCGTCATTGACCTCCTCGTCGCGCTCGTTCTCGATGGCGATGGCAGCCAGCGTCTTGTCCTTGTTGATCGCGACCGAATCCGGCTGGCCACCGAGATCGCACGTCGCGTCCATCGTCTTCGTCGCCAGATCGACGGTGGCGAGGAAGCCGGACGGCTTGACGAAGCTTTCGCGCGTGTCGACCGCGACCAGCGCCTTTGCGCCAGCGACCGCGACGGACGTCGGTTCCCCTTCGAAGGAGAGGATGCCACCGGCCTTCGGCGCCCTGGGATCGGTGATGTCGATGAAGCCGATCGCCTTCAGCGGGCTGTCGGAATAGACGAGCAGGTTGCCGTCTTCGCTGGCAGCGATGATTTCAGCGGAGGTCAGGGATTTTTTGTCGGCGTCGGCCGGGAGATTGTCGGCGACGGCAAATGAGGCGATTCGATTGAAAACCGGCTCTGCGCTGGCGCTGGACGCAGTCGAGGCGGCAAGCACGGCGGCAAGTGCGGCGGTGAGTGAAAATGCCTTCATGGGGATCCCTCCGGATAAATTAAATACGAAGGGGTTGTGATCGCGCCGTGTAACACCCGCATGACAGGCGGTTCACATCGGGCGGCAGGCGAAGGCGAACAGGACGAAAAGCAGGTGCCGCAAACAAAAAGAGGCCCGGGGTAACCCGGGCCTCAAATCAACTGCCATCGAACCGCCGGCGTTGCCGCCGCGGTGCTGCAGATGAAACATGAAACTTAGTTTACGGCGTCCTTCAGACCCTTGCCGGCCGAGAACTTCGGCACGTTGCGTGCCGGGATGTCGACTTCTGCGCCGGTGGACGGGTTGCGGCCCTTGGATGCTTCGCGGCGGCTGACAGAGAAATTGCCGAAGCCGACGAGACGAACGTCGCCGCCGTTCTTCAGTTCAACCTGGATAGCGTCGAAGATTGCATCAACTGCAGAAGATGCGTCCGTCTTCGAAAGTCCGGCCTTCTCGGCAACTGCTGACACGAGCTCATTCTTGTTCATGTTTCCACCCCTTTCAATACTGGTTCGAAACGACTCAATTTTTAAGCCGGGGGTAGCATACGCAAGACCCCCGCCTTCGCAAACCCAATCGCTCCGAATCCCTAGGAATGCAAGGCTTTGCGGGAGGTTTTACATAAAAAAGACCGGCAAAAATGCCGGTCTTCCACTGTTTATGTGCCAAATCGATCCCCGTCTGGTTGCGGGCATCATTTGACCTTCACGTCAAGTGCCTAGTGTGCAATCGACACAGACGTGTCGTCGGCCGGATCAGCAGCCGCGATCGGAACCGCCTGCTTGGACGGATCCCACTCGATCGCCACCGGCACCCGCACCAGCGCGTGGCTCAGGACCTCGCCGATATGCGAGACCGGAATGATCTCCATGTTGTTCTTCACGTTGTCCGGAATGTCCGCCAGATCCTTGGCGTTTTCTTCCGGAATCAGCACCTTCTTGATGCCGCCGCGAAGAGCAGCAAGCAGCTTTTCCTTCAAGCCGCCGATTGGCAGGACGCGGCCGCGCAGCGTGATTTCGCCGGTCATCGCGACGTCCCTGTTGACCGGGATGCCGGTCATGATCGAGACGATCGCCGTTGCCATCGCCACGCCTGCGGACGGACCGTCCTTCGGCGTCGCGCCTTCCGGCACGTGCACGTGGATATCGCTTCGGTCGAACAAGGGCGGTTCGATGCCGAAATCGATGGCGCGCGAGCGGACATAGGAGGCCGCCGCCGAGATCGATTCCTTCATCACGTCCCTGAGGTTACCGGTCACCGTCATGCGGCCCTTGCCAGGCATCATCACGCCTTCGATCGTCAGCAGTTCGCCGCCGACCTCGGTCCAGGCGAGACCGGTGACGACACCGACCTGGTCGGTACGCTCGGCTTCGCCGTGGCGATAGCGCGGAACGCCCAGATAGTCCTGGATATTCTCCGCCGTCACCTCGACCTTGTCGGTCTTGCCCTTGAGGATTTCCGTCACGGCCTTGCGGGCGAGCTTCATCAGCTCCCGCTCGAGGCTGCGTACGCCGGCCTCACGGGTGTAGGTCTGGATGACACCCCGGAGCGCACCGTCCGTGACCGAAAACTCCTTGGCCTGCAATGCGTGGTCGGCAATCGCCTTCGGCAAAAGGTGCCGCTTGGCAATTTCCAGCTTTTCCTCTTCCGTGTAACCGGCGATGCGGATCACTTCCATGCGGTCCATCAGCGGCGGCGGAATGTTCAGCGTGTTGGCCGTGGTGATGAACATCACGTTCGACAGGTCATATTCCACTTCGAGATAGTGGTCCATGAAGGTCGAGTTCTGTTCCGGATCCAGCACCTCGAGCAGAGCCGAGGACGGGTCGCCGCGGAAGTCCTGGCCCATCTTGTCGATCTCGTCGAGCAGGAAGAGCGGATTGGACTTCTTCGCCTTCTTCATCGACTGGATGACCTTGCCGGGCATCGAACCGATATAGGTACGGCGGTGACCGCGGATTTCGGCTTCGTCCCGAACGCCGCCGAGCGCCATGCGGATATATTCGCGGCCGGTCGCCTTGGCGATCGACTTGGCAAGCGAGGTCTTGCCGACGCCCGGAGGGCCGACGAGGCACAGGATCGGGCCCTTGATCTTCTGCGACCGTGCCTGCACGGCAAGATACTCGATGATCCGTTCCTTGACCTTGTCGAGACCGAAATGATCGTGTTCGAGCACTTTTTCGGCGTGATTGAGGTCGGTCTTGACCTTCGACTTCTTGCCCCACGGAATGCCGAGCAGCCAATCCAGATAGTTGCGCACGACGGTGGCTTCCGCCGACATCGGGCTCATCTGGCGCAGCTTCTTGACTTCCGCGTCCGCCTTTTCACGGGCTTCCTTGGACAGCTTGGTCTTGCTGATGCGGTCTTCCAGCTCGGCCATCTCGTCGCGGCCTTCCTCGCCGTCGCCGAGTTCCTTCTGGATCGCCTTCATCTGTTCGTTCAGGTAATATTCGCGTTGCGTCTTCTCCATCTGGCGCTTGACGCGCGAGCGGATGCGCTTCTCGACCTGGAGAACAGAGATTTCGCCTTCCATGAAGCCAAGAGCCTTTTCAAGGCGCAGCTTGACGCTCGTCGTCTCAAGCATTTCCTGCTTTTCGACGATCTTGATGGAAAGATGCGAGGCGACCGTATCGGCGAGCTTCGAATAGTCTTCGATCTGGCTGGCTGCACCGACGACTTCCGGAGAAATCTTCTTGTTGAGCTTTACATAGCTCTCGAATTCGGAGACCACGGAGCGGCTGAGCGCCTCGATCTCGACCGGATCTTCGACAGGCTCCGGCAGCACATGCGCCATTGCTTCGTAGAATTCTTCGCGACGGGTATAGCCATCGATCTCGGCGCGAGCACGGCCTTCGACCAGAACCTTGACGGTGCCGTCGGGCAGCTTGAGGAGCTGAAGCACGTTGGCGATCGTGCCGATCTGGTAGATCGCGGAAGCTTCCGGATCGTCGTCGCTCGCATTGATCTGGGTCGCAAGCATGATCTGCTTGTCGGTGCCCATGACCTCTTCCAGCGCGCGGATCGATTTTTCACGGCCGACAAACAGAGGCACGATCATATGCGGGAACACCACGATGTCGCGCAGCGGCAGCACCGGATAGGTCGCGCTCTCAATTGCCGGAGACGTTTTGTTCGTCATGTCATTTCCTTTCCGTCCCGTTTCCGGGCCCGTTACCCGAAGCGTTCAAGGGCGCTTCGGGTCCTCATTCTTTCCACTGTCAGGTGGAGTATGTGACGCCTGTTTTCAACCCTTTGCCGACGATCGGCCTGGGGGGCGCCGCAGCCGGATATTAAATGGCATCTTCCTGTCGCGGACCTTGCCGCGATCCTGATCGCACACGACTCGCATCAGGATAAGCCGATACGGAATCATAGCATAATTGCGTTGTTGGCCACGTTTAGCAATCGTCGATTCTACTCATTGCTGGTCTGTTGGCGATATCCGCGCCACGATTTCTGTGCATCCAAGCCCTGCAATCCATGCAAGGCTCGCAAGACCGCTTCGGCTTTGCGCCCCCGGCGGGGGGCTTCTGCTCCCCCGCGCACCATGCCGCATAAAAAAGGCCCGCACATGGCGGGCCTCTTCAACTTAAGTCGGGTGCGGATCAGGCCGAAACGTTGGCCTTCTCTTCGGAGCGTTCCGAATAGATGTAGAGCGGACGGGCGGAGCCCTTGACCACCTCGTCGGAGATGACCACTTCGCGCACGCCTTCCAGCGTCGGCAGCTCGAACATGGTGTCGAGCAGGATCTTTTCCATGATCGAGCGCAGGCCGCGGGCGCCGGTCTTGCGGACGATCGCCTTGCGGGCGATTTCGCGTAGCGCATCCTCGTGGAAGGTCAGTTCGACGTCTTCCATTTCGAACAGGCGCTGGTACTGCTTGATCAGCGCATTCTTCGGCTCGGACAGGATCTGGATCAGGGCCGGCTCGTCGAGGTCTTCGAGTGTCGCCAGCACCGGCAGACGGCCGATGAATTCCGGGATCAGACCGAACTTCACCAGATCTTCCGGCTCCAGTTCGCGCAGGACTTCGCCGACGCGGCGATCTTCCGGAGCGCGCACCGCCGCACCGAAGCCGATCGAGGTCTTTTCGCCACGGGCCGAGATGATCTTGTCGAGGCCGGCAAAAGCGCCACCGCAGATGAACAGGATGTTGGTCGTGTCCACCTGCAGGAATTCCTGCTGCGGATGCTTGCGGCCGCCCTGCGGCGGCACCGAAGCGACCGTGCCTTCCATGATCTTCAGAAGCGCCTGCTGTACGCCCTCGCCGGAAACGTCACGGGTGATCGACGGGTTGTCGGACTTGCGCGAGATCTTGTCGACTTCGTCGATATAGACGATGCCGCGCTGGGCACGCTCGACGTTGTAGTCGGCAGCCTGCAGGAGCTTCAGGATGATGTTTTCGACGTCTTCACCGACATAGCCGGCTTCCGTCAGTGTCGTCGCATCCGCCATCGTGAACGGCACGTCGATGATGCGCGCCAACGTCTGGGCCAGATAGGTCTTGCCGCAACCGGTCGGGCCGACGAGCATGATGTTGGACTTCGCCAGCTCGACATCGGTGCCCTTGGCGGCATGTGCCAGGCGCTTGTAGTGGTTGTGGACGGCAACCGACAGGATACGCTTGGCCTGCTGCTGGCCGATCACGTATTCGTCGAGAACCTTGATGATCTCCTGCGGCGTCGGAACGCCGTCACGGGATTTGACCATCGAGGTCTTGTTCTCTTCGCGGATGATGTCCATGCAGAGCTCGACGCATTCATCGCAGATGAACACAGTCGGTCCGGCAATCAGCTTGCGGACTTCATGCTGGCTCTTGCCGCAGAAGGAACAATAAAGGGTATTCTTCGAGTCACCGCCGTTGCTACCGCTGACCTTGCTCATATCACTTTCCTTCCAGCACGCCGGACACCTCCTGAAAGGTGAAACGGACTACTCAACCCGCTCCGCGATTCCTTCCGCGTTCCTGCGCAAAGAGACGGCGCTTTTGGGAGTACGAACCGGCTTCAAACAACCACGTTTGATGTCCGGCAGCAACGAATCTCCCACCGAATACCGAATGCTAGGACCTCAAACTTCAACATAGCATTAACGGTCAATATTAACGGCTTTGGCCCGCGGATAAAGCCCTATCAGGGATACAAATGTGTCACAAATGCATCTATCCGCACACAAAAGCTTGAAATCAAGCCTGCTCGGCCGTTTCCATGGCCTCACGCGAGGTGATGACCTTGTCGACGACACCCCAGCTAAGTGCCTCATCCGCTGTCATAAAGTGGTCGCGGTCAAGCGTCTGTTCAACCTCTTCATAGGTCCGGCCGGTGTGCTTGACGTAGACTTCGTTCAGGCGGCGCTTCATTTTCAGGATGTCGCGCGCATGCCGCTCGATGTCCGATGCCTGGCCCTGGAAGCCGCCGGAAGGCTGGTGAACCATGATGCGGGCGTTCGGCGTCGCAAAGCGCATGTCCTTGTGACCGGCAGCCAGAAGCAGCGAGCCCATCGAGGCGGCCTGGCCGATGCACAGCGTCGAAACCGCAGGCTTGATGAACTGCATCGTATCGTAGATCGCCATGCCGGCGGTGACGACGCCGCCCGGTGAATTGATGTAAAGCGCGATTTCCTTCTTCGGGTTCTCGGCTTCGAGGAACAGCAGCTGGGCGCAGATCAGCGTTGCCATCTGGTCTTCCACGGGTCCCGTCAGGAAAATGATGCGCTCTTTCAGAAGGCGCGAGAAAATGTCGTAGGAACGTTCGCCGCGATTGGTCTGTTCAACGACCATCGGCACCAGAGCCATGGCGGTATCAACGGGATTTCTCATGTCAAACCTTTGTCTAGCTGGCGCGCGAACTCTCCTGCGCGCCGGGAATCATCGGGAATATCTCGCTTCATACATAGAGTGTCCAAGTACCCCACTTCAAGTCGCGAACTCTGCATAACGTTAATACCTGGCCGCACCCCAGCATTCCCGCCACGGCACATTGATGCGTGATCTTTTAGTGATTCCTAAGGAGAGCGATACGGCCTCCGTCGCTTTTTGAACCTTTTCACACAGGCATTCGGGCTTTCAGGGTGAAAAATGGGTAAATTGCCGTCAAAGCTGGGATTCGATCGGCAGGATGCTGATGATCCCCGCGGTCAGGCGGCGCATGAAACCGGCCTCCGGCTCGCGGCGAAGCACGCGCAGTTTGTTGTCCTCGCTGTCCTGCCAGCGCAGGCGGCCATTCTCGAGGGACAGCCGGAAGCTGTTTGCCGGTCGTGTCTCCTCCTCGAACACCGCCTCGACTTCGTCGACGAGCGCCGGATGCGTGAACAGAACGCCCATTTCCGTGTTCAGCGACGCTGACCGCGGATCGAAATTCAGCGACCCGACGAAGGCCGTCTTGCCATCGACCGTGAAAGCCTTGGTATGCAGGCTCGCGCCGCGCGACCCGAACAGCGATATGCGCCTGGGATCGCCGAATTCGTGCATCGCCTTCAACTCGAACAGCGTTATGCCGTGCTTCAGCAACGCCTTGCGGTAGTTGGCATAGGCGCCGTGCACTGCCGCGACATCGGTGGCCGCCAGCGAATTCGTCAGAACCGCGACGCTGACCCGCCGCTCGACGAGCCGTGCAATTTCGGCGATGCCCTGGGTCCCGGGGATGAAATAGGGAGAAATGATCTTCACGTCCTGTTGTGCGCAGGTGAGAACCGGCATCAGTTCGCGCATGATCCAGTTGTTGCGTTTTTGCAGAAATGCCTTCTCGGGCGGATCGGAGACGAGCCGAGCGTCGCCTGTCCAATGAAGAGGCTCTGCCGGCGCCAGTGCATCGTTTCGCGCCGCCTCGTCGATATGCGCCAGATAGTGCCGGCCTCCCTGTGTTGCGGCAACCCTTTCCAGTTTTGCGCGAAGCGCCGGCAAATAGTGCTTGCGCGGTGTACGCAGCGAGCCGATCGGCAGGACGACCAGACTGTTCCAGTAGCGATCGAAGACCGTGGCCGCCTCCATCGCCACAGGTCCGAGCATCCAGACATCGAGATCGCGGAAATTCGCCTGCTCGGCCGCATCGAAATAGGCATCGCCAATATTGCGGCCGCCGGCGATCACCAGGTGGCCATCGGCGATCCATTGCTTGTTGTGCATGCGCCGCGAGGTGCGCAAAGGCCGCAGCATCATCTCGAAACCGCGCTTGAAGCGATCGGTCCGTGCCCGGCTTGGGTTGAACAGACGGACCTCGATGTTCGGATGGGCGTCGAGAGACAGGCACATGCGATCATGCAGGCCGGCATTGATGTCATCGAGCAGAAGGCGCACGCGCACGCCGCGATCGGCGGCAGCTAGCACCTCGCGCGTCAGCATCCGCCCGGTCAGGTCGTTCTTCCAGTAATAATACTGCAGGTCGAGACTGCGTCCGGCTTTGCGGGCAGACAGGGCACGCAAGGCAAAAGCCGACATATTGTCGGAGATCAACGAGACGCCGTTGCTTCCCCTGTGTGCGTCGAGCAGCGGCGCGGCCAGCCGATCGAGTTCCGTTTGATCCCTTTCCGGCATCAGGGCGCTCGAAGCCGGGCCATGCAGCCGCCGCCCGAAGCGGCCATAGGCATAGACCAGGACCAACGCCAACAGGCCGGACGCGAAGACGGAGAAGGCGACGATGGCGGCGCGCATGGAAGGACGACCTGACCGTCAGGGTTGAGCGGCGGAAACCGCTTTGTTTGCAGTCCTGCCTTCACCAGCGAGCGCGGCCTTGAGATCGATATAGGCCTTGACCGGCAGGTGATCGGACGCCACGCGGGCAAGCTGCGTGTTGTGCACTTCGACCGCGGTGACCAGATTGTGCGGACTGCCCATCACCCGGTCGAGCGCCAAGAGCGGAAAACGCGAGGGAAAGCTCGGCACGGCAGTGGCAGCATGATCGAAGACAGGGCTGAGAAAACGTAGCGCCGAGCGGCGTCCGAGCCGCCATTCGTTGAGATCGCCGATCAGGAGCGTCGGCCGTTCCTCCGACTCGCGGATGGCAGTCAGGATCGCCTCCGCCTGCCGCGCGCGGGAGTGCCTCAGCAGGCCCAAATGGGCGGCGATGATCCTGAGCGGCCCTGCCTTGAGATCGAGATCGACGACGAGCGCGCCGCGCGGCTCGACGCCGGGCAGGTTCAGTTGATGAACCTTGGCGACGGCGCCCTCGCGCAACAGGAGCACATTGCCATGCCAGCCATGTCCCTTGGAGGAAAAGGCGGCGATCGGCACCGAAATAAGGTGACACTCCCGGTGCAGCCGTTCGAGATCGAGCAGGCCCGCCCGCTCCCCGAAACGCTGATCGACCTCCTGCAGCGCGATGATATCGGCGCCGATCTCGCCGATCACTTCGGTGGTCCGGCCGGGATCGAAGCGGTTGTCTGTGCCGACGCATTTGTGGATGTTGTAGGAGGCTATGACGGTGTCGCCGCGCGCTCCTGCCGGATCCCTGCCCGCAAGCGAGATGCGCTTTCCACGGATCGCGGCAAAAATGCCCGCTGACAGGCTGTTATGCGACGAAGCCATGGTCTCTCTCTGGTGCTTGCCCTTCATCGTGCAAGAAATAGACATGTCGCGCCGCAAGGCAAGGCGGCATTCGGCAAATGCTCGCATCTGAAATGAGGGCAGCATCCCCTTAAAAGTTGCAATAGCTCGTCAAGCTGCAATATCTGGGCATTGTTCCGACAATTTTCTTGTCGAGCAGGCGGCTTGCGCCATAGATCAACGTGCAGCCTGTTTCATCCAGCGAGAATGCCGCCAAATGTCCGTCCCGCCTGCCATTTCCATCACGCCCGCGAACCGGCATGTCAGCATCGATGTGCGCAATCCCGCCTTCTATCGGGACCCGCTGGCCGCTTATGCTGCCCTGCACGCCCAGTGTCCCGCATTCTTCTGGGAAGAACAGCAGCAATGGTATTTTGCCGGCTACGACCAGGTGAACGGCCTGCTGCGCGACCGCCGCTTCGGCCGTCAGATCCTGCATGTGGCAACGCGCGAGGAACTCGGGCTGCCGGAGCCCAAGCCGCATCTGAAGGATTTCGACCGGCTGGAAAGCTATTCGCTGCTCGAACTGGAACCGCCGGCCCACACGCGGCTTCGCACGCTGGTCAACCGCGCCTTCGTTTCGCGCCAGATCGAACAGCTGCGGCCGGAAATCGCGGCACTCGCACATTCGATCATCGACGGCTTCGAAAAGGACGGCGAAGTCGAACTGCTGAAGACCTATGCCGAGATCATTCCGGTAACCGTGATTGCCCGCATGCTCGGCGTGCCGGTGGAGATGTCGCCGGAACTGCTCGACTGGTCGCACCGCATGGTGCGCATGTACATGTTCAATCCGACGCTCGAAACCGAACTCGACGCCAACCAGGCGTCCACCGAATTCAGCGCCTATCTGAAGAGCATCATCGACTGGAAACGCGACAATCCGGCCGACGATCTTCTCACGCACATGATCACCACCGAGAAGGACGGCGAGCGGCTGTCCGACGACGAACTGATCTCGACGGCGGTTCTTCTGCTCAATGCCGGCCACGAGGCGACGGTGCACCAGCTCGGCAACGCCGTGCGCGTTCTGCTCGAAACAGGCACGCCAGCGGAAGAGGCTTTTGCCGACGACACAGCCACCGAGCGGACGATCGAGGAATGCATGCGCTACGCCGCGCCGCTGCACATCTTCCAGCGCTATGCTCTTTCCGACATCGAAATCGCGGATGGCATCCAGCTCAAAAAGGGCGACAAGATCGGCCTGCTGCTGGCCGCCGCCAATGTCGATCCGACAAAATTCTCCGATCCCCTCATCTTCCGCCCCGACCGCAATGAAGGCCCGCACGTCTCCTTCGGCGCGGGCCTGCATTTCTGCATCGGTGCGCCGCTCGCAAGGCTGGAATTGAAGCTGTCACTGCCGATCCTGTTTTCGCGTTTGCCGAACCTGCGCCTGAAAAGCGCGCCGCAGGTGAAGGACAGCTACCATTTCCACGGGCTGGAGCGGCTGGAGCTGGCGTGGTGAGAGAATAGAGTCTCAAATCTCCCCTGGGCCGAGTGTCGATCCCGGAGAGAAGCGCGGGCCGCGAAAAGACGTTGAACCCTGCGCGAACAGGACGAAGATAGGGAGATACCTGCTTCTCTGAAGCAGCGTTTTCGGCTGGAAAGCGCCATTAGCGGTCATTGCCAAGGCGCTAAGAGCCTCGCTGCTTCGTGCCAAGCTTGGGCATTGTGACCATTTATGAAGATTTGAAATTTTCCCATTGCGCCTTTGCCGTACCATAGCGCCGTCAGTTGTGTTACGGCGATGCTGTAGCGCGCCAGGAGATTAACGTGAAAAATCATAAGCCCCGCTTGGCTGTCGATATGGATGAGGTTATCGCCGACGCTAACGCGCACCATGCAGCTTGGTATGCCGAGACCTACGGCTATCGATGGTCGGCGGACGATATCGCGAGCAACTCGTTGCGGAAGCTTGTTGCCCCTGAACAGGACCAAGCCATGGAGGAGTTGCTTCACCAAGGCGACGTCTTTGGGGTCTACGACGTGATGCCTGGAAGCCAAGCGGCCCTATCGAAGCTGATGGAAAAGTTCGACGTTTTCATCACAACGGCGGCCATGGAATATCCGGCCTCGTGTGCGCCGAAGTTCGCGTGGCTGCAGAAGCATTTTCCCTTCATCCCAGCGCTGAACATCGTCTTTTGTGGCGATAAGAGCATCCTCGCTGCCGACTTTCTGATCGATGACAACGTTCGCCACTTCGCTCGCTTCCAAGGAAAAGGCATCCTGTTTTCAGCGCCGCATAACCTGACTGTGGACTATGCGCACCGGGTTGCCAACTGGGAAGAAGCAGTCGCTCTGCTTGGCAATTAACCGAATACGTATAGTTGGGAGAGATCGCACCGCGTTGAACGACGCTATCAGGCGTCTGGTAGCGCGGTGTCCGCTTCGGGCCGACTGCGGACGAAAATGTTTCCTCGTCGTTCGAGAGAAACACGGAAAAAAGGCGCTTGACCGCGACACGCCGATTAGAGAAGGACAGCTACCATTTCCACGGGCTGGAGCGGCTGGAGCTGGCGTGGTGAGAGAATAGAGTCTCAAATCTCCCCTGCACTACACTCGAATGACATAATCCTTGCGAGTCGTTTCAATCACTTCCCAGCTTCCCTTGAAGCCGGGTCTGAGGATCATGCTGTCGCCGGCTTTGAGATGCGTCTCGGCGCCGCCCTCCTCGGTGACGATGGAGTGGCCAGAGAGGATGTGGAAATACTCCCACTCCTCGTAAACGATGCGCCACTTTCCCGGCGTCGCCTCCCAGATGCCGGCATAAATGCCACCGTCGGCTTCCTCGAAATTCCAGGTGCGGAACTGCGGATCGCCGGAGATCAGGCGATCCGGCGCAGGTCCGCCGATCTCCGGCTCAAGCGACAGCGGATCGAATATCAGGGCGTGGGTCATGATGGCTCCATCGGAGAAACGGCCGGTTTCCCGGCCATCTTAAACTGCGTCAAACCTTGGCAAGCGACTGGTCGAGGTCGGCGATGATGTCGGCGACGTCCTCGATGCCGACCGACAGGCGCACGACTTCCGGACCGGCGCCGGCCGCCGTCTGCTGTTCCGGCGTCAATTGCCGGTGGGTCGTGGACGCCGGATGGATGACGAGCGAGCGGGTGTCGCCGATATTGGCGAGGTGGGAGAACATCTCCAGCCCTTCGACGAAGCGTTTTCCCGCCTCATAGCCATCCTTCAGGCCGAAGGTGAACACGGCACCGGCCCCTTTCGGCGAATATGCCCGCTGAAGCGCGTGATTGGCGTCGCCCTCCAGACCGGCATAGTTGACCCAGGCGACCTTGTCATGGGTGCTGAGCCAGGTGGCGACTGCAAGCGCATTGTCGCAATGGCGCTGCATCCTGAGCGGCAGCGTTTCGATGCCCGTCAAAAGCAGGAAGGCGTTGAACGGCGAAATGGCCGGCCCGAAATCGCGCAGACCCAAGACGCGGCAGGCAATGGCGAAGGCGAAGTTGCCGAAGGTCGCATGCAGCACGATGCCGGCATATTCGGGGCGCGGTTCGGAGAGGATCGGGTATTTGCCCGATTTCGACCAGTCGAACGTGCCGCCATCGACGATCACGCCGCCCATCGAGTTGCCATGCCCGCCCATGAACTTGGTCAGCGAATGCACGACGATATCGGCGCCATGGTCGATCGGCCGGATGAGGTAGGGGGTCGCCATCGTGTTGTCGACGATCAGCGGCAGACCATGCTTCTTCGCAACCTCCGAGATCGCCGCGATATCGACGAAGGTGCCGCCGGGATTGGCGAGGCTCTCGATGAAGATCGCCTTGGTGCGCTCGTCGATCTGGCTTTCGAAGGAGGCGATATCGGCCGTATCGACCCACCGCACGCGCCAGTCGAAGGATTTGAAGGCATTGCCGAACTGGTTGACGGAGCCGCCGTAGAGCTGGCGCGCGGCGAGGAAATTGTCGCCCGGGCTCATGATGGCGTGGAAGATCAGCAACTGGGCCGCATGACCGGAGGCGACGGCGAGCGCTGCCGTGCCTCCTTCGAGTGCCGCCACCCGCTCTTCCAGCACCGCCTGCGTCGGGTTCATGATGCGGGTGTAGATATTGCCGAAGGCCTGCAGGCCGAACAGCGAGGCGGCATGATCGGCATCGTTGAAGACGAAACTCGTCGTTTGGTAGATCGGCGTTGCACGGGCCCCGGTGGTCGGATCGGGCTGGGCGCCGGCGTGAATGGCAAGCGTATTGAAACCTGGATTGTTCTTCACGGACATGTCCTCCCCTGATCAAGTTCGGCGCACTATTTCAGACGCTACACCTCCCGGTCAAAGACTGTTTTGCCGCATTTGCACGCTGGGCGAGTATGGATTTCCAATCTCTGATCGAATGCCTGCGACGCCGTCAGCCGACCAGACGCGGATATTCGATCGCCGGACAGCGGTCCATGACGACCTTTATGCCTTGCTCTTCCGCCTTTTCCGCCGCGCGGTCGTCGCGCACCGACAATTGTCCCCAGATCACCTTCGGGCGCGCTTGCAGAGCCAGGATTTCATCAACCAGCGCCGGGAGGGCATGGGCGGCGCGGAAAACATCGACCATGTCGACGGCCTGCGGAATATCGGCAAGGCGGGCATAGACCTTCTGCCCCTGGATTTCCTTGCCGGCCTGGCCCGGATTGACCGGAAAAACCGTATAGCCCTTGCGCAACAGGAACGCCATCACGCGATGGCTCGGCCGCTCGGGGTTCGGCGACGCGCCAACGAGCGCAATCGTCTTCGTCGATTTGAGAATGTCGGAGATATAAAAATCGGGATACGCATCATGGTTCATCGTCGAAGTCCGCCCAAAGCAATCGTCGCGCGATAATTGGGATAGCCTCCTCCACTGTCAACCAATCGACGGCGCTTTGCATGCGAATCCAAAGGTGACAGCGTCCGCGGCGTCGCCAAATCTGGCTATCCGTCAGAATCGGGTTGCTTTTCCCGATGCTCGCCTTCAGAAAATGCAGGTATCCGATCTCCTCGCGTCCCTGAAGGTTCATCTTGCCCCTCGACGTCATCGCTCTCGTTCTGTTCGGGGCGTTACTGCACGCGACCTGGAATGCGCTGGTCAAGGCGGGATCGGAGAAGTCGCTCGATGCGGCGATGGTCGCGCTTGGCGCCGCGACCGTTGCCCTGCCCTTCCTTCCCTTCATGCCGCTGCCGCATCCGGATGCCTGGCCGTTCATCCTCGTGTCGGCGCTCTTCCAGTTCGTCTATTTCCAGCTCGTGGCCGCCTCCTACCGCGCCGGCGATATCGGTCTCGTCTATCCGCTGATGCGCGGCGTGGCACCCCTGCTGGTTGCCGCGACAAGCGGCGCGCTGATCGGCGAGAACCTTTCGAGTGGCGCCTTGGCCGGCGTCCTGACGATCTCGACCGGCGTGCTGACGCTCGCCTTCGAAGCGCGCAAGGGGGGCAAGCACGCCATCCTGCTCGCGCTCGCCAATGCCGTGGTCATCGCCAGCTATACCTATGTCGACGGGATCGGCGCCCGCATCGCGCTCAATCCGATCTCCTACACGCTGTGGATGGCCTTGCTGCCGCCGGTGCTGTTGTTTGCCTGGGCCTTCATTTCGCGCGGTGTCAAACCCGTCCTGCGCCATGTCCGTAATCAATGGTGGCGCGGCCTTATCGGCGGCGGCGGCTCGATCGGCGCCTATGGCCTGGCGCTCTGGGCGATGACGAAAGCGCCCGTCGCCACGGTTGCTGCGCTGCGCGAAACCTCGATCCTCTTTGCCATCGTCATCTCCATCGTCTTCCTCAACGAGCGCGTCAGCATCTTCCGCATCGCGGCCGCCTGTCTGATCGCGCTCGGAGCGCTGATGCTGAAGCTAGCTTGAAGGCGAGCGTTATGCTGCTGATTTGGCGGGCAGCACTTCAGTCTTGATCCGGTCGCCATTTTGCCGCGACGCAACAGCGAGATCATATGTCGCCTGAAGCCCCAGCCAGAACTGCGGATCATTTCCGAAGAAACGGCCGAGCCGCAAGGCTGTATCAGCCGAGATCGCACGCTTTCCGTTTAAAATCTCGGAAACGCGACCGGAATTTATCCGTAGCGCTAACGCCAACGCGTTGCCTGTCATACCACGCGCTTCAAGTTCTTCCTTGAGCATCACGCCGGGGTGAATTTCGAACATGGGATCCTCCTTCAATGGTAATCGACGATTTCGACGTCATAGGCGTGCCCGGCTTCAAACCGGAAACAAAGCCTCCACGGCCCATTGATCGTCATCGCCCATTGCTCCTTTCGATCTCCGGAGAGCTTGTGAAGGCCGACCGACTTCAAGGGGCTCAGATCGTCCAGCGAGCGGGCATTCTGAAGCATCACCAACCGCATTTTTGCCCTATCGGCATCCAGTCCGGAAAATTTCGATTTTCCGCCTTCTATAAACTGCCGCGTGGCACTATTGGCGATTGTCTTGATCATCCGCGAAACATACTACGCGACACGTAGAACGTCTACCGGATAGCAAGGGCTATCAATCCTCCTTCCACTCCGGCATCCGCTTGCCCAGAAACGCGCCCATGCCCTCTTCCGCGTCTCGCGCCAGCATATTCTCCACCATGACGCCCGTCGCGAAATCATAGGCTTCGGCGACGCCCATCTCCGCCTGCCTGTAGAACGCCTCCTTGCCGATCTTCAGCGCTTGCGGCGACTTCGAGGCGATGACGGCGGCGTATTTGTCGACGACCTGGCGCAGATACTGCTTCGGCACGATGCGGTTGACGAGGCCGAAATCCTTGGCCGTCGAGGCGTCGATCGTCTCGCCGGTCAAAAGCATTTCCATCGCTTGCTTGCGGTGCGCCGCGCGCGAGACGGCGACCATCGGCGTCGAGCAGAACAGGCCAATATTGACGCCGGGCGTGCAGAAGGTCGAGCTATCGGTACAGATCGCCAGGTCGCAGCTCGCCACCAGCTGGCAGCCCGCCGCCGTCGCCAGCCCGTCGATCTCGGCGATGACCGGCTGCGGCAAGCGGTTGATCGTCAGCATGAGATCGGCGCAAAGCCGGACGGATTTTTCGAAGAAGGCCCTGCCCTTGTCGTCGTCGGCGCGATGCGTGTTCAGTTCCTTGAGGTCATGGCCCGCCGAAAACACATCGCCCGAAGCGGCCAGGATGACGACACCGATATCGGTCGACTTGGCGGCGGCATCCAGTTCAGCCGCCAGCGCGTCCAGGAGCGCAATCGACAGGGCATTTGCCGGAGGATTGTTCAGCGTCAGCCGCAGCACCTTGCCCGAAACCTCGCGCAGCACCAGGCCGCTCGGCTCTTGCCTGCGCAGGGAAACCACGTCTGCCATCTCTTTTCTCCTCAGTCTCAGGTAATCAGCGCTAGGTACGCCGCGCCTACCACCGTTTCAAGCAGCCTCTAAGACTTTCTTCCCGCTTGCCCTTGCCGATCAGCGGTCTGTAAAGCAGGCAGGCATTGTGGGAGTGAGCCATGCCGCTGGAACCGATCCTCACCATCGACGATCTCAACCGCTTCCTCGAAACGGATTTTTCCGAGGTCCATACCGATGGCAAGATCTTCGAGGTCGTGGCGACCGGCCCCGGCTCTGCCACGATGCGGCTTGATCCGAAGGAAAAACACCTTCGTCCCGGCGGCACAATTTCGGGGCCGACGCTGTTCGCACTCACCGACGTCACCGCCTATATCACGTTGCTTGCCCATATCGGCCCGGTGGCGCTCGCCGTCACCACCAATCTCAACATCAATTTCCTGAGAAAACCGCCGCTCGGGCCACTGTACTGCACCTGCCGAATCCTGAAACTCGGCAAGCGGCTGGCCGTGCTGGATGCGGCGATTTCGGAACTCGATGGAGAAGAATTGGTGGCGCACGCAACCGCGACCTATTCGATTCCACCAAGATAAATTGTGGTATCAAAATACCACATAGCTAACCACATGTTTTATAAGGGAAATTTTTCCAATCCCATAAACCCGTAAACTTGACGGCATTTCATCCTTTGCGTATAAGCCGCACCAGATCGCGGTCCTCTCGGGCCGCTTTCCTTTTTGGCGACTTTCGGGTCTGCCAATTCAAGCAACAAGAAACGCCCGGCGGCAACGCATCGGGTTCAAACGAAAGAGTTTTAACATGGCAACCTTCGTTCAGAAGCCTGCAGAGGTGGAGAAGAAGTGGATCCTCATCGATGCCGAAGGCCTCGTTGTCGGACGTCTCGCTTCCATCATCGCAAATCACCTGCGCGGCAAGCACAAAGCAACCTACACCCCTCACGTTGACGATGGCGACAATGTCATCGTGATCAACGCCGAGAAGGCCGTCCTCACCGGCAAGAAGTACACCGACAAGAAGTACTACTGGCACACCGGTTACCCGGGCGGCATCAAGGAGCGCACCGCGCGCCAGATCATCGAAGGCCGCTTCCCGGAGCGCATCCTCGAGAAGGCTGTCGAGCGCATGGTTCCGCGTGGTCCGCTTGGCCGTCGCCAGATGAAGAACCTGCGCGTTTACGCCGGCACCAACCATCCGCATGAAGCACAGCAGCCGACCGTCCTCGACGTCGCCAAGCTGAATGCCAAGAACACAAGGAGCGCCTAATCGTGGCTGATCTCTCTTCTCTGAAAGACCTCGGCACGACTTCGGAAGCTTCGGCTCCGGTTCATGTCAAGAAGGTTGACGCCCAGGGCCGCTCCTACGCGACCGGCAAGCGCAAGAACGCCGTCGCCCGCGTCTGGGTCAAGCCGGGTTCCGGCAAGATCACCGTCAACGGCAAGGAATTCGCAAATTACTTCGCCCGCCCGGTTCTGCAGATGATCCTGCGCCAGCCGATCGTCGCTGCTGCCCGTGACGGCCAGTTCGACATCGACGCCACGGTTGCCGGCGGCGGTCTTTCCGGCCAGGCCGGTGCCGTTCGTCACGGCATCTCCAAGGCGCTGACCTACTTCGAGCCGGGCCTGCGCTCGGTCCTGAAGAAGGGTGGCTTCCTGACCCGCGACAGCCGCGTCGTCGAGCGTAAGAAGTACGGCAAGGCCAAGGCCCGCCGTTCGTTCCAGTTCTCGAAGCGTTAATCGTTTCCGGAATTCAGCAGTTCAAAGCGGGGCTTCGGCCCCGCTTTTTTCGTTTCCCGGTTTGAGCCGCCGATCGGCAAGCAACGTTTTCACCGACAAAAATTCGAGGCCGGAATGTCCACCACACCTTTCGCGCAGACACCGCAGCCGCCCTACTACATCGTGGCCTTTTCATCTGTGCGCACGCAGGGCGATCACGGCTACGGCAACATGGCCGCCGAAATGGAAGAACTTGCCCTGCGGCAGGCGGGCTGCATCGGCATAGAGAGCGCCCGGGGCGCTGACGGCTTTGGCATAACGAATGCCTATTGGACGGATGAGCAAAGCATCATTGCGTGGAAAAACGACGTCCGGCACCTCGCCGCACAAAGGCTTGGCCGCGAGCGCTGGTACGAGCATTACCAGGTCCGCGTCGGGCTGATCGAGCGGGCCTATGGCTCCGATCGCGAATAACCGTCAAAGCGGCAGTTCCGTCGAGAATTTGAGTTCGCGCAGCACGAAGCTCGAGACCACTGTGCGCACATGCGGATTGCGCGTCAGGTACCGCGTCATGAAAGCCTCGTAGCTTTCGACGTCGCTCGCCCGGATCTTCAGCATGTAGTCGAACGCGCCGGACAGCGCATAGCACTCCATGATCTCCGGCCGCTCCAGCACCACCGAGGCAAAGGAGGCGACTGCCTCCTCGTGGTGATCCTCCAGCGTCACATGCGCGATGACGCAGAGCTTGAGGTCGAGCTTGCCGGGATCGAGCAGCGTCACGCGCTTGCGGATGACGCCATCCGCTTCGAGTTCCTGGATCTTCCGCCAGGCCGAGCTCTGCGACATGCCGGCCCTCTCCGCCAGCTCGGCCAGCGACAGGCTGCCGTCGGCCTGGACGAGTTGCAGAAGCTTGCGTTGAAAGTTCCCAGTTTCTTTCATTTTCCGCCAGATCTCCGAAAATTCCTGCCAATATTATGGCAATAGCCAGCAGGAAAGAAAGGAAAATCCGCCGTTCCGGGAGCATAGTTGCTCTTGAGGCGCCACGCCCTAGCGCGTGCTGGAATGACGGAGGATCAGAGCATGACGAAGGAAAGCACCTACACTGCCAAGCTGCCCGGCCCGAATGGTTTGTACGACTACACGCCGGAGGAAGATGCGATCTGGGGTGAACTCTACGAGCGCCAGATGAAGCTGCTGGCAAACATGGCCTGCCGCGAATATCTCGACGGCGTCAAGACGCTCGGCCTCAGGCCGGACAAGGTTCCGCAACTGCTCGACGTCAACCGGCGGCTGAGCGAGACCACCGGCTTCGGCGTCGAAGGTGTCCCCGCCCTCATCCCGCCGTCGCAGTTCTATGAGCTTCTGTCGCAGCGCAAATTCCCGCTCGCCACCTTCCTGCGCCGCCGCGAGCATATCGACTACATCGAGGAGCCGGACCTGTTCCACGAGGTGTTCGGCCACTGCCCGCTTTTGACCAACCAGAGCTACGCCAATTTCGTCCGCCGTTTCGGCGAAACCGCCGTGCACCTCGGCAAGGGCTATTCGTGGCACCTGTTCCGTATCTTCTGGTTCACCGTCGAATTCGGACTGATCAACACGCCGGAAGGCCGCCGCTCCTACGGCGCGGGCATCGTCTCTTCACCAAGCGAGGCGAAAGCCGCGATGAAGGGCACTGAGTGCGAATTCCGCCCATTCGACCTCATGAGCGTGCTCAGAACCCCCTACCGGATCGATATCGTCCAGCCGATCTACTATGTCATCGACAGCTTCGCTGATCTCGAAGCGATCATCGAACAGGATATCGAGGGTGCGATCTTGAAGGCCAAGTCGCTGGGTGATTTTGCTCCAACGTTCGAAGCCAAGGCCTCGTGAAACACGGATTATCCGTCGGCAACAATAATCGGGGTCTTGCCTTCCTTTGGCCGATTGTCCAACGTCTCGCCACGCAACTGACGAGACGACCATGGCCAACAAGACGATAGACCACGCGATCACCGCCACTTCGCTGAAGAGCGCTGCGACCGACCCGACCCATGCGGGTATCCTCTCCTTCATGCGGCGGAAATACACCAAAAGCCTGAAGGACGTTGATGCGGTCGTGTGGGGCATTCCCTTCGATGCGGCAACGTCCAACCGCCCCGGAGCGCGCTTCGGGCCGCAGGCCATCCGCCGGGCGTCGGCCATTTTCGACAACGATCCGCAATATCCCTTCGAGCGAGATTTGTTCGCGGACATGGCGACGATCGACTATGGCGATTGCCTGCTCGACTACGGCAACCACGCCAAGACGCCCGCCACCATCGAACGCGAGGCGGCGAAGATACTCAAAAGCGGCGCCTTCCTGCTGACACTCGGCGGCGACCACTTCGTGACGCTGCCGCTTCTCAGAGCCCATGCGGCTGTCCACGGTCCCCTCGCCCTCGTCCAGTTCGATGCGCATCAGGACACGTGGGCCGACGAGAAAGGCCGCATAGACCATGGCTCCTTCGTCGGCCGCGCCGCACGTGAGGGGTTGATCGACACGGCAAGCTCCATCCAGCTCGGAATCCGCACCCATGCGCCCGACGACTGTGGCATCCGCATTCTCTACGGCTACGACGTCGAGGAGATGAGTGCGGGCGAGATTGCCGATGCCATCCTGCGTCATGTCGGCGATCGCCCCGCCTATCTCACTTTCGATATCGACTGCCTCGACCCGGCCTATGCGCCCGGCACCGGCACCCCTGTTTCCGGCGGACCTTCGAGCGCCAAGGTCCTGTCGGTGATCCGGAAACTCGGCGCGCTGGTCATCAGGGGTGCCGACGTGGTCGAGGTGGCGCCGGCCTATGACCATGCCGACATCACCGCCATTGCGGCCTCCACCATCGCGATGTATATGCTCGGCCTTCATGCCGAACAGCTGGCGGAGCGGCGCGGCTGACGTTGTTGTCAAACTGATTCAATTTCATGCCAAAGTGATTCCGCAACAGTGGCTAATCAATTGGCAGGACAGGATAAAACCATGAAACCGAAGATCTTCATCGATGGCGAACACGGCACCACGGGACTGCAGATCCGCAGCCGCATGGCGGGCCGTTCGGATGTCGAACTCCTGTCCATTCCGGAAGCCGAGCGCCGCAACGCCGCCATCCGCGAAGATCTTCTCAACAGCGCCGACGTCGCCATCCTCTGCCTGCCCGACGATGCTTCCAAGCAGGCCGTCGCTATGCTCGAAGGCAACAACAAGGTGCGCATCATCGACACCTCGACCGCGCATCGCATTGCGCCGGACTGGGCCTATGGCTTCGCCGAAATGGACACCGCGCAGGCCGGCAAGATCCGCGATGCGCGCCTCGTCGCCAACCCGGGCTGCTATCCGACCGGCGCGATCGCTCTCATCCGCCCGCTGCGTCAGGCCGGCATCCTGCCGGAAACCTATCCGGTGACGGTCAACGCAGTCTCCGGCTATACCGGCGGCGGCAAGCAGCTGATCGCGCAGATGGAAGATCCGGCCAATCCGGACCACATAGACTCGCCGAACTTCCTCTACGGCCTGACGCTCAAACACAAGCACGTGCCGGAAATGAAGACCCACGGCCTGCTCGACCGCGCCCCGATCTTCTCCCCGTCGGTCGGCCGCTTCCCGCAGGGCATGATCGTTCAGGTGCCGCTGTTCATCGACCAGCTTGCCGACGGCGTGACGCTCGAAAGCATCCACGCGGCGCTCGTCGCCCACTATGCCGGACAGTCGATCGTCGAGGTCGTGCCCCTGGAAGAGAGCGCGAAAATGGCCCGCGTCGATGCCGTCGAACTTGCCGGCAAGGACACGATGAAGCTCTATGTGTTCGGATCGAGCGGCGGCGAACAGGTCAATCTCGTCGCCCTGCTCGACAATCTCGGCAAGGGTGCGTCGGGGGCAGCCGTGCAGAACATGGACCTGATGCTGTCGGCCTGAACCGGCAATCTTTCCAAGGGGCGACCTCCCGCGCCTGGAAACCGACCGCCACCGCGCAGAGGCACTGACCTGACATGGGCGACACCGGTTTCTTCGCAACCCTGATGGCAAGGGTTGCGGCCTCATTGCCCGAGCACGGTCTCTACCCACTGCTGATCTGCTCGTTCATTGCCGGTATGGCACGCGGCTTCTCCGGTTTCGGCGCCGCCCTCGTCCTCATTCCGGTCGGCGGTTCCATCGTCGGCCCGAAGATCATTTCGCCGGTGCTTCTGGTAATCGACACGATTGCAACGGCCGGTATGCTTCCGGCGGCATGGCGCGGCGCCAACCGACGCGAGGTCTTCACCATGACATCCGGCGCCCTGATCGGCGTGCCGCTCGGCACGGCGGCGCTGGCGCTCGCAGATCCGCTCATCCTGCGCTGGGCGATCACCATCATCGCCTCGCTTCTTCTCATTCTGCTGGTTTCCGGCTGGCGCTATCACGGCCAGCCGCGCGCCCCGCTGACGGCGGGGGTTGGCGGCGTTGCCGGCATTTTCAGCGGCGCCGCCCAACTCGGCGGACCGCCGGTAGTCGCCTACTGGCTGAGCGGCGTCAACGACGCGCCCGTCATCCGCTCGAACCTCATGCTCTATTTCGTGCTCTCGTCGGCGCTGACGTCCGTCTCACCTATCTGATTGGCGGCCTGTTCGTCGAGACCGTGTTCGCGCTGACGCTGGTCATCCTGCCGCTCTATGCCGGCGGCCTCTACATCGGTTCACGCCTGTTCGGCCTCGCCAAACCGTCCACTTTCCGGGTCATCTGCTACATACTGATCGGCGCGTCCGCCCTGCTGGGCATGCCCGCACTCGACGCGCTCTTGCGCTGATCAGTCCCGCACTTCTATCGCCAGCGGCCGCGGATATTCCCCGACGAAGGCGCGCCAGTGGGCAATGGCGAAACCGAGCACGATCAGCGCCCCGCCCTGATGCGCAACGCCCCAACCGACCGGCACCTGCAGGATCAGCGTGGTGATGCCGATGATCGCCTGGATCGTCACCAGCCCGAACAGCAGCACCGAACGCCGTGCATGCGTCGTGTGCGGCGCGCTACGCAGCGAGGCGATCATGTGCATCAGTACGAAGGCGAACAGCACGTAGGCGCCGATGCGATGGACGAACTGCACCGTCTTCGGGTTCTCGAACAGATTGAGCCAGGCCGGCTGCTGGACGAACAGGTCACCCGGCACGAGGGAGCCATCCATCAGCGGCCAGGTGTTGTAGCTCAGCCCCGCATCGAGCCCGGCAACCAGCGCACCGAGATAGATCTGGAACAGCGCCATGCAGGCGATGATGGCAGCCATCTTCCTCGAGCTTTTCGTTGGCGCCGGATCGTCCGTATGCGGCGCAAGTCCTCGGCCGATCCAGAGGCAGGAGATAAAGATCAGACAGGCGATGACGAGATGGGTTGCCAGCCGGTACTGGCTGACCTCGGTGCGGTCGGCAAGACCCGAGGATACCATCCACCAGCCGATGAACCCCTGAAAGCCGCCCAGCGCCAGAATGCCGATCAGCGGCAGTTTCAAACGCGGCTCGATCTGTCCCCTGATCCAGAAGAAGGCGAGCGGCAGCGCGAAGATCAGCCCGATGGAGCGGGCGAGCAGCCGATGCGCCCATTCCCACCAGAAGATCGTCTTGAACCCTTCGATGGTCATGTCGCTGTTGAGCAGCTCATATTGCGGGATCTGCTTGTAGAGCGCGAACTCTTCCTGCCATCCGGCGTCGGAAAGCGGCGGAATGACCCCGTGGATCGGCTTCCACTGCGTGATCGAGAGCCCTGATTCGGTCAGTCGCGTCGCGCCGCCGACGAGCACCAGCGCAAACAAAGCCAAGACGACGACGCCGAGCCAGATCCTGATCTGGGCGCGATTGCGGCTGACTGTGTCGATCTCGCTCAGAAGGCGTTGTTGCGTTGCCATATCCGTGCTCGCCATCGGGAACTCCAGTGTTAAACGGCACGGCCCTGCCTACGGGAGGCGATTTGTCTTAAAGGCAATGCATCAAAGGCGTTGATTTGCACGAGAGCAGCATGCAAAACAAGACTTATCCCTTTGCGGCATGCCGTCGCGGCCCGATGCCGATACGCGGCAAAACCCTGCCAACCGGAAAGACGTCAATGCCCGTACGCCTCAGAAAACTGATCGGCACGATCATCATCATCATTCTCGTCGTCGTCTATGCGCTGGCGGCCACCACCTTTGCCTCGCTGCTGCTCGGCACTGCCCCCTGGTGGATGCACCTCGCCTATTTCTTCTTCACCGGGCTGTTGTGGGTGCTGCCCGCCATGCTGGTCATCAAGTGGATGGAAAAGCCGGCCAAGCCGCGCTGACCCCGGGGAGACCGCATGAAAATCGCCGTAATTGCCGATATCCATGGCAACGACCTCGCGCTCGAAGCCGTGCTCGCCGACATCGCGGCTCAGGGTATCGACGATGTGATCAATCTCGGTGACCACTTCAGCGGCCCGCTCAATGCGGCGCGCACGGCCGATATCCTGATCGCGCGCAATTTCCCGTCGATCCGCGGCAATCACGATCGCTGGCTGGTTTCCAAGGCGCCGGCGGACATGGCCCTCTCGGACCGCACCGCCTTTGACGAGTTGCAGCCGCACCATCTCGACTGGCTCGGCACCCTGCCGCCGACGCTCGTTCACCGGCAGGAGATATTCCTCTGCCACGGCACACCGCAGGACGATCTCACCTACTGGCTGGAGGATCTGACGGCATCGGGCGTGGTGCATATGTCAAGCCGCCAGCGGATCGAAGGTTTCGCCGCCGGCATCGACTTTCCCGTCATCCTCTGTGGCCACACCCACATTCCGCGCTCTGTCCGGCTTGCCGACGGCCGGCTGATCGTCAATCCCGGCAGCGTCGGCTGCCCCGGCTATGACGACGACGAGCCTGTATTCCACAAGGTGGAAACCGGCTCGCCCGATGCAGCCTATGCCATCGTCACCAAGGCGCAGGAGCGCTGGGACGTCACTTTCCGGCACGTACCCCATGATCACATGACCATGTCGCATCTTGCACGTCAGCGCGGTCGCGAGGAATGGGCCAATGCGCTCGCCAGCGGCTGGCTCGACGGCTGAACGCGCGCTCCGGCACCGCTGCTTTGCCCCCGGATCGCGACAGGTTCCTTCCTTAGCCATTCGGTAACCGCATTTGACAAAATCTCCGCCAAGTCCAGCGCGTCGCGCCCAATTTAAATGAAAATAACGGCATGGTTGCGTTAGAAGAGCGTCATCCAATTTCGGGAACAGCAAGCGATCATGACGGACGTGGACTTCAACATGATGCCCGTTAACGAGGCTCGCCGCCGCGTCTGGCATGCCCGTCGCGAAACCGTCCAGGATGTCGTCCTCACGCACGACCTCAGGCTGTCGGTTCATGTCAGCATGCAGGCGCTTGAAGCCGATTGGCGCGCACTTGAGGCATCATCTGCGACCTCTTTGCATCAGAGCTTCGACTGGTGCGCGGCGTGGGCAGCCACCCATACCAGCCAGCTGCTGCTGGTGCGCGGCACCATCGATCGCAAGACTGTCTTCATCCTGCCGCTCGAACTGGTCCGCGGCCGGTTCTTCCGCACGGCCCGCTTCATCGGCTCGCCGCACAGCAACATCAACACCGGCCTCTTTGCTGCCGATTTCGATCCACTCACCCGCGAACAGCTTGCCCGCACATTGATTGCGGATCTCGCGACGAAACTGTCGCGCGTCGCGGATATCGTCACGCTGGAAAAGGTGCCGTTCGATTGGCGCGGCGTCTCCCATCCGCTCGCCTCGCTTCCGTCTGTGCGCAACCAGAATTCCTCTTTCCAGCTGCCGCTACGAGACAACTTCGAAGCGACGCTCGCCCAGATCAACGCCAAGCGGCGGCGCAAGAAATTTCGGGTTTCGGAAAAGCGGCTCGAAGCGCTCGGCGGCTACGAACACGTTGTAGCCACAACGCTGGACGAGCGGCGGCAGACGCTGGATCTGTTCTTCGAGCAGAAGGCCGTCCGCTTCAAGGCGCTCGGTCTGCCCAATGTCTTTCAGGACGGCGAGACGCAGGCTTTCTTCCACACGCTCGCAGCCGTCGGACCGACCGGCGACGGGCAGCCCCTCGAACTGCACGCCATCCGCCTCCACGGCGAGCACGAAGGCCGCATCATCGCGATCGCCGGCCTGTCGCGCAAGGGCGATCACGTCATCTGCCAGTTCGGATCGATCGACGAGGATATTGCCGCCGACGCCAGCCCGGGCGAACTGCTGTTCTACCTGATGATCCGCAAGTTCAATGCCGAAGGAGTTTCGCTGTTCGACTTCGGCATCGGCGACCAGGCCTATAAGCGCTCCTGGTGCACGGTCGAAACAGTCCAGCGCGACATCGTTCTGCCGCTGACCCTCAATGGCCGGCTGGCTGCATGGGTCCATCAACTGGCCGTGCGGCTCAAGGCCGAGATCAAGAAGAACAAGCGGGCCTACGCGTTCCTGCAGCGCCTGCGCCAACGCCGGCAAATACCGGGCAGCGCGTCCGCCAGCGAAGCGGATGACGACTGAAGCAGCGATGCTTAGAGCATGATGTCGGACGATATCATGCTCTACTTCTTTGATTCTAAATCGGATTCCGGTTCAGTCTAAAATATGAACCCGATTTAGGCGGCGCGGCGGCCGGGTTTCCCCGACTGCGGATGACCGGTTCCCGTCATCAGCACGATCTCGCCGAAACCTTCCGCACCGAAGCTGGTGATCAGGTCGATAATGTCCTCATTGGCGACTGCCGGCGCCGAGATGATGATGTTCGTATCCCTGGACCGCGCCACCTTGCGGACGGCACGGACATCGGCCGGGCCGCACTCGACAAGGACCGTGTCATAGGCATTCGACAGCGCGTCGATGATCATCTGCAGCCGCTCGATGCCGCGCATTGCAAGAACCGGGTCCGCATCGCCCTGCGGGATGACATGCGCGTCCGACAGGCGATCGGCATGGATCGTCTCGGTGAACGGCACCTCGCCCGCCAAGAGATTGGTAATGCCCGGGAGATTGGCGGATTGCGCCATCAGCCGGGTCGGGCAGGCCGTGCCGGTCAGATCGATCAGCACGATCTTGCGCCCCTCCTCGGCGACCAGCCGGGCGAGCATGACGGCATTGGTCGAGCCTGCATCGCCCGCCGGTGATACCGAGATGGCAACGCGAATATCGTCGTCGCAGAGGTGGGCGGCGACCGACTCGATCGAAAAATCGCCGTCGCCATCGTCCACCGCCTCTGCCGGTTCCGCCTCCGGGAGGACCGGTGTGCCGCCGCTCGCGGCGGGTATCCCGCGCGCCGGCGTTGCCCGGGTCTGGCGCTTCTCGTCAACGACCGGCTCGCCATTTTCGCCGATCGGGCGCAAGGCGCGGCCGCTGAACAGTTCCAAGAGCATGATGACCACGCAACTGACGAGCAAACTGGCGAAAGCCGCAACGATCGTGATCGGCAGGACCTTCGGGAAATGCCGCTCCGTCGGCTCGACCGCCTGGGAAATGACACGTGCGTCGGCAGGTGCCGCATTCTCGCCGCTGCGCGAGGTCGCCTCGCGGTAGCGCGCGAGGTAGGTTTCGAGCAACTGCCGCTGCGCAGTCGCTTCGCGCTCCAGCGCCCGCAGGCCGACTTCGTCCTCGCCTGCCTTGGCCGACGTCGCCTTCAGCGTATTGAGCTGGGCCACAAGCTGGCGCTCGCGCAACCGCGATACGTTCGCCTCGTTTTCGAGGCTGCCCAAGATCTTCTTCGTTTCGCTGAGGATCTGACCACGGATGCCCTGAAGCTGCGACTTCAGCCCCTTCAGACGCGGATGCCCGTCAAGCAGGGTCGTGGAGAGATCGGCGATCTGGCCCTGGACGTTGGATTCGGTTTCCTTGAGGCGCTGGATCATCGGCGAAGCAACGACGTCGTTCAGCGTGTCGACGGCGCGGCCGCTCGCAAGCGCCGCGCGCACGTTTTCGGCGCGCGCCTCGGCATTGGCGCGCTCGCCGCGCACGCGGGCAAGCTCGGTGGAAATATCGTTCAGCTGCTTCGTCGCAAACGTGCCGCCGGTTTCGCCGGTGAGCAACAGGTCGGATGAGGCCCGGTAGTCGGCAACCTTGGCCTCGGCATCGCGAACCTTTTCGCGCAGATTGGCGATCTCGGGCTCCAGCCAGCGGCTGGCCTCCGTGTTGGAATCGAGCTTTGCACCGCTCTGCAACGACAGGAAGACCTTGGCCATCTCATTCGGGATGGCGGCCGCCAGGCGCGGATCCTTTGAGGTGAACTGGATCGCGATCACCCGCGATTTTTCGACCTGGTAGACCTGCAGCTTCTCCTGGAACTCCTTCAGCACGCGCTCTTCCGGCGGCAGGTCGAGCGGGTTTTTCTTGATGCCGAGCATCACCAGAATATCGGAAACAGCCGACGGATTCGCCGTCGGGTCGAATTCCGGCAGCTCATACAGCTTCATGTCGCGGGCGACCTGTTTGATCAGATCGATCGAGCGCAGCACCTGCACCTGGCTGGAAATGCCGGATTCGTCGAACAGGCTGTCGGTTGTCTGCGGCGGCCCCTGGTTGTTGGCGCCACTGAATTCCGGCTGGCGTGATTCGATCAGCAACCGCGCCTCGCTCTGGTAGTCGGGAGACATCAGGCTCGTGCCGGTGAATGCAAGTCCGGCGAAGACAACGGTCGCCGCGAGCACCCTGCCCCGGCGCCGCCAGATGGCACGGAACAGCCCACCGAGATCGATGTCCACATCCTGATGTCCGCCGTTGACGCCCGACATGCGCTTTTACTCCGAACCTGCACAACTCGGCGCAACGTAAACAAACATGGTAACGCAAGGGTTAATGGCAGCGAAGCGCACTCGGCCGGGCAACCACTGAATGCAGAGGAAACCACCGCAACGACGAAAATGTGCCGCGCCTTTACCGGCTATTAACCCTAACGGATTGATAACATCGACCCATGACACGGTTTCCGGAGCGCGAGAGCCCCCAATGACGTCCGCACGATTGAAAACAGGCCTTTCCCTGGCGGCCCTTTCTCTGTGCCTCGCCGTATCGGGTTGCAGCAGCTACCAGCCGGCGCCCAAGGCCTTTCACGAAGCGACGATCCAGCCCTACCGCGTCGACAGCGGCGACAGGCTGCGGATCAGCGTCTTCGAACAGGCCGGCCTGACCGGCACTTATACGGTCGATCAGGCGGGCTATGTCGCCTTCCCGCTGATCGGCGCCGTGCCGTCGCGCGGCCATACCCTGCCCGAAATGGAATCGATGATCGCCGGCAAGCTGCGCGAAGGCTATCTGCGCGATCCGGACGTGACGATCGAGGTCGATCGCTACCGCTCCGTCTTCATCATGGGCGAAGTCGGCCAGGCCGGGCAATATTCCTACGTTCCGGGCATGACGGTACAGAACGCCATCGCGGTTGCGGGCGGCTACTCGCCGCGCGCCAACCAGGCGAATGTCGACGTCACCCGCAAGATCAACGGACGTATCCTTACCGGCCGGGTTTCGATTTCCGATCCGATCATGGCCGGCGACACCATCTATGTGCGCGAGCGGCTGTTCTGACAGCCATGCCGGACCCCCGCCCGCTGCGCATCATTCATTGCTTCAGATCGCCGATCGGCGGAATTTTCCGCCACGTCCGCGATCTGGCCGAGGCACATGCAAGGCAGGGTCATGACATCGGCATCATCTGTGACAGCACCACGGGAGGCAGCTACGAAGACGCTCTTTTCGACGAGATAAGGCCATTCCTGACGCTTGGTCTCGTCCGTCTGCCGATCCCCCGGTCCATCGGCCCGACGGATCTGGCGGCACTCTGGAGCAGCTACAAGGAAATCAGAAGTTTGCAGCCGGATATCCTGCACGGTCATGGCGCCAAAGGCGGCGCCCTGGCTCGGATCATCGGCTCAGCCTTGCGGGTGAACAGGTATTGCGTTGCCCGCCTTTATTCGCCGCATGGCGGCAGCCTGCACTACGACAGCGG
This sequence comes from Hyphomicrobiales bacterium, assembly GCA_900473795.1. GTDB lineage: Bacteria > Pseudomonadota > Alphaproteobacteria > Rhizobiales > Rhizobiaceae > Pararhizobium. The sequence goes on along the minus strand of UCMT01000055.1, from coordinate 33,297 downwards.
CGCGTTTTCCGGCAAGCTCGTGTTTGTTCTCGAGCGTCTTCAGGAATTTCTCACGGACGCGATCGTCTTTGTCTGCGATTTCGAGCGCAGGACCTATGAGAAGAAGGTCGGCAAGCCGCGCACCCGCAGCGAACTGATCTACAACGGCATCGATGATCGCGATTTCGAAACCGTCCATGCCCGGCCGGACGCCGTCGATTTCCTCTATATCGGCATGCTGCGCGACCTGAAGGGACCCGACCTCTTCGTCGATGCTTTCGCGCGGGCCGAGCGCATCATCGGCAAGCCGCTGTCGGCCATGATGATCGGCGACGGGCCGCAAAAGGCCGAATACGAGCAGATGATGCTGGAACGCGGTCTTGGCCGCCGTATCGAAATGCTGCCGGCGATGAAAGCGCGCGACGCATTTGCCTTGACGCGCAATGTCGTCGTGCCGTCGCGGGCTGAATCCATGCCCTATATCGTGCTTGAGGCGCTGGCCGCGCGCAAGCCGGTGATCGCCGCCCGGGTCGGCGGCATTCCGGAGGTGCTGGGCCCGGAAAGCTCGGCTCTTGCTGCGCCGAGCGACGCACAGTCGCTTGCCGATGTCATGACGACCGCAATGACCGAGCAGGATTGGGCGGCCAAGGTGATGCCGGATGCGGGCGCCTTCAAGGCAGCCTTCTCGACGTCCACCATGGCGGGCAGCGTCATGCGGCTCTATCGCCAGCTTGTCCCGGAATCGGCCGCGCGGCAGGACGATCGGCACAACCGCCCGTAAGCGTTTCTTAGGGGCTTTCTGCTATCCCGGACGGAAATAAACGGCCGAGCGGATATCATGAACCAGATCGACAAACCGGAAACTTTCGATACCGAAGCGCTGCGAAAGAAGATTTCGGAAATCCGCACCATCGCGCCCGGCGAAAGAAGGGAGAGCGAAGAGAGCCGCGAACTCAACCCGCTGGCCCGCCGCATCGCCGAACAGTTCCGCACCGACACCTATTCTCCGAACATGATCATCGGTCTGATGCGGCTGTTCGAGTTCACGGCGCTGTTTGCCATCGGCTATGCCGTTCACGCATTCTATGTCGCGCCGAGGCTTGACGAGTTGCTCGGCTATTGCGGCCTGATTGCCGGCGGTTCGGCCCTGACCGTCGGCTTCCTGCAATTGTGCGACGGCTACCAGGTGCCGTTGCTGCGCTCCGCCGCGCGCGCGCTGCCGCGACTGATCGGATGCTGGACGCTGGCGTTTGCCACGATGGCGCTGGCGCTGTTCCTGCTCAAGATCGGCGGCACCTTCTCGCGGCTCTCCTTCGGCGGCTGGTATGTCTTCGGCGCGGTCTTCCTCGTCGCCGAACGCACGTTCATCGCCTATTCAATCCGCCACTGGGCACGCAACGGCACGATGGAGCGCCGCGCGGTCATCGTCGGCGGCGGCCAGCCGGCCAAGGACCTGATCCGCTCGCTCGAACAACAATCCGACAACGACATCCGCATCTGCGGCATCTTCGACGACCGCGACGAGCGCCGCTCGCCGGGAATCGTCGCCGGCTATCCGAAGCTCGGCACCGTCGCCGAACTGGTGGACTTCGCCCGTCTCACCCGCATCGACATGCTGATCATCGCACTGCCGCTGTCGGCCGAAAACCGCATCCTGGAACTGTTGAAGAAGCTCTGGATCCTGCCGGTGGACATCCGCCTTGCGGCCCACGCCAACAACCTCCGCTTCCGTCCGCGCAGCTATTCGCATGTCGGCCAGGTGCCGATGCTCGACATCTTCGACAAGCCGATCGCCGACTGGGATTCGGTCGCCAAGCGCGTCTTCGACGTGTTCTTCAGCCTTGTCGCGCTCGTCCTTCTCTGGCCGGTGTTTATCGGCGCGGCGATCGCGGTGAAGATGAGTTCACCCGGCCCGATCATCTTCAAGCAGAAGCGCCACGGCTTCAACAACGAGACGATCGAGGTCTACAAGTTCCGTTCCATGTACACCAACATGAGCGACCCCACGGCCCGCAATGCGGTCACCAAGGGTGACCCGCGCGTCACTCGGGTCGGGCGGTTCCTGCGCAAATCCTCGATCGACGAACTGCCGCAGATCTTCAACGTGCTGAAGGGCCAGCTCTCGCTCGTCGGCCCAAGACCCCACGCCGTGCTTGCCCAGACCGCCGACCGCACCTATTCGGATGTCGTCGAGGGCTACTTCGCCCGCCATCGCGTCAAGCCGGGCGTCACCGGCTGGGCGCAGATCAACGGCTGGCGCGGCGAGATCGACAATGACGAGAAGATCAAGTTCCGCACTGCCTTCGATCTCTACTACATCGAAAACTGGTCGCTGTGGTTCGATCTGAAGATCCTGGTCCTGACGCCGATCCGGCTTCTCAACACGGAAAATGCCTATTGAGCACGCTTGACGCCACGTCTGCCGCGGGTTTTCGGCCGCAGCTTGCCGCCGTGGCGATCCTCGGCTCGGCCATGGTGACCTTCGGGGTTTTCCTGTCGGGTTTCGTCATTGCCGAACCTGCCCCTTACGAAGTCTTCATGGCGGCGCTGATCGGCCTCTGGTTCCTCTTCGGACTGAAAATCTCGCGCGCTGTCGCGCCGCTGCTTGCCCTGTTCATCCTGTTCATCACCGGCGGTCTCCTGTCGCTGACCGTCATGCGCGATCTTGCGACGGCGCCGATGTACATGGCCGTCTCCGGCTTCCTCGCGCTTTCGGCAGTCTTTTACGCGGCCATCGTCGAAGCCCGCCATGAACGCCTGAAGCTGATCTTCGACGCCTGGGTCGCCGCCGGCGTGCTGACCTCGCTGCTCGGCATTCTCGGCTATTTCGGCGCCATACCCGGTGCTCAGAATTTTACGCTCTACGATCGCGCCAAGGGTGCGTTTCAGGATCCCAACGTCTTCGGGCCGTTTCTCGTCGCCCCGTCGCTCTATCTCATGTACCGGCTGCTCACCGAGCGGATCACCACCGCGCCGGTCAGGGCGGTCGCGATCCTGATCATGGCGCTCGGCCTGTTCCTCTCCTTCTCGCGCGCGGCCTGGGCGCTCTATCTCTTCTGCGCCTGCGCTCTCGTGCTCGTCATGCTGCTCAAGGAACGCACGGGCGCGTTTCGCCTGAAGATCCTGGTGCTGGCTCTTGGCGGGGCGCTCTTGATGATCACGGCACTGGTCGTCGCCCTGCAGATCCCGCAGGTCGCCGATCTGTTCTCCAACCGCACGCAGCTCGTCCAGGACTATGACGGCGGGCATCTCGGCCGTTTCGACCGCCACAAGATCGGCTTCCTGATGTCGATGGAAAAGCCGCTCGGCATCGGCCCGATGGTGTTCAGCAACATCTTTCCCGAGGATGAACACAATATCTGGCTGAAGTGCCTCACCTCCTATGGCTGGCTCGGCTTTGTCTGCTATGTCACGCTGATCATCTGGACGGTCACCATGGGCTTTCGCTTCCTGCTGCTCGACCGGCCGTGGCAGCCTTATCTGATGATCGCCTGGATCGTCCTGATCGGCCACGCCGCCATCGGCAATGTCATCGACACCGATCACTGGCGGCACTTCTACCTGCTGCTCGGCGTCATCTGGGGCTGTGGCGCCCTGGAATATCGCCACCGGCGCAACATCGCACGCGCCTCCATGCCGCGCGACGCGCGCGCGCCAACGCTGCGTTAACATCAACACTGTACATAGGGGTGCGGATCGGCTCCACATCGGGGGCCGGCGGCGGATTGTCAGAATGAGCATCAACCCTCCCATCGCTGAACGTGGCGGCAGCCTGCGTATTCTCCAGGTGCTCGAGCCGAGCGGCGGCGGCTCCGGGCGCCATTTCCTCGATCTCTGCCGCGGGCTGAAACGGCGCGGCCATCACGTCGAGGCCGTCTACTCGCCGGTTCGGGCGGAGGAGGCCTTTGTCCGCGAACTGAAATCGCTTAATCTGCCGGCCGTGCACGCCGTTGCGATGAAACGCGCGCCGGGCTGGTCGGACATTGCCGCCTTTTGGGCGCTGCGCGACATCATCGCAGATGGCGGGCCGTTCGACATCATCCATGGCCATAGCTCGAAGGCCGGCGCACTGTCGCGCCCTCAACTGCCCGGCCGCCACATCCCGCGCGTCTACACGCCGCATGCCTTCCGCACGATGGACCCGGCGCTCGGCAAGGCCGGACGCCTGATCTACGGCGCCATCGAACTGATGCTGGCGAGCCTCTTCACCAACCATCTCATCTGCGTGTCCGATGACGAACTTGCCCATGCGCGGTCGCTTGGAATCCCTGAGCACAGACTGTCGGTCATCGTCAACGGCGTCGCGCCGCTGCCGCTCGACATGGCAAAGACGGTGCGCGCCAGCTTCGGTATCCCGGCCGAAACCTTCGTGTTCGGCTTCGTCGGGCGCCTGTCGCATCAAAAGGCGCCCGAACGGCTGATCGAAGCCTTCCGCAATGCCGCCGCCCGCCTGCCCGATGCACAACTGATCATGGTCGGCGCGGGCGAACGCGAGCGCGAGGTGCGCAAGGCCGTCGCCGAGAGCGGCCTGCAAAACCGCATTCGCCTGACTTCGGCCTTCACCGGTTCCCAGGCCATCCCCGCCTTCGACGTCCTCGTCATGCCGAGCCGCTACGAGGCCATGTCCTATGTGATGCTGGAAGCAGCCGCCGCCGGAAAGCCGATCATCTCGACGGATGTCGGCGGCGCATCGACGGCAATAGCGAGGGACAAAAGCGGCCTGATCGTTGCCAACGACGGCGACACGGGCAAGCTGGCAAACGCCATGGTCGAAAGCGCCGATCCTGCCCGCTACCAAGCCATGGTCGCAGCCGCCGAGGCAAGAATGTCGGATTTTTCGATGGAGAAGATGATCGACAAGACCGAAGCCGTCTACCGCCAGCTTGCCGCAAGGGCTTAAGCAGGTTTCGGACAAGTGTCCCACGATTTTCGATCAAAACCTGCGACAAAGCAGGAAAGGCTGAGCAGATGAATCGTTGGCTTGCCAACGAAAGTCCGCTTAGCCCTCTGCACACCAGCCGCGCTTGCCATCCGCCCTGTGCCGCGCCAGGCCCTCGGCCACAAGCATGTCGCCGATCGAACGCCCCTCGCCCACCGTCACCTGGGCATCCCGGGCGCCGGCCTTTCCGCCCGCTGCGGCGAGACGGACCTCGCCAGCATTGAGGATTTCCCACAGCCGCCGCTTCGCCAGCGAGCCGAACTTGCGCTCATTGTCGCATTTCGCCTGTTTGATGCGCGGCACCTGGATATCGGCGATCTGGATTTTCTGGCGCCCGTACCAGAACGTACCGCCGTCGACGACGCAGTTTTCGAGCGTCACCGTGCAGAAATAATAGGTTCCCGGCTTGCCGTCGCGGGATTTTCCCCCACCGGTGATCCGCGCCGGCGGTTCAAGGGCCGCCTGCTCGACCGACCGTGCTCGCGGTGTCGGCATTGCCAAGACCGATCTTACCTTGTCCGGCTGCTTTTCGGCGCGCTTCTCCACCGGTCGCGGCTTGGCGATCGACGCCGTGTAGAACGGCGCCGCCATCGGCACGATCTCTGCCCGGTGATCATAGGCGACCGCGGCACCGACCGACAGGACGCCGGCCAGGTACCAGGGCCACATGCCGCCCTTCGCCTGCTTCCGGCTCGTCCGCCGCTTCTGGCCTTTTCTACCCGCTGTCTTCGCCATCACCCGGCTCCCCGATTCGCAACCGGCATTATCGGGACAACGGGTTGCTGAAAACTTTAAGGATCAGAAAAAATGGTGCGGCCGGTGGGGATGGCGACACCAGACGCCCGAGCTTTTTCTCACCGATTTCTCGCCTTTTCCAAAATCAGGGCTTGCGCCTCAAGTCCCGATTATATACGGCTCTTTTCGGTTCGGAGCGTAGCGCAGCCCGGTAGCGCACTTGACTGGGGGTCAAGGGGTCGTGGGTTCGAATCCCGCCGCTCCGACCATTTTCTCCTTGAAGCCCTCGTCACATTTTCCCGCCGCGCGCCCCACCAGCGGCGTTGTCAATGCACCGATACCTCCGGCTCCGGGTCCTCCAGAAACGACCGGATGCCGTCCCGCTCGACGGTGGCGAGGAATTCCTCGAAGGCTTCCTTGTCGGTGGGGAAAGGCTCCTCCCAGACGGTCAGCCCCTCGTCCTGGTCGATCACCTCCATCGTCCAGCCGTCGTTGCTTCCGGCATTGCGGAAGATATCGACGAGCACGGTGATGCCGTCATCGGTGAATTCCCCGGCGAAATCCGAATGCTCGAGCTTCTGCTTCTTTGCCATTTGACTATGCCTGTTTCGGGTTGGTGACGGTGGCGTTGAGCCGGCCTCGGGAGCGTTCGCGGGTAGCGGTCCCCTCGAGACGTTTTGCTGCTTCCTTGATTTCGAGCGGCGTAAACAGCGAGCGATAGTCCGCGCGCACCATCGCCGCCTCCATCGACAGTTCGGTCTTGCCGGCGTCCATCAGCCGCTCGAGCCCGGTCGTCCCCGGCTTGAACACCAGTTCCCTGGCCGCCGCGACGCCGCCGTTCAGGATGACGAGGCGGCGAAACAGAACGGGGCGGAAGCCAAAGCGGGCGCAATGGTCGTAGAGGGCGAGCATCTCGGCATGGAACTTCGCCTGCAGGGACTTCGTCATGTCGTTCTTTTCTTCATCCGTGGAAGCAGAGATATGGAGATGCGCCGAACCGGAGCCAAGCCCTCTCACTCCCGAATTTCGATATCCGCCTCGGCGGCGGCCTCGATAAACGCCTTTCGCGCATCCTCCGCCGGTCTCTTGCCCTCGACGGCGGCAGCGCAAATGTCGAGCGCGCGGTTCAGAGCGGGCGCATCGTCGAGCGGCCAGTCCTCGATCATCGCCCAGGAGGCCTCGGTGATGTTGGAGATCGTCACGTATTTGCCCGGCCCTTCAAGGGCGAGCGTCACGCTTTTCGTCCAGGGCTTTTCCATGCATTGCGCCTTGCTCGTCAAAAATCGGTGGAGTTTCGTAGTATACGTCGCTGGCAACACGAGCGTAAAACAGTGCAACAGGGCACGCAGGCCCCGCATCGCTACGCCGCACGCGCTGCGAAACCAGTGCGCCCGCCCTGCCTCAGCGCACCTGGTCGAGCAGCCGCTTGCATTCCAGGAGGTCGTAGAGCGCTTCCTGCAGCAGGGCGCGATCCTCCTTGCCGACGGATGTCTTGCCGATCGAGATTTCCGGCGGCTCGTCATTGCCGCCGACGAAGGAGAAGAACCGGCGGCTCGCCGGCGCCTTGGCGCGGCCGACGATCTGGTCCTCGTCCGGATTGCCGAGCTTCGGCTGCGCCGGCTCCTCGATATTGGCCGCGGCCAGCGCCTCGACGGTGGCGAGATCGCCGCTGGCGATCGCCGCGACGAACTTGTTGCCGTTCATCTTCAGAAGCTTCTGCACGCCCTTGATCGTATAGCCGTGATCATAAAGCAGATGGCGGATGCCCTTCAGCAGATCGACGTCTTCCGGCCGGTAATAGCGCCGGCCACCGCCGCGTTTCATCGGCTTGATCTGCGGAAAGCGCGTCTCCCAGAAACGCAGCACGTGCTGCGGCAGGTCGAGATCGTCGGCCACTTCACTGATGGTGCGGAACGCGTCCGGGCTCTTGTCCATGTCTTCCCCCATCGAACACCGCTGCTGAATAAGTTCTTAAATCGGAATCGATCCAAGGATAACATCATGCAGCAATCTGAAAGTTCTACAGCGTCCTTTGCGCATCCAAACAGACGCGCGGCGCTGCAGACGAATCGGGCACGACCGTCGTCCTGCGTCGTCCCTGCCAGCAAGACGCATGATTACACGAATCATGCGTATTTCAACGGCTTATGGACGTGTTTTCAACCACTTTAATGATAAGTGAGCAATTACGAAGCCGGCGATTGCGGTTTCAGCTTGGCCTTGCGCGACAGATGCGCCTTGAGAACGCGCTGCTTCAGCACGTTGGAAGCCTTGAAGGTCATGACGCGGCGGGGCGAAATCGGCACTTCCTCGCCGGTTTTCGGATTGCGGCCGATGCGCTCGTTCTTGTCGCGCACCTGGAACGTTGCGAAGGAGGAGAGCTTGACGCTTTCGCCACGGACGATGGCGTTGCAGATCTCGTCGATCACGGTCTCGACCAGTTCGGCCGATTCCGTTCGGGAAAGACCGACCTTGCGAAAAACCGATTCGGCCAGGTCTGCTCGTGTCACCGTTTTTCCGCTCATCGTCCCCCACCGATTTTCTTGAAATATCGATTAGTCCGGAAGAGTATTGCCCTTGTCCATTCCGGTCAAGCCTCTGCGTTATATTGTCTTTTCTTTACCAGCGCAGCAGGACGGAACCCCAGGTGAAGCCACCGCCCATGGCCTCGAGCAGGACGAGATCGCCCTCCTTGATACGGCCGTCGGAGGCCGCGACGTTGAGTGCGAGCGGAATGGAGGCGGCGGACGTGTTGCCGTGGAGGTCGACTGTAACCACAACCTTGTCGAGCGGGATGCCGAGCTTCCTGGCAGACCCGTCGATGATGCGGCGGTTGGCCTGGTGCGGCACCAGCCAATCGAGATCCTCGGCCGTCGTCCCGGTCGCATCGAAAGCCGCTTCGATGACGTCGGTGATCATGCCGACCGCATGCTTGAAGACCTCGCGGCCCTCCATGCGCAGGTGGCCGACCGTACCCGTCGTCGACGGGCCACCATCGACGTAGAGCTTTTCCTTGTGTGCGCCATCCGAGCGCAACTGCGCGGTCAAGACGCCGCGATCGGCGGTCGTTCCGCTGCCTTCCTGCGCTTCCAGAACGATGGCGCCGGCACCGTCGCCGAACAAGACGCAGGTCGTCCGGTCGTTCCAGTCGAGAATGCGCGAAAACGTCTCCGCGCCGATGACGAGAACACGCCGCGCAAGCCCGCCGCGGATATAGGCGTCGGCCGTCGCGACGGCGTAGATGAAGCCGGAACAGACCGCCTGCACGTCGAAGGCAGCGCCATGATGCATGCCGAGACGATTCTGGATGTTGACCGCGGTGGCCGGAAAGGTGTTGTCCGGCGTCGAGGTCGCAACGATGATCACATCGAGGTCGGCGGCCGTCAGGCCGGCCTTGTCGAGGGCGGCGCGCGCTGCCGCCTCGCCCAGCGATGCGGTCGTTTCGCCCTCGCCGGCGATATGGCGCTGGCGGATGCCGGTGCGCTGCACGATCCATTCGTCGGACGTGTCGACCTTCTCTTCCATTTCGCTATTGGTCATCACCCGTTTGGGAAGCGATGCCCCAAAACCGCGAACCACAGAACGGATCATACTCTTCAAACCTCGTCAGCCATGCCGCGCGCTGCACCTTCGGAGGGGCGCGAGGCATGGTATTTTTGCAAATCGTTTTCGATCTTGGCCTTCAGGCCATTGCGGACCATGTCGTAGCCGACGTCGATCGCCGCTGCGAAACCTTCCGCGTCGGTTCCTCCATGGCTCTTGATCACGACACCATTAAGGCCGAGGAAGACGCCGCCATTGACCTTGCGCGGGTCCATTTTCTCACGCAGGCGGTCGAACGCGCCCTTGGCTAGAATATACCCTATTTTGGCAAGCAGCGTGCGCGACATCGCGGCGCGCAGATATTCGGCGATCTGCCGGGCAGTGCCCTCGGATGCCTTCAGCGCGATATTGCCGGCAAAGCCCTCCGTCACCACGACGTCGACCGTGCCGCGGCCAATGTCATCACCCTCGACGAAGCCGAGATAGTCGATGCCGTCGGGAGCCGCTTCGCGGATCAGCCGACCGGCCTCCTTGACCTCTTCCTGGCCCTTGATCTCCTCGACGCCGACATTGAGCAGACCGAGCGTCGGGCGCTCGACCTCGAACAAGGCGCGCGCCATGGCGCCGCCCATCAGGGCGAAATCCATCAGCTGCTGCGCGTCCGCGCCGATCGTCGCACCGACGTCGAGCACGATGCTCTCGCCTTTCAGCGTCGGCCAGATCGCCGCGATCGCCGGGCGCTGGATGCCGGCCATGGTGCGCAGGCAGAACACCGACATCGCCATCAGCGCGCCGGTATTGCCGGCCGAGACGACCACATCCGCCTCGCCCTTGTTGACCGCGTCGATCGCCTGCCACATGCTCGCCTTGCCGCGGCCGCGCCTGAGCGCCTGGCTCGGCTTCTCGTCCATGGCAATCGCCAGTTCAGATGCGTGAAACGTGCTGTTCGCCTTCAGCTTGGGATATTTTTCCAGGAGCGGCGCGCACTGATCCTCGAGGCCGTACAAGACGAAACGGATATCGGGATGCCGTTCGAGCGCCCTTGCGGCACCCGGGATGACGACCTGCGGACCGAAGTCGCCGCCCATCACATCAAGAGAAATTCTGACCACGCGTGCCTTATCCTTTATTCCTGCCACACTGCATGTTTCGTCCCGGCGCAATCAGTGTGAGCGATGGAGACACACGTGTTTTCATGACGTTTGAGACGCAACGGCCCCTGCTTGCGGGGCAAACGGCCCAACGGGCTGGATTTCGGCCAAAATACCGTTTTTCGCTGATGTGACAACCGAATTGTGCCGCGACCTTTTCCAGACTCAGTCCTTTTTCCAATCCTTGAGCACGGCAAAGGGATTGGGACGGACATCATCCTTCTCGCTGCTTTCGATCCGTTCACCGAAGTTCGCCCCCTGCTTGCGCGGATAGGGGTCGATTGCCAGCGCCGCGTGTTCCGTGACGGTCACGCCCACATCGATGGTGTCGCCGATGAACATGTCGGGAAGATCGGGGCCATCCGGATCGAGAATCATCTCGCCACTGTCATTGGCGGCGATCCGCGCCAGCCGCGAGCCCTCGGGCACGAAGATCGCTTCGACCGGCTCATCGAGCTCCGCTTCCACCGGCTCCAGCGTCACCACGCACGCCTGGACGATCTTCGCTTTGACCCTGCCCTTGATCTTGACGCCATCCTTCTTCCATCGGGCGATCTGCAGATCGGAGGAGAGCGACAGCACGGCCGACACATCCCACAGATCGCGCAGCGCCTTGCGCTCGGCCTCGTTCGCCTCGAGATGAACCGTCACGGCATTGGCGGAGATATGGCCAACCTTGACCGGAAAGGAAAACGCGGGTTTCTCGTCGTGGTTCATCGTCAAGTCCTTTCGGGCAGCGTCGCCGCCCAAGATAGTGCTGCCGGTCGCGGCTCTGGCGTCGCGGTCCCGGGACGGGCCTCAGACAGCCGCTTCGGCCAGGTCGATCCGGCCGGTTTCTACGACATCCTCTCCCACTTCCGCAAGCTGCGCTTCGGCATGCAGCATATAGCTGGCAAGCCCCTGCATGGAGAGGGTCGGATCATCCGCCTGCGGGTGGAAATTGCGCGTCAGCGCCGCCGCCAGCTCGTCACCATCCTTGTGGTCCAGCGCGGCCGCATAGCTTTCCAGCCTGCCGTAGAACATCGAGGCGAATTTCTTCATCTTCTTCGGCACGCTGACGTCGCCGACGCCCAGTTCCCGGATCGAATGATCGACATCCTCGAAGAAGGCGTCGATGATTTCCTGCGCGATCTCCTGCCCCGCCCGCCCGGAACTGCGCGTGCGCCGGAAATAGAGGATCAGCGTTGCCGACAGCATTTCGAAGCGCCCCATCACGGTGTCGGGAACGCCAAGATCGGTATAGAGATAAGGCCGCCGGGCGGCCGCGGTCAAAAGATCGTACTGGCGCGCGACGATGGCCGCATTGCTGTTTTTTTTGCCGAACAGTCCGAATATCATCATAAAGCCCAAGTTTGACCGCTTCAAAATGCGCCGGCCCGCGCATCCTGTTATTGCATGATCGCTGAAGCTGGTTTACCGAAGCAGGCACGAAATGCAATGGCGCATCTGCCAGCGTTACCTTGAGGGAGATGTCGTTGACGAAACGGTATTTCAAGTCAGACATGAAATTTCTGAGCAACGTCGCTTTTTCATTGGCAATTTGCGCAACGACCCTTTCGGGCTGCAAGACGGCCGAGGTGCTGAACACCAGCCAGACCATCAATCAGGGTTATGTCGTCGATCAGGAAACGCTGGCGCTGGCACCGGTCGGCTCCAGCCGCGAACAGGTGCTGCTGTCGCTCGGCACGCCGTCGACGACCGCGACCTTCGACAATGAAGTGTTCTACTACATCTCGCAGAGGCGTCAGCGGCCGGTTGCCTTCATGAAGCCGAAGCTGGTCGACCAGAGCGTTCTTGCGGTCTATTTCGACAAGGACGGCGTCGTCTCGCAACTGGCCCACTACACGCTGCAGGACGGCAAGGTCTTCGACGTGATTTCCCGCACGACGCCGACCGGCGGCAAGGAAATGACCTTCCTCGGCCAGCTGCTCTCCGGCAACGGCATCGGCAAGAGCATGACCCGGTCGATCTTCTCGGACGGCTCGGACTACGGAAAATAACAGCCTTGAAGGTTGCCTGCACAAAAAGCCCGCGGAAACGACTTCCGCGGGCTTTGTGTTTGTGGCGTGACACCCACAGGCGCAACCGGGCGCCTGCGCGGTAACAATCAGGCGAGAACCGCCAGAAGCAGAAGAGCGACGATGTTGGTGATCTTGATCGCCGGGTTGACGGCGGGGCCGGCCGTATCCTTGTAGGGATCGCCGACCGTATCGCCGGTGACGGAAGCCTTGTGCGCTTCCGAGCCCTTCATGTGCCGCGTGCCGTCCTTGTCGACGAAGCCGTCTTCGAAGCTCTTCTTGGCATTGTCCCAGGCGCCGCCGCCCGAGGTCATCGAAATCGCAACGAACAGGCCGTTGACGATAACGCCGAGCAGGGACGCACCCAGAGCAGCAAAAGCAGAGGCCTTCGAGCCGGACAGCGCCAGCACGCCGAAATAGACGACGATTGGCGCCAGCACCGGCAGAAGGGACGGCACGATCATTTCGCGGATCGCGGCCTTGGTCAGCATATCGACGGCGCGGCCATAGTCCGGCTTGTCCGTTCCTGCCATGATGCCCGGTTTTTCCTTGAACTGGCGGCGGACTTCTTCCACCACAGAACCGGCGGCCCGGCCGACGGCGGTCATGGCAATGCCGCCGAACAGGTAGGGAATGAGCCCGCCGAAGATCAGGCCGGAAACGACGTAGGGGTTGGACAGATCAAACGAGATCACCCCGATATCCGCAAAATAGGGATATTTGTCGCCGTTTGCCGCGAAATATTTGAGATCGTTCGAATAGGCCGCGAACAGCACCAGCGCGCCGAGACCGGCCGAGCCGATCGCGTAACCCTTGGTGACCGCCTTGGTGGTGTTGCCGACGGCATCGAGCGCGTCCGTCGATTTGCGCACCTCCGGCGGCAGATGCGACATCTCGGCGATGCCGCCGGCATTGTCGGTGACCGGACCGAAGGCATCGAGCGCCACGATCATGCCGGCAATGCCGAGCATGGAGGTGACCGCGATACCCGTGCCGAACAGACCCGCCAGCTGATAGGTCGAAATGATGCCGCCGACGATGACGATCGCCGGCAGCGCGGTGGATTCCAGGGAGACGGCAAGCCCCTGGATGACGTTGGTGCCGTGGCCGCTGACGGAGGCCTGGGCGATCGAATTCACCGGTCGCTTGTTGGTGCCCGTATAATATTCGGTGATCACCACGATCAGCGCGGTGACGACGAGGCCAAGAATGCCACAGACGAACAGGTTGGCACCGGTGATGTCCTTGCCGTCGATGGCGCCGATCGAGCCCCAGCCGATGGTGAGCGATGTTGCGGCGCCAAGGCCGACGATCGACAGCAGGCCCGTGACGATGAGCCCCCTGTAGAGCGCACCCATGATCGAGCCGTTGGAGCCGAGCTTGACGAAGAAGGCACCGATGATCGAGGTGATGATGCAGGCGCCGCAGATGGCCAGCGGATAGGCCATGACAACCGCAAGGTTCGCAGCGCCGGCAAAGAAGATCGACGCAAGGACCATGGTCGCGACGATCGAGACCGCATAGGTCTCGAACAGATCGGCCGCCATGCCGGCGCAGTCGCCGACATTGTCGCCGACGTTGTCGGCGATCGTCGCCGGGTTGCGTGGATCGTCCTCCGGAATGCCGGCTTCCACCTTGCCGACGAGATCGCCGCCGACATCGGCGCCCTTGGTGAAGATACCGCCGCCGAGACGTGCGAAGATCGAGATGAGCGAAGCGCCGAAGCCGAGCGACACCAGCGAGTCGATCACTTCACGCGAGCCTTCCGGCAAACCGAGGCCGGCCGTCAGCACGAGGTAGTAGATCGACACGCCGAGCAGCGCCAGGCCGGCGACCAGCATGCCGGTGATGGCACCGGACTTGAAGGCGATACCGAGACCGGCCGCAAGGCTGACGGAGGAGGCCTGCGCCGTGCGCACGTTGGCCCGGACGGAGACATGCATACCGATGAAACCGGCAGCACCGGACAGGACAGCGCCAATCAGAAAGCCGATGGCGGCGGTGGCGGAGAGAAGAACCCAGGCCGCGATGAATACGACAGCGCCGACGAGGGCAATGGTCTTGTATTGACGGGTGAGATAGGCCTGCGCCCCCTCGCGTATGAAGCCTGCAATCTCTTGCATGCGGGCATTGCCCTGGTCGGCGGCAAGCACCGACTGCGTCGCCCAGATGGCATAAACCACCGAAAGCAACCCGCATGCGATAACGCCCAGTAATATGGTCATTTCGCACTTTCCTCCGTTTAAGCCTGCGGGCTCACTCCGTTCCACAGGCCCCCAAAAAGCGCTGCGGACCGTGCCTCCTCTTCAAGCGACGGTAGCAGACGTGGCCGCAGAGTGCGGTGGCGAATCGGGATCGTCAAGCGGCCATAAACGGAAAAACCCACGTTTTTCGGTATGTTGGCGGCAGCTTACAGGAGCGGGAAAGCAGTTTCGGCGTCGAATCTCAGGCAGGACGCCGCTTTTCGGCGAAAAACAGCGATATCAGCAACAAAAGGCAGAAAGCCGTCACCGGCCAGACCGCAGCGCTCAGCATGTCCCAGCCGTAAGCGGTCAGGACCTTGCCCGAACCGAAGGAGGCAAGCGCGACCGCAGTGAACAGGATGATGTCGTGGAAACCCTGCACCTTGTCTGCCTCCTGCGGCCTGTAGCTCGAGGCGACGATCGCCGTCGACCCGATGAAGCCGAAGTTCCAGCCGGCGCCGAGCAGGATCAGCGCGCCCCAGAAATTCCACAGCGCGATGCCCGCATGGGCGACGAGCGCGCAGAGCATCAGAATCACCAGGCCGCAGGCCACGATCCTTTCGGCGCCGTAGCGGCTGACCAGCATGCCGGTGAAGAAGCTCGGCGCGAACATCGCCAGCACATGCCACTGGATGCCAAGCGTCGCCATGTCCTGCGAAAAGCCGCAGCCAACCACCATGGCGATCGGCGCACCGGTCATCATGAAGGTCATCAGCGCGTAGGTGGAGATGCCGCAGATCATGCCTGTGAGGAAGCGGTGCGTACCGACGATCTCCCGCAGCGGTCGCACAGGCCCAATTGGTGTGGCTCCGGCAACGGGGCGCTGGTCCGGCAGCTGGAGGAAGGCGAGGATGGCGATTGCCGCAAGGCATGTCGGGATCAGCGCGAGGAAGGCGCCGGCAAAGAAGACCGGGGCGAGCATGTCCTTGGTCAGGATGACGAGCTGCGGGCCGAGCACGGCGGAAACCATGCCACCGGCGAGGATCCATGAAATCGCCCGTGGTTTGTAGAACCTGGGCGAGGCATCGGCCGCGGCAAAGCGCAGTTTCTGGGTAAAGCCCCCGGCCACGCCCGATACGCACAGGCCGAGCGCAAACAGCCAGAAGTCGTTGAGAAACAGCGCATAGGCCGCGAGCAATCCGCCGCAGGCGCCAAGGAGTGCGCCCGCCATGAAGGCGGCCTTTCGGCCGAGCCATCTGGAGGCGGCAGCGACGAACACCGCGCCAATCGCCACACCGACATTGAAGCCCGTGAGCGGCGCGGTCGCCAGCGACTTGTCGTCGCCGAGAAGCTGATAACCGGCGACGCCGCCGACGGCAAAGACGATCGGGCCGATCGTCCCAAGGACAGCCTGAGCAGCCGTCAGCAGATAGACATTGCCGCGTGCGCCGCGCAGTTCATGATCCATGTCCTGCACCCCGCCTACCCGCACTGTCATCGGATGATCCTATTTCTTGACGTCGGTTCTGATCGTCCGGGCGATCCGGTCGAGCACCGCATTGACGAGCTTCGGCTCGTCATCCTCGAAGAAGGCCTTGGCGATCTCGACATATTCGGTGACGATCACGGCGACGGGAACGTCCTTGCGCTCGCGAAGCTCGAACGTGCCGGCGCGCAGGATGGCGCGGACCGTCGAGTCGAGACGCGACAGCGCCCAGTCGTCCTGAAGGGCCGTTCCGATCAAAGGATCGAGCAGACGCTGGTCGCGGACGACGCCGGAAACGATCGAGCGGAACCAGGAGGCATCCGCCTTCAGATAGGTGTCGCCGTCGAGTTCCTGGCCGAGCCGGTGGGCTTCGTATTCGGCGACGATCTCCAGCACGCCGGTGCCGCCGATGTCCATCTGGTAGAGCGCCTGCACGGCGGCCAGACGGGCAGCCCCGCGCTGGTTGGCCTGCTTGATCGGCGGATCGGAAGGAATATCGCTCACAGTTCGCCGCCCAGCTTGAGTTTCAGGTCGATCATGGTCAGCGCCGCGCGGGCGGCAAAACCGCCCTTGTCGCCTTCGCTCTTCCTGGCGCGCGCCCAGGCCTGGTCGTCGTTCTCGACTGTCAGAATGCCGTTGCCGATGGCAAGGCTTTCGCTGACGGCGAGGTCCATCAGGGCACGCGAGGATTCGTTGGCGACGATGTCGAAGTGGTAGGTCTCGCCGCGGATGACCATGCCGAGTGCGACGAAGCCGTCATATTCGGTGCCGCCATTGTCGGCGCCGTCGAGCGCCATGGCGATCGCGGCTGGAATTTCGAGCGCGCCGGGAACCGTCACGACCTCATAGGTCGCGCCGGCCTCTTTCAGCGCCGAGGTCGCGCCATCGAGCAGCGCGTCGGCCATGTCGTCATAGAAGCGCGCTTCCACAATGAGGATATGTGGTTTCTCGGTATCGGACATTTGTCACCTGTCTGAAATGGGGGGCCGGACATCTCCAGCGCAGGCGGCGGTCAAATCATGCCAAGGCCCGGTTGGCAAGCATTTTTCGCGGCCGGGCGCCGATTCCGGTCGGGCCCTGGCAGGGATAACGGAGCGAAAAGCGCCAATTGCTATCGCCTTTTCAATCTCATGGCGCCTCGATAAAACGTTCCGGAGGCAACAAGGACATGACAGATATGCAAAAACCGATCGTCAACCCCGCCGAACTCGAACTGGAACACTGGACCGAGGGCACCTTGTTCGGATCCCGCGACGCGTCCTTCGGCGCGCAGCTGGGCCTCAAGGACCTTGGCATTGGCTACGGCGAAGTGCCGCCGGGCAAGTCCGGCTGTCCGTTTCACAATCACCATATCGAGGAAGAGCTGTTCGTCATCATAAGCGGCGAAGGCGAATATCGCTTCGGCCCGAACCGCTACTCCGTGAAGCCCGGAGACGTGCTCGGCGCCCCGGCGGGCGGCCCCGAAACGGCCCATCACCTGATCAATACCGGTACGGTGCCGCTGAAATATCTTTCCATCTCGGCCAATGCGAAGGCCGAGATCGTCGAATATCCGGATTCCGGCAAGTTCCTGGCAAAGTCCCGTGATGCCGCCGGCGGCAAGCCGCGCTTCCGCTTCGTCGGTCGGCGGGAAAGCGAAGTCGATTATTGGGACGGCGAGCCGGGAATCTGATCCTATGACGGAATCGCATTTCCAACCGGACTGAACAGCCCTCATGCACAGCGTCCCCACCATCGAGACCGAACGCCTGATCCTGCGCCCCTACCGGCGTGACGATTTCGGCCCCTACAGCACTCTTTTCGCCGATCCCGAGGTGACACGCTTCATCGGCGGCGTGCCGTTTTCGCGCGAACAGGCCTGGACGCGGTTTCTGCGTCAGGTCGGCATGTGGCACTATTTCGGCTTCGGCTTTTTCGCGCTGCAGGACCGCGAGACCGGCCAGTTCATCGGCGAAGCCGGTTTTCACGACCTCCACCGCGTCATCACGCCCTCGCTGGAAGGCACGATGGAAACCGGCTGGGCGCTTTCCCCCCGCTCGCACGGCCGTGGCCTTGCCACCGAAGCCGTCAGCGCTGCGCTGCGCTGGGGCGACCAGCAGTTTCCGTCGCTTAAGAAGACCTGCATCATCGACGTCGCCAACCTCGCCTCGCTCAGGGTGGCGTCGAAGCTGCACTTCAAGGAAGCGCGGCGGACGGTCTATCACGGGGCGCAGGTGATCTTGCTGGAGCGGTAAGTCCGGATGTCGCCGCCCCTGGTCCCATCACCCCATGCCAAGGGCGACACCGCGATGGTCAAGCGGACCGATCAGGTTTAGAGTCCTTGTGGCGGCGCGTTCGCCGCCTCACACGACAAGGATGGCTCTGCACCATGACGGGCGAGCATGTTCAGCGCAGGCTTGCCGCCATACTCGCGGCCGATGTCGTCGGCTACTCGCGCCTGATGGAGACCGACGAGGCCGGCACGCTGGCTCGGCTGAAGGCGCTGCGCGGCGCCGTCATCGATCCGGCCGTCGCGCGCCATTGCGGCCGCATGGTCAAGCTGATGGGCGACGGCGCGCTCCTGGAATTCGCCAGCGCCGTCGAGGCGGTGACCTGTGCCATGGAGATCCAGAAACAGGTGCCCGAGTACGATCCCGGCAGCTCTCCCGAAAACCGGATCCAGTTCCGTATCGGCATCAATGTCGGCGACGTGATCGTCGATGGAGACGACATATACGGCGACGGCGTCAATGTCGCAGCACGGATCGAGGCCCTGGCGCAGCCCGGCGGCATCTACATCTCCCGGTCCGCCGCCGATCAGGTGCGCGACAAGGTTCCCGTCGGGATCGAGAGCCGCGGGTCGCAGACGGTCAAGAACATCGCGCGGCCCATCGAGATTTTCTGTCTCGTCAACGGCGACGCCCTAGCCGCCGCATCATCTCAGCCGTCGCCAACGGAAAAGACCTCGATTGCCGTGCTCGCCTTCAACAACATGAGCGGGGACACGGACCAGGAATATTTTTCGGACGGGATCAGCGAGGACATCATCACGGATCTTGCGAAACTCTCGGAACTGCATGTCATCGCCCGCAATTCCTCCTTCGTTTACAAGAAAAGCCCGGTTTCGATCCGCGATGTCGCTGCCGCGCTCGGCGTGCGCTATGTCCTCGAGGGCAGCGTGCGCAAGGCCGGCAACCGGGTGCGGGTCACCGCGCAGCTGATCGACGCAATGACAGGCGGCCATGCCTGGGCCGATCGTTTCGACCGGGATCTCACGGATATCTTCGCCGTCCAGGACGAACTCACCCAGCAGATCGTGGCGGCGCTCAAGGTCAGGCTGACGACCTCGGAAAGGGACCGTCTCTCCGGCAAACGGATCGCCGATATCACCGCCTACAACTATTTCCTGCAGGGGCGTGACCAGATGTGGCTCCACACGCGCGCCGGCAATATCAATGCCCGGGCCTTCATGGCAAAGGTGATCGATATCGATCCGAATTGTGCGGCGGCCTACGCGTTCACCGCGTTCACGCACATCAATGACTATGTGAACGGCTGGGCCGCCGAGCCGGATAGGACACTCTCGACAGGCCTCGATCTCGCCCGCCGCGCGGTCGCAATGGACGACGAAGAGCCGGAAGCGCATTTCGCCATGGGCGTGGCGCTGTTGTGGAGCCGCGAGATCGACGACGCTCTCGATGCGGTAGCGCGCTGCATTGTTCTCAAGCCCAGCGCGGCGGACGCGCGCGTTCTGAAGGCTCACATCCAGATCTTCAGCGGCCTTGCCGCCGAAGCTGTCGAGACGCTCGAAAGCTACATGCAGCTCGATCCGTTCTATCCTGAAATTGCGCTGCAATTTCTCGCCGAAGCGCAGCTCTCGCTCGGTCGGTTCGATCTGGCTGCTGATACGCTCCGCAAGCGGCTCGTGCGCAATCCCGACTCCGCCACAGCCTACGCCTTGCTGGCGTCGTGCTGTGGCCACCTCGGACGAAACGAGGAGGGACGCGCCGCCTGGACGCAGGCCTTGAGCATCGACCCTGACTACTCGATCGAACACCGGCGACAGGTCATGCCGTACAAGAACCCTGCCGATTTCGAATTGCGGATCGAGGGTCTGCGGCGTCTGGGTCTCGCTGTTTGAGGCAGCGAAGCCGGCGAGACACTCCCTCGCGTGCAAGCACGAAAATGAACTGCAACCGCGTTGACCGCAGCCTAAAATTTGATGAACAATTTTTAATTTAATTTCAGGTACTTGAGACCTTTTCCCGCCAATTTTCGAGACTATCTCCAAAGCGTCGGCACGGTGCAACGCCGACCATCGCAACCCAAGGCCTTCCGCGGCGCATGGCGTGTCACGGAGACCCGCCTTGCGGCCTGCGCACGCGCAGTCCGCAGGCATCCTATGGAGCTGAAACCATGAACCGCATCGCAAGACTCTCCGCAATCGTCGCACTCACCGCCTTCCCGCTCGCCGGCGTCTCCCACGCCGCTGGCATGGAGGAGAACTGGCCGCAGCAGATCGACCGAACCGTCGCGAGCTACAAGGGCAGCAATTTCAACATCGTCCATACCGATACGGTGGATTCGGGCAACTGGACCGGCAATCCGACAGCGGCGGAGCAGGCCTCCTTCCGCAAGGCGCTCGAATCCAACCGGACACTGGCAAAGGAACTGAAGGCCCGTAACGTCGCACTCGCCGACGTGGTCGGCGCCACCGAAGCCGCAGACGGCGGCCTGACTTTCTACGTCCGTTGAGCTGCCCGAAATCCGGCCTCTCCCCTCACGCGGGGGAGAGGTCCTACACAGCCGGCTTCGGCGCGGGAAATTCCGCCAGACGCGCGGCATAGCGCGCCATGGTATCGACTTCGAAATTGACGAAGTCGCCGGCCTTGCGCTGCCCCCAGGTCGTCACCTCCAGCGAATGGCGGATGAGCAGCACGTCGAACTCGGCGCCATCGACAGCGTTGACGGTCAGCGAGGTGCCATCGAGGGCGACCGATCCCTTCGGCGCCACGAATTTCGCCAGATGGTCCGGCGCGCGCAAGCGAAAGCGGGTCGCCTCGCCCTCCGTTTCGACCGACAGGATTTCCGCCCTGCCGTCGACATGGCCGGAGACGAGATGGCCGCCGAGTTCGTCGCCGATCTTCAGCGAGCGTTCGAGATTGATGGCCTGTCCCGTCGTCCACGACGCAATCGTCGTCAGGCGCAGCGCCTCTTCCCAGGCCTCGACCTCGAACCAGCGGCCGTTGGCGCCCTCCTCCGGCAGCGTCGTCACTGTCAGACAGACGCCCGAGCAGGCAATCGAGGCGCCGATGTCGATGCCCTTCGGATCGTAAGCCGTGGCGATCTTCAGCTTGATGCCCTCGTCGAGCGGGGTAATCGTTTCGACGGTGCCGATATCGGTGATAATGCCGGTGAACATCAGGGGGCTCTTTCGTATTCGTAAGTGTCGAGAAGGTCGTCGCCGAAGGCGTCCGTCCGCATGTGGACGAAGCCGACGGGCAAATGGTTCCGATCAAGTGGGGATGGCACCCCTTGTTCGCCAAGGGTCGACGGGCCGGTAAACAACAAAATCCGATCGACGAGCCCGGCATTGAGGAACGTCTGCGCCGTCCGTGCGCCGCCTTCGACCAACAGCGAGGAAATCCCCCGCGTCGCCAGCGCCGTGAGAAGATCGCCGGGCTCAGCCGGATCGCAGACCACCACTTCGACACCAGCCGCTTCCAATGCCCGGCTACGCTTAGAAAACGCGACGGAATCCTCACGCCAGCCTGTTACGACCAGCACGGGAACGTTGCGGGCCGTCTGAACGAGCCGGGACGTCAGCGGCAGGTCGAGATCGCCATCGATGACGATGCGCAACGGCGAGCGCTGCTCAAGCCCGGCAAGGCGCACGGTCAGTTCCGGATCGTCGGCAACCGCCGTGCCGATACCGACGAGGATCGCGTCGGTATCGGCACGCAGCCGGTGTACGAACGCGCGGGCCGGCGCGCCGGTAATGCGCACCTGCCCCTGGCCCTTGATCCCGATCATGCCGTCGGCGGAAACCGCAAGTTTCAGAGTCACATAGGGCCGGCTGTTGCGCTTGCGCATGAGGTAGGCCTCAAGCTCGCGTTCGCCCTCGTCCTCCAGCACCCCCGTCACGACTTCGATGCCCGCCTCGCGCAGCATGGCAAGCCCGCGGCCCGCGACCCGTTCGTCGGGATCCGTCACCGCGACGACGACACGCGCAACACCGGCCGCAATCAGCGCTTCGGCACAAGGCGGCGTCTTGCCATGATGGGAGCAGGGTTCGAGCGTTACATAGGCCGTTGCGCCGCGCGCCGCCTCCCCGGCCACGGCCAGAGCGCCGGTCTCCGCATGCGGGCGGCCGCCGACCGCCGTGACAGCGCTGCCGACGATCCTCCGGCCATCGCCGTCGTCACGGACGATCACGCAACCGACAGAGGGGTTGGAACCGGTTGCGCCAAGGTGCTGGTGGGCGAGCGTCAGCGCCTCCGCCATGAACCGTTCGTCGTCCGCCCTGTCCGCCATGTCGATGCCGTTTCGTCCTCACCCGGGAAATGTCAAACGCCGCCTTTCGGCGGCGTCGGTTTTGTTCATGCCCCAGGATCGCGGGCAATCTTGGCACTGATCTCGGCGATCACCTTCTCGAAATCCTCCGCATGGGAGAAATCGCGATAGACCGAGGCGTAGCGGACGAAGGCGACGTCGTCGAGACTCTTCAACGCCTCGAGCACCTGCAGACCGATCTCTTCCGAGGGGATTTCCGTCTCGCCGGAGCTTTCGAGCCGCCGGACGATGCCGGAAACGGCCCGCTCGATCCGGTCGCGATCGACCGGCCGCTTGCGCAGCGCGATTTCGAACGACCGCAAGAGCTTGTCGCGGTCGAACGGCGCCTTGCGGCCGGTCTTCTTCAGGATCATCAGTTCCCGCAGTTGCACCCGCTCGAAGGTCGTGAAGCGTCCGCCGCAATCCGGGCAGATGCGCCGGCGGCGAATGGCGGCGCCGTCCTCTGCAGGACGGCTATCCTTCACCTGGCTGTCTTCCGATCCGCAATAGGGGCAGCGCATCCGGGCTCCTTGATCAGAGGTACGGGTACATCGGGAAGCGGTCGGTCAGCTTGACGACCTTTTCACGAACGCTCGCTTCGACGGCAGCATTGCCTTCATCCGAGTTCGCCACCTTCAGGCCGTCGAGGACTTCGACGATCAGATTGCCGATCTCGCGGAATTCCGCTTCCTTGAAGCCGCGCGTCGTGCCGGCCGGCGTGCCGAGACGGATGCCGGAGGTGACGAAGGGCTTTTCCGGATCGAAGGGGATACCGTTCTTGTTGCAGGTGACGTAGGCACGACCGAGTGCTGCTTCGGCGCGCTTGCCGGTGGCGTTCTTCTTGCGCAGGTCGACCAGCATCAGGTGGTTGTCGGTGCCGCCCGAGACGATGTCCAGACCGCCGGCCACCAGCGTCTCGGAGAGAGCCTTGGCGTTCTTGACGATCTGCGCCGCATAATCCTGGAACTCCGGCTTCAGCGCTTCACCGAAGGCTACCGCCTTTGCGGCGATGACGTGCATCAGCGGACCGCCCTGCAGGCCCGGGAAGACGGCCGAGTTGAACTTCTTCGCCAGGTCCTCGTCATTGGTGAGGATCATGCCGCCGCGCGGACCGCGCAGCGACTTGTGCGTCGTGGTCGTTGCAACATGGCAATGCGGGAACGGCGACGGATGCTGGTTGCCGGCGACGAGGCCGGCGATATGGGCCATGTCGACCATCAGATAGGCACCGATCTCATCGGCGATCTCGCGGAAGCGCTTCCAGTCCCAGATACGGGAGTAAGCGGTGCCGCCGGCGATGATGAGCTTCGGCTTGTGGGTGCGCGCCTTTTCGGCAACGGCATCCATGTCGAGCAGGTTGTCGCCTTCGCGCACGCCGTAGGAGACGACGTTGAACCACTTGCCGGACATGTTGACCGGCGAACCGTGGGTCAGGTGACCGCCCGAGTTAAGGTCAAGGCCCATGAAGGTATCGCCCGGCTGCAAGAGCGCCAGGAATACCGCCTGGTTCATCTGCGACCCGGAGTTCGGCTGAACGTTGGCGAAATTGACGCCGAACAGCTTCTTGGCGCGTTCGATCGCCAGCTCTTCGGCGATGTCGACGAACTGGCAGCCGCCGTAATAGCGCTTGCCCGGATAGCCCTCGGCATATTTGTTGGTCATGATCGAGCCCTGCGCTTCCAGAACGGCGCGCGAGACGATGTTTTCCGAGGCGATCAGCTCGATTTCGTGACGCTGGCGGCCGAGTTCCTTCTCGATCGAGCCAAAAATGTCCGGATCGCTGTCGGCAAGGGAACGGCTGAAGAAAACGTCAGTGGCGGCGGAAGAAACGCTCATTCTCAAAGCTCCTGTGAGACCGTGGCACGCTGTTTATCGTCCTCGCATGGCAAGGGCAATACGGGCTGTGCGATTTGCGCCATTTCCCCCACCTGCCGCGCCGGGAAAGCGGCAAAGGCAGGAATGCAAAAAGGCCGCGCCCCGTTCCAGGAGGCACGGCCCTTTCAATTGGGGGTCGCTGGCCTTATTGCGGCAGATTTTCCTGCTCGACCGCACCGGCTACCTGCTCGACGCCGGTGGTCGTCTGCAGCGCGAGCTGCTGCTCGCCATCCATCTGATAGATGTCGTCGCGGAACTGGACGATACCGTCCATCGCAGCCCACGCGGTGATGTATTTGAAGTAGACCGGAACCTCGACCGCGAGCTGGATCGGCGAGTTCTGGCCCGCACGGATCGTCGCCTCGATCTGCTGGCGCGACCAGCCGGGCGTGTCGCGCAGAAGCCACGTCGTCAGGTCGCGCACGTTCTGGACGCGTACGCAGCCCGACGATTCGAAGCGTGCCAGCTTGTTGAACAGGCCCTGCTGCGGCGTGTCGTGCATGTACTCGTTGTTTTCATTATGGAAATTTATCTTGGTCGAGGCCATGGCATTGGTCTTGCCGGGGTCCTGGCGGAACGTCACGTTCGGCGCCTTTTCGGCATTCCAGTCGATTGTCTCGGGGGCGACCTCGTTGCCGCTGCCGTCGATGAGGCGGATCGAATTCTTCTTCAGATATTCCGGATCCTTGCGCATCAAGGGAACGATGTCCTTCTCGACGATCGAGCGCGGCGCGGTCCAATAGGGGTTGAGGATGACCTCGTAGATCTTCGAGTTGATGATGTGCGTCGGGCGGCTGATGCGGCCGACAACGGCGGTATGGCGCGTCGCCACGCGGCCGTTCTCGACGGCTTCGATATAGGCGGCGGGAATGTTGACGACGACATAGCGGCCGCCGAGGTCGCCGGACATGGACTGCAGCCGGACGATATTGGTGTTCAGCTGCCCAAGGCGAACATCCGCCGAGATGTTCATTGCCTTGATGGAGTATTCGCCGAGTACGCCGTCGGCAGGCAGCCCGTGGCGGGCCTGGAAGCGCTTGACCGCGCCGTCGACGTAGCTGTCGAAGGAATTGGAAATCCCCGCGGACTGCGAAAGGTCGCCGGAGATGATCAGGCGCTGGCGCAGGGCCTGCACGGCGGGATCGGAAACGCCCATCTCCAGGCGGACCGACGAATTGACCTCTGGCCAGCCGCCGGCAGAGACGATCTGCTGATACTGGGCAATGGCGTTCTGCGTGTTGGCGAGCGTGTCGATACCGAAAATCGGATTGTTGGAGACAACCGCGGTTGCGCTGCGCGACGCCTTGGCGTCGAACTGGTCGTCCCAGCTCCCGCGCCGCGGCGCGTTGATGATCTCGTCGAGCGCGTCTTGCGCCAATGCGCCACCGGCCCATGTCGCTGCACCCAGGGCTGCGGCCGAACGCAGAAAGCTGCGGCGTGAGAAAGCATCAATTCCGTTTTTCTTCGACATAGTCCCTACCATTTAATGCTGCGACGCAAAACGCAGCGCTATCACAGATATGGTTAACAAACGCAAACTATACCCGGCCCCTGCCCGGTTCACATTCGTGAGAGCGCGACCGCAAATTGCCGTCCGTGGCCCATCGGCAACAGGAGAATCGGGGAGCCCTGACGCGCATTCTCTCGCCCTCGTCGCTGTCACAGTAATATGGCCAATTCGTGTCGCCTGCGGCTCCTGCCGAGCGCCCATTTCCGTAACATCCTGATTGGTGTGGGATTCCGGCAACAAGGGCGCGACAGCAAGACCGATCTTATTGGCTCTGCGGCTCCGACCAAAACGGGGCCGCCTGCGCGACAGTCCAAGTCGATATGCAATTTAAACGATAAGTCGAAATTCAGAAAAACGCTTTTCGATGTATCGGGATGCGTCGTTGTTGTGGATGGATTGCAACCTACAGCTTTGCTCCAGGCCTGAGCGCCGGCGACGATGGAGCGCTCGCGACGCGTTGTTCTGGCCGTATGACGGCTCGGCTTTGAATCTCTCTGTCGGAGGCAAGCAGCGTGCGCCAAACGCGCGAGCGGGTGCGCTCGTCACGCACCCGTCAGCAAGACATCACGATCTGCCGGCACATTTGCGGCTGTGCCCGGCGCATCCGCGCTTAGAGCTTGTAGAGCATCGTGTCGTTCCAGAAGCGGTCGAGACGCTGCAGGAGCTTGTTCATCTGGCCGAACTCGTCGGTGCCGATGCCGCCGACCTTCTGGATCGAGCCGATATGGCGCTCATAGAGCTTGGCGACCGTCTCGGCGATCTCCTGGCCGTCATCGGTCAGGCTGATGCGGACCGAGCGGCGATCGATGCGCGAGCGCTGGTGGTTGATGAAGCCGAGGTCAACCAGCTTTTTAACATTGTAGGATACGTTGGAGCCGAGATAGTAACCGCGCGAGCGCAGTTCGCCGGCCGTCAGTTCGGAATTGCCGATGTTGAAGAGGAGGAGCGCCTGGACGGCGTTGACGTCCGAGCGGCCCGAGCGGTCGAATTCGTCCTTGATGACGTCCAGGAGACGGCGGTGGAGACGCTCGACGAGGTGGAGGGATTCCATGTAGAGCGAACGGATCGCGTCTTCATGCGGATCTTTGACGGCAACGGCCTGCGGCTTCATTTTGGTGTTCATGATGACTGCCTCACTGTTTTGTTTGGCGGTGTCTGTTTGTCTTCCCGCCTTGAGTGAGACACTATCGAATACGTATAAAATTCGACTTAAACTACAGCCTTAACAGCGCATTACCATCCACAGCCCTTGTCTCAGGGTAAATCATTTCTTGCAGCCTTGGCCTGTTTGGCCCGCTGGTAGAGCATCACAAGCCGGAAAAGCACGTAGGTGACGGCGACCGAGCCGTGCATCATCAAGAGCATCGGCTTCTTCCCGAAAATCTCCGGATAGAAGCCGAACATGGTGGCTTCCGCCGCTGCCGCGACCACCCAGAGCACCGGTCCCCAGGAGACCAGAAGCCACAGGCCGAGGGCCGCCACCGGATAGACCACGGCAAGTGCCGTGGCTGCCACCCGCCAGGGCACCGGCAACAGATCGAACCGCCCGCTGCCCTCGAACGAGAAGCCGATCAGCAGCGCCCAGTAATTGAGCCCGAACCAGAAACACGCGACGGCGACCAGCCGCAGCAACAACCCGAAGATCGTTTCCGTCAGCGACAGTTTCGGCACTTTCACAGAATCAGGAGCCATGGCGCGGAAGATAGGCGGCGGAGGGCCGGTTGGCCAGACGGGTATTTTTCGACGAGGACGACCGCGAAGACAACGTTTGGCTGGCTTGGATGCCCTGTGGCGTCCGCGTGCCCCACAAAAGCTGTCCAGACCGTCGTCCAACCACGTCTTCCTGGCTGCGGGCACCCATGCTGATGGTCGGCATCTCTCCTTTTCCGGATGGTGTTTACGTCTAAAAGAGAAGCGCGCCTTCAAAGATTTGCAGGTAATTATGGACGGTAGAAAACGCGACGCCAACGTGACGAAACGACCATGGGAAGGCCCTTGCCGTGAGCGAAAACGACATGTCGAAATGGGATGTCGACCTCGAAAACAAGCTGACAGCCTACACCCTCCTCGAATGGGGCACAGCCACCGCGGACCCGCACCATGTCATCATGCGGGTCGGGTACGCCATCTCCAGGAAAGAGTGGGATCTCTACCGGGATACGGACATTTCTCCGCATCAACTCCAGGTCGCGATGTCGCCCGCCGCGGCCAAGGAACTCGGCACCCATCTGATCCGCTACGCCAAGAAACTGGAGAAACAGGTCCCGGCCAAGCGCATGCAGAACTAGCGTCAGCCATGAATAATTGCTGATGCCCCATCGTCATGCTTCCAGCCCTGGGCAACGGTGAGCGCCAGGTGAGCATGCGCCGTTTGCGCGAAGGATTATCTAAAGTTCGACAGGTCCAGAAGCACCATTGCCTGCCGCTTGCCATTATAGGCACGCATTGCAACGTCCAGGATTTTCGGACGCAACTTGTCGAAGGCCGCGAGATAGTCTTGCTCCGCCGCGGTCCTCGTAACCAGTCCTTTGGCGAGAACGTCGGCGGTCACGAAGAATTTGACCTCAAACATACCATCGTAGCCGGTAAACCGGACACGCCTGTTGGCTTCGTCGTAGCTGCGGGCACTATTGGGAAACGAGAGCGTCATGACGCACTTTCGATTTGCATGAAACGGCACCGATTACCGCATCGCGAAATAGGCGACGAAGATCAGCGACAAGACGGGGGACGACTTGATCAGGAACGTCACCACGGATACGACCGGCAAACTGGACTTAAACATTTTCGGGTCTCCTCCCGTCCTGTTTATTCATCTCAGGAAGTGCGCTTCGCCCATTCTTCCAGCTGTAGACGGCAATGCCCGCCTTGGAGGCACAGGGCGCATTCATATCGGAGAACGGCTGATCCACGCCGCTTGCCATGCCATGCGACGTCCTGCTTCTCACGGAAAGTCTGAACCGGTTGTGCAGAGAATAGATCAGTTCGGCGCGCTCGACCAACGGCGCAGCCGGTAGCTTCAGGTCCACGCCACAGTGGCGGCCCTCGGTGATGGATCTCAGATCTATGGAATCGACAAAATCTTGCTGGATGGTGGAAGACACGAGGTCCTCCTTTGATTGGGGCTAGGGTATGACAGCCCTCAAGCGGCAGCGCCCGCACAAACTGCTGCCGAAGCGAGAAACATGCGCTAATTGCAGCCCACATACAAGACAATTTTATCGCGAACCATTTGCACATGCACCGGATCGGCGGCGAAACAGAGACGGCAGTTTCGCCGGTGTGGCAAGCGTCACCGTCTCCCGGGCGGAGACGGTGATCTCGTAGGCCAATGCCCTGCCAGCCGCAGGCGCCGCGAACGGCCCAGGGCCCTGCCTCAATGCACGCCCAGAAACTGCTGCAGCTCCGGCGTCTTCGGATTGGCGAACACCTCTTCCGGCGGTCCGATCTCGTGCACGCGCCCCTGATGCATGAAGACGACGCGCGAGCAGACGTCGCGGGCGAACCTCATTTCGTGTGTCACCATCAACAGCGTCATGCCTTCCGCGGCAAGCTCGCGAACCACCGCCAGCACTTCGGCCACCAGTTCCGGGTCGAGCGCCGAGGTGATTTCGTCGCAGAGAAGCGCGATCGGCTGCATCGCCAAGGCGCGTGCGATCGCCACGCGCTGCTGCTGGCCGCCGGAAAGCTCGTCCGGATAGGCATCGAACTTGTGCCCCAGCCCGACGCGGTCGAGCATCTTGCGGGCCACGGCCTCGGCCTCGGCCTTTGCGGTCTTCTTGACGACGGTCTGGGAGAGCATGACATTGCCGCCGGCCGTCAGATGCGGGAAGAGGTTGAACTGTTGGAAGATCATCCCGACCTTCAATCTCAGCGCCTTCAGGTGCAGCTCGTCGTCGATGAGCTGCGCGCCGGCAACGGAGATCGAGCCTTGCGTGATCGTCTCCAGCCCGTTGATGCAGCGAAGCAGCGTCGACTTGCCCGAGCCGCTCTTGCCGATGATGGCGATCACCTCGCCGGGCTCGACGTCGAGGTTGATGCCCTTCAGAACCTCGTTGGTGCCGTAGCTTTTGCGGATCTCAGTGATTTCGATGAGCGACATTGAGCTTCCTTTCGAGAATTTGGCTGCTCTTGGACAGAGGCCAGCAGAGCGCGAAATAGATGAGGGCGACGAGGCCGTAGACGGTGAAGGGCTGGAATGTGGCGTTGGTGACGACGGTTCCGGCCTTCGACAGCTCGACGAAACCGATGATCGAGGTCAGTGCCGTGCCCTTGACGACCTGCACCGAGAAGCCGACGGTCGGCGGCACGGCGATCTTCAGCGCCTGCGGCAGGATGACGTAGCGCATCTGCTGCAGCCGTCCCATGCCGAGGCTGGCGGACGCCTCCCATTGCCCCCTGGCGATCGATTCAACGCAGCCCCGCCAGATTTCGGCGAGGAACGAGGCCGTCCACAGGACGAGCGCCATCCCTGCCGCCAGCCAGGCCGGCACGTCGACGCCGAACAGGCCAAGGCCGAAGAAGGCGAGGAAAAGCTGCATCAGCAGCGGCGTGCCCTGGAACAGCTCGATGTAATATTTGGCGAAGGCCCGCGCTGCCTTGCGCTTGCTGATGCGCAGGAAAAGCAGCAGCAGACCGACCGCCCCTCCCCCGACGAAGGAGACGAGCGAGAGCAGGATGGTCCAGCGCGTCGCCAGCAACAGGTTGCGCAGGATGTCCCATGTGGAAAATTCGATCATCGCGCCGCCCTCCGGGGAAAGATGAAGCCGCCGACCACGACGAGCACCTGCCGCAGCAGGATCGCGAGGCAGAGATAGATCAGGGTCGAGACGATATAGGCCTCGAAGGCACGGAAGGTCCGCGACTGGATGAAATTGGCCGCAAAGGTCAGGTCTTCGGCGGCGATCTGCGAGACGACCGAGGAGCCGAGCATGACGATCACCACCTGCGACGACAGGGCCGGCCAGATGCGCTGCAGCGAGGGCACCAGCACGACATGGCGGAAGGTCTCGAAGGGCGTCATGGCGAGGCTGGCGCCTGCCTCGAACTGGCCTTTCGGCGTCGCCTGGATGCCGGCGCGGATGATCTCGCAGCTATAGGCGCCGAGATTGACCACCATGGCGATGTTGGCGGCGGTCAGCTCGCCAAGCTGCAGGCCCAGCGACGGCAGGCCGAAGAAAATGAAGAAAAGCTGGATCAGGAACGGCGTGTTGCGGATCAGCTCGACATAAGTAGCCACGACCGGCTTCAGCCATGAAGGCCCCAGCGCCCGCGCCCAGGCACAGAAGATGCCCAGCGATATTCCGAGCACCGCGCCGACGGCAATCAGCTGAAGGGTTGTCAGAACGCCCTTGAGGATCTGCGGATAATATTCGGCCAGCCAGCCGAAGTCGAAAATATAGGTCACGTGGTGTCCCCTCGCTCGTCAGCAGCGGTTGCGCCACCCCGCGGTCACGCGGGATGGCGGCCATTCATCGGATCAGAGGTCGGCCGGAAGGTCGGCGCCGAGCCATTTCTGCGAGATGCCGTTGAGCGTGCCGTCCGTCTTGGCAGCGGCGATGATGGCGTTGACCTTTTCAAGCAGCGCCGGCTCCTGCTTGTTGAGGCCGATATAGCAGGGCGAATTCTTGATCAGGAACTTCAGCTCCGGGCGCTTCGGCGGGTTCTTGGCAAGGATCGCGGCTGCAACGACGTTGCCGGTCGCTACCACGTCCACCTGGCCGGAGAGGAAGGCGGAGATCGTTCCGTTGTTGTCCTCGTAGCGCTTGATGACGGCGTCGGCCGGGGCAATCTTGGTGAGTTCCAGATCCTCGACGGCACCACGGGTGACGCCGACGGTCTTGCCGGCAAGTTCCTCGGCCTTCGTCACGGCAACATCGGCGGGGGCGAAGACGCCGTTGAAGAACGGTGCGTAGGGGGTCGAGAAATCGATGACCTTTTCCCGTTCGGCATTCTTGCCGAGGCTCGAAATCACCAGATCGACCTTGTTGGTCTGCAGGTAGGGGATGCGGTTTGCGCTGGTGACCGGCACCAGTTCTGTCTTCACGCCGAGCTTTTCGGAAATGAGATTGGCGATATCGATGTCGTAGCCCATCGGCGCCATGTCGGTGCCGACGCTGCCGAAGGGCGGGAAATCCTGCGGAACGGCGACGCGGATCGTGCCGCGCGCGGTGATGTCGGCAAGCGCGTCGGCGCGGGAGGCCGAAGCCGTTGCAAAGATGGCGGCGACGGTCATAGCCGCGGCGGCGAGATGTTTGGTGAATGTCATGCTGTTCTCCTTTTTGCGATTATTTCTTCTGGGATGAGACGGCCGCCTCTTTCGATTGCGCGGCCGCGGGGGGAAGGGAAAGCGAGGTGCGCAGGTCCGACAGCGGATCGCGGCGCGACGTCAGGTCGAGACCTTCCTCGACCTCCTCGAGATGCGCGATGCTGAGTTCGGCGGCTTTCGTGAATTCGCCGGCGTCCAGCGCGTCGACGATCTCGCAGTGGCCGAGATGCGACTGCATGGCGTGGAAATCCGACTGATAGAGCAGGGAAATCAGGATGGTCCGCGCCGTCAGGTCGCGCAGGATGTCGATGAGCACGTCATTGCCGCTGAGTTCGGCCAGCCGAATATGGAAATCGCCCATCAGGCAGGTCAAGCGCTGCTTGTCGCCGGCGGCAATCGCCTCCTTTTCCTCGGCGAGATGCGCGTGCAGTTTCTGCCGCCCGGCGTTGGTCAATTCGCTCATCGAGCGAAGCAGGCCGGATTCGATGACGCGCCGGGCGGCGTACACCGTCATGGCTTCGCCAGCCGAGGGTTCGGCCACGAACCAGCCGCGGCGGGGGCTGACATGGACAATGGCGCGGGTCTCGAGCCGCATCATCGCCTCCCGCACCCGCGTTCGCGAGACGCCGAACACCGTTGCCAGCTGGTTCTCGCTGAGGCGGGTGCCGGGTTTGATGCGAGCCGAAAGGATACCGGAGACGATGGACCGCTCGATATCGTCCTGCGCTGTCTGTCCTGTATGTAAATCTTGCATACCAGACAGGAGAGCAAGCCGCGTGCCAGGTTTCAGAAGGCAGCCACGTCAAGCACTTAGTGTCTTGCCGCGATGAGCATGCTGAAAAATGCGGCAGGGGAGACCGTTCCTGTGGCGTTTTTTGCTGCAATGCAAAAAGCGGCGTGCGCGAGACGCCCCCTCACCTGAAATCCAGCATTTAGCTGAAGCTAAGATGCTGATTTTTCTCCCTCTCCCACAAGGGGAGAGGTAACCCGCGGCACCCCTCTCGCCTGAAAACGGGGATATTGTTTTGCCGCGAGGCCCCGCCACCCGCTACCTCTCCCCCCGTGGGAGAGGACACAAA
>UCMT01000029.1 GCA_900473795.1 Hyphomicrobiales bacterium | reverse complement strand
GCCCGTTCACGCCGCCACTCCTGGTGCCGTAGCATCGATCCCCGTCAACCGCCGCCACAGCGGCGCCATGGCATCGGCGATGTCCCGATAGAGGCCGTATCGCCGCGCATAATGCGCCTCAAGCGCGACGTTCGGACGATAGAACCGCTCAGTGCGCACCATTGCAGCGGCACCATCCGCGAAATCGGAGAAGATTCCCACTCCGGTTCCGGCCGCGATCGCAGCTCCCAACGCGCCGGTTTCCCTCGATCGGGCCACGGAAACCGGAACTCCAAGCACATCGGCAAAGATCTGCGGCCAGAGCAGGCTGCGCGAACCGCCGCCCGACAGCACTGCCTCGTTGAAGACGGCGCCCGCCTTGCGCATGGTCTCGACATGCTGGCGGTGACCGAAGGCGACGCCCTCGAGGACGGCGCGAACCAGGTGGCCCTGCGTATGCCAGCCAGCGACGCCATAGAAGCCTGCGCGCGCGTTTCCGTCTTGTTGGGCTCCATAGAGGAAGGGATGGTAGAGCGGGTCGTCCGACGTCGGTTCGATGGCCGATGCGAGATCGCAACAGACATCGAAAGGCGAGCGGCCGGTCGTTTCGATATCCGTGAAGAATGCCCGCACCAGCCACTCGAGGTTTGCCGCCGATGTCGCGCTCGATTCTATCGCCAAATAGCGGTGGCGGTCGAAGGTTGACGACATGAACACCGGACCATCGAGTTGCGGCCGGTCGATAATCACCTGATTGATGCTCCAGGTGCCGGCGATGATGGAGGCGGCGCCGGTGCGCGTTACCCCGGAACCGACGGCCGAGGCGACGACGTCGAATAGGCCGCCAACGACGGGCGTGCCAGGTGCAAGGCCGGTCCGCGCCGCCGCCGCTTCCGTTACGTGCCCGGCGATCTCGGCACTGTCGATCAGTGGCGGCAAAAGTTCCAAACAGTCACCGAGGCCATAGGCATCCATCAGGTCGCGATCGTAACGACGAGCCGCGACATTGAGCAGGCCGCAGCCGGTCATGTCGGAAACCTCGCTGACGCGCTGCTCTGTCAACCGGTTGACGATGAAGTCCTTGCAGAGAAAGACGGTACCGATCCGAGCAAAAATCTCGGGCCGGTGGCGTTTCAGCCAAGCCAGCAGCGTCGGCGTCTGCGACGGCCATGGCCTTTGCTGTCCAATCGGATAGGTCCGATCGCCAACGCCTTGCACTTTCCATTCCTCCACCAGTCCGGCCGCCCGCGTGTCGAGCGACTGGATTCCGAGAAGCGGCTGGCCGTCATGATCCAGCGCATAAAGACCATTGCCGTGCCCCGCACAGCCGATCGCCGCGATTTCGTCTGGCCGGATGCCTGCTTGTTCGATGCAGGCACGGATCACCTGCCGGGCATTGTCCCAGAGCTCGTCCAGCCCGCGCTCGACGTGACCGGAACACGGCATACGGCTGTGCCCCTCCGCTGACGCCGTTGCGATTTCGTTGCCCTGCCGATCGAAAATCACCGCCTTGATGACGGTGTTGCCGGCATCGAGCCCCAACAGATACTCTCCCATGAAGAACCCCTCCCAAGGTTCGAAATCGCAACTTAACCCTGCCGGTAGCGCGCGAAGGCCTCTTCGCCGCTTACATCCTCATGCACAATCGCCATC
Source organism: Hyphomicrobiales bacterium (assembly GCA_900473795.1). Taxonomy (GTDB): domain Bacteria; phylum Pseudomonadota; class Alphaproteobacteria; order Rhizobiales; family Rhizobiaceae; genus Pararhizobium. The sequence goes on along the minus strand of UCMT01000029.1, from coordinate 93,386 downwards.
AGGCCCCGCACGACTGCGCTCGGATTGGCGTGCTGGTAGATGTTGCGCCCGTAGACCATGCCCATTGCGCCCTGCCGCATCAAGGCCGCGGACTTGTCGAACACGGCGCGAAGATCTTCCTTGCCGCCGCCACGCACCAGAACCGGGCATCGCGCCGCCTCCACCACCCTGTGGAAGTCTTCAGGATCGCTCGTCGGATCGGCCTTGACGATATCGGCTCCCATCTCGCGGGCAAGCCGCGTTAGCGTCACGATCTTGTCGGCATCGCCATCGACCATATATCCGCCCTTTTCGGTGACCGGCTGCATGACAAGTGGTTCGATCATCAGTGGCATGCCGTACCTGTCGCAATCGGCCCTGACGCGGGAAATATTCCCAACGCATTGGCGGAACAGGTCCGGCTCGTCCGGGAGCATGAAGAGATTGACGACAACGCAGGCGGCATCCATTTCGAGCGCACCGATCAGCGGCTCGGTCTCGTTCTGCAGCACGGCCCACATGTCGCGGTGGCGGATACGGTTGTACGGATTGCCCATGTCGATGCGCATGACCAACGCCGGCTTGTCCTTGCCGGATATCTCTTGCAGGAGATCGGCCTGGCCGTAGTTCATCTGGATCGCGTCGGGCGCGGCGTCGACCAGCGCCTTGACGACAGCGGGCATGTCCTCGAGCCCGTTCAGGAAGGATGTTTCGTTACAGACGCCATGATCGATCGCCACGTCGAGGCAGCGGCCCCCGCCAAACAGGCGGTTCATCCGGACCTTGCGGTTGTGTCGCATTCTTTGCTCCTTTGTTGGTTCCTTGCGGCAAGCATGCCTTCGCTGAGGCCGTGACGTTCGCGAAGCTGTGTGAGAAAACGGGTTCGTTCGAAGGCGCGCTGCGTGGGCGCCCAATGCTTTTCCATGGCAAGCAGATCGAGCGCCGTGTCAGTCATGTCCAACGAGAGTTCGCCAGTGACCGCCAACGCTGTCCTGCGCAGGAGCAGATCGTCGAGATGTTCGACGGCTTCGTTGCGGATCAGGAAAAGGAGCTCGCGCTCCGAATAGCCGGATTGCGGCACCGGCGCGTCCGGTTCGGCGGCGACGAAGCTGGCTACGATCTCGGCCTGCGTGCCATAGCGCGCAAACAGCTGGGCTGAGCGCTCGGGGGAAACCCCGGTTTTCGCGTCCAACCGGGATAGCCATTCCGCGATGTCCGTGGGAAATCCCCGCCCGCCGCCAATGCCACGCTCGGTTGTCTCAACGCGACGGGATCGCCCGAGCCTATCCAGTGCCATGTCGGCTGCAAGCGCGCCGAAGGAGCGGAACGTCGTCCATTTGCCGCCAATCATGCACAGCACCGGCGGACTGCCCGCGGCAGGCTCAACAAGGGAGCAGAAATGGTCTCGCGGGATTCGCCCTGTAAAGCTGTCGCTGCTGGCTGGCAGGGGGCGAACGCCGGCGAACTGGAAGACGATGTCCTGGGGTTCGATTTTGACGTGCGGCAGCACGAAAGCCAGCGATTGAAGAATGTACTCCCGCTCGTCGGCCTCGCAGCGCACGCTTTCCGGATCGTCGGTACGAATATCGGTGGAGCCGACCAGCACCTTGCCGAGATAGGGAAACAGGATGCAAATTCGCCCGTCCTCGTTCTCGTAATAGATCATGTGGCCGGCCAGAGCTTCGCGCAGCGCCGCATTGTCGATGATCAGATGGGAGCCCTTGGTACCACCCATCAGGGGACCCGGCGGGGTTTGCGGCGAAAACAGAAGCTTGTTGGTGATATCAATCCAGCCGCCCGTCGCGTTGATGACAAGGCTTGGCTCGACAGCAACAGAGGTGCCGCCGACCCGATCCGTCACGCAAAAACGGCCATCCTCGTGACGCCGCATTTCTGCATAGTTCAGCGCGTGCGCGCCCGGATGCTCCGTGAGACCATCCTGCAGCAGTTCAATACCCAGCCGCTCCGGATGGCTGACCCAGGCATCGAAATAGGTGGCCGAACTTTTGATACTTGGATTGAGCGCCGGCCATTTTTCAAGCGTTGTGCGGCGTCCGCGAAATTGATGTCGTGGCATCAGGGCGCGCTTGCGGGTCAGGAAGTCGTAGATGCCCAAGCCGGCCTTGATGACGATCGCACCGCGACGGCTCGGCCGGCGACTTAAGCCGAGGAACCGCGCGATGCCGTTTCCAAGACCGGAGAAAATATCGAAGACCGGCACCGTCGTCGGCAGTGGCGCAACGTAATGTGGCGCATTGCGCAGCAGTCGGTCGCGCTCGACAAGCGATTCCTGCACGAGCCTGAACTCCCCGTTCTCGAGATAGCGCAACCCCCCATGCACCATGCGCGACAGGGCGGCGCTGGCGCCGGAGCAATAGTCGTGCTTCTCCACAAGCAGCACGCTCAGCCCCTGCAGCGCCAGTTCCCGAAAGACGCTGATGCCGTTGATGCCGCCGCCGACGATGCACACGTCCACCTTCGGGCTCCGGCGGAGCCCGTCCAATGTTTCTTCCCGTTTCATGATGCACTCGCTACCTGTCCATCGTCGTCAGTTTCGCCGATATGGCCGCGTCGACGACCGAAAGGTCGTCCGGATCGAGCCGGATGGTTCCGGCCCGGGCATTGTCGAGCGCCTGGTTCGCATTGCGCGCGCCGCAAAGGGCGAAGGTCACGCCGGGCTGCGCAAGCGTCCAGGCGATCACCGTCTGCGCAATACTTGCGCCATGCTTCTCCGCAATCGGCCCGATCGCCGCGGCAAAGGCCGCTGCCTTCTGGCGGTTGGAAACGGAAAAGCGCGGATTGTCCTTGCGCTGGTCATCACCGGAAAAGATGCGGTCGGGACCGATCGTGCCGGAGAGCAGACCGAGCGCCAGCGAGGAATAGCTGAGCGTCACAATGTGGTTCGCCCTCGTCAGTGGAAGGAGATCGGTCTCGATCTCGCGATCGATCATGCTGAAACGCTCCTGGATCGCGTCGAGCCCGCCGATCGCCACATAGGTCTCCAGGTCCGCCCGGCTGACATTGCTTGCTCCGATCGCCCGGATCTTGCCGGACGCCCGCAGGTCCTCGAGCGCTCGCATCGTCTCCTCGAGCGGCGTCGTCGGGTCCTGCCAATGCGTGATGTAGAGATCGATATAGTCGGTGCCGAGTCTTGTCAGACTGCTCTCGACCTCGTGCAGGATTGCATCGCGGCCAAGGTACCGGTGCACCGGCTTTCCGTCCTGGTCGAAGAAATGCTCACCCTTTTGTGTATGCCAGACCAGACCGCATTTCGTCGCGATCACCGTCTTGTCGCGGCGACCGGAAAGCGCCTTGCCGACGATTTCTTCCGAGCGGCCGAGCCCATAGGCCGGTGCCGTGTCGATCAGCGTCACGCCGGCATCGAGCGATGCCTGGATTGCAGCGATCGATTCTTTCTCGTCCGTGCCGCCCCACATCCAGCCGCCGATCGCCCACGTGCCGAGCCCCACAGCCGAGGCCAAGATGCCGGACTTGCCGATCTCGCGCATCACCTGCTCGCCGCTCATGCCCATTTCCCTTCGCCATTTGCCAGTGACAGGACCCGCGCGCCTGTCGCTTCGTCCGTCACCAGCGTATCGAGGTGGTTGCCCCGCAGGACGCTGAGGATCGGACCCGCCTTGTTCGGCCCGCTCGCCACTCCGATCTTCGTCGGGATCGACGCAAACTCGGAAAGCGTCAGCGACACCAGTGCACGGTTGAGGCTGTAGTCGCAGACCCGACCCTGATCGTCGAGAAGATGTGCGAGCAATTCGCACGAGGCGCCCGAGCGCTCGATCGCTGCGCGGTCCGTGCTCGACGACGGATGCAGGTCGTAGTAGCTGGAGTCGTCCGACAGGATCGAACCGATGCCCACCACCGCCACCTTGGCCTCGCGGGCCCGTTGGAAGACATCGGCGACGGAGCGCATGTTGAGCAGCATGGTCCGCTCGGCAGCATCGTCCGCAAAAAGCGGGGCATGGATCTGGAACGATCGGCCGCCAAGCCGATCGGCCATCAGCGTCGAGACGTGGTTGACGTCGGTATAGTGCTTGCCCTGGACACAGCCCGTGGCCGGGATGACTTCGATATCGAAGCGCCGGGGCGGCTGCAGGCCGGCGACGACGGCGCTGACACCCTTGCCACCTGTGATGCAGATCGTGTCACCATCGGTGATCTCCTCCAACAGCAGCCGGGCGGCCGCCTCGCCCACAGCCTGGAGCGCCGTCTGGGGATTGTCGGATACGGTCGGGACAACCACGACGCGGCTGATACCGCCGAGCGCCAGAAGCTGCTCTTCCATGTCGACCAGCGGCTCGACCGGCGACTTGATCTTGATCTCGACAAGACCGAGCTGGCGACCGCGCTTGATCAAGCGGTTAACGGTGGCATGCGAGATCCCGAGCTGATCGGCGATCTGCGCTTGCGTCAGACCCTCGAGGAAATGCAGAACCAGCGCCTGATGCATCTGGCGGGCAATGACGACTTCCTCGCGCGGCGCGGGCTTGGGTTTGGCACTGGGCCTGTTGAGCGACATGTCAGATAGCCTTACGCTGATGCAGGAAGTGATCGATGGAGACGGCGGCAAGCAGAATGCATCCTTTGATCATGTCCTGCCAATAGACGGAGACATCAAGCAGGATCAACGAGCTCGTTACCACCGAGAGCAGAGCGATGCCGAGGATCGCGCCGAGGATCGTACCTGACCCACCCTTGAGCGAGGCGCCGCCGATCACCGCTGCTGCGATGATATTGAGCTCCATGCCGGCGCCGAAGGTCGGGGTCGCAGCGCCGAAGCGGGACATGTAGATGACGCCGGCGACGCCGGACAGCGTGGCGCAGAGCACGGTCACCCAGAATTTCACCTGGCTCGTCTTGATGCCTGAATAAAGCGCGGCTCTTTCGTTGCTGCCGGTGTAGAACACTTTGCGGAAGGCGGTTGCGCGGCGAAGCAGGAAGTCGAACAGGATGACCACGCCAACGAAGATCAGGATGACGTAGGGGACGCCATAAAACGTGCCCTGTCCTACTGCCTTGAAGCCTGACGGCAGCGTGAAGAGCGACAGGGGAGTGCCCTTGGTGATGATCAGGCAAATGCCGCGCACGATGACCATGGCCGCAAGCGAGGTGATGAAATGATTTAGCCCGACCACCGTTACGAAGAAGCCCATGATGCAGCCGATCGCAGCGCTGGCGAGGATCCCGGCCAGCGAAGCGGTCCACGGATCGAACCCCATGAGGAACAGCGATCCGGACAGCACCATCGAAAAGCAGACGACCGAGCCGACCGACAGATCGATGCCGCCGACGATCAGAAGAATGGTCATGCCGACGACGACGATGCCTTCGACCGAGAAGGACATCAGCATTGCCCGGAAATTGCCGAGCGTCAGGAAATGCTGCGAGGCAAAACTCATGACGATGCAAAGGGCAAGGATTATGGCGATCAGCCCGGCTTCGCGCATCGTGGCCAGCTTTTTCCAGCCAGGCGCGGGCGCCGCGTGTTCCGTTGCCAACGTGTCGACTGCCATGGTTCTCTCTCCCGTCGCTGTTTTTTCTTCAGGCGGCATGCCCGGATGCCTTCGAACTTTCGTTAACGCCGATGCCGGAAGCGAGCCGCATGACCGCCTCTTCGGTCATCGCCTCGCCCTCGATCTCGCCCATCACGCTCCCCTCGCGGATCACCAACACCCGATCGCAGAGACCGAGAAGTTCCGGCAGTTCCGACGAGATCACGACAACGCCGATACCCGAGCGTGCGAGATCGCGCAGGAGCCGGTGAATTTCCGATTTGGCCCCGATATCGATGCCGCGCGTCGGCTCGTCCATCAGGATCACCTTTGGGTTAACCGCCAGCTGTTTGGCGATCGCCACCTTCTGCTGGTTGCCGCCAGACAGGGACGAGACGGGCATGTCCATGCCGCCTATGCGGATGCCAAGCCGGCGAACGAACCTGCCTGCCAGATCAGCCTCGGCCTTTGCGTTCAGGAGCCCTGCCGGGCCGGTCAGCGCTTTTAGATCGAGGACAGAAATGTTCTGGGCAATCGGCAGATCGAGGAAGATGCCGGAACCCTTCCGATCCTCGGAAAGATAGACGATGCCCGCCTTGACCGCATCGGCATAGGACCGGGAGTGCAGCCTTGCTCCCCACAGACTTACGACGCCCTTGCTGGTGGGGCGAAGACCGCAAATGCCTTCGGCGATCTCCGTCCGTCCGGAGCCGATCAGCCCGCCTATGCCGAGGATTTCACCCTTGCGCAGATCGAAACTGATGCCGTGGAAACGGGCTCCGTCGCCGAGGTCGCTGACCGTCAGAATGGTTTCTGCCGAACGCTCGCCCCGCGTCTGCTTCGGCGGGTAGAGTTGGGTGATCTCGCGCCCCACCATGCTGCGGACTACGTCGTCAGGCGTCACATCGGCCACTCGCTCCGTCGAAACGTAGCGGCCGTCACGAAACACGGTGACCCGGTCACAGAGACTGAAGATTTCGGCCATGCGGTGGCTGATATAGATGATCGAAATACCATGCGCCTTGAGATCACGAATGATGCCGAAGAGTGTCTGCGCCTCCGTTTCCGTCAGCGCCGCGGTCGGCTCGTCGAAGATCAGGACACGACAATCGAGCGTCAGCGCCTTGGCTATCTCGACGAGCTGCTGGTTTGAGATCGACAAGTCGCCAACGTTGCCGCGCACGTCGATTGGCGCCAGGCGATTCATGACGGCCTGCGCGTCCCGCGCCAGCTTGCCGTAGTTCATGAACAGCTTGCGGCGCCGGTTGGTCGTCGCCATGAACATGTTCTCGGCAACCGTCGCATCTGGGCAGAGCGCGATCTCCTGATGCACGAGGCCGAGCCCGAGCGATTGCGCCACGGCCGGGGACGTCACCCTGACAGGCCTGCCATCGATGAGAATGTCTCCCTCGTTCGGCTGCAGTACACCGGCGATGATGTTCATCAACGTCGACTTACCGGCGCCGTTTTCGCCGCAAAGCGCATGAACCTCGCCTCGTTCAAGGCTGAAGCTCACATCCGTCAACGCCTTCACGGCACCGAAGTGCTTGCTGACATTGCGGATCTCAAGAACTGGCACGGATGCCATCACACTCCTCCTCAAGCTCGCGGAGGCTGTCCGGGGCCTTGCCCCGGACAGCCGGCACAAAGGGCTATTCGTCGATCCCCTTCGTACCCCGCCGCTTGAGATACTTGTCCCAGTAGAAGTCGTCGGCATTTTCGGCCGTGACGATCGACAGGCCGTTATCGACGAAAGGAATGCTCATCGGATTGAAGCCGGAACGCTTGGCATCGTTCATCGGGTCGATCAGTTCCGGGTGCTTGGCGAGCCACAACATCATGAAGCCCATATAACCCTGCATGCCCTGATTGGGGTTGATGGAACCGAACACTTGGCCGGCCTTGATCATGTCGAGAATGTTGGCATTGACGTCGGCGCACATGACGAGGACCTTGCCGCCGCTTTCCTTGTTGGCCTGCGCCGCGCCGATTGCCGAATTGGCCTCCGGCATGAATACGGCACCAACACTCGGATGCGCCTGAATGATGCTCATCAGGCCCTGATAGGCCTTGTTCGGGTCCTGGTTCGAGGCCGCCCTGCCGACCAGCTTCATGTCCGGATATTCCTTGTCCATCCGTGCGATGAAGGCAGCGATACGCTTGTCGTGATTGTCCTGGCCCGGGTTTTCGAGAACCGCGTACTCGCCTTTGCCGCCAAGTTTCTTGGCGATCGCATCGGCCGCATAGGTGCCCTCGCGGGTGTTGTCCGACGTGATGAACGAGATGCGCTTCGAGAGCGGCGAGTCCGCCGCGAAGGTGACGACCGCTGTGCCCTGGTCGATCGCCCGGTTGATCGGCTCGATGAACGGGTCCGAGTTCATCGGGTGGACGAGGATGCCGGCCGGATTCTGCGCCAGTGCCTGGTCGAAGGTGGCGATCTGTTTGTTGACGTCATATTCCGGGGTACCGGTATAGGCCGTCTCGCAGCCGAGCTGCTGGCCCGCCTGCTTGAACATTTCATAGACCGGGAACCAGTATTCGACTCCCGAAACCATGACATTCATGACGTATTTCTCGCCGGGCTGGCAGCGGAACGGGCTTTCCGTTGCCGCGCTGGCTGCAGCCGACAGAAGCGTCGATGCAAGAACCGCCAATGCGGTCGTGCTCAGAAATTTGCGCAAGTTTCCTCCTCGAGGCCTAAGCCCCTCCCAAGTGTCCGGTGGCGTCGCGAAAGACGGCCGGTGATCCGATTGAAAACCGGATTTCCTCCTCGAAGTCCGGTATGGGCAGCTAAACGCAGAGCACATATGTTGTCAATATATTTCTAGATGTGAAATATATTTCAGAAGAGGGGCTTCAATTGGGATCGAAGGGTGCCGGAGGCAGACCGGGTGAAGAGACTTCACAAAATTACGACGATCGGCTCGAGATCCTAAACTTCAAGGCCGTTCGGCGGACGGGGCGATGCGGAAGACCATATTGAAGCGAAGAAACGCCTGCCGGTATCCGCACTTCGTTTCCCCGCTGGTTTTCCTCCGGCTGTCGGCATGTCGCCGACAGTCGGAGCCCTCACGATCAGCGCCGCTCGCGTTTACGACGCCAAGGCGCATCCTTCTGCCAGTCGCCCGCCATGATGCATCCATAGGGGATCACCTCGTCGACAATTTCCGCAAGACCATAGTGCTTGATCTGGGACCGGACGTTGGCAGCATTCTTGTAGGCACTCGGCAGCTCCGCAATATCGGGGATGCCGGAGAAGAAGCGGGCGTCGAGGCCCTTTGTCTCCCGCTGCATGACCGCCGCGATGTTGTTCGGGCTGAGACCTCTCGTATCGACGCCAAACTCCTCGCCGAGGCGCCTGATATGCGCCGTGCGTGAAAAGTTCCGGCCCGCGCCATGCGGCGAGAAACCGAGACCGTTGGCCGCGCCGGTGCCGCGCGCAATCAGGATCGGTTCCGCCATGTTGAGCGGAATGATCGTCAGATCGGTTGCATCGTCGGCCCAATTGTCGAAAGCCGGCGTCGCACCCTTGCCATGGTAGAACAGGCCATCGGACTTGCGGAATACGAAGTTGTGCTCGTTCCAGAAACGGTCTCTCACCTTCGCCGCCAGCTTTTCCGCCGTCATGTCATGGATGGCGTAGTGGTTCTCCTTCGTCCACTGGCGGATCGTCTGCAATGCCGACCAGTACATTTCTCCCTCTTCGCTCTCGGCCGGAATCCAGGCATTCTCCCGATGCGTTTCGGGCGAAAGCACTTCCCGGAACTTGTTGGCGATCTTCATGCCGCGATCATAGAGCCGTGCACCGGGCGCCCGCGACCCGTGATGGGTGACGAGCGCCGTCTCGCCGGTCGATTTCATCTGCCCGACGTAGGCGAAATGGTTGCCGTCGCCCTGGGTGGCGAAATGTTCGATACCGACGCTGATGATTTCCTTCAGCAACGGGTTGTCCTGAAACGCCGACAATGTTGCTTCGGAAGGCTTGATCTGCGCGCCGCGCGGACGACCGCCGGGGCCGAAATGCGTCACCGCATGCACGGCATCGAGCAACGCCTTTGGCTCCACGCCGGGGAAGACGGAGATCGCCATCGAGCAGCAGATATCGGCCGAATGCATGCCGGGATGGATTGCCTCGGAGGCGACCACGCCACCGACCGGGATCGTACCGACCGGCCCGGAGGGGCAGGCATCAGGCATGATCGCGGCTGCGCGAACGACCGGCGTACGGGCAAGCTCGCGCATCGTCGCGCTGACCTTTTCGATATTGTCCTGTTCAAGAGCGTCTTCAGCGCGGATGTTCATGTGGATCAGCACGTCGTTCGGCCCCTTGAGCGGCAGGGTCGGCCCCGGCTGATAGCCGCGAGCAACTGCCAGCGCATCGGCCGTCGAGCCGCCATCGCTCAGTACCTGGTTGGCCGCCTCCAGCGCATCGCGAAACCACTTGCCCTGGCTCATGCCGGCATCGATCAAATCCTGTCCGCTCATTACCACTGTCATTGTCTTTTCTGCGTTTGCAGTCCTTCTGATTCAGTTTTGTTTCTTCACATCACCTGGGCGACAAGCATCGACGGGAGACCCACCGCACGCATTCCATCTTCATGGCGCGATGCGGCCCATGTAGTCCCCCGCAGCATTCGCCCAGGGTTGTCTTTGTCATACCGGCGACGAGCATTGGCAGGACAGTTTGCTGAGCTACGCGCTTCCTCTCGAAAACACGGGATGGATTGAACATCCGACCTGCCCGCCGGAAATCCGGCTGGCCGCTCTATCCCTGTAGTTCTGCCGGCATTCGCCGGGCATTCCGTTCAGTCAAGCCGTGGCAACAAGGGTGGCAGGACAGTGTTGTCTGAGCTACGGGCTCCTTTCGGGAACCCGGGATGATTTGAACATCCGACCCACCGACTGGAAACCCGATCGGTTGCTCTACCTGTAGTCCTGCCGGCTTTTGCCGGGTAGTCCTTGCAGCGGCGACGAGGATGGACGAAACCAGGATGGCCCCGCTCATGCCAGAGAGCGCTGCCAAGGGAAGGAGTCGAACCTTACCAGGCCATCCCAACGGGTGGAGGCTGTAGTTCCGTCCGGCATTCGCCGCTGCAATTCAGTCCATGACGACAAGAGGTTTCGGAAACACGACTTCCTGCTCTACCGACTGAGCTACGGGACCATGAACTGGCGGTCCCGGCGGGATCCGAACCCGCGACCTTGAAGGTTATTTGTAGTTTCCGATGCATTCGTCACGTAATCTCGTCGTTCTTCGTTTTTTCATCCGTTTTGACTACTCGACCTGGAATACTTCTTGCCGGGCCCTCCCTTGCGGGATTCGGTGACAAGACGGGCTTCGAACCCGCAGCTCCATTCGCGAAGCACCAGTGTCGTTTCCCAGGTCGTCAAAGCTGCCCTGCATGGGCCATGGCGACCAGTTTCAAGGAGACATCCGCTACCAGAACGGGAATGTGATTTCCCCTGCAGGATTCGAACCTGCCGCGGCCGTGTAGTTTTCCTTTGCATTCGCCATGTCATTCGCCCGTGACGACGAGGTGTGGAGAAACGTCCTGCTCTATCCGCTGAGCTACGGGGCCACGATAAGGAGGCCCCGGCGGGATTCGAACCCGCGACCAGGAGATTAACGATCTGTAGTTTCATCCGGCATTCGTCACGGTCCCCGCGCCGTTCACGGCGGCGCGGGGGTATTGCCTCTTGCATCAGAGCTCGATCGCCTCGATGGTTTTCACCCAGCCGTCCGCTCCGTTGGTGTTTGCCGCAAACGCCGTGATCACCCCATAGACGGCATCCGAGAAGCCACCGATGTTGAGTACGTCGTCCCGCGTCGGCGCCTGTGTGGTGGCGTAAGGCTGGATATCGAGGCAGACCAGCTTTGCAGCCGGGTTGACCCGCTTGATCCTTGCCCATTCCGTCATCACAGCCGTCGGCTGGCCGCTCTTGCCTGCATCCACCCAGGACTGGTTGTCCGAGATGAACACGACGAGATCGACCTTCGCCTTCTCGTTTGCGAGCTTCTTCAGCGGCGCGGAACAGTTTGTTCCGCCGCCGCCGACGGCGGCCAGCTTGCCGGCATTGGTCATCACCGAATCCCGCCGGTTGAGGCTGACGTTGACCACGTCATTCTCGAACGGCAACACCCGCGCCTTCGGGTTGCGCTTCAGGAACGCCGCAGCCATCAGACCGGCGACATCGATGCAGCGCACAGCGGACGTCGCGCCCTTGCGGTAACCGGTCACGGGCGAACCCATGGAGCCGGAAACGTCCGGGCAGAGCACCACGTTGCCGGCAAGCGAAGGGACATTGGCAATCGCAACATCCATCGCGTCCTGCAGCGCATCGCGCACGACATCCAGAACCTGGCCGTCGACCATCTTCCACGCCATCATCAGCTGATAGGGGAAGACCTTGGCCCTGCGGATTTCCTCCGGATCGGCCAGCCGCGCCGCCAGCGCTTCGGCGAACCCCTCGACCTCGAACACGCCATTGCGTGCGAAGGTGTTGAGGTTCTGGCGCACCATCTGCCAGCCACCCTTTTCGGCGATCGCGACCCAGTGCTTCCGGGTCAGCGCCAGCGAGGTCAGCATCTGGAACGGCACGTCCGGCACCGCACCCGTCTGCTCACGCCGGAAGGCTTCCAGCGCCTTGACGAGCTCCGGCAGCGCCGCATAGTCGTGCGGCTTGCCGATCGCCCAGGCATAGAGCGCCTTTCGTTCTTCCGACGCCGGCTTCGGGTGCACCATTCGGATCACGTCGGCGAGCGAAGGATCGTTGCCGACCATCGCACGCAGGATCTGCTCGGTGCTTGCCCGTTCCAGCCATGCCTGCACCAGCTTCTTCGGCCGCGTGCCGAGCGACTTGCGCCCTGTGGCACCAGACCGCATCACCTGGACGAAGCTGCGCAGCATCTTGCCGCTTTTCACCACGCGCGGAAACGCACGGGCAAACGCGTCGCTCTGGAGACTGGAAAGCATGGCCAGCAGCGTCACCGGCATGTCTTTCATGTGGCCCTTCTCGGCGGCATGGATGGCCACCTTGGCCAGGAACTCCGGCTCGACCTGAAGCGCAAGCGCCTTGAGCGCCTCCAGTTGCTCGGCACCATCCGCATAGAAGGTTCCGTTGAACGTGCCGGTCACGGCATACTGCGCCAGCGCTTCGCGCGGCGTCAGCGCGTAGGCCGGGGCAGCTTCGTGGTTTTTCGTGTCCGTGCCCGCAAGCAGTTTTCCGAGGTAGGTTTTGAAGATCGCCTTGTTGACCATGACAGCACCTCTTGGTTGGTTCATGCCAGATACATTTCAAAACGCGTGCCAGTTTGACGAAATGGCTCCTGATTGCACGAAAGTTTCTTATAGCGCATTGTTATTACTACCGAAAAAAGTTCATTCCGCCAACGGGCGCCAGAAATTGCCAAAGTTGCACGTATCCAATATCCTATCGAGAATTATCGAGGTTTATAAAATTGGATAAGCCATGAAGCGGCGCGTAGCCATCAGCATACTGGGAACCACCCTGGATATGGGGAAATGGGACAATCGCTGGAGTCGCTGGCGGCCCAATGTCGGACTCTGCCAGCAATCCGGCCTGTTCATCGACCGGCTGGAACTCATCCACGACAACCACGCGGGGGCCCTCGCCAACCGTATCATCGCTGACATCGCGACAGTGTCGCCGGCAACGGAGGTGCGCAGCAATGTGATCAATTTCCGGGATCCGTGGGATTTTTCCGAGGTCTATACGCATCTTCGCGACTTTGCGCGGGCTTACGCCTTTGATCCCGATACGGAGGACTATCTCGTCAACATCACCACCGGCACCCATGTGGCGCAGATCTGCTGGTTCCTGCTCACGGAAGCCCGCATCATTCCGGGCCAGCTGCTACAGCTCTCGCCGCCGCGCGACCGGGAGCCGGGCCAGGATTTTGCAGGCACGCACAGGATCATAGATCTTGATCTGTCGCGCTACGACGAAATCGCCAAGCGCTTCGCCTCCGAGCGGGAGGACGCTGCGTCTTTTCTGAAGTCCGGGATTTCGACCCGCAACGCAGCCTTCAACCGCATGATCGACGAGATCGAGCGCGTGGTGATCCGCTCGAGGGCCCCGGTTCTGCTCACCGGTCCGACAGGGGCCGGCAAATCCCAGCTCGCCCGCAAGATCTATGAACTCAAGAAGGCCCAGCGCAAGGTCAGTGGTCCCTTCATCGAGGTTAATTGCGCGACGTTGCGCGGCGATCAGGCGATGTCCACGTTGTTCGGCCATGTGAAGGGCGCGTTTACCGGAGCTGCAAGCGAGCGTTCCGGACTGCTCAAATCCGCCGACAAGGGCGTGTTGTTTCTCGATGAGATCGGCGAGCTCGGCCTCGACGAACAGGCCATGTGCCTGCGAGCGATCGAGGAAAAGCGTTTTCTGCCGGTGGGCGCCGATCGGGAGGTATCCGCGGACTTTCAGCTGCTTGCAGGTACCAATCGCGAGCTCGGCGAGGATGTGCGCAAGGGCAAGTTCCGCGAGGATCTCTACGCCCGTCTCAATCTCTGGACGTTCCAACTGCCGGCCCTGCGCGAGCGCAAGGAGGACATCGAGCCCAATCTTGACTTCGAGCTTCGGCGCTATCTGGAACGCGAGGGTGAGAGCGTCACTTTCAACAAGGAAGCGCGTGAACGCTACCTCGCTTTTGCAACAGGCCCGCAAGGTGTCTGGAGCGCGAACTTCCGCGACCTGTCAGCCTCGGTTACGCGAATGGCGACGCTGGCGCCGCGGGGGCGCATTACGACTGCTGATGTCGATGACGAAATCCGGCGACTGAACGCGTTCTGGCGAACATCCAATGACGATGGCACTGCCGATGCACTCATCGAAGAGCTCCTGGGAAACGAGGCGGCCGGCCGGCTTGACCACTTCGACGCAGTGCAGCTTGCCACGGTGCTTCGCACCTGCCGGCAGCACGAGACGGCAAGTGCCGCCGGCAGGGCTCTGTTCGCACACTCGCGGCTGGACAAGAAGAGCAGCAACGACGCCGATCGTCTCGCGAAATACCTTGCACGCTTCGATCTGAGATTCGAGGAAATCAAAAAGCGAAACCAGCTTTAGTGGGAATGTCCTTGCTGCACCCTGGACGTGGCCCCAAGAGATGACGGGGTCAGGGTTGTGAAGCATTGAAAGCTGGTGATGATCGTCGGGCATTTCGGCCGGTGACGCATATCTCTGTCCAGGGCATCAACACGCCGCGCAGAACGGAAGGTTTTACCTCCCGGCCCAAACGTCACCTATTTCTCGGGCCGGCACAGCTCGTGGCAGTCATTTCAGGAGACCTCTCAAGCGCTCTTTGGTTTTCTGTGTGCGCGGGTGAGGTTAGCGGTAGCCTGCGCTGAGGTGTTCAGTGCAACGGCGGCGCGAACGAGCGCCTTCAACGCCTCTTCGTCAATCTTGTCGCCTTCGTGGAAATCGATGGCGCGCCGGGTGTTGCCTTCGAGGCTGGAGTTGAAGAGGCCTTTGGGGTCCTCCAGTGCGGCGCCCTTGGCGAAGGTCATCTTCACGACAGTCTTGTATGTCTCTCCGGTGCAGATGATACCGGCGTGTGACCAGACCGGAACCCCTCGCCATTTCCACTCTTCGATCACGTCGGGGTCGGCCTGCCTGACGAGAACGCGAACGCGCGCGAGGGTCTCGCCCCGCCAATCACTCAGCTCCTTGATTTTCGCATCTATCAGTTGAGAGGGATGAGCCTCTCCGACTCCGTTATCCTTCAAGCCGCTCTTCGTCATGGTTGTCGTCGCTTCCTCATGGTCGTTGTCGGTCGGCTGTGATTTGAGTATCGCCTGTCAGCACCCGATGCCACTGCAAATCGTTTGCATCGATCACATTCGTTCGCCGGGCAATTGGCTGGCCTGCCTCACCCAAGCGGTGAACTGCGCCTCGTCGAATTGTTCGTCCTCACGGATGTGGAGGTAGCGCGTCTCCCTGCTCTTGGAAGCGCCGGGAGGAACGGGATGCAGCGACATACCGCGGAAGAACGCCACTTTGACGTATTTCGTGAAGCAATGGAGACCGAGGAACCAACCCTCGCCGTCGATGCCATACAGCGGTGAGTTCCACTTCACGGCCTTGTGCACGCCGGGCACGGCGCGCACGACGAGTGCATCGAGGCGGCGTCCGACGTCGCATTTCCAGTCCGGCATGGCCGCGATGTAGGCCTGTACGGGGGCGTCGCCGTAGCCCTTGGCGATCTGCGGGTTGCCGCCTGCGAGGAGGGTCGGCTTTGCCCTTGCCGCCGCGCCTTTGCTCACGGTTGCCGCGCCTTTGGAGGGCAGTCCCGTCGCCGCGTTCGCCTTCGCTGCGCCCCGTTTGGCGGCGGGCTTCTCTACGACCGTTGCAGACGTGTTGGACGTTTTTTTGGCCATTGCGTTCACTCCGCTGATAGACAGATAATGTTCAACCTGTGCCTGTGTCAGCGATCATAGTTTCTCCCGTTACGGCATCCAAGCTCCTCGTCAATTCATAAGCTCGGTGAATCCTGCTTGTGAAGCACTACGCGATTGCGCCCGCCTTGCTTGGCGCGATAGAGCGCCGCATCAGCCTGGTTTTGAAGTTGCTCGGGAAAAATGATCTCGTCATCTGGCGAGTGAGCCGCCACTCCGATGCTCAGGGTGACGTAAGGCGACACGTGGGATGCCGGATTCGGCAGAGAGGCGGCTTCGACGCTCTCTCGAATTCGCTCGGCCACTGCGATAGCCTCTCGCTCGTCCACGCCGGGAAGCACGACGAGGAACTCTTCACCGCCGTAGCGGGCCACATGATCGCGGTTCCGCCTTACACTGCTCTGAATTATGCCGGCAACCTTCACGAGGCAGCGATCGCCTTCGGAATGGCCGAGGCGATCATTCAGCTTCTTGAACTCATCAATATCGCACATCAGCATGGCACAGCCGCGGCGTTTCATACCATCGCTCCAGAGACGGTCGAGCGTTTCCATCATCCAGCGTCGATTGGCGATCCCTGTTAAGGGATCGGTTCTCGCGAGCCGCTCAAGCTGGGCATTTGCGTCAGCAAGTTCGGCGACACGGCTCCGGTCTCGCAACTCGAGAAGGAAAGTCTTCTGGGCTAGAATCGTCATGGTGCGTCGGGCAACGACAGTTGCGACGATGCCGCTGGCAAAAAACAGCGTCGCTGCGACGGCGCTCCCGTTTTCCAAGCTCGGGTTCTGCACCTGAAAAACCAGATAGAGACCAAGGGCAATGGAGGCGACCGTTACGCTCCAAGCCAATGGAATGCTGAAGATGATTATGGCGGTAATGGCCACGAACAGCATGATGTTCAAGTGCCGTTCGTAGAACTCGCCGCCCGCGCTCACACCCACCAGGGCGACCGACAGGAGGATGAGGAACATCCCTGCAATAAGAGAAAGCCTCTGGAGCCAGAATGCGCGTGGCTTTTGCCACATGAAGGCGGTGGCCAGGGCGGCGGGCGGCAGGATGCAGGCTGGCAGAAGCATCGACATGGTGATGGCCTTGGGAAGCAGGATTGCGTTGAGGCCCAACGTCAATACATCCAACAGCGCAACCCACGTCATCCAGGCGCGAATAATCTTGGCGGTTCGCGGCCAGAAACGCTCTTGAAAAAGGCGGGAAAGCTCGCCTTTGAGGCGGATATCGCGCGTCCGACGCGCGAGAAGATGCTCGACTTCAGCCATGATTGCAGAATTCGGTGCCTGGAGCTGCGTCCGTGTGGAAGCCATCTGCCTTGTCAAAACTGCGCTTTCCTGAATATCCATCTCAGCCCAATTAGCGGAGCGTCCTTCGCAGGCAAGGGCGCGCGACGGGGCGACTGCGCTAAAGTTAAGGAGCCGTATAAGCGCCGACCGTGTTGAACCTCGACCGGTTCACGCCGGGTGGGTGCCTGCGTCCGCAGCCAGCAACGGCGGTGATATGGCATTCACGGCGGGTGCCCTCAGTTCGGTCGAGGCGGTTGGCTGCTGGCGGTTGGTCGCGCGGCCGTCGGTGCCGTTGTCGAAACAGCGTGGGCGTAGTTCGTCCGCAGTCTCGGCGACGAGTACCTGGTCATTGCCGTGGGTGTTCGCTGCTGGAGGTAATACCAGTAGCCGCCGCTGATCCAGCCTGGACTGGGTCTGATGCCCGCCTGAAGATCATCGGGCGCTCCAGTCCCGCCCATCTGCGTCGGCAGCACGGCATTGCTGAGAGTGATGCTTTTCGCAGCAGGCACGGCAAATCGCGACATTTTCGCAGCGATCGACCGAACTGCGCCGCCCAGGGCATATTTGCGAGGCTTCGTGTCATTTCTGGTGCTTCTGATAGAAACCAAGGGCGTCCCGCGAGAAATCGGCCCGTGACGCCGGCGCCGTGTAAAACATATGTCCGCCCCGATAGAGCTTAAGCTCCACCCGGTTCGCGATAAGATCCGGCGGCATATGGTCGAGAATGTACTTGCTGAAACCGTAGGGTGTCAGCGCGTCGCTGTATCCATGCGCCACCATCATCCGAAACTGGGGGATCACCGACAGGAGGTCGCGCATGTCGGACACGGCGCTCGCTGTAACGCGGCTGTCGCCGTCCCCCCGATTACCCTTCCATTCCCAGCGACGGTTCACATCCTCGTTCAGGAGGGTGTAGGTCATATCTGTTTTGAAGGCGAGTTCATCACGGGCGTAGGCTGCAAAGGCGGCTCCGTAGGCCCGCGTATAGCCATCGAGCACGGGATCTTCGTTCTGGTCGCCGGCCGCTTCGGGATAGGCATCGACCACCGAATGTGCTGCGTCATAGGGGCTGACAACCCGGTGATCTCCCGCCGATTTCTTCCTGTAGGTGTCGCCGATGAAGCCGCGTGTTTGCCGGACAGCCTCCTGCGGGATACCCGTGAGCGCCGAGACACGAGAGTAGAGCGCATCGGCCGGTTCTCCTTGGGGAGACGGACCTGCGAGCGTGACAAGATAGTCGGTCATGGCAAAACGTTCGGCCTCCATCACGCGGTTCTGATCGAACTTATTTTTCTTCTCGAGCTCTGCAGCGGCAAGCGATGGCAAGCGCAGGGCAGCGGTGAGTGGATCGTCACGCGCGCTCCATAGAAACCGGCCCTCGATCATCGGTGAGACCATGAGGATGCCTGAAACAAGCATTCCCTGGATCTCTTTAAGGGCCGAAGCGACCTTTATGGCGCGAAATCCGCCGTAACTTTCGCCAACGATATATTTCGGAGAAGGCAAGCGACCGTTCTTCTGCGCATAAAGCGCGATGACCTTGGCGAGGCTCTCGGCGTCCTGTCGAACCCCGTAGAAGCCTGTGGCCATATCGTTGTTGGCCGCCCGGCTCCAGCCGGTCCCTACGGGGTCGATCAGGACGAGATCGGTGAATGCCAGCCAGCTATCCGGATTGTCGCTCAGAGATGGCTGAGTGCCATCGTCCTGACGTTCGCCGAACTCAAGCATGCGTGGACCGACCAGACCGAGATGAAGATAGGCAGAAGCAGCGCCCGGCCCGCCGTTGAATACGAAGGTGAGAGGGCGATCGACAGGGCGATCCTTCGCGACATAGGCGGTATAGTAGATTTTGGCGGCGCGTTCGCCGTTCTGACCGAATACGTCGAAAGTGCCCGCGGTCGCAGTATAGTCGAGCGTTTCCGTGCTGAGCTTCAGGCTATGCTCAGTGACAGCGTCGGACGGTATGAGGCTGAAAATTCCGCCCGGTCCGCGTTCTTCCGGCGACGCGCGATCCCCCGGCCCCTGCGCCGAGGCGGAAGCGACGAGAAGCGAAAACAACAGCGCGACGATTTGGGTAATGTGAAACACACGCAAGGCCAGCTCCTCCATGGTCGCGCCATGCAGAGGACTGTAGTGCGATCGGTACCGTCCGGAGAACTCAACTCATGTTGATCACCAAAATGCCCGCCGCAGCTGCACAGGGCAAACGCGTCCAACGAATCCGCCTGACACGTTCTGTGATCCCGATCTGCCCTGGCAGAAGCTGAAGCAGGACCAGATTGCGCCGACGGATCGCTTCAGCGAGCCCCCCAAGTGTCTGTCAGCCGGTACCCTTCCGGCCATGGATCGGAGGGATCAAGCATGTGCTGATGGGTGCCCGTGATCCAGGCGCGGCCGGAAATTTCCGGCAGGATGGCCGCACGGCCGCCGACCTTCGTGGTGCCGACAATACGCCCCGAGAAGGTGGAGCCGATCAACGAGACTGCCGTCAGACGATCCTCGAGCTTCATCTGCCCGCGCGCATGCAGGACGGCCATGCGCGCCGACAACGCCGTGCCGGTCGGCGAGCGGTCGACCTTGCCGGGCTGGATTGCGACGGCGGCGCCCGCGCGCAAGCCTTCAGCGGTGCGCTCCACGGGACCAGCGAAGAGACAGAAGGAAAAATGCTTCCAGTCGGGGTTCTCGGGGTGATGAAAACCAAGCGCTGCATTGGCGGCGTTGGTGATCCTGACGCCAAGGCGCGCAATATCATGGGCCTCATCCGCTGACAGGCGGAAGCCCATCGCTGCCGCGTCGACGATAGCGAAACTGTCACCGCCATAGGCTGTATCGACGGTCAGCGTCCCCAGCCCCTCGACCTCCAGCGTCGCATCCAGTCGCTCTACGAAGCTCGGCAGGTTCTGGACAAAGATGCGTTCTGCCTTGCCGTTGCGGCACTCCGCACGCACGCGCACCAGGCCGCCCGGGGCTTCCAGGACGATCTCGGTGACCGGCTCCTGCATCGGCAGGATGCCGCTATCCAGCAACACCGTGGAGACGCAGATCGAGTTCGAGCCGGACATGGGCGGCGTGTCTTCCGGTTCCATGATGATGAAGGCAGCATCGGCCTCGGGATGCTTCGGGGGTACCAGCAGGTTGACATGTCGAAAGACGCCGCCGCGCGGTTCATTCAAGACGAAATTGCGCAGCGTCTGGTCACGGGCGATCCAGCGGCTTTGCTCCCAGATCGTCTCGCCGGGTGGCGGCGCAACGCCGCCGACGATGACGTCTCCCACCTCGCCCTCCGCATGGGCCGAAATCACATGGATGGTCTTGGTGCTGCGCATGATGTGTCCTCAGGAAAGCCAGTCGGGCAACCGTGCCGGAACGCGTCCGGTCAGGGCTGCAGTGACGCAATCGGCAAGACTGCCGAAGCGAACGGCTCGGCCCGAGAGGCCGGGACCGTAATGGGCATACTTGCCCGAATTTGTCATCAGGGTGCGGGTGCGCGTCGGGAACACAGGCTCGCTTATCGAGCACCAGCAGAGATCAGGCAGTACCTGCACGCCGCAATCTTCCAGCCTCGTCAGCAAACCCTCGCTTCGTGCCTCGCTGATGACTTGCCGACCGGCCGTGACGATCACCGTCACGTCAGGGTGACGGCTGCGACCAGCGAGCGCCACGGCCAAGGCACGACACTCGGTCAGGGAAGCGTGAGGGCTGCCGATGGCGACGAGCTCAATCTGCTCCGGTCCTTCATTCAAGAGTGTCCAGGCGGCAGCCATGTCGGCGCGGGATATTGTTACGAAGTCGGCGCTGTCGAGCGCCGCGCCGGCCGCCTCGGGTGTCACGCCTTCCACATGCAGCATCGGGGCCGCGGAGGTGGTGCCGAAGGCAGCACAGAGCGCTTTGAGATCGTCCACCGAGGGCTGCGCCGAGGCGAGACCCCGCAGAAGCGCAATGCGGTCGGGCGCAGCGCGGCCGGCGAGATAGCCGATAAGCGGCCAGAAGGAATCGTCCACGTGCTCAGGCAGCTCGACATTGACCACCCGCCGCGCCTTGCGGTGTTCATCGAGATAGACGCCGGACAGCGGCGCCCGCGCCGTCAGCGCGATGCAAAGGTCCAGGAAATCGGGGTGCTTTGCGGTTCTGGCGCCGAGAACTGTATTGGCGAAGATCACCGCATTGGATTCCGCCCATGCGATGGATTCGCCTGGCGTTGGGGCGCTGTCGAGTAAATAGGGCGCGCAGGTGAAGGTCGGCCGGCAGCCCATGCGGACATAGGCGTCTGCGAGCCGTGCGGCCGGGTCGCCGAAGGACTGTGGTACGCCCTGCGCCTGCCAATTGGCGCGGTCAACCGAAATGGCGTTCATCGTCGTCGGCACGCGAACCTGTACACCCATATCAGCCATCTTCTCGGCAAACGTCAGGTTTGCGGGGCTCGCGTAGATGCAGCCGTCGATATGGCCCTGGCTAACGTCCACCAGGCCCAGCGCACCCTGTTGCGCTGCCATTGCGCAGATGATGCGCATCGCCTGCTGTATGGCGACGCCCTGCTGTCCATCAAGCATGGCATGGTCGGCTTCGGTCAGGTCGAGCGTTAAGGTTGCAGGCGGGGCAATCGGAATCTCCAGCCCGTCGGCGACGACGGCCGTGTCGCTGATGTGCGCGGTTTGGGCACGGGAAAGCGCCGCAAAGCCTTCCGGCCCAAGCCGCAGAACGGGCAGCGGGTTGCCGAACATCTCGGAGGCGATCAATGCCCCGAGGGTAAGCACATCCTCGGCCTCAGAGAAGACCAAGGCGGCCGGCGCGCGACCCGTCAACACAAGATCGAGCAGAACCCCCGAACCCGTGCAGGACCCGCGGCTCGACGGCATCACCAGAACACTGCCGGTCAGGCACGTCCCATGCAGCGGGTGGTGCACATCGATAACGCGCGCGGTAGCAGGGTCTACCCCGCCCCAGAAGCTCAGCGCCTCTCCGGTGGCTATGACCCGACCACTGGCGGTGCCGCCAAGAATGCTGCGAGCGGAGGCAGGATGGGGTATCTTATCAGCCATGCGCCTGCGTCGAAGTGTCTACGCTGGGAGTGAAGGCCATTTGAGGTACCTTTCTCGTGGGTTTGGACGCGGAGCGAATTGCGCTTGTCGAAGATATGTATACTATTTGTATGCATAAATTCAATCGCCAGCCTGTCATGGCCGGAACTGCCTGAGAGACGAAAGATGACGCAAACCTGCACGTTGACGATTGCCGCCCTTCACGAGCGTGTTGAAGCGATCTTCCTAAAGGCCGGCCTGAACGCGGCTCAGGCTGGTGCGCTCGCTCGCGTGATCGTCGCCGGTGAGCGGGATGCCTGCAAATCGCACGGCATCTACCGTATCGAGGGCGCGCTGCGCACCGTAAGGGCCGGCAAGGTAAGGCCTGATGCCGTGCCGGAACTCCTGCCGATGGAGGGGTCGGCCATCGTCAAGGTCAACGCCAGGGGCGGTTTTGCCAATGCGGCCTTCGAACTCGGCGCACCGGTGCTGGCCGAGCGTGCGCGCACGCTGGGTCTTGCCGCTCTCGTCATCAACGACTGCACCCATTTCTCCGCGCTTTGGCCTGAGGTCGAGGCCGTGACGGGCGAGGGGCTTGCCGGCCTTGTCATGTGCCCGAGCTATGCGACCGTGGCACCCACCGGGGGCAACAAGCCGCTGCTCGGCACCAACCCTTTCGCCTTCGGCTGGCCGCGTGAAAACCAGCCGCCCTATGTGTTCGACTTCGCCACGTCGGTTGCCGCCCGGGGGGAAATCGAACTACACCGCCGCGCCGGCAAGCAACTGCCGGAAGGTTGGGCGATCGATGCCAGTGGCAATCCGACGACGGATCCGGAAGCAGCTCTTGCCGGGGCCATGCTGCCCTTCGGCGGCCACAAGGGTTCGGCCATCGGCACGATGATCGAACTGCTCGCCGGCATCATGATCGGCGACCTGACGAGCCCCGAAGTGCTGGATTATCTCGGCACGACGACGCTCGCCCCCTTCCACGGCGAACTCATTATTGCCATGTCTCCCCAAGCATTTTCTGCCGGTCGTCCCGGTAATGCCTTCGCCCGTGCCGAAGTGCTCTTCGACGCGATCGTCGACCAGGGTGCCCGCCTGCCGTCGCAGCGCCGCTTCCTGGCTCGCGCAAAGTCCGAGACGGACGGCATCACGCTGACCGCCACCGAGATGGAGCAGCTCGACCGCCTTCTGGCCCAGGGGCTCGATGCGGTCGCCTGACCGCGGGTTACACCTTCCGTTGAGCAGCTCTTTGTGTTCACGCGCCTCCGGCGCAAAAACCGTTTAGTGCGTTTGCCTGAATTGCTTAGCTGGCAAAAAGAAAGGCCCTCCATGGGGAGGGCCTTTGGAATGAGAGAAGACCAGGCTCAGGCCTTGTACTTCTGAACCGCACCGGGGAGCTTGCTCCACTCGGCATACCAGGTATCGAAGAGCCGGAGCTGGGCTTCGACATAGCCGCGCTGGCTGTCGAAGAGCGCGTCGGTCTCGTTGAAGTGGAGCGTGTATTCCTTGTCGCCCTTCAGCACCATCATGTGCTTGAAGTAGAGAACGAGATCCGGGCCTTCGTCGAAGGAGGAGAGCACGGCAAGCGCCGATTCCAGTTCCAGCGCGCGCTGGCGGGCATCCGGATCGCCGGCGGCAGCGGCCTGCGACAGGTTGCACATGTGGATGACTTCCCGGGGCAGCACGCAGCCGATACCGGTGATCGCACCGACGGCACCGCAGTTGACGAAGCCATGGAACACGCAGGTATCGACGCCGATCATCAGCGAGACGTCATCGTCGCGGCTGGTGATGTTTTCAGCGGCATAGCGCATGTCGGCCGCGCCGCCGAATTCTTTGAAGCCGACGAGGTTGGGATGCTCTGCGCGCAGTGCAAAGAACAGGTCGGCGCGGGTGGCGAAGCCGTAGTACGGGCTGTTGTAGATGACCGCCGGCAGGTCTGGAGCGGCAGCGAGGATGGCCTTGAAGTGGTTCTTCTGGGCGGCGACGACAGAGCCACGCGACAAAACGCGCGGGATGACCATCAGACCCTGCGCCCCGACCTTTTGGGCGTGTGCGGCGTGCGCAACGGCGGAGGCGGTGTTGACGGCGCCGGTGCCGACGATGACGGGAATGCCGGCTTTCACCAGGCGCTCGACGCCTTCCATGCGCTGCGCGTCGGTCAAAAGCGGCCAATCACCCATCGAGCCGCAATAAACGACGGCGGACATGCCGCTCTCGATCAGTTCCTTGCCCTTGCGCACAAGCGCGTCGAAGTCAGGGGTGCGGTCTTCCGTGCAGGGCGTCATCAATGCGGGAATGACTCCGGAGAAAATTTTGGCCTTCATATCAATCTCCTTTCGGCCCCTCGGGGCATGCAGCCGGCATGGTCCCCTTGTTCAAGGCGGCTATAGCATCTTGCATTTTATTTGTCGACAAGAAAAATACAAGAAGATCACAGCGCGATATCCAGCCGAACGTTGCGGCTAAACAGCTGCTGCACCTGAAGCACGATCTGTTCTGCATGCGCCTTGCCCAGACGGTCGGCGCCCTCAATGTCGCGCGCTTCGATTGCGGCAATGATTTCGGCGTGTTCGTCTACGAAACGCTGTGGAAACTGTTCCTCGTAGGACTGGTAGTAGAGGCGAAGGATCCGGCGTCCCTCGTCGAGAAGCCGGCGGAAGAGACCGGTAAAATAGGGGTTGCGGCCGGCCTCGGCGATCGCCGCATGGAAAGCCACGTTGGTGGCGATCATCGCCAGCGTGTCGCGCGCTGTGACCGCCGCCGCATAGTCCTCGTGGAAGCCGCGGATGGTTGGCAGGTCTTCCTGGCGGTGGTTCTGCGCCGCAAGCCGCGTCGTCACCCGATACATCAGTACCAGCGCGTCGAAGAAGGTATGGAGATTGAGGAAGTCGATGTTCGATACCATCGTCGAGCGGTTGGGCAGCGTTTCGATGAGCCCTTCACCGGCGAGCCGCACGAGCGCCTCACGGATGGGTGTGCGCGACATCTTGAACCGTTCGGCAAGTTGCACCTCGTCGACCGGGCTACCGGGCGGGAGAACCAGATCGAGAATTTCGTCGCGCAAAAGGTCATAGACCATTTTTACGCCGGAACCCCGCTTGCGTTCAGGAACTGGGGTTGGTTCGGTATCAGCCATCTTAAAAATTCCTCTTGTCGACAAGACAAATACTTCCATTCCTCAAGAGAATCAATGGGTTCCGGGATGGATCGGGTTTCGGATGTTAATATCATATGCAGTTGGCCGACAACTGCACTGGGGGATAAGGAATTCCTCCCCATCGGGGCGATGACCGACATGAAACGTGCGCGCAGATTGCGAATGGATCCGCACGTGTCGCCAAGCGTAATCGTGCCGGCATCGATCGCCTTGTCGAGGAGGAGGATGAAGCGACAAGGTTGTCACGCACGACAAACCCGCACGGTGGAAATGACTCGCGTTCTTTCAAGCCTGAGCGTTAACTGCTGTATTCCGATGGAGGAGGCTAACGATGGCCATGTATCTCACGCGCTTCAGCTACACGCCCGAGACTTGGGCGCGCATGATCGAAACCCCCGAGGATCGCCGGGACGCGGCACGCGCTTACATTGAATCGGTCGGCGGCAAGCTGCATGGGTTCTGGTACGCTTTTGGCGAGCATGATGGTTGGAATTTGTGGGAGGCGCCCGACAACGTATCGATGGCGGCTGTCGCACTTGCTATCGGCGCAGGTGGCGCTCTCAGCTCTTTTGAGACTACTGTCCTCCTCTCCGTCGAGGATACGATGGCAGCCCTGGGAAAGGCAAAGTCGGTTCGGTATCGTCCACCGGGAGCCTAAGGCCGGCCCAAACTCGTCCAATTGGCCTAATGTCTGCGAGAAGTAGCCATCCTCTCGCTGACTGCGGTCAACCGAGCACGGCACGGCCGAGGTCGCAAACGGCGATCGGAAGGCCAGCGCGGTGGTATTCGTATGGCCCTGAACATGCGACACCCGAGCGGGGAAGCCGCGCAATCGCTCGCCTGCCGTTGAAATTCACGTAATTGCTATTATATTGGTAATTAAGTGCCATAAACGAGTTAAGTGCCAATATGTTAGCATTTAGTATGACATCTCCCGCCGAGGTGATGAGGGGACTCTCGGAAAGAATGAAGCGTCGGCGGATTGACTTCGGCCTCACGCAGAGGGAGCTAGCCGCAAGAGCTGGCGTCTCCTATGGCTCTCTGAGACTGTTCGAGGGGTCAGGAAAAATTTCGCTCGAAGCGATTGTAAAGATTGCGTTTGTTCTAGACGCCGAAGCTGAGTTCGAGCACTTGTTTCCGCCTCGGCTGCCAAAGACAATTGACGACGTCCTGGACCGCCCGCTCAGGCAAAGGGTGCGTAAGAAACGAAATTCAAGCCAATCCGAAAATTGAGCGTCATTCTCGATCTCGAGGGAGATCCGAGAAACCGAGGAACACTCGCATGGAGCAGCAACGAACGTCGGGCGTATTTTGAATACTCGGCAGAATTCCTCGCTGCGCCGTTGCCGGTATCTCCCTTCAACGTGAAAACGAATTTAGGCCTGATTGCGGCGTCGCGCGATCCGTTCGACGGCCTCCATGGCTTGTTTAACGACAGTTTGCCCGACGGCTGGGGACGGCTCCTGCTCGATCGCCGTCTTCAGAAAGCTGGCTGCGCGACGTGGTAACCGGCCGCCTTGGCGAGGATGCGGTGGAAGGCGACCGCGTCCGGTCCTTCGGCTTAGATTTGTAAAAGAGAAGAACCCGGTCTTTGAGATCCGCAAAGCAGACAACGAGATGGATGCATCCTCGCCGTTGGATCTGCATGCTAGCTCCGCTCAATGAGGTGGCGCCAAGGTCGATTCCAGCGCCCACGGCAGCATTATATTACTGCGACACTCTGGCTTCCTGCGCCCTGTTTCAGCGAAACAGCTTTAAGATTTGCGCGGCTTGGGCATTCTCCTGAGGCAAGCCTGCCATGCGAGCGACCGTCGCCTCCAGGATCTTCTGGTCGCTGATGTCGCTAATGACGCCGTACCATCGTTCCAATTGGCCCCTTGAATTGAAAAACGGTTTTGCCCGGCTCAACACCCACCGCCATTCGCCGTTAGTCCATCTGATGCGGAACTCGGTTGAAAATGGCTGTTGAGACGGCAGCCATGCGAGCCATTCCTGCCGTACCCTCGCCCTGTCCTGTTCGTGCATTCGCGCATACCAGTCAGCAATCCTATCAGCCATCGCGCTTGCTTCGCCAACCCCCAGCGCCGGACTCATATAGTCCACTTCGCCTGATGGCTTGGCCGCCCATGCGACATTTGGACTGAGCTCCACGGCACGACGGAAGTGTTCCTCGTCGGCCTTCAGCGCGAGTTGTGCCGCTTTGCGCTGGGTGATGTCGATTGCGGCGATCGACAATCCGATGGCATCGCCCACGTCATCGCAAACGCATTGGCACGAGATGAGGTAGGAGCGCCCCGTTACCCCGTCGCTATATTCGTGGGATTTGATGGAGCGGCCGTCTATGATGCGCTGAACCAGACGAGCCATCGCCATCTTGTGACGCGCGGGCAATTTCTCCGTTATAGGTTGGCCGACGATGTCTGCTGCCGACCGACCAAGAATTTGCGCCAGCCGGTCATTGACGCTGACGTATCGGAGATCGAGATCAGCGAATCCAAGCGCGATTGGCGCGTCTTTATACAAGGCTTCCAATTGATGGAATCGTTGCAGCGGGGAAACGCACGTCGATTTCCTCGGCATGCCTCTGGTAGCGGGCGTCGGCGACCTGGCGATTTCCGAAGCCGCCGCCGGTTTGCCGAACAGCCAGCCTTGAGCGATGTCACATCCGAGGCGCCGCAGGATTGTGGCTTGCCGCTCGGTTTCTACCCCCTCTGCAACAACTGTCATTCCTAAGCTTTGGCCAAGACCGACGACGGACGCCACGATCTTGCGGCTGCCTGGGTCGGTTTCCATCGTCTGGACGAAACTGGCATCGATCTTGAGCGTCTCAAACGGAAACGCATGGAGCCTTGTTAGACTGGCAAAACCAGTTCCAAAATCGTCCAGTGCGACACCTATGCCGACGGATTTGAATCGCTGGACGGTCGTAAGTGCAACGCCGTCATCACCGATCAAGGCACTCTCGGTCATCTCGATATGGACGCGCTGCACCGGAAAGCCGGTCGGTTCTATTACCGCCAAGACGAAATCGAAAAGGTCAGGATCCCGAAATTGAAGCGGGGAGAGATTGAAGGCGAGGATCGGTTCGGCGGGAAATTGAAGAGCCTCGGTGCATCCCTTGCAAAGAATTTGCCGCGTCAGCGGACCGATCAAGCCGTACCGTTCGGCAGCCGGAATAAAATGCACTGGACCAATAGCTGGTAGAGCGGGGTCGACCCATCGCGCCAGAACCTCGAAACCCACAACCGATCCATTTGATAAATCCACGAGTGGCTGAAATGCGGGTTCAAACCGGCTGCGACGCAGAGCATCTTTTAGTCTTGCGACCGGTATATCAAGCGGGGCCAGGGCCGTTTCCTCGACGTGAATGTTAGAGAGGATTACAGTAGGTCTGGCTATATTACCGTGGATATCTTCATTTTTGTTTAAGTATCGACATGAAAATGGTCGATTGCCCGACGGGAGAGGCGAGATGCAGACAAGGCAAGTCGACGCTTCGTGATGCTCACCTGGCCGCGGCGCGAACATCGCGACGGAAATCCGAAGGCGGCATGCCAGCGATCTGCCGAAAGGCCTTGTTGAAGGCACTCACCGAACCGAACCCGCTATCCAACGCCACCTGCAGGATGCTGTCATTGCAGTTCATCAGCATGGCTTGCGCCCGGGAAAGACGCAGCAGCGTCAAGTACTTGATTAGCGTCATACCCGTCGACTTGCGAAACAGGTTCATGGCGTATTTTGGATGCAATCCCGCCGCTGCCGCGATATCGACCGTATCGATCTCCTCGAGAAAATTGTCAGCGATGAAATCGCACATGCGCTCGACGCCGAGCGACGGCGCCGCCGAGGCGTTCTCGGCCTTGCATTCCTTGGCGGACGAAACGATCGTGTAAGGCTCCATGAACATTCGTTCAACGCGCAGCAGCAGTTCTTCCACGGCATGCTTGGCCTTCGTGTCGTCTCCGGAACTGGCCCAGCTCCGCCAGCGCGGAAAGTTCCGGTCGTCGGCACAATCCGTCTCGGATGTCAGCATCGTCGCGCCGCCCATGAGCATCGCCGAGATGGTCGGCGGCAGCCGCATGCGGAAGAAATGCACCAGCGGCAGATGAGCGCCGGCATAAAGGGAATCGTCGGAGGATTCGACCATCCTGTGCGGCTGCCCGCCCCAGAACAAACATATCTGACCGGCGCCCAGCCTGAGATCATGGCCGGCCATGCGGTAATGCACCGAGCCTCGCATCATGTAGTTGACTTCGACCTGCGCATGCCAATGCGCGCGCAGCATGATCGCGGGATGGGCGTGGAAGAAATGCAGCCGGGTCGGCATGCCCTCGATGCTGGTGGTCCCCGGCTGGCAGATCGCTCCTTCGACCATCTTACTTTCCGCCAAATCCACATTCCCTTTGTACGAGACAGATTTTCGCCCGGTGATAACGTGCCCATGTTCGCTGACGGACTACAATTGAAAATGGGAGGTTTTCAATGTGCTTCAAGTATTTTGTGGCCCGTCCCGATCTCCAGGGCTGCCACGTCAACCCGGTCACGTCGCCGCAGATGACCTTCCGGCCGGCAGTGTCGCAGGTGAAGCCGACCTCACCGTCTGCGTGGAAGCCTCGGTCTTTGCCTCTGCCACCGTTTCCGGCGACCTGTTGACCAACGGAGGCGGGAACCGCGCCCGTAGCCGTCCCCGGCAGACGCTGCTTCCCAATCTATGCCGAAGGCAAGCGGCTGCGCTGATCACCCCCTCTTTCTGGAATGAATGAAAAGGATACATCATGAGCTCAGAACAACCGATCCGATGGGGCATCATCGGCCCCGGCACCATCGCCCGGACATTTGCAGAAGGGGTTGCCCATTCCGCGACGGGCCGCCTGGTGGCCATCGCCACGCGCAATCCGGACAAATCCGGCCTCGGTGAGGGTTTCCCGGGGGCGAGCATCGTCAAGGGATACGACGCGCTTCTCGCAGATCCGGGGATCGACGCGGTTTACATCGCCACGCCGCACACCAGCCATGCCGAATGGGCGATCAAGGCGGTACGGGCCGGCAAGCATGTGCTGGTCGAAAAACCGATGGCGCTTTCAGCGTTCGATGCACAATCGATCTTCCACGAGGCGACAAAGGTCGGCGTGTTCGCCGGCGAAGCCTATATGTACAGGTTCCATCCGCAAACGGCCCGCCTCGTCGAACTGGTGCGGGACGGGACGATCGGCGACGTGCGGATTATCCGCTCGAGTTTCGGCTTCGACATGGGCGGTTATAGCCCCGAGCACCGTCTCTTTGCCAATGATCTGGCCGGCGGCGGCATTCTCGATGTCGGCGGCTACCCGGTCTCGATGGTATGCATGCTCGCCGGTGCTGCCGAGAACAAGCTTTTCCTCGAACCGCTGACGGTATCCGGCGCTGCCCGTCTGGGGCCGTCCGGCGTCGACGAATGGGCATCGGCCGTCCTCAAGTTCCCCAACGATATCGTCGCGGAGGTGTCCTGCTCGATCATGGCGCAGCAGGACAACGTGCTGCGCATCATCGGCTCGCAGGGCCGCATCGAGGTAAAGGACTTCTGGTTCGCCTCCGGCAAGCAGGGTGGGGTGGGCCGCATCGAAATCATCAGGGGCGATGGACAGCAATCAATCGAAGTCGAGGAGAAGCGCTACCTCTACTCGTTCGAGGTCGATGCGGTGGGCGAGGCGATCCGTGCTGGCCGCACCGAGTTCACCTTCCCCGGCATGAGCGCCGAAGATACGCGGGCCAATCTGCGCGTGCTCGATCGGTGGCGCGCATCCGTTGGTCTCGAGTACGGGGTGGAGACGGCCGCCAGGCGGACCGTCAACGTAGCGGGCGCTGCAGTCGTTGCCGGTACAAACGTGCCCAAACGTCAGATCCCCGGCTTGACAAAGCCGACCTCCACAGTTGCGCTCGGCTTTGAGTTCTTCCCGAGTTTTGCCTCTGCCTCGCTGACACTCGATGCCTTCTACGAGGCGGGTGGAAATCTGTTCGACACCGCATTCGTCTACGGTGCCGGCAAGACTGAAAGCATTTTCGGCGACTGGTTTACGAGCCGCGGGGTCAACCGCGAGGACATCGTCCTGATCGGCAAGGGCGCCCATTCGCCGCTCTGCTATCCGGACGTGATTGCCAGACAACTGGATCAGTCGCTGGAGCGGCTGAAGACGGATTATGTTGATGTCTACTTCATGCATCGCGATAATCCGGACATCCCGGTCGGTGAATTCGTCGATGCCATGGACGCCGAGGTCCGGCGCGGGCGCATCCGGGGTATTTTCGGCGGATCCAACTGGACGCGCGAACGCATGGACGAGGCCACCGTCTTTGCCGAGAAAAACGGCAAGGCGGCTCCGGCGGCTCTGTCCAACAATTTCTCGCTGGCGCAGATGCTCGATCCCATCTGGTCCGGCTGTGTCGCAGCGTCAGACGACGGCTGGAAAGTCTGGCTGAAGGAGCGGCAAATTCCCAACTTCGCCTGGTCGAGCCAAGGGAGAGGCTTTTTCACCGACAGGGCAGGGCGCGACAAGCGTGACGACGAGGAAATCGTGCGGGTCTGGTATTCCGACCGTAATTTCGAACGCCGCGACCGCGCAATCGAACTCGCCAGGAAGCATGGCTGCAGCCCGATCCACATCGCGCTTGCCTATGTCATTGCGCAACCGTTCCCGATCATTCCGCTCATCGGTCCGCGAACCGTGGCTGAACTGGAAGATAGCCTCAAAGCGATTGAGATCACGCTTACTCCGGAAGAGGTGCGCTGGCTGGAAGGCTGATTCGATCGGGCTGAGTTCTTCCCGTGCGCTGTGGTTGCTGGCTGGCGCGCCGTCGTTATCGAGGCGTTTCAGCCGGCGCTGGCAAATTCAATCGCTGCATGACCTGAAGTTCAGCAGTCACCCAGGAGAGCCGGCACTTGTTTCTGCATCGCGACGGCGATGCGGCAAATCGCGAGTGAGAGGTGTTGCGCCGCCGTCGCCTGCGCCTCCGATAACCCTATCGAAAGCGAGGGGCGCAGATCCCGGCACGTGGTCAATCGGCGCGCAACCTTCAGTCTTTTTCTGCCACGACCCGATCGTGGCACCTGACAGCGCCCTAGTACTGGTCGAGCGCCCGGGTGAGGCTCAGGGCCGCCAATGTGCAGATGGCGCCGGAAATCAGGTAGCCGCCGATGAAGACGATTCCGAAGCTGGTAGCAAGGCCGAGCGCGACCAGGGGCGCAAAACCTGCGCCCAGGAGCCAGGCGAGGTCCGAGGTGAGCGCTGCACCGGTATAGCGGTAGTATTGCGTGAAGCGCGACGATACGGCGCCGGACGATTGGCCGAAGGTGAGGCCGAGAATGGCAAAGCCGATCAGGATATAGGCGTCCTGCCCCTTGCCGCCGGCATCGAGGAGGAACGGTGCCGAGAAGCTGAAGATCGCGATTAGGATCGCGCCGAGCATCAGCTGCCTGCGACGGCCGATCCTGTCGGCGATCACGCCGGAGAGCACGATGCTCATGGCGCCGACGGCCGCACCGGCAACCTGGACCCAGAGGAACTCGGCTGCCGACTGCCCGCCATTGAGGATGATCCAGCTCAAGGGGAAAATAGTGACGAGGTGAAACATCGCGAAGCTCGCCAGGGGTACGAAGGCGCCAAGCACGACATCGAGGCTGTGCTTGCTCAGCATCTCGAAGATAGGTCGGGCCTGCAACTCCTGGGCATCCATGGCCGCGCCGAATTCCTTGCTGGCGACGATGCGCAGGCGAGCGAAAAGCGCCACCACATTGATCGCGAAAGCGACGAAGAAGGGATAGCGCCAGCCCCACTCGAGGAAATCGGCCTCGGAAAGACTATTGACGAAGTAGCCAAAGAGAATGCTCGCCAGCGCAAAGCCGATGGGCGCGCCGAGCTGGGGGATCATCGCATACCAGCCGCGATGATTTGGCGGTGCGCTGAGATTCAGCAGGGATGCCAGGCCGTCCCATGCGCCGCCAAGCGCAAAACCCTGTCCCAACCGGAAGAGCGCCAGAAGCGCCACGGCCCAGTATCCGATCGTCGCGTAGCCCGGCAGGAACGCGATTGATGCCGTCGAGCCGCCGAGGATCACCAGCGCGACCGTCAGCTTGGTCCCGCGTCCGTAGTTGCGGTCGATCCACATGAAGACGAAGGAGCCGACCGGGCGCGCGAGAAACGCAAGCGGAAACAGTGCGAAGGACATCAGCGTCGCGGCCACGGGATTGGGCGCGAACGAGAAGATCAGCTTCGGGAAGACGAGAATGGAGCCAAGGCCGTAGACGAAGAAGTCGAAGAACTCCGACGTCCGTCCGATGACCACGCCGATGGCGATGCTGCCCGGCGACAATGGCTTGTTGTCGTCATGGATGCGACGGGCATCCCGTTCAAGACCAGTGGATGTGGGGTTGACGGCCGAACTCATGAACTTCTCCGAGCGATGTGCGCCATGTTCTTCGAGTGTTGACTAATCGACGTCCAATATCAAGAATTACGCGAAACGTTCGAACTTCGCGCGAGGCTGCAGACGCCGACACCCATCGGCCTGCGCCAGCGGAAGGATAGCGGGAGACCGATAAGGCCTAATGCGCTAGTACAAATCTGTGGCGACGGATAGCCGAAAATCGCTACCGCACTGCGACAGAATGCTGCGCTGCGACGAAGCACCTCATTCCCAAGCGTGACCGCGCCTGGTTATTGCCACCTGAACAGAACGCAAGTTGAGCCCGAAATGCCGACGCAATTCAGTTTCGCCCGACTATCGATGATGCTTATGCTCATGCTGCCGGCCCTCACCGGATGCAACATGGTCGTCATGTCGCCCTCAGGGGATATCGCCGCGCAGCAAAGGGACCTGATTGTCATTTCGACGATCCTGATGCTGATCATCATCGTACCCGTCATCTGCCTGACGCTTTATTTCGCCTGGCACTATCGCCAGTCCAACAAGGCCGCCAAATACGATCCGGAATGGCATCATTCCACCGGGCTCGAGGTGGTCATCTGGTCCGCGCCGCTTGCGATCATCATTGCGCTCGGCGCCGTCACATGGGTCAGTACCCACAAGCTCGATCCCTACCGGCCGCTCGACCGGATCGACGCCGCGCGGCCCGTCGCCACCGACGTAAAGCCGCTGAACGTCGAGGTCGTGGCGCTCGACTGGAAATGGCTGTTCTTCTATCCCGACTACGGGATTGCGACGGTCAACGAGCTGGCGGCTCCGGTCGACGTGCCGATCAACTTCAAGATCACTGCCTCCTCGGTGATGAATTCCTTCTACGTGCCCGCAATGGCCGGCATGATCTACGCCATGCCCGGAATGCAGACCAGGCTGCATGCGGTGATCAACAAGCCGGGGGAATATGAGGGCCTGTCGTCGAACTATAGCGGCGACGGCTTCTCCCATATGCGTTTCAAGTTCCACGGGCAGGATCAGGCGGGCTTTGATGAATGGGTCGCCCGGGTGAAGCAGAGCGGTACGATGCTCAATCGCGACACCTACCTGAAACTTGAGAAGCCGAGCATCAAGGAGCCAGTCCGCTACTATGCCTCCGTCGAGAACGGGCTTTATGACGCCGTGCTCAACATGTGCGTGCGGGCCGGACAGATGTGCATGAAGGACATGATGCATATCGACATGATGGGCGGCGCGGGCGCCGACAGCCATGAAAACCGGGCCAAGCTGGAGCATGACAACCGCCATGCCGACGGCGGCAGCAATGCCGGCGAGGCCGCGCCCGGGGCCACCTTCCCGGAAACCGGCAACCCGTCGCGCAGCGAAGAGCCGGCCGAGGGGATCGAGGACCGGCAGGACGAGCCGGAAACGATGAACCACGACATGCACAAGATGCACTAGGACACCGCGTGCTCGGCGGCACTGGAGGATCCGGTGCTGCGGACGCGCAAGGCCTTCAAAAGCCCTTGGGCCCGTATATCGAGAGATGTGGACAACACAATGTTCGGTGAAACCAGTTTGACTCAGTTCATCTTCGGGCGGCTGTCCTGGGAAGCGATCCCCTACCACGAGCCCATTCTCGTCGCGACTTTTGCGGTCGTTGCGCTGGGCGGCATCGCGATGCTCGCCTTGGTCACCAAATTCAAGCTCTGGGGTTATCTCTGGAGCGAGTGGTTCACCAGCGTCGACCACAAGAAGATCGGTATCATGTATGTGATACTGGCGTTGGTCATGCTGATGCGCGGCTTTGCCGATGCGATCATGATGCGTATCCAGCAGGCGATCGCCTTCAACGGTAACGAGGGGTACCTCAACCCCCATCACTACGACCAGATCTTCACGGCCCATGGCGTGATCATGATCTTCTTCATGGCCATGCCCTTCGTGACCGGTCTCATGAATTACGTTGTGCCGCTGCAGATCGGTGCCCGCGACGTTTCCTTCCCCTTCCTCAACAATTTTTCCTTCTGGATGACGACGGCCGGCGCTGTCATCATCATGCTGTCGCTCTTCGTGGGTGAATTCGCGCGCACCGGCTGGCTCGCCTATCCGCCGCTTTCGGGTGCAGACTACAGTCCCGGCGTCG
This sequence comes from Hyphomicrobiales bacterium, assembly GCA_900473795.1. Classification (GTDB taxonomy): domain Bacteria; phylum Pseudomonadota; class Alphaproteobacteria; order Rhizobiales; family Rhizobiaceae; genus Pararhizobium. The sequence goes on along the minus strand of UCMT01000029.1, from coordinate 57,475 downwards.
GCGTCGACTATTACATATGGGGCCTGCAGGTGGCCGGTGTCGGCACAACGCTTTCCGGCATCAACCTGATCGCCACGATCGTCAAGATGCGGGCGCCCGGCATGACTTTCATGAAGATGCCGGTCTTCACCTGGACGTCGCTTTGCACCAACATCCTGATCGTTGCAACGTTTCCGATCCTGACCGCCACGCTCGCGCTTTTGTCGCTCGACCGCTATGTGGGGACAAATTTCTTCACCAACGACCTTGGTGGCAATCCGATGATGTATATCAACCTCATCTGGATATGGGGCCACCCGGAAGTCTACATCCTCGTCCTGCCGGCCTTCGGTATCTTCTCCGAGGTCGTGGCGACCTTCTGCGGCAAGCGTCTTTTCGGCTACGCCTCGATGGTCTACGCAACCTGCGTGATCATGATCCTGTCCTATATCGTCTGGCTGCACCACTTCTTCACGATGGGTTCGGGCGCCTCGGTCAACGCCTTCTTCGGCATCACGACGATGATCATCTCCATCCCGACGGGCGCGAAGATGTTCAACTGGCTCTTCACCATGTATCGCGGACGCATCCGCTACGAAGTGCCAATGCTGTGGACCATCGGCTTCATGGTCACCTTCGTCATCGGTGGCATGACCGGCGTCATGCTGGCTATTCCGCCGGCCGACTTCGTCCTGCACAATTCGCTCTTCCTCATCGCCCACTTCCACAACGTCATCATCGGCGGCGTGGTGTTCGGGCTGATGGCCGGCCTCGTCTACTGGTGGCCCAAGGCCTTCGGCTACAAGCTTGACCCGTTCTGGGGCAGGATGAGCTTCTGGTTCTGGCAGATCGGCTTCTTCTTCGCCTTCATGCCGCTCTATGTGCTCGGCCTGATGGGCGTCACCCGGCGTGTCAGCCAGTTTGAAGACCCTTCGCTGCAGATTTGGTTCGTCATCGCTGCGTTCGGAGCCGTCCTGATCGCGCTCGGCATCGCCTCCTTTGTCATCCAGATCATCGTCAGTTACCTGAGGCGCGATCAGCTGCGCGAGACGAGTGGTGATGCCTGGGACGGCCGCACGCTGGAATGGTCGACCTCCTCGCCGCCGCCGGAATACAACTTCGCTTTTACGCCGGTCGTGCACGATCACGACAGCTGGTACGACATGAAGAGCCGTGGCTACGAGCGCCCGCTCGCCGGTTTCAAGCCGATCCACATGCCGAGAAACACGGGCACAGGCGTCATCCTGGCGGGAATCAGCGTCGTGCTCGCCTTTGCACTGATCTGGTACATCTGGTGGCTGGCCGCCCTGTCCTTCATCGCCATCGTTGCCGTCTCGATCGGCCATACCTTCAACTATCAGCGTGATTTCTTCATCCCTGCCGCGACCGTCGCGGCGACGGAGGACGCGCGCTCCAAGCTGCTCGCAGAACGGACCTGAGACGATGAGCGAGACCCAAGTCAACGAGAACCAGACGCCGCAATTCTACCTGACGGAAGATCATCATCCGGAACACAGCACCATGCTGGGTTTCTGGCTCTATCTGATGAGCGACTGCCTGATCTTCGCCGTGTTGTTTGCGACGCATGGCGTCCTCGGTCGCAACTATGCCGCAGGCCCGTCGCCGGCTGATCTGTTCGATCTCAAGTTCGTCGCCGTCAACACAGCCATGCTGCTGTTCTCGTCCATCACCTATGGTTTTGCTATGCTTCAGATGGAGCGCAACGCTAGGATGGAAACCCTCTTCTGGCTCGGCGTTACCGGCGTGTTCGGGGCGGCCTTCCTGGCGTTGGAGCTCTATGAATTCTACCACCTGATCCTGGAGGGCGCCGGCCCGACGCGTTCGGCCTTCCTGTCCTCGTTCTTCACGCTGGTCGGCACGCACGGCCTGCACGTGACCTTCGGCATGATCTGGCTGGTCACACTCATGGTGCAAGTGAAGAAGTACGGGCTGATCGCGGACAATCGGCGCCGGCTGATGTGCCTGTCGATGTTCTGGCACTTCCTCGACGTCATCTGGATCGGCGTCTTTTCCTTCGTCTACCTACTGGGAGCTCTCGTATGAGTGCGCATCCTCTGCCGTCCCACGAAAGCGCGTCGGAAACGCATCACGCACACAGCCATGGTCACGGAGCTGGCCACGGGTCCCTGAAGAGCTACCTGATCGGCTTTGTCCTGGCCGCGATCCTGACCGCGATCCCGTTCTGGCTGGTCATGGATGGCGTTTTGGACAGCAAGTTGGCGACGGCCGTGCTGGTGATGGGGATCGGTGCCGTACAGATCGTCGTCCACATGGTCTACTTCCTGCACATGAATCCGCGTTCGGAGGGCGGCTGGACATTGATGGCGCTGATCTTCACCCTCGTTATCGTCGGCATCGCGCTTGCGGGTTCGCTCTGGGTCATGCATCACCTCAACTCCAACATGATGCCGATGACGAACGATATGATGAAGAACATGCCCTGACGGGGGAATGACGGGGCGGGGCGCATGATCATCGATCGACCACGAGGAGAGGCGGCGCCCAGCCCTTCATTTTCCCGTTCGCGCCTGGTGCTCATGGGTGTCCTGCTGCTGCTGGTCGTTGTTTTCTTTGCCCTTGGTACCTGGCAGGTCCAGCGCCTTTTCTGGAAGTTTGATCTCATCGCGCGGGTCGATGCGCGTATCCAGGCGCAGGCGGTGCCTGCGCCGTCTCGCGCCCAATGGAAGGCTGTCGGTGCAGAGAAGGACGAATACCGCCGTGTCACGGTGACAGGCGATTTCGAGCATGACAAGACGGTTCTGGTGCAGGCGGTGACGGAGCGTGGTGCCGGCTTCTGGGTGCTGACCCCCACGCGCCGGCAAGACCACACGACAGTGCTGATCAATCGCGGCTTCGTACCGTCGGATCGTCGCGACGCATCCGAACGCGCGAAGGGCAATGTTGCCGGAACCGTCGAGGTCACCGGGCTCATGCGCATGAGCGAACCGGGCGGCGCTTTCCTGCGTTCCAACGACCCGGCAAACGACCGATGGTTTTCCCGCGACGTCGCTGCCATCGCTGCGTCGAAAGGTCTCGTCGATGTCGCACCATACTTCGTCGATGCGGATGCGACGCCTGTTGTGGGCGGCCTGCCGATCGGCGGCCTGACGGTCGTCCGCTTTCGCAACAGTCACCTCGTCTACGCGCTGACCTGGTATGCCCTGGCGATGATGAGCGCGGCGGGTGCCCGTATCGTACGCAGCCGGCAGGTTGCGTAGCGGGAAAACATCGTTCTGCGAAAAAGCCGTGACAGCTCGCCACCGAACTTGGGCCCAGGCTCACCACTTCCGGTGCGCGTCAGCTTGAAGCTTTCGGGGCGTGATCAAGCTCCGCGATCCGACCGATATTGCTGGAACCAAGGAACTCTCTCGCATGTCTCGATTGCATCAATCCCAAAGCTAATCGGTTGATCAGATGGCTAGCGGCATCTTTGCGGTGACATGAAGGAGCGGGGGGTGCTGCGTCGCGGAGGACAGCAAAGCGGATGGTCCTTGCGGTTCATCCGTCGAGAGGCATCGACGAGACCAGCTCGTGCACGTCGACCGGTTCCAAACGCCCCTTGATTTTGACCGCGCCGATTGCACGGAACGAGAAGCGATCGCAAACCACGGCGTGGATCAAGCGTGGGTTGCGAATATCGGAAAAGGAACTCCGGATCATGCTTCGCCGCGAAGGTGTCGAGCCTGTAGCTGTCTTGCGATACGGCGGCAAACTTGTGTGGTCCAGGAAAGCCACCGATCCGATCCTTTGGCTCCGGCGCTGCGTGCTGACTGGATGACTTTCTCACGCCATGATCGGTGACCGATGGCCCTGTGGCTCAATAGTTGCCGGGTCTGCCTGCTTCCTGCAGACAGACCCGGAAGACCGCGTTCAGATGAGCTTGTCGCAACGTTGATGTTGCCGTGCGTCGCCTTCGAATACGGGCAGATGCTGTGAGCGGCGGCGAGCAGCTCGCGTGCGATCACAGGATCGACGCCGGGCACGCTGACACGGAACTGTGCCGGGATCACATCCAACCGCTCGGAGACTCCTCGCTGATGCAATGCAGGCAACCGCCGCAGCCACAAATCAGGCTTTCCGGCTCGATTACCTCGTCAACACGAGGAAGATGCTTTGGAAGGGAGCCGCGATTATCGTGCGCGGCCTGGTGATCCTGTTCCCGGCAGGAGCATCCGCCTCATCCTCGGCATGGATCGCTGCCATGGCCGTTTCCGGGTCTTCCAATGCCAGATCGAACTGGTCAGGATCGGTCTTCTCGGCCTTGCGCCCGAAGGCTGCCTGTTTGAAGGCCGCGACAGCTTCTCAAGCCGTTCGATCCGCTCATCCTTGCGGGCAATCTGGGCGTCTCAGACGCACCTCAAGACGGATCGTGACCGGACCAACAACGGGTGTTCTTGGTGATCCACACTGAATGATCCTTGCGCGGAAGAACGCCATGCAGAGATCAGTCTTTAAGATCGTCGCCAAGGCCGTGTAATTGCAAACATAGCTATGGACCACAAAGATCCGGGTTCATCTGTGGGCATTCCACAATCTTCTAAGCTTGGAACCCGGTTCAGAAGTCTTGGGTTGCCTAAATCGACTTCTAGAAGGTATGGTCTGTATTGATCGCTAAAGAAACTCAACGAAGTGGCTGTTTAGTCGCTAAAATGCTCGCGAACTTGTGCAGAGTGAGGCGCACGTTGAACCTCCCCAGGCAAACCGAAACGTAACACAGGCGGCGCAGCCTGCGGAAATGCCCGAAAATCGTTCACCCAGAGGCTTATGATGAATTCAGCACGCCGACAGCCATCCGATACGCGACAATTCACTGAAAAAGACAGGAAAGAGCATGAGTATTTTTGACAATGCATTCGACCCGAGGCGGGACGTTGCCCTAGTCACAGGTGCGGGCAATGGCATCGGCCGAGCGATCGCTCAAGCTCTGGTGGGCGAGGGGGTCCGCACTGTATTCGCCGACGTCAGCGCCGAAAGAGTTGCTGATGCCGTCGGCTCGTTGTCCCGTCCCGAACTAGCCAGCGCATGGACAGGAGATCTAGCGAAGCGCGAAGAATGTGATCGGCTGCTCGAGCACGCACGTTCGGCCTTTCGTCGGATTACTCATTTCGTCCACAGCGCGGCTCCCCCAAGGCGGGAAAAAGATCACTCACTTGCGGTGACAGACGATACCTGGGATCAGATGCGCGCCGTCAACGTCGACGCCGGATTTCATCTCGCACGTGAGCTTGCACGAGAACTCATCGCGGCCCGGGAGCCTGGCTCATTCCTGATGCTGACCTCTCTACACGCCGCAGCGCCAAGAAACCTTCCTCATTACAGCACGTCCAAAGCGGCGCTTGCGATGTTGGTGAAAGAACTAGCCAAGACGCTGGGGCGCTTCGATATCCGGGTCAACGCTCTGGTTCCCGGAGCGATCGCGGCCGGGGGCTTTGTCGCCGACCCTTCGTTGACGAAACATATCCCTCTTGGTCGCTTGGGCAAAAGCGAGGATCTTGCGCCAATGGCTCTCTCAGTTCTTTCGGACCGCCTATCGGCTTACGTGACCGGAGCCTCATTTGTCGTTGATGGTGGTCTATCGCTGACAAACTGGTTCGATCCGCCAAATCTTGACGACTTCTAATATCCGCAGCGAACCCCATTCCATCGACCGCCATCCACTTTACACTCTAAGCGGATCGCGCTTGGACAGAACAACCCATAGGAGGAAATACATGTCTAATCCAACCGTCGGTCTCACCCAAGCAGGCGAGATGCTCGATAACCGGGCGGGCAGCTACCGGATTGTACCGAGCGGCCCGGCTTATTGTGCGGGAATTGTGCCCGACGATGGATACGAAGTCGTTCGGGCGGAACTGCACACATGGGTTCCGCTCGATCAGGCATTCGCTTTCATCGAAGCGCATTTGAAGGGCATCGGTCGTCCGGTGCAGGCATTCTGCGGCATCGAACTGCGCGTTCCTGCTCCCCTTACGCTAGACAACTGGTCGACGTTCAACATCCCGTACCTGGAGCAACTTCGGAAGTGGGGCTTGATGCATGAGAACTACAGTGGCGTCTGCCGTTCGAACATCGCGCTTGACTTATATCCGCCCAAGGTCACGTCTCTCTGCGCTTTCAGTTACACGGTCCCAACGAAAGAGAAAGTGAAAACCTTCCTTCTGGCAGGCCAAGCCGATATCGGATCGGATGGCAAAATCATCGCAGAGGGCGATATCGGTCTCGAGGCGATGCGAAAGCGCACGCTCTTCACAATCGATACGGTTGCGAACACCTTGAAAAAATTGGGGGCGTCTTGGCAGGAAACGACCCGGATCGCACTATTTCACGTTCATGACATCCCTGACCTTTGGGGAGCGGAGGTTCTGGGTAAAATTGGTGAGCCGATCAGGAAGGGTATTCTTGTCTACCGAGCTCGCCCGCCGATCGCTGCTGCTGAAGTGGAACTAGAGGCCCGCGCAATCCGGCAGGAGCTCGTACTCTCGGCTCGTTGACAACATGAGTTGCGACCTGTTCGGACCTCAGGGAGCCGGCAGCCCTTTGAAGCGCCATACATTTGGTGCCCGGTTGAAAATGCCGGGTGCCACGTTGGGCTGGAAACGACAGCCAAGGTCAAGCCGCTTCTAATCCAATGGTGGCAGCCCCGGAGACGCGGCAATTGCTACCTTGGCCCGAATGTTGATCCCGTGCGCGCTTGATTGGCCTTCGTCGTCGCCATTGTTCCACAACGCGTTGACCGAGTTAGGAGCACTGGAAGGGCGAACCTTCTTATGCTCCAGCCGTCGCGGATTCCTTTGCTTGAGCTCGCAGCGGTTCGCCGATTGCGTAGAATTGCCCTCCCGCAATGTAGTGCAAACTCCGCCACTGCGGTTCGGCATTCTCGAAATTCCAATGCCCATCTTGAAATACCCGCCTGTCGGCCCAAGCGCCGGTAACTTCCGCTATAAATAGGTCATAGGTTTTTTGGTTGTGCGGCTCGACGATCACTTCGCAGGCGAGCCACGCTGAACATCCAGCCACAAAGGGCGCTTCGTAACCGTCGATGTAGAAAAGTTCGACGCCACTATCTACCAGTTTGCATGGCTCGGTCACCAGGCTCGTTGTGCCAAGGTCCCGTGTCAATTGCAGTTGCGCAGCGGTTGGAACCTGGATTGCAAAGCGGGAGCTCCCTTCGACAAGTTCTCGCGTGCGGGAGGTCTTATCGAGGACGACGGTCAGCCGCGGAGGTGAGAAGTCCAACGCACAGGCCCAGGCCGCTGCCATAACGTTTTCTACGCCCCGATGTGCGGCGGAGATTAGCACGGTTGGGCCATGATTGATGAGCCGGTAGGCATTTTCCAGCTCTACGGGTGAGATGTAACTGTCCATTTTCTGTTCCGAAAACGAGGCGGCCCGTTTGCATTGCAATCGGACCGCTTCAACACTCAGCGTTTGGCCGCATTGAGCAGATGTTCCCCCAGGGCCTTGCTTCCGGAGGCAATCAGCTCAGCCATCAATGACTCGTATTGTTTACTCGGATCGGATTCCCGTAAATCGAACGACGCTTCCCAATCGATGAAGGACTTTTTTTGCCCGGTCAGGGGTGTCACCGACACTTTGAGCACATAATTATCCAGTGGGAGGGGCGCTTCCTCGAATTTATAAGAAAGTGCGCGATTTCCATCGTCGATTGAAAGAAGCCTTTCGGTCATCGTTGCTCCATCTTGGAGCGTGAGTTTGCGGACAATGCCGGGAGTGCTATCCGGGCTGCCGTCCAGAATGCTACTGGCGGCGATGGCGGGATGCCATTTCGCTAGTTCTCCGAACTTTTTAAGCACGGTCCAGACATCGTCGGCACCGCTGTCGATAACATCAGAAAATCTCACATTTGGCATAGATTATTCCTCCTTCATGTTCACTTACTAACGGCATCCATCTCAAACCAGTTCAGTGGCCTCGATCGAATGTATGCCCGGGATCGGATTGATCGCGGACTCAAGCAGAGCGTGGGCAATCCGCTCTGCCGTATTGATGCGCAATCGCCTTGGGATCGCTCTTCCCAACGTTCTCACGACCAAAAGCGCGGCACGCTCAGCCAGGCGATATTCATCGCGGTCGCCGCCGATCAGACCCGGACGGACAGCCGTGAACGACTGAAACCCAAGATTTGCCAGATCGCGCTCAAGCTCTCCCTTGGTCCTATTGTAGAAAAACCTCGAACCGACATCAGCGCCAATTGCCGAGTTTAAGACGAAGGTATTCGCGCCGTGCATGCGAGCGAGACGACCAACTTCCAGCGGATAGCCATAATCCACCTTGCGGAATGCGTCCTGAGACCCCGCGGATCGCATTGTCGTTCCAAGAGTGCAAACCACGGCATCAACGTTCCACAAGGTAGCCTTGACGGGAAGGTGATCAAAGTCGACGAGCGGGGAGTGCAGTTTGGGATGCTCACGAAGCGTCCATCGCGTTGGAGCAATCACCCGATCCACCCGTCGATCTTGCAAGGCAAGGCCGAGTACATGCCGACCTACGAGGCCGGTGGAACCAACAAGAAGCAACTTCATACCAAGCCCGTTTTCGCTCGTTCCAGCCGGATTTCGCCTGCTGACCGCAATGCTAAGGGATCACAAGGTTGAATGTTTGTAGTGTTCGCTACAGATGGTCAAGCGAATTGGTTAAAACTCCGGGACGTTTGCCCGTTAATTTCGCGACAATTGTAGCACCGCTTCGCCAACGGGCGTGTCTCCCTGCGTAAGTTCAATGATTACGCGGCTGATCTTGGGCTGTTCGATAATTTTGACGATCGTTGCGGCGACGTCGTCGCGGGCAACGTCACCATACGGTATGGCTAAGCCTGCCCGTACTTTGCCAGTGCCGGGGCTGTCCAGAAGGGTTCCAGGGCGGAGAATGACCCAATCAAGATCCGTTTCGGCGAGATGAATGTCGGAGCGTTTCTTCACTGCAATGTAGTTTTCGAAACCGTCAGAGATTTTTCCGCCCCTAAGCGCCTCAGGGAATGCCGACACCAATATGAAGCGTTTCGCGCCAGCGAGATTTGCCGCCTCGACTGACAGTTCGAGACCGCGGCCATCGATGGCGTTGGTTAGCTCCATGCCTGCACCGCCGGCTCCCGCCGAAAATACCACCACATCGCTGCCGGCCATTAGCGTGGACAGCTCATGCGTATCGAGCTCAAGGAGGTTCCCGGCAACGGGGAGAGCACCCAGTGATCGAAGCGCTTCGCCTTGTTCCGGATTTCTGTGCATTGCTGTCACTCGGTGGCCGCGGGCGACCAGTTGAGAGCCCACTCGGCGACCAACCTTTCCAGCCGCCCCCACGATAAACACTTTGGACATTGAATTTTCCTCAAGAGAATCCGTCTTCGGATGGGAGCAACCGTGCGCCCATCCGAATTTTCAGGCATACTTATGCGCCTGCGTGAGTATGGTAGATCTTACTTACGATGGTCCATTTCCCATCGGCTTTGAGCAAGTTGAAAAAGTCGGTGAAGCGATAGCCTGAGATGTTGTCTGTGTCGACGCGAGCGCTAGCGGCGGTGCCCACAATGTCGACGCGAACGACGGCCGCGGAGGCCTCGGGAGATGGCCGGAACGACGTGTCGATAACATCGTACAAGGTCTGGATCTTGCCTCCGGTCAGCTTGCCGTTCTCAATGCCGAAAATAGTGGCATTCTCGTTGAATGCAGGCTGCATGATGGCACTGTTCGCCTTCGCGCCGCCCTCGTTGTATTTGTTAAGGACTGCTATGATCGCGTTATAGTCCTGTATGTAAGTAGAATTCGACATGTGTAGCTCCTTCAGGGATTGATATTTCTTTGTGTGTGTTTCGACGGCTATTTTCGGCGACCCGCTAAGCTGCGGCCTCGTCATTGGCTGACCACGGACCCAACTGGCGGATTTTCCGCTCGCGATGATTCAACCACCAGCCGATCTGCCGCGGCCAACTATCGAAGGGGCTGTCATGGTTTGCTGCGCCGAGCGCGGCCTCAGCTCGCAGAGCGAAGTTCGGTTCCCGCAGGGCTTCTCGGCCAATGGCAACGAGGTCCGCGTGGCCCGAAGCAACGACTTTTTCCGCTTGGTGCGGATCGACGATAAGCCCGACTGCCATGGCACGCAGGTCCGTTTCCGACTTGATGCGCTCTGCAAAGGGGACCTGATAGCCATATCCGTTCGGGTATTCGTAGGGCTTGCCTATGCCGCCCGACGAGCAGTCGATCGCGTCGATACCGATGAGCGCCAATTCCTTGGCGAACGCCACGCTGTCATCAATGGTGACGCCGGATCGAGTTCCGTCAACAGCCGAGATTCGAACGAAAAGCGGCTTGTCTTCAGGCCAGATCGCGCGCAGCTGCCGAGCAATTTCCAGGGGGAGTTTCATCCGTCCCGCGCGATCAACGCCGTATTCGTCCGTCCGCAAGTTTGTAATTGGTGAAAGGAAGGAATTCAGCAAATAGCCATGGGCGCAATGGAGCTCGAGAACGTCGAAGCCTGCGGTAAGCGCCCGACGCGCGGCTGCGGCAAAGTCGGCGAGGACTTTGGCGATGCCTTCCGCGTCGAGCTCCGTCGGCAGGAGCCAACCTTCACCGACGGCCAGGGGGCTGGCCGATACGACCTGCCACGGATGATCACCCCTGGCCTGGTCTGCCTGTGTAAGTGGGCCGTCCCCATAGTATGGTCGCTGCATTGCGGCCTTGGGGCCCGCATGCCCAATCTGTATTCCGGCGGTCGCCCCGTTTCTTTTCAAGAAGGACGCAATAGTTGCAAGCCCTCCGATCTGCTCATCTTTCCAAAGCCCTACGTCGCCATGAGTGATGCGTCCTTCCGGCGAAACGGCCGTGGCCTCAATCATGACCATGCCAAATCCGCCCAGGGCGAACTTCCCATAATGGACCAGATGGTAGGGTGTCGTAAAACCATCCTCGGCTTCGTACTGACACATTGGAGACAGTGCCAAACGGTTGCGCAACGTGGTGCTGCGAATAGTAAAAGGGTCAAAGAGTCTTGTCATAGTTCAATTATCTCCTGGCGCGTTCGAGGGCAGCGGCCATGTGTCACTGTAATTGTCGTTACAGAGCCCTTATGTGTAGTGACCACTAAAGACCGTCAACCCCCACGCCAAAAAAAGAAAAGGGGGTGCGAACCAGCCGCCCGACATCGTTTAGAACGAATTGGGACTCGTGTAGGTCCCCGAGAGGGATTAGGCCTATCGGTGTCGTCGATGACGTGTGACACCATTCTGAAGAGTGGAAAACTCTGAAGCGGGGGACGTAACTCGGAAAGGAAACTAGACATCGGCGTGGAGTGCGGCGGGGAGAAGCCCGCCTCGCCCGAGCAAAGCCACGGTTTTCGAACAGTCCGAGCGCCAGCCGAAACGGACGCTTCGCTGGAGATTGCTTCAGTCGTGCAGTCCAGGGCTCCACGAGACTTGGCTTAACAACCAGCTCAGCATCGTGCGATTGGCGCGGCCCTGACCGTCACGATCGCGAGTCGGTTGTTGCGACGCTGCGGAGCATCTCAAATCATCGTGGCCCCTAGCGGCGAGGGGATCCCTTCATTGGAACGCGGTAGCGCGGGCTGAAGAAGGTGTGAACACCCCGCTGCACCTATTCCCTTCTTTTCGGCCTTGACAGATTATCATACAATCTGTCAACTCGCCTTTGCTTTGGAGGAGTTTGGGAGAGAGGTCTGTCTTATGGGCATTGAGCAACCCCGTGCAAAATTGCCGTACTATTACCCGTTTGCATTTGGAGAGGGCCAGATCACCGTTCTGTCCGACGGACCACTCGAGCTCGGCGACCCGCGCGAAAATTTCCTGGGAGTGAGTCCGGACATGGTAAGCGACATGCTCCACCGGAACTTCCTGCCGGAAAAAAGCGTGACCCTAGAGCAAAACGTGCCGCTCGTGGAAATTAACGGCCGCACAATTCTTTTCGATACCGGGATGGGGGCGTCAAAAACCTTCGGTCCCACGACAGGGCGACTACTCACCAGTTTCCGCGAAGCGGGGCGCGATCCCACGGAAGTGGATGCGATTGTGCTGTCACACGCACACATCGACCACACGGGCGGAATTTGTGACGAGAACGGAAAGTTAAACTTTCCGAACGCGCTGATTTTCATCAGCGAGACAGATTTAGTCGATTGGACCGACGGCTCGAAGCTCGGATCAGGTTTCGAATTCCAGGTCGCAAACGCTCGGAGAAATTTGCTACCGCACAAGGATCGGATCTTTTATTTCAAGGATGGCGATGAATTTATTCCGGGTATTCAAGCCGTTCATGCCCCTGGGCACACCCTGGGTCATCACTGCTTTCTCATCGGGTCGGCGTCCGAAACCCTATGCTTCATGGGCGATTTGACCCATCACCATGTGTTGCTCATGGAGCGGCCCTGGATGGAGTTCAAATACGACACCGACCCGCAAATGTCGGCGCGATCCCGGACCCGGGTCCTAGATATGTTGGCCACCGATCGCATCCAAGTGATGTCCTATCATTTTGCCTGGCCTGGGACCGGGCACGTCTCGCGCGAAGGCGATGGATTCCGCTATCACCAGGCCGCAATGCAGATGCTGCCTTAACAGTCCAATCCATTGGAGATCTAGCGTGTTTATGAGATCCGTAATTCTGCGAGAGTCCGGTTTGCCAAAACCGTACTCGCAGTCCAAACCGCTCGCTGTTGAAACGGTTGAACTAACTCCGCCAGGCCCATTGGAAGTCTTGATAAAAATTAAAGCCGCAGGTGTCTGCCACTCGGACCTTTCCGCAATCAACGGAGATCGGCCAAGACCACTGCCCGTAGCACTTGGTCATGAGGCTTCCGGTATAATCGAGGAGCTCGGGGCCGGCGTCGATGGTCTTGAGAAGGGTGACCATGTCGTTATGTCGTTCCTTCCCGTTTGCGGGCACTGCAGCTATTGTGCCGAAGGTCGCGCCTCCCTTTGCGAGCCGGGTTACAAGGCCAATGCGGCAGGTAGCTTGCTTTCGGGCAGCAAACACATCCGCCTGAATGGTTACGATATCAATCATCACAGCGGAGTCTCGGCCTTCTCGGAATACGCTGTAGTTTCAGCCAATTCCGTCGTGAAGATCACGAAGAATATCGATCTGACACAGGCGGCACTGTTTGGATGTGCAGTCGTCACGGGCGTTGGCGCGATCTTCAATACGTGCGCCGTAAGACCTGGTCAGTCTGTTGCCGTAATCGGGTTGGGTGGCGTCGGTCTTGCGGCGGTTATGGGGGCCATAGCCAGTGGCGGGCGCGAGATCATCGCGATTGATCTTGTGCCGGCGAAACTGGCCCTGGCCGAGCAACTCGGGGCGACCAAGACCTTTCTGGCGAGCGACCCCGACATTGTCGAGAAGGTCCGCGATGTCACAGGCGGCGGCGTTCAGTACGCCGTCGAAATGGCAGGCTCCGCAAAGGCTTTTGACTTGGCATACAGGATAACGCGGCGAGGCGGCATGACCACGACGGCAGGGTTGGCCAATGTCAATTCTAAGTTCGAGATTTCACCGCTTCCGCTGGTCGGCGAAGAACGAACAATCAAGGGTAGTTACATGGGCTCATGCGTGCCGTCCCGAGATATTCCTCGCTACATCGACCTCTATCTGAAAGGGCGGCTTCCGGTGGACAAGCTACTCTCAAGCACTGGTTCGCTGGATGACATCAACGAAGCCTTCGATCGGTTGGATCGGGCAGAGGTTTTGCGGCACCTCGTTTTGCCGTGAAGGGCTGGCGAGGCTGTGCAGTGCTGCGTCGACCAAGGCCATGGGATCTGGAGGAGAGACTTGGAAAACTGGAAGGCACTGGCGCTTCACTACGGCACGGCGGAACGGCCGCGCACTGATCTGTCCTTTGAGGATGTCGATGAGCATGATGCCGTTGGGAGAATTGACTATTTCGTCTGGCTCGTTCGGCATGCGGGCCGCCTGTTTTTGATCGACACAGGCTTCTCGCCGGAGGAAGGCGAGTTGAGAGGCCGGACCATGCTAGTCCATCCGATCGACGCGCTACGGTTGCTCGGCATCAACTCCGATGATGTTACCGACGTGATCGTAACGCATCTTCATTATGACCATGCTGGTAACCTGAACGCATTCCCCTACGCCACTTTCCATCTCCAAGACGAGGAAATGGCGTATGGGACCGGCAGATGTATGTGCCACGAGCGAATGCGCCGTCCATTCGCTGCCGACGCTGTCGTAGACGCCGTGCGCCTTGTCTTCGCGGGGAAGGTTCAGTTTCATAAAGGGGACGTGGTGCTGGAGCCCGGCTTGTCTTTGCACTTGGTCGGCGGCCATTCCAAAGGTTTGCAGGTCGTCCGGTTGGAAGAGGAGGGCCGGGTAAACGTCTTCGCGTCAGATGCGCTGCATTTCATGTCGTACTTGGAGAAAAGCGATGTCTTTCCTTTATTTGCCAACTACCCCGATGTCTTGGAGGGCTATGAAAAGTTGAAGCGGCTCGCGGGCCCACAAGGGCAAATCGTGCCTGGCCACGATCCATCGGTTTTGTCGGTCTTTCGGCCGCTGAGAGCTGATGTGCCGTTCGCCTACGTCGTCTGCTGACGATTAGGATTCAAGCTTCCCGGGTCTTCAAACGATTAAACCTTTGTCGCCATATCAGACAATCGGCTTGTCGAAACCGCGATTCAAGGCCATATATGGTTCCACAATGGTTGTAACACTGTCGCAGGCGGGAACACGACATATGGCTGCTAGTGAATTTCAGATCGCAAGACAGAACGCTTCTCTCCGCATTCAAGTGGAGGAAAAGCTACGTCAAGCGATCGCAAGCGGACATTTTAAGCCAGGACAGCGGCTGGTTGAGCGAGAGCTTTGCGAAATGATTGGAGTTGGTCGGACGTCCATTCGAGAGGCCTTGCGGCAGCTCGAAGCTGAGGGACTGATCACCAGTTTCCCGCATCGAGGCCCCGTCGTTAGCACGATCAGTTATGAAGAAGCCGCGCAACTTTACACCATCAGGGCACTACTCGAGAGTTTTGCTGGGCAACAGTTCGCTGAGAATGGCACAACGGAAGAAATCGAAGAACTCGAGCGAAGAGTTGCTGAGTTTGCCGCCGCGGCGGAGACCGACTCTCGTAGCCGCTTGCTTGCGGCCAAGACCGCCTTCTACGAGTGCCTGACGAACGGTAGTGGAAATATCTTCGTCAAGCAGATGCTGACCTCTTTGCACAACCGGGTAACGCTTCTCCGCATGACATCCATGACGCAGCCCGGACGGTTGCAGCACAGCGTCATGGAAATACGCGAGATCGCAGCGGCCATACGTGACCGGAACGGCCCCAAAGCAGCGGCCGCCTGCAAACATCATATCGACATGGCAGCAAAGGTCGCCCTCGAGTATCTTCGAAACGCAGAAAAGTAACTTTCGGTAGATTGACAGATTGTCTGCAAATCTGCTTAAATCTTTGAGCGGAGGGTTCTTGGCGCGTGAAAGCGAAGCCAAGACGTTCAAGATGTCGATTTGCGACTGCTCGCAAAGTTTCCAGACCAGAGACAATCACGGCAACCATTTTGGCCTTCCGCTCTGCCATCAACGTGTCGTTTAACCGACAACGCGTTGACAGAACAACTGTATCAACGGGAGGGTATGTCTTGGGCACCTATGATGAATTACGCAACCGTCTTATCGACGCGGCATCCGATGTCGAATTGAAGCGGCTTATCGCCGGCCTCAAAACGAAAGTGGCCATCCGCGTTGGCGAACGGGTCATTCTGATCGAGATCGAAGATCCCGACTTACGGGTGACGGAAGACAACGCCGAAAACTCAGCAGACATTCTCATCGGCGCTTCCGAGGCTACTTGGGCCGAGGTAATTCAAACGCCGCCGCCTGCGACATTCCACTCCTTCACCGCATTCCAGTTGGCGAACGCGAATTTTGCAATCGAAGGGGCCCCGATTGATATCGCCCGGGCGCGTCCTGCTCTCGAGCGTTTGTTCGAAAAGACCGTGCGTGCGGACACGATGGCATCTCCTGGGGTGGAGCGGGATCTATCGCTCGTTACCGGAAAATACAAAAGTGTAAATGTCGCTGGCGAGCTACACGAAATCTATTTTGAAGAATCGGGGCAGGGCACTCCCATCTTGTTCCTGCATACGGCTGGAGCGGATGGTCGCCAATTTCTAGCCCAACTGTCCGACGTTTCGCTCACCAAGTCGCATCGCCTTATCGCGGTGGATCTGCCCTTCCATGGCCGATCGATGCCACCCCTTTCCTGGGACGGCGCTCCGTACAAGTTGACGGCAGAGAAATATTTGAACTGGTGCATCGCCATTCTCGAACAATTGATAGGCGAGAGAGCCATCGTTGCAGGTGGTTCGATGGGCGCAGCAATGGCCATGGTTCTCGCGGCAGAACGCCCGTCATTGTTGAAGGGGATAATTGCCATCGAACCTCCCTTCCAGTCGAAGGGGCGTCGCAACCCCTATCAGCATAATGCGAATGTACATGGATCGCTTCACAATGCCTCGTATGTGAGGGGATTGATGAGCCCAATGAGCCCTGAGGCGTCCCGCCGACGCGCGAGCTGGATCTATTCGCAGGGCGCGCCCGGGATCTACCCCGGCGACCTCGCATTCTATAGCGACGAGTTCAATGGTGCGGTCACCGCTCCTAAGATTGACGGCAAAAGAACGCCTACGGTTCTGCTGTCTGGCGACTACGACTATTCGGCGACGCCCGCCGACGGTGCGAAACTAGCGGAACTCATTCCAGGCAGTTTCCATTTGACTATGCCAGGGTTGGGGCACTTCCCGATGTGTGAACACCCAGACTACTTCCGGACGTATTTCACGCGGGCACTTCAGTTCATCCAGGAATCATCGCGATAAAGTCTGGGCGGTGGCGGCAGCCATGGCTGCCGCCACGAATGTTATCGAACCAGATGATTGCCGATCGACGAGCCGCCGTCCACGGTGACGATGCTGCCCGTTGCGAAACGCGACCTGTCTGATGCAAGAAACATCATTGCTTCCGCGACTTCCTCGGGTCGACCCATGCGGTTCATCGCGGCTCGCGCGTTGAACTCTTCGCGCAATTTCTGCGGGTCTGGCGATTGGCTGAAGATACGTTCGAAATAAGGAGAATCGATAGTTCCGGGGGCCACCGCGTTGACCCTGATTCCCTGTTTAGCGTGATCGAGAGCCATCGCGCGAGTCAGCGATGAAATCGCTCCCTTTGAGGCAACATATGCTGTTCGGTCTGCGATCGCCGAGGCTGCCGTATAGGACGTCGTATTTACGATCGAACCTCCGCCTTGAGCCGCCATAACCGGAACCACGTGCTTTGAGCAGAGGAAAATCCCCTTTACGTTGACCGCCATGATGCGGTCCCAGTCCTCTTCGGCAATCGAAACGACGTTTCCTGTCATTCCGAAGCCCGCATTGTTGATGAGAACGTCGATGCGGCCCCATTTTTCGACTACCAAGGCAACCATTGCCTCGACGTCCTTGGCGGAGGAGACGTCCACTGCAATGCCGATCGCGTTGCTTCCGAGTTCGGCTGCGGCGCTATTCGCGGCGTCGCCGTTGACGTCGGCGACCGCGACCTTCGCACCGTTGTCGTAAAACAGCTTCGCGGTCGCCTTTCCTATGCCGCTGCCAGCGCCTGTGACGATGCAAACCTTATCTGTCAGTTCCATAGAACCCTCCTCTGAAAACATATCAAACGAAAAACATCTATCAGACAATCTGTCAATAACGGAAAAACACGTTGACAGATTGTCTGCTAATCTGCTTATTAGTGATCACACTAGCATTGCCTCACGGGAGGAAGCGATGAACAATACGACCGCAAACGCGCAAGCCCAATTCAGGTCTGCGATGCGCCGTTTCACGTCCACGATATGCCTGATCACGACGGAGCTGGACGGTGTCCGCCACGGGATGGCAGCAACCGCAGTACAATCCGTGACGGCGGATCCGCCGACGATATTGGTGTGCATCAATCAGTCGGCATCGATCAGCCAGCCACTGAAGCAGGCGGGTCGTTTTGCAGTCAACATGCTCCACCTCTCGCATGCCCCACTGGTTCCGCTCTTCAGCGGAAAGTTAAAGGGCGAAGAGCGTTTTCAGCATGGCAACTGGATCTCCCTGGAGGGGATGCCAGTGTTGGCGGACGCGCAGGCCGCGTTCGTGTGCTCGCTCAAGGACGTTGTCCACGTCGAAACTCATGATGTGGTCCTTGGTGAAGTCTGCGAAGCCCGTTTCATCGAGGCTATCGCCCCGCTTCTCTATGAGGACGGCAAGCTTGTCCGTTCCTCCGCCCTCATCGAATCCGCTGCCTGAGCGGCCGAAACCATTCGCGAGCCTGCCGTGCGGAGCTCGTTGATTTAAAAGTAGACCTGAGGCGTGAGAGCAAGCGCCCTACTAAAGGAGAGTATCGTGAGCATCAGTGCAACCGCGACTAAAACAGCCACCAACGGAAGAAGCGTCAGCGAGCGTTTCGAGCGTGGACTGAAGACGCGTAGGGAAGTCCTCGGCGGAGACTATGTGGACGCCTCCGTCAACAAGGCCACGGACTTCAATTGGCCAATGCAGGAACTCGTCACCGAATACTGCTGGGACGAAATCTGGAACCGCCCGGGCCTCGACCGGAAATCCCGTAGCCTCCTCAACCTCGGCATGATCTCGGCCCTCAACCGTCCGCACGAGCTGAAGCTGCATGTCCGCGGTGCGATCAACAATGGCCTTACCAAGGAACAGATCCGGGAAGTCTTCATGCAGGTTTCGATCTACTGCGGCGTTCCAGCGGCGATCGACAGCTTCCGATGCGCTCAGGAAGTCTTCCACGAAATGGGCATCTAACGACATGGGCGGCAAAGCCAGGGTTGGCCGCCGCACCAGCATTCAAGATGGAGGAGAATTGAAGTGAGTACGCACGACGACTTCCGCGCTGCCGGAAACCCGATGTTCAACGATAACAAGTTGAAGCTCGGCGTCTTTGGGACGAACTGCTCCAACGCATGCGCAATCACGCTTGCGGAAACGAGCTTCGAGCCAACCTTTGACCACAATGTGAAAATCGCCAGACAGCTTGAGGCTGCAGGCTGGGAATGTATGGTTCCGATCGCGCGTTGGCGCGGCTTCGGCGGCCCGTCCAACTTTAACGGTGTCAACATGGACACCTTCACCTGGGCTGCGGCTCTGGCAGCGGTGACCGAGAAGCTCCAGTTCTTCTCCACAACGCACATTCCTACGTTGAACCCGATTGTCGCCACGAAGATGGCGACTACGATCGACCACATCTCCAAGGGCAGATACGGCCTGAACTTGGTCACGGGCTGGTTCACCCCCGAAATGGAAATGTTCGGTGTTCCGATGATGGAGCACGACACGCGCTACGAATACGCGACCGAGTGGATGGAAATCGTTGAGACGCTCTGGGAGCGTAACGGCGTAAATTTCGAGGGACAGTTCCTCAAGGTAAAGGACGCGTTCAGCGAACCCAAGCCATATAACGAGGCTGGTCGCCCCGTGCTCATCTGCGCAGGAGCGTCCGGCAAGGGTCTGCAGTTCACCGCGAAGTTCTGCGATTTCAACTTCGGCTTCATGCAGGACATGGAATCCGGCGCATCCTGGGTCAAAAAGGTCAAGGATCTCGCGCGGGACGAATACCAGCGTGACCTCGGCACGTTCACCGCGTGCCCCGTGGTGGTCCGCGAGACCGAGAAAGAAGCCCAGGAGTACTACGACTACTACGTCAAGGAAAAGGGTGACTGGGAGGCTTGCGAGAACATCTGCGAGGTCCTGCAGGTCCAGTCCCAAAACCATTCGCCCGAGATGTACCAGAAGTTCAAGGAACGGTTCATCGCAGGCTGGGGCGGCTACCCCATCATCGGCACGCCGGAGCAGGTCACGGACAAGCTTATCGCGCTCAGCAACACGGGTGTCGATGGCGCTCTGTTGACGATGGTCGACTACAACGAGGAGCTGCCTTTCTTCAACAAGAAGGTCATGCCGCTTCTGAAACAAGCTGGCCTACGCAACTGATCCTTTTCGGGCGGCCCAATCGGCCGCCCGAACTGCAATTCCCGCCAGCAGCGGGTGACGAGGATTTCCGCGTCCGGTTTGTCATGAGGGCAGACGGTGTGAGCGGGAGAACAAGGGGGAGGAGACCCTACTATGCTGAAGAAGGCGATCGCTACACTCGCGATGTTTGCCAGTTTCTATCAGGTGCCGTCAGCGGCCGTTGCCGACGGGCTTGATTCATTGCCACCCGAGCAACGCGCACTCTATGAACTGGTCGACCCGGCGATTCCGCTCGGATCTACCGTGTACAAGGACTTCGTCGCCAAACGTCCGCCGCCATGGAAGATCGGCTACGCATCCACATACGCGGGCAACACATGGCGGGCTGCGGTCCTCGATGAAATGTCGAACGTGCTTTTGCCCAAGTTCAAAGAGGCCGGGCTTGTTTCCGAACTCGTGGTCACCCAGTCCGATCTCAAGGATGCCGTGCAGATCCAGCAGATGCGACAGATGGTCGATGACGGCGTGGACGCTCTCATCATCTGCTGCTCGAACGTCACTGCCCTGAACCAGACCATCGAATATGCGCACTCGAAGGGCGTGCCCGTGTTCTCGGTCTCGGGCTACGTCACTTCGCCCTACGCGATCAATGCCACGGAAAACAACACGCAGGGCGGCTATACGGCTGCCAAATGGCTGGCCGATGAGATCGGCGGCAAGGGTAATGTCCTTCTCGTGTCCGGCATCCCCGGCTTCGCTTCCTCCGACAGTTTCGACGTCGGTGCGAACAAGGCGTTCGCTGAATATCCGGACATCAAGGTCGTTGGCAGCGTCGCCGGGAAATGGACGGATCAGGTCGCACAGGTCGAAGTGCAGAAGTTCCTGGCAACCAATCCGTCGGACATCAACGGGATTGTTGTGCAGTCGGCTTCCGAGAACGGCGTTCTCAACGCGGTCCTTCAGTCGGGGCGCGACCGGATGCCGATCGTACTTGGTGGTGAAGCTTCCGCTGCCTGCTACTGGCGCAACAACGCTGACTTCATCAGCAAGAGCTTCCATTTCTGGCCACCGCGCGCCGATGCTCGACTCGTCTGGGATGTCATGATGCGCACGCTTGAAGGCCAGGGGCCGAAAATCCAGTCAATCCTGCGCCCTGCGCTTCCCTACACCGTCGACGATGTGAAGGAAGTTCTCAAGGAGGACTGCGATCCGAATTCGACAGACTGGATCGAGCCCAAGAACGACGCCTGGTGGCCGGCCGACATTGCTTCGCATTACTTCGAACGCCCCGAGGACCCGCTGGCTTGGCGTCCTAAGGACTAAGGGCAATACAGCCGCATTCGTGGCCTCCCTCCTTTTGCGCCAGCTGTTGAACGATGGCTGGCGCGAAACGGATTTTACCAAACCATTAGAGGCGTTCTTCGTGCACGAATTTCACCGAGTCAGGCGTTTGCCACCCTATGTTTTCGAACAGGTCAACCGGTTGAAAGGGAGCGCTCGCGCTTCCGGTGCAGACATCATCGACCTCGGCATGGGCAATCCAGATCTTCCAACGCCGCAGTCGATCGTCGACAAGCTTTGCGAAGTCGTCCAGGATCCCCGTACCCATCGCTATTCCTCCTCGAAAGGTCTTCCCGCCTTGCGCCGCGCGCAAGCGGCATATTATGCGAGGCGCTTCGGCGTCAAAATCGACCCGGAAACGCAGGTGGTCGCCACGATAGGCTCGAAAGAGGGCTTTGCGAACATGGCTCAGGCCATCACCGCACCTGGTGACGTTGTGCTCTGCCCGAACCCGACATATCCAATCCATACGTTTGGGTTTCTGATGGCTGGAGGAGTTGTCCGATCAATTCCCGTGGAGCCGGACGACACCTTTTTCCCGCCCCTCGAGCGTGCCGTGCGCCATTCTATCCCCAAGCCTTTGGCGCTCATCGTCAGTTACCCGTCCAATCCGACTGCGCAGGTCGCGACGGTAGAATTCTACAGGGAAGTGATCGCCTTCGCGAAAAAGCACGACATCATCGTCCTTTCTGATCTTGCCTATGCGGAAATCTACTTCGAAGACGTGCCGCCGCCCTCCATTCTCGAGGTGCCGGGCGCGATGGACGTGGCAGTCGAATTCACTTCGATGTCAAAGACGTTTTCAATGCCGGGCTGGCGGATGGGCTTTGCCGTCGGCAATGAGAGACTGATCGCCGCTTTGACGCGGGTAAAGTCGTATCTGGATTATGGGGCCTTTACGCCGATCCAGGTCGCGGCGACGTACGCGCTTAACGGCGACGGCGCGGAGATCGCCGAAGCCCGTAACATCTACAAGCGTCGGCGCGATGTGATGGTGGAAAGTTTCGGCAAGGCAGGATTTCAAGTTCCGCCTCCCGCTGCGACCATGTTCGCATGGGCAAAGATTCCCGAGAGGTTCAGGCATCTCGGCTCTCTCGAATTCTCGAAGATGCTTATTGAGAAAACGGACGTGGCGGTCGCCCCCGGCATCGGCTTTGGTGAGCAGGGGGATGACTACGTCCGGCTGGCGCTTGTGGAAAATGAGCATCGCATCCGTCAGGCGGCGCGGAACATAAAGCGCTGGATGTCAACTCAAGACAATGGTTGCCAGTCGGACATTCCGGTTGAGCACAGAAAGGAAAGACGATGACAATTCTCGGTTCATGCCAGTGCAAAGCGGTCCGGTACGAGGCCGCGGAAATTGACGGCCCCATGTGGAATTGTTTCTGCGATACGTGCAGGAAATCTCACGCCGCTGACCACAACACCGCCGCGCGTGTGAAGAGCGAGCATTTTCATATCCTCGCTGGCCAGGAAAATCTGAAAAGCTACGAGTCAACTCCGGGCAAGCTCCGTTGGTTTTGCTGGACGTGCGGGTCGCACGTTTATGCCGAGAGGCCATCGCAGCCTGAGATGAAAGTCCTTCGCGCGGGAACTTTCGATACAGATCCCGGTACGGTTCCTGAGTCCAACGTTTGGTTTTCGCATGCCAAATCCTGGCTTAGACACGACCCGTCCAAGCCCACTCACGAAGAGTTTGCCTGAAGCTTCGGTCGCCACGGTGCGATCGATATCGCAGGGACGTTTCTTCAGAATCCCAGGGGATGTGGGTCGGTCAATCGAAATCAAAGCCGTCGAAGTCGGAGGTGAGGGACATGGATGATGTCGGTGCGCTTCAAGTCGAGCGTCAAAGCGCGTCCTTACGGGTCCAGGTCGAGGATCGACTTCGACAGGCGATCGCGGAGGGCCGTTTCAAGCCGGGCGATCGGCTGATCGAGCGAGAGCTTTGCGCGCTGATCGGTGTCGGCAGGACCTCGATCCGGGAAGCCTTGCGGCAGCTTGAGGCCGAAGGACTGGTCACCAGCTACGCCCACCGCGGCCCGGTGGTTACGGTGATCAGCTATGAAGAAGCCAAACAGCTCTACAGCGTCCGGGCGCTCCTTGAGAGCTTTGCCGGACAATCCTTTGCGGAGCAGGGTTCACACGACCAGATCGCGGCCCTTGATGACGCCGTCAAGGAGTTCGAGGCGGCGGCCGGTGGCGGCGCTGGCCGACGTCTAACGGCAGCGAAGGACGCTTTCTACGATTGCCTTATGAGCGGCTGTGGAAATGTTTTCGCACGTCAGATGCTCACAACATTGCACAACAGGATCAACCTGTTGCGAATGACGTCCATGAACCAGCCGGGCAGGCTCAGTCACAGCGTGTCCGAAATAAAAGACATCGCGGCGGCCATCAGGGACCGGGACGGCGCGCGTGCCGCGGCAGCGTGCAAGTTACATATCGAAAGAGCTGCGACTGTGGCCCTGGATTATCTTCGGCAGCAAGTTGGGTCACCCGAGTAAGGGCGTCGCGCGCAACGGGAGGAACAGCGGCAATGCATGAACAGAAGAAAACTGTAGCCTTCATCGGACTTGGCGCGATGGGTTACCCGATGGCTGGACATCTCCTCGCAGCTGGATTCAAGGTCTCCGGCTTCGACCTTTCAGGGGAGGCGAGATCGAGGTTCGCCGCCAACGGAGGAAATGCGAGCTCTGAAGTATCCACCGCCCTCTGGAACGCCGATTTTGTCATTACAATGCTGCCAAACGGCAAGATCGTACGCGACGTGCTTTTGAAGAATGAGAACTGGCGTAGCTTGAAGAAGGGCTGCCTGGCGATCGACATGAGTTCGTCGGCCCCCTCCGACACTCAAGAATTGGCCAAGGAACTTGTCGCAAAAGACACTCGTCTTATCGACGCTCCAGTCTCTGGAGGAACCAAGCGCGCGATTTCGCGAAGCCTGACGATCATGGTGGGCGGGGAGAGTAGCGATATCGACGACTCTATGCCTCTCCTTGAGTCAATGGGGACACAAATCTTCAGGACGGGGCCGATAGGCTCTGGCCACGCGATGAAGGCGATCAACAACTACGTGTCCGGTGCCGGGGTCGTCGCAACATTAGAGGGCGTCCTGCTTGCCCAGAAGTTCGGCCTGGAGGCTGAAGCCGTCGTTGAAATATTGAATGCCTCGAGCGGAAAGAACAACGCTTCCGATGTGAAAATGAAGCAGTTCGTTTTGTCGGGAACATTCGATTCAGGGTTTGCCGCTGGTTTGATGGCAAAGGACATCCGGATTGCCGCCGAGTTGGCGAATAGCCTCGACATGAGGCTGAGCGGCTTGAACGCTACGGCTGCGATCTGGGAAGCCGCAGCCCAGGAACTTGGCCCGGGAAGCGATCACACGTTGATTGCGAAGTACCTCGAAAATCGCTGAATCCCTCACGCTACGGCTCTCCGGGCCGTAATTTCAGCAATTAACGATTGACAGATTATCAGACAATCTGTCATTCTTATCTCAGGCGCTTTTGCTCGACAGATCTGGGGGGAGAACCAGCCTCTGGATGAAGTGTGCCCCGGGGCGCACAGCCTTCGATCGCAAAACGAGGCCACGCGCAAATTCATGCTGAGCCTCGCGAGGAGGCGGTTTGGGAGGACCAATGATCGCAGACATCGACACTTTCGTAGGGTTGGCCCTGAACGATTTCGAGTTCACGCGTGAAACCCGCTACCTGACGGGCATCGTGAAACTCGAAGCCAGCAGCAGCGCGATGATCCTGCGGTTTGACGACGGCGTGCTGTCGGAGGCGGCAGTATCCAACGCAGCCGACCGCGACTGCACGATCGTCGTGCGTGCGACGGACGAGCAGTGGGATGCGCTGCTCATGGAAAAACCCAAGCCGTTCTTCCAGTGCCTCCAGTCGTCAAACGTCAAGCACGGGCTGCACCTGAGTTCTTCCAACGAAACGTTTGCCTACCTTCCCGCGCTGAACCGAATGACGACCCTTTTGAGGAAAGCTCGAAACGGCGATGCGGGGGCAAACGAATGACCAGGCACGATCCCATCACTGGCCGATATGTTCATCTGACCGTCCAAGACGTGGAATACCGGGTCTACTACGAAGAATCGGGCGAAGGCATACCACTGCTTTTGGGGCACACTGCGGGTTCCGATGGCAGACAATACCGCCACCTTCTCTGCGACGCCGAAGTTACGAAGGATTTTCGATGCATCGCATTCGATCTGCCTTATCACGGCAAGTCGCTTCCTCCTTATGGGACCAAGTGGTGGGAGAAGGAGTACAATCTAACAAAATCCTTCATGATGGATTTCCAGCTGGCGCTCATCCAGGCTCTGCAACTCCATCGTCCCGTATACCTTGGTTGCTCCATGGGCGGCCATCTCGCCGTAGATCTGGCTTCCAACCATCCTGACGTCTTCCGCGCCACCATTGCCGTGGAGGGAGCCCTTCGATCGGCGGCTGAATACGTCGAAGTTGGGATGGCTGGTATCCGGCGAGAGTTCGACAATCCCAATGTCAGCCGCACATCGACAGGTGCTGCGATGATGCTCAACATTTCTCCGTATTCGCCCGAGGAAAATGTCCGCGAGATTCAGTGGGAATATAGCTGTGGCGGTCCGGGAATTTTTGCGGGCGATCTCTTCTATTACTACTACGACCACGACGTCTCTCCTGACGAGGCTCGCGCGATCGATACATCGAAGTGCATGCTGTATTTGCTTGCCGGGGAGTATGACCCGAACACGTCCCCCGCAGAAACACGGGAACTCGCAGCCCTCGTGAAGGGCAGTAAGTTTCAGGCGATGTCCAAGCTCGGTCATTTCCCGGTCACCGAGAACTACAGCGAGTTCCGGAACTACCTTTTGCCCGTCCTGTACGAGATACGAGACCAGCCGGCGGCTTGAGGCGAGACGGGCATGAAGTCATCGCAGAACGCTCAATGAATTGAAAATCGACGGATTTCGCCTGCGTGTCGTTGCTGCGGGGTCCGACATGGGAGGTAAGGATGCCGAAGCAAGTTACAGTTCGCCTGACAGAGGTAGCCAAATCGTTCGGCGAAACCCGCGCTCTGAAAAAGTGCAATTTCGAGGCGTGCTCAGGTGAGGTGCATGCCATCGTCGGTGAGAACGGCAGCGGCAAAAGCACCATGGCGAAGATCATGTCGGGCGTGCTGAATGCCGACGCCGGCGAGGCCTTGATCCTGAACGAGCGTATCCTTACGCCTCTCGATGCCAAGCGGATTGGTCTGGCGACGATCTTTCAAGAGGTGCTTGTCGCAGACGAGGCCAGCGTACTCGACAATCTGTACGTGGGTTGCGATTCCTTCTTCAGCATGAGGACCTCGACCGAGGAACGCGCACGCGAGGCGCAAGCGCTCCTGGACCGTCTCGTTGGGCATCCAATGGACCTCAAAGCCACAGTCGGCGATCTGCCTTTGAGCGTAAAACAATGGATTGTCATCGCGCGGGCCATTCTGAGACGACCCAAGGTCCTGATCCTTGATGAATCGTCGGCAGCGTTGGATCTGGACGCGACCCTTAGGCTTCATGAAGAGATCGACCGTCTCAGGGCAACTGGCTCGACCGTCATCATCGTGACGCACCGGATTGCCGAGCTTGTTCGCATCGCGGACCGGGCGACGGTTCTTCGCGACGGTGTCACCGTTGGCCAACTGCAGAAGCATGAGATCACGGAGGCAAATTTGCTCGCCTTGATGACGCCAGCCGATAGGCGGCTTAGCGAGGCAGCGAACACTTCAGGCCGCGCCTCACAAGGCGACAGAACAATTGTCCTCAAAGCTTCGGACATGATTGCGCAACGCGGCGGGGCACCTTTCAATTTCACGCTCGAAGCGGGTTCGATTGTCGGTGTCGCAGGCTTGGATGGACAGGGGCAGGATGCATTTCTGCGCGCTGTTGCGCGCATTCTCGCCCCGTTTGGAGGCGACGTACACATTCGCTCTGAAGACGGCAACGAGATGGCCGCGGTGCATTCGTTGCTGGATGCTGCGCGCCTCGGCATCGTTTACGTCTCGGGAGACAGGAAACGCGAGGGTATCTTCCCGCAGCAAAGCATATTCGAGAATTTGGCGATCGGAATTTATCGACGGAATCTCGGTCCATGCGGTGTGATTCGAAAAAGCGAGCTAAGGAAAACCTTCGCTCGCGAGGTGGATCGCTTCCGGGTGAAGATGGGCAGCTCCCAAAACCGGATTACGTCACTTTCCGGCGGCAATCAGCAAAAAATCCTCATCGGCCGTGCCTTTGCCAACGATCCACGCGTGATCATCCTGAATGACCCCGCGCGAGGAGTGGATCTTGGCACCAAGCGCGATCTCTACCGCGAGCTTAGGGCCTTTGCCGATCGCGGCGGCGCGGTCATTTATCTGTCGAGTGAGATCGAGGAATTCCTCGGCTTCGCCGATCGGGTCGATGTTTTCCACGGCGGCAGCGTTTTCCGGTCTCTTCGCGCTCACGAGATCGAGGAAGAAGCCATTCTCGCCGCGATGTTCGGCCAGTCAAAAGCGGAAATCGTCGAGTTCACCACTGAAAGGAAGGTCCACTAATGTCCCTCAGGAAAAGCCTTTCTGTGCTTGCCCAAGACCGCTCGCTGTTTGTCCCGGCAGCCCTTTTTGCGGCATTGATCATCGGCGTGCTGCTGCTCTCGCCAAGACTCTTTACGGTCAACGGCCTAGCAGGTGCGATCCTGGTTGCCACGCCGTTGATCCTAACGACGCTCGCGCTGACGCCGATCGTAATGGCGGGCAGGGGATCAGTCGATCTCTCGGTCGGGCCGCTCCTTGGCTTCATCAATGTCACGTTGATCAGCTGGCTTGTCGGCAACGGAATCACCAGTCCCTTCGCCGTCATTGCCTGGGTGGTTTGCCTTGGCGCTGCCTATCAGTTGATGCAGGCCTTGATCATCATCTATGTGCGCATAGCGCCGATCATCGTAACGCTCGCCAGCTTCCTTATTTTGTCGGGCCTCAATTTGATGGTGATGTCGCGTCCTGAAGGCGTTGCACCGGATTGGATGCTGAGCTGGGGCGCTGGCACGAGCATTTTCTCCCCCGTGTTGCTGTTGCTTGTGGCCGCGTTCGCTATCTGGGCAATCATGCGGAGAACGAGCTTCTACTCGCATCTGCGTATGACGGGTGCCGACGAACGCATGGCCTACACCAGCGGGGTCCAGGTTGATCTCATTCGGATCGTCGCTCACGTCCTCGGCGGCGTGTTTGTCGGCCTTGCCGCTCTCAGCTACACGGCGCTCATTTCATCGGGTGATCCCACACAGGGCAGCACCTACACTCTGCAGGCGGTCACTGCTCTCGTGCTCGGGGGGGCCAACCTGGCGGGTGGACGCGGAGGAGCCGTGGGATCGACGCTCGGCGCAATCAACATGTTCCTGATTTCATATCTTCTATCAACCTTCAGCTTCGGCACGGTCTCAGGTTTTGTGACACAGATGGCATTCGGGCTCATCCTCGTCGGATCCCTTTTGGTCAATGTGTTCTTGATCCGCCGCCAAGCTGCAAATTGAGGCTTTCGAGATGACAACCACAGTCACGGCTTCGCCGTCCACATCTACCGCACGCTCGAATAACCTGCAGTTCCAGAGAAGTATTGTAATCGGCTTCGGCCTGTTGGTGGTTTTGTTGATCGCGGGAGCCATTCTCGTTCCAGGGTTCATCTCTCTTCGAAACGCTCGATCGATTCTATTGCTTGCGGCCTTTCTGGGCCTCGCCTCGCTTGGTCAGACGTTTTGCGCGTTGGTCGGTGCCCTCGATCTTTCGATTCCGTACTTGATCGGCGCAGCGAATATCCTTTTCCCCAGCTTGCTCGTCGCGGGGTTGCCCGCGTGGCTCGCAGTGATCGTCGTGATCATCCTGGGTGCGGTCGTGGGATCGGCGAACGGCATACTGAGCTTCCGGCTTCAAGGCCAGGCCTTGATCATGTCGTTGGGAGTCGGGTTTGCGATTGTCGGTGCCGTACAGATTTACACATCGTTGGGCACCCAATTCGGGGGGACGGTCTTCGCGCCAATCCCGGCTTGGCTACGCAATATTTCCGCGTTCAACGGCACTTTCTTGGGGCTTCCCATTCCGCCCGTGGTCGTGATTTGGCTCGCTGTGGTGGGTTTCACGATCTGGGGCTTGCATAACACTTGGTTTGGGCGATCGATTTATGCCGTCGGCGGAAGTCGCACAGCCGCTGCCCGACTTGGTATTTCCGAGTTCAGCGTGTGGACCGCGATCCATGCCATCAGCGGTGCGATGTCGGCCTTCGCGGGAGTTCTACTCCTTGGGTTTTCCGGCGGTGGCTTCGTCGGTGTGGGAGATCCATACCTCTTCACAACCGTTGCGGCAGTCGTCATCGGTGGGACCTCGCTTCTAGGTGGGGTAGGGGGCTACGGTGCCACTGTCCTCGGTGTTCTCGTGCTGACCGTGCTCACGTCGCTGCTTGTCGGACTGGGGCTCGATTTTCCTGCACAGCAGGCAATCATCGGACTCCTAATCATACCGATGGTGGCCATCTACGCGCGGTCGCCGCACATCCGTAATCAGATCTGACCACGAGCCACGCACGGGCCGGATTGCATCATCATTGAAAGGACGTCGAATGACGATTTCAGCCAAGCTGCTGGCGCAGCTCACGGACAAAACCTTGGTCAAGGAGGCGGTTTTCGTCGGTGGAGCCTGGAAAGGGGCCGAGGAGATTGCCTCCGTTTTGGAAGTCCGCAACCCTTCGACGGGCGACATTTTGGCATGTGTTCCAAGTGTGGGACTGGACGACATCCGGTCCGCCATCGACGCGGCAAAAGACGCTCAGGTGAAATGGGCGGCGCAAAGTGCAAAGGAGCGCGCCGCGGTACTTTCCAACCTTTACCGACTGGTTCTCGCCAACGCCGAAGATCTTGCAGTCATTCTCACTTCGGAAATGGGGAAACCCATCGCTGAAGCCAGAGGAGAGATCGCCTATGGCGCGAGCTATATCGAGTGGTATGCGGAGGAGGCAAAGCGGGTCTACGGGGATACAATCCCCGGGCATCAGGCCGACAAGCGCATAATGGTGATCAAGCAGCCAGTTGGCGTAGTCGCTGGCATTGCTCCCTGGAATTTCCCCAATGCCATGGTTACGCGCAAGGTTGCTCCGGCTTTGGCGGCAGGCTGTGCAATCGTCTTCAAACCCGCCGCGGAAACCCCTCTTTCTTCAATTGCGCTGGCGGTACTTGCAGAACGTGCGGGATTGCCGAAGGGGCTGTTCAGCGTCCTGCCCACAACCCGAGCGTCGGAATTTGGCGAGGAGATCTGCCGGAACCCAATCGTGAAAAAGCTGACCTTCACGGGCTCCACGGAAGTCGGTCGTATGCTCATGGCGCAGGGTGCGCAGAAGGTAATGAAGCTGAGCCTCGAACTCGGCGGCAACGCTCCTTTCATCGTGTTCGGAGACGCCGATCTCGACGCCGCTGTGGAAGGCGCGATGATCTCGAAGTTCCGGAATGCCGGGCAGACGTGCGTCTGCGCAAACAGAATTTATGCGCACAGTTCCATATACGACGCATTCGTCTCAAAGCTGGCCGCGCGGGTGCAAGATCTACGGGTTGCCGACGGGTTTGCCGACGGAGCCAACATCGGACCATTGATCAATCAAAAGGCGGTCGCGAAGCTGAATGCACATGTCGAGGACGCACTTTCCAAAGGTGCACGCGTTGTCGTCGGTGGGAAACAGCACGAGAAGGGCGGCACCTTCGTTCAACCAACGGTGCTCGCTGACGTTCGGGCCGACATGCAAGTGGCAAGGGAAGAGACCTTTGCACCGCTCGCCCCGGTCTTCCGGTTTGAAACAGTGGACGAGGTCATCAAACTCGCCAACGACACCGAGTTCGGACTGGCGGCCTATTTTTATGCAAATGATCTGAGGAATGTCTGGAGAGTCACCGAGGCACTCGAATACGGAATGGTCGGCGTCAACACAGGCTTGATTTCGACGGAGGTCGCTCCCTTCGGCGGAGTAAAGCAATCCGGATTCGGCCGAGAGGGGTCAAAGTACGGTCTCGACGACTACCTATCGCTAAAGTATGTCTGCCTTGGCAACATGGCAGCTTAGCAGTTCGAATGAGTTCAGCGCCCACACCTGCGTCAACGCGTAGGTGTGGGTTTTGTATTGGGTCGCTCCCTCCCACCACGAAGCTGTTGCGCATTGTCAGATTGTCTGATAGTCTGCAAGAGATGCTGGAGGAGAAAACGATTGAAGACTGTTGTCGGAATTTCGGGCAACGTGTCGCGTCCTTCGAAGACGCGGACACTGGTCAGTTCCATTGTCGAGACCGTTTCGACACGGACGGGCTTTGCCCCTTCCTGCTTCGATATCATCGACGCACAGCCGGAACTCGGCACTTCGTTGTACCGCGGAAACACTCCCGGACCACTCACTGAAATTCTGATCGCGATCGAGACCTGCGGGTTTCTGGTTGTCGGATCGCCAACTTACAAAGCGTCGTTTACCGGGCTACTGAAGCACCTGTTTGATTTTGTCGACATGAAATCCCTCAAGGATCGCCCCGTGATTGTTTGCGCCACCGGAAAGGCGGTTGCCCACGGCCCCAAGGTCGAACAGCATTTCCGCATGTTGTTCGAGTTCTTCGACGCGCGGGTGGCCCCGCAGTTCATTTTCGCACTCGACGAAGATTTCGTGGAAGACGGCCGTCCGGGTGACGCCTTGCTACAACGCATCCAAGAACAGGTCAGCAACGCCGAGAAGATCGGGCTGATCTGAGAAGAGAATTGGGAGGAATGGATATGAGGTTTTCAACCATCGATGAGGCACTGTCAGCTTTCTCAAGCGGAAAAATGATCATCGTGGTCGACAACGAGGACCGGGAGAACGAGGGCGACATCGTTGTGCCCGCGGATACCGTGACGGCCGAGCACGTCGCGTTCATGATGAAACATGCGCGCGGGCTCATTTGCACGCCGATGACGTCGGAGCGCCTGGACGAACTCGAAGTTCCCCTAATGGTCACCCGCAACTCCGACTCGATGCAAACCGCATTTACAGTCTCCGTGGACTATATTCCGGGCACCAGCACAGGTATCTCGGCGCAGGATCGTGCAGCAACGATCAGAGCGCTTGTGAACCCGCTGACCCGGCCGGATGAACTTTCCCGCCCCGGACATATCTTTCCGTTGCGTGCAAACAGGTTTGGCGTCCTCGGACGCCCGGGGCATACCGAAGCTGCTGTCGATCTCGCGAAGCTCGCAGGGTTTTCGCCCGCAGGGGTGATTTGCGAAATCGCCAATGATGACGGTACGATGGCTCGGTTGCCGGAACTTGTAGAGTTCGCGCGAATTCATGATCTGCACCTCATCACTATCGAAGACCTGATCGCCTATCGCATGAAGACTGAATCTCAGATCAGACGGTATTCTGAATCGGAGATGCCGACCAAGCACGGCACCTTCAGGGCGGTGACATACCGGGATTTGGTCTCGGGTGTGGAACACATCGCTTTGACGCGTGGGGATCTTGCCAACTGCGACGACGTTTTGGTTCGCGTCCACTCGGAATGCCTCACGGGGGAGGCGTTCGGCTCACTGCGCTGTGACTGTGGCGAACAACTGGATCTGGCCCAGGAAGCCTTGGCTGCCCAGCCCGCGGGATGTCTGATTTATCTCAGGGGGCAGGAGGGTCGCGGCATCGGGCTGGGGAACAAGATCGCGGCATATGCCCTGCAGGATGCCGGGCTTGACACGCTCGATGCCAACGGTGCGCTTGGCTTCCCTGCCGACGCACGTGAATACCGAGCCGCCGCTGAAATTCTGCGCGACATGAACATCAGCCGCGTGACGCTTCTCACCAATAATCCGGAAAAGGTTGACGCGCTCATCGCCGCTGGCATCTCAGTCTCGTCCAGAAGGAGCCTTATCGCAGCGACCTCTGCGTCCAACGTGTCGTATCTTCGCACCAAACGCGAACGATTTGGGCATCACTTGGAAATCGCGGATGAGAGCCCGCGTCGCGCCTCGGCTGGCGCGAATGTCGTCCAAGGTTCGTGGGCGGCAAGGATAGCGGCAGGTCCGCTTGGTTGACCGCCTGGTCGCCGGAACTTACGGGACTTCCTCCAGAAGGGTAGGTTGCCGAAGGGCCCCTTTGGGGCGACAGTCCGCGGGAGGGGTTCAGCATGACGATCTCCTCGCTGATCGACGTTGGTTGGAAGCTCAACCAAAGCTGTCGAAGGAGGAACCATGGTCGAGACCGGGATTACCGCCGTGATACATCTCATGGAAGAGGATGTGGACGGATACACCGTGCGGAATTTCCTCTCCCGGGCACTTGTTGAATATCAGCGTGGGGACATAGACGAAGAGGTCTATTTCTCGAAGCTCGCGAGCATTCTGAGCAATGCCAGCGTTGCACTGGACAGGGCCATGGTTGAACAGCTCTTTCTACCCTGGAGAGAGACCAAGCTCGAAAAATGCGGCGCTCGACGGGGCTTCTGGCTGTTGCTGGAGCAACTTTCCTACCACGCTGATCCCGGTGATAATCCTGATGAGTTCTACGATTGGCTAGATGCAATCGTCGGTAATGCCGTGGTCTATTCAGATCAATATGCTGACGAGCCACTTGGTTTGATGCTCGATCACCTCTGGTTCAACGAAGGTATGAGAAATCGCGTATGCCTTTGGATTTTCTATAATGCGGCGCTTGGCAAAATGCACCTGCGCCCCGTCTCCCAACGCTTGGTCAAGGCGGCTGCGAACCATACCTCGAGTTATCTCGGGCGCGGGGGGCTGGCCAAGGAAGTCCTAGCGTTCAGAGCGCGTGAAGAAGGCAGCCCAGGGACCGCAGACGACTAAACCGTCCCGGCATCAGCGGGCAGGCCACTTTTGTGTGCCGTAAAGCTACTCACATCACACCGGCATAAAATGGAACAAGCGGCGCTCTGGGACGGAAATATGCCTGTAGGTCAGCGTGTTCGTCGATGTATAAAGGGGAGCCGTCCACCGTGGCAAAAACAAGGTGAACGAACTCCCCTTTGTGCCTTGGGAGGGCACATAGAGTGCAGGATTTTTACTACTTGTCGTACAGATGGAAGAGCTTCGCGATGACTTTCCATGTTCCGTCGATCTTGATCAGGGAATGGTAGTCAGTGTAGTCACATCCTGCTGCGTCGTTTTCCATCGTTACACGGACCACGGCGGTGGTGGGCGTCATGTGCAGCACATCAAGGCGCGTCGCGATATCCTTCGCGGTGCCGTATTGCTCAACGAATGTGTAGAGATTGTTGATGGTGCCTTCCAGAAGGCCGTCCGGCGAAAAGCCGTACATCACTGCACTTTCGTGGAAAGTCTTTTTCAACTGGGCGATGTCCCCAGTCTTCAGGCCTTCGACATAGCCTCCGACAACGGCGACGACTGCGTCGTAATCGGTGACCGAATTCGTATTTTTATTGAAAGACATATTCTATCCTTTTCCCTACTCTTGAGGTGTTACGGCGTTCGTTTTTCGCTCGGCGCACTTTATGTGTAGCGATCATTACAGAAATTTCGTTTATAGCGATTGCTAAAGATCGTCAAGTCGTTTCGTGCGCGAATAGGTGTAGATTGTCAGACAATCTTTGAGCGGGTCGCATTTCGCTTTCCCATACGAGAACTCTCGAAATTGGCGTGTCGATGCCCCTTTTTCGCGCTGTAGTGAGCGCAACCCAAGGGAAACGAAAGTTTTTTACCACTCTTGACTCTGACTGATTTTCAGACAATCTGGCAAAACAATGTCGGCGTTTCGATATGAGCCTTAGTTCGCTCATCGGAGTGCGGGAGACGGCATTGGAATGTCTGGGTACCGGAGGAGTTCGCATGCAAATTCAGTCTTCGACTAAGCCGCCCGAGGAAGTGGAAAAGCGAATCCTTATCGAGGCGAGGGGTGTTACCAAAGCCTTCAACGGCGTGCCGGCGCTACGCGACGGTCGCCTGCTCGTCAGGGCGGGTTCAGTTCATGCCCTGTGCGGAGGGAATGGCGCGGGGAAGTCAACGTTCCTCAACATCATCATGGGCGTCCTGCGGCGCGATGCCGGACATGTCGAAGTAAAGGGGCAAGACGTAGACTTTCACACGCCAGCGGAAGCGCTTGAGCATGGCGTCGTCATGATTTCGCAGGAGCTGTCGCCAGTACCCGCGATGACGGTCGCGGAGAACCTATATCTGGGACGCGAACCTCGGCGTGGAGGTATTTTCATCGACCACGATAAGATGAGCCGTGACGCCGCCCAGTTGCTCGCACACCTTGAGTTTGATGTGCCCGTCGGCGCGCGCATGGAAGAATTGAGCCTCGCACAGATCCAGCTCGTCGAAATCGCCAAAGCTCTCAGTCGCGACGCCGATATCATCATAATGGACGAACCGACCACTGCTATCGGCGAACATGAGGCTCACATCCTGTTCAAGGCAATCCGGCGACTTCAGGCCAACGGCAGCGCAATCATATACGTCTCTCACAAACTCACCGAAATTTTTGAGATCGCCGACGACTACACAATTTTTCGAGACGGTCAGTTTATCGAAAGCGGGAAGATTGCGGACATTGACCGAAGGCACTTGGTCACCTTGATCGTTGGGCACGAGTTAGAAACGCAAAATGAGACGCAACGGGAAAAAACCGGGCGTCCAGTGCTTCAAGTTCGGGGACTTTCCCGCAAGGGATGGTTCGACGATATTTCGCTCGACGTCGCGGCAGGGGAAATAGTTGGAATCTATGGTCTTCTTGGCTCCGGCCGGACGGAATTTCTCGAGGCCGTGTTTGGTCTTCACAAACCCGACCGCGGAGAGGTTCTCCTGGAGGGAAAGAAAGTTCTTCCAGGCAATCCTAAGGCCTCGATCCGCGCGGGGATGACAATGGTCCCCGAGGACCGCAAACAGACAGGATTGGTACTCAATTCGTCTATAGCGCACAATATTACATTGTCGGCAGTATCACGGCTATCGTTTCGCGGCTTCATAAAGCGACGCGCTGTATCCGCCGTGGTGCGCAAGATGATTGGCATGCAGCACATCAAGTGCAGTTCTCCGGACATCGCGGTGGAAAGCTTGAGCGGCGGGAACCAGCAGAAGGTTGTCATCGCACGTTGCCTTTCCACCCATCCGACGCTTTTGATTTGCGACGAGCCAACCCGAGGGATCGACGAAGGGGCCAAGCAAGAGATCTACAAATTTCTGCGCGAATTCGTATCGCAGGGCAACGGCGTTCTTCTCGTTTCCTCTGAGGCACCCGAGGTCCTTCAGGTCAGCGACCGCATCGCCATCTTCAAGGCGGGCAAGCTGCACGGCGTGGTCGGGGCATCCGGCGCGACACAACAGCAAATCATGGATCTTGCAGCCTGACACGCTGAAAGCCCCCCTTCAAATTCATTTTAAATCGAAAACGAGCCGCCTTCGTCCTGCTGCGGGGGAGTTCGGACGTCAAAATTGTGAGGATTATCCCATGACCGACCAGGCGCTCCCGAGCGTTCAGGCAAAGACCCTGAAGTTAAGCACCTCCGTAAGATCCGCCATCCAGGCCTTCGGTATCGGATTCGTTTTCCTGGCAATAAGTATCTTTTTCTCGCTGTCCAGTGAGTTCTTTCTCAGCTGGAATAACGTTTCGAATGTGCTGCGCCAGTCGTCTATCAACGGGATTCTGGCGGTTGGCGTCACCTTCGTTATTCTCACAGGCGGCATCGACCTTTCGGTCGGTTCGGTAATGGCATTGGTGGGTGTCGTCGCGGGCAGCATGCTGACGCTCGCCTCACCGTATCCGATGCCCTTAGGAATTGGGGTTGGCCTCGCAGTCGGATGCTTTTGCGGTTTGGTTAGTGGCGCGCTGGTTGCCTATCTGCGGCTTCCCTCGTTTGTCGCCACACTCGGAATGCTGAGCATGGCACGCGGGCTGACGCTGATCTACACCGACGGCCGACCGATCCCCAATTTGCTTCCCGATTTCAAATGGCTCGGCGCGGGGAACGTCGCAGGTATTCCGGTCCCGGC
This sequence comes from Hyphomicrobiales bacterium, assembly GCA_900473795.1. GTDB lineage: Bacteria > Pseudomonadota > Alphaproteobacteria > Rhizobiales > Rhizobiaceae > Pararhizobium. Next base: position 20,120 of record UCMT01000029.1, on the reverse strand, counting down.
TCTGATCCTGCTGGCAGTATTCGTCATCGCGTGGGTCACGCTGAAACACACGACTTTCGGACGGTATGTCTATGCGGTTGGCGGCAACGAGCGGGCGGCCAAGGCAAGCGGTGTGTCCACCAGGTCCGTCATTACCATGTCCTACGTCGTTTCAGGTGTTTTGGCGGGCCTGGGTGGGCTGTTGCTGACGGCCAGGACAACAGCTGCCCTTCCGCAGGCCGGGGTCGGCTACGAACTTGATGCCATCGCGGCTGTGGTGATCGGGGGCACCAGCCTGTCCGGCGGCCGCGGAACGCTCGTTGGTTCACTGTTTGGTGCGCTGATTATCGGCACGCTGAACAACGGAATGGACCTGCTGGGAATTTCTTCGAACTACCAGCAGTTCTTGAAGGGGGCGATCATTATTGCCGCGGTTATCGTGGATCGCTCAAGAAAGTAAAATCAATATCTTATAGGAGGAACTAATGTTTATGTTCGGAAAAACGGCGTACATTGTTGCGGCGGGGATCGTGCTCGGAGGTACCGCCCGGGCTGAGGAGAAGCAGTATCTGATTGGCGTGAACTCGTTCGGTGAATCGGCCGAATACGCCCATACTTTGACCGAGGAGATTCAGGCCCATCCGTGGGTCCTGAATGGCAAAGTCAAAATCGTCGTCTTCGATGGCAAGTTCGATCCTCTGCTGCAGTCCAACGCAATCGACACCATGATCACGCAAAAATTCGATGCGATCATCATGGAATCGTTCGATAAGGACGCGTCGGCCGCACCAATCGAAAAAGCGATCGATGCCGGCATGCCCGTGATCGGCTCCGCACTGGAGACAAGCTCCGAAAAGATCACGTCCCAGATTATCGTCGACGATCCGCTCGGTGGTAAAATGATAGGCGACTTTATGTCCGAACGCCTGAAGGGCAAAGGCAATGTCGTCCTTCTGGAGGGGCCGATCGGACAGTCCGCCCAGATTTCCCGTCGCCAGGGCATCGACGAATCACTTGCGGCCAATACAGGTCTCAAACTAATCGCGTCAAAGTCGGCCAATTGGAGCCGCGCCGAAGGCCAAGCGGTTATGGAGAATTGGCTCTCGGCCTACGCGGGCCAAATCAATGGCGTTCTGTCGGAAAACGATGAAATGGCTCTCGGTGCGATCGAAGCAATCAAGAGTGCGGGTCTGGATCCAAAGGATATTCCAGTCATCGCCATCGATGGCATTCCCGACGGCAAGCGCGCCATCCAGAATGGCGAGATGTACATGTCTCTCTACAAGTACGCCAAGGCCGAGGGCCAGGGCGCTATCGACCTGGCCCTACGCAACCTAGTCGGTGAGTCATATGAGCCCCAATCGGAAATCTGGAAGACGCTCAAGATCGACTGGGCCGGCGGCACGGCGAAGCACTACACCGTTCCGTGGCTCGTTCTCAACCAGGAAAATATCGAGGAATATCTCGACTAATTGGCTCTCCAAGTAATCGGTTCGATTTGACGATGATCGCTACCCATAGAGCATGGGTGGCGATCTGAGCATGAACACAACGTCTCCATGGGCCGCCGCCAGACGTCTTATGCGAAGCAAGGTTTCGATCAGCTCCTCGGGCAAGCCGCCTAGCGGATCTTCCCGAAGACGAATACGAGCCGCCACAATGTCTGCAAACGCCCTCGTGAACTGCTTGGGCAAATCGTCCAGATCGACGCCGTCAAGGGCAGGACCCGTCGAAATCAGGGATACTGTGACCGGATCAAACATATGGAGCCAGCTCGGCGATTCGAGCTTTCACCTGATCTGAGAACGCACTCATCCAATTCCTCATATCCGGAATACAAATCGTTTCAGCACGACGACGAACAACGTCGCCCCGCGCCCGCTTTTGGTAATCTTTGAACAGCGCTTTGCGTGCCGCTTCCTCCAGGTGCTCATCGCCTACCATCAAGCTGATGCGATAGCGCCTGGCCTCTTTCCAGATGATCTCCTCGACCGCACGCTCGATATCAAATTCGGAAGCAGCGCCCAGCTGCGTTTCGAGCAGTGAAGTCGCGTCGTGGGTTAGTTCGGTGATCCTCTCGCCCGCCTCCATTTTGACCATTTCGGGCCAGACTTTGCCAGTTATGGTCATTCGAGGATTGATCGTCGCCTTGTCCTCGAAAATCACAATAGCCGATATGGTGCTGCCAGTCTCCGACAGCTCGAGTTGCATTCCATCGAAACCGTGATCGGCTTTCCGGATGTGCGGCGCGAACGATCGCTTTGCCCTTGTTTTCGTTGGCGGCGATCCAGGAAATGACCCATCCATCCCGCTTCGACACCGAGCCACCCGCGTCCGGAGACAGCTTTTCAAGGGCGTCCGCGACATGCTCCGGGGGTGTGGTTGGCGGTCTAGGCGCGAGCCCGGACAAGATCTTGGCGACATGCCTATACTGGCCAAGAGTAACGCGGGCAACTTGATCGACAGGTTCATCCTCGTTCTCGATTTTCCACGACCAGCCGTGGCACAAATCATCGTGGTGAGTGTCATGATCGAGGAAAGATCCTTTTTAAACCACCGACTCGGCAGCACTACCCATATGGTTGCAATTCTCACTCAGAGGAATCCTCTGACGTTGTGCAACGCAGGCGAAACCGCGCTTTCAACAATTAGTCGCGTTGTGGGTCGTCGACAGCCGATAAAGACCATGTTGGGGGAAGGCACGAAAGCGGAGGTAAAGCCTTTTTCTCGAGCCTCGATGCGCTGATTGCGGGATTGCTTTGTGTGGTGAACCGCTCGCCAAGAAAGCCATGGAGATCACGCGACGGCTGGTAAGAAACAAATTCGCGAAGCCATACATGACGAAACTTCTCCAAGAGAGCATCTCCTCAGTTAGTGGCAGCGGTGCAGATGTAAAAAATGCTGCACCCGACCATAACATGATCGGATGCCGACAATTTTAGAGTTGTTATGCTTTACTGGCTGCCAGGTCGCTACTTCACGGGCATAGCCGCCGCAGGGAGCAGTCCGCGTGGGCGGAACAACAGGAAGCCGATGAGGATCGCGAGAATGAGCGCATCCCGGAAGATGAGGTAATCGGCGGGCAGGACGATCTGCAGCGCAACCTCCAGAATACCCAGGAAAAAGCCGCCAGCCACGGCCCCGGTCAAGCTGCCCATACCGCCAACGATCGTAGCGACGAAGGCTTTTACAAGTGGATTAAAGCCCATGTCCGGCGCAACTGAGCCACGCATCGAAACCCACAAGAGAGCTGCCACCCCGGCAAGGAAGCCCGAGATCGCAAAGGCTAACGCATAAACCGCGTTGACGCGAATGCCCATCAGCTTCGCCACGTCGAAGTCCTGAGCAGAGGCAACCAACGACAAGCCGAATTTTGTCTTGTTTAGGAACAGGTTCAGAGCAAGCGCGAGGATGGCCACGGTCACGATGGAGATCAGTTGCGGCGCTCCGATGTAAACACCCCCAATGTTAAAAGCACCAGTGAGGAAGTTTGGCAAGATCAGTGGTTTGGGCATTGTACCAAACGCGATTTGGAAGATCACCTGAAGGGCACCTGAGATCGCGAAACTGCTGACCAGGAGCGTCATCGGGTTCGCTCCACGCAGCGGCCGAAACGCAACACGTTCCATCGCCACAGCGGCGGCCATACAGGCGATCAGCGAAACGGCGACGGCAAGGGGGAAGGGCATGCCTGCCCCGAGCGCGTAAAAGAGCGAGTATCCGAAGAGCGTCAACAGTTCGCCGTGCGCGAAGTTGATAAAGCCGAAGATGCTGAATACGATCGCCAGACCTAACGCTATCAGGGCGTAGACGCCCCCAAGGCTCAGCGCGTTGATGATATATTGAATTATGAGTTCCATTTCTCCACCTACGCTGCTTGGGTTGGGTCTGCGACCCCGAGATAGGAATGTCGGATTAGATCGCTTTTGAGCATCTCCTCCGAGTCGCCGCTCGCCGCGATCCTGCCGTTTTCGAGCACGTAAGCGCGGTCGGAAATCGACAGCGATTGGAAGACATTTTGTTCTACCAGAAGGATCGTCAGGCCTTCATCGCGTAGTTGGCAGATGAGATCGAAGTTCTCGGCGACGATCTTCGGCGCAATGCCAAGAGAAGGTTCGTCGAGGAGAAGTACTCTGGGCGATGCCATGAGCGCGCGGGCGATGGCGAGCATTTGCTGCTCGCCACCGGAGAGAGTGCCCGCCAACTGGGACCGTCGTTCCGCAAGAATTGGGAAGCGGGCATACATCCTTTCCAAGACTGCAGGATTGCGCCAATCCTTCAGTACCATGCCACCAAGAAGCAAGTTCTTTTCGACACTTAGCCTGGGAAAGACGCGGCGTCCCTCTGGGGAGAGAGTCATGCCTCGCTGAACAATCTGCGCTGTCCCATGGCCGGAAATGTTCTCACCCGCAAGGGTGATCGTGCCGGACTGCGGCGCGACCAGTTTCATCAAGGCAGCAAGAGTTGACGTCTTACCCGCACCGTTCGGTCCGAGGAGAGAGACAATCTCTCCCTCCCCAACGTGGAAGCTGATACCCTTGACTGCCTCGATGTGCCCATATTGGACAGTGAGATTCTCAACGCTGAGCATGGCTTGCCTCTTACATCGGTGCCGGAATTTCAGCAGGTTCGATCGTGGCAGCTTTCACGAAGACACCGTTTCCACCCTTGATCTCCAAGAACGAGATCGGAACCAGGGGGCGGCGCTCGAAACCAGCATAGCTGATCTTTCCGTTTGGCACTTCGAAGTCTGCCATCTTGTCCAGTGCGGCACGGATCGCGGCGGAGTCTGTTGCTCCTGCATTCTTGATCGCCTCAATCAGCACCTGCCCGGCATCATATCCAACGATCCATGCCGAGTTGCCAACCTGGTCGGGATGGGCCTGGCCGAAGACCTTGGCGACTTCGTCGTACTTGCTGCCTTCGACAGGCAGTCGGTTCGACACAACGATGGTTCCCTCGACAAGGTCGCCAAGGGCGTAGAAGGACGGCGAGTCGATTCCGTCCGCGCCGACAATGCGCGATTTGATGCCCGCCGCGCGAGCTTGGCGGAGGAACGCCGGAAGTTCTGGTTCGAACGCGGCAGTCATAATAGCTTCCGGCTCACTCGGCAGCGCTTTGATCTCCGCAATTATACCGCCGAAGTCGACCTGACCGAATGTGTAGTTGCCTTTGCCGACAACTTTCCCGCCGTGCTTTTCAAAGGTTGTCGCGAAGTACTCGGGAACAAATTCTGTGTAGGTATTGTCGGATGATTTCAGCAGGTATGCAGTCTTGACGCCAAGGTCCTTGGCAGCGAAAATTCCGGTCGAGCCGCCGCTGATATTGTCGCTGAAATTCGCAAGGTACATCCAGTCGCCAACTTTCATCGGGACGTCTGGTTGGGTTGAAGTGCCGGCAAACATCAAAACGCCTTTCTTCTGGCCAGAACGGCCCGCAGCGACCGAACTGGTGGCGTCGCAGCTGGTGAAAAGCACATCAACGCCCTGTTCCATCAGTGCGTCCGCAGATTTGATTGCTTCGACAGAGCTCGATGCAGTGTCGGTGCCTTCGATCACTTCGATCTTAAACTTGCCGCCCGCACCGCCATCGGCGTTAGCCTTGTCAAAGGCCAGTTGCAAGCCCTGTGCGAAGGCGATGTCGTAGGCCGCAGCCCAACCGGTGTGCGCCAACGAAAAGCCAACCCGAACAGTGGCGTCTTCTGCAAAGACGGGACGGATGCCCGCGAAGCCGGCCGCCGTTATCGCAACGCCGCAGAGCAATGACGCCAGCACCGTGCGACGGCCCACACCTCGATAGAGCTTCATGTTGTTTATTTCAGTCATTTTCAGTTCCCTTGTTATGATTGATGTCATCCGTGAGTGTGCTGATGGTTGGCTCCGCCAGTCTTTTTCCGTCTGGAAGCCCGGACCTCTTGGCTTCCGAGATAGGCTTCTATGACTTTCGGGTCGTTCTGCACCTTATCCGCCGAGCCCGAGGCGATAAGTTCGCCCTTGTTAAGAACAAGGACTTCGTCGCAGACCCGCATGATCAGATGGAGGTCATGTTCCACGATCAGAATGCCAATCGAGAACGCCTTACGAATTGCAAGGATCGCTTCGATCAGGCTTTCGGTTTCCTTGGGATTCATCCCCGCCGCCGGTTCGTCCAGCAACAGAAATCGAGGTTCGAGAGCAAGGGCGCGGGCAATCTCGAGCCTGCGTTGCGCGCCATAAGGAAGCGATGATGACTTGTGTTCCGCGAGCTCGGCGAGTTCGAACTGCTGCAGCAGGGTCAGTGCATAGGCCTCGACCCCTGTTGAGGCGTGGCCGCGCGCTAACGCTGCAGTCACAACATTCTCGAGAACGGTCATATCAGTAAACAGGCGAATGTTCTGGAAAGTTCGACCAAGTCCGGCGCATGCTATCTTGCTTGAAGGCCAGCCGACGATTTTTTGACCGCTGAGCGTGACTTCCCCATGGGTCGGTTGATGCACGCCGGTCAAGTTGTTGATCAGGGTGGTTTTGCCTGCACCGTTTGGTCCGATGAGGCCAACGATCTTCCCAGTTTCCACCCGGATTGAGACATCGTTTAGTGCGCGAACGCCCCCGAATTCGATCCCAAGCGAATTGGTCTCAAGCGTGGCCTTCTGTGCTTCGGCATATCTGCTTGGAAGAATTACATTCGCAGCCGCGGATGTGGAGCGAGGCGTGGGGCGGCTCGAAAATTTCGACATGAGGCCGTGCAGAGTGAGTTCGCGGCTTCCCATGATGCCCTCGGGGCGTTTGTACATCACAAGCAGGATCATCAAGCTAAGCAGTATCTGGGTGAGCCCCCAGATCGCCGGGAGATCGATACCCGCGATTTCCCTGCCGCTCTCGATGGGCTTCACGATCTCGACGAGCACCGTGATGATGAAGGTGCCGGCGACCGCGCCGGAAATCGACCGCTTGCCGCCAACAACGAGCATGGCGATGAGTGCGAACGTCAGCGTAAGGTAGAAATCGTGCGGTTGGAACGCGCCAATCACGTGGGCAAAGAGAGCCCCGCAGACGCCGAGGACGACTGCGCTCAGAGTCCAGGCCTCGAGTAGCCGCCGATTGGGATCTATGCCGCTGGAGGTTGCAGCAACCTCGTTATCCTGGAATGCACGCAATTGGAGCCCCCAGCGTGAGACCTTGAAGGCGAACGCCACCGCGATTGTCAGAAACGCCAAGCCGTACACGACGGGGAGATTAACCAGCTCGGGAATGCCGTAGATACCCTTGGTCCCATTCGTGATGTTCGTCGCGCCTTTCAGCACATAGTTCACGATGACCAGTAGGCCGAAAGTCGCGACGATCGCCGATGTTTCGCGAAGGCGCGACAGCGGCAGGCCCGTGAGAATGCCCAAGACCAGCGATACGGCAGCAACAATCAAAAGGGAGCCGGGCAGGCCGATTTCCGCGTTTGCAAGGAAGGTCGGAAGGTGCCGCAGGTACTCGGCCTTGAGATCCGGCGGCGTCGTCAGAAGCGCTGTCGTATAGGCTCCGACTGCAAAAAAGCCCACGTGCCCGACGGTCAGGATACCCGAGTTACCAGTGTAGATGTTGAAGCCGACCACCGCCATGACGTTGATCAACGTCAAGAGCACAAGCCTTTCAACGGATGGCCCAAGAAAGGTCAGTGGGGTCGTCAGGATCAGGATGAGACCGCATAGAACGAGGGTGGAGCCAGCGGCACGGCGGAAACGGGCTTCGCCAAACATCGAGGCGAGCTTCCCGCGACCAGCCGATGACAAACCTTCGGCGTTGACTGCTTTCGCGTCATTCATGCGTTATTCCCCTTACTGCAGCCTTGATGGCGCTTATTTTATTGTAGTGATTGCTACAGGAGGCAGGTAATAGTGATCGTTACAGATCGTCAACTGTTTTTTGAGTGTCTGGCAAAAATTTACTGACAATCAGACAATGATACAGTCGGAAAGCGTTTTTAACGGCGGAAACGGTCGCGGGTAACTCGACTGTCAGATGAGCATTGGTTCACGAGAAGCGTCGGACTCGATGCTGGGCCCAACGGCGCAATCCATCGTCGATTGCAGTTATTCGAGGTAATTGATCCGATCTATAAGGGACACTACATTATCCTCGATAATCGAATCTGCGAATTGCAACGAGATGCAAATCTTGTACCGCAGTTTGTGATGCTTTAATGACCACTAAAGATTTCGGCAGGCGATGCCTGTATCGAAGACCGCAAGGAACAATTCGCATGATCCCGCAGCATCATAGCAAGGGTAAACCGAGGACCTTCGATCGAGAGATAGCTCTAAAAAGTGCGCTAAGCGTGTTCTGGAAGCGCGGCTACGAACCAGCATCCATGGCCGAGCTATGCGAGGCGATGGATATTAAGCCGCCGAGCCTATATGCGGCCTTTGGAAACAAGGCGCAATTGTTCATGGAAGCCGTCACCCACTACGAAAACGTATACTGGAACGACGCTTGGCAGGCCTTGGAAGACGAACCAGACCTTCATAAAGCGATGGTCGGGTTTTTCCAGGACTCGGCCCGGATACTTACATCACAGGATGCGCCCTGCGGATGCATGGTTGTGCTCGGGGCAGCCAACGTGTCCAAGGACTCCCAAGGAGTGAACGATGCGCTGAAGGCACTTCGAGAAGAAGGCAAAGACTGCTTTTTGCAGAGGCTGGCGCGGGGCGTCGAGGACGGGGATCTTCCACCGAACACAGACGTGAACATTCTGGCGTCTACGCTCAATACACTGTTTCACGGCATGTCGATCCAGGCCAGAGACGGAGTAGACCAATCGGAGCTCGAGCACGTAGCCACTCTTGCTATGTCCCTTATCCCTCCTCGGACCACCCGCAAGAAGCGGGCTTCCTGACTATCGATACCCACGCCGCAAAAGTTTTACTCGGCATATCGCTCTTTTCGGTCGCCGCGCGCTTGATTCTGACCGAGGGCGGCCACAGGGACCTTTAGCAACTGTAATGGTCGCTAAATACGGCTTGACAGAGGATCATACAATCTGTCAATTCCCTGTGCGGGAAAGCATGAGGAGGAGGGCGGCCGTTCGGAGCCGAGCGCATATCTCGCGAATTTTGCCTCCGCCAACGGACACAAAATCCGCGATACTTTCGCTACTTCGGATGTCTTCTAACAGGAACGCTGATGCCGCAAGGATCGCGTGTCCGTACGAAACCTGAAAACCAGTATCGGCATACTCCGTGTTGCCTCTTTGCCCTCGTGTTTGCATCTCGCGCTAACAAACTATTGGGAGCCTGGAACATGACAGAAGCGGTAAACAACAATTATCCTAAACGCAGACTGGGTAGGTCGGATGTCAGTGTGACATCACTGGGCTTCGGAACGGTACCGTTGGCGGGCTTCAAGGCCAAAGCCTCGTACGCTGACTTCGAACGGGTCATCAAGGCGGCCTACGACGGCGGCGTACGATACTTCGATTGCGCGCCGATGTACGGCTTTGGAAAGGCCGAATACTACCTTGGCCATGCGCTGCGGGAACTAGGAATCCGCAACGATGTCGTCGTTAGCACGAAAGTGGGGCGAGTTCTCAAGGCTGCCAGCAGAGTGAAGAAACTCGATACCGTTTACGGCATCGAGTGGGTCGATCCTCTCCCGTTCCTGGATACCTACGATTATACCTACGATGGCATCATGCGTTCGTTCGAAGACAGCCAGACGCGATTGTCGCTGGACTACATCGATGTGCTGCTCGTACACGACCTTGGTCAGGCTTGGCATCGCGATCAGGCCGACGTCTACTGGGACCAGATCCGCAAGAGCGGATACAAGGCGCTTGACGAGCTTCGCAGCAGTGGAGCCGTGTCTGCGCTCGGGCTTGGCGTCAACGAAACGGAATCGGTTGTCACCGTGGCCCGCGAATTCGACATCGATTGCTCCTTAATCGCCGGACGCTACACGCTTCTCAATCACGAGCCACTTAGCGCGGCCTTCGACGAACTGAAACAGCGCAACGTTTCCGTAATCGCAGGTGGAGTGTTCAACTCGGGCATCCTGGCGACTGGCGTGAAGGGGCAGGCGGCTACCTACGACTATCAAGCGGTACCAGAAGCAGTGGTGAGCAAAGTACGAGCCCTTGAAACGGTATGCGAAAAGTACGGCGTTCCGCTCGGAGCCGCAGCGATCGAGTTTGTTCTGATGCATCCGGCAGTCGCAACTGTGGTGCTAGGAGCTCAGAATGTAGATGAAGTCCGTCAGAACGTGACCGCAACATCAAAATCCGCCCCGGCAGAGTTCTGGACGGAACTCAAGCAGCAGGGTCTGCTTCCCGAAAACGCACCGACCGTGCCCTTGGACTAATTCCTGAAACTGCGTCGGTTTCACCGCGCAACGCCCCGAGCAATCCTCGGGGCGTTTTCTTTTCGAAGACTTGTCAATCGGCGCAATGCTCACATTTTCTGAACTTTGAAGGCGGTAAATGCCACGTTTACCATCTTTCAATGACGTGACATTAGTGCCCGCGCAGGCCTCGGAGGAGGGAATTGACAGCGGCATATGGAGCCGCGTCGCGCCATCCACGCAGAGGAGATCGATGTGGTTGCCATCGGCTGTGTTCTATCCGTGCCGTCCAATCCTGACGATTGAGCGTCCTCGTTCGCAACCGAAACAAGCAAATATCAAGCTGAAGGGGAACTGAAAATGAAAAAGCGTATTCTCAATCTGGCCGTCGCACTTGGCGCAGCCCTGTTGGCATCCACCCAAGTCTCTGCGAGCACGCTGGACGACGTAAAGCAAAAGGGCTTTCTCCAATGTGGTGTGAGCCAGGGTGTGGCCGGGTTCTCGATTCCAGACGCTGAGGGCAAGTGGACGGGCTTCGACGTTGACATCTGCCGTGCCGTTGCCGCAGCGATTTTCAACGATCCGACAAAGGTCAAGTTCACGCCATTGTCTGCCAAAGACCGCTTCACCGCCCTGCAATCCGGGGAAATCGATCTTCTCTCGCGAACAACGACATGGACCATGAGCCGCGACACGGCGATGGGATTTATGTTCCCCGCGACGACATACTATGATGGCCAAGGCTTCATGGTCCGGAAGTCTCTTGGAGTGGACTCTGCGCTCAAGCTGGATGGTGCGGCAGTATGTGCTGCAACAGGCACGACGACAGAGCTCAACCTCGCCGACTACTTCAAGGCACACGGAATGAAGTACCAAGGCGTGGCCATCGAGGATTCCACGCAGCTTCGCCAAGCTTATGACGAGGGTCGATGCGACGTTCTCACGACAGAGCAGTCAATCTTGTACTCACAGCGCTCGTCGCTAAAGCAGCCCGACGATCATGTCGTGCTGCCGGAGATTGTCTCCAAGGAACCACTCGGACCTATGGTTCGGCAGGGTGATATCGGTTGGTTCAATATCGTCAAATGGACAGCCTTCGCTATGTTGAATGCCGAAGAGCTCGGTATCACTCAGGCGAATGTGGAGGAGATGAAGGCTTCCACTAATCCCGAGATCCAGCGCGTTCTTGGCGTGAAGAACGCGGACGGTACAGCTCCGGGCTTCGGTCCCGGGATCGGTCTCGATGAACAATGGGCAGCCTTCATCGTCAAAGGCGTTGGCAATTACAGCGAAATATTCGAGCGCAATCTCGGGGCTCAGTCGCCTTTGAAAGTAAAGCGAGGCGTAAATGCGCTTTGGAAGGACGGTGGTTTCCAGTACGCGCCACCGATCCGCTGAGCCACCTAGACCCTTGAGGGCCGGAGAAATCTGGCTCTCACCATCTCAAATGCAAGAGATTTTCGCGGGGGAGCGCCTTCCATGTCTCTACTCAAGCAAGGCGGCAAAGAGTCGTTATGGACGAATTCCAAGGCGAGGTCTGCTATCATGCAGGCTCTCGCTGTGGTCGTCCTCTTGTTCTTGTTCTTCGAAGTGACCCAGAACATGAGGTCCAACCTCTCCCGGATGAACCAGGACTTCGGGTTTGCCTTTCTGTCTAAGTCCGCCGGATTCGACATCGTCCAAGCTCTTGTGCCGTATTCAACCGGATCCAGCTACAGCAGGGCGTTGTTCGTCGGATTTCTCAACACGCTGCTCATCTCGGCGCTTTGCATCGTCGCTGCAACGTTCCTCGGGTTCCTTGTGGGTGTCATGCGCCTCTCAAAGAACCGTCTCGCTGCAGGCGTGGCAACTCTCTACATCGAGTTTTTCCGGAACGTGCCAGTGCTGCTGCAGATTTTCGTCTGGTATTCGTTGGTCATTCTACAAATCCTGCCAGCACCGAAAAACGCGTTGGCGGTGTTCGACATCGCCTATCTTTCCAACCGCGGCATGATCATGCCGCTGCCGATTTTCGGTGAAGGCGCGATCTACGGTCTGGTAGGTCTGGTTTCCGCGATCGTGGGGGGCTTGGCGCTCGTTTTTTGGGCAAACTACCGACAAAACTCAACCGGGAAACCGTTTCCGAAATTTTGGGGTTCGCTGGGTCTGGTCATCGTCTTCCCATTTTGTGGCCTGGCGCTGGCTGGATTTCCAATTACATTCGATGTCCCCGTTAGAACGGCTTTCAGCTTCTCCGGTGGGTTGGTTGTCGTGCCGGAGTTGATGGCCTTGTTTCTCGCGCTGTCGATTTACTACGCGACGTACATCGCAGAGGCTGTGCGCGCGGGAATCCAAGCGGTGAATCATGGTCAGACCGAAGCAGCGCACGCGCTCGGCCTCACCCGCGGGCAAACATTGCGCAAGGTGGTGATACCCCAGGCGATGCGAGTAGTCGTGCCGCCACTCATTTCGATTTACCTCGGTATCACCAAGGCATCCTCTTTGGCGGTTGCCATTGGTTATCCCGATTTGATCGCCATCGGGGGCACGGTGCTGAACCAAACTGGCAAGGCGATAGAGCTCGTTTCGATCTGGATGGTTATTTATCTGTGTATTAGCTTGATCATGTCTTCGCTGATGAATTGGTTCAATAACCGCATGAAGTTGGTGGAGCGATAAGATGGTTCTTGCAACTTATGTTCGGGACTTAGAAGCACCTAAGCTCCCACCACCGTCAAACCTGAAGAGCATCCGGCATCATCTAAGGGAAAACTATTTCAGTTCTTTGGGAAGCGGCGCTATGACAGTGGTCTTGGGCTCCCTCCTGCTTTGGCTAGCCTGGCGGATTGTCGGCTTCGCAATCATCGATGCAGTGTGGACAGGAACCAGCAGCGAAGCCTGTGTCTCGACGGATGGAACCGTCATTGGCGCGTGTTGGCCAGTTGTGAGCCAGAAATTCGGGCAATGGATCTATGGCTTCTACCCAGTCGCGGAACGCTGGAGAATAAACATCTGCGCGGTGGCGTTTGTGGCCGGACTGGTCCCGATGCTGACCCCTTCCGTCCCTTACAAAATGGTAAACGTAGTCTATCTGCTGGTGGTGTTTCCGCTTGCGGCGTTCGTTCTTTTGACTGGGGGGAACTTTGACCTATCGCCTGGAAGTTACGCAGGGGTGGTTTGCCTTGCCCTTCTGGTCGCCGCATCGCTCCCACTGCTGATATTCGGCGTTGACGAGGGCACCAGCAGAAATTCTCTGGGTCTTGCGCTGGCGGGTGCGGCTTTCATCCTTTGGGGGGCCTCTTTTATCTCACAGGTAGATTTTACGGTGTTCGGTGTCTCCCTGGACAGTGGTTTGCTTTCGGTGGCTAGCGGTTGCGTATCGCTGTGGGTAATCCTGTCGGACAGTGTCGGTCGGAGAAGCAGGGCACTCCGCTTTTGGTCTGTCGGAATAGTAGCGCTGTTGGCTTCGATGCTCTTGCTCGACATCGACTTTGGCCTTGTTCCCGTCGAAACTGCCCAATGGGGCGGCCTCACGGTCACACTGGTTGTTTCGATCACCGGGATAGCGGCTTCGTTACCGCTAGGCATTCTCCTCGCACTTGGACGCCAGTCGAATATGCCGGCGATTCGCATCATGTCAGTCGGTTTCATTGAATTTGTACGCGGCGTACCGCTGATCACCGTGCTCTTCATGGCGAGCGTGATGTTGCCGCTATTCCTTCCTCCGGGCATGAACTTTGATAAACTTCTCCGAGCATTGGTGGGAGTTGCGCTGTTCTCGTCCGCATATATGGCCGAAGTGGTGCGCGGTGGGCTGCAGGCGGTGCCAAAAGGACAGTATGAAGGGGCGACCGCACTGGGGCTTTCATATTGGCAGATGATGGCAAAAATCATCCTGCCCCAAGCTCTCAAAATTTCGATCCCTAACATCGTCAGCAACTTCATCGTGTTGTTCAAGGATACGACTTTGGTGCTTATCATCGGTCTGTTCGATCTGCTTGCGATGGCACAGACAGGACTACGCGACGCTGCTTGGGCGTCACCGGTAACCGCATCCACAGGCTATCTCGCCATAGCGCTCATCTACTGGGCGTTCTGCTTCAGCATGTCGCGATACGCGATCTACACGGAGCGTCGACTCCATACCGGGCATAAACGATGAAAGGCGATAGACCCATGGCAATTGTCCCCACGGCAAAGACTGAGACAGTCTCCTCCACCGACGTCGCCGTCGAAATCGTCGGCATGAACAAGTGGTACGGAGACTTCCACGTTCTGCGCGACATCAACCTGAAGGTCATGCGCGGCGAGCGCATCGTCATCGCCGGCCCGTCCGGCTCCGGCAAATCGACAATGATCCGCTGCATCAACCGTCTGGAGGAACACCAGAAGGGCAATATCATCGTCGATGGTATCGAACTAACCAACGACCTGAAGAAGATCGACGAAGTGCGCCGCGAAGTCGGCATGGTGTTCCAGCACTTCAACCTCTTCCCGCACCTGACGATCTTGGAAAACTGCACGCTGGCTCCGATCTGGGTGCGCAAGATGCCGAAGAAGCAGGCCGAAGAAATCGCCATACACTTCCTCAAGCGCGTCAAGATCCCCGAGCAGGCTAACAAGTATCCAGGCCAGCTTTCCGGCGGCCAGCAGCAGCGTGTGGCCATTGCCCGTTCGCTCTGCATGAACCCGCGCGTCATGCTGTTTGACGAGCCGACGTCGGCGCTCGACCCGGAAATGATCAAGGAAGTGCTCGACACCATGGTCGGTCTCGCCGAAGAAGGCATGACGATGATCTGCGTGACCCACGAAATGGGCTTCGCCCGTCAGGTCGCCAACCGGGTCATCTTCATGGACCAGGGCCAGATCGTCGAACAAAACGAACCGGCCGCCTTCTTCGACAATCCGCAGCACGAGCGCACCAAGCTTTTCCTCCAACAAATTCTTCACTAGGAACGGCCGCCGTCAGCAGACACGGATGCCACATTCGTCGTCTAGCGGCCCGGAGGCAGACCGAGCCGCTCGGCCCAAAACAAAAACGGACCCTCATCATGAAACGTGCGCTGATCCTGCAGCATTTCGAACAGGACAATCCTGGACGCTTTCTCGATTTTTTCGCGGAAGACGGCATTCTGCCGGAGTATGTCCGACTTTGGGCTGGCGAGGAGGTACCAAACCTCTCGCCTTACGATTTGATGTTCGCCCTTGGAGGCCCGCAGGACGTGTGGCAGGAAGCCGAGTTTCCGTGGCTCAGAATGGAAAAGGAGGCTATTCGCGAGTGGGTGTCTGCACGTGCGAAGCCATTTTTCGGGATCTGTCTAGGACACCAGCTTCTGTCCGACGCGCTCGGTGGCGAGGTCGGCCTAGTGGAAAAGGGAGAGCATGGCGTAATGGACGTCGAGCTCCACACCGACACGGACAATCCCCTTCTGGCAGGTCTGGGCAGTAGCCATAAGGTAATCCAATGGCATATGGCGGAAGTCAAAACGGTGCCCGACGTGGCTGAAGTGTTGGCTTCGTCCGAGCTGACGGCCGTTCAGATCATGGCTGTCGATACCCATGCCGTCAGTACGCAGTTCCACTGCGAGTGTTCGCCGCAATCACTCTCGGCTTGGACCGGCACCCCCGGCTACGTGCCGATCTTCGAGAAACACAAGGGGGCGGGTTCATATCGTCGGTTCCTCGAGGAAGCCTATCCGCTCATGCGGGAAATGCACGCTATGACGAAGCGCTTGTATGACAATATGGCCATAAACAACGGCTTGAGGAACTAGCGGACGCAGTCCCGGCCGGTCTCTTCACCGCATCCTCCGTTGCGGCCTCTGGATTCCGGCGAATGCTCCGGGAGGTGAAGGCTGCTTCCCCTTCCGGCATGTAAAGGTTTTGAGCCATTCCATGGGGAAGATTTTGTGCGGGCTTCACAGTCCTCCTGCCGTGGTCAAGGCAAGCGCATCAGGTCACGGCAGAAGAGACATATCGTGGGCTCTACTTGCTGAGCAGCTTGCGATCGAGCTGAGTCAGACGTTCGCAGCCTCCCTCAACGGGCCGCTGTCCAGCGACCGCAGGACGAAGAATGCATCGCCCGCCGCGGTAATGACCCCGGCCCTATCGTAGGAGAGCGATGTATCGAAACCGAAAAAGTAGGCAGTGGCCTCACTGTCGTCAATCAAGACCGCGTCCGGCTCGCGCGATCGCATTTCGGTTCTCAGGCGCGCGACCCGCTGGTCAAATTCCGAACGCTCGAACTGCATAGAGTCTCTCCTGTTGTTTGTCGCTCTTGAGAGCATTGCGGGCTGCTGGCCGCTGGGCTAGAGGGCAGGCTGAGAAGGGGTGATGTGGCCGCTCGTCGGCGGCATCGCCCCTTTGCTTGATAGGAATTTGCGGACGACCTTGCCTATCTGCAAATCCGTCACTATCGCACGCTTGAAAAGATTAGCTTGCGCGATCTCGCGAGGCAGTTGGAAATGTCCCCCTCGCAGCTCTCGAAGATCGAGTCAGGAAAGGCGAAACTGACGGTGGAAACGGCGATTAAAATTGCCGGGATACTAAAAGTTCCTGCTGCGGTCTTTTTGACCGAACGACAAACTTTGCCCAAGGCCCGACGATCGATCACCCGTCGGGGATCTGCCGACGTCTACGAAAATCCTGGCATGCATTTTGAAGTGCTGTGCTCGGAATTCAAAGAAAAACAAAACCTCTTTTGGAAAGTCCGCATCAACCGCCAAAAGCTTCGAGGAAAATGGCGGATGGCGGCAGCATCCCGGGCAAGAGTTCCTCTATGTCCTTTCAGGGCGCTTGGAGCTTCACACGATGTACTACGAGCCCCTCATTCTCTCAGAGGGCGACAGTATCCTATTCGATGCCGATCAACCGCACGCTTACGTCGCTCTTGAAGGCGACGCCGAGATGATCATGATGAACAGTGTTGCGGAGATGAATTGAATAAACACGCTTTCCGCTAGTCGACCAGCGCGCGGGCATTTTTCAATTTTGCGGCTGCGCGAGCCTCCTCTGCAAAGGCTTTCACAAGGCGTTCGTTCGACGTCAATCTCGGAAAAATTATGCCCACGCCGCGAAAGGGTGCTCCATCCAAGGATATCTTTCGTAAGGACAAGCCCTCCGGCCACGGCGGGAGCCAGTCAGGCACTAGCGACACCCCCAGGCCCTTGTTCACCAACACGGCGATCGCCTCGAGCGAATCAAGTTCGTATTTCTCTTGAAGGTTTACTTTCAACCGTCTCAGGTACGTTTCCGCCGATCGTCCGCCCCAATGCTTTCGGTCGTAACGGATGAACGGGGCGTGCTTCAGAAGCGCGATTGGATCGTTCTCCGTCTCATCACTACTGCATAGCAGGACGAGCGGATCTTTACGAAGCTCGTGCCAGCTGAACTCCTTGGGTATGGCAAACGGGGGCTCTACCAAAATGGCCGCGTCAAGGTTGCCGTCGATTATCCTCTGAAACAAGTCTGACGACTGCCCGGGTTGCACCTCGACCAGTATCCCCGGCCGCCTCTCCTTCATGGAGGTGAGGATCTCCGGAAGCAGTCCCGTGGTCATCGAATGAATGATGCCGACGCGGACACGACCAATGTCTTCGTTCTGGTTAGCCAGGCCAGGCAAGCTTTCGGCCATTTCCACGATCCGTCTGGCTGCCTCGACAACCGCGGTCCCGGCTTCTGTGGGGCGCATGGAATGTCCGGCCCTTCGGACCAGCGCTGCGCCAATCTCATCTTCCAACGCCCGCAAGCGTTGGACAACGGCCGAAGGGGTCAGGTTTTCCTTTCTCGCGGCAGCGGCGATGGAGTTGGAGTCGATCACCGAAAGGAGGGTCTTCAGAAACCGGGTTTCCATCGTTTAGACTTTCTGCATTTCAAACACATGAAAGCGCATGTTTTCTTACGTTTGCCTGCGTGTCAATATTTTGGCTGGAACTGAGGACGAATAGGACCCGCTATGACTTTGCGATTTGAGCCAGACAGTCTATCCGACCGATTGAAGACGGTGAAACCTTCGCCGACAATTGCCATTACGCGTTTGGCGGCTGAACTTCGTCGCGGTGGAGCCGACATCATCGCTCTGTCCCAAGGCGAACCCGATTTCGATACGCCGGATCATATCAAAGCGGCCGCGAAAAAGGCAATCGACGACGGTGCCACGAAATATACCGACGTTGACGGAACTCCGGAACTCAAACGGGCGATCGTCCAGAAATTCAAGAATGAGAACGGCCTGGAATATGACATCGCCAACATTTCCGTCGGCACTGGCGGAAAGCAGGTCATCTTCAACGCTTTCTCCGCAACGTTGGACGAAGGTGACGAAGTCATTATTCCCGCGCCTTACTGGGTGTCGTACCCGGACATGGTCCTGCTCACGGGCGGTGTGCCTGTAACGGTCACGTGTGGTGAAAGTAGCGGGTTCAAGCTCACCGCCACCGCGCTGGAGAATGCAATCACTCAACGGACCAAGTGGCTGGTTCTCAACTCGCCGAGCAATCCGACGGGTGCGGGCTACTCTGCCCAGGAGCTCAAGGCGATCGCGGAGGTTCTCCTGCGGCACCCGCGCGTTCTGGTACTGACGGACGATATGTACGAGCACATCCGGTACGACGGCTGGGAATTCACGACGATCGCCGCAGTAGAGCCGCGTCTTCGCGAGCGCGTTCTGACGTGCAATGGCGTCTCCAAGGCGTATGCGATGACAGGTTGGCGCATAGGTTACGCGGGCGGACCCGCCGAACTTATCAAGGCAATGGCGACGATCCAATCGCAGAGCACGACCAATCCAAGTTCGGTTTCACAGGCCGCCGCCGTCGCAGCTCTTACGGGCCCGCTCGACTTTCTCGCGGAACGAAACGCAGTTTTCCAGGAGCGCCGTGATCTGTGTCTCTCATCATTCAATTCAACTGACGGCCTGGCCTGCCGTACGCCTGACGGCGCGTTCTATTTGTTCCCATCTTGCGAGGGAGCAATCGGAAAAAGGCAGCCCAATGGCAAGCTGATCGAAAGTGATGTGGGGTTTGCGACCTACTTGTTGGAATCGGCCGGCGTCGCAGTCGTTCCGGGCTCCGCATTCGGCCTCGGACCGTATTTCCGAATTTCCTTCGCGACTTCGACAGAGCGCCTTCGCGCGGCGTGCGCCCGAATTGGCGACGCATGTGCGTCACTTCGATAAACACAGCAAGGACTGACTAATGGATTTGGGTATCTCTGGAAAATGCGCCCTGGTTTTGGGTGCCGGCGGCGGCCTTGGGGGTGCGATAGCTCAGACTCTCGCAGCCGAAGGGGCAAAAGTGGTCGTCGCGGATATTGATGTCGATGCAGCGGAAAAGACCGTGACCGAAATCAAATCCGCGGGTGGCGAGGCATTCTCGATAAAGTGGGACATCAGCGATCTGTCGGTAGTCGAGGGCAACGTCGCGCTCATCGAGGGGCAATATGGGAATGTTGCAATTCTCGTAAACAACACGGGCGGTCCGCCGCCGACAGCTGTCTCGGGCCAATCACCCGAGCAGTGGTCCAAGTCTTTTCAATCGATGGTCATGTCGGTAATCGCGTTGACCGACAGGGTTCTTCCCAACATGCGGAACGCTGGGTGGGGCCGTATTATCACATCGACGTCCTCTGGCGTTGTTGCTCCGATCCCGAACTTGGGTCTGTCGAATGCGCTCCGTTCCGCTCTCGTGGGCTGGTCTAAGACGCTTGCAAAAGAGGTCGGGGGGGCTGGTATCACATCGAACATCGTTCTGCCTGGGCGCATTGCGACTGCGCGGATCACGTTCCTGGATGAACAAAAGGCGAAGCGGGAAGGTAGATCAGTGGAGGATGTTGCGACGGAAAGCACCGCCTCCATTCCCGTCG
>UCMT01000066.1 GCA_900473795.1 Hyphomicrobiales bacterium | reverse complement strand
ACCACTGACCCTCAGCAATCTTAAACTTCTTAGACGAATCACCAGAACGGAAAACATCCTTCATAGAAATTTCACGCGGCGGCAAGTTGCCATACAAAACAGGGTCGCCAGCAATATCGGTATAAGTCAAAGCACCTTTAGCGTTAAGGTACTGAATCTCTTTAGTCGCAGTAGGCGGAAAACGAACAAGCGCAAGAGTAAACATAGTGCCATGCTCAGGAACAAAGAAACGCGGCACAGAATGTTTATAGGTCTGTTGAACACGACCAGAAAACTGGCCTAACGACGTTTGGTCAGTTCCATCAACATCATAGCCAGATGCCCAGAGATTAGAGCGCATGACAAGTAAAGGACGGTTGTCAGCGTCATAAGAGGTTTTACCTCCAAATGAAGAAATAACATCATGGTAACGCTGCATGAAGTAATCACGTTCTTGGTCAGTATGCAAATTAGCATAAGCAGCTTGCAGACCCATAATGTCAATAGATGTGGTAGAAGTCGTCATTTGGCGAGAAAGCTCAGTCTCAGGAGGAAGCGGAGCAGTCCAAATGTTTTTGAGATGGCAGCAACGGAAACCATAACGAGCATCATCTTGATTAAGCTCATTAGGGTTAGCCTCGGTACGGTCAGGCATCCACGGCGCTTTAAAATAGTTGTTATAGATATTCAAATAACCCTGAAACAAATGCTTAGGGATTTTATTGGTATCAGGGTTAATCGTGCCAAGAAAAGCGGCATGGTCAATATAACCAGTAGTGTTAACAGTCGGGAGAGGAGTGGCATTAACACCATCCTTCATGAACTTAATCCACTGTTCACCATAAACGTGACGATGAGGGACATAAAAAGTAAAAATGTCTACAGTAGAGTCAATAGCAAGGCCACGACGCAATGGAGAAAGACGGAGAGCGCCAACGGCGTCCATCTCGAAGGAGTCGCCAGCGATAACCGGAGTAGTTGAAATGGTAATAAGACGACCAATCTGACCAGCAAGGAAGCCAAGATGGGAAAGGTCATGCGGCATACGCTCGGCGCCAGTTTGAATATTAGACATAATTTATCCTCAAGTAAGGGGCCGAAGCCCCTGCAATTAAAATTGTTGACCACCTACATACCAAAGACGAGCGCCTTTACGCTTGCCTTTAGTACCTCGCAACGGCTGCGGACGACCAGGGCGAGCGCCAGAACGTTTTTTACCTTTAGACATTACATCACTCCTTCTGCACGTAATTTTTGACGCACGTTTTCTTCTGCGTCAGTAAGAACGTCAGTGTTTCCTGCGCGTACACGCAAGGTAAACGCGAACAATTCAGCGGCTTTAACCGGACGCTCGACGCCATTAATAATGTTTTCCGTAAATTCAGCGCCTTCCATGATGAGACAGGCCGTTTGAATGTTGACGGGATGAACATAATAAGCAATGACGGCAGCAATAAACTCAACAGGAGCAGGAAAGCGAGGGTATCCTACAAAGTCCAGCGTACCATAAACGCAAGCCTCAACGCAGCGACGAGCACGAGAGCGGTCAGTAGCAATCCAAACTTTGTTACTCGTCAGAAAATCGAAATCATCTTCGGTTAAATCCAAAACGGCAGAAGCCTGAATGAGCTTAATAGAGGCCAAAGCGGTCTGGAAACGTACGGATTGTTCAGTAACTTGACTCATGATTTCTTACCTATTAGTGGTTGAACAGCATCGGACTCAGATAGTAATCCACGCTCTTTTAAAATGTCAACAAGAGAATCTCTACCATGAACAAAATGTGACTCATATCTAAACCAGTCCTTGACGAACGTGCCAAGCATATTAAGCCACTTCTCCTCATCCAACGCGTCAGTTTTTGACAGAATCGTTAGTTGATGGCGAAAGGTCGCAAAGTAAGAGCTTCTCGAGCTGCGCAAGGATAGGTCGAATTTTCTCATTTTCCGCCAGCAGTCCACTTCGATTTAATTCGTAAACAAGCAGTAGTAATTCCTGCTTTATCAAGATAATTTTTCGACTCATCAGAAATATCCGAAAGTGTTAACTTCTGCGTCATGGAAGCGATAAAACTCTGCAGGTTGGATACGCCAATCATTTTTATCGAAGCGCGCATAAATTTGAGCAGATTTGTCGTCACAGGTTGCGCCGCCAAAACGTCGGCTACAGTAACTTTTCCCAGCCTCAATCTCATCTCTCTTTTTGCGTTCTGCTTCAATATCTGGTTGAACGGCGTCGCGTCGTAACCCAGCTTGGTAAGTTGGATTAAGCACTCCGTGGACAGATTTGTCATTGTGAGCATTTTCATCCCGAAGTTGCGGCTCATTCTGATTCTGAACAGCTTCTTGGGAAGTAGCGACAGCTTGGTTTTTAGTGAGTTGTTCCATTCTTTAGCTCCTAGACCTTTAGCAGCAAGGTCCATATCTGACTTTTTGTTAACGTATTTAGCCACATAGAAACCAACAGCCATATAACTGGTAGCTTTAAGCGGCTCACCTTTAGCATCAACAGGCCACAACCAACCAGAACGTGAAAAAGCGTCCTGCGTGTAGCGAACTGCGATGGGCATACTGTAACCATAAGGCCACGTATTTTGCAAGCTATTTAACTGGCGGCGATTGCGTACCCGACGACCAAAATTAGGGTCAACGCTACCTGTAGGAAGTGTCCGCATAAAGTGCACCGCATGGAAATGAAGACGGCCATTAGCTGTACCATACTCAGGCACACAAAAATACTGATAGCAGTCGGCGTGTGAATCATTAGCCTTGCGACCCTCGGCAGCAAGAACCATACGACCAATATCACGAAAATAGTCACGCAAAGCATTGGGATTATCATAAAACGCCTCTAATCGGTCGTCAGCCAACGTGAGAGTGTCAAAAACGATAAACCAACCATCAGCATGAGCCTGTCGCATTGCATTCATCAAACGCTGAATAGCAAAGCCTCTACGCGATTTCATAGTGGAGGCCTCCAGCAATCTTGAACACTCATCCTTAATACCTTTCTTTTTGGGGTAATTATACTCATCGCGAATATCCTTAAGAGGGCGTTCAGCAGCCAGCTTGCGGCAAAACTGCGTAACCGTCTTCTCGTTCTCTAAAAACCATTTTTCGTCCCCTTCGGGGCGGTGGTCTATAGTGTTATTAATATCAAGTTGGGGGAGCACATTGTAGCATTGTGCCAATTCATCCATTAACTTCTCAGTAACAGATACAAACTCATCACGAACGTCAGAAGCAGCCTTATGGCCGTCAACATACATATCACCATTATCGAACTCAACGCCCTGCATACGAAAAGACAGAATCTCTTCCAAGAGCTTGATGCGGTTATCCATCTGCTTATGGAAGCCAAGCATTGGGGATTGAGAAAGAGTAGAAATGCCACAAGCCTCAATAGCAGGTTTAAGAGCCTCGATACGCTCAAAGTCAAAATAATCAGCGTGACATTCAGAAGGGTAATAAGAACGAACCATAAAAAAGCCTCCAAGATTTGGAGGCATGAAAACATACAATTGGGAGGGTGTCAATCCTGACGGTTATTTCCTAGACAAATTAGAGCCAATACCATCAGCTTTACCGTCTTTCCAGAAATTGTTCCAAGTATCGGCAACAGCTTTATCAATACCATGAAAAATATCAACCACACCAGAAGCAGCATCAGTGACGACATTAGAAATATCCTTTGCAGTAGCGCCAATATGAGAAGAGCCATACCGCTGATTCTGCGTTTGCTGATGAACTAAGTCAACCTCAGCACTAACCTTGCGAGTCATTTCTTTGATTTGGTCATTGGTAAAATACTGACCAGCCGTTTGAGCTTGAGTAAGCATTTGGCGCATAATCTCGGAAACCTGCTGTTGCTTGGAAAGATTGGTGTTTTCCATAATAGACGCAACGCGAGCAGTAGACTCCTTCTGTTGATAAGCAAGCATCTCATTTTGTGCATATACCTGGTCTTTCGTATTCTGGCGTGAAGTCGCCGACTGAATGCCAGCAATCTCTTTTTGAGTCTCATTTTGCATCTCGGCAATCTCTTTCTGATTGTCCAGTTGCATTTTAGTAAGCTCTTTTTGATTCTCAAATCCGGCGTCAACCATACCAGCAGAGGAAGCATCAGCACCAGCACGCTCCCAAGCATTAAGCTCAGGAAATGCAGCAGCAAGATAATCACGAGTATCCTTTCCTTTATCAGCGGCAGACTTGCCACCAAGTCCAACCAAATCAAGCAACTTATCAGAAACGGCAGAAGTGCCAGCCTGCAACGTACCTTCAAGAAGTCCTTTACCAGCTTTAGCCATAGCACCAGAAACAAAACTAGGGACGGCCTCATCAGGGTTAGGAACATTAGAGCCTTGAATGGCAGATTTAATACCAGCATCACCCATGCCTACAGTATTGTTATCGGTAGCAAGCACATCACCTTGAATGCCACCGGAGGCGGCTTTTTGACCGCCTCCAAACAATTTAGACATGGCGCCACCAGCAAGAGCAGAAGCAATACCGCCAGCAATAGCACCAAACATAAATCACCTCACTTAAGTGGCTGGAGACAAATAATCTCTTTAATAACCTGATTCAGCGAAACCAATCCGCGGCATTTAGTAGCGGTAAAGTTAGACCAAACCATGAAACCAACATAAACATTATTGCCCGGCGTACGGGGAAGGACGTCAATAGTCACACAGTCCTTGACGGTATAATAACCACCATCATGGCGACCATCCAAAGGATAAACATCATAGGCAGTCGGGAGGGTAGTCGGAACCGAAGAAGACTCAAAGCGAACCAAACAGGCAAAAAATTTAGGGTCGGCATCAAAAGCAATATCAGCACCAACAGAAACAACCTGATTAGCGGCGTTGACAGATGTATCCATCTGAATGCAATGAAGAAAACCACCATTACCAGCATTAACCGTCAAACTATCAAAATATAACGTTGACGATGTAGCTTTAGGTGTCTGTAAAACAGGTGCCGAAGAAGCTGGAGTAACAGAAGTGAGAACCAGCTTATCAGAAAAAAAGTTTGAATTATGGCGAGAAATAAAAGTCTGAAACATGATTAAACTCCTAAGCAGAAAACCTACCGCGCTTCGCTTGGTCAACCCCTCAGCGGCAAAAATTAAAATTTTTACCGCTTCGGCGTTATAACCTCACACTCAATCTTTTATCACGAAGTCATGATTGAATCGCGAGTGGTCGGCAGATTGCGATAAACGGTCACATTAAATTTAACCTGACTATTCCACTGCAACAACTGAACGGACTGGAAACACTGGTCATAATCATGGTGGCGAATAAGTACGCGTTCTTGCAAATCACCAGAAGGCGGTTCCTGAATGAATGGGAAGCCTTCAAGAAGGTGATAAGCAGGAGAAACATACGAAGGCGCATAACGAT
>UCMT01000065.1 GCA_900473795.1 Hyphomicrobiales bacterium | reverse complement strand
TAGGCTTCCGAGGAGGCGTCGCCGACGCCGACCGAGCCGTGAACCTCCCGATCAGAAAAACCGAGCACCTCCACGCCGGTACCGTGCGATAGGCGCGCCGGAGCGTGCCGGCGTCGAGCCTCTACACTTCCGCTATACGGTGCTCTGCCGAGGGGCCGGGTTTTGCTCGTCCGCTTCCTGTTCGAGCCGCTCGACCGCCGCCGCAATGCGCTCGGGCTGTTCATGCTCGAGGCCGACGACCTCGTTGCGGGTCTCACGCATCGACACGATGATTTCGTCGAGCTTGGCGTGGATTGCCGCGGTGTCGCGATAGCCCTGGATCAACACGATGCTGGTGATCACGATGGCCGCGACCGACAGCGCATAGGTGACGACGTTTGTGAAGCCGAACGGCACCAGGGCCGTGCTGCCCACCATCGCCGCGACCACGAAATAAAAGCCGGGAGGGCGGGAAAGAAACTCCGCCATTCGAAAGAGAAAGTCGTTCACGTCAGTCCTCCGCAAATCAGTGCCTATTAACGCGCCAATGCGGATCTAGTTCGGAGGCAATGTGTGAGCGCCGCGATGCGCGCACCCTGCAGGCCTCGTCGGCAACTCTTGTGGATGCCCGCCTTGAACCCGATCTGCGTTTTCAAGCGGCCACTGTTCTTCATCCTCGCGGATGGCCGAAGGGTCATCGTTAAACCGTCCACGCAGATCGTTGTCCTGGGGGTCTGCCGTTACCGGCAGCCTGGCAGGCGTAACAGCGGCCGGCCCGGTTGCGCAATGTGTCGCCTTCGCAACCGGCGCAATACGATCGGACTAACGTCCTATTTTGGAGACGCAAAGGTCCGTGACGGCGGCACGTGTGGAACATCGCAGCGAACAACCCGTTCGCCACCATGCGTGAAATTGTTCCGCTAAACAGGAAGGCTAAACGATGAAAGTCTCAGGGTTTAAAATCGCGCCCCTGGCGCTGTCGGTGGCAATGTTCGCCACTTCATTCACTCCATCAGAAGCGTTCGTCGCCATGCGGCCCCCGCAAATCGCTCAACCGGCGCAGGATGTCGACGTCGTTCAATATCGCAGCCGGGACGGCGACGACTGGCGCAGACGTCATGGATTTTACCGCCGCGGCAACGAGGCCTATTACAACGGCCACCGTGGTTACTACGAACGCCGGCGCGGTTATCGCCACTACAACGGAATGTGGTTTCCGCTGGCCGCGTTTACCGCCGGCGCGATTATTGGCGGAGCGGTCGCCGAGCGCCCGGTTCGTTACGGTGGCAGCCATGTGGAATGGTGCGCAAACCGGTACCGCAGTTACCGGGTCTACGACAACACCTATCAGCCGACCTACGGTCCACGGCGCCAGTGCAACTCTCCTTATTGAACGGCAGACCTACCGCAAAACTGTCGATCGGCCGGAGGCGGACTTCGGCCGAGAAGCAGCGGAACCGGCAGGGCGCTCGTTTGCCGGTCGGAATGGGAAGCCCTTGTTCATCCGGGATGCGCTTGCGTCATCAACGCTGATATAGGTGTTGATATTGCACGCACATTCACGAATGCTTAAATAAAGAACCGATCAGAGCCGCAAACCTTCGATCGATCGGCGGGAGGTTTTTGTCGATGCCCCTCACAAAGCCTCTATACGTCGCTGCCATCACAGCGACGCGGGCCCGGGCGGTGCTACTCGCACGCCGCTCGGGCCTTGCTTCTATGCCGACCTTGTGCTGGCGCCGCCTGGCGATCGAAACGCGCCAGGTCGCGGGAGATTTGTCGCGCGTCGGTGATACGTCAACTTGGTCGAAGGCACCGGGATGTCGGTCGCATTGTCCGCCTTCACTTTACACTTGCGCACTTCAGACATGAAACGCCACAACGCCTCATCGATCGCGCGGTGGGCATCGGCGAGAACGCGGCCTGTTTTTCCGCTGTGACGCGCACAGCTGTAATTGACCGCGGCGTTGATGGCGATGTCGGCAAATCGACGACAAGCGGGCGTGGCATCCACATGGAACCATGCGGTTCGAACGTTGACGGCAAATGCGAGTTCGAACTCGATGGAAACGAATTCGCGATCAAGCGCGATCGGTTGAAGGCCCTCCAGAAAAACCCACCCCAGCGGCTCGGCGCTCATTTGCATCACTGACCCTCCGTCATTGTTGCGCCCGCTTAAGTCGAGCTCGTTTCGGCGCATACTGGCCTGAATCCAATCCGCCTGCTTCAGCCTTTGGTCCGAAGGGGAGGGTGACATTGGTCGATGTCGCCAATACTTTCTGCAGGCGAGCCAGGAGTATGGCGACCATCAAATGTAAGGTGATCGGCAGGTTCGCCGCCCGCCGCCGTAAGAGCGATAGGTATTGTCCCGGGCGTCATAGGAACGATACCGAGCCGCGCACCATTGCCAGTGCATATCGTTGCCATGGATAGCCGCTTCCTCGGCCAGGGGCCCACCATCGCTCGCGTTGGTGGCTGCGACGAGCGGGGGTTGACACCGCCGGCGTGGTCCATTGTAGGGCTGATAGCTGTTGTCGGCGGCGCGATAGGACCTGTAGCGATTGCGGCACCATTCCAAGGCTGCCTGACGGTCGGCGTCCGTGGATGCTTCGACCGCTCCGGTGACCAAAGTGTGGTCAACCCCAGCCGTGTCGAGGTCGTCGTCTTCCACATTCATTGCTTGGGGCTTGCGGCCGTCGTCTGAGGCTGCTTGTGCGTGCCGGACCTCTTGGGGGCGAACGTTCAGGGGAGGCAGACGCTGGAATTGCTGTGCGCTGCGATCGACCTTCACCGGCTGGACGGTCCAGAGGGATGGAGCGTTGATATTGTCGAAGCTGTGCGGCTCCGGCTCCGGCAGGATGGAGGAAATCGCACCGAGGCTTCCGACAAAGGGTGTCAGTAACACAGCGATTCTCACCAGGGGCAGGAAGACTTCTTTCATGGCTTCGTTCTCCCTCTCGCAGCTCCTCAGGCGATCAGCGCCGGGCCGTTTCGGCCGCTGGCCAAGGCTACTTCGGCAGAGTGGATTGGGAGACTGTGGCCGGCACAAACACCTTTGCGGTCTGTGTGGTCTCCTCGATACTGTGGGCGGCCACGAGAAGGAGGCTTATGGCCACCATCGCTGCGCTGATGCAAAGAAACAGTCCGGTAACGGACAAGTCGGATTTTCCCGATTCGTGGTGGGACATCATCTCTCTCCTGACCTGGATGCGATTGCGCGAGTTTGGAAGGGCAGCGGCATTGAACCGCTGCCCAAGGGAATGACCCCTGCTACTGGAGGACCTGCACCACGGTGTAGGTCTTCGGATCGACGATGACGCGCTGATCGTTGACGATCGTGTAAGAGTATCGGGGATCTTCGGCGATCGGCATCAGCACGACGTCGCGAGGCAGCGGCTTGCCGATGACGATGGGCTGCTGAACGACAACAGACTGCTGCACTGGCTGCTGCTGCACATAGGTTACGACCTTTTCCGGCGGCGGCTCAAGCGCGCCACCGGCAACGGCGCCAACGACGGCGCCGACACCGGCTCCCACCGGACCGCCGACAATGGCACCCGTTGCAGCACCGCCGATCATGCCGGTGGTGGCGCCCTCCTGGGCGGAAGCAGCCGCCGCGAGCGTTCCGAAAAATACGACGCCGATGGCGATCAGTTTGGTCTTCATGACATGCTCCTTTTGGGTTGTTTCCCGGAGCACAACGCCACATTGCGCTTGCCGTTCCCACCTTGGACCAATGTCGTCAGGCATCCGACCTTTTGCCCATCCGCAGGTGGGACCAAAGTCTGACCCTGGAACCAAGCTCCACCGATTTCGTTACCGGACTTGAGAGGGCGCTGGGCGCAACCGACATGGCAACAATGAGGAAAGGTCTGGCTCTGATCGCTGCGGCAACGCTGACGACGACAGGGCTTGCTGCCGACTCGCGCGACGAAACCCCGCCGGCCGTGGCGCAGTTTGCGCCCGTGGCGCACGGAAATGTCGATCCCGGGGCTGCGATCACCGTGACATTCAGCGAAGACATCGATCCAGTGACGATCGCCGGCAACACCCTCCGGCTCTCAGCCGCGGGCGTGCCGGTCGAGGCGGGCGTCTCGTACGACAAGGCGACGCGTTCGGCTGTGCTTGCACCAATCAGCTCGCTTGCGAGCGATACGACGTATACCGTCAGCCTTGCTGCTGGTGCCGGCGACCAGTCCGGCAACAGGCTGACGACCAGTCAAAGCTGGTCGTTTACGACGCGGCGCGATCTTGACCGCGGTTTTGGCGGGCCTGTCCTGATCATTGACTCAGGTGATTTGCCCTTCAGCGAATATTACAGCGAGATTCTGAGGGCCGAAGGCATCGGTTCGTTCGAAAGCATTGACCTCTCGTACGTCACCAAGGGACTGCTGGACCGGTTCGATCTGGTTCTGTTGGGTGAAATGCCGCTCAGCAAAGCGCAGACGGCAATGTTTTCCGGTTGGGTCGAAAGAGGTGGCGATCTGATCACCATGCGGCCGGACAAGAAGCTGGCCGACCTGCTGGGGCTGAAGGATCAAAGCGCCTCGCTCAACGAAGGTTACCTGCTGATCGACACGACGGCGGCTCCCGGACACGGCATTGTTGACGAGACGATCCGGTATCATGGCGCGGCCGATCTTTACCGGTTGAAAGAAGGCACGACCGAAGTCGCCCGGCTCTACAGCACCCTGTCGAACGCCACGCCGAACCCGGCCGTCACGATTCGGTCGGTTGGCAAAGCAGGAGGCCAGGCGGCAGCATTTACCTACGATCTTGCCCGGTCTGTCGTCTACACCCGCCAGGGCAATCCGGCATGGGCCGGCGACGAGCGTGACGGCAATCCGGTCCTCAGACCCAATGATCTGTTCTTCGGCGCCAAGACAGGCGACCGGCAACCCGACTGGAACGATTTCGACAGGATCGCCATTCCGGTGGCGGACGAGCAGCAGCGGCTGCTGGTCAATCTGATGAATTTCATGCTCGAGGGCAAGGCACCCCTGCCGCGAATGTGGTACTTCCCAAAGGGATACAAGGCGGTCCTGGTGATGGCGGCCGATGATCACGGCACGCCAAGCGGAACCGAAGATTCGTTCGATCACCTCAGGGCGAGCGAGCCTGAGGGGTGCTCAGTCGCCGAATGGGAATGCTATCGCGCCACGTCATGGATTTTTACGAGCGGGGGTTTGTCGGCCAAAGAGGCCAGCGCCTATGCCGCAGAGGGCTTCGATATCGGCGTGCACGTCAACACGGGCTGCAACAATTTCATGCCAACGGATCTCGCAGGAATTTTCAGCCGGGAACTCTACGCGTTCCACAGCAAGTATCCGGACCTGCCACCACAAACGGGAAGCCGCACGCATTGTATCGCGTGGAGTGACTGGGCGTCGACGCCGAAGGTGGAGGCGCGTTATGGGGTTCGCATGGACCTTAACTACTACTACTGGCCTGGCGCGTGGATTAAGGACCGTCCCGGGTTCATGACCGGATCCGGCCTGCCGATGCGGTTTGCCGATCTCGACGGCAGCATGATCGATGTCTATCAAGTGGCGTCGCATCTGGTGAATGAGAGTGGCATGCGTTTTCCGTCAGCCATCGAGACGCAACTCGACCGGGCGCTGGGACCGCAGGGTTATTATGGCGCGTTCGGGACGCACTACGACTTCAGTGACGATTTCGACAGACAGTTGACGACCGCAGCGAAAGCCCGCGGGGTCCCACTGGTTTCGGTGCAGCAATTGCTCGATTGGACCGACCGCCGCAACAACGCGCATTTCGCTCATATCGCCTGGAACGGTAGCTCTCTTACCTTCGAGGCAGTCGCCGATAGCCGAACCGGAACAATGCTGCGCGGAATGGTCCCGGCGCGAACCGCTGGCAAGGAGATATTTGCCATCAGCCGCGACGGCCAGCGCGTGAGCTACAAGACGGAGACTGTAAAAGGGGCCTCCTATGCGATGTTCCCTGTCGAGCCCGGCGTCTACCGCCTGATCTACGACCTGCGCCAAATCAGCGACGCAAGTTCTGTCAGGTGATTCCGGCAGTACTGGGGGGGCCGACCGCATCGCCGCCGCGGAGTGGTGTGGCAACGAGCCGGTCGGAGCGGATCGTGCCTGTCCACACTCACACTCTTCCGTTGTCCAAATTCATTTCGAACGCTGCGCGTAGGCACACTGCGAGACCCGGGCACTTTGCCAGAAACGTCCGGGCCTCGGGTCGCCACGTATCCGGGTGTGGCGGCTCTGCAGAAGCGAGAATTGGCAGCACGAGGATGGAGCCAACCCCCTAACCGACCAAAGGAAGGTCTCTGGCGGCCACGCGTATTTTATCGCATCGGCACTTGACCGCAAGATAGTACAATTAATGAGTGCGGCGGAAACGCCGTATCAACAGGCGTATAGCCGACTTATGAGGCGGGCTTGAATGCAGCGCGCCTGCGGTAACGGCCAAGGTGCCTCTTTGATCGATTGTGATTCGATGGCCGCGGAACCATCTCGTATTTGGGTGGTTGCTCAGGTGTTGATCTTAGGGTGCTGGGATTTCAGAACGTAAACCTTTGGGCCCGCTGTTACGAAACAGCGGGCCCGTATTGTTAGGGCCGCCGTCGCAGTAGACCCGGACTTTCCTTGGAACCATGTCCGAGCCGGCATCGTTGTACCGGGCATGAAAACCAAGGAGGAAGTCATGAAGAAACTGGTCACCTGCCGTATCGCTGTTCCTGGCGCTCGGTGGCGCCGCAGTTGCGCAGACAGCGACCGTCGTCGTTCCCGGCGAGGTCAGAACCTATGTTCTCGAACAGAAAACGCCATCGGTCACCTTTGAAGGCGATCTTGCCGTCGGCACGGCGCTTCCTGACACGGTCGAAATCCACACCATCGCCGATCAGCCCGACTACGGCTATGTGATCGTCAACGACAAGCGGGTACTGGTCAATCCGAAGACCCGCGCGGTGATTGAAATCGTTGAATAACTAACTGCGGGCCTGGCTTCCGCCGGGCCTGCCGATTCCTCCCTACAAATCTAACCTCGTCCAGGTCAGGGACCATTCGTCATTGCCGCCGGCATTGTGGGTATAGTGGCCGTGGCCGGCATCATCGCTCGACCCGGTATTCGTCAAAATCCACGCGGGCGGAACGCCGCCCGGGAGCTCCAACACCATCAGCGTCTCCTGCATCTCTTCGAGCGTCGTGACCCGTTGGAGATTGCGTATGCCAGGCGCTCGTAACGTCCAGACGTACTGCGTCATCGGACAGCGTGACCTTGTCGCCGCGTCCCGGTTCCTTGAGTCAGCGGCGGCTGGCCCGGGTTTGATTTTCGCGTTCGCGGCGTAGCGGGTTGATCACGATCCGCCTGATAGGCCAGTGCATGGTCACAAACGATCTTGGTCAGCGCTTTGAGGGTTTCCCACTCATCCCAGCCCGCTGCCGTGAATTCATCGAGCAGGTCGACAATCGAGTAGTTCAGGGCCTTTCGAAGCTCAACGCTGTAGCCGGGATCGCTGATCGGAAGGCGTTTCGATGAGGTTTCCATGGCGGTTCTCCTTTAAACGGGAGAACATGGAACAGGCGCGTTTGTTCCAAGGGTCGGTAAGGACCAAACGCGCCCTATCCCGCCGCCATTGGGCGGGGGATACCGTCCGCCTTCAGCCCGCGCTGACCGATCAGAGTTGCCCGGCGCGAGAGGCGATCCGCGCGTAGATGTCCGAAACCGGCTCACGCATCTGAAAAGCACGACGGACCGCACGGGGCATAAGCGCCTTCAGGTGCTCGCGACCCGAATCCATCCCCACAATGGGTGCGTATGGCGCCATCGCACGGTGTTGATCGCCAGGATAGAGGCGCGCGAATTCACCGAAGTTCATGAAGCCTTCGATGTTGTTGGCCGTGAGAAGGAACGTCTCGGCTGGAACGCCCTCGGCCAGGACCACGTCATGGCTGTCGAGCACGATCTGGAAATATTCGATCGTCTCGCGATGAGGCGCAGGGGCAATCGAAGTTCCGTTGACGAGGTCCTTCACCCTGATCAGGATGCCATCCATCAACAACGCGTGGGCGGGAGAGAGATAGAGATCCCGATGCGGCGCCTTGGGACCAAGGGCATGCCGGCGGATGCGAACAGGCACGACGCTGTCTGACCAGGATGAGCCGCTGCGCTTGTAGGCATGGCGACCGATCCATTTGACCGCCCTGGCTTTCCCGCCCACCGTTTCGACGCGATCGCCGATTTGAAGATCTTCGATGAAGACCTCGCCTGTGGGGGTCATGATCGAGGTGCCCCGCAGAAAGCACATCGGCTTGCCGCCAGACTGGCTGCCATGGCCCTGGGAATGGCCATTGCCTTGGCCACGGCCAGGGGTGGTGCCGCCTGTTTTCCACCACGCCTTTCCCTTGGCGTGGGCAATCGAAGAGGAAGACATTGCTGCCGCCGCGAGAGCAATTCTGGCAGCCGCTGCAGTCGATAGACCGAGGAAATGGCGCCGCGCACTATTGTGCCGCATATTCGGTTCTTTGCCTGACATAACCTGTCCTTTTCGGAGTTCGCCCGGTTTAGGATGCACGCGTGGATTTTGCGTCAGGTTGTCCTGTTTGAATATCGCCCTATTGGTGCATCTCCCGTAACCCAAAGGGCGTACTTGCAAGGCGGTGGCCCACTCTGAGGGGCGATTAAACGGCCTTCGAGGTGCTTCGCTAAAACTGTGGGGCGGGCGACGCTTTGACAATTGAGGACAAATCTCAGAGAATAAGGTCTACAACCACTGGAAGCGCCTTATGTCTTATACCCTCCGAGCGGTGACGGGGCCAAAGCCATGGTTTTAGCATTGGGCATCACCCTGATCGCCATGGTAGTAGCTGTGATCCTTCGCAACATCTACCTTTCAGACGACCGGTAAATTGCCCGTAACCTTGATTGCAGCCTTCCCCTCAATTTTCGCTGTAACCGACCCCCTCCTATCACCTCGAACGCTGCCAGGTGGTTCCGCGTCGACGCCTCCGGGCTCTCGCTTGCTTCAAAGAGTGTGTGACGGCGACAGAATCCGTTACGGAACGGGATCTTGCACCTTAGAGTTAGCCCTTTAAGGAGAAGATGATGAACCGTGTATCTACAATGCCTGGTGTGCCAAAGGATTATACTGGAGCAGATCTCGTGGCCAAATATGGGTTGGGCCGCGAGGAGGCCAGGCGTATTTTACGCTGTTATGGCGCAGAACGCGTTGAGCTTGACAGGCTTTTGGCTGGGATAGGCCGCACCTCCACTCATCGGGCCCAGGAGATCGACATCCCGCCAGGACGGATTGCCTTTGGGTTGAGCTGAGCGCCACCTTTCTGTTTCGTACTTCCTCATGACATTATCCAGGGTAACGTCGTCGAGCGGCCCATACCCAACACCGCCGGCGCGCCTTTTCCGCGACCCGGTCATCCTGCGTCTCCTCCGTTCGGTGGAGTCTGCCGCTTTTGACTATGCCGCCACGCGACGTGCTGCCTTTTCCGCGGCTTTCTTGTCGTCGCCGTACTCGTCCAATATCGCCTGTGCCTCCTCGAGGCTGATTCGAAATTTCTTGGCTAGCGCTTTTACGTCAATTGGTTTCGCAGGCGTCTGCGCCTGTTTCTGGTCGGTCATCGTATTCTCCATTTGGATTATCCGGCCCGCATCATTGCGCCACGGGGGCGCGCGGCCGTCATCTTCGGTATATGGAGACTCAACGGGGGACTTTCCAGTGACGGCGTGCGTTTAGTGCTTGAAGCGGTGGGCAGATCTGTCTGCAGCATCGCGATCTGAACCGTGCGCCTCGATGATGCGCTTCGCATCTTTCAGTTCGAGCCCATGCTTTTTCGCGAAGTACGCGACGTCGTATTTTCCGCCTTGGGCCGCGAGCCTCCGATCCTGGATTTGCTTCTGCTTTGTGTGCGACATTCCCGATCTCCATCCATTTGACGAAGCTCAACGGTCGCCGGTAATCGGATGTTCCAACCATTGTGCCCTATGGCCCAGTGAGCGTTGTGACGTGCTGGGAGTCCTCGCGACCGCGACCCAGGCATCGTAAGTCATGCACGGTTATTAACCTTCGTCAGTCGGATGCGGGTGCAAAAATAGGCGGGCATCCAAAATTGGCTCTTCCGCGGGGTCCGGATCTTCCGAATAGGCGAGGCGAATGTTTCTCAGAACATCCTCGATTGCGTCCATTGTCTCAACCGTGCCCCAGCCGTGCATATTCGCCTTGTCGATGATCTCCAGCAGATCGCGTTCAACCGCCTCCTGGCACGTAAGTTGGCGGTCTGGATGGCTTACTGGAAACTTTGCAGCTTCGACTGTCATGGCGACCTCCTGTCGCAAACAACATCAGCAATGTCTAATTTGTTCCTTCGGGTTTGGTACGGCTGGCATGGGGCGGTTCTTTCGGCCCTCATTCCCAAACTCCTAAAGCAGGTCGGGTTCCGGATCGTTCTCTTCGATGATGTCCGGACTGTCGTTTTTGGGGGAGCCCACGTTCCTGCCGATTTTCCACATGGTCATCAGGTCGGCAGGGAAGGGCTTCATCAGGTCGCGCGGATCCTCAGCACTGGAAATCCAGCGCTCGTAGTCTTCAGGCTGGAGCAGCACCGGCATGCGATCATGGATGGTCGCCATCATCGCGTTCGGCTCGCAGGTGATGATGGCAAACGACCGAATGTCTTCTCCGGTCTGCGGGTCGCGCCAATACTCCCAGATGCCGGCCAGCGCAAAGGGCGCACCCGACCTTAAGGCGATAGCGTAGGGTTGCTTGTTCTTGCCGGTCCCATAGATGTCCTTCCATTCGAAGAAACCATCGATCGGCACGAGGCAGCGGCGTAAGCGGTAGGCCGCCTTGAACAGGCCGTTCGTCGAGACGGTTTCGCATCGAACATTGATCGGTGGTGGCCGGCCACCGCCCTTGGCATCTTTGGCCCACCGGGGGATCAGACCCCAGCGCGCCGAAACGAACACTGGCCCGAACAGGTCTGGATCGCGGATCACATCACGAATGATGATCGGATAGGTTTGAGTCGGCGCACCATTGTACCGCGGGAACTGGTTGGCAAGACCTCCGACGCCCTCGTTGCGGGCAAAGGAGAAGGCGCGCATCAGGCCTTCCAGTGTGGTCTTGATATAGACGCGTCCGCACATCTCTCCGTCCTCCGCGCTTTTCCCGGCCTGACGCTGTTCAACTCCCAAATAAGCCTTATAGCATCGTTTGACGCGGCATGCCGCGTGACACGCGCATAGCGTTCTCGAGTTACGGCGTGTTGAGATGTGCGATTAGAGGCGCCCACCAAAAGTAGATCGCCCCGGCGTTCAGCAGGCTGGCGGCAAAGCATGAAAACACTGTCGGCCGCTGAAAGGCGAGGGCGGCGGAAAGGACGGCGAGAGTGGAGATGAGGTAGGTCAACCAGGCGCAGCTCCCGAAATCAAGTCCGTGGCCCCGGATTGCGGGCCTTTTTAACCATCGCTTCGATTTGGGAATCCATAGTGATCCGCAAATCTCGGATCATCCCGGCGGCCTGCAGCAATGCCGCGCGCACGTCTTGATCCTGCCTACGGTCGACCGACGCGGCCACGGCGCCTATCTCGATCAAAGTGTCCGCCACAGTTCCGCTCGTTGGTATTCCGACGATATCGCGCATATCGCGAATGGTGACGATCGCGCGCTGCAGAAGTCGACCCTTTTCCAACGGGGCCAGTTTGTCGACCTCATTGGCCGCTCGAAACAGTTCTGCGATAAAGTCGGTGGTGTAGGTCATTGATCAGCGTCGGCCCAGTTCTCGTCTGCGACAACGGCACAAGCCCATTCCTCAATAGAGGAATTGATCTCGGTATGTGGCCAAAATGGGTCTTTCTCGACACTCCAAGTCAGATGAACCTGTGCAAAATTGTGGTCATCCAACTTAAACAAGAAATCGTCCAAGCCATCTCGTCGCGCTATCAAAGCGACCTGCCGTCCAAAAAGAGCGTGACCTGCCGGGACTTCGCGAGAAAGCTCCAGCTCAAATTCCAATCCCTTGGCTGGATCATCTGTTGCACGCCAGTCCCTTGGCCAAATCTGCTCTATCATGCGGTGATATTTGGTCGACGGGCAGAGAGAGTCAATCGTGCGAGGGCGCGCGATCATGCTCGACGCAGGTGTTTCAAGTCGGCGCCCGTAAAAGCTCACACCTGGGTTCTCGATCTCAATATCAGTTGCCCCCAGCACGCGTGCACTGGCAAACGTAGGTCGGCTACGGCTGATACGCAGATGGTTGATCCTTCGCGGCCGGTGTAGATGCAATCGCCAAAATCGACAGAAATGAACCGCATGTGCCGCCGGTCACACTCCTTCGCCGACGGTTTTTTATTGCGCCAGTAATAGTCGGTCGCTCATGCATCCTTTTGTCTCCACTCGCGTTGTCTAAGCGCAAAAGAGATAGGAATTGGTCATGATACAGGGTGGCAGTAAAACAATCGGCAACAGGAATCATGCCGAAAGTCGAAGTGAGCTGGACGAATATTTCGCAGACTTAAACGATGAGCCGACTGAGCGAGACGTTCGTTCCCACCAGCCGGAAGTGTCTGACACGGGGAACACCCAGGAGGAGTTGCGTCGGCTTACAGCACATGTGTCTCATCTTAAACGCAACATATCGGAACTCGCGGACTCACCCAGGACCTTATCGGAGCCGGCGCCCCCGCGATCGAACTACGCGGCCATAACCGCTGGCTTTGCCAGTGTATTATAAATCGTGAGCGTCGGGGCGGCCCTGGCTACGCGCCTTCTGGCCGAACGGAGATAGGCCGGGCGGCAATAGGTCACCATCACTGAGCCCACTGAACAAAGCCAAGCTTTCACAAGCAAGCGTCTCCGTTTCGGCACCAGACTGGCGGTGTGGGCGGCTTCATCGCAGACCTCCGGCCGCCAGCGCGCGCTGAATGCCGCGGACATCGCTGCCTCCATAGGGCTTTGATAGGGTCGCTGGAAACAGACGCCCACATTTTCAGGTCTGCATCCAAATCGAACGTGGCGGCGGTTTCAACCGCAAACCGACTGACCGCTCACGAGGGGCTGGAGGTGCAGTCTACCGTGCCGCCGGTGATCCCTGGATGTCGACGAGGTTCAGGACAAGTTCCTCCACGTCAGCCCGCTTGCCAAAACTACAATTAGTTGCATGATCCACAAAGGGGGATCGTATGCGGGCGCTTCAATTGGCACTCATGTTGTTGGCGCTCGCGGCTTCCGCGCATGCTGCGAACACGCCGTGCAGCGGAAAGAAGGGCGGCATCGCCGGGTGTCAAGGCGATACTTTCATCTGCAACGATGGCTCCGTGAGCGGAAGCAAAAAGTCCTGCACCGCATATATGGGAGGGGCCAGTCTGCTCGGACAGGCGGAGGAAATGACACCTTCGATGGACGGTCACTGCTCTTGCCGCGGTGGCGCTTACTGCGTTGGGCCGCGGGGAGGGCGGTACTGCATCACAGACAGTGGCGGAAAGAGCTATTTGAGGAAGTGAGCAGTGAACAACAAGGCATACCAACAAACCGCGAGGCGTGGCACGCGTTGATGATCGCCGCGGGCTGAACAGTATCTTGTGGGTGCTGCGCTCCGGCATCGATGTTGGCATAGTTGCGAGCGACTCGACGGGCACGGGGGCTGGGGGGCAAAGTTCGACCGAGAAAACGCGGATTGACTATTGCCCGGTTGGATTTACGACTGGGAGTATGATGACTATCGAAGAATTTTCGCAAATCCATCAACGCTACCAAATGGAAAAGCCAAAGCTCTTCCAATTGGTGCATCCTGATCGGCCCGCCACATATGGCCAGTTAGCTGTTGTGGAACGCGAGGTTGGGGTGCGTTTACCTCCACGCTATCGCGAATTTTTGCGTGCGTATGGGGGCGGCGGCTTTGGTCTCACAAATGTCTTCTCTGCTGATTCGTCCGGAGAATTTTATCTACCGACGAAGCAGGCCGAAGCGTCGACTTTGTTGCCGACGAGATTGCTGGCTATCTCGGATGATTTTTCAGGTGGGTGGTACGTTGTGAAGGTCGACGACGGTGACGCGGCTGAGCCAATTTTTTATTGGAATGCGGACGGCGGATTAGTCGAAACGGAGTTTTCTGGTTTCGCGACAAGTCAGTCTCCCCGCGTCCGGCGCAGGAAGGGATTGTGGGTGGTCGCCGGACGTTGCCGCACGCGTGTTGTCGCATGGATATGAAGCTCGTGCCGTCCCTGGCGAATGAGTGTCGCAGACCTGATTCTACAGGCCGCATGCAGCAAGGGCAAGCAGAAGTCTGGCGCGTAAGGCGG
Organism: Hyphomicrobiales bacterium; assembly: GCA_900473795.1. GTDB lineage: Bacteria > Pseudomonadota > Alphaproteobacteria > Rhizobiales > Rhizobiaceae > Pararhizobium. The sequence goes on along the minus strand of UCMT01000065.1, from coordinate 2,272 downwards.
AAAGCATCTTCGCAAAGAAGTCGGTCCCGACGTCCACCACGCCAGCGGCGCCATGGCTGTGCTCTTTCCGTCGGTCCGGGGACTGAGGGGCCACCGCTATGCTCGATATCTCCGATACAGACTTCTTTGTATGGTTCTGCCCCGGGTCCCAGGTAGCGTTCGTTTGCAAAGCTTGTGTGAAACCATCTTTGCAAACCGTTCGTTGAAACGCGGAGCGGCTTCCGGCACTGTCTGTTGTGCCGTAAATCGGCAGAGTGGTTCGAATCAGAGCCGAGGGGACATTACTGACGATGAAGACGAGCCTCGATCACCTGCCGCCGGTTAAGCAACACGAGCTGCGCCGCGTGGTCGAGATCATCCTGGAAGAGTTCGAGGATGCGCTGAAGGGGGCGTCGGCCGAGTTCAAGAAGCGGGGCCGGGTCCTGAAGATCATCCTGTTCGGCTCCTATGCGCGGGGTTCGTTCGTCGACGAGCCGCACACGAAGAAGGGCTACCGGTCGGATTTCGACATTCTTGTCATCGTCAACAATCGCAAGCTGGCCGACTTTTCGACTTATTGGCACAAGGCGGCGGAACGTCTGCTGCGGACGCCCGAGATTAGCACGCCGACCAGCCTGATCACCCATTCGCTTCGCGAGGTGAATGCGGAATTGCGGCGCGGGCGATACTTTTTTGTCGACATCCGCCGCGACGGGTTGGTGCTCTACGAGCTTTATGATGAACCCTTGGCGGTGCCTGGACACATCAGCGCCGAAGAGGCGTGGCAGATGGCGTCGGGGTACTACGAGGACCGGTTGCCGCATGCGCGTAAATTCCTGAAAGGCGCCAGATTTTATCGAGGTGAAGGCGATGACAAAGAAGCAGCCTTCTTGCTTCACCAGGCGATTGAGCAGGCCTACTCGACGTCACTCCTGGTTCTCACCAGTTACAGTCCGGCATCTCACAACATTCGGTTTCTGCGCGGACTTGCGGAGGAACAGGCCGTTGTGCTCGTGGATATCTGGCCGCGCAATCAGCAGCGCTACGTCGCCTGGTTCAATGTCCTCAACGAGGCCTATGTAAAAGCGCGGTACTCGCCGCACTTCGAGATTTCGAAGGAGGCGCTGGACTGGCTGGGCGAGCGCGCGGAATTGCTGGTCGGAGCGGTGGAGAAAATTTGCAGGGATCATCTTGCTCGGATTCGTCCGCTATAGTTGCATGCTCGCGCTAGCCAGGAAGACTCGGTGTTGGCCCTTCGCACAGGACTTTGCGGGCGGGCATTGCCCGGAGGTATCTGAAGAGCCAACGGCAATACCGCGCGCTGCCGGCAAACCCTCGGTAGAGCGGAAACCGGCGCCGCCGTCTGGCTGTTGGAAAGTTAGTCGGAGAAGGCTGCAACGGCGCCACGGACGACGCTGAGCTAGTCTTCGTATCGAGACTAACTTTCAGTTCCAATCATAAAAGCCTATCAGGCGACCGCCTGGCTCGGTCATCAACTATGGGCTTCCAGCTAAACCACAACATGCAAGCAGTTTGGATGAAATGCAGCCTGTGTTTGCATTCTGAGATTTTTTATGGGGCTTGGGTCTTGACAGGTTGCCACAGACAATGGAATATATATTCCATTGTATAGATGAATGGCAGGTTTGTTCCGTTTTATTGGAGGTGCGGAGGCTCTTGGCTTCTGTGTTTGAACGGATGCATTCTCGATGGGTCGCCGTAGAAACAACTGGGGAGAGAGATCACCGATGTCGATGCGCAGGCTGAGACAGTCCAATATTGATCCACCAGAAATGCATGTGCAGCCTTAATGAGGCCCACGCCCGATAGGTGATTTTCTGATGCTGTAAGCGGCCAAGGTTCCCCAGAGTTCGTCGGAGATTCTCGCGCGAGAAAACGCGCCCTCCCGTGCGCGCCATCAAGCCTGGATAGCCGTCGGTCGAAGACTCGGGTGGTGACGGAGAAAGTGAGAGGCAGCCTCGCTTAAAAGTCGCATACGGAAGTGGCGCTGCTTCCTGAGAAAGCTGCGTTGCCGATCGCGCGTCGAGGATCGGCCCACAACGGAGAATAGGGAGGTCATAGTATGGTTAGTCCGACGACGATAGCGGCGGTGCGCGCGAGCGGGGCGATCCCGAACGCGGAGTATTTGCTTGCGGTTGAGGGGGTTCGCAAGGAGTTTCCGGGCGTGGTGGCGCTCGACGACGTGTCGTTCCGGCTGAAGCGCGGCACGGTGCATGCGCTGATGGGCGAGAACGGCGCCGGCAAGTCGACCTTGATGAAGATTCTCGCCGGC
>UCMT01000068.1 GCA_900473795.1 Hyphomicrobiales bacterium | reverse complement strand
GGGCATCCATACATGACCCGGCTTGCACTGGCGGCGGCGGAGGCCCTCGCGCAGTCCTTCCATCGCGACGTCGAGACCGACCTTGGTCCGGTAACGGAAGCAGTCGACGATTGTCCTCGCGGGATCCGTGATGGGAACGTCGACGTTCTCGATGCGGTGACGATCGACCCCTTCGGTCAGCGCCGCCGCCGTAAAGCGCACGAACCGGATAGGTGGATAGTCGATCTTGGGGCGCCAGGCGGCACGGTCGATCGCCATCCAGACGTCCGAAGGCATTTGCAGCGTCAGTTCGTGGTATTGGAGTGCCGAGGTAAGGCAGACCACGCCCTTTGGGACCAGAACAGCCGCCTCAGCCAGAGTATGGGCAGCCTCGACGTGGGCGTGGGGAAGTTGATAGAGGCCACGCGCCGGGCGGATAACCGCTTCCTCCCGGACAAGACGGGCAAGCGTCTCCGGGCCAATGCCTTCGGCTCTGCCGCTTCGCTGCAGCGGACGTCGCGACAGTTCGACCTGGCTGCCGTTCTGCTCCAGATGTTTGGCTGAGGATGCACAGCCATATTTCCGGCGACGATGGCGATTGGCGGCCCGGATTTCGTGTGAGGAAAGATCGGCCGCTCTTGCCAGCGATCACTTCATAAGGCCTGCCGCCCGAAGGGCTTTCTCGATCGTCCGCTGGATTCCCATCCCTTGTTCTGAAGCATACGGGGCATGAAAGGTGTTCGCTGGCGGCTCGTGCGACGTTCCGGAATCAAGGTTCACCCGTTTTTCGAATGATGCGATCAAACCCCAGGAGCGGGCGATGTGCTGGGTCGAGGAGATGGCGACATCCAGCATATACGGGCCAGCTTTGCCATAGCCCGATGTAGCATCGATCGGCGTTCCATGCCCCATCCCTCCGATTTGGTAGAGCTCGAGGGCTTCGCGGCCGTCCGCACCTCTCCAGACGATCCTTTGATGGCGGTCGATCCGTTCGGTTACGGGCGGGTACTCCGCCTCATGCACGCCGCGCCACTGCTCGATGACCGCAAAAGCGTTCGCGGGAACGACCGTATGGTCTTTGGTGCCTTGCCAGACCGATATCGCCGGCCAAGGTCCGTCATGCTTGGAAGCAGACCGAAGAAGCGTCTGGAGACCATCCGCTCCGGGTAGCCCCTGGCCCCGCATGCGGTCAAACGCTTCTGGAACCGTCGTCGCAATACCGTATGGAAGGCCTGCAATGATTGCGCCACCTGCGAAAAGCTCCGGATGCGTTGCGAGCATGACGTTCGCCATCGCTCCGCCTGCGGACAGCCCGGTGATGAAGATGCGGCTCCGATCGATGTCGTATCGCGAGGTCACAGTTTCGATCATCTGACGGATGGAAAACGCCTCTCCCTGGTCACGCCGGATGTCGCCAGGCACGAACCAGTTGAAACAAGTGTTGGCGTTGTTGCTCGGCGTCTGCTGGGGGAATAACACTGCGAATCCATAGTCGTCCGCAAGACGAGACCATCCGGAGCCATGGTCATACACACTGGCCGTCTGAGTGCATCCATGAAGGACGACCACCAGTGGCGCGCGAGGCATGAGGCTCTTGGGGATGTGGATTTTCGCCTCGAGGGCACCACGGTTGGAACCGAACGGGCCGAGATCAGTCAGCCTGTCATCGAACACGGGGGCGGAGCCGTGGGCCGAGCGCAATTTGCGCAGTCTTTCAATAGTGTCGGAAATAGATTGCATCTGGTGCTCCTAACGGCCTAAGGCGAGAACCGCCCGGTCCCCAACGCACCATGCGCCAGAAGGTTGCTGCACTGCACAAATAATTAGTTTCCTTGTCATCTTCCCGGGCGCTAGCGAAGGTAGAACCGACGGCAACCCGGTTCGAGGGGTCAGTGACTATCTGGTTCCTGCATCAAATGCGGGATGTCCAGTTTGGCATGAAGCACGCGCCATACGTCGACATAACCCGTGTGGTCACGATAGAAAACGAGATAGGGATATTGCTCCAGCGACATACTCCGCAGGCCAGGCAATCCCAACTCGTATGCATATCGCAACGATCCGGACTCGGGATGGTTTGCAATCAGATCGTAAGCTGCCTGAAGAGCGTCGATGAAGCTCAGAGCGACCTCGGCTCCAGCTTCGCCTACATAATAGTCGACCGCTGTCTCGACATCGCTGCGAGCCAGCTGTCGGGGGATTATCGTCTTATCATTCACTTGCTGTGCCGAGCGTGTACCCGATCGCGCAGACTGGTGAAATAGTCCGCGTCGACCGGTTTACTCTGTGCGGACGAAGCACCGTCAAGCAATAGCCTACGCAATTCGAGCCGGTCTTGATCTCGACGTATCAGTTCCCGGATGTACTCGCTGCTCGTCCCATAGCCTCGCCCCGCGACTTGTTCATCGATGAAGCTCTTAAGATGGTCCGGTAGGGAGATGTTCATCGTGCTCATGCGAAAGACAATAGCAACTTTGGCAAAAATTGGCAAGGTTGTCCGCCTTCACCCTCAACTCCGATGCGGTAGTGGCGCAGGTTCCCGAGGAGATATTATCCCACTCGTCTGCATGTTATATCATTACAAAAATATGCTTTTCCGGCTTCGCTTGATCGCAGACTTACAATATCCGGTGTCAATTTCCGATCGTTTACGCGACATTCGATAACGTCACGCCTTCAACCCTGCGATCAGCATGTCGACAAACACGGAAACTTTGGGTGGCCGAAATCGCGCCGCCGGATAGACTGTGTAAATGCCGCCGGAGGGGAGTTGCCATTCAGGCAGGACGGGAATGAGGTCTCCCGCCAACAGGCCGGAGGTCGCGAGAAAATCTGGAAGGACCGATAGACCTGCGCCTTGTCGGACCGCCTCCATGACCGCTGGCGTGGTATTGATCGCGATGTCCGCCTTAAAGCAGACGCTCCTGACGGCTCCATCGCTGCGTGCAAAGGTCCATTCAAGAGGCGCTCTCAAAGCATTGTTAGCCACGAAGGGCAGAGGCGCGCAGTCAATCGGCTCGCTTAGTGCCGCTATCTCCCGGGCGAAGGCTTTCGATCCCACCATGAGTTGGCGGAACGAGGCGATCCGTCGTGCCTGCATGCTGGAATCAGCCAGCCAGCCGACGCGAATGGCAAGGTCCATGTTGTCGGCCACCAGATCAACCATGGTGTCGCTGAGGTTTAGCTCCACCTTGCAATCGGTATAGCGCCGGCTGAAGGCGGTGACCAAGGGTACCACGACCGAGGTGCCGTAGTCGTAGGGAGCGGTGATCCTCAGAAGGCCCTTGGGTTCCGTCCTGCCTTGAGCCAATTCTCCCAGGGCGTCCTCCGCCTCGCGCAGGATCGAGACGCATCGGGCGTGAAACAACAGCCCGGCTTCGCTCGCCTGCACCCGCCGCGTGGTGCGCATCAGCAAGGTGGTGCCGACCTCTTGTTCAAGCTTTGCGACCTGCTGGCTGACAACCGCCTTGGTGATGCCCAGGTATTCCGCAGCTCTCGTGAACGATCCCGCGTCAACGACGGCCACGAAATAGGCCAGCCGATTGAGATTGGTCGCTTCCTGCATAATGCCCTCCGATTTTATTGTCAGCCTCTAGCATACATTCTGTCAGTTTTCTCGATCTTCTCGTTCTAATCCGCTCATGTCATCGATAGCGCCATGAAGGAGCCGACATGACTGGCAAGACCCACATCACCTATCTCTTCGATCCCCTTTGCGGCTGGTGCTACGGCGCATCTCCGCTGCTCGCGCATCTCGCCGCGGCACCTGATCTGACAATCACGCTCGCCCCGACCGGTCTGTTTTCCGATTCCGGGGCCAGGGCGATGGACGAACAGTTCGCCGCCTTCGCCTGGTCAAATGACCAGCGCATTGGAAGCCTCACGGGGCAGCGGTTTACCGATGCCTACCGGAGTCAGGTTCTTGCAAAAGGCGGCATGCTGGATTCTGGTCCAGCCACGTTGGCACTGACTGCCGTTGCCCTGACGGCGGCGCAGCACGAACTCGATGCGCTCCGGTCCATCCAGGAGGCGCGCTATGTTTCGGGCCGCGATGTCACGGACATGTCCGAACTGCAGAACGTGCTGGCCAGTGTTGGACTTGGTGCAGCAGCCTCCCGCCTCGCTTCTCCCGATTCCGATCTGCTGGCCGCCAACCGAGAGCGCATGGCTACAGCGCGCGCCCTGATGCGGGAGTTCGCAGTCAACGGCGTCCCGGGATTGATCGTGGACGACGGCGCGCACCGGGCTTTGCTCAGGGCGCAGGACCTGTTCAGTGGCGGCGATCTCCTCGCAAGGTTGTCCAATACAGGCGCTTCACCCGCAGGTCTCGCTCGCAATAGCCATCCGATGAAAGGATAACCTGATGATGATCAAGCGTACGATCCATACCGCACTGGCCGTCTTCATGCTCGGGGCGGCCTCGGCGTCGCCGGGCTTCGCCCAGAGTGTGCCACCCTACGGTGCGCCGATCAGCATCGACCGCGCCAGGCAGGTCGCTGCGGCCGCCCTCGCGGAAATGCGCAAGAAAGGCTTTGAGATGACGATCGCCATCGTCGATTCTGGCAGTAACCTCGTCTACCTCGAACGCTCCAATCAGGCGGGCATCGGCACGATCGACGCAGTACTTGGCAAGGCGACGACCGCCAACGGTATCAAGACGCCGACCACGGCGATCGAGGACATGATCCTTCATAACAACCAGAGCAATCTGCTTGCCGTGCCGGGAGCTTTTCGGTCGAAGGCGGAGTACCGCTCGTTGCCGATGGCCAGCCAATCGGTGCGATCGGCGTCAGTGGCGGCATGCCCGTTGATGATGGCGCGATCGCAAATGCCGGCGCGAAGGCGCTCTAGCCCGGCCGCCAATCCACATTGTTCGGACGCATGAATAAAACAAGGCAGGACACCAGGACCATGTTCACCAGGAGAACCATCATGAAAACCACTCTCGCCGCTGGCGTGACTGCCGTACTTGCACCCGCAGGCCTCGGCCACGCAGCAGGAAGCCTCACTTGGAAGCATTTCCCTGCAGGGCAGAATGGCTTCTTCCGCGCCCCCGTTCTGGTTTCCGGCGCGAACGAAGCTGTGCTGATCGATGGCGGCTTCACGCTGCCCGATGGGAAGGCGCTCGCCGACGCCATCAAGGCCACGGGCAAAAAGCTGACCACGATTTACATCAGCCAGTCCGATCCGGACTATTACTTCAGCCTCGGCCCGATCAAGGTAGCCTTCCCCGAGGCCAAGGTGATCGCCGCCTCGGCTACGGTCGATGCGATCAAGGCGAGCGTCGAAAAGAAGCTGGCCGTCTGGGGGCCGCAGCTCAAGGAAAACGGTCCCCAGACCCTGGCTGACATCGTCATGCCGGAAGCCTTTGACGGAAAGACGCTGACTGTTGATGGCGAGACGATCGAGATTGTCGATGCGGAAGGCCTGGCCAATCGTCGCTATCTCTTCGTTCCTTCGCTGAATGCCGTGTTCGGCGGCGTGATGATCTTCAACGGCGTTCACGTCTGGACGGCAGATACCAACAGCGCCGAACTTCGCGCCGCCTGGGTTGCCAATCTCGAAGAGCTCGCCGCGCGCAAGCCGGCTGTCGTCGTGGCCGGACACATGACGCCCGACGCCAAGACCGACCTCTCGGGTGTCGCACATACTACCGGCTACCTGAAGGCCTTTGAGGAAGAACTGGCCAAGGCCAAGGACTCCGCAACGCTCAGGTCCGCCATGGAAAGCCGTTTCCCCAACCTCGGCATGGGCGTTGCGCTCGATATCGGCTCGAAGGTCGCGACCGGCGAAATGAAGTGGGGCTGATCGCCATGGGCGCTAATCTCGAAATCATCCGGGCCACCTATGAGGGCTCTTCGGAAGACAACGGCCGCAATCTACTTGCGGCCCTGGCACCCGATGCGACGTGGACGGAAGCCGAAGGTTTCCCCTACGCCGGTACCTATGTGGGACCCGACGCGATCGTTGCAGGCGTGTTTCACCGGCTCGCCACCGAGTGGATCGGTTATCGCGCCGAGGTTCATACCTATATGGAGGATGGTGACCGTGTTGCGGCCTTCGGTGTCTATTCCGGCACATACAAGGCGACCGGAAAGTCTATGACGGCAAGCTTCGCTCACCTGTACCAAGTTCGGGACGGCAAGATTGCCAGCATGGTCCAATATGTCGATAGCCATATGGTAATGAAGGCGCTGACTATTGACTGACGATCGCTGGAGGCCGTCTGGAAGGCGGCCTTTTTTCTTACCCAAGCTCCGATGGCAATGCAAGATTCTGCGCCCCCCAACGTGCGGAGCCGGCACCGATCGATGTTGGCGGGAACCTAGAGCAGCAACGTGAGAAGTGCGGACCGGCGCAAGCGGCTACAGCAGATTTCATGTTGCACCGCAGCAAAAATGCGGTCTATAAACGTGACACTCACCACGGACCCGGTGAAACTCCGGGTGGCTCTTCTGGCCGCCGATCCGCCAGACAACGCAAAACCTGCATGACAGTTAGATACGCACTCAACAGAGCGCGTTCGCCATGCTTTGCGAGAATTTATTATATGCAACTTTCATCCATCCGTCGTGATTGGTCCGCCAATCCCATACACGAAATGCTCGCTGGAGCCGTCGCGACGTTCGCACTTATCCCTGAGGTCATAGCTTTTTCCTTCGTTGCGGGTGTCGATCCGCAAGTCGGCCTGTTCGCTTCCTTCATCATCGGAATCGTCATTGCCTTTACGGGCGGGCGTCCCGCGATGATTTCGGCCGCCGCAGGATCGGTCGCGCTTGTTGCCGCACCTCTGGTCCACGCGCACGGCCTGCCTTACCTCTTAGCGGCCGGATTGCTGGCAGGCGTTTTCCAAATCCTGTTCGGGCTTCTGCGTCTTGGCGTCCTAATGCGGTTCGTTTCGAAATCCGTCCGCACCGGTTTTGTCAACGCGCTGGCGATCCTGATCTTCGCCGCGCAGCTTCCCCACATCATCGGAGGAGACTGGATGGCCTACGCCATGCTGGCTACCGGGCTGGTGGTCATTTACCTTGTTCCGAGGATGACGACGGCGGTCCCATCGCCGTTGATCTGCATTCTCGTTCTCACCGTCGCCTCGGCGGCATTGCAGCTTCCGCTCATGACCGTCGCCGACCTCGGGAAGCTACCGGATACTCTACCCACCTTCGGCTGGCCCGCTGTTCCGTTGACTATGGAAACACTGACAATCATCGCCGGCCCGGCGCTCGCCATCGCCATGGTCGGCTTGCTTGAATCCATGATGACGGCCAGCGTCGTTGACGACCTCACCGACACTCCGAGTTCGAAGAACAGGGAGTGTACGGGCCTCGGCATCGCCAACGCCGCGGCGAGCCTGTTCGGCGGGATCGCCGGCTGCGGCATGATCGGCCAGACTGTCAGCAACGTGAAGTACGGCGGACGGGGTCGCCTCTCCACCCTGTTCGCGGGGGCCTTCCTGCTGGTTCTGATGGTTTTGCTCAAGCCGTGGGTTTCTCAGGTTCCCGTGGCGGCATTGGTGGCCATCATGGTGATGGTTTCAATCGACACGTTCGACTGGTCGTCGTTGCGCACGGTGGTCGTTCATCCCAAGATGTCGAGCACAGTGATGGTGGCGACCGTTCTCGTGACTGTGTTTAGCGCCAATCTGGCATTGGGGGTAACGGTGGGCGTCCTCCTGAGCGGTGTGTTCTTCACTTTCAAGGTCGCCCGCCTACTGCAGGTGGAAACCAAGACAGACATTTTGGCTGGTCGTTTGACGTTTCATGTGTCGGGACAAGTCTTTTTCGCGTCCGCAGACCTCTTCATCGAGGCGTTCGACATTCAGGACGCGAGCGGCATGACGGTTCTGATCGACGTGTCGAAAGCGCACTTCTGGGACATCACCGCCGTCGCGGCCCTCGACAGAGTGGTGCAGCGGTTCAAGGCGCATGGCATCCCCGTGGATGTCGTGGGACTGAACGAGGCGAGTTCGACGCTTATCGGACGTCTCGACGGGTCGATGAAACTAAAAGAGGTTTGAGTCAAACAGCAGGATTGGGGGATGGGGAGGCAAGGGTTCCGGACGTTCCATTGGAGGTATTATGCGATCCTGTGCGCACAAATCGGGAACGCCGATCGTTCGCTTCCGCTTTGCGGCGCCAAAAGGAGACCTGGACACGTCTCCTCGGAACCCGGTTGCCATTGGACCATTTGCTACTTTACTCCGCAGCCAGTATAATCCGCATGTAGTTAGAAATCGGATTGATAAATGAGAAAAGGCGACTTCAGCGACCTAGCCGTATTTATAGCAGTCGCCGAAGAGGGTAGTTTTACCCGAGCCGCCGCCAAGCTGGGGCTGTCCCAGTCCGCCCTGAGCTATGCCGTCCGCATGTTCATGACCTTGATTCACACTAGTTTTATGCGTTTTAATCACACTAATTTTATGCCGTGGACTCAAACTAAAATTCCGCCCCGCTGAGACCGGATTTCGTCCGTCGGGCATGACGTCGATCTGCGGAAGAATAATGTCGTGGCTTGCAACAACGCTTGACGGCATGGATACGACCTTGCCCGTAGCCGCGAGTTGTTTCCGCTTGAAATCATCCGCCATAAGTCAGGCCGAATACAACGCCAACAGCCGAACTCCTACAATCTGGTTTGTGGAAAGCGGCGGGCCTTATGACTACACGGCGTACCGCAGAATATATACGAAGGGCTGATTAGAGCCCGCTCGGCCGGCGGATACTACAACGATTACATCCGCGATCGATACAGTTCCAATCGCTGACGCCTTCCGCGGCGGTCACTAAAGACGCGGTTTTCGTTGATTTTCTTTTTTGTGATTTTGGGATTAGACGCGAGCACTGTATCCTTCCGATGCAATAAAGGAGATCAGAAAGATGAAAACTCTTTTGATCATTGCCACCTCGGTCGGTCTTTCCGCAACTGCCGCCGCTGCTGAGTGCGCCTATCACTCAAAGGTCAACGCTCAGGCCGAAGTCGATCAAGCCACCACAGCCAGCATCGCAACGGACGAGCAAAAGTCCAAGGACGTTGTGCTGCTGAAGAAGGGTGAAAGATTGCCCGAAGACGCTGCGACCACGGAATAGCGCGGAGGTGGCTCGCTTATCGTTGCCTACCCCCAACATCCGAAATGTGGCGGTGCGCGCGTTTGAGCCCCGCCGGTACGGCGATTGGCGTCGCCCTGAACATTTGTCGTGACAGCGTCAAGCGACGCGCTCGCTCACTCTACCCCAATAGGCTCGCCGGATCGGCCCTTGGTCCCATCATCAGATAGACTTTCGTCTGACGGTTTGCGGCATAGGTCCCATGCCGTTTTAAGCGGGAACCAAACCCGATTTCCATGGTTTGAGACATGCCGCATTCCCCCGAAGCGGCACATGTGAATGCCCCTTCTCCTGGCCCGCTGCAATCCCGCAACGGGCCATCTTTTTGGGACGGTCCAAGAGGCCTTTCGAGTCGTCTTACGGTGCCGTCATTCGCATGACGGCGATTGGTAAGCTCACCTTCCAGGCTGGCTGTTGCAAAACTGCGGGGTTTCTCCCATGGGGCCGCCCGGCCGCCATCA
>UCMT01000087.1 GCA_900473795.1 Hyphomicrobiales bacterium | reverse complement strand
ATGGCAAAGAGCAAATTTGAGCGCAACAAGCCGCACGTTAACATTGGCACGATCGGCCACGTCGACCATGGCAAGACGTCGCTGACGGCAGCGATCACGAAGTACTTCGGCGAATACAAGGCGTACGACCAGATCGACGCTGCTCCGGAAGAAAAGGCGCGCGGCATCACCATCTCGACGGCGCACGTCGAATATGAAACGCCTGCCCGTCACTACGCCCACGTCGACTGCCCCGGCCACGCCGACTACGTCAAGAACATGATCACCGGTGCTGCCCAGATGGACGGCGCGATCCTGGTTTGCTCGGCTGCCGACGGCCCGATGCCGCAGACCCGCGAGCACATCCTGCTTGCCCGTCAGGTTGGCGTTCCGGCGATCGTCGTGTTCTTGAACAAGGTCGACCAGGTCGACGACGCCGAACTGCTCGAGCTCGTTGAACTCGAAGTGCGCGAACTGCTGTCGATGTACGACTTCCCGGGCGACGACATCCCGATCATCAAGGGTTCGGCTCTGGCTGCTCTTGAAGATTCGGACAAGAAGATCGGCGAAGATGCGATCCGCGAGCTGATGGCAGCGGTTGACGCCTACATCCCGACGCCTGAGCGTCCGATCGACCAGCCGTTCCTGATGCCGATCGAAGACGTGTTCTCGATCTCGGGCCGCGGCACGGTCGTCACCGGCCGCGTCGAGCGCGGCATCGTCAAGGTTGGCGAGGAAATCGAGATCGTCGGCATCCGCCCGACGACAAAGACGACCTGCACCGGCGTTGAAATGTTCCGCAAGCTGCTCGACCAGGGCCAGGCCGGCGACAACATCGGTGCGCTCTTGCGCGGCGTCACCCGTGACGGCGTCGAGCGTGGCCAGATCCTGTGCAAGCCGGGTTCGGTCAAGCCGCACAAGAAGTTCATGGCTGAAGCCTACATCCTGACGAAGGAAGAGGGCGGCCGTCATACGCCGTTCTTCACCAACTACCGTCCGCAGTTCTACTTCCGCACGACGGACGTGACGGGCATCGTGTCGCTGCCGGAAGGCACGGAAATGGTCATGCCGGGCGACAACGTCACCGTTGCCGTCGAGCTGATCGTGCCAATCGCGATGGAAGAAAAGCTGCGCTTCGCCATCCGCGAAGGCGGCCGCACCGTCGGCGCCGGCATCGTCGCATCCATCGTCGAGTAA
>UCMT01000059.1 GCA_900473795.1 Hyphomicrobiales bacterium | reverse complement strand
CCGCAGGCGGGGAGAGGGGACATGCCTGGCCCGACTGCTAGGAGAATGGCGATGCGGTGCGGAGCGCCACCTTCTCCCCGCTTTGGCGGGAGAAGGTGCCCGGCAGGGCGGATGAGGGGCCGACGTCAACCGAGCCCTGTTGTGATCGGCACGGGACATGGCGAAAAGGTCACAACCGCCGGAAAGCACGGCTTTGCGGGCATTTCAGCGATTGAAACGATGCGGAAAGTCGATTAGTAAAACTTGACTATTACTGGAAAGTTTTACCGGTGGCCCGACGCTGCCCCTGAGACCGAGGCATGACCTTTCAACCGCGTATGAACAACAGGATTTCGGGGTTCTCCGTCATCGGCGGCCTGAACCGGCGCGTATGGAACGGCATCGTCGCGGACCTGTGGGACGTCGAATGCGCGCCGGCCGCGGGCGGCTTCTACGTGGCCGATGATCCGCGGCTGTTCATCGTGCTCGATGCCAAGGGCGGCGGCCGGCGCAATATCCGGCTGCGCCAGACGCAGGCGGTTGCGGAAGACAGCCGGCGGCAGGTGATCTCCTATATTCCCGCCGGCATGGAGCTCTGGGCCGAGATGGTCGACGTCAACTATGTCCGCCACCTCGATCTGCATTTCAACGTCGAAACCCTTAGCCGCCGGCTGATGGAAGACCTCGATCCGCGCAAGCTCGCCATGCCGCGCCTGATGTTTTCGGAACCGCGTTTCCTGGCGCTGGCGGAGTTGATCGCTGCCGAATGCGTCAATCCGCAGCCGTTGCACGATCTCTATGGCGACGGCCTGTCGGTGGCGCTGTTCATCGACGTCATGCGGCTCGGCCCCGTGCGGTCGCGCAAGCGCAGCGCGCTCGCCTCCTGGCAGTTGCGCCGCTCGATCGACTATATCGAGGAAAACTGCCTGCGCGGCATCCGGCTGGAGGAGCTGGCGGCGCTGACCGGCCTGTCGCAGTCCTATTTCAGCCACGCCTTCAAGGCCTCCACCGGCCTGCCGCCGCATCAATGGCAGATGAAGGCCCGCATCGAGCGCGCCAAGACGCTGATGCTTACGGGCGATCTGCCGATGAGCGTCGTGGCCGCCGAAACCGGGTTTGCCGACCAGGCGCATTTCACCCGCGTCTTCCGCAAGACGGTCGGGGCGACGCCCGCCACCTGGGCGAAAAGCCAGCGACTGTGAACGGTCCGCCTGCGTGCGATGCGGAATATAGGCCAGAAACGTTCAATTTCCGCATTGAGAGACAATCCTGGCCTTTATAGTTGAGCTAGATACTCAGCTTATTTTCAGGGAACTACCGGATTGCACATTGCCGACGGGGCGGGGGCGTCCGGAGCCAGGCTGGGGTGACGAACAGATGCAGACCAAGGGGACCGGTTTCTACCGGATATTGATGGCGAGCGCGGCGGTGGCGGTGGTCGCGATCCCGCAGGCGGTTTGGGCGCAGGACGCGGCAGCGGGCAGTGCGACGCAACTGGAGCGCCTGACGGTCGAAGGCGGCCAAGGCAGCGACAGGCAGGCCACGGGCCCCGTCGACGGCTATGTGGCAGAGGCGACCGGCACCGGCTCCAAGACGGCCACGCCGATCGCAGAAATTCCGCAATCCGTTTCCGTGATCGGGCGCGAGGAACTGGAAGACCGCGGCGTCGTGACCAAGATCGACGAGGCGCTGCGCTACACCGCCGGCGTCTCGACCGAGCCGTTCGGCAGCGATCCCGATACCGACTGGTTCTACATCCGCGGTTTCGACGCGACCCAGACCGGCGTCTTTCTCGATGGCCTCAACCTCTATTCCTATGGTTTCGGCAGTTTCCAGATGGACGCCACCATGCTCGAGCGCGTCGAGGTGCTGAAAGGCCCGGCCTCGGTGCTCTATGGCGGCTCCAGCCCCGGCGGCATCGTCGATCTCATCCGCAAGCGGCCGCAGGACGAGCCGGCCTATTCGACGGAAATCGGCATCAACAATTTCGGCAATGCCTTCTTCGGCTTCGATGCCAATGACAGGCTGAACGCCGATGGCACGCTGACCTACCGCATCACCGGCAAGGTCGCGGGTGGCGACAATTACAGCGATTATTCAGAGGACCTGCGCGGCTTCCTGATGCCGCAGGTCACCTATGCGCCGGACGATGCCACGAGCCTGACGGTCTACGCCATCGCTTCCGCGCTCGACCAGACCCATGTCGGCAACGGCTTCCTGCCCTATGAGGGCACGGTGACGAGCGCGCCGTTCGGCAAGATCGACCGCGACTTCTTCTTCGGCGAGCCGGATCACGATTTCGGCCGCTATGACCAGCAGATGATCGGCTACGAGTTTTCGCACGAATTCGACAATGGCTGGAAGGTCACGCAGGACCTGCGCTACGGCCATCTCGACAAGGCCGAGGAGCTCGTCTACCCCTATGCCTACACGGCAACCTATGATCTGGCGCGCCTCGGCTTCAAACACGACACCTCGGTGGACAGTTTTGCGGTCGACAACCGGGCGGAAAAGGAATTCGCCACAGGCCTCCTCGACCACGCGCTGCTGCTCGGCCTCGACTACAAGAATTTCAAGATCGACCAGACGCAGGCTTCGGCGTTTCCGGCGCCCGATCTCGATCCCGAGGACCCGGTCTACGGCGGCGACCTGCCTGCCTACTCGACCTATCTCGATCAGCTCATGCGGCTGAAGCAGGTCGGCGTCTATGCCCAGGATCAGATCCGCTTCGGTGAGGGCTGGCTCGTCACCCTGAATGGTCGTTACGACCATGTCGATACCGAGTCCTATGCGGCAATCGGCACGAGCTACGAAGCGACCGACGATGCGCTCAGCGGCAGGGCCGGCCTCGCCTATGAATTCGACAACGGCCTGACGCCTTATGTGTCGGCCGCGACCTTCTTCAATCCGCTGATCGGCACGGCCTTCGACGGCAGCCCGCTGAAGCCGGAGGAGGGGCACCAGCTCGAGGGCGGCATCAAATATGAGCCGGCCTTCATCGACGGCCTGTTCACCGCCTCAGTCTATCATATCGTCAAGCAGAACGTCGCGCTGACCCGGCCCGACTTCCTGCAGGAGCAGCTCGGCGAAGTCACGTCGAGCGGCTTGGAACTGGAAGGCAAGGTCAACCTCACCCAGAACTGGAAGCTGCTCGGCGCCTACACCTATAACGATCTGGAGATCACCGAGGACCTGAACGCCGATCTGATCGGCAACCGGCCCTACCTGATCCCGGAACACCAGGCTTCCTTGTGGCTCGACTATCTGGTGACGGACGGCGCGCTCGAAGGCGTCAGCGTCGGCGGCGGCCTGCGCTATCAGGGCGAATCCTTGGCCGACAACGCCAACACCGCCAAGGTTCCCGACGCCGTCGTCGCCGATGCGGCGATCCGTTACGAAAAGAATGGCTGGGGTGCTGCGCTCAACGTGACGAACCTGTTCGACAAGGATTACGTCAAGGGCTGCCAGGGCCTCTTCACCTGCGGCTACGGCGACCAGCGGACGATCACGCTGAAGCTCAGCAAGTCCTGGTAAACAAGAGCACCTGATTGTTTGGAAGGCCGCCGCGCGTAAGCATGGCGGCCTTTGGCATGATGCCATCTTTATAGATTGGAAATTGAGACAAACGGACTCATCGGGTCCGTCTTTCGGCGCCTTTGATCTCCTCACACAAAGTGTCGAAAAGCTCAAAATAACGCCGCTCGAGATCCTTCGTGGCAAGGGAGAATGCTGCGATACAATTTGGCAAGGCAAGCGCCCGTGCGGCTTGTAAACCTCTCTCTTGAAAATGTTCATCGACCTCTTCGGCCGTTTCGAGGTCACCTGCGTTTCTCATGCCGTAGTCGGCGACCCAGAGAGAGTAAAGCAGCCGCTCCCATGCTTCCAGCGAAGCAAAACCGGCGGTGGCTTCCTTTTCCAACACCGTATGGCCTGCCTCAATCACCCAGGTTTCGTTGTCTTCAAGGATCACGCCAAATACCTTTTGCTATCCGCACCAGTTCCAAAATCTGTGCCCTTTGCGCGCCGAAAGCAATGATTTTGCCGGCTTTTTGAGCGGTTTACCTTTTTTTACCAACTGAAAAATTTCGGGTGAATTTTGATTTGAGGCGTGCAAGGATGCGCGCCAGCCAGACATCCCCTTGAACAGGGAGTGGTGGTTCCGCAGACATGCTCCCGAAGAGGAGCTTGCGGGAGGACCCAACAAGATCAATAGCAACAACAGGGCTGCACAATGAAAAAAACCCTTCTCGGTCTCTTTGCCTTCTCGATGATGTCCGCCACGGCGCTCGCCGCCGACGTCAAGCCGGCGCTCATCTTCGATCTCGGCGGCAAGTTCGACAAATCCTTCAATGAAGCGGCCTTCAACGGCGCGGAAAAGTTCAAGACCGAAACCGGTGTTGAATATCGCGAGTTCGAAATCAGCAACGACGCCCAGCGCGAACAGGCGCTGCGTCGCTTCGCCGGCGACGGCAACAATCCGATCGTGGTCGTCGGCTTCAACTGGGCGCCGCCGCTCGAAAAGCTCTCGGCCGAATATCCGGACACGAAATTCGCCATCATCGACATGGTGGTCGACAAGCCGAACGTGAAGTCGATCGTCTTCAAGGAGCAGGAAGGTTCCTACCTCGTCGGCGTTCTCGCCGGTCTTGCTTCGAAGACGAAGACCGTCAGCTTCGTCGGCGGCATGGACATCCCGCTGATCCACAAGTTCGCCTGCGGTTATGTCGGCGGCGCCAAGTCGACCGGCGCTGACGTCAAGGTTCTCGAAGCCTATACCGGCACGACGCCGGATGCCTGGAACGACCCGGTCAAGGGCGGCGAAATCGCCAAGTCGCAGATCGACCAGGGCTCGGACGTCGTCTATCACGCTGCCGGCGGCACCGGTGTCGGCGTGCTCCAGGCTGCGGCCGACGCCGGCAAGCTCGGCATCGGCGTCGATTCGAACCAGAACGGCCTGCAGCCCGGCAAGGTGCTGACCTCGATGCTGAAGCGCGTCGACGTTGCCGTCTACGAAGCCTTCAAGGCTGCCAAGGACGACAAGTTCGAATTCGGCGTTTCCAACCTCGGCCTGAAGGAAGACGGCGTCGGCTTTGCGCTCGACGACAACAACAAGGCCCTGATCACGCCGGAAATGCAGGCTGCCGTCGAGAAGGCCAAGGCCGATATCATTGCCGGCACGGTTCAGGTTCACGACTACATGTCGGACGAAGCCTGCCCCTACTGATCTCTCGGGATTGAACAACGAAAGCCGCCGATCCCTTCGGGGACGGCGGCTTTCTTGTTTCGGTATGACAAAAGTCTATTAGCCGGCTCAGTAATGCGGCGGGCGGGTGATTGCCGGCGCGTCGAGGCTTTGTTCCTCGAGGCTGAGAAACCGCTCGGTCAAGCGGTCGAGCTTGGCGCGGGTCTGTTCCACGACCTTCCACTGGTCTGCCACCTGCTCCGACAGTTCCTCGATGGTTTTCGCCTGATAGGCGACCGTCTCCTCGAGTCGGGTGATGCGTTCGCTGTCTTTGCTCATTGGGTTTTCCTCTGGGCCCGCGGTTTTTGCCGTTCGGCGCTTTCCCTATCATATCCACATGATCGATAAAGTCTGCGCCGCCGCCATATTGCGTTTCGGTCACAGATGCGTAAATCGCGCTGGACTCTCCCCAATGAACTGGGAAGAGTAGACAAACCAGCGATTTTTGGGCTTCCGCGTCCAGAATTCGATGCTAAACTTATACCAATTGGTAAAAAAATCGATGTCTGGGCCGCTGCTGTCGAAGCGGAAACCGGGCCGGCTTGGGGAACGTGGGTCAATATGAGCGATATTGCCATTGAGTTGCGTGGCATCGACAAGAGCTTCGGCCTTGTCCACGCCAACAAGGACATCAACCTGACCGTCCGCAAGGGCACCATCCACGGCATCATCGGCGAAAACGGCGCCGGCAAGTCGACGCTGATGTCGATCCTCTACGGCTTCTACCAGGCCGACAGCGGCGACATTCTGGTCGGTGGCAACAAGGTCACGATCAAGGATCCGAACGCGGCGATCTCAAGCGGGATCGGTATGGTCCACCAGCATTTCATGCTGGTCGAGAACTTTACCGTGCTCGAAAACGTCATGCTCGGTGCGGAAGACAGCCAGATTCTCAATACCAGCATTTCCAAGGCCCGCGTCGAGCTGAAGCGGCTGGAAAAGGAATATGCGCTGGAGGTCAATCCGGACGCGCTGATCGAGGAATTGCCGGTCGGCCTGCAGCAGCGCGTCGAAATCCTGAAAGCCCTCTACCGCAAGGCCGATATCCTCATTCTCGACGAGCCGACCGGCGTTTTGACGCCGCCGGAGGCCGATCACCTGTTCCGCATCCTCGGCCAGCTGAAGGATCAGGGAAAGACGATCATCTTCATCACCCACAAGCTGCGCGAGATCATGGCGATCACCGACGAGGTCTCCGTCATGCGCCGCGGCGAGATGGTGGCGACGCGCAAGACGAAGGACACTTCGGTCGAGGAGCTGGCCGAGCTGATGGTCGGCCGCCGGGTGCTGCTGCGCGTCGACAAGGGCGAGGCCAATCCGGGTGCGGTGAAGCTTGCGGTCGAAAACCTGACGGTCCGCGACAGCCGCGGCGTCACCATGGTCGACAACGTCTCTTTTAATCTGCGCGCCGGCGAGATCGTCGGCATCGCCGGCGTCGCGGGCAACGGCCAGTCGGAATTGCTCGAGGCGATTTCGGGCATCCGCAGGGCGGTCAGCGGCACGGTGCTGCTCAACGGCAAGCCGATCGACGTGACCGGCCATGCCGATCCTGGCGACCTGCGCAACCGCGGTCTCGCCCATGTGCCGGAAGACCGCCACCATGTCGGCCTTGTGCTGAAGTTCGATGAGGCCGAGAACGGCATTCTCGGCTATCACAATGACAAGCGCTATCTGAACGGCGTCTTCCTCGACACCAAGGCGATCCAGGTCGACGCCGAGGAAAAGATCAAGAAATACGACATCAGGCCGCCCAATCCGCGGCTGAAGACGGCGAACTTCTCCGGCGGCAACCAGCAGAAGATCGTGCTGGCGCGGGAAATGGAGCGCGGGCCGGACGTGCTGATCATCGGCCAGCCGACGCGCGGCGTCGATGTCGGCGCCATCGAATTCATCCACAAGCGGATCATCGAGATGCGCGACCAGGGCAAGGCGGTCCTGCTCGTCTCCGTCGAGCTCGACGAGATCCGCGCCCTGTCCGACCGCATCATCGTCATGTTCGCCGGCCGCGTCGTCGGCGAGCGGGATCCGGATGCGACCGAAGGGGAACTGGGCCTCTTGATGGCCGGTGTCGAAGGCCGCAAGGAGGCCGCCGAATGAGCAATCCATATGCAAAGCTGCCGGCCTGGGCCGAATATGGCCTGATCCCGCTGGTCAACCTCATCGTCGCCTTCCTGGTGGCGGGGCTGGTCGTGCTTCTGGTCGGTGAAAACCCGCTGAAGGCCGCCTATCACATGATCAACGGCGCCTTCGGCCGCGGCGAATATATCGGCTTCACGCTCTACTACGCGACGACCTTCATCTTCACCGGCCTGTCGGTCGCCGTGGCCTTCCATGCCGGCTTGTTCAATATCGGCGGTGAAGGTCAGGCCTATATCGGTGGCATCGGCGTGGCGCTCGCCTGTCTCTGGCTCGACAAGACCATGCCCTGGTTCGTCGTTTTCCCGCTGGCGATCGTCGGTTCGGCCGCGTTCGGCGCGCTCTGGGCGTTCCTGCCCGGCTGGCTGCAGGCCAAGCGCGGCAGCCATGTGGTCATCACCACCATCATGTTCAACTTCATCGCCTCGAGCCTGATGGTCTATCTGTTGACCCGCGTTCTGAAGCCGCTCGGCTCCATGGCGCCGCAGACCCGCACCTTCGAGGCGGGCGGCCAGCTGCCGAAGCTCGACTGGCTGTTGTCGATCTTCGGGCTCGACGTCGGCAATGCGCCGTTCAACGTTTCCTTCCTGCTTGCCCTTCTCGCCGCCTTCGGCGTCTGGGTGCTGATCTGGCGCACCAAGCTCGGCTACGAGATGCGCACCATGGGTTTCACTCCTTCAGCCGCGCGGTATGCCGGGATGAAGGAAGCCCGCATCACCGTCATCGTCATGATGATTTCCGGCGGCCTGGCCGGCCTGATGGCGCTCAACCCGATCATGGGCGAGCAGTTCCGCATGCAGCTGGACTTCGTCCAGGGCGCCGGCTTCGTCGGCATCGCGGTCGCGCTGATGGGCCGATCGCATCCGGCCGGCATCATTCCGGCGGCGATCCTGTTCGGGATGCTCTACCAGGGCGGGGCTGAAATTGCCTTCGAAATGCCCTCCATCTCGCGCGACATGATCGTCATCATCCAGGGCCTCGTCATCCTGTTTGCCGGCGCGCTTGAAAACATGTTCCGCCCGGCGATTGGTCGCGGATTTGCCACGTTCGGCCGGCGCTTCCCGGTCGCCGCACAGAGGGGAGCGTAAGCCATGGAATTTTTCCACACGATCGTCGCGATCCTCGAATCCACCATCCGCGTCTCGGTGCCGCTGATCTTTGCAGCGCTTGCCGGCCTGTTCACCGAGCGGGCAGGGGTGTTCGACATCGGCCTCGAAGGCAAGATGCTGGGTGCAGCCTTTGCCGCCGGCGCGGTGGCCGCCGTCACCGGCTCCGTGCTGATGGGCCTGCTGGCGGCGATCCTGATCTCGGTGCTGCTCTCGCTGGTGCATGGCTACGCGTCGATCACCCAGCGCGGCAGCCAGATCGTCTCGGGCGTCGCCATCAACTTCATCGTCGCGGGATCGACGGTCATCCTTGGTGAAGCCTGGTTCAGGCAGGGCGGCCGTACGCCGGCACTGGACGCCGACGCCCGCTTCCAGACGGTGACGTTCCCCTTCGCCGATGCGGTGAAGGACGTGCCGATCTTCGGGCCGATCTATTCCAACCTGCTCTCCGGACATTTCATCCTCACCTATGTTGCCTTCCTGCTCGTGCCGTTCAGCTGGTGGGTGCTCTACCGCACCCGCTTCGGCCTGCGCCTGCGTGCCGTCGGGGAAAATCCGGGCGCGGTCGATACGGCGGGCATTTCGGTGATCTGGCTGCGTTACCGCGCGGTCATCTGCTGTGGCATCCTCTGCGGTTTCGCCGGCGCCTATCTGTCGCTTGCCATGAGCGCCGGTTTCGTCAAGGGCATGACGGCGGGCAAGGGCTATATCGCGCTCGCCGCCCTGATCTTCGCCAAGTGGCGGCCGTTCAACATCATGATGGCCTGCCTGCTGTTCGGCTTCCTCGATGCGCTGGCGATCCGCCTGCAGGGTAATCCGCTGCCCTTCATCGGCCAGGTACCCGTGCAACTGATGCAGGCGCTGCCCTATATCCTCACCGTCATCCTGCTCGCCGGCTTCATCGGCAAGGCGGTTCCGCCGAAGGCCGGCGGCGTACCCTATGTGAAGGAACGCTGATCATGGAAAACGAGCTGTTCGAAGCGGCACGCGCGGCCATGGCGAAGGCCCATGCGCCCTATTCGAAATTTCCGGTCGGGGCCGCCATCCGCGCCGAGGACGGCAAGATCTATAGCGGCGCCAACATCGAGAACCTGTCCTTTCCGGAGGGCTGGTGCGCCGAGACGACGGCGATCAGCCATATGGTCATGGCTGGCCAGTGCAAGATCCTCGAGGTTGCCGTCATTGCCGAGAAACTGGCGCTCTGCCCGCCCTGCGGCGGCTGCCGCCAGCGGCTTGCCGAGTTCTCCGGCGCCTCGACCCGCATCTTTCTCTGCGACGAGACCGGCGTGAAGAAGACACTGTCCATGTCCGACCTGCTGCCGCATTCTTTCGAGACCGAGATCCTCGGATGACCGCCGCGGCCGATATGCTCCGCCCGCGGCTTTCCGGGCTTTCGCCACGCTACGGCATCGTGCTCGGTTCGGGCCTCGGCTCGCTGGTCGAGGCCGTCGTCGATCCCGTGCGGATTTCCTATGCCGATATTCCGGGCTTTCCCGTCAGCGCCGTCTCGGGTCACGCGGGCGAACTCGTCGCGGGCACGATCGGTGGCGTTGCCGTCGTCGTGCTTTCAGGGCGCGTGCATTTCTACGAGCGTGGCGATGCCAATGCCATGCGCGGCCCGATCGAAACGCTGAAGGCGCTCGGCGTCGAGACGCTGATCCTCACCAATTCGGCCGGTTCCCTGCGCGAGGACCTGCCCCCGGGCTCGGTGATGCAGATCACCGACCACATCAATTTTTCCGGCGTCAGCCCACTGATCGGCGTCGAGAGCGACGACCGTTTCGTCGGCCTGACCTCCGCCTATGATGGCGAACTGGCCGAGCGCATGCGCGCTGCTGCAATCAAGCTCGATACTCCGCTCGGCTCGGGCGTCTATATGTGGTTCTCCGGCCCGAATTTCGAAACGCCGGCCGAAATCCGCATGGCCCGCATTCTCGGCGCCGATGCAGTCGGCATGTCGACCGTGCCGGAGGTCATTCTGGCGCGGTTCTTCGGGTTGAGGGTCGCGGCCGCGTCGGTGATCACCAATTTCGGAGCGGGCATGACGGGCGGTGAACTCAGCCATCATGAAACCAAGGACATGGCGCCGATCGGCGGGCGCCGTCTTGCCGCCATCCTGACGGAAATGATTTCGGCCAAAGCCTGATCGGCGGCCTGCGTGCGGCAGGGGCGCGGCATGGGCGGAAACGGTTTGCGTGCCGACTTTAAGCGTATAGAACAAGCATTCGTGATCCGCGGCGGGCTGGGCCACGAACCATCGCGGCGTAAAAATGGACGGACCCCATGATGCTCGAAGCCACCAATCGCCAGATAGCTGCGCTTGCGCTGTCGTTGACGGATCTCACCGATCTGACGGACGATTGTACGCCCGAAGCGATCGAGAGGCTCTGCGTTTCCGCCCGCACCCGCCATGGTCACACGGCCGCCATCTGCATCTGGCCGCGTTTCGTCGCCCAGGCCCGCGCCATTCTCGGTCCCAACAGCGCGGTGAAGATCGCAACCGTCGTCAATTTCCCGTCCGGCGACCTGGCGGTTGACACTGTCCTGGAGGAGACGCGGCGAGCCATCGGCGACGGTGCCGACGAGATCGACCTGGTCATTCCGTATCGCGCCTTCATGGCCGGCGATGAACAGGCTGTGCGCAGGATGATTTCGGCCGTTCGCCGAGTTTGCCCGGCACCGGTGCTGCTGAAGACGATCCTTGAGACCGGCGAGCTGCGGGACCGGGACCTGATCCGCAGTGCTTCGCACATCGCCATCCAGGAGGGTGCCGACTTCATCAAGACCTCGACCGGCAAGGTCCCCGTCAACGCGACGCTGGAGGCAGCCGACATCATGCTCACCTGCATCCGCGAAAGCGGCCGGAAGGTTGGCTTCAAGCCGGCCGGCGGCGTGCGCACGATCGGTGATGCCCGCATGTATCTCAATCTTGCCGCGACGATCCACAGCCCGGACTGGCCGATGCCCTCGACATTCCGCTTCGGTGCATCGGGTCTGCTCGACATCCTCTCCGTGCTCGAGGACCGGGAGCCTGTCGCCGGCGCAACGGCGTATTGACGATGATCCCGCAGGAGGTCATCCGGCGCAAGCGAGACGGAGAGTCGCTGGACAAGGCGGAGATTACTGCCTTCATCCATGGTCTTGCCGATGGCTCGATTTCCGAAGGGCAGGTGGCGGCCTTCGCCATGGCCGTCTGGTTCTCCGGCATGAGCCTCGATGAGACGGTGTCTCTGACACTCGCCATGCGCGACAGCGGCGACGTGCTCTCCTGGCCTGCCATCGATAGGCCCGTTGCCGACAAGCACTCCACGGGCGGTGTCGGCGACAATGTCTCGCTGATGCTGGCGCCGATCGTGGCGGCCTGCGGCCTCGCCGTACCCATGATCTCCGGCCGCGGTCTTGGTCATACCGGCGGCACGCTCGACAAGCTGGAGTCGATCCCGGGCTACGACATCAAGCCGTCCGAGGCGCTGCTCCGGCAGGCGGTGAAGGACGCCGGCTGCGCCATCATCGGCCAGACTGCCGATCTCGCCCCCGCCGACCGGCGGCTCTACGCCATCCGCGACGTGACGGCGACGGTCGATTCCGTGCCGCTGATCACCGCCTCGATCCTGTCGAAGAAACTGGCGGCAGGGCTGCAGTCGCTCGTGCTCGATGTCAAGATCGGCAATGGCGCCTTCATGGTCGGGCTGGAGGAGGCAGAGACGCTGGCCCGCTCGCTGGTCGGCGTCGCCAATGGCGCGGGCGTCAAGACCACGGCGCTGATCACCGACATGAACGAACCGCTGGCCGACGCTGCCGGCAACGCCGTCGAAATTGAAAATTGCCTCGCCTTCCTGCGGGGCGACAAGGCCGGTACACGCCTCGAAGCGGTGGTCATGTCCCTTGCCGCTGAAATGCTGTCGGCCTCGGGTTTCGCCGTCAGCCCCGCCGAGGGCACCGATCTTGCTCGCCGCGCCCTTCAGAGCGGCGCGGCGCTGGAACGGTTCGCCCGTATGGTGCATCTACTCGGCGGCCCGACCGACTTTGTCGAGCGGGCGCATACCTATCTGCCGAAGGCGCCGGTCGTCCTGCCCGTCGAGGCGCCGTTTGAAGGCTTTCTGCACAGCTGCAACGCCCGTGATGTCGGCATGGAGGTCATCGCGCTTGGTGGCGGGCGCACCCGCCCGGATGAGCTGATCGATCACCGCGTCGGTTTCAGCGGCCTGAAACCGCTCGGCACGAAGGTCGCCAAGGGCGAGCCCTTCGCCTTTGTCCACGCGGCGAGCGAGGATCAGGCGCAGAAATCGCGTGCCCGGCTTCTGGAAATCTATGCGATCAGCGAGGAAGCGCCCGCAGAGCGTCCCGTCGTCATCTCGAAAATCAGCGGGTAAGGTGCAGCGCGCCGTTTTCGACGCGATACGACGAGAGCTTGTTGAGGAAGCTCATGCCGACGAGCATGCCTGACAGGGATTTGTCGGGAAGCACCATCGCCTCGACATCCCGGACCGAGATGGTGCCGATCTCGACCCGGTCCAGGGTGACGCGCGCTGCCTTGACCGTCCCGTTCGCCGTGCTCACCGGCGCATTGAACGGTAGCGATCCCGTCGAAACGCCAAGTCGTCGCGCCGTCGATATGTTGATGGCGATCACGCTGGCGCCGGTATCGACCAGGCCGTCCTGCTTGCGCCCGTTGATCGTGAAGGTGCCGAAGAAGTGCCCGCCGGCGCTCGGCTCGAGCAGTACGCCCTTGCCGCCGGCATATTTTGCCGTGCTCGTCGCCTGCTGCGGCTTGGCTTCAGCGCTTTCCGTTTTCGGGCGATCGAGATAGGAGGTGGCAAGCCCCGGCAGCAGCGTGGCTGCGGCGACCATGCCTCCGGCAAAGATGGATAAACGCACCAGCATCCGTGTCACACCCCGAACGTCGAAACCGAGCTTTCAGCTAAACACATGCGCGCTAACGGGATGCAAAAAGCCGCCGGAATTTCCGGCGGCCGACTGTTGATTGTGGAAATCTGGTTAAGAAACCCGAAATCACTTCGTCCCGTACATCCGGTCGCCCGCGTCGCCGAGGCCCGGCACGATATAGCCGTGCTCGTTGAGGTGGCTGTCGATGGCCGCGGTGTAGATCGGCACGTCCGGATGGGCGGTCTGGAAATTGCGGATGCCTTCCGGTGCGGCGAGCAGGCAGAGGAAGCGCAGCTTGGTGGCGCCGCGTTCCTTCAACTTGTCGATCGCAGCGATCGAGGAATTGCCGGTCGCGAGCATCGGGTCGACGACGATGACGAGGCGCTCCGACAGACTTTCCGGCGCCTTGAAGTAGTATTCCACGGCTTCCAGCGTTTCATGGTCGCGATAGACGCCGACATGCGAGACGCGGGCGGAGGGGACGAGTTCCAGCATGCCTTCGAGAAGGCCGTTGCCGGCGCGCAGGATCGAGGCGAACACCAGCTTCTTGCCTTCGAGAACCGGCGCCTGGATGACCTGCATCGGCGTCTCGATGGTTTCCAGCGTCAGTTCGAGGTCGCGGGTGACCTCGTAGCAGAGCAGGGTGGAGATTTCGCGCAGGAGGCGGCGGAAACCTGCCGTCGAGGTCTCCTTCTTGCGCATGATGGTCAGCTTGTGCTGAACGAGCGGATGATTGATGACTGTAACGCCGTCCATGGCCAAGCCCTCCTTCGGAAACCAGAAATTCAAATTCCTTTTTTCACAGAAGGGCGAACCCCTGCAAGGGGCGACCGGCGCTTTGCCGCATCATCCCCAGCCGGAAAGGCTTACAATGCCGCCAGCAGCCGCCGTCTGGTCGTCTCATCGACGAAGGCCGCCTCGATTGCCGTGCGGGTCATGCCATTGATCTCGTCGTCGGAAAAACCCATCACCTGCGAGGCGATCTCGTATTCCTGTTTCAGCGAGGTGTGGAAGAACGGCGGATCGTCGGAATTGAGCGTTACCCGGCATCCGGCTTGATGAAGATCGCGCAGCGGATGCGAGGCGAAATCCGGGAAGACCTGCAGCGAGACGTTGGAGCCGGGGCAGGTCTCCAGCACCACGCCTTGGTCGGCGATCCGCTTGACCAGATCGGCATCCTCGATGGCGCGCACGCCATGGCTGATGCGTGACGGGCGCACGTGGTCGAGCGCATCGCGGACGCTGAAGGCGCCGGCCATTTCGCCGGCATGGATGGTGAGGCCGAGGCCCGCATCGCGGGCGATGTCGAAGGCGCGGGCAAAGTCCGCAACCTTGTGCATGCGCTCCTCGCCGGCCAGGTTGAGACCCGTTACCAGTGCATGCTCGCGTTTTGCCGCATGAAGCGCCGTGCGTTCGGCGGCTTCCGGCCCCAAATGGCGGATGAGGGTGATGATCATCCGGCCTTCGATGCCGGTCTTTGCCTTGGCCGCCTCGATGCCGGCCGCCAGCCCGCGAAGATAGGCGTCGCTGCCGATGCCGATCGTGTTGCCGTGATCGGGCGAGACGATGATCTCGCTGTAGATCGTGCCTGCCTCAGCAAGCTCCGTCAGATAGGCCTCTGCCAGCAGCGCGTAATCTTCCTCGGTGCGGAAGAGCTCGGCAACGGCGTCGTAGCATTTCAGGAAGTGGCTGAAATCCGCCCAGACATAAGCACCATCCTCGATGATGCCGCTGACATCGACATTGTATTTTCGTGCCTGGACGAGAGCGAGCGCCGGCGGCGCCGCACCCTCGATATGGCAGTGCAACTCCGCCTTCTTCAGATGTGCAGTCACAGAAAACTTCTCCCATGGGGGCCTGGTTCGAGGCCCAGATGTTTGGCGACGGTTTCGCCGATGCCGGCAAAGCCGGGCAGTACGCCGATCGAGCGCGTCCGGACACCTGGCCCGAAAACGAGGACGGGTACGCGTTCGCGTGTGTGATCGGTGCCGCGCCAGGTCGGATCGCAGCCATGGTCGGCCGTCAGGATGACGATGTCGCCGGGCTTCAGCGTGCGGTCGAGGTCGGGCAGCCGCTGGTCGAAGGCCTCGAGCGCTGCGGCATAACCGGGCACGTCGCGGCGATGGCCGTAGAGCATGTCGAAATCGACGAAATTGGTGAAGACGAGATCGCCGTCCTCGGCCTCGTCCATGGCCCGTAGCGTCGCGTCGAACAGCGCCGTATTGCCATTCGCCTTGATCAGCCGCCCAATGCCCTGATGCGCGAAAATGTCGGCGATCTTGCCGACCGCGTGAACGGTGCGCCCCGCGCCCGTCAGCCGGTCGAGCAGCGTCGGCTCCGGCGGCAGGACCGAATAGTCGCGGCGATTGCCGGTGCGGACGAAATCCTTTGGCGTAGTGCCGACGAAAGGCCGGGCAATGACACGGCCGATATTGTAGTCGTCGAGCAGCCGTCGCACCGTCTCACAGAAGGCGAGCAGCCTTTCGAGGCCGAAGGAGTGTTCGTGCGCAGCGATCTGGAAAACGGAATCGGACGAGGTGTAGCAGATCGGCTTGCCGCTCAGCATATGCTCCTCGCCATGGCGGGCGATGATATCGGTGCCGGAGGCGTGGCAATTGCCGAGGATACCCGGCACGTCGCCTTCGCGGCAGATGGCGTCCACCAGTTCGGGCGGAAATGCATCGCCTTCGGCTGGAAAATAGCCCCAGTCGAAGGTCACCGGCGTGCCGGCGATTTCCCAGTGGCCGGAGGGCGTGTCCTTGCCGCGCGAGATTTCGCTGGCTGCGCCGTAGACGCCGAAAACCCGCTCCGGTAGCTGCATGCCCGCCGGCAAGCGGCCATTGGCGAGCTTTGCTGCATGCAGCAGGCCGAGCGCCGCCATGTTGGGAAGCGAAAGCGGGCCTTCGCGCAGGCCCGCCCTGTCGCCGGCGCCGGCCGCGCAGAATTCGGCGATATGGCCAAGCGTATCGGCTCCGTCATCGCCGAAATCGGCAGCGTCGGGCGCCCCGCCGATGCCGAAGGAATCAAGAACGAACAGAAAGGCACGCGCCATGGATCACCCGAGAAGCTGCCGCAGGCCGTCATCAGCTTGTGTGAGGCAGCGCGGCAGGACAGTTGTTGCCGCCGCCCGGTGCGGTCAACGCATAGGCGGCGAAAGCGCGAGAAATACTCCGCGACCGGTCGAATTGCAAATGATGGCAAGAGTGGTGGTGCCGCCGCCGTTTCAGGTGCAATCGGTGCACTTGATTTCATCGCCGACGCGCTGGCGGAAATAGTAGGTCTTGGAAAGGTCGATCGTCTTTAGCTCGTTGGCCGCAAGGCCGGGTGCAAACAGCAGCAATTCGTGGGGAACCACGAGTTCCGAGCGGACGATAAAGGCATTCACCGAGGAAATGTCGCTCGGCAACGTCACGGTCGAACCGGCCTTGTACGGCGTACCGCCATTCTCGTCCCGCGACCAGGCCACCGTACCGGTGCCGGGGCCGGTTACCTTGATGCCGGTCATTTTCAGCGAGTAGTCGGTCATCTCGAAGGGCGACATGACGCTTTTAGCGACATCCTTCATGCCATCGAGCGTTTTTATATCGACGCTGGTCTGCTGGGTCAGCACGTCGGCGACGGTACTGGAGGCGCGGGAAACCTTGCGGGCGATGCTGAAACCGAGGGAAATCTCGAATGAGCCGATATAGGCCATGATCAGGAGCGGGGCGATAATCGCAAATTCGATTGCGCCTGTGCCTTTGCGGTCGCGCCAGAATTCCCGGAAAGCCTCAGCTTTCGTCGAGAGCAAGGCCATATGATAACGGATCGCGGCTTTCATGGCGTGCTCCTCAGTAGGCCTCGTTGCGGAAGGCTGCCGTCGACACCATCAGGTAGTCATTTGGCATGCTGGTGCCCGCAGGTCGCAGATTGGTGACATAGGGGCGCACGAGATCGGTGATCACTTCCCAGCGGTAGTAGGCGCGCACGATGTTGATCGTCGTCGGGCCGCCGGGCGCGAATTTGAAGCCGCTGGTATCGAGATCCGAACTGTCGCCGCCGCCGACGCGGGGGACCGCCGCTGGAATCTGCGAGAAATCGGAGAAGCTGCGAACATCGATGAACAGCTTCGATGGGTTTTTGGCCTCGGTCTCCGAGCAGGTCATCATGATCGAAATCTCGTCGCAAAAGGCCTTGCGGAACTGTTCCTGCGACATGTCCGTTGCCGCGTTGATGCCGAAGGTGATTTCGCCGGTGCGCACCTTGCGGGCCATCACCTCGGTTGCGTTGTTAAGGAGCTGTTCCGCTGTGAACGCGACGAACGTCTCGAGCGATGCGAAGACGACGACCATAAAGGGCAGGGCGAGCAGCGCGAACTCGATCGACGACGTCCCGGATTTTTCCTTGAAGAAGCGGCGCAGCAAACCGCGGCGCTTCGGCGCCGAACTACCGGCCGCTGTGGGATGATCCAGGTTGTTCAACATCTCGTCGTTCCGTCAAGCGCTATACGATGGCGTACATTAGGAAACGACTATTGATATTTCGTATTCAGGCAATGTCGAAATTTGAATGGAAAGACTCACTGAATGGTAAGGATTTGGCGAGCGCCGCAGTTCCTCAAACTGTCGTGCCCACGCTTGGCGAATTCCCGCGGAGGCGCGGTGTCAATTCGCGATACTCAACTTCTGCGTGGCATGTTCCTCGCAATTGGGCGTGCAGGATAACACGGAGCGGATCGTCTGCTTGAAGACGCGCACGGTATTTCCCTCGTCGATCGACACCAGGATGCGCTCGTCGACCATGGCGTTGCCGTCGGCGTCGAGGATAACAAGATTGGTCGTGCCGAAAGAGCGTCCGGTAAGAACGATGGTCTTTGCATCCGCGACGGTCGCATCGGCCACTTCCGAATTGCCGACGATGACCTTGCTGACCGGCCGGTCGAGCTTCAGGACCCGCGCGTGGTTCATATAGACGTTCAGCATCGCCTCGGCAGCGCTGGCAGGGCTCGCGGCAAAGAGGGCGATCAGGGCCAGACTTGCGACGCTCTTTGTCAGCAGCCGGGTGCCGATGGCTGTGGTGTACAAATTCATGGCCGTTTCCTGATGATGCCGATGTCCCAACATGCTCGGTTTTGGTGAATGAAGCGTTAAATCCGAGGCGGTTCAGCCAAGGTTTGCAGGGATCGTCGAACAGTAAAAAACGATGGTCCGGATTGACGTTGCCTTTACCAAGAAACCGGCCATCGACCGTTAAGTCCTTGGTAACGCTTTTCCTTAAGCCGATTGAAATTCACGCTGTGTAGGTTCGCTTCATCCGATCAACGGAAACAGTTGACGGCAGTGCTGAACAACAAGTGAAGTAGGAGAAATAACATGACCAAGCTTTTCGCACGTTTCATGAAGGATGAGTCCGGCGCGACCGCGATTGAATACGGCCTGATCGCTGCCCTCATCTCCGTTGCCCTGATCACCGGCGCAACGAGCCTTGGCGGCAAGATCAACGACAACTTTACCGATCTCGGTACGAAGATGGATACCGCAAACGGCAAATTCTAAGCGGCAAAAAGCCGGCGCCGCTTGATGGCGGGGCGCATCTGGAACGTTCTTGATCCGTATGCGCCCACGACCCGCCATTCGCGGGTATCAATCCACGATGCCGCTTCTTCACGCCCTTTTGACTTCACGTGTCCGATCTGCGGCAACCGCTGACGGAAGCGCTGAACGAACTTCAATCAGGAGAGATGACATGACCAAGCTTTTCGCACGTTTCATGAAGGATGAGTCCGGCGCGACCGCGATCGAATACGGCCTGATCGCTGCCCTCATCTCGGTTGCCCTGATCACCGGCGCAACGACGCTCGGCGGCAAGATCAACGACAACTTTACTGATCTTGGTACGAAGATGGATACCGCAAACGGCTCATTCTGAGCCATCCGCTCGACCATCTTGGAAAAGCCGCTCCGCCGAGGGCGGCTTTTTCGTTGGAGACGCCTATGGGATCGGCGGTTTGGCGATTCATTAAGTCAAAGGGCATACCCTTGAGCATGCGGTCGGAGCCCTTCACGAGAGGGCCGGTGCCCGCTGCTACGCGAACAACTGGAGGGCATATATGATCGAAGCTGCCATTTTCGTGATTCTGCCGTTGTGTCTGGCGGTCGCTGCCTTCTCCGACCTCTTCACAATGACGATCCCCAACCGTGTGTCGGTCATCCTGTTCGGCGCATTTCTGCTCGTCGCCCCTTTGGCCGGCCTTGGCGCCACGATGATCGGCATGCATCTGCTCGCCAGCCTAATAGTCTTTTCAGCGTGCTTCACGCTGTTTGCGCTCAATGTCATGGGCGGTGGCGATGCCAAGCTTTTGACGGCAAGCGCCGTCTGGTTCGGCCTCAACAGTTCTCTGATGACCTTCGTCCTCTATGTCTCGATCGTCGGCGGTCTGCTGACCCTTCTGATCCTGATGATGCGCAAGCAGGAAAACGCCATATTGGCCTCGGGTCTTCCGGTTCCGTCCCTGCTGTTTACCGCCAAGAAGATTCCCTACGGCATTGCCATTGGTCTCGGCGGTTTCCTTGCCTATCCCTCATCGCCGCTGATGCAGGCAGCGCTTGCACAACTGCATTAGAGCTTCGGCGCTTTCATCCCGACCCGCAGCGTTGGCGCCGGCGCAGCAGCCCTGACGTCCCGTTGCGGCGCAAATGATTCGTTAACCACGAATATAAGCAGTCCGTTAACCATAATTACACCAATTCCGGATCATTCTGCGGCGAGCATATTCTCGGGCTGCAGGGACAGATCATGAAACCGGTGCGCGTTATTATTCTGGCGGTGGCCGTCGTGTCGGCCGGGCTTGCCGGATTCCTGGCCCTCAAGCTGACCAACGGCAGGACCGTCGTGAGCTCGGCCGAGCCGGTCATCGAGCGCGAACCGACCGTTAACGTTCTCGTTGCCAGCAAGAGCCTGCCTGTCGGTTCAAGGCTCGATCCGGACGCCATTCACTGGATCTCCTGGCCGAAGGACGGCGTTGTCGATGGCCTGATCACCGAAGAGCTTCGCCCGAACGCCGTCACCGATCTCGAAGGCGTCGTCGTACGCCTGCCGATCTTCAACGGCGAACCGGTGCGGCAGGAAAAGATTGCCGATTCATCGAGCCGGATCATGTCCGCGCTGCTCCCGGCCGGAAAACGTGCCGTTGCCACCGAGATCACCGTCGCGACCGGCGCCGGTGGCTTCATTCTGCCGAACGATCGTGTCGACGTGATCATGGTGCGCAAATCGGAAGGCGGTGCCTTCATCACCGAAACGGTTCTCAGCAACGTTCGCGTGCTCGCCATCGACCAGCAGATCGAGGAAAAGGACGATGGGTCGAAGTCGGTCGTCGGCACGACCGCGACGCTGGAGCTGACGCCGGACCAGTCCAAGGTCATGACGGTCGCCCAGCAGATGGCCGAGCGTCTGTCGCTGGCGCTGCGCAGCGTCGCCGACGCACAGGAACCGGATACCATCGCGGCGGACTACCTGTTGAGCGGCGACGGCCGTCCCTCCATCCAGGTCATCAAATCGGGTTCCATCGTCAAGAGCGATGACAGCTCATCCATGAACGAAGCGAAATAGTGTGTGAGCGGGAGCGGAACGTGAACCGGATGGGAAGAAAACTTCGTAGCTCTGTCGCTGGCGGACTGGCCTTTTGCCTGGCCTTTTCCGGCCTGCCTGCTCAGACTTTCACCGCGGAAGCTGCCTCGCAGTCGCTGGTGCGCATCGCCGAAAGCGGGCCGGGCGTCAAGAAAACCATCAAGCTGGGACTGAACAAAGCCGTCGTCATCGATCTCCCGGCCGATGCACACGACATTCTGGTCGCCGATCCGACGCTGGCGGACGCCGTCACGCGAACCTCACGGCGGATCTATCTGTTCGGAAAGATGGTCGGCCAGACCAACATCTTCGTGTTTGGTTCCCACGGCGAAGAAATCGTCAGCCTGGATCTGGAGATCGAGCGCGACATTTCCAACCTCGAGGCCAACCTGCGGCGCTTCCTGCCCGATTCCGATATCAAGGTGGAAATCATTTCGGACAACATCGTGCTGACCGGCACCGTCCGCACGCCGCTGGATTCGACGCGCGTCGAAGAACTCGCCAAGGCCTTCATCAAGGGGGGTGAAGCGACCACCCGCAGCATCACCGCCCAAGGTACCAACGGCGACGCGGATATCTTCGCCGAAGACCGTCAGGCTTCGCAGATCGTCAATCTTCTGAGGATCGATGGCGAAGACCAGGTCATGTTGAAGGTGACCGTGGCCGAAGTCTCGCGCCAGGTGTTGAAGCAGCTCGGCTTCAGCGGCTCTATCCGCAGTTCGACGAGCGGCGATGGCATCACGTTCCGCAACCCGGCCAACCTCGGCAACGCCGTTAGTGCCGTCGCGTCTTCGGTCACCGGCACGATCGGTTCCGGCACGATGGGCTTTGCCAGCTATATCAATGCCATGGAGCAGGCGGGCGTCATGCGCACGCTCGCCGAGCCGAGCCTGACCGCGATCTCCGGCAAGAAGGCGAGCTTCTCCGTCGGCGGCGAATATCGCCTGCCATCCGAGCAGGAGATTGATGAGGACGGCGCCATAACGCGAACCAACGAGACGGTGGAATACGGCATCGGCCTGGATTTCACGCCGGTGGTGCTCGGGCCTGGCCGCATCAGCCTGGAAATCGCCACCGAGGTCTCCGAACCCACCTGGGAAGGGTCTGTCGTGAACGCCAATGCGGTCAGCATCCCCGGTCAGACCTACATGTCGATCCGCCGCCGCAAAGCGTCCACGAGCGTCGAACTTCCCTCTGGCGGCTCCATCGTGATCGGCGGTCTGGTGCAGGACAATATACGCCAGGCCATGTCCGGTCTCCCCGGCGTTTCCAAGATTCCGATTTTCGGGACACTGTTCCGCTCGAAGGACTTCATACGCAACGAGACGGAACTGGTGATCATCGCGACGCCCTATCTGGTGAAGCCGGTTTCGCGTGGAGAGCTGTCACGGCCGGACGACAATTTCAATCCGACGGATGATCTTTCCAGCGCATTCCTCGGCGAAGTCAATCGCATCTACGGCAACCGTCAGGCAGCCCCGGTCGGGCAGTACCACGGCAATGTCGGCTTCATCTACAAATAGGGGGGACCGGACATGACGACCAAGATCATCCTGAACCGCAGCATCAAGGGGCAATCGACCATGCGGCCAAACATCTCCACTGGTCCGGCTCGTCTCGCGCGCATGCTGGCGATCAGTGCCGTGCTGGTGGCGGGCACGACCCTTGCCGGCTGCGCCAACCGCGACGGCATGTCGACCGGCGCCTTGCCCGACGACTATCGCACCCGCCATCCGATCGTGATCGCCGAGGCAGAACATGCCATCGATGTGCCCGTTGCCTCCAGCGACAGGCACTTGACGATGGGCGCGCGCGACGTCATCCGCGGTTTTGCTTCCAGCTACAGAAATTCTGCAACCGGCACGGTGCAGATCCTGGTGCCCACTGGCTCGGTCAACGCCCATGCCGCGTCTGCGCTGCGCAAGGAAATCCGCGGCGTGCTGGTCGGCGCTGGCATTCCGGCCACGCGTCTTGCCGAAGCAAGCTATCAGGCAAGCGGTGAGGGGGACGCAGCACCGGTCCGGCTCAGCTATACGGCGATTACGGCAAAGACCGCACCCTGCGGCAACTGGCCGAAGGATCTGGTCGCGAATACGATCGAGAACAAGAATTACGAGAATTTTGGGTGCGCCAGTCAGGCCAATCTCGCCGCCCAGATTGCCAACCCGATGGATCTGCTCGGCCCGCGCGCCATGTCGCCGATCGATGCGGTCCAGCGCGGTGAGGTGATCAAGGATTACCGCGGTGTCTCAACCGGGACAGAAACGACCATCAACATCAACAACAATTGATACTCCGGGCGGTTTGACGGGACAGCATCATGAGCACGATTGACTACAAGATAGAGACTGCATCCGGCGAACCGGATGGCTATGCCGATGCTGTCCGCCCGAGCGACGTCGATCAGCTGCGGCCACTTCCCCGCATCTCCGTGCATGCCTTCTGCGAAACGGAGGCTTTGCAGCGGACGATGGAGCGCTGCGGCCAGGACCGGCGGATGAGCAAGGTCAGCCTCAGGATCAACAGCGGCTCGATCGCCGCCGCCGCCAACATGTTTTCGACGGCGCCGACGCCAAACCTGATCATTCTCGAAACATCGACGGAACCGCGGCT
The DNA here is from genome assembly GCA_900473795.1 of Hyphomicrobiales bacterium. Taxonomy (GTDB): domain Bacteria; phylum Pseudomonadota; class Alphaproteobacteria; order Rhizobiales; family Rhizobiaceae; genus Pararhizobium. Next base: position 49,530 of record UCMT01000059.1, on the reverse strand, counting down.
GCTGGTGGCGGAACTGGCGCCGCTCGCCGCTGTCTGCGATCCCTCGACCAAGGTCATCCTCATCGGTCGCTACAATGATATCCCGCTCTATCGCGAACTGATCCGCAACGGCATTTCCGAATATATCGTTGCGCCGGTTGCCATGCCGGACATTCTCAGCGCCATCTCCGCCATCTTCGTCGATCCGGAGGCCGAGCCGCTCGGACGCAGCATTGCCTTCATCGGCGCCAAGGGTGGCGTTGGTTCCTCGACGCTCGCGCACAATTGCGCCTGGGGCATTTCGAACCTGTTCTCGACCGAGGTCGTGCTGGCCGACCTCGACCTGCCCTACGGTACCGCCAACATTAATTTCGACCAGGATCCGCCGCAGGGGATCTCCGAAGCGGTTTTCTCGCCGGAGCGGCTGGACGAGGTGTTCCTCGATCGTCTCCTGACCAAGTGCTCGCAGCATCTGTCGCTGCTTGCGGCGCCGTCCATGCTCGACCGCCCCTATGATTTCGACGCAACGGCGTTCCAGCCGCTGATGGAAATCCTGCTGCGCAACGCGCCGGTCTCCGTGCTCGACGTGCCGCATCTCTGGGCGGACTGGACACGCACCGTGCTGGCGGAGGCCGACGAGGTCGTGGTCGTCGCCGTGCCCGATCTCGCCAACCTGCGCAATGCCAAGAACATGTTCGATTCTTTTAAGAAAATCCGTCCGAACGACAAGACGCCGCATCTGGTGCTGAACCAGGTCGGCATGCCGAAGCGGCCGGAAATATCACCGGGCGACTTCTGCGATTCATTGGAAATCGAGCCGGTCGCGATCATACCGTTCGATGCCGTGCTGTTCGGCAATGCGGCCAACAGCGGCCGGATGATTGCCGAGACCGACAAGAAATCACCAACCGCGGAAATCTTCTCGCAACTCGCGCATCTGGTGACGGGCAGGACGACAGCCAAGAAGCCCAAGAAGGGCGGCCTTGGCAAGGTGCTCGGAATGCTTGGACGCAAATAACGACATTTGAACGAAAATCGGATTTGAGAGCATGTTTGGTAAACGAGGAAACGAAGGCTTCGGAAAGGGTGGCGCCATCAGCCCCCCCATGCAAACGCCCGTGCCCGCCGCTGCTCCCGTAGCCGTAACCGAGCGGCCGGCTGCGCCCGTTCTGGCGGAGCCCGCCCGCGAAGCAACGCCGGTGACCCGCGCGCAGCCATCTCCGCCGCCGGTCCGAAAAAAGCCGGCTCGCACCGAGGATTATTACGACACCAAGTCGCAGGTTTTCTCGGCGCTGATCGACACGATTGACCTTTCGCAGCTGGCCAAGCTCGACAACGAGAGCGCACGCGAAGAAATCCGCGATATCGTCAACGACATCATCACGATCAAGAATTTCGCGATGTCGATCTCCGAGCAGGAGGAACTGCTCGAGGACATCTGCAACGACGTTCTCGGCTACGGTCCGCTGGAGCCGCTGCTCGCGCGCGACGACATCGCCGACATCATGGTCAACGGCGCCGGCCAGACCTTCATCGAAGTGGGCGGCAAGACGATCGAGTCCGAGGTGCGTTTCCGCGACAACGCGCAGCTGCTGTCGATCTGCCAGCGTATCGTCTCGCAGGTCGGCCGTCGCGTCGACGAATCCTCGCCGATCTGCGATGCTCGTCTTCCCGATGGTTCGCGCGTCAACGTCATCGCCCCGCCGCTTGCCATCGACGGCACGGCGCTGACCATTCGTAAGTTCAAGAAGGACAAGCTGAAGCTCGACCAGCTCGTCAAGTTCGGCGCCATCACGCCGGAAGGCGCAGTGCTCCTGCAGATCATCGGCCGCGTCCGCTGCAACGTCGTCATCTCCGGCGGTACCGGTTCCGGCAAGACCACGCTTCTCAACTGCCTGACCGGCTATATCGATCTCGACGAGCGGGTCATCACCTGCGAGGACACGGCCGAACTGCAGCTGCAGCAGCCGCATGTGGTGCGCCTTGAAACCCGCCCGCCGAACATCGAAGGCGAAGGCGAGATCACCATGCGTGATCTCATCAAGAACTGCCTGCGTATGCGGCCCGAGCGGATCATCGTCGGCGAAGTGCGCGGACCGGAAGTCTTCGACCTGCTGCAGGCGATGAACACCGGTCACGACGGCTCAATGGGCACCATCCACGCCAACACGCCGCGCGAGTGTCTTGCCCGTATGGAATCGATGATCGCCATGGGCGGCTATACGCTGCCGGCGAAGACCGTGCGCGAAATCATCGCCGGTTCGATCGATGTCATCATCCAGGCAGCGCGCCTTCGCGACGGTTCGCGCCGCATCACCCACATCTCCGAAGTCATCGGCATGGAAGGTGACGTCATCATCACCCAGGACCTGATGCGCTACGAGATCGAGGGCGAAGACGCCAACGGCAGGATCGTCGGCCGCCACAAGTCGACCGGCATCGGCCGCCCGCATTTCTGGGACCGCGCCCGCTATTTCAACGAGGACAAGCGGCTTGCCGCGACACTCGACGCGATGGAAAAGGACTGACCGCTTTCATGTTCGGAATAGACATCACCATTCTGGCTATCGTCGGTCTCGTCGCCCTTGCAACGGCCGGCCTTGCCTATGGCATTCTGTTCACGCGCATCGAAACCGAGAAGAAGGCGGAAAATCGCGTCCGCAAGGTCAAGGCGGCCGAGACGGACCGGGTCAAGGTCAAGGCGGCGCGAGACCGCATGGCCGAGATGTCGAAGCGGCGAAAGTCGGTGCAGGATTCGCTGAAGGATCTCGAAAAGAAGCAGCAGGAAAAATCAGCGAAGGCCAAGCCTTCGATGAAGATCAGGCTGATGCAGGCCGGTCTCAAGATTTCGGTTACGCAATTCTATATAGGCAGCGTCGTCTTCGGATTTGTCGCAGCCTTGATGGCGTTGATCGCCGGGGCGATGCTGCCGATTGTTGGCGGCATTCTGCTCATCGGCGCGGCCGGCGTTCCGCGCTGGTTCGTCAATTTCCTGATCAAGCGCCGGTGCAAAGCATTCCTGGACGAATTTCCGAACGCGCTTGACGTCATGGTCCGGTCGATCAAGTCCGGCCTGCCGCTCAACGACGCCGTCCGGCTGATCGCCAGCGACGGGCAGGAGCCGGTGAAGACCGAGTTCAGGCGTATCATCGAGGCGCAGCAGGTCGGCCTCAATATCCCGGAAGCCTGCGCCCGCATGATCAACAGCATCCCCCTGCCGGAGGTCAATTTCTTCGCCATCGTCATTGCCATCCAGGCGCAGGCCGGCGGCAACCTCTCCGAGGCGCTCGGCAATCTCGGCAAGGTGCTGCGCGAGCGCAGGAAGATGAAGGCAAAGGTCCAGGCGCTGTCGATGGAAGCCAAGGCCTCGGCCTGCATCATCGGCGCCCTGCCGTTCATCGTCGCCTTCCTGGTCTACATGACGTCGCCGCAATACATGATGATCCTGTTCACCGACCCGCGCGGCCATATCATCATGGGCTGCTCGGCGGTGTGGATGAGCATCGGCATCTGGGTGATGCGCAACATGATCAACTTCGACATCTAGGAAGATCCGGCATGAGCGAGGGCATGATCAACACCCTGACCGATCCGAACATCATCGTTGCCTTTCTGGTGGCGGTGGCGGTGCTGGCGACGTTCTATTCCCTCGCCGTTCCCTTCTTCGAGAAAGGCAATCTCGAGAAGCGGATGAAATCGGTCGCCACCGAGCGAGAACTGATCCGGGCACGCGAACGTGCGCGCCTGAATGCCGAGATGTCCGGCGGCAAGACGTCGCTGCGCGCCCAGAACAACACCTCGGTGCGCCAGATCGTCGAGCGGCTCAACCTGCGCAAGGCACTGGTCGACGACAAGACCGTCAACCGGCTGAAATCGGCCGGCTATCGCTCGCAAAACGCGCTGAACGTGTTTCTTGTCGCCCGCGTCAGTCTCCCTTTCCTCTTTCTGGCTGTTGGCGCGTTCTATATCTTCGGCCTTGGCTATCTCGGCGAAAAGCCCTTGCCGATGCGGATCCTCGCCGTCATCGCCACCGGCTATCTTGGCTTCTACGCGCCCAATATCTTCATTTCCAACGCCGTTTCGAAGCGTCAACACTCGATCCGCCGGGCCTGGCCGGATGCGCTCGACCTTTTGCTGATCTGCGTGGAATCGGGCATCTCCATGGAACTTGCCATGCGGCGCGTGGCCGACGAAATCGCCGCGCAGTCTGCGCCTCTTGCCGAGGAACTGGTCCTGACCGTTGCGGAGCTCTCCTTCCTGCCAGACCGGCGCCTGGCGCTCGAAAATCTCGGCACCAGAACCGGGCTTGAGGAGGTGAAGGCGGTCATGCAGGCCCTGATCCAGGCTGACCGCTACGGAACACCGATCGCCCAGGCGCTGCGCGTGCTTGCCCAGGAAAGCCGCGACCAGCGCATGAACGAGGCCGAGAAGAAGGCAGCAGCCCTGCCGCCGAAGCTGACCGTGCCGATGATCCTCTTCTTCCTGCCCGTCCTGATCGCGGTCATTCTTGGTCCGGCAGGCATTCAGGTCTCCGACAAATTCTGATTGACCGGCTGTGGCTGACAAGAACCTAGGGGTGACACAGCACCGCCCCTTTGGGGAGCGGCGCTGTAACACTTTGAATTGCTGCTAGTCTTCCCTTAGTCGTTTCCGTTTTAAGGCGTTGTGCGGTAGTCACTCGGCGGCAACTGCTTCGAAGTCCGTCGATAGCGCAAGCTCACGCCATGTCTCGACTTCGCGGGCGACGCTCGCATTCTTCTCGCCGATCGCAGCCACCGTGTCCGTGCCGAAGGGCATGCGCAGCGGCGGGTTCTGGGTGTTGGCAAGCGTGATCATCGCCTTCGCAAGCCGCGCCGGGTCTCCGGGCTGGCCGTGGTTCTTGCCGGCCGCGAAGTCGCGCATGGCGCCGGCCGGCGTCTGCTCGTAGTCGGTAATTGAACCCCGGCTGATGGCGAGTGAGGTTTCGTCCAGGAAATCGGTTCGGAAGAAGCCCGGCTCGACGACGGTAACATGGATCCCCAGAGGCTTGACCTCAGCCGCCAGCGATTCCGAAAGCCCCTCGACCGCGAACTTGGTCGAGCCATAGACACCCCAACCGGGAAAGCCGGTGTAACCGCCGATGGAAGAAATGTTTATGACATGGCCCGAACGCTGGCTACGCATATGCGGCAACACAGCGCGTGTGACCTTGAGAAGGCCGAAGAGATTCGTTGCGTAGAGCTTTTCGATCTCTTCAGCCGTTGCTTCCTCGACGGCGCCGAGCAGGCCGTAGCCGGCGTTGTTGAGGAGAATGTCGATCCTGCCAAAATGCTTGACGGCCTGTTCTGCCGCGGCGAAGGCCTGCTTTTCATTGGTGACGTCGAGAGCGACGGCAAGAAGGTTGGGATGATTGCCAAAGCGGTCGATGACGGTCTGCGGGTTGCGGGCCGTTGCAACGACGGCATCGCCAGCATTGAGGGCTTCCTGGGTGATGAGGGCGCCGAAACCGCGGGAGGCGCCAGTGATGAACCATACTCGCATGACGTTTTCCTTTCGTCGTTGGAATTTGCTTGCAGGAACAACCTAACTCAGCATGATAGATGAGATAATATGGATTCTTCTCCATGTTTCAGTGAGGAAATTTCATCAATGCGCCGGATCCGCCCCCAGGACTTGTCCGTCTTTCTGGCAATCGCCCAGCACCGGAGTTTCCGGAAGGCGGCCGTCGATCTCGGTGTCACGGCATCGGCGCTCTCCCACGCCTTGCGCGCGATCGAGGAGCGGCTCGACGTTCGGCTCGTCAACCGGACGACGCGCGGTGTGGGCCTGACCGAAGCCGGCGAGCGGCTCTTCGAACGGGTCCGCCCGGCCTTCCTCGACATCGACGCGGCGCTGGAAGAACTGGATACATTTCGTGGCCAACCGTTCGGGAAACTTCGCATCAACGCACCGCGCGCCGCCGCAAAGCTGGTGCTGCTGCCGATCGTTGCACGGTTCCTGCGAAAGCATCCCGCCATCGAAGTCGAGATCGTCGTCGATGATGCGCTTGTCGACATGGTATCCGGCGGCTTTGATGCCGGCATACGGTTCGGCGAGACGATCGCGGCGGATATGATCGCCGTTCCCATCGGCCCGCGCCATCGCTTTGCCGTCGTTGGATCACCGGATCATTTCGAGAGGCACCAAAAGCCCGTGACACCGCATGATCTGAAAGATCATCCCTGCATCCGCTACCGGTTTGCCGGTGGGACCTTCTATCGCTGGGAGTTCGAGCGGGGTGGTCTTGAGGTCGGCATCGATGTCCGGGGGGCGCTGACGCTCGGTGACCAGGACATCATGCTGCAGGCAGCGATGGATGGCGCCGGACTGGCGTATCTCTTCGAAAGCCAGGCGAGCCAGGCGGTCGCGGAGGGGCGGCTGGTCAGCGTTCTGGAGGACTGGTGCCCGTATTATCCAGGCTTTTTCCTCTATTACCCCAGTCGGCGGCAATTGCCGGGGCCGTTGCGCGCCTTCCTCGATTTCGTCAGGGCGAAGCGCTGAATTGACCTGTGTCAGTTCGTGGCCTTGTCATCCTTGGCGAGCTTCTGCCAGGCGTTCTGCTGCGACATGATCGAGCGCAGATATTTGACGTTGGCTTCCGCCTGATCGGGCGAAAGTTCCTGCCGGGCAATCTGCTCGGCTTCGGCAAAGCGCCCCTGCAGTCCGACGGCAAGCGCCAGGTTCTGCCGGACACTGCTGTCGGCGCCGGGCTGGCTGGCCGCCGACTTCAGGTAGGTTTCCGCCGTCTTCAGGTCCTTGTTCAAAAGGTAGGACATGCCGAGATTGGAAAGAACCGTCGGCTCGTTCGGCTGGATGTCGAGCGCCTCGCGATAACGCTGACGCGCCTCGGGCGCGCGACCGAGCTGGTCGAGGATCGCGCCTTCGGCCGATTTCAACTTCCAGTCCGGGCGGTCCGGCGTCTGGGCGCGGGAAATCGTGTTCAACGCCTGTTCCAGCTGGCCCGCAGCCGCTTGCGATTTGCCATAGGCGGCGAGCACTTCGCGGTCTGTCGGGTAGGCGATGGCTACCTGCTGCATCACCGCGAGCGCCTGTTCGTTGCGGCCGGTCATTCTGAGCATGTTCGCATAGTTGAGGCCCGCATTGCGGTCCTTCGGATTGCGTTCGTAGGCCTTGCCGATGCTTTCGGCCGCTGCCGCCAGTTCGGTCGCGTTCATCGATTGAACCGGCTTGGAGAAATTGGCCGTCGGAATGGAGCCGGTCGTCAGTTCCTTCTTCTGCGTCGCACAGCCGGACAGCGCCAGAGCGACGAAGGCCGCCAGAGAGGCGGCTTTCAGAAATCGGTGATGGGAAAGAGACGAGTGTCCGCGTGACGTCATTACCAATGCCCCTAAAGCAGTTCGTTAGAGCACCGGACGCAATCCCCAACAAATCGGCGCAATCTTCACTCCAGCAATAGTCTGTTAACCCTAACGGAGCGTTAATCGGGTGATTCTGCATCGCGCCTTCTCTAAGGATTTCCATGGCCTCCTATCAATTCATCGACCGTCCATCGCCGTTCAACACCAGCGCCGGCAAGACCCTGCCGATCTTCGCGGTGACGCCGGCCCATATCGACCTCGGCGCCATCGATCCGATCGCGCTGGACTGGGCGCGCAAGGCCGGCTTCAAGGCTGAATCCGGCGCGGTGCTGGTGATCCCCTCGCAAGACGGCCAACTCGGCGGTGCGCTGTTCGGGCTGGGCGCCAATCCGTCGGAAGCGCCGTTCCTGACCGGCAAGCTGGCGCGCGCGCTGCCGGCCGGAAAATGGCATATCGAGACCGCACCGCTGACGGCCAACCGCCTGGCGCTCGGCTACGGTCTCGGCTCGTACCGCTTCGAGCGCTACAAGGCGGCCGCGAGCGAAGCGCCGACCCTGATGATCCCGGCCGATGCCGATGCCGCCGATATCAAGCGCCAGCTTGCCGGCGTCTTTCTGGCCCGCGATCTCATCAACATGCCGACGAATGACATGGGGCCGAATGCGCTGGAGGAGGCCTTCCGGGCGCTCGGCGAACACTACAAGGCCAAGGTTTCCGTCGTTTCCGGCGACGATCTCCTGAAGCAGAACTTCCCGTTGATCCACACCGTCGGCCGCGCCAGCGCCGAGGCGCCGCGCCTGCTGGAAATGCGCTGGGGCAAGAAGGGGCACCGCAAGGTGACGCTGGTCGGCAAGGGCGTCTGCTTCGACACAGGTGGCCTCGACATCAAGCCAGCCGCCTCGATGCTTCTGATGAAGAAGGACATGGGTGGTGCTGCCAATGTCATGGGTCTCGCGCTGATGATCATGGATGCGAAGCTCAAGGTCGATCTCCGGGTGCTCTTGCCCGTCGTCGAGAACTCGATCTCCGCCAATGCCTTCCGCCCGGGCGATATCTATCGCAGCCGCAAGGGGCTGACGGTGCAGATCGACAATACCGATGCCGAAGGCCGGCTGATCCTTGCCGATGCGCTGGCCTATGCGGACGAGGAGGAAACCGATCTCCTCATCGATATGGCCACACTGACCGGTGCGGCCCGTGTCGCCCTCGGTCCCGACTTGCCGCCGTTCTACACCGACGACGAGGATCTGGCCCATGATCTGACCGAAGCAAGCCTCACGGTCGATGATCCGCTTTGGCGCATGCCGCTCTACAAGGGTTACGAGAAGGACATCTCAGCCCGCATCGCCGATCTCACCAATGCGCCGTCGGGCGGCATGGCCGGATCGATTACCGCTGCGCTCTTCCTCAAGCGCTTCGTCACCAGGGCCAGGAGCTGGGCCCATTTCGACATCTTCGGCTGGGCGCCGACCGAACGCCCGCACTCGCCGCTCGGCGGTGAGGCCCAGGCGATCCGCGCGCTGTATCATTTGATTGCGAAGGGGAAGAAGTAACACCGCTCGTGCGAAAATCCCCTCTGTCACGTCCTGACATCTTCCCCGTGAGGGGGGACCGGCGGACAGAGGGTGATTTCATCTCAGATGAGAACGCGACGGTGTTCTACTCGTTGATCAGCCGCTTCAACAGTTCGATCTCGTGGCTGAGCTTCGTGTCGCCGGAAATCAGGTCTTCGATCTTGCGCACGGCATGCAGCACCGTCGTATGATCGCGTCCGCCGAACCGGCGGCCGATTTCCGGGAAGGAGCGGGGGGTGAGCGTCTTGGCCAGATACATGGCGATCTGGCGCGGCTTGACGATGACCCGCGTGCGGCGGTTGGAAACCAGTTCCTGCCGCGACACGTTGTAGTGCTTGGCGACGACGCGCTGGATGTCCTCGATGCGAACCCGGCGCGGCTCGCCGGCATTGACCAGATGGCCGAGCAGTTCGTCGACGCGCTCGATCGACAATTGCGGCTCGAAGCTGCGGCGGAAGAGGAGCTGGTTGAAGGCGCCTTCCAGCTCGCGACCGCTCGCCGTGATGTTGCGAGCGACGTGGCTGAGAATATCGGCCGGGATATCCAGCGAGGCATCGTCCTGACGGGCGACCTCGAGGCGGCGCTTGAGGATTTCGAGGCGCATCTCGTAATCCGGGCCTTCCATCTCGATGGCGACGCCGCCCTGCAGCCGCGAGCGAACGCGCGGATCGAGCGATTCCAGTTCCCACGGCGCCCGGTCGGCTGCAACGACGACCTGCTTGGCGCTGTCGAGCAGCATGTTGAGAAGATGGCAGAATTCATGCTGGATCGACTTGCCCTGCAGGAACTGCATGTCGTCGATCACCAGAAGATCGATGTTGCGCAGCGTTTCCTTGAGCGACAGCGCATCATTGTCGCGGATCGCGGTTGCAAAGCGCCACATGAAGTATTCGGCCGTCAGATAGACGACGCGCGGCACGCGCGGGCTCTGGATCGCCGCCGTCGCAATTGCCTGCAACAGATGCGTCTTGCCAAGGCCGACCGTCGAATGGATGAACAGCGGGTTGAAGCGCACGGCCCCGGCGCCGGCCTCGGCGATCGTCTTTGCCGCGGCAAGCGCGACGCGGTTCGAGGAGCCCTCGACGAAGCTCTCGAACGTATAGCGCGGATCGAGCGGCGAACCGAACAACGGTCCTGCGACTGGCTGCGGCTTCTGAAGCGTGCTGACCGTGGCGGCCGCATGATGGGCAAGCGGCTGCGCCGATGTCCGGCGCGTGGCGGCGGGTGCTGCTGCGTCGGTGTGGTTTGCCTGCGGGGCATCCTCGTGAAGGCCGGGCCGCGCGCCGCGCGTGGCACTGCGAACCAGGATTTCCACCTTCAGGATCTCGGCGTCCTCCTGCTGGAAGAGACCGGTGATCAGGTCGAGATAACGATTGTTGATCCAGGATTTCAAGAAGGTCGTCGGCACCGAGAGCCGCACGACACTCTTTGAAACGGAGTGCAGCTTCAGCCGGCCGAACCAACTGGCAAAGACATCGGCGCCGACCTGGGCTTTCAAACGCGCGCTGACGCGTTCGAAAAGCGCATTATGCGCCATTTCGCCCTTGTCACCCGCCGCGCCATCAACCGGATTTGCCGCGATCTGACGTCCATTCTCACCGTTTTCGAATACCACCGCCGCCGTGATCGAATTACTAAGCATATTGCCGCCTTCCAATATCATTCCGCGACGCCGTCATTGCTGCCAGCATCAGCCTTTATGTCTGTCCTGCGCGGCCCTTGTTCAAAGGCATGCCGCCCAATTCAAACGCTCGCCGTGCCAAAAGAGGAATCCTCATCTTCCTCTTTTGACCCGGTTTCCGTGCAAATCCGTTCGGCCTAACGGCAAAACGCATGTCCCGCTTGCACGGCTTCATTCCCGTGTCCGGTCCCGGCCCTCGTGAATGCCGACACCGTCCAGCCCTCGTCTCTTCACCGACCTTCCCGACCCTCGTTACAAAACGGGGAGGCCAGTTTTCTGCGTGTGCGTCCTCATCCGCATTGCGGCCACTCTCTCTTGCGCAGCACGGCAAAGCGCGCTGACACCTGATCGGGTGCCTTGAGCGATCACCCGTTCATACAACCAGAAATCGCAAAGTGTCATTCCGGGCAAACATCTTGCGCGGCTGAAAACACCCTGTACTGATTGATGGAACGTTGTGGAACCACCCCGTTACAGAAGGTTCAAGTGAAACTGCGCGGCCCCTTGAAAGAGCCGCCTTTTCATCTTGTCTACAGGTATCCCCCGCGCCTTCCGTGGAGGCATTTAGGCAGGATCGTGACGCAAGATCAATCGTGATTTTTACGCTTCGGTAAGAGCTGGGCGTTGACTCTCATAGCGTGTCCTGCATGGGCTCGCGCCTGCGGAAGAGAATCGCTTTTGAATCAAGGGCTTTGATTTTTGACCCGGAAGTTAGCTGGCGAAAAACAAAAAAAATAAAAAATTTCTTGACTCGCCGCACACCTTAACAGGCCCCGGCTGGACGGGCGCATGTTACAGCGTCCTCGCGCAACTATTTGATTTTATTTAAAAAAATATGTCATCGGGTTGACATCTTGTTCTGCTCAAGGATTAGGCGGAGATGGGTGAGCAGAGCGAATCGGAAAAGCCCGGTCGCAGGACCGGGCTAAATCACTGATGCAATTTTAGTAAGCCGGCTTAGGCCGAAAGCGACTTTACGCGGCTGGCGAGACGGGACACCTTGCGCGATGCCGTGTTGGCATGCAGCACGCCCTTCGTGGCGGCGCGCATCAGTTCCGGCTGGGCTGCCTTCAGGGCTGCCTGGGCAAGAGCCTGGTCGCCGGAAGCAATCGCTTCTTCAACCTTGCGAATGAAACCGCGAACGCGCGAACGACGGGACTTGTTGACTTCCGTGCGGCGGGCGATCTTGCGGGTCGCTTTTTTCGCCGAAGTTGTATTGGCCATTTGGTGTCTCTCTTCGAAATCTGACAAAAACTCCCAATTCGCCGTGCCGGGTCACTGCGACCTGTCGTCCAAGCAATTCGGGAGCAATATCGGAAAACCTTGGAGCGGCTTTCCAAACTGAGGGCGGCATATAACCCTAAACACTGCCTCAGTCAACGCGCTATTTTTGAAAACGGGGCCGCAGGGTCGAGAGTGCGAGCACCGCTACTTCTGGCATTTCGGGCAATGGAATGTCGAGCGCCCAGCCTGGACGACGCGCGCGATGGTGCCGCTGCAACCTGCTGTCCGGCAAGGCTGTCCCTCGCGGTCGTAAACAGAGAACGAGTGCTGAAAGTAACCGAGCGTGCCATCGGTCTGGATATGGTCGCGCAATGACGAGCCGCCGGCCGCGATGGCATCGGCGATCACGGCCCGGATCGCCTCGGTCAGCAGCGTCAGCGTCGTCTTCGGCTTGCCCTTGGCATCGACCAGCGTGCCGGCCGCCCTTTGCGGCGACAGGCCGGCGCGCCAGAGCGCCTCGCAGACATAAATATTGCCGAGCCCGGCAATATTCTTCTGGTCGAGCAGTGCGGATTTGAGCGGCTGCGCCTTGCCGGCAAAACGCGCGGCGAGATAGGCCGCGTCGAGGACATTGCCTGTCGGCTCCTCGCCCAGATCGCGGAAGAAGGCGTGGCTCGCGAGCGTGTCGCGCCTGGCGATGTCCATGAAGCCGAAGCGGCGGGGGTCGTTATAGATGACGCGCGCCAGCCCCTTGGCCCCCTCCAGATGAAAGACGACATGATCGTGTTTCTCGTCCTTGCCGCGCGGCTGATGAAAGTCGCCCGGCGTCTCGGATGCTGCGCCTTCCTCGACGCGAAAGGAGCCGGACATGCCGAGATGGGCGATGATCACGTCCCCGCCTTCGAGGTCGATCAGAAGATATTTCGCCCGCCGCCCGAGCGACAGGATGCGCCGGCCGGAAACGAGCGTGGAAAAATCGGCCGGGAAGGGAAAGCGCAGGTCCGGCCGGCGCAGTTCCGCCCGAACCAGGAGCGCGCCTTCCATGGCTGGCGTCAGGCCCCGCCTTACGGTTTCCACCTCGGGAAGTTCCGGCATCAATATCTCCTCACGCCAAATGAATGAACTTATTTGGCAATTCCAATCGCCGCGCACATATCCTATAGCAGGCCAACAAGGGCTGGAATGCCGCAGGCAGGTGTCTGCTGGAGAGATAGCGTGGATCAAGCGAATTCGCTATGGTCGGCTTCAACGGCGATGGAACGGAGTATTTCGGAATGACAGGTGAGCGCACGTCTGCCGATGGCGGCATGGAAACCTCCTACGGTTTTCGCCAGGTTGGCCAGGGCGAGAAGCAGGCGCTCGTCAACGATGTCTTCCACAAGGTGGCCAAGCGCTACGACATCATGAACGACGTCATGTCCATGGGCCTGCACCGCGCCTGGAAGGACGCGATGATCGCGGCGCTCAACCCGCGCCGTGCCGAGGACTACAAGGTTCTCGACGTGGCCGGCGGCACCGGCGATATCGCCTTCCGCATCGTCGAGGCCTCCGATCGCAAGGCGCATGCAACGGTGCTCGATATCAACGGCTCGATGCTCGCCGTCGGCGCCGAGCGCGCTGAAAAGAAGGGTCTGGCGCCGAACCTCACCTTCGTCGAGGCCAATGCCGAGGAATTGCCCTTCGAGGCCAATTGCTTCGATGCCTATACGATCGCCTTTGGCATCCGCAACGTGCCGCGCATCGATGTCGCCCTGTCGGAAGCCTATCGCGTGCTGAAGCGCGGCGGTCGGCTTCTGGTTCTGGAATTCTCCGAGGTCGATATGCCGCTGCTCGACAAGGTCTATGACAGCTGGTCGTTCAACGCGATCCCGAAATTCGGCAGGATGGTCACCGGCGACGCCGAACCCTACCAGTATCTGGTGGAATCGATCCGCAAGTTTCCGAACCAGCGCGATTTCGCCGCGATGATCACCAAGGCGGGCTTCTCCCGCGTCAATTTCACCAATTACACCGGCGGTATCGCCGCGCTGCATTCCGCCTGGAAGATCTGACGCATGATGTCCACTTTCGTGAAGCGCGCTGAGTGCCTCCTCCTGCGCGGCGGCAAGGCATCATGAGTACACCCGGAGCCTATGTACGCTTGGTCCGGATCGGCTGGGTGCTGGTGCGCGAGGGGGTTGTCTCCGCCCTGCCGTCGGAAAACCTGCCGCCGCTGATCGGCGTTGCGCAATCCTTTGCCGGTCTCTTTGCCCGCCGTCGTGCCAGACATGAGGTCCGCAGCGACAGGCTGGCGCGTGCCATCGAGCGACTGGGGCCATCCTATGTGAAGATCGGCCAGTTCCTGGCCACCCGCCCGGACGTCGTCGGTGCCGATTTCGCCGAAGACCTTTCCTTCCTGCAGGATCGCATGGCGACCTTCCCGGTGGAGGAGGCGCGCGCTGCCGTCGAAGGTTCGCTCGGCCGGCCGGTCGCCGAGCTTTACGCGCACTTCGGCGACCCCATCGCCGCCGCCTCGATTGCCCAGGTTCACCCTGCCATGGTGCTGCGCGATGGCGTCGAGCAAAAGGTCGCCGTCAAGGTGATCCGCCCCGGCGTGCGCCAGCGTTTTGCCCATGACCTGGAGGCGATGTTCCTTGTCTCGCACCTGCAGGAGCGTTTCCTGCCGAACACGCGCCGGCTTCGTCCGGTCGAGGTGACGAAGACGCTGGAGCAAACCACCAAGGTCGAGATGGACCTGCGACTCGAGGCTGCGGCGCTGTCGGAGCTGGGCGAGAACGCGGCCGACGATCCCGGTTTCCGCGTGCCGAAAGTCGACTGGGAGCGCACCGGCCGCGACGTCGTGACGATGGAGTGGATCGACGGCATCAAGCTGTCGGATGTCGAGGGCCTGCGCCGCGCGGGGCATGACCTCAACGGGCTTGCCGATACGCTGATCCAGTCCTTCCTGCGTCACACGCTGCGCGACGGCTTCTTTCATGCCGACATGCACCAGGGCAATCTCTTCGTCGATCAGAAGGGCATGGTCGTCGCCGTCGATTTCGGCATCGTTGGCCGTCTCGGCAAGAAGGAGCGCCGTTTTCTCGCCGAGATCCTCTATGGTTTCATCACCCGCGACTATCGGCGTGTCGCCGATGTGCACTTCGAGGCCGGCTATGTGCCCGGCCATCACAACGTCGCAAGCTTTGCCCAGGCGATCCGCGCCATCGGCGAGCCGATCCACGGTCAGCCGGCCGAAACCATCTCCATGGCCAAGCTCCTGACGCTGCTGTTCGAGGTCACCGAACTCTTCGACATGCAGACGCGGCCGGAACTGGTCATGCTGCAGAAGACCATGGTCGTTGTCGAAGGCGTCGCCCGCACGCTCAATCCGCGCTTCAACATGTGGAAGGCCTCCGAGCCGGTGGTCGGCGCCTGGATCCGTGACAATCTCGGTCCGAAACGGATCGTCTCCGACGTCAGGGATGGGCTTCATGCGGCCCTCAGGCTTGCCGAAGCGGCACCCGAGATAGCGGCGAAAACGGAAAAGTTCTCCCGCGACCTGACGGGCATGGCCGAAAACGGCCTGCGCTTCGATGAGGCGACCGCCGAGGCGATCGGCCGTTCGGAAGCGCGCCACAGCCGCTCTGGCCGCCTGGCGCTCTGGATCATCGCGCTGACGCTGCTTTATATCGCCTGGCGAGCCTTCTGAGAGGCGGTTCTTGTCTTTGTGGCAGGAGCCGCTAAAGTCTGGATCATGAAACGCGCGACCACGCACCTTCTTATGACCTGCACGTACCCTCAAGGGTGCGCAGGATCGGTGCTGGCCTAAGAGCGCTTTCATCCTGTGGACCCTGCCGAGGCAGGTAGGTCACAGCGCTTCCTCCTTCCTCGCATCAAAGACGAGGATCGTCATGAAGCACACTGAAACACCCGCTCCGCCGTTGACCGACGCTCTGCATATCCGGGCTTCGCGTCCCGGCGACTATGAGCAGATCGCTGCCATCGTGAACCTTCCCGGGGTGCGGCATGGCACGCTGCGCCTCCCCCATACGAGGCCCGAGCAGACCCGCACGTGGCTCGAGGCGCCGTCGGACGGCGGATTGCAGCTTGTTGCCGAGCGGGGCGGGATCATCCTGGGGGCTGCCGGGCTCCATCGGCAAAGGGATCGCCGCCACCACGCAGCCGTGCTCGGCATGAGCGTTCATGACGATCATCGCAGGCAGGGTATCGGCAAGGCGCTTATGCTGGAACTTCTCGATGCTGCCGACAGATGGTTGAACATCATGCGCATCGAACTGACCGTCTTTACCGACAATACGCCGGCCATCGCGCTGTATGTGGCGTTCGGCTTCGAGGCCGAAGGCGTTCACAAGGCCTATGCCTTCCGTGACGGGAGATATGCGGATGTCGTGGCCATGGCGCGGATCAGAAAATCATAAGCGCCGGCGCCCTGTTCCATTGGGAACTGTGCGGTTTGCGCGGACATGAGATTGTCTGTCTCAAGGATGAGGCGGGCTCATCCAGCCAATCCAGGAGAGACAATCATGCGTAACCTGATCATCGCTTCCATCGTTGCCGCTGGCGCGGCTCTTTCTTTCGCAGCCCCCTCCCAGGCCGGCGGCTACTACGGCGGCGGTTATTACGATGGCTATCACGGCGGCCACCACTACGGCCACAAGCGCCACTACTACAAGAGCTACTACGAGCCCCATTGCTGGATCAAGAAGGTCCGCGAGTACGACTACTACGGCAATCTGGTCGTCAAGCGCATCAGGGTCTGCAACTGATCCGGCCTCCCCGGCAGAGCGGCCACTTGGGAAAAACCGGCGGTTCCAACCGCCGGTTTTTCGTTGCATGGCTGGCTCTGAAGACGAGCGGCTAGGTCCGCAGAAACATTGTGAAACGAAAAACGGGAAACATTACAAAGATTTCATCCCGTCCGACTTCAATAAGGCGTAGTTGCTACCTAGTTATTTCGGGAATTGTCTGGCCCGATGTCAAAATAGTCTGAGAGTTGCTTGAATGGCGGATGCCACACGGAAAATTGCCCCTGCGATCGTCGAGGATGAGGAACCCGTTGCTCAGCCCGCGCCAGCGCGGAAGAAACGCGCCCGATCGCGGCGGTGGTGGCTACTCCTCCCGGTCCTGATCGCTGCCGTCGGCGCCGGCTGGTACGGCTGGTCGACCTATGGCAAACAGAGCGCCGCCGACACCGTCGTCACCGAGACGCCGTTGCGCGGCGATATCGAAAACAGCGTCACGGCGACAGGGCTGTTGAGCCCGATCAAGGATGTCGATGTCGGCGCCCAGGTCTCCGGCCAACTGAAAAGCCTCAAGGTCGAAATCGGCGACAGCGTCAAGCAAGGGCAACTGATCGCCGAGATCGACAGTGCCTCGATCGAGACGCAGATCGAGATCGCCGAGGCCGAACTTGCCAACCTGCAGGCCCAGATGATCGACAAGGAGGCGCAGGTCGTCCTGTCCGCCGCCAATCTGACGCGTCAGCGCGCGCTTGTCGCCGGCAATAGTGCCGCGCAATCGGCGCTTGACGAGGCGGTCGCAGCACTTGCGACGGCCGAGGCCAATGTCGATGCACTGAAGGCTCAGATCCGTAAGCAGCAGGCGACGCTGAAGGACGCGCGCATCAGCCTCGGCTATACTAAGATCTATGCGCCGATGAGCGGAACGGTGGTCGATACCTCGGCCACGGAAGGCCAAACGCTGAACGCCAACCAGACGGCGCCGACGATCGTCACGGTCGGCGATCTTTCGACGATGACGGTCGAGGCGGAGGTGTCGGAGGCGGACGTCGGCAAGCTGCAGACCGGCATGGATGCCTATTTCACGCTGCTCGGCCAGCCCGGCAAGCGCTATCCCGGCAAGCTGCGGCAGATCAAGCCGACGCCGTCGACCGAAAACAGCGTGGTGCTGTATTACGCCCTGTTCGACGTGCCGAATTTCGACGGCGCGCTGATGATGAACATGACGGCGCAGGTTTTCTTCGTGCAGTCGTCGGCCAGGGACGTGCTGACGGTCCCTGCCGCAGCGGTCCGCTCCGGTGCCGATGGCAAGTCCGGTGAAGTCACCGTCGTCACCGCCTCGGGCACCCGCGAGACCCGCAAGGTCGAGACCGGCATCCGCAACCGCGTGCGCGTCGAGATCAAGCAGGGTCTGTCCGAAAACGACGCCGTCGTGGTCGGCACGGGGTCGGCCGACAAGGCGGCAGCGTCCAGCCGCTCCAATTCCCGGCGCGGCATGGGCGGCATGCCGCCGATGTTCTGAGGCGCCGTCGTGACCGCGCTCATTTCGCTCAAGGATATTCGCAAGACCTTCGTCAACGGCGATGTCGCGGTTGAGGTGCTGCGTGGCATCTCGCTCGATATCCAGCCGGGCGAGTTCGTCGCCATCGTCGGCGCCTCCGGCTCGGGCAAGTCGACGCTGATGAACATCCTCGGTTGCCTCGACACGCCGACGGGTGGTGAGTATCTGCTGGAAGGCGAGGACGTCTCGGATTTCGATGCCGACCAACTGGCCGCCCGCCGACGCCAGATGTTCGGCTTCGTCTTCCAGAGCTACAATCTGGTGCCGACGGCGACCGCACAGGAGAATGTCGAGATTCCGGCGATCTATGCCGGCATGCCGGCGCGTGACCGGCGCGACCGGGCCGAGATGCTGCTGACGTCGCTGCGGCTTGGCGATCGGCTCGACCATCTGCCCAACCAGCTTTCCGGCGGCCAGCAGCAGCGAGTCTCGATCGCTCGCGCGCTGATGAACGGCGGCCAGATCATCCTTGCCGACGAGCCGACCGGCGCGCTCGACAGCCAGAGCGGCAAGGAGGTGATGGCGACGCTGCGGCAGATGAATGATGAGGGCCATACCGTCATTATCATCACCCATGCGCCGGAACTTGCCGAATCCGCCGACCGCGTCATCGAGATCAGCGACGGCCTGATCGTCGCCGATCGCATTCCCGGCAATATCAGGCGGATCGGCCGCACCAAGCCGGTATTGGCAGCAAAAACCGTGGGAAAGGCCGCCATCATAACCGATGTGGCCGAGGCTGTGCGCATGTCGTTGCGCGCGCTCAGGGCCAATCTGTTCCGCACCATCCTGACCTTGCTCGGCATCGTCATTGGTGTCAGTTCGGTGGTTGCCATGCTCGCCATCGGCACCGGCGCGCAGGATTCCGTGCTGAGCCGCATCGCGGCCATGGGGTCCAATCTCTTGGTGGTGCGGCCCAATATGGCCAATTTCCGCGGCGGGGAAGGGGGCAGCATCGTCTCGCTGGTCCCGTCCGACGCCGATGCCATTCTGGAATTGCCGAATATCAGCTTCGCCGTGCCGGAAATGTCGAGCACGCTGACGGTGCGCGCCGGCAATCTCGATACCCAGACGACCGTCAACGGCACGGTGCCGCAGTTCCCGCAGGCAAAATCCTGGACGGTCGACGACGGCGCCTTCCTCGAACAATCCGATATGGACGCCTATGCCACCGTGGCTGTGCTCGGCCGCACCGTCGCCGATACCCTGTTTCCGGACGGCGCCGATCCGCTCGGCCAGTACATCCTGATCAAGAACATTCCGTTCCAGGTGATCGGCGTCATGTCGAAGAAGGGCGCCAGCGCCGGCGGCAATGACCAGGACGACACCGTTCTCGTGCCACTTTCCACCGGCAATTTGCGCCTGTTCGGGGCAAAGAATGTCCGCTCGATTACCGTGGAGGTGAAGGACGACAGCGGCATCAACGTCACGCAGGATCAGATCCAGGCCCTGCTCGACGAGCGCCACAAGCGGCAGGATACGCAGATCGTCAATATGGCGGCGATCCGTGAGACCTTTACCGAGACCTCCAACATCCTCAAGGTCTTCCTCGGCTCGATCGCCGCGATCTCGTTGCTCGTCGGCGGCATTGGCGTCATGAACATCATGCTCGTCTCCGTCACCGAGCGCACCCGCGAGATCGGCATCCGCATGGCAACCGGCGCGCGGGCTCGCGATATCCTCACCCAGTTCATCGTCGAGGCGCTGGTGGTCTCCGCGCTCGGCGGGCTGATCGGCGTCGGTCTCGGCCTCTCCATCGGCGCCGTCGCGCAGGCTTTCGGCATCGCCGTCAGCTTCGCGCCTGGCCCGGTCATCCTCGCCTTCGCCAGCGCCTTCCTGACCGGCCTCGTCTTCGGCTACCTGCCCGCCTACAACGCCTCCCGTCTGCAGCCGGCCGTGGCGCTGGCGTCGGTGTGATCAGCGGGCACCCCTCGTTCGTGGTCCTCATGGGCGGCCAAGCGGCCAGCGGGCGAAGGGGATATGGATGAACTGGGAGGCAGAAAGGCGGATGCAGCCGGCAGCGCCGTCAGGCGCTCCGTGCCGGCGCCAGCAGCCTGAGCGCGTTGAGTGTCACCAGCACCGTCGCACCCGTATCGGCAAGGATTGCCGGCCAGAGCCCGGTGATGCCGGCAATCGTCGTCACCAGAAACACCGCCTTCAAGCCCAGCGCGATAGTGATGTTCTGGCGGATATTGCCCATGGTCCGTTTCGACAGCTTGATCATCTCGGCGACATCGCCGACCCTGCCGTGAAGCACGGCGGCATCGGCGGTCTCGAGCGCCACGTCGGTGCCGCCGCCCATCGCGATGCCGATATCGGCTGCCGCCAGCGCCGGCGCGTCATTGATGCCGTCGCCGACCTTAGCCACGACCAGGCCGGCCTTCTTGAGATCCCCGACGATCCGCTGCTTGTCCTGCGGCATCAGTTCCGCCCGGACCTCGATGCCGAGCTCACTTCCGATCGCCGTTGCGGTGCGCCTGTTGTCTCCGGTCAGCATGACAATCCGGACGCCCGCGTCCGTCAGCGCCTTCAACCCCGATTTCGCGTCCGCGCGCGGCTCGTCGCGCATGGCAATGGCGCCGGCCAGCGTCTCGCCGAGGATCAGGACGGAGACCGTCTTGCCCTCGTCATTGAGCGCCGTGATGCGCGCGGTCTGCTCGGCTGAAAGCGTCAAGCGTTCTCCCGCCGCCCGGGGCGAGCCAAGAAACGCAGCTTTGCCGCCGACAGTCGCCGTCACGCCCTTGCCGCCCATCGCCCTGGCGTCGGATGCCGCGGGGATCGGCAGCTTGTCCGCGGCCGCCCGGTCGAGGATCGCTTTGGCCAGCGGATGGTTCGAGCCGGTCTCCAGCGCCGCCGCGTAGGTGAGGACATCGATTTGCGAATGGCCAAAGCCGATGATGTCGGTCACCTTCGGCTTACCTTCCGTCAGCGTTCCGGTCTTGTCGAGCGCCACCGCATTGACCGTGCCCAGCGTCTCCAGCACCGCGCCGCCCTTCATCAGCAGGCCGCGCCGCGCACCGGCGGAAAGCGAGGCGGCGATCGCCGCCGGCGTCGAGATGACCAGCGCGCAGGGGCAGCCGATGAGCAGGATTGCCAGTCCCTTGTAGACCCATTCGGCCCAGGCACCGCCGAGCAACAAAGGCGGGATGATCGCGACGAGGGCGCCGGCCACCACGACGCCCGGCGTATAGTAGCGGGAGAACCGGTCGATGAAGCGCTCCGTCGGCGCCTTGGATTCCTGCGCCTCCTCGACCAGCTTGACGACACGGGCAATGGTGTTGTCGGCGGCCGCCGCCGTGACCCGGACGCGCAAGGCGGCATCGCCGTTGATCGTGCCTGCGAAAACATTGTCGTCGACACCCTTGCGCACCGGCGTGCTTTCGCCGGTCATCGGCGCCTCGTCGATGGCGCTTTCGCCCGAAAGGATGACCCCGTCGGCGGAGATACGATCACCCGGGCGGACGAGAATGGTGGCGCCAACCGAAAGGTTTTCGGCCGGAACCGCCCGCGTCTGCCCGCTTTCCTCAAGCAGCGCGTCCTTGGGCACCAGCGCCGCCAAAGACTGGATGCTCTGGCGCGCCTTGCCGGCCGCCACGCCTTCCAGCAGTTCGCCGACCAGGAACAGGAACACGACCGCCGCCGCCTCTTCACCGGCATCGATGATGACTGCGCCGACGGCGGCAATCGTCATCAGCATCTCGATGGAAAAAGGCGTGCCGGCCATGGCCGCCATGACGGCGCGGCGGGCGATCGGCACAAGCCCGACCAGCATGGCAACGATAAATGCGTAGGGTGCGATCGACGGAACGAGATGGCCGAGCACATAGGCGACAACGAGCGCCGCGCCGGAGAGGATTGTCAGCTTGCCCTTCCGGCTTGCCCACCAGGCGCCGGTCGCCGGCCCATGACCGTGCCCGTGGAGGTCTTGCTGCGAAGCGCCGCCTTCGGCCGACGCCATGGGCTTGTGGCTCGCGTGGCTGTGAGCAGGATGGGTGTGGGCCGCCGGGTCGGCATGGCCATGATGACCTGTGCGATGCTCGTGCGTGTGATGATCATGTCCGCAGCACGCAGCCTCCGGCTCCAAAGCCGGTGCCGCGGCCTTTCCCGCGAGCTGCGAGGCCGAATAGCCGAGACCCGTCACCTTCCTCGCAATGGCCGACAGGTCACTCTCCCCGTTGTGCCGCACGGTCATCGTGCCTGCCGTCACCGACACGGATACGTCCTCGACGCCCGGCATGCGCCGCACGGCGGTGTCGATCTTGGCGGCGCAACTGGCGCAGTCCATGCCCTCAACCCGGTACCGTGTCTGAGTGGTCTCTGCCATGATCCGCTTCCTGCTCGCTTGCTTGTCAAACCGTGGCATCTTCCCTACATCCTCTAGCGACTAGAGGTGCAAGAGGAAAATCATGAAAAAGATCACCATCGGCGAGGCGGCCCGCCAGAGCGGCGTCAAGGTGCCGACGATCCGCTACTACGAAGGCATTGGCCTGCTCCGAGTCCCCAGCCGCAGCGAAGGCAACCAGCGTTCCTATGAGCCATCCGATCTCAAGCGTCTCGTCTTCATCCGCCATGCGCGAGAACTCGGCTTCGAGGTCGAGGCGATTCGCACGCTTCTGAGCCTGCAGGACAACCCCTTGCAGCCATGCGCCTCAGCCGATGCCATCGCCAAGGCGCGCCTTGTCGAGGTCGAACAGCGCATCCGCAGCCTGACGGCGTTGAAGGCGGAACTGGAAATGATGGTGGAGGGCTGCGGCCATGGCCGTGTCGATCAGTGCCGGGTGATCGAGGTGCTGGCCGACCACGGCCAGTGCGCGCACCACGGCCACTGATCGGTGGGGCCGGTCACGGCCGATTGCGCAGGCCATGCCTCTCGGCTACGGTCCTTCACAACAAGGCAGAAAAAGACGGATCGTCATGACGCTTCAGGGAAAACGCATCCTGCTCATCATCTCCGGCGGTATCGCGGCCTATAAGAGCCTCGATCTCATTCGCCGCCTGCGCGAGCGCGGCGCCTCGGTCCGTCCGGTGATGACGGCCGGTGCGCAGGCCTTCGTGACGCCGCTTGCGGTCGGCGCGCTCACCGCCGACAAGGTGTTTACCGATCTGTTTTCGCGGGAGGACGAGCAGGATGTCGGCCATATCCGGCTTGCCCGCGATTGCGACCTGATCCTGATCGCGCCCGCCACCGCCGATCTGATGGCCAAGATGGCGCATGGTCTTGCCGACGATCTCGCCTCCACCATTCTCCTGGCAACGGACCGGCCGGTTCTCGCCGCCCCCGCCATGAACCCGAAGATGTGGTCGCATCCGGCCACCCGCCGCAACCACGCGACACTTGTTGCCGACGGCATCCGTTTCATCGGGCCGGCCTCGGGTGAAATGGCCGAAAGCGGCGAAAAGGGTGAGGGCCGCATGGCCGAACCGCTGGAGATCGCGGCGGCAGCCGAAGCATTGCTCGATGGCCGCCCGAAGCCGCTGGCGGGCAGGAAGGCCATCGTCACCTCCGGCCCGACGCATGAGCCGATCGACCCGGTGCGCTACATCGCCAATCGCTCCTCGGGAAAGCAGGGGCATGCGATTGCCGCCGAACTTGCCCGGCTCGGTGCCGACGTGACGCTGGTCTCCGGCCCGGTGACGATCGCCGACCCGAAGGGCGTGTCGGTCATCCATGTGGAGCGGGCGGAAGAAATGCGCGACGCCGTCATTGCCGGGCTGCCCGCCGACATCGCGGTGATGGTCGCAGCCGTCGCCGACTGGCGCGTGGCGAGCGCGGCCGGCAACAAGATCAAGAAAAAGCCCGGCGAAGCGCCGCCGCCGCTGCAGCTCACCGAAAATCCGGACATCCTGAAGACTGTCGGTCACCACGCCAAACGCCCGAAACTGGTCGTCGGTTTTGCCGCTGAAACGCAGAATGTTGCCGAGAACGGCCGCTCCAAGCTGGAACGAAAGGGCGCAGACTACATCGTCGCCAATGACGTTTCGCCCCACACCGGCATCATGGGCGGTGACCGCAACACCGTGAAGGTCATCGGCAAGGCCGGCGACGAGGACTGGCCGGACATGGACAAGCAGGCGGTCGCCGAACGGCTTGGCCGGCTGATTGCCTCACATTTTTCCTGACGCTACCCGGCCCATCCGTTCCGCGCTCGGTGCGGCATCCTGCGTGCCGAACAGGCGGACGTCGACACCGTTTTCGCCAACGATGACCGCCGTGCCGTCGGGAATTTCCACCCAGGCGTTGTCATCGTCGTTGAGCGGTTCGGACACGAGGCAATAGCCGCCGCTCGGCCCCATCGGGGCGGCGTAGAGCGTCGGCGCCTTCCAGTCGGAGGCGTAGCGCACGGCATAGAGATCATGGCCATCGGAAAGGGCCGCGGTGAAGCGGACGAGAACCTTGCGCTCGAGATGCTCGGCCAGGCGCTCGACGAAGGCCAGCGTCTCGGCGATGGCACTGAGCGGATCGCTATCGAGACCGAATTGCAACGCCAGCAGGAACAGCAGCTCGCTGTCGGTGGAGCCGGTGCGGGCAGAGTAGAGATCATTGTCGAGCATCGCCTCCATCGGCCGGCGCAGATGCTCGAAATCGCCGATCTGGCCATTGTGCATGAAGGACCAGCGGCCATGCACGAAAGGATGGCAATTGTCGCGCCGCGTGCCGCCGCCGGTCGCCGCCCGCACATGGGCGAGGAACAGCGGCGAGCGGATCTGCCGGGCGATGCTTTTCAGGTTGCAGTCGGACCAGGCGGGCAGGATGTCGCGGTAGCGGCCGGGTTCCGGATGGTCGCCATACCAGGCGATGCCGAAGCCGTCGCCGTTGGTCGCCGTCTTGGCGCGGGTGGCGCAGTGCGATTGCTCGATCAGCGAATGGGCCGGGGACGATACGAGTTCTTCAAGATAAAGCGGCTCTCCGCGATAGGCTGCCCAGCGGCACATGCAGGATACTCCAGATCACGGGGATGGCCCGCTTTGATGGTTCGTTAACCATGATGACGTCGATCATCCGGCCGAACATGGTAAAAATGCGTTAACGAACGCGATCATTTCCACATCTTCGCGGACAATCTATCGCTTTTTCCCCCGATACTTCTGTTCCCTTCGAAACGGTGTCTTATAATATTCGAACAAACATTCCATATTGACATGCAATGTAAAAATCATTTCATCTGACGGCGACGCGCAACGCCGTGCTGGGAGGAATTGACATATGAGTGGCAAACGCAGAATCGGCGTCGGCTTGATCGGCACGGGTTTCATGGGCAAGGCGCATGCGCTGGGCTTCACCATCGCGGCGAGGGTGTTCGACCTGCCGTTTGAGCTTGACCTGGTTTCGGTTGCCGACGTTTCTCTCGATGGAGCGGAAAAGGCTCGCCGCAGTTTCGGCTTCCGCAAGGCGACCGCAGACTGGCGCGATCTGCTGACGGATCCCGACATCGACATCATCGACATCACCACGCCCAATCTGCTGCACAAGGAGATGGCGCTGGCCGCCATCGCCCACGGCAAGCATGTCTACTGCGAAAAGCCGCTGGCGCCGACCGTTGCCGAATGCGCCGAAATGGTTGCCGCGGCGGAAAAGGCCGGCGTCGTCACGCAGGTCGGATTCAACTATCTGAAGAATCCGATGATCTTCCTGGCCAAGGACCTGATCGAAAGCGGCGAGATTGGCGAAATCCGCTCGGTACGCGGCATCCATGCCGAGGACTTCATGATGGACGCGTCCGCGCCCTGGAGTTGGCGGCTTGATCCGAAGAGCGGCGGCGGCGCACTTGCGGACATCGGCAGCCACATTATCGCGTCCCTTCGCCATCTCGTCGGTCCCATCTCCTCGGTCCTGGCCGAAACGATCATTCAGGTGCCCGCACGTCCCATTAGCCGAGGCTCGAGCGAAATGCGCGCCGTCGAGGTGGACGACATCACCCGCGCCTTCGTGCGCTTCGAAAGTGGTGCGACCGGCAGTTTCGAGGCCAATTGGAGCTCCACAGGCCGCAAGATGCAGCATGATTTCGAAATCTACGGATCGAAGGGCAGCATCGTCTTCACGCAGGAGCGCCTGAACGAACTCAAGGTCTGGTTTGCCGGTGATGACATCCGCAGCCGCGGCTACCGCACCATCTGGGCCGGCCCCGAGCATCCGCCCTACGGCGCCTTCTGCGTCGCCCCCGGCCACCAGATCGGCTTCAACGACCTGAAGGCCATCGAGGCCAATGAGTTCCTGCAGGCGATTGCAACCGGCAGCCGGCCGGGAACCGATTTCCGCGAGGGTTTCGAGGTCCAGAAGGTCGTCTCTGCGACCTACCAGTCGGCAAAAACCAACACGTGGGTGCATATCGGAAACGGTTGATGGATGCGGGAAAAATCGACGGAACGGAATAAATATTCTATTCTCTATTTCATTCTTTGCGTAAGATGTTGAAAACAGCGCGTGCGCAGGAAAGAGACCGCGACCATATGGCCGAAACGGAAAACAGCATCGAGATTCCGCAGGATTTCGACAGCCTGAAGGCGACGATCCTGGAACGCAAGGCGCAGTTGCCCAAGCGGCTGCGCCAGGTCGCTGCCTATGCGCTGGACCATCCAGACGAGATCGCCTTTGGCACGGCGGCGAGTATCGCCACAGCGGCAGATGTCCAGCCCTCGACGCTCGTCCGCTTCGCCCAGCATTTCGGCTTCGAAGGCTTCTCCAGCCTGCAGCTGATTTTCCGGGCGAGGCTGCGTGAACGCACGCCGGGTTATGACGAGCGGTTGCGGGCGTTGAGCGGCAATGATCACAGCAAGCTCGAAAGCGGCTCGATCTTCAACGGCTTCGTCGCCGCCGCGCATCGCTCGCTCGACAATATCGCCAGCTCCGTCGAGCCGGAGGCTTTCGAGCGCGCCGTCAATATCCTCGCCGGTGCCGAGACGATCTATCTGGTCGCCAAGCGCCGCTCCTATCCGATCTCCGGCTACATGGCCTATGCGTTCGGCAAGCTGAAGGTCAGGTATCAGATGGTCGGCACGGCGGCCGGCATCGATGACGATATCCTGGTGATGGCCGGGCCGAAGGATGCAGCCTTTGCCGTCAGTTTCTCGCCTTATGCGTCCGAAAGCGTCGATCAGGCAAAATTGCTCGCCAGCCGCAAGGTTCCGGTCGTTTCGCTGACCGACTCTGCGTTTTCGCCGTTGGTGGAATCCTCCAAGGTCTGGTTCGAACTGGTGGAGGCCGATCATGCCGGGTTCCGCTCTCTCTCGGCCAGCATGGCCTTTGCCATGGCGCTGACGGTGGCGGTCGCCGAGAAGCGGCGACGGAACGCCCCGGGAGTATGAATAGAATGAAAATTCCATATTGACTAAGAGCCAGAATTTATGTTTCATAAAGCCATCATCCAACTGACAATAGGAATGTCGGCGCGACGCCAGCGCCCCGCCGGGAGGAAGCAGTGAGCCAGACCAACAGGACGCAGGCAGACAAGCCGCTTGACCTCATCACCATCGGCCGGGCCTCGGTCGATCTTTACGGCCAGCAGATCGGGACGCGGCTCGAGGACGTCGCCAGCTTCGCCAAATCCGTCGGTGGCTGCCCCACCAACATCTCCGTCGGAACGGCGCGTCTCGGCCTGAAATCGGCGTTGCTGACGCGCGTCGGCAAGGAGCAGATGGGCCGCTTCATCCGCGAGCAGCTGCAGCGCGAAGGCGTCGAAACCAAGGGCATTGTGACCGATCCCGAACGGCTGACTGCGCTTGCCATTCTCTCCGTCGAAAACGACCATTCCTTCCCGTTGCTGTTCTACCGCGACAATTGCGCCGACAATGCGCTGTGCGAAGACGATGTGACCGAAGATTTCATCCGCTCCGCCCGTGCCATCCTGGTTACCGGCACGCATTTCTCCAAGCCGCACACGGATGCGGCGCAGCGCAAGGCGATCCGCATCGCCAAGGAAAGCGGCGCCAAGGTCGTCTTCGATATCGATTATCGCCCGAACCTCTGGGGCCTTGCCGGCCATGATGCGGGCGACAACCGCTATATCGCGTCCGAGAAGGTCTCGGCGCATCTGAAGACGGTTCTGGCCGATTGCGACCTGATCGTCGGCACCGAGGAGGAAGTGCTGATTGCATCGGGTGACAGCGACCTGCTTGCGGCGCTGAAGACGATCCGCGCCAATTCCAAGGCGACGATCGTGCTGAAGCGCGGGCCGATGGGCTGCATCGTCTATGACGGCCCGATTTCCGACAATCTCGAAGACGGCATCGTCGGCAAGGGCTTCCCGATCGAGGTCTACAACGTTCTCGGTGCCGGCGACGCCTTCATGTCCGGCTTCCTGCGCGGCTGGCTGACCGGCGAGCCGCATGCAACATCCGCCACCTGGGCCAATGCCTGCGGCGCTTTTGCCGTCTCGCGTCTGCTTTGCGCCCCGGAAATCCCGACCTGGACCGAGCTGCAGTTCTTCCTTGAAAACGGCAGCAAGGAAAAGGCATTGCGCAAGGACGAGGCGATCAACCATGTCCATTGGGCAACGACCCGCCGCCGCGACATCCCGCAGCTGATGGCGCTCGCCATCGATCATCGCAGCCAGCTCGAGGATCTGGCCGGCGGCAATCCCGACCTTTTGGCCCGGATTCCGGCCTTCAAGGTGCTGGCCGTCAAGGCGGCCGAGCGCATCGCCAACGGCCGCCCCGGCTTCGGCATGCTCATCGATGACAAATACGGTCGCGAGGCCTTGTTTGCCGCCGCCAGAAATAAGGATTTCTGGATCGCCAAGCCGATCGAGCTTCCGGGTTCGCGGCCGCTGCAGTTCGAGTTCAGCCAGGATCTCGGTAGCCGGCTCATCGATTGGCCGGTCGATCACTGCATCAAGGTCTTGAGCTTCTATCACCCGGACGATCCGGCCGAGATGAAGGCCGCCCAGATTGCCAAGCTGCGCTCCGCCTTCGAGGCAGCACGGAAGGTCGGTCGCGAAATCCTGATCGAGATCATCGCCGGCAAGCACGGTACGCTCGACGACCAGACCATTCCGCGCGCCCTCAATGAGCTTTATGATGCCGGCCTGAAGCCCGACTGGTGGAAGCTGGAGCCGCAGGCAAGCCGCGCCGCCTGGGCTGCCATCGATGCGGTCATCGAAAAGCGCGATCCGCTCTGCCGCGGCGTCGTCCTGCTTGGACTGGAGGCACCGTATGACGTCCTGAAGGAAGGCTTTGCCGCCGCCCGCACGTCCAAGACCGTCAAGGGCTTCGCCGTCGGCCGCACGATCTTTGCCGATGCCAGCAAGGCCTGGCTCGCCGGCGAAATGACCGACGAGCAGGCGATTGCCGACATGGCGGGCAAGTTCGAGGCCTTGGTCGATCTCTGGCTCGGCCTTGCTGAAACGAAGGCGGCCTGAGCCCCACAGAGCGGGCGGAAGCCCGAAAGACATCAATAAGCGAGGCGACGTCCTCGTTCGAGGAGGAAACGATGAGCCAGAAGACCGTCCGCCTGACCATGGCGCAAGCCGTGGCGCGGTTCCTGACGCGGCAGATGACCGTGATCGATGGCGAGAAACTGCCGATCTTCGGTGGCGTCTTTGCTATTTTCGGTCACGGCAACGTCGCGGGCGTCGGCGAGGCGCTGTACGGCATCAAGGATACGCTGCCGACCTATCGCGCCCAGAACGAGCAGGGCATGGCGAATGCCGCGATCGCCTTTGCCAAGGCAAGCTTCCGCCGTCGCTTCATGGCCTGCGCGACGTCGATCGGCCCCGGCGCGCTGAACATGGTGACGTCGGCCGCCCTTGCTCACGTCAACCGCCTGCCCGTTCTCTTCCTGCCTGGCGATGTCTTTGCCAATCGCCGCCCGGATCCGGTGCTGCAGCAGATCGAGGATTTCGGCGACGGCGCGATGACCGCCAATGACTGCTTCCGTCCGGTTTCGCGTTATTTCGACCGCATCACCCGTCCGGAACAGATCATCCCGGCGCTGCGCCGCGCCATGCAGGTGCTGACCGACCCCGCCGATTGCGGGCCGGTAACACTGTCGCTCTGCCAGGACGTCCAGGCGGAAGCCTATGATTACCCGGAAAATTTCTTCGACGAGAAGGTCTGGACGACCCGTCGCCTCCACCCCGATGCCGATGAGCTGGCCCATGCCATCACAACGCTGAAGGCTGCGAAAAAGCCGGTGGTCATCGCCGGCGGTGGCGTGCTCTACGCGGAGGCGAGCAAGACGCTTGCATCCTTTGTCGAACGCCACGGCATTCCGGTTGTGGAAACTCAGGCCGGCAAGTCCTCGCTGCCGCACAATCATCCGCTCAACATGGGCTCGGTCGGCGTCACCGGCACGTCCGCCTCCAACCAACTCGCCGCAGAGGCCGATGTCGTTCTCGCAGTCGGTTCGCGCCTCCAGGATTTCACCACCGGGTCCTGGGCGCTGTTCAAAAATGACGATCTGAAGATCATCGGCCTGAACGTGCAGGCATTCGACGCCGCCAAGCATGAAGGCCTGCCGCTGATATCCGACGCCCGCGTCGGGTTGGAGGCGCTGAGCGCCGGGCTTGGCTCGCACAAGACCGACGAGGCCTGGACGAGGAAGGCGACCTCCGGCAAGGCCGAATGGCTGAAGGCGGCGGAGAAGGCAACGGCGACCACCAACGCCGCGCTTCCGTCCGATGCCCAGGTGATCGGTGCCGTCCAGCGCGCCCGCACGGAGAATACCACGCTGGTTTGCGCCGCCGGCGGTCTGCCGGGCGAGTTGCACAAGCTCTGGCAGGCGGATCAGCCCGGCAGTTACCACATGGAATACGGCTTCTCGACCATGGGTTATGAAGTCGCCGGCGGCGTCGGCGTCAAGCTTGCAAAGCCCGGCAGCGACGTGATCGTCATGGTCGGCGATGGCAGCTACATGATGCTGAATTCGGAGATCGCCTCGTCGATCATGCTCGGGGCCAAGATCACCATCGTGCTGCTCGACAATGCCGGCTACGGCTGCATCAACCGGCTGCAGATGGAAACCGGTGGCGCGAACTTCAACAATCTGCTGCGAGACACCTACCATGTCACGCTGCCGGCCATTGATTTCGCAGCCCACGCCGCGGCCATGGGCGCCGTGACCCGCAAGGTGGCCTCGATCGCCGAGCTGGAAATCGCGCTGAAGGAAACCGCCGGCGAGGACCGCACCACGGTCATCGTTATCGACACCGATCCGCTGATCACCACGGAAGAGGGTGGCCATTGGTGGGACGTGGTGGTCCCGGAAGTGTCCGAACGCTCGAAGGTCAACGACGCCCGCCGGGGCTACGAAAAGGCGCTCGCCGCCCAGCGCATCGGTTAAGAAACGTCCCGTCCTGATATGGACGGGAGAGCCCCGAACATCATTGCCAGATCATTTTCGGACAGCTCGCTGCAGGCTTCCCGAACGACGCCTCAAGGAGAATTTTCATGAAAGCCAAACTCGGCATGTCGCCCATCGCTTGGTGGAACGACGACCTTCCCGAACTCAGCGACGACGTGTCGCTCGAAGAATGCCTGCGCCAGTCGCGCAGTGCGGGCTTCACCGGCATGGAGCAGGGTCGCCGCTTTCCGAACAAACCCGACGAAATGCTGCCGATCCTGCGCGCGGCCGACGTGACGCTCTGCGGCGGCTGGTTCTCCGGCACGCTGGTCAATGAGGATCTCTCGGCCAACAAGGACCGCATCGCGCCGATGATCGAACTGTTCAAGGCCGTCAATGCGCCCTGCATCGTCTATGGCGAAGTCGGCCGTTCGATTCAGGGCGACCGCTCCAAGCCGCTTGCCACCAAGCCGCGGCTTGGCGATGATGAGATGAAGGTCTATGCACGCCGCGTCACCGAATTCGGCGAATGGTGCGCCGAACAGGGCATGCCGCTTTCCTACCATCACCACATGGCGGCCGTCGTGGAAACCGAGCCGGAACTCGACGCATTCATGAAGAATTCGGGCGAAGGCATTCCGCTGCTGCTGGACGCCGGCCATCTCGCTTTCGCTGGCGGTAACGTGCTGCGTGCCATCGACAATCACCATGCGCGTATCAACCATGTGCATGTGAAGGACATCCGTCAGGCGGTAGTCGACGGTCTGGATCGCGGTAGGCAATCCTTCCTTGACGCCGTGGCGCTCGGGGCCTTTACCGTACCGGGCGACGGCTCGCTCGATTTCGGCGCCATCGTCAAGCGTTTCGCCGACTATGGCTATGAAGGCTGGTTCGTGGTCGAGGCCGAGCAGGATCCGCGCAAGTCGCCGCCGCAGAAGATGGCGCAGATCGGCCATGCGGAACTGATGCGCGTCATGACCGCTGCAGGCTATACAGTGGAAACGGAAGGTTTCCCCAAGGGGTGATGTCTCGGGGCCTACCCCTCACCAACTTCGGCCAAGCGATCGGCTAGCGCCTCTCGCGGCCTTCGTATCCTCTCCCACAAGGGGAGAGGTAGACTCGCGGTACCCTTAGCGCCCAAGTGCAGGTGGCGCTTGTGGCACCCTACCTCTCCCCTTGCGGGAGAGGATAGTAAGCCCGCGTAAGACGTAGTCGAACGCAGGGCGCACTTGGTGAGGGGTAATACCCTCTCGAACGCAATGGAGAAAGCCATGCCAAACCTTCTCGTCAAACCCACAGGCACCTCCGGCCTTGTCCACGACATCACACCCGAATCCGCCGGCTGGACCTATGTCGGCTTCGGGCTCCATCGGCTTGCCGCTGGCGAGAAGACGGCTGGCGAAAGCGCCGAGCGCGAGACCTGCCTCGTGCTCGTCGCCGGCAAGGCGAAAATCTCCGTCGATGGCGAGGATTTCGGCGAACTCGGCGAGCGCATGACGCCGTTCGAGGGGCAGCCCTATGCAGTCTACGTACCGAAGGGCAGCCGGTGGCAGGCGACGGCGACGACGGCTCTTGATCTGGCGGTGTGTTCGGCGCCCGGCGGCGAAGGCTACAAGACGCAGGTGATCCGTCCGGGCACGCATCCCCAGATGACGCGCGGCAAGGCGACCAATACGCGCTATGTCACCAACATCATGCCGGAAGACGACAATGCGGCGCATTCGCTGCTCGTCGTCGAGGTCATCACGCCCGGCGGCCATACGTCGTCCTATCCGCCGCACAAGCACGACGAGGACAACCTGCCGGCCGAAAGCTTCCTCGAGGAGACCTACTATCACCGCCTGAATCCGGCTCAGGGTTTCGCCATGCAGCGCGTCTATACCGACGACCGCTCGCTGGATGAAGCGATCGCCGTCGAGGATGGCGACGTGACGCTGGTGCCGAAGGGCTACCATCCGGTCGCGGCGATCCACGGCTATGATCTCTATTACCTCAACGTCATGGCCGGACCGTCGCGCATCTGGAAATTCAACAACGCCAAGGAGCATGCCTGGCTGTTCACCGGCGTTTGAGGCGACAGTAAATCCAGGAAAGTGCGAAGCGGTTTTCCGTCCGCAATGGCGACAAACAAGGAGATGGAGCATCGCCATCACTCGAAGAAAAGCGGCCATGCTCTAGGTTCCTCCTGAACGCGGAGGATCGGACATGCATATCGACGGAAACTGCCATTGCGGCGCGATCAGGTATGAAGCCGAGATCGATCCCGACGAGGTCGGTATCTGCCACTGCACGGACTGCCAGCATCTGACCGGCTCCGTCTACCGCGTCACGGTCTCCGTGCCGAAAGCCAAATTCCGCATCACGGCGGGCGAGCCGAAGACCTACGTCAAAATTGCCGACAACGGCCGGACGCGCTTCCAGATGTTCTGCGGAAACTGCGGCTCGCCGATCTATACGACGGGCACGGACGAGGACGCGGAGGAGATTGGCATCCGCTGGGGCAATATCCGCCAGCGGAGCGAACTTGCGCCCAGGCATCAGATCTGGTGTTCTTCGGCGGCAAACTGGTTCGGCGAGCGCGATGCCCTGCCGGGGCGCGAGCGGGATTGAGGCGTGCCAGACGATGAAGACCAGCCAGTTCCGGATGCGGCGATGTGCGATCGAAGGCGTGGAGGCGGTGGAAGCCGACACGGCGCACAGCTTCGGCCGGCATACGCATGACCAGTTCGGCATCGGCGTCATCCTGCGCGGCGCGCAGAGATCCGCCAGCGGGCGCGGGCCGGTCGAGGCGGGTCCGGGCGACATGATCACCGTCAATCCGGGCGAAGTGCATGACGGCCATCCGATCGGCGATGCGGGACGCGCCTGGCGCATGCTTTATTTCGATCCCGGCCTGATTGCCGATACGGTTTTCGAGATCAGCGAGGGGCGGGCGGAGGATTTCGTGTTTTCCCGACCCGTGATGAGCGACCGCAGCGCCGTCGACGGGTTTGTGCGCGTCCATGCGGCAATGACGGAGATGCGGGAGACGCTGGCCGGCGAAAGCGGGCTTTTG
This sequence comes from Hyphomicrobiales bacterium, assembly GCA_900473795.1. Classification (GTDB taxonomy): domain Bacteria; phylum Pseudomonadota; class Alphaproteobacteria; order Rhizobiales; family Rhizobiaceae; genus Pararhizobium. The sequence goes on along the minus strand of UCMT01000059.1, from coordinate 15,104 downwards.
CAGCTGATCGCGTCGTTGATGGAGCGCCGGCCGCAAATCCGCTTTGTGCCACCGTCCCTCAGTCGCGCGAAGGCTCTGATCGATGACGACCCGGCGGCTGCCCTAACCTTGACCGATCTTGCAGCGGCAAGCGGGCTCAGCCGCTTTCAGGTGGTGCGCGCCTTCGCCCAGGCGACCGGACTGACGCCGCATGCCTATCTCGTCCAGCGTCGCATCGACATCGTTCGCCGGATGATCGCGAAAGGGACGCCTCTCGCCGATGCCGCCTTTGCCGGCGGGTTCGCCGATCAGAGCCATATGACGCGAACCTTCGTGCGCGCCTATGGCGTGACGCCCGGCGCCTATGCGCTGGCGTCCAGCTGACAGCCTGCAATTCCGTTCAAGACCATGGAGCAACGATTCGTCTAGTTGAGGTTTTCCTCATTGAACGGAGCGCGCCGTGACCCTTGAATATCTGCTGACTTCCATCATCGTCATCCTCTTGCCGGGCACCGGCGTGCTTTATACGCTGGCCATGGGGCTGAACGCCGGCATCCGCGCCAGCATCCTTGCCGCCTTCGGCTGTACGCTCGGCATCCTGCCGCATATCGCCGCCAGCATCGCCGGTTTGGCGGCCCTCCTGCACGCCAGCGCGCTTGCCTTCCAGGTCATCAAATATCTCGGCGTCGCCTATCTGCTCTACATGGCCTGGAGTGTTTTGAGGGACAGCGAGGCATTGCGCATCGCCGAGCGGGACAGCCAGGTCCCTGCACTGCAGGTGATCACCACCGGCTTTCTCCTCAATATCCTCAATCCGAAACTGTCGCTGTTCTTCCTCGCCTTCCTGCCGCAATTCGTGCCCAACGGCACGCCTTCACCGACCCTGTTCATGCTCTCGCTCGCCGCCGTCTTCATGGCGCTGACCTTCATCGTCTTCGTGGTCTATGGCGTCTTCGCCTCGGCGGCGCGGCACCATGTGATCGCCAGGCCGGGCGTGACCACGTGGCTTCGGCGCGGTTTTGCCGGCGCCTTCGGGCTGATGGGACTGCGGCTTGCCTTGTCCGCGCAATGACGGCGCAAGAAAAGTCGCCAGGTGGTGTTGCGACGCCGATATCGGTTTGATCTGCGGCAGGAATCCCCGTATCGAACGGGTTCGCTCGCACAGAGGCGGGCAGCCAGATCACATAAGGAGTCCGCCCCTTGTCTTCCGCGTCATCGCCGGTGTTCGGCAAGAAATATTCCGCCTTCCTGTTCGACATGGACGGAACGCTGCTGAGTTCCATCGAAGCGGCGGAGCGCGTATGGGGCAGATGGGCCGAAAGCCACGGCCTCGATGTCGCGACCTTCCTGCCGACCATGCATGGCAAGCGCGGCGTCGACACCATCCGCCAATTGGGCCTGCCCGGGGTCGATCCGGAGGCGGAATCGGCGATCATCTGCCAGGGCGAGATCGAGGACGTCGAGGGCGTCAGACCGCTCCCCGGTGCGATCGAATTCCTGAAGAGCCTGCCGCCGGAGCGCTGGGCGATCGTTACATCCTCGCCGCGCGAACTTGCCAAGGTCCGCATCGCCGCCGCCGGCCTGCCGGAGCCGCGCTTCATCGTCATCGCCGAGGACGTCTCGCGCGGCAAGCCAAGCCCGGAATGCTACCTGCTTGGCGCAAAACGCGTCGGCTTCGATGCCAAGGATTGCCTGGTGTTCGAGGATGTCGCGGCCGGAGTCATCGCGGGCGAATCGGCGGGTTCGGACGTGATGGTCATTACCGCCACGCATACGCATCCCTTCGAGACCGCGCATCCGAAAATCCCCGGCTATGTCGGCATCGAGGTTTCGGTCGATGAAAACGGCGATCTCACGCTGACGGACCGCCGGTAGGGCGAGGCGTCGCCCAGGTTTCCCGGAGGCGGAGCGCGGATGCTTCGCCTTTCCTGCCTAGACGACCATGTGGCTTACTGGACAACCCGGAGGCGCGGGTATTTAATTAGCGATAGATGAATTTCCTACGGCCTACGCATTCCCCGTTCAATGGAGGATGGAATGACCAGCGTCAAATGGAAGCTTCAGGGGCGTGAATTCCTACACTGCAACTGCGCCTATGGTTGCCCCTGCCAGTTCAATGCACTTCCCACCCAGGGCAAATGCCACGCGATCGGCATCATCGAGATCGAGGACGGTTTTCACGGGGAGACCCGGCTCGACGGATTGCGTATCGGCATGATCGTGTCGTGGCCGGGCGCCATTCATGAAGGTCACGGCCAATGTGTCCCGATCGTCGACGAACGGGCAACGCCCGCGCAGCGCGATGCCTTGCTGCGGATCATGAGCGGGCTCGACACCGAGCCCGGCGCGACGTTCTTCGCGGTCTTCGCCACGACGTTCGACACGGTGCATGATCCGGTCTTCTCAAGCATCGACTTCGACATGGACATGGACGGGCGGACCGCCAAGGTCAACATTCCCGGCTGGCTCGAAGCGCGCGGCGAACCGATCCGCAATCCGGTGACCGGCGAGGAACACCGGGCCCGCATCAACCTGCCGGACGGCTTCGAATACGACACGTGCGAAGCCGGACGTGGGTGGGCGGAGACGAAAGGGCCGATTGCGCTGTCCACCAAGGATTCGCACGCCCATTTCACCCGTCTGCACATGACCGAGAGCGGCGTCGTCCACTAGGAGCCAATCCATGCCCGGCATCACGCTCGACGCCGTGCTCAAGCGGGACCGGATCATCATAGCGCTCAGCCTGGCGGCCATCACGCTGCTGGCCTGGTTCTATCTGCTTTCCCTCGCCGACCTGATGGCGACGGGCGAAAAGCCGATGGAACCGATGGACGGCATGGCGGATATGCCTGGCATGGCCGAGGCAATGCTTACGCCGCGCGCATGGCGCCCGGGCGAGGCGTTCCTCGTCTTTGCCATGTGGTCCGTGATGATGGTCGGCATGATGCTTCCGTCGGCCGCGCCGATGATCCTGCTCTATGCGCGGGTCGGCCGGCACGCCGCAAGCCAGGGCGCGCCCTTCGCGGCCACCGGCATCTTCGGCGGCGGCTATGTCGCGGCCTGGTTCCTGTTTTCGCTCGTGGCAACCTTCGGGCAGTGGCTGCTTGAGCGCGCCCTGCTGCTGACACCGATGATGGAGAGCGCAAGCGGCCTGTTCAGCGGCATGCTGCTGCTGTTCGCCGGCCTCTATCAGTGGACGCCGCTCAAGCATGCCTGCCTCAGCAAATGCCGGGCGCCCGTCGCCTTCATCCAGAGCGAGGGCGGCTTTCGCCGCGCGCCATGGGGCGCCTTCAGGATGGGGCTGCGCCACGGGCTCTATTGTGTCGGGTGCTGCTGGCCGCTGATGGCGCTTCTGTTCGTCGGCGGGGTGATGAATATTCTCTGGATCGCCGGGCTTGCGATTTTCGTGCTCGCCGAAAAAGTCATGCCCGGCGGAAAACGGCTGTCGCAAGTAGCCGGCGCCATCCTCGTGGCCACCGGCGCGTGGCTGATGATCCGCGGCCTCTCATGAAGGGAGGCTCAGCGGGCAGTCAGTATCACGCCGCCTTGGCGACGTGATATTCCTTGATGGCGACCATCTTGATTGCCGGAAAACGTTCGGCTTCGTACCGCAGCGAAAACGAATCCTGTGCCAGGAACACCGGATCGCCGTCGAGATCGCGGGCGATGTCGCCGCGACGGGCGGTGATGAATTTATCCAGGTCCGCCGGCTGATCGGCCGAAATCCAGCGGCAGACGGAGAAGCGCGCCACGTCGAAGGAGACCGGCAGGCCGTATTCCGACTGCAGACGCTCCTTCAAGACGTCGAGCTGCAGCGCGCCGACGACGCCGACGATGGCCGGAGATCCATCCTCCGGCGAAAACAGCTGCACGACGCCTTCCTCGGCCATCTGCTGCAGCGCTTCCTTGAGCTTCTTCGCCTTCATCGCATCTTCGAGCCGCACGCGGCGCAGGATTTCCGGCGAGAAGTTCGGCACGCCCTGGAACACCAGCTGTTCGCCTTCGGTCAGCGTGTCGCCGATGCGCAAGGTGCCGTGGTTCGGAATGCCGACGACATCGCCCGCATAGGCGGTATCGGCAAGCTGACGCTGCGAGGCGAAGAAGAACTGCGGTGCCGTCAGGCCCAGCTGCTTGCCGGTGCGCGACAGACGCGCCTTCATGCCGCGCTCCAGCTTGCCGGAGCAGATGCGGGCAAAGGCGATGCGGTCGCGATGGTTCGGATCCATGTTCGCCTGGATCTTGAAGACGAAGGCGGTCATCTTGTCGTCGGTCGCCTGGACCGTCCGGACGTCGGCGACCTGATCGCGCGGCGGTGGGGCGAAGTCTCCGAGCGCGTTGATGAGGTCGCGCACGCCGAAGTTCCTGAGCGCCGAGCCGAAGAAGACCGGCGTCAGATGGCCCTCGAGGAAAGCCTTCCTGTTGAACGGTTTGCAGGCCTCGATCGCGAGCGAGGTTTCGTCGATGAAGGCGTCGCGCTCATTTTCCGGCAGGCGATGGGCGGCCATTTCAGGCCCGTTGACCTTGGTGGGGATTTCCTGCGTGTCCGAGCCCCGCACGGTGTTGTCGGCGAGATGATAGGAGCCGCAGAAGGTCTTCGAACGGCCGATCGGCCAGGTGACGGGGGCGCAGTCGAGCGCCAGCTTTTCCTCGACCTCGTCCAGAACTTCGAACGGGTCGCGGCTTTCGCGGTCCATCTTGTTGATGAAGGTGATGATCGGGATGTCGCGCATGCGGCAGACTTCGAACAGCTTCAGCGTCCGCGGCTCGATACCCTTTGCGGCGTCGATGACCATGACGGCGGCGTCAACGGCCGTCAGCGTGCGATAGGTGTCGTCGGCGAAGTCCTCGTGGCCGGGCGTATCGAGAATGTTGAAGACATTGCCGCCATATTCGAAGGTCATCACCGAGGTGACGACCGAGATGCCGCGTTCGCGCTCGATCTTCATCCAGTCGGACCGCGTCTGGATGCGGTCCTTCTTCGCCTTGACCTCGCCGGCAAGCTGGATCGCACCGCCGAACAGCAGCAGCTTTTCGGTGAGCGTGGTCTTGCCCGCGTCCGGGTGCGCGATAATAGCAAAGGTGCGGCGGCGGGAAACCGCCTCGGCGAGACTTTCGGCCATGATGTGAATCCTGTGAATTGTCGCGTATGTAGCGACTCCGTGGATAACTTGCAATTCGCATTGACCGTGCCGGAGCTGGAATTGCTAATGAGAGGCATGACTATTCATTCTCAGACCCGCCCGACCCTCAGCCTCGTCCGCCTGCCAAACGCAACAGGCATCGATCTGCCCGCTTATGAAACGGCTGGCGCCGCCGGTATGGACCTTCGTGCCGCTGTCGCTGCCGATCAGCCGATGACGCTCGCACCCGGCAAGCGGGCGCTGGTGCCGACCGGCTTCATCTTCGAGATCCCGGCCGGATACGAGGCGCAAATCCGTCCACGCTCCGGGCTCGCCTTCAAGCACGGCATCACCTGCCTCAATACGCCCGGCACGATCGACAGCGATTATCGCGGCGAGGTGAAAGTGCTGCTGATCAATCTCGGCGACGAGGATTTCGTCATCGAGCGCGGCATGCGCATTGCCCAGATGGTGATTGCGCCGGTGACGCAGGTTTCCGTTCGCGAGGCATCGGATGCCAGCGAAACCGCCCGCGGAGCCGGTGGGTTTGGTTCGACGGGCGTCTAGGTGCCCCTCACGACCGGCATTAGCCACCTGACCTTCCGGCAGGACTATTTCGGAGATCCCGCCGCCTTCGCCGCTCTGGTGGCGTTGCTGCACGATACGTTCGGCATCGATGTCGGCATTCAGGAACGGTTTGGCGGACCCGATCCGACCAGCATGCCGTTCGCCTATTTTGACGAGAACGGCATCTGCGTCGCCAATTTCAGCGCCTTTTCCATGCCGATGATGATTGATGGCCGTCTGGTTAAGGCGGCCGGTTTCCAGTCCGGTGCGGTGCGGCCTCGATCGCGGGGCCAGGGACTGTACCGCGATCTGATGAGGCGTGCGTTCAGCTGGTGCGACGCGCAGGGTTGCGAACTCGGTCTTCTGCTGACCGACAAGCCGGCACTCTATGAGCCTTATGGGTTCAAGATCTTGCCACAGCACCGGTTCTCGGGGTTGCCGCCGGCGGCTGCAATGTCTGCGGGCGTGTCACGCACGCTCTCACTGGAAAAGTCCGCTGACGCGGTGCTGGTCAAACGCTTGTTGCGCCAAAGGACGCCGGTCTCTTCGATTTTCGCCGTGGCGGCGCAGGCGGAAATGTTTCTGCTGAACGGCGGCTTCGATACCGGTATCCAGCTAAGCTATCTGGACCAGCCGGAGTGTGTCGTTGCGTGGAAATCCGGCGAGGCGGATTGCTTTCGGCTTCTCGACATTGTCGGCAAGACGATCCCGCCGCTCTCCGTCATTCTTGACGCCCTCGATCAGCGCCCGAGCCGGGTTGAAGTCTGTCTGCCGCCCGATCGGCTCGATTGGCAAGGGACGCCGGAACCATTTCCCTCCCATACCAGCCTGATGGTCCGGGGCGACGCTGCGGATCGTCTGCGGCAACCGGTCATGCTTTCGCCGATGGCCGAGTTCTGACGCTTATTTCTCGCTGCGGAGCGGCGGCAGCCGGCGTTTCACCGGCGTCGACTTGACGATCGACGTATTGGTCTGGGCGCGTTCGGCGACCTTGTCGAGGATGGTGTCGAGCTGCTCCATGTCACGCACCAGCAGCTTGGCGATGAAGCAGTCGTCGCCCGTCACCTTGTCGCATTCGACGAACTCAGGCGTCTCCTGGATCAGTTTTTCGACGATATGCAGCATGCCCGGCATCGGTCGCACGCGCACGACCGCCTGCAGGACATAACCGAGTGCCGCGGGATTGACCCCGACAGTGAAGCCGGTGATCACGCCGCGATCCTCCAGCCGCCGCAGCCGGTCGGCCGTGCTGGGCGAGGACAGGCCCGCCTCCTGGGCCAGCTCCTTCAAAGAGATGCGCGCATTGACCGACAGAATGTCGAGAAGGCGGCGGTCGAGGTCATCGAGCATGGAAATCTCCGTGAGGTGAAATTCGACATTTGGCTTTCATGATTAGGTAATATTGCATATCTGCCTTCCTAAATCCATATATCGGTGACTTTTCTCCGCTTATGCTTGCGGCATGTTCAAAGGAGCGGCGTGATGGAAAAGGATATCAAGACCGGCAGTATCGAAATGACCGCTGCCATGCTGATTTCGGGCACGATCGGATGGTTCGTCCTGGCGTCCGGTCAGCCGGTGATCGATGTGGTGCTGTGGCGCTGCCTGTTCGGGGCGCTGACGCTGCTCGTCATCTGCGCCTCCCTCGGCCATTTCCGCGCCGGCATCCTGACCTGGCGGCTGTTTGCGCTCGCGGTCCTCGGCGGGGTTGCGATCGTCGTCAACTGGCTGCTTCTGTTCGCGGCCTATTCCCGCGCCTCGATCTCGATTGCCACGATGGTCTACAATACCCAGCCCTTCATGCTGCTGGCCATCGGCGGGTTGTTTTTCAAGGAAAAGATCACGATGACGAAGCTCTTCTGGCTGGGCGTCGCCTTTGCCGGCATGATCGCGATCGTCGAGGCCAAGCCCGCAGGCGACTTCACCGGCGGCGACTATCTGATGGGGATCGCCCTTTCTCTGGGTGCTGCGTTCTTCTACGCGCTGGCCGCGCTTGTCGCAAAAAGGCTGAAGGGAACGCCGCCGCATCTGATCGCGCTGATCCAGGTCATCACCGGTCTGCTGATGCTCGCACCTTTCGCCGGCGCCTCCGGCTTGCCCACGGAGGCCTATCAATGGGCGCTGCTGGTCACCATGGGGGCGGTGCATACGGGGCTGATGTATGTGCTGCTCTACGGCGCCATCCAGAAGTTGCCGACGCATCTCACCGGCGCGCTGTCCTTCATCTATCCGGTTGCCGCCCTTGCGGTCGACCGCATCGCCTTCGGCCATCAGCTGCAGCCGGCGCAGCTCCTCGGCTCCGCGGCGATCCTGATGGCTGCTGCCGGCATGACATTCGGCTGGACATTGCCCCGGCCTGCAGGGCATCAGGCAGGTGAAGCCGTTCAAAGGAGAAATACGTGATCACCTGCACTCTGCGCTACACGATCGACCCGTACAAACTCGCCGAATTCGAGGAATATGCAAAACTCTGGATCCCGCTGGTCAATCGGCTGGGCGGCACGCATCACGGCTATTTCATGCCGCATGAAGGGGCGAACAACATCGCGCTCGCCCTCTTCAGCTTCCCGAGCCTTGCCGCATACGAGGATTATCGCGAGCGCATGGCAAAGGACGCCGAATGCCAGGCGGCCTTTGCCCTTGCCGAAAAGACCCGTTGCATCGTGAGCTACGAACGCAGCTTCATGCGGCCGGTCTTCGAATAGCGGCTGCCTGGAGCATTTCCGTTTTTCTTCGAGTCACGGAAATGCTCTATCTCCTTGCTTTGACGCAAACCGGACGGAAAACCGCTTCGCACTTTTCCTGGATCTGCTCTCGGCAGATCGTCAGAAGGTGATCTCGTCCGACCGGCGCAATTCGATCGCGTGACCGCCGGCATTGAAGCCGCGGAGCAGGGCGTTGTGGTGGGCGATGATCTGCGAGAAAGTCAGCTCACCCATGTCGCCGGTCGCATGACCGTCGGAGAGCAGCGTCACGTCATAGCCGAGCGACACGGCACGGCGCGCGGTCGTATCGACGCAGAATTGCGTCATGCAGCCGCCGATGACGAGATGCGTCACGGAATGTTTTGCGAGCTGTTCCTCAAGGTCGGTCTGGAAGAAACTGTCGCAACTCGTCTTGTGAACGACCGTCTCGCCGAGAACAGGCGCAATCTCGTGGCGCAAGGCCCAGCCCTTGGACGAGCGAGCGAGCGGGTCGCCCGGGCCGCCGTCATGCTGCACGAGAATGACCGGGACATGGGTGGCGCGGGCGCGTGCCTGGATCGACTGCAGGCGGCCGACGGTCTCGTTCAGTGCCGCGTCGATTGCCGGCTGACGTTCGGGCGTGCCTTCGCCTTCGAGAATGGCGTTCTGGACGTCGATGATGAGAAGTGCTGTTGTCATGCTAATGCTCAAGTCTTGGTTGGGAGGAAGAGAACCGTCTCAGCGGCGGCTTTCCATCGCCATGCGAACGGCAAGCGCGCCGAGCACGCCGCCCATCAGCCAGCGCTGTACGGAAAGCCACGCCGGGCGACCGGAGAGGAAGGCTGCGATGGAGCCGGCCGTCAACACGATCAACGCATTGACCGAAAGGCTGGTGAAGATCTGGATCGTGCCAAGCACGACGGATTGGGAAAAGACCTCGCCCTGAGCGGGATCGATGAACTGCGGCAGCAGAGACAGATAGAGAACCGCTATCTTCGGGTTCAACAGGCTTGTCGCAAAGCCCATCAGGAAAAGACGCCGCGGACTGTCGGCCGGCAGGTTGCGTACCTCGAAGGCGGAGCGTCCGCCGGGACGCAGGGCCTGCCACGCGAGATAAAGGAGATAGAGCGCGCCGGCAAACCGCAGCGCATCATAGGCATAGGGGACGGCCAAAAGCAGTGCCGTGATGCCGAAGGCGGCCGAGAGCATGTAGACCAGGAAACCAAGGCCGACGCCGGTGAGCGAAACCAGTCCCGCCACCCGCCCCTGACAGAGGGCGCGGGAGATCAGATAGATCATGTTTGGCCCGGGCGTCAGCACCATGCCGAGTGCAACGAGGGCAAAGGCGGCAAGACTTGCGGTTCCAGGCATGGACGGCCTCCAGTTTCGGGGCGGCGCAGGGCGAAATTTTCGTCATGCTTCGGCAATGCCTTAGCCGGAACGGCGGTTTCGATCAATGCAGCCAAATTGCCTGGGGCAAGAAAAACGGCTAAATAGCGCGCTCGCAAATCCCGGAGCCGACGATGAGCCTTGCCACCCTTCTTGCCTATTGCAGCGCGCTTTTCATTGCCGCCGCGATTCCCGGCCCGGGCATGACGGCGATCGTCGCGCGTGCGCTCGGCTCCGGTTTCCGCGAGACCTTCTTCATGGGGCTCGGCCTTGTTCTCGGCGACCTGATCTACCTGACGGCAGTCATTCTCGGTCTCGCGTTCGTGGCGCAGACCTTCACCACCGCCTTCATGGTCATCAAGATCCTCGGGGCGCTCTATCTCGTCTACATCGCCTACAAGCTCTGGACCGCCGGCCTTTTGCCGCAGGATATCCAGGCGAAGAAAAGCGCCAGCATGGGCCTGTCCTTCCTGTCCGGATTGCTCGTCACGCTCGGCAACCCGAAGACCATGCTGTTCTATGTGGCCCTGGTGCCGACGCTGATCGATTTGCGCGCGATCGGCCTCAATGAATATGCCGTTCTCGTCGGCTCGACCTTCATCGTCCTGATGGCGGTTCTGATCCCCTATATCCTGCTGGCATCCCGTGCCCGCCTGCTTCTGAAACAACCGCGGGCGCTGAAGTCGCTGAACCGGATCGCTGCCGGTATTCTCGGCACCACCGCCGCCTATATCGCTACACGCGCTGCCTGAAAAATTCGTTCCGCAACGCTCGGTTCCGCAACAGTTTTTTCCAATGGGGATCAAGCGGTTGGAGAATAGCCCTCTGGCAAGCGGGGTGGTTTGATCCTATTGTCCCTCACAACTTGGCAAAAGGGAGAACACCATGTCAGAGCAGCGCAAGCCCGGCCGCGGCCGCATCTATTCCTCGATCACCGAGACGATCGGCGATACGCCGATCGTTCGCCTCGACAAGCTGGCGAAGGAAAACGGGGTGAAGGCCAATCTTCTGGCGAAGCTGGAGTTCTTCAATCCGATCGCCTCGGTCAAGGATCGTATCGGCGTTGCGATGATTGAATCGCTGGAAGCACAGGGCAAGATCACGCCCGGCAAGACGACGCTGGTCGAGCCGACGTCGGGCAATACCGGCATCGCGCTCGCCTTTGCCGCTGCCGCCAAGGGATACAAGCTGATCCTCACCATGCCGGAAACCATGTCGGTCGAACGCCGCAAGATGCTGGCGCTGCTCGGCGCCGAACTGGTGCTGACGGAAGGCCCGAAGGGCATGAAGGGCGCCATCGCCAAGGCGGAAGAGCTGGCAGCGACCCTGCCGGATGCGATCATCCCGCAGCAGTTCGAAAACCCGGCCAATCCGGAAATCCACCGCAAGACGACGGCCGAAGAGATCTGGAACGATACCGACGGCAGCGTCGATATCCTCGTTTCCGGCATCGGCACCGGCGGCACGATCACCGGCGTCGGCCAGGTGCTCAAGAGCCGCAAGCCGTCGATCAAGGTTATCGCCGTCGAGCCGGAGGAATCGCCGATCCTGTCCGGTGGCGCTCCCGGGCCGCACAAGATCCAGGGCATCGGCGCCGGCTTTGCGCCTGCCATCCTCGATACGAAAATCTATGACGAGATCGTCACGGTCAACAGCGCCCAGGCCGTGGAAACGGCGCGCCACGTCGCCAAGCTCGAAGGCGTGCCGGTCGGCATCTCCTCCGGTGCCGCGCTGGCGGCTGCAATCCGGGTCGGCCAGCGCCCGGAAAATGAAGGCAAGAACATCGTCGTCATCATTCCGTCCTTCGCCGAACGCTACCTGTCGACGGTGCTGTTCGAACATCTCGTCGGCTGATTTCATAATCACGTTGGCGGTGTGACTGACGTGGCGGGCGGATTGCACCGGCCGCCGCAGCAGACTTAAAGTGTTACAGCGTCCTTGGCGCGTCATGTTTGACGCGCGGCGCTGTAATGAGGACGCAACATGCTTCATCACATTTCGCTCGGCGTGGCCGATATCGATCGCGCCGTTGCGTTTTATGACGCCGCGCTCGAACCGCTTGGCTATGTCCGCGTCTGGGACGATTTGCGCCCGGGGGAAGACGACCAGGCTGCGGGTTATGGTCCGCCCGGTGGCGGCGACAAGCTGGCGCTGAAATCCCGCCGCGGCGACGCGCAGCCTTCAGGCCCCGGTTTTCACATCGCCTTCGCCGCGCCCAACCGGTCTGCGGTGGACGCGTTCCATAGCGCGGCGCTCGCGCATGACGGCACAGACAATGGCGGTCCCGGGCCGCGGCCCGATTATGGGCCACATTACTACGCGGCCTTCGTCATCGATCCCGACGGGCATCGGATCGAAGCGGTTTTCAATACTGCCGAATAAAGCTTTGGCAGCACGCATCTATGCAGCCGCCGTCAGCCGTTCGCCGGCGATCCGGTAGGAGATCGCTTCGGCCAGATGAATACGCCCGACCGTTGCCTTCTCGTCGAGATCGGCGAGCGTGCGCGCGACCTTCAGGACGCGGTGGTAGCCGCGCGCCGAAAACTTCATCTTTTCCGCAGCGTCGCGCAGCAATTGCAGGCCGCCGGCATCCGGCTCGGCCATCTTTTCGATCATGGATGTCGAGCAGCGCGCGTTCGAGAGGATTTCCGGCATGCCGAAGGCGATGAAGCGATCCGCCTGGATTTCGCGGGCGCGGGCGACGCGTCTTGCGACCACGGCACTCGGTTCGGCCGGTGCCGGGCGGATCAGGTCGGCGGCGGTGACGGAGGGGACATCGATGCGGATGTCGATGCGGTCCATCAACGGCCCGGAAATGCGCCCCTGATAGTCGGCGACGCAGCGCGGGCCGCGGGCGCAGGTATGCCCCGGTTCGCCCGCCATGCCGCAGCGGCAGGGGTTCATCGCCGCCACCAGCTGGATCGCGGCCGGATAGGTGACGCGGTGATTGGCGCGGGCGATGATGCATTCGGATGTTTCGAGCGGCTGGCGCAGCGCATCGAGCACCTGCGGCGTGAACTCCGGAAATTCGTCGAGGAAGAGCACGCCGTTATGGGCGAGCGAGGCCTCGCCCGGCTTGGCGCGCAGGCCACCGCCGATCATCGCGGCCATCGTCGCCGAATGATGCGGTGTGCGGAAGGGCCGCCGGTCCGACAGCTTGCCGCCCGGCAGTTGTCCGGCGATCGAATGGATCATCGAGACTTCCAGCAGTTCGGCGGGCGAGAGCGGCGGCAGGATCGAGGGCAGGCGGGCGGCGAGCATCGATTTGCCGGAGCCGGGCCGGCCGACCATCAGCAGATTGTGGTTTCCGGCCGCGGCCACCTCCAGCGCCCGCTTGGCGCTTTCCTGGCCCTTGATATCGGCGAGATCGGGCATGGGTCGGCTGCCCGTGTGAACCGGTCGGGTCGAAGAGTTTTTTGCGAATTGGGAGGTGGTGCCGAGCGAAGGTTATACGGTCTCGTTAAGCGGCTCGAAAGCGGTTCTCGGATTAGACAGCCGAATGACTACCGAACGACACACTCAGGCATGCCGTCTACGGCCGCGCAACTCAAAGCCGTGAGCCGTACCGACAGCAAAAGGATATCTATATCCTTTTGTAAAACGCGCTATCTTTCCCTTAAAATCAAGGCTTCTGGAGAAAGGATAGCGCCACGAATGTGGCAGTGGGATTCCTTCCTTCGGCAGATCCGCCGGTGCGAGGTTGACGGTGACTTTCTTGGCTGGCAGCGACAGGCCCGAGGCATGCAGCGCCGCCTGGACGCGCTCCCGGCTCTCGGCCACCGCCTTGTCCGGAAGGCCGACGATCTGCATGCCGACTTTTCCGGGCGCCACCATCACCTGGACGTCGACCGGCACGCCTTCTATGCCCTGGAATGCAACCGTACTGACACGCGCGACCATGACTGCCCCTCTTGCCGCGAGGCAGGTCTCAGCCCCTGCCGCCACAACCTCCATCGGTTGTGTGGGGAAATCTTGCACGAATAGCGGAATAAAACAAGAACAATTATCGAACAGATTTGGCAGAGATAATCGCATAGGTTGAAACAGGTTGTATTTCGCGAACGAAACGGAACAACCGTGAACACTCTAGAGGTGCAATCGGGTTGCGCCAGCCGGTCACGAGAGCGATCCGGCTGGCTGTTTCGTCAGGCACGCTTGCGTTCGATGGCGTCCCAGAGCAGGGCGGCGATATCGGCGCCGCCGAATTTCCTGACTTCGCGAATGCCGGTGGGCGAGGTGACGTTGATCTCGGTCATGACGTCGCCGATCACGTCGATGCCGACGAGCAGGAAGCCGCGCTCGCGCAGCGCCGGCCCGATGCGGGCGCAGATTTCCTTTTCCCGCGTGGTCAGTTCGGTCGCCTCCGGCTTGCCGCCGGCATGCATGTTGGAGCGGGCGTCGTGTTCGGCCGGAACGCGGTTGATCGCGCCGACCGGCTCGCCGTCGACGAGGATGATGCGCTTGTCGCCCTTGCGCACGGCCGGCAGGTATTCCTGGGCGATGAACGGTTCGCGGAACATCTGGCCGAACATTTCAAGCAGCGACGAAAGGTTGCGGTCGTCGCGGGTCGAATGAAACACGCCGGCGCCGCCATTGCCGTAGAGCGGTTTCAGGATGATGTCGCCCATCTCGGCACGGAAGCTGGCGATCTCCGCCGGGTCGCGGGTGATCAGCGTCTTCGGCATCAGGTCGGGAAATTCGGTGACGAAGATCTTTTCCGGCGAATTGCGCACCCAGGCCGGGTCGTTGACGACGAGCGTCTTCGGATGGATGCGCTCGAGCAGATGCGTCGAGGTGATATAGGCCATGTCGAAGGGCGGGTCCTGGCGCAAGAGCACGACGTCCATGGTCGACAGGTCGATGCGCTCGGCATCGCCCAGCGAATAGTGGTCGCCCTTGACGTCGCGCAGGCTCATCGGCTGCACGGTGGCGAAGATCTTGCCGTCGCGCAGCGAAAGCTGGTTCGGCGTATAGTGGAAGAGGTTGTAGCCGCGCGCCTGCGCTTCGAGGCTCATGGCGAAGGTACTGTCGCCCGCGATGTTGATGCCCGACACGTGGTCCATCTGGACGGCGACATTGACGATTCTTGCCATAGGTCATTTCCTGTTGATCGTGGGCGTCTTTGAGAGAGGCCTGTCTATATCAAATCGGCTCTGCGGAAACCTACAGATTTCTGAGGGGGTGTGCATTTTGAGCGTTTCAGCTTTCGCCTCACACCCTGACCCTCTCCCCGCAAGCAGGGAGAGGGGACGTGCCCTGCTCGGCTGCGGATGCCGGCGACAACGGATGCGGCGTGTCTCCTTCTCCCCGCCGGGGAGAAGAGGGAGCAAGCGGCAACGCCTTCCATCCACGCGCGAAAAATTCG
>UCMT01000078.1 GCA_900473795.1 Hyphomicrobiales bacterium | reverse complement strand
GTCGCATCCATCGTCGAGTAATCACTTAAGATTACCGGGATTTTGGAAAGGCCCCGCTGGAAACAGCGGGGCCTTTTTGCGTGAGGCAACATGGAGACGGGATACTTGGACAAGCTGCTGCCAATTTCCTACCGCTGGTTCATTGCGAAGGGGCTGACGAAATGGCAGCCTTGGTACTTCATTGATACGATTGAGACGATCGCGTGTGAGCCAGAACTCTCCGCAAATGATTTCTTTCGCCAGGTCTTCCAAAAGGAGACCGGAGCGGACTTCGATGTCTACCTCTTCGCCCGCAGACAGGACCAAGAGGATTTCGCCTTTTTCGTTGTCAAGGACGGAAAAGTCGAAGACAGGGTCGTCAGCATTCATCTGGGGTTCGGCGACGGGTTTACCCTCGATCCGCCGCTACGCTACGCAAATATCGAGCAAACCTTCATGAACTGGATGAGGGAGGTTGTGATGGTTGATGTTGAGCAGGATTGGATGATGGAGGCCGACCTGTTCGAAGACTGATTTTCAAAGGAGCGTATTCATGGTCCGGCGACGGGGCGGGACCGTAGCTCGATTTGGGTTCTAATGCCCGAAATTCTTGAAGCGCTTGAAGAAGCCGCGGATACGACGTTCGAGCTTCGTCTTCGACCAGAGCTTGGCGACCTGCCGTTCCATGCCGGTGAAGCGGTTGGCAAGGACATTGGTGGCGACGAGCGCGATCGTCGCTTCGCTGAATTCGGGAAACCGGCCGTGGATGCGGGCGAAGGAACCGGCCGGCTCGGTGAGATTTTCCTCGAAACGCCGGATGCGGCCCTTCTTCACGAAGAGTTGCAGCATGATCTGCTCGAACGTCCAGTCATGCTCCGTATACATGCTGAACTGCAGGCCGGCCGCGCCCGTGAAGCCGCAAAGACAGATATTGGCGTGCGGTACCTTCTCGGCAAGCCAGACGGCAATGGCAAAGCCTGTCGTTGGCATGCGGTCCATTGGGTAGAGCGGGCCGAACGCATAGTCGAAATCGAGCGTCTGCGGCATGAGCGTGCTTTTGCGCGGCGCCGCCACTCCGGGGCTCCCCTCTGGAACCCCGCGATCGGCGATCACCCCGATCTCGGCTTTCAGGTGACACGTAAAAAGGCTGTAGGCCTTGTCGAAATGCTTCTGCGACTTCAGAAAGCGCGTGCCGCCGGCAACGAGGCGATGGCAGAGTACCGCGTCCCTCTCGAATGGGCGGGAGAGGATTTTGGCGCACCCCGTGAAGAAGACGTAGAGTGTGTTCTCTGGCAAAGTCCTCGTGATTACGTCGATATCGACGCTTTCGCTGTTGGCGATCAACGCCACCATTTCATAGCCTGAGAGAAGCGCTTCGAAATCTTCGGCTTGCATCGACATGTTCTCTTGGCCGTCAGGCCTGTTATACCCAGTTCAGTACGACATAAATGACGCCGGGCCTTCCGTCATCCCTCGCGACGCAGAAATAATATTGCGGCTTCGGTACGGACAGGGCATATCGGTTTTGACGAGGAGGCCGCCGCCCGTTCGGGCGGCCAGCAGGTGGAGGACGTCCATGAGCAAGCGAATTCTGTTCACCGGCGGTGCGGGCAAGGCAGGGCGGCATGCCGTGCCGTACCTGGTCGAGGCCGGCTATGAGGTACACAATGTCGATCTCGTGCCGCTCGACAGCCCCGGCGTCACCAATCTGATCGCCGACATTACCGACAGCGGCCAGATGTTCGACGTCATGTCGATGCATCGGGATTTTCCGGATCTGGAACACGGGCAGGGGCCGCGGCCGTTTGATGCCGTGGTTCATTTCGCCGCTGTGCCGCGCATCCTGATCAAGCCGGACAACGAGACGTTCCGCATCAACACGATGGGCACCTACAATGTCGTCGAGGCAGCGGTGAAGCTCGGCGTCCGCAAGATCATCGTCGCCTCCAGCGAGACCACCTATGGCGTCTGCTTCGCCGAAGGCCACCGTGATTTCCATCAGTTTCCGCTGGAGGAGGACTACGACGTCAATCCGATGGACAGTTACGGCCTGTCGAAGGTGCTCAACGAGAAGACGGCGCGCGCCTTTGCCGAGCGCTCGGGTTTCGACATCTATGCGCTGCGCATCGGCAATGTGATCGAGCCGCACGAATACGCGCGGTTCCCGGCCTATTTTGCCAATCCTGAAATCCGCAAGCGCATCGCCTGGAGCTATATCGATGCCCGCGATCTCGGCCAGATCGTCAAGCTCTGCATCGAGAAGGACGGCTTGGGTTTCCAGGTCTTCAACGCGGCGAACGACACAGTCTCGGCCGATACGCCGTCGCGGGAGCTTGCAGCCCGCTTTTACCCCAATGTGCCGTTTACGAGAGAGATCGGCGAATTCGAGGGGCTCTTGTCGAATCGGAGGATTCGCGAAGTGCTCGGCTTCAAGGAAGAGCACGACTGGCGGAAATATGTCGGCAAGTGAGCGAGGCTGATTTACGCGGTGAAAAAGAAAGACGGATATCGCCGAATTCTTTCTCTTTTTCCGGCAAAGACGCTTGTCATCGCCGGGCAAACTGAATAATAAGCCGCAGACTTATCGCGGCGCACAGCCTTTGAGGCACTGGCGCTGCGGTCTAGGGGTATAGCTCAGTTGGTAGAGCGGCGGTCTCCAAAACCGCAGGTCGCAGGTTCGAGCCCTGCTGCCCCTGCCATTCGATCCAGCGCAACGCATGCAGCGACGACTTGGTAGTACATACAGGGGGAAGGGCTTGCCTTTTTCCGGCTAATTTCGCAAAAAGACCGTTGACCTCTTGTGATTTATAGAATCGGTCTTTATGTAGGGTTCAAACAGACACGCGGCGCGTGGGGCTGATCGACAGCTTTACGGGCCGTTAAGGCGTGAGCATTCAATGGCATCCAAAACAAATCCATTTACGTTTCTGCAGCAGGTGCGCTCCGAGACGTCGAAAGTGACATGGCCTACGCGGCGCGAGACGACGATCTCGACGCTGATGGTGTTCGTCATGGTCTTCTTTGCGGCACTCTTCTTTTTTGCTGCGGACCAACTGATGGGCTGGCTGATCGGCCTCGTCCTGAATGCTGGTATCTGAACGGGTGGGGATGAATATGGCAGCGCGTTGGTACATCGTTCACGCCTACTCGAATTTCGAGAAGAAGGTTGCTGAATCCATTGAGGAGAAAGCCAAGCAGAAGGGGCTCAGCCATCTGTTTGAAAAGATTCTCGTCCCGACCGAAAAGGTCGTTGAAGTTCGTCGTGGCCGCAAGGTTGATGCCGAGCGCAAGTTCTTTCCCGGCTACGTGCTCGTGCGTGCCAATCTGACGGATGAGGCATATCACCTCATCAAGAATACGCCGAAGGTGACCGGTTTCCTCGGATCCGACAACAAGCCGGTTCCGATTCCGGATTTCGAGGCCGAGCGCATTCTCGGTCAGGTTCAGGACGGTGTCGATCGTCCGAAGCCTTCGATCTCGTTCGAGATTGGTGAGCAGGTTCGCGTCTCCGACGGTCCGTTTGCCTCGTTCAACGGCATCGTGCAGGACGTGGACGAAGAGCGTTCGCGCCTCAAGGTCGAAGTCTCGATCTTTGGCCGTGCGACGCCGGTAGACCTTGAATACGCTCAGGTCGAGAAAGTCTGATTTCTGATTGCCGCAGCGCTGGGATAACCGGCTGCGCGGCATTCTTTTGTTTTCCGGATATTCGTATCCGGTAAAGGCGGGGTGACCCGCAGTCCGCGTGGAAGGAAACCGGTCTTAGCCGGACCGGCGTTCCGCACCACGCAACCGCAGCCGCCACTCCCTTTGACGAGGGGTGGCATGAAGGGCCGGGAAACCGGTCGGAACGTTTCCTGCTCCAGTCCGTCATGTGACGGGCGGTGAGGCGGGAAAAACCAAAAGGCAGAGAGAAATGGCTAAGAAAGTTGCAGGCCAGCTCAAGCTTCAGGTCAAGGCAGGATCGGCAAACCCGTCCCCGCCGATCGGCCCGGCGCTTGGTCAGCGTGGCATTAACATCATGGAATTCTGCAAGTCGTTCAACGCGGCTACGCAGGAAATGGAAAAGGGCATGCCGATCCCGGTCGTCATCACCTACTACCAGGACAAGTCCTTCACCTTCATCATGAAGCAGCCGCCGGTCAGCTACTTCCTGAAGAAGGAAGCAAAGATCTCCTCCGGCTCGAAGACGCCGGGCAAGGGTGCGACCGCAGGCAAGCTGACCAAGGCTCAGATCGAGACGATCGCCAAGGCCAAGATGAAGGATCTGAACGCAGCCGATATCGAAGGCGCAATGACCATGATCGAGGGCTCCGCCCGCGCCATGGGTCTGGAAGTGGTGGGCTAAGATCATGGCAAAGCTTGCAAAGCGTGTACAGAAGACCCGCGAAGGTATCGACCCGACGAAGCTCGTTGCTTTGTCCGAAGCCATCACCCTGGTGAAGGCTCGCGCCATCGCCAAGTTCGACGAAACCATCGAAGTCGCGATGAACCTCGGTGTTGATCCGCGTCATGCCGACCAGATGGTCCGTGGCGTCGTCAATCTGCCGAACGGCACCGGCCGCGATGTTCGCGTCGCCGTTTTCGCCCGTGGCGCCAAGGCTGATGAAGCCAAGGCTGCTGGCGCCGACGTCGTTGGCGCAGAAGACCTGGTCGAAATCGTTCAGGGCGGCAAGATCGACTTCGATCGCTGCATCGCGACCCCGGACATGATGCCGCTCGTCGGCCGTCTCGGTAAGGTTCTCGGCCCGCGCGGCATGATGCCGAACCCGAAGGTCGGAACGGTTACGATGGACGTCGCCGGTGCTGTCAAGGCATCGAAGGGCGGCGCCGTAGAGTTCCGCGTCGAGAAGGCCGGTATCGTTCATGCCGGTATCGGCAAGGCTTCCTTCACGGCTTCCGCCATTGAAGAAAACATCCGCGCGTTTGCGGATGCGGTCATCAAGGCAAAGCCGGCTGGCGCCAAGGGCAACTACGTCAAGCGCGTGGCGATTTCCTCGACCATGGGCCCGGGCGTCAAGGTTGATCCTTCGTCGGTCACCGTCGCTTAATAATTTATCCGGACTTCGGTCCGGTCCAAGATTTCCGGCCCTTCGGGGCCGGGAATTCCGGGATCAAACCCGGAACTCCTGTCCGAGATTGCAGGTGGTTATCCCTTAATCACTTCAGCCTGCATGAGACGGGTGAGTCCCGAATTTCATTTGACGCGCGAAAGCGTGGGAATTCGGTTCGAACCTCGGCTTGCCTTGTGCCGGACCCGCTCAAACGGGAACGCGCAGGGGACAGGATCCTCGAGCGTCGCTTGGGATCACCTCTGATCCCATGTGGCAAAGGCAAACCGACTGGGCTGTATTTTGCGGTCCAGTCAACTGGAGATAGGCAGTGGAAAGAGCGGAAAAACGCGAATTCGTCACGGAGCTGAACGAGTCCTTCAAGGGCGCCGGTTCGGTTGTCGTGGCCCACTATGCTGGTGTCACAGTCGCACAGATGAACGACTTCCGTTCGAAGATGCGCGCTGCTGGCGGCACCGTCAAAGTCGCGAAGAACCGCCTGGCCAAGATCGCCCTTCAGGGTACGGAAGCCGAAGGGATGTCCAATCTCTTCAAGGGTCAGACGCTGGTAGCATTCAGCGCCGACCCGATCACGGCTCCGAAAGTCGTCATGGATTTCGCCAAGACCAACGACAAGATCGTTGTTCTGGGCGGCGCCATGGGAGCAACGACGCTCAACGCGGATGCAGTCAAGTCGCTTGCGACCCTGCCTTCGCTGGACGAACTGCGTGCGAAGCTGCTGGGCATGATCCAGACACCGGCTACCCGCATCGCAGGCGTTGTTGCAGCACCGGCAAGCCAGCTTGCCCGCGTGTTCTCGGCTTACGCCAAGAAGGACGAAGCCGCATAAGGCGGTTTTTCGTTGTTTATATCTAACCAAGTTCGAACCGAACAAAAGGAACTAAAAAATGGCTGATCTCGCAAAGATCGTAGACGACCTGTCCTCGCTGACCGTTCTGGAAGCTGCAGAACTGTCGAAGCTTCTCGAAGAAAAGTGGGGCGTTTCCGCTGCTGCTCCGGTAGCAGTTGCTGCTGCTGGCGGCGCTGGCGTTGCTGCTGTCGTTGAAGAAGAAAAGACTGAATTCGACGTCATCCTCGCTGATGCCGGCGCAAACAAGATCAACGTCATCAAGGAAGTTCGCGCTATCACGGGCCTCGGCCTGAAGGAAGCCAAGGACCTCGTTGAAGCCGCTCCGAAGGCTGTCAAGGAAGGCGTTTCCAAGGCTGAAGCCGCTGATCTCAAGAAGAAGCTCGAAGACGCTGGCGCCAAGGTTGACGTCAAGTAATCGTGCCTATTTCGAGGGAGGGGTGGCCCGAAAGGGTCGCCTCTCTTTCATCGTTTTTTGAACGTATTACCCAAAAGCCTATTGAAAACGGCTTTTGGGTAATGGGTTCTTCAAGAGGATGGTCTCGAACCGAACCGCCAGGCAATCCGGCCGGTGGTTTTGGGAAGTGAGACGAGTTTGAATGATCCATTAATTGACGGAGCCGACTGGCCAGCGGTGTTCGTCTGTTGCAGGCCCGGGTGCAATTTTAAAGGAGCGACGATGGCTCAGACCCTTTCGTTTAACGGTCGCAGGCGCGTACGCAAGTTTTTCGGTAAAATTCCAGAAGTCGCAGAAATGCCGAACCTCATCGAGGTTCAGAAGGCATCCTACGACCAGTTCCTCATGGTCGACGAGCCGCAGGGCGGCCGTCCGGATGAGGGACTTCAGTCCGTTTTCAAGTCCGTTTTCCCGATCACGGATTTCTCCGGCGCTTCGATGCTCGAATTCGTTTCCTACGAGTTCGAACAGCCAAAGTTCGACGTCGAGGAATGCCGTCAGCGCGATCTGACCTACGCTGCACCCCTCAAGGTGACGCTGCGCCTCATCGTGTTCGATATCGATGAGGATACGGGCGCCAAGTCCATCAAGGACATCAAGGAACAGAACGTCTACATGGGCGACATGCCGCTCATGACCAACAACGGTACGTTCATCGTCAACGGCACCGAGCGCGTCATCGTCTCCCAGATGCACCGTTCGCCGGGCGTGTTCTTCGATCATGACAAGGGCAAGAGCCACTCGTCGGGCAAGCTGTTGTTCGCTGCCCGCGTCATTCCGTATCGCGGCTCCTGGCTCGACATCGAGTTCGATGCCAAGGACGTTGTCCATGCGCGTATCGACCGCCGCCGCAAGATTCCTGTCACGTCGCTTCTGATGGCGCTCGGCATGGACGGCGAGGAAATTCTCGAAACCTTCTACACCAAGTCGTTCTACCAGCGCGACGGCAAGGGCTGGCGGATTCCGTTCCAGCCGGACACGCTGAAGGGCCAGAAGGCTCTGTCCGACCTGATCGACGCCGATACCGGCGAAGTCGTGGTCGAATCCGGCAAGAAGCTGACGCCGCGCCTGTTGAAGACGCTGAAGGAAAAGGGCCTCAAGGCCATCAAGGCGTCTGACGACGATCTCTACGGCAACTTCCTGGCAGAAGACCTCGTCAACATGTCGACGGGCGAAATCTTCCTCGAAGCCGGCGACGAAATCGACGAGAAGACGCTCGGCGTCATCCTGGGCGCTGGTTTCGACGAAATCCCGGTTCTCGACATCGACCACATCAATGTCGGTGCCTATATCCGCAACACGCTGGCTGTAGACAAGAACGAGAACCGTCAGGACGCTCTGTTCGATATCTACCGCGTCATGCGTCCGGGCGAGCCGCCGACCATGGATTCGGCCGAAGCCATGTTCAATACTCTGTTCTTCGATGCGGAGCGTTACGATCTCTCCGCCGTTGGCCGCGTGAAGATGAACATGCGTCTTGACCTCGATGCGGCCGACACCGTCCGCATCCTGCGCAAGGAAGACATCCTGGCTGTTGTCAAGATGCTGGTGGACCTGCGCGACGGCAAGGGCGAAATCGACGATATTGACAACCTCGGCAACCGCCGTGTGCGTTCGGTCGGCGAACTGATGGAAAACCAGTATCGCCTCGGCCTGCTGCGCATGGAGCGTGCGATCAAGGAACGCATGTCGTCGATCGAAATCGACACCGTCATGCCGCAGGACCTGATCAACGCCAAGCCGGCTGCTGCCGCTGTCCGCGAGTTCTTCGGTTCCTCGCAGCTGTCGCAGTTCATGGACCAGGTCAACCCGCTGTCGGAAATCACCCACAAGCGCCGTCTTTCGGCTCTTGGCCCGGGCGGTCTGACGCGCGAACGCGCTGGCTTCGAAGTCCGCGACGTTCACCCGACCCACTACGGCCGTATCTGCCCGATCGAAACGCCGGAAGGCCCGAACATCGGTCTGATCAACTCGCTCGCAACCTTCGCCCGCGTCAACAAGTACGGCTTCATCGAAAGCCCGTACCGCAAGATCGTCGACGGCAAGGTGACGCGTGAGGTCGTCTACCTGTCGGCGATGGAAGAAGCCAAGTACCACGTCGCCCAGGCAAACTCCGAGCTCAACGCGGACCAGTCGTTCGTGGAAGAGTTCGTCGTCTGCCGTCACGCGGGCGACGTTATGCTGGCGCCTCGCGACCAGATCAACCTGATGGACGTTTCGCCGAAGCAGCTCGTATCGGTTGCGGCAGCGCTCATCCCGTTCCTGGAAAACGACGACGCCAACCGCGCGCTCATGGGCTCGAACATGCAGCGTCAGGCCGTGCCTCTGCTGCGTGCGGAAGCACCGTTCGTCGGTACCGGCATGGAGCCGGTCGTTGCGCGTGACTCCGGTGCGGCTATCGCTGCCCGCCGCGGCGGCGTGGTCGACCAGGTCGACGCGACCCGTATCGTTATCCGCGCGACGGAAGACCTCGAGGCCGGCAAGTCCGGTGTCGATATCTACCGTCTGCAGAAATTCCAGCGCTCGAACCAGAACACCTGCGTCAACCAGCGTCCGCTGGTCACCGTCGGTGACATCCTGAACAAGGGTGACATCATCGCTGACGGTCCGTCGACCGACCTCGGCGATCTGGCGCTCGGCCGCAACGCGCTCGTCGCGTTCATGCCCTGGAACGGCTACAACTACGAAGACTCGATCCTGCTTTCCGAGCGCATCGTTCGCGATGACGTGTTCACCTCCATCCACATCGAAGAATTCGAAGTGATGGCGCGCGACACCAAGCTCGGTCCGGAAGAAATCACCCGCGACATTCCGAACGTTTCGGAAGAAGCGCTGAAGAACCTCGATGAAGCCGGTATCGTCTACATCGGTGCGGAAGTTCAGCCGGGCGACATCCTTGTCGGCAAGATCACGCCGAAGGGCGAAAGCCCGATGACGCCGGAAGAAAAGCTTCTGCGCGCCATCTTCGGCGAAAAGGCCTCCGACGTTCGCGACACCTCCATGCGCATGCCTCCGGGCACCTTCGGCACCATCGTCGAAGTGCGCGTCTTCAACCGCCATGGCGTGGAAAAAGACGAGCGTGCGATGGCAATCGAGCGCGAAGAGATCGAGCGTCTGGCGAAGGACCGCGACGACGAACAGGCGATCCTCGATCGCAACGTCTACTCGCGTCTCCTCGACATGCTGCGCGGCCACGTCGCCGTTGCCGGTCCGAAGGGCTTCAAGAAGGGCACCGAGCTTTCGAACGCCGTCATCTCCGAATATCCCCGCTCGCAGTGGTGGATGTTCGCAGTTGAGGACGAGAAGGCTCAGGGCGAAGTCGAGGCTCTCCGTGGCCAGTACGACGAATCCAAGTCGCTGCTCGAGCATCGCTTCATGGACAAGGTCGAAAAGGTCCAGCGCGGCGATGAAATGCCTCCGGGCGTCATGAAGATGGTCAAGGTCTTCGTCGCAGTGAAGCGCAAGATCCAGCCGGGCGACAAGATGGCCGGCCGTCACGGCAACAAGGGTGTGGTTTCCCGCATCGTGCCGATCGAGGACATGCCGTTCCTGGAAGACGGCACGCATGTCGACGTCGTTCTGAACCCGCTCGGCGTGCCTTCGCGCATGAACGTCGGCCAGATCCTCGAAACCCATCTCGGCTGGGCTTGCGCCGGCATGGGCAAGAAGATCGGCGCGATGCTCGATGCCTATAAGGCGGGTGCTGATATTCAGCCGCTGCGCGATACCATCGACAGCGTCATCGGATCCGGTCCGAAGGGCGAGCCGATCAAGCAGTACGACGATGAATCGATCGTCCGTTTGGCCGAGCAGACCCGCCGCGGCGTGTCGATCGCAACGCCGGTCTTCGACGGCGCGGTGGAAGCCGACGTCAACGAGATGCTGGAGCAGGCAGGCCTCAAGGTCACCGGCCAGTCGACGCTGTATGACGGCCGTACCGGCGATCAGTTCGACCGCCAGGTGACTGTCGGCTACATCTACATGCTGAAGCTGAACCACCTTGTCGACGACAAGATCCATGCCCGTTCGATCGGTCCTTACTCGCTCGTTACCCAGCAGCCGCTGGGCGGCAAGGCGCAGTTCGGCGGTCAGCGCTTCGGGGAAATGGAAGTCTGGGCGCTCGAAGCCTACGGCGCCGCCTACACCCTGCAGGAAATGCTGACGGTGAAGTCGGACGACGTGGCCGGCCGTACCAAGGTCTACGAAGCGATCGTCCGTGGCGACGACACGTTCGAGGCCGGTATTCCGGAGAGCTTCAACGTTCTCGTCAAGGAAATGCGGTCCCTGGGTCTCTCGGTCGAGCTGGAAAACTCGAAGCTCGAGGATCTGCAGCCGACGCAGCTGCCGGACGCCGCCGAGTAAGCATCATCAAGGTGCGTGCCGCTTGAAGCGGCGCGCACCGTTTCCGCCCGGTCCCACTTAGGGCAGGGCAGGAAATACGGCCGCATGAAATGCGGTTTTATCCATTTTCAGGCTGCGGTCCGGCGCCCGGGATTTGCCGGAACCGTTCAGCCAAGAAGAGGGCGACACGCCCACGAAGGAGATAGGCATGAACCAAGAGGTCATGAATCTTTTCAATCCGCAGGTGCCTGCACAGACATTCGATTCCATCCGGATCTCGATTGCCTCGCCGGAGAAGATTCTCTCCTGGTCTTACGGTGAAATCAAGAAGCCGGAGACGATCAACTACCGCACGTTCAAACCGGAACGCGACGGTCTGTTCTGCGCGCGCATCTTTGGACCGATCAAGGACTACGAATGCTTGTGCGGCAAGTACAAGCGCATGAAGTACAAGGGCATCATCTGCGAAAAGTGCGGCGTCGAAGTGACGCTGTCGCGCGTTCGCCGTGAGCGCATGGGCCATATCGAGCTCGCCGCTCCCGTTGCTCACATCTGGTTCCTGAAGTCCCTGCCGAGCCGCATCGCAACGCTGCTCGACATGACGCTGAAGGATATCGAGCGCGTCCTCTATTTCGAAAACTACATCGTCACCGAACCGGGCCTGACTTCCCTCAAGGAAAACCAGCTCCTCTCGGAAGAAGAATACATGATCGCTGTCGACGAGTTCGGCGAAGATCAGTTCACGGCGATGATCGGTGCGGAAGCCATCTACGAGATGCTCGCTTCGATGAACCTCGACAAGATCGCCGGCGATCTGCGTTCGGAAATGGCTGACACCACGTCCGAGCTGAAGCAGAAGAAGCTGATGAAGCGCCTGAAGATCGTCGAGAACTTCATGGAATCCGGCAACCGTCCGGAATGGATGATCATGAAGGTGGTTCCGGTGATCCCGCCGGACCTGCGTCCGCTCGTTCCGCTGGATGGCGGCCGTTTCGCGACGTCCGACCTCAACGATCTCTATCGCCGCGTCATCAACCGTAACAACCGTCTGAAGCGCCTGATCGAGCTTCGTGCGCCTGGCATCATCATCCGCAACGAAAAGCGCATGCTGCAGGAATCTGTGGACGCGCTGTTCGACAACGGCCGCCGCGGCCGCGTCATCACCGGCGCCAACAAGCGCCCGCTGAAGTCGCTGTCCGACATGCTCAAGGGCAAGCAGGGCCGCTTCCGCCAGAACCTGCTCGGCAAGCGCGTCGACTATTCCGGCCGTTCGGTCATCGTGACCGGTCCGGAACTGAAGCTGCACCAGTGCGGCCTGCCGAAGAAGATGGCGCTCGAACTGTTCAAGCCGTTCATCTACGCCCGTCTCGACGCCAAGGGTTACTCCTCGACCGTCAAGCAGGCCAAGAAGCTGGTTGAAAAGGAAAAGCCGGAAGTCTGGGATATCCTCGACGAGGTCATCCGCGAACATCCGGTTCTCCTGAACCGCGCACCGACGCTGCACCGCCTGGGCATCCAGGCCTTCGAACCGACCCTGGTCGAAGGCAAGGCGATCCAGCTGCATCCGCTCGTCTGCACCGCGTTCAACGCCGACTTCGACGGCGACCAGATGGCCGTTCACGTTCCGCTGTCGCTCGAAGCGCAGCTGGAAGCGCGCGTGCTGATGATGTCGACCAACAACATCCTGCATCCGGCAAACGGCGCACCGATCATCGTTCCGTCGCAGGACATGGTTCTCGGTCTCTACTATCTGTCGATCATGAACCAGAACGAGCCGGGCGAAGGCATGGCCTTCTCCGATCTCGGCGAACTGCATCACGCGCTTGAAACCAAGTCGGTGACGCTGCATGCCAAGATCCGCGGCCGCTTCAAGACCGTGGATGCCGAAGGCAAGCCGGTTTCGAAGATCTATGAAACGACGCCTGGCCGCATGCTCATCGGCGAACTTCTGCCGAAGAACGTCAACGTGCCGTTCGATGTCTGCAACCAGGAACTGACCAAGAAGAACATCTCCAAGATGATCGACACGGTCTACCGTCATTGCGGCCAGAAGGACACGGTCATTTTCTGCGACCGCATCATGCAGCTCGGCTTCGCCCATGCCTGCCGCGCCGGCATTTCGTTCGGCAAGGACGACATGGTCATTCCGGACACCAAGGCCAAGATCGTCGGCGACACCGAAAGCCTGGTGAAGGAATACGAGCAGCAGTACAATG
This sequence comes from Hyphomicrobiales bacterium, assembly GCA_900473795.1. Lineage (GTDB taxonomy): Bacteria > Pseudomonadota > Alphaproteobacteria > Rhizobiales > Rhizobiaceae > Pararhizobium. Next base: position 6,324 of record UCMT01000078.1, on the reverse strand, counting down.
ACGGCCTCATCACCCAGGGCGAAAAGTACAACAAGGTTGTCGATGCCTGGGGCAAGGCGACCGAAAAGGTCGCCGACGAGATGATGGCACGCATCAAGGCGGTGGAATTCGACGACAACGGCCGTCAGAAGCCGATGAACTCGATCTACATGATGTCCCACTCCGGCGCCCGTGGTTCTCCGAACCAGATGCGTCAGTTGGGCGGCATGCGCGGCCTGATGGCCAAGCCTTCGGGCGAAATCATCGAGACGCCGATCATCTCGAACTTCAAGGAAGGCCTGACCGTTAACGAGTACTTCAACTCGACGCACGGTGCCCGTAAGGGTCTTGCAGACACCGCCTTGAAGACCGCGAACTCCGGTTACCTGACCCGCCGTCTCGTCGACGTCGCGCAGGATTGCATCGTCAACTCGGTGGATTGCGGTACCGAATCCGGCCTCACCATGACCGCTATCGTTGATGCCGGTCAGGTTGTTGCCTCGCTCGGCGCCCGCGTTCTCGGCCGCACGGCCCTCGACAACATCGATCATCCGGTCACGGGTGAGCGCATCGTCGATGCTGGCAAGATGATCCTCGAAGCCGATGTCGTCGAAATCGAGAAGGCCGGCATCCAGTCGATCCGTATCCGTTCGGCGCTGACCTGCGAAATCCAGACCGGCGTCTGCGGCGTTTGCTACGGCCGTGACCTGGCGCGTGGCACGCCCGTCAACATGGGCGAAGCTGTCGGCGTCATCGCCGCTCAGTCGATCGGCGAACCGGGCACGCAGCTCACCATGCGCACGTTCCACCTTGGTGGCACGGCAACGGTGGTCGACCAGTCGTTCCTCGAAGCGTCGTATGAAGGCACGGTGCAGATCAAGAACCGCAACATGCTGCGCAACTCGGACAACGTTCTCGTCGCCATGGGCCGCAACATGGCGATCCAGATCCTCGACGAACGCGGTGTCGAGCGGTCCTCGCAGCGCGTTGCCTATGGCTCGAAGATCTATGTCGACGACGCCGACAAGGTGAAGCGCGGCCAGCGTCTCGCAGAGTGGGACCCCTATACGCGCCCGATGATGACGGAAGTCGAAGGTACGGTTCATTTCGAAGATATCGTCGATGGTATCTCCGTTCTGGAAGCGACCGACGAAGCGACCGGCATCACCAAGCGCCAGGTCATCGACTGGCGTTCGACGCCGCGCGGTATCGACCTGAAGCCGGCGATCGTCATCAAGGACAAGAATGGCGCCGTCGCCAAGCTTGCTCGTGGCGGCGAAGCTCGCTTCATGCTCTCGGTCGACGCCATTCTGTCGGTCGAGCCGGGCACGAAGGTATCCCAGGGTGACGTGCTTGCACGTTCGCCGCTGGAAAGCGCCAAGACGAAGGACATCACCGGCGGTTTGCCGCGCGTTGCCGAACTCTTCGAAGCGCGCCGTCCGAAGGATCACGCGATCATCGCCGAAATCGATGGTACGATCCGCTTCGGCCGCGACTACAAAAACAAGCGCCGCGTGCTGATCGAGCCTGCGGAAGACGGTGTGGAGCCGGTCGAGTACCTGATCCCGAAGGGCAAACCCTTCCATCTGCAGGACGGCGACTATATCGAAAAGGGTGACTACATCCTCGACGGTAACCCGGCACCGCACGACATCCTGGCGATCAAGGGCGTGGAGGCACTCGCCTCCTACCTGGTCAACGAAATCCAGGAAGTCTACCGTCTGCAGGGCGTTGTGATCAACGATAAGCACATCGAGGTGATCGTTCGCCAGATGCTGCAGAAGGTGGAAGTGACCGACGCCGGTGACTCGACCTATATCGTTGGCGACAGCGTCGACCGCATCGAGCTGGAAGACGTCAACGATCAGCTGATCGAACAGGGCAAGAAGCCGGCTTACGGCGATCCGGTCCTGCTCGGCATCACCAAGGCATCGCTGCAGACGCCGTCCTTCATCTCGGCCGCGTCCTTCCAGGAAACGACCAAGGTGCTGACGGAAGCTGCGATCGCCGGCAAGACCGACGGTTTGCAGGGCCTGAAGGAAAACGTCATCGTCGGCCGTCTGATCCCGGCCGGTACCGGCGGCACGATGACCCAGATCCGCCGCATCGCAACGGCGCGCGACGAGATGATCCTCGAGGAGCGCCGCAAGGGAACGGGAGCCGAAGCCGCAACGCCGATGCTCGCCGACATGGCGGCCAAGGAAGATGCCGCGGCCGAATAAGGCTGAAAGGCGAGGGCAGTTCCGCCGCCCTTTCCAGTCCATTGAAAAAGCCGCCCGGATCGCTCCGGGCGGCTTTTTCGTCTTGCAATGCCACGCGAAGGGGGATCACCCGAACTTGATGATCGCCACCTCACCGGAAAGCGCGCCTTGATAGGCCGACGCATGGGGTTCGTCGTCGGGAATGTCGGTGAGGGTGCCGATCTGGTCGAGATCCGCCTCGAGAAATCCCTCTTCGGCGAGTGCGTTCAAGGCCTCGCGTACCGCGGTGTCGTCGTCCGGCGCGCGCAGCATGACGTGGATATCGATACCCTCTTCATCGCCGTCCCTTTCGTAGGCTTTGCCAATGACAATGAAGACCATCGGGCCATCGAGGTTGTTGTCGTTGTCGGGGATGGCGGTCATCGGCTGCGTCCTTGTTCGAAAGAAGGTGAGCAACGATCTTACAGCGTATTGCGACAGGGTGCGCATTAAAAAACACTGAACCCCCGACGAATCGACTTGGGGGAGGAGACCGATTCATCCCTTGCAGCTCGGATTGTGAAATTGCTTTATGATTCTTTAAGTTGAGCGCTGCGGACTGGTGATTCAAGGCTGTCTGGCGCGAGGGCAGGGCAGGTTCCGCCGCAAAAGCCTTGTTTTGCAGGCATGTCAGGCCCGCACGGGGAAGAATATTTGTTAATTCCCCTTGACGGGACACCCCGAAATCAGTACACCCCGCCCCATCGGAGCCCATGTGAGGCTGGCTGGTTCGGAGCGTCTCGTTCTGGAGTTCGCCTCAAACAAGGCTCTAAAACGCACGCTGACGACCAAAATGCTGAACGCACGACGCTGAAATACGGCGTCCTCTGCTTTTTTGTGGGCCATCTGCCGAAAAGCGGATCGGTCCTCGTTTTGCGCATTTATCAAGCGTTCGAAACCGCCGGCGACGGCATTGATCCGCCCGCAAGGGTAATGAGACAGAATTTGTAAGGGATGGTTATATGCCTACCGTAAACCAGCTGATCCGCAAGCCGCGTCAGGCACAGGTAAAGCGCAATAAGGTTCCTGCTCTGCAGGAAAACCCGCAGAAGCGCGGCGTTTGCACCCGCGTCTACACGACGACCCCGAGGAAGCCGAACTCGGCTCTGCGTAAGGTTGCCAAGATTCGCCTGACCAACGGCTTCGAAGTCATCGGCTATATTCCGGGTGAAGGTCACAACCTTCAGGAACACTCCGTTGTCATGATCCGTGGCGGTCGTGTTAAGGACTTGCCGGGCGTTCGCTACCACATCATCCGTGGCGTTCTCGATACCCAGGGTGTCAAGAACCGTAAGCAGCGCCGTTCCAAGTATGGTGCGAAGCGTCCGAAGTAATTCGGTTTTCCAGGAATTCGGCGCCGCGCGAGGTACTCCGCGTGATAAGGCGTCCAGCTAGCAATTGAGAGACAAAGCGTATGTCCCGTCGTCATAGTGCAGAAAAGCGCGAGATCAATCCGGATCCGAAGTTCGGTGATCTGGTCGTCACCAAGTTCATGAACGCTATCATGCTTCATGGTAAGAAGTCCGTCGCCGAAAACATCGTTTACGGTGCGTTCGATGCGGTTCAGGGTAAGCTGAAGCAGGAGCCGGTTGCCGTGTTCCATTCGGCTCTCGACAACATCGCTCCGCACGTCGAAGTCCGTTCGCGTCGCGTTGGTGGTGCTACCTACCAGGTTCCGGTCGATGTTCGCCCCGAGCGCCGCCAGGCTCTTGCCATCCGCTGGCTGATCGCTGCTGCTCGCAAGCGCAACGAGACTACCATGATCGATCGCCTCTGCGGCGAACTCATGGATGCTGCCAACAACCGTGGCAGCGCCGTCAAGAAGCGCGAAGATACCCACAAGATGGCTGACGCGAACCGTGCATTCTCGCATTACCGCTGGTAATCGACGAACAATTTCGAAAGGCAGTCACTATGGCTCGCGAATACAAAATCGAAGACTACCGTAACTTCGGTATCATGGCGCACATCGACGCCGGCAAGACCACGACGACCGAACGCATCCTGTATTACACGGGCAAGTCGCACAAGATCGGCGAAGTTCATGACGGCGCTGCCACCATGGACTGGATGGAGCAGGAACAGGAACGCGGCATCACCATCACGTCCGCTGCCACCACGACCTTCTGGAAGGGCCGTGACGGCAAGATGCGCCGCTTCAACATCATCGACACCCCCGGCCACGTCGACTTCACCATTGAAGTCGAGCGTTCGCTGCGCGTTCTCGACGGCGCCATCGCGCTGCTCGACGCCAACGCCGGTGTTGAGCCGCAGACGGAAACCGTCTGGCGTCAGGCTGAGAAGTACAATGTTCCGCGGATGATCTTCTGCAACAAGATGGACAAGACCGGCGCCGATTTCTATCGCTCGGTTGACATGATCAAGTCGCGCCTCGGTGCGATCCCGGTTGTCATGCAGCTGCCGATCGGCGCTGAAAGCGACTTCAAGGGTGTTATCGACCTGATCGAGATGAACGCTCTTATCTGGCGCGACGAATCGCTCGGCGCACAGTGGGACGTTGTTGAGATCCCGGACGACATGAAGGAACAGGCCGCGAAGTATCGCGAACTGCTCATCGAGACCGTCGTCGATATCGACGAAGCCGCGATGGAAGCCTACCTCGAAGGCGTCATGCCCGACAACGACCAGATCCGTGCGCTCGTGCGCCGCGGCACCATCGATGTGAAGTTCCACCCGATGTTCTGCGGTACCGCGTTCAAGAACAAGGGCGTTCAGCCGTTGCTCGACGCCGTCGTCGAATACCTGCCTTCGCCGATGGACATCCCGGCGATCAAGGGCATCGACGTCAAGACCGAGAGCGAAATCGAGCGTCACGCTTCGGATGAAGAGCCGCTTTCGATGCTTGCGTTCAAGATCATGAACGACCCCTTCGTCGGTTCGCTGACCTTCGCCCGCATCTATTCCGGCAAGCTCGAAAAGGGCACGTCGGTGATGAACACGGTCAAGGAAAAGCGCGAGCGCGTCGGCCGTATGCTGCAGATGCATTCCAACTCGCGTGAAGACATCGAAGAAGCCTTTGCAGGCGACATCGTTGCTCTCGCAGGCCTCAAGGAAACCACTACCGGCGACACGCTCTGCGATCCGCTGAAGCAGGTTATCCTCGAGCGCATGGAATTCCCCGAGCCGGTCATCCAGATCGCGATCGAGCCGAAGACCAAGGGCGACCAGGAAAAGATGGGCCTCGCGCTCAACCGCCTGGCTGCCGAAGATCCTTCGTTCCGCGTCAAGACCGACGAGGAATCCGGCCAGACGATCATCGCAGGCATGGGTGAACTTCACCTCGACATCCTGGTTGACCGCATGCGTCGCGAATTCAAGGTTGAAGCAACCGTCGGCGCGCCGCAGGTTGCCTATCGTGAAACCATCACGAAGAAGCACGAAGAAGACTACACGCACAAGAAGCAGTCCGGTGGTACCGGCCAGTTCGCGCGCGTCAAGCTGGTGTTCGAGCCGAACGAAGAAGGCGAAGACTTCAAGTTCGAATCGAAGATCGTCGGTGGTGCTGTTCCGAAGGAATACATCCCGGGCGTTCAGAAGGGCATTGAAAGCGTTCTGTCTTCGGGTCCGCTCGCGGGCTTCCCGATGCTGGGCGTCAAGGCGACCCTCATCGACGGCGCCTTCCATGACGTCGACTCGTCGGTTCTCGCCTTCGAAATCGCCTCCCGCGCCTGCTTCCGTGAAGCAGCCAAGAAGGCCGGTGCTCAGCTTCTCGAGCCGATGATGAAGGTCGAAGTCGTAACGCCGGAAGACTATGTCGGCGACGTTATCGGCGATCTGAACTCGCGTCGTGGCCAGATCCAGGGCCAGGAATCGCGCGGCGTTGCGGTTGTCATCAACGCAAACGTCCCGCTGGCGAACATGTTCAAGTACGTGGACAACCTGCGCTCGATGAGCCAGGGCCGTGCCCAGTATTCGATGACGTTCGATCACTATTCGCCGGTTCCGTCGAACGTGGCGCAGGAAATCCAGGCGAAATACTCCGGTCAGAAGTGACCGGAGCCTACGCCATCTGACAGAAACAAGAATTACCCCCTGATTGGGGTCAGAAAACGGAGAGCCGGAAATGGCAAAGAGCAAATTTGAG
>UCMT01000056.1 GCA_900473795.1 Hyphomicrobiales bacterium | reverse complement strand
CCCGATGTGCCCCGGCCGAACTGCTCTCTTTGAAAACCACGGCGAATTTTTCGCGCGTGGATGCGATAGCTTGCGGGATCGCCCCGCACACCGTCGTCCTCGCCCTTGTGGCGGGGATCCAGCGGCGCGAAGTCCTTCGCGCCAAAGGACTGGCTTGCCAAGCGAGGGATCGCGTCTCTCACCGCGCCGACGCGCGGTGGCTGGATCCCCGCCACAGGGGCGAGGATGACGGTGCATGTATTAAGCGCGAGAGCCGCCGCTAGCATCATGAAAGAGGAGAAAGAGCGCACGCGGCGATCACTACGGCTGGCTGGCCGCATATTGATTCGCGCGCGGACAGGCGCTATCTACATGTTTCGTGGTGATTTGGCCGGCCGGCTTGCAGCCACGTTAAACAAGTCGCTAAAGGGCCGTGCATGCGCAAGCAAAGCGGGCCGGTAGCGATCTTGTCGTTGCCGGTTTTTTTGTTCCGCTTGTCCTGACCCGAGTGTTGCCCATGCCCATCAAGATTCCCGATACGCTGCCCGCCTTCGAAACCCTCGTCAAAGAGGGCGTGCGGGTGATGACCGAAACCGCGGCGATCCGTCAGGACATCCGCCCGCTGCAGATCGGGCTCTTGAACCTCATGCCGAACAAGATCAAGACCGAGGTGCAGATGGCGCGCCTTGTCGGCGCCACCCCGCTGCAGGTCGAGTTTTCGCTGATCCGGCTCGGCGGCCACAAGGCCAAGAACACGCCGGAAGACCATCTGCTCGCCTTCTACGACACCTGGGACGAGGTGAAGGACCGCAGGTTCGACGGCCTGATCATCACCGGCGCGCCGGTCGAGACGCTGGACTACGAGGACGTCACCTACTGGGGCGAGATGCGAGAGATCTTCGACTGGACGCACACCCATGTCCATTCGACGCTCAACATCTGCTGGGGCGCCATGGCGGCGATCTACCATTTCCACGGCGTGCCGAAACACACACTGAAGGAAAAGGCCTTCGGCGTCTACCGCCACCACAATCTCAACCCGTCGTCGGTCTATCTGAACGGCTTCTCCGACGATTTCCAGATCCCCGTGTCGCGCTGGACCGAAGTCCGCCGCGCCGACATCGAGAAGGTGCCGGAGCTGGAGATCCTGATGGAATCCGACGAGATGGGCGTCTGCTTCGTGCATGAGAAGGCCGGCAACCGCCTCTACGTCTTCAACCATGTCGAATATGATTCGACCTCGCTGTCGGACGAATATTTCCGCGACGTCGATGCCGGCGTGCCGATCAAGATGCCGCACAACCATTTCCCGCACAACGACCCGGAACTGCCGCCGCAGAACCGCTGGCGCAGCCACGCGCATCTGTTGTTCGGCAACTGGATCAACGACATCTACCAGACGACGCCCTATGATCTCGCCGATATCGGGAAGGGCAGGACATGACGGCCGATCTGGTCATCCGGCCGCTCGAGCGCGCCGACGAAGCCGAATGGCACCGTTTGTGGAAGGCCTATCTCGCCTTCTACGAAACCACCCTGCCGGACGACATCTATGCGCTGACCTTCTCGCGCCTCACGAGCGGCGACGCCCATGAGTTCGCCGGCCTGCTGGCGGTGCTTGACGGCAAGCCGGTCGGGCTGACGCATTTTCTCTTCCACCGCTCCTGCTGGTTTGAAAATCCGGTCTGCTACCTGCAGGACCTCTATGCCGACCCGGACGTGCGCGGACAGGGGATCGGCCGCGCGCTGATCGAGGCGGTCTATGCGAGGGCGCAGGCGGCAGGGACACCGAAGGTCTACTGGATGACGCAGGAATTCAACGCCACGGCCCGCCAGCTCTACGACCGGATCGCAGCGAAGTCGCCTTTCATCGTCTATCAGAAGATGCTGTGAACCGGATCGGCCGGCGCTGGCAATCCGTCGTGAATTGTATGACTTTTCGGTTGCCGCCCTGCGCGAAATGACGCAGTTTGCCGCCGGGAAAAGTGGAGGATAAAGCCGTGCAGACAGAAACTGAACTCTTCGGCCATCTGCCGTCCGGCGAACCGGTTCACCGCCTGACCATCCGCGGCGGCGGGCTGACCGCAAACATCCTCACCTGGGGATCGGTCATCCAGGACCTGCGGCTCGACGGCCACGCCGCACCGCTGGTTCTCGGCTTCGAGAATGTCCGGGATTACCTCGATCACTCCCCCTATTTCGGCGCGACGCCCGGCCGCAACGCCAACCGCATCGGCGGCGGCCGCTTTTCGATCGACGGCACGGCCTACCAGCTCGAATTGAACGAAAAGGGCGTGACCCACCTGCACGGCGGCAGCGACGGCATCGCCAAGCGGCTGTGGACGATCGTCGAACAGGCCGAAGACCGTGTCGTGCTCGAGATCACCGATCCCGACGGCCGCGCCGGTTACCCCGGCAATTGCACCGTCACCTGCACCTATACCGTCAGCGACGGCGGCGTCCTCAATGTCGTCTACGAGAGCACGACCGACCGCGCGACGATCTGCAATGTCTGCCAGCACAGCTATTTCAATCTCGACGGCGCCGCCGACGCACTCGGCCACGACGCGATGATCGCCGCCAATCACTACCTGCCGACGGATGCGCTGCAGGTGCCGACCGGCGAAATCCGCGCCGTCGAGGGCACTGCCTTCGACCTGCGCTCGATGACGCCGCTGCGCCGCCAGATGGAAGGCGACAGGATCGCCTACGATCACAACTTCTGTCTCGCCGACGCCCGCGGCCCCAAGCAGTCCGTCGCCCTGGTGCGCAGCATCAATTCCGGCGTTTCGCTGGAGGTCCGCACCACCGAACCCGGCGTGCAATTCTACACCGGCTTCAAGATGAACGTCCCGGTCCCCGGCCTCGAAGGCCGCAGCTACGGCCCCTTCGCCGGCTTCTGCCTCGAAACGCAGATCTGGCCGGATGCGGTCAACCATGCCGGTTTCCCTGAGGCCGTGCTGCGGCCGGGGGAAACACTCAGGCAGGAAACCGACTACGTCTTTACCCGGAGCTGACATCCTGCTGAGATAGGCGATGGCCTGAGCCGCGGAGGATGAACCGATGACGACACCGACACACGACAGAATAGCACTGGTGACCGGCGGCGGCACCGGCATCGGCCGCGCCATTGCCGAGGCGCTCGTCGAAAACGGCTTCACCGTCGTCATTTCCGGCCGCCGCTCCGACGTTCTGCAGGCGACCGCACGGGACATGGCCGCCCATACCACGGGCACGGTCAGGGCGTTCGCCGCCGATGTCGGCGATCCGCAATCGGTCGCCACCCTTTTCCAGACGATCCGCCACGATTTCGGCCGCCTCGACCTGCTCGTCAACAATGCCGGCATGAGCCTGCCCGCCGTGCCGATGGAAGACATCACCTTCGAGCAGTGGAATGCCATCGTCGCCGCCAACCTCACCGGCGCCTTCCTCTGCACCCAGCAGGCGATGAAGCTGATGAAGGCGCAGACGCCGCAGGGCGGCCGCATTATCAACAACGGCTCGATCTCCGCCTCGACGCCGCGCCCCTTCTCGGCGCCCTATACCGCGACGAAACACGCCATCTCGGGCCTCACCAAATCCACAGCGCTCGACGGCCGCCCCTTCGACATCGCCTGCGGCCAGATCGACATCGGCAATGCCTCCACCGACATGACGGCGAAGATGAGCGCCGGCGTGCTGCAGGCGAATGGCGAGACCGCCAGCGAACCGACCATCCCCGCCAAGCTGGTTGCCGACGCCGTCGTCTACATGGCCGGCCTGCCGCTCGACGCCAACGTCCTGTCGATGACGGTGATGGCGACGAAGATGCCCTATGTGGGGCGCGGCTGAGCGCAAACCGCACAATCTGACGGCCCGCGCGGCGAATTTTCGGCAAAATTCGGCTGCCGGCTAAAGAAATACCGGAACAGCCGGCGCGTCTTCCGCGTTCCCTGCCAGGAAGGAGACCCGACATGGCAAAGAACAGGATTCCGAAGAAGGTCGCGGGCTACAAGGTGCCGAAGACCATCCGTAAATCGTCCGTCATCCGGTCGCTGCTTGCGAGCCACATCGGCCGCGACGTGCTTGCCAAGGCACTGACCGCCGGCGCCGGCGCCGCTGCCGCCATCCTCATCGAGGAACGCGAGGAGATTGCCGACACGACCAAGAAGGGCGCCCGCAAGGGAGCGAGAGCCATGGGCCTTGCCGGTGACGCCATCCGCGGCGCTGCCCAGGCCGCAACGGAAGTTGTGCGGGATGCAGCGGATTCGGCCTTGCCAAAAAAAATGCGCAAGCAGGCAAAAGTGCGGAGGGACGCAAACAAGGGCCCTCGCCGGGGCGCCGCCGTCCACTGAGGCCGACGCCGCGCCGGGAATTCCCTGAAAAGGAGAGACGGCTGGAACGCTTCCTTGGAAAGCGCTTCGGTCCATCCATCAGCGACCGCGCGGCAGCGGCGGCCGTCGCGCACGTCCTCCTGCGCCTCGTGCGAAAACACCCCTGGATTGCCGCAGACCTTCTTTTTGCCGGGCTGAGGCGCGGCGGAAAAGTCGGTCTACGCGAGATCGCAAGACATCTGCGCGGCAAGATGCAAAAGCACCATGCGATAGCGAAAAAAACGCTGCTGCTGGAAGCACCGGCGCAAGGTTGAACCGTCGCGGCTCGACTATCTGGTCCGATGAATTGTAGAAAAAATGGAGCGGGTGAGGCGATTCGAACGCCCGACCCCAACCTTGGCAAGGTTGTGCTCTACCCCTGAGCTACACCCGCTCATCGTCGACGGCCTGGGGTAGTCGGTGGCCGAAGGTCGCTGCGTTGCGGCGACGGGCGCTATATGGCCCAGCCGTTTTCCAAATGCAACAGGGAAATGACGGCTTGTCGAAGAAATTTTTGCCGGCATGTCGCAAGCCCCTGAAAACAAGGCGTTTTGCGGCCTTCGCAATCGCAGAGATTGCGCTTGTCTGCCCTTCGCCGTAAATCAGGACCGCCATTTTCAAGACGAAGGAACCCGCCATGAGTGAAGTGCAGCCGAAGACGCAGGATGAATTGTTCCAGTTTCTGGACAGCCTCGGCATCGAGCACACGACCAAGCGGCACGCGCCGGTCTTTACCGTCGCCGAATCGGTCGCGCTGCGCGACGAGATTCCCGGCGGACATACAAAAAACCTGTTCGTGAAGGACAAGAAGGACAATTATTTCCTGCTCACCGTCGAAGAGAACGCAACCGTCGACCTGAAGACCGTGCACACGATCATCGGCGGTACCAGCAAGGTTTCCTTCGGCAGGCCGGAGAAGCTGATGGAATATCTCGGCGTCATTCCCGGCGCGGTCACCGCCTTCGGCGTGATCAACGACACGGAAGGACAGGTGAAGATCATTGTCGACGAGGCGCTGATGAAGGACGAGATCGTCAACTGCCATCCGCTCGTCAATGATGCGACGACCTCGATCGCCTCCAGGGATCTGCTGCGCTTTATCGAGGCGACGGGACACGAACCGCTTGTCTTGAAAGTGACGTCCTGACATACGATCTTTGACGGGAAAACCGAGCAGTGACGGGCAGACGGACGAAAACGTCCGCGAGGAGACATGGATGAGCGGCAGCGACAACCCCTATGCAGGATCCTATGGCAACCAGATGACGGCGACGGCCAGCTATGGCAGCGCGGCGGCCAAGGCTCCCGCAGCGGCGGCTGCCGGCGACCTGATCAAGGATACGACCACCGCCAGCTTTTCCCGCGACGTGCTGGAGGCCTCGCGCCAACAGCCGGTCCTCGTCGATTTCTGGGCTCCCTGGTGCGGTCCGTGCAAACAGCTGACGCCGGTGATCGAGAAGGTCGTCACCGAGGCGCAAGGCCGCGTCAAGCTCGTCAAGATGAACATCGACGATCATCCGTCGATCGCCGGCCAGCTCGGCATCCAGTCGATCCCCGCCGTCATCGCCTTTTCCGGCGGACGCCCGGTCGATGGTTTCATGGGTGCGGTGCCGGAAAGCCAGATCCGCCAGTTCATCGACAAGATCGCCGGTCCCGTCGTCGATGACCGGGCAGCCGAGATCGAGGCGGCGCTGGCCGAGGCAAAGACGCTGCTCGACCAGGGCGATCTTCAGAACGCCGCCGGGCTTTTCGGCGCGGTGCTGCAGGCGGATCCGGAAAATGCCGCGGCGCTGGCAGGCCTTGCCAATTCCCTGATCGCCGCCGGCGATCATCAGCAGGCGCGTGACGTGCTGTCCGATCTGTCCGAGACGCTCGCCAAGGATGCCGGCATCCTTGCCGTTCTGAAAAAACTCGACCAGATCGAGGAAGCCCGCAAGCTCGGCGATCCCGGTGAACTGGAGCAACTGCTCGCTGCCGATCCCGACGATCATGCCGCACGTATCAAGCTTGCCAAGATCCGCAATGTCGAGGGCGACCGCGCGGCGGCGGCCGATCACCTTTTGCAGGTGATGAAGCGCGACCGGACCTTCGAGGACGACGGCGCGCGGCGCGAACTTCTGCAGTTCTTCGACGTCTGGGGCCCGATGGACCCGGCAACGCTTGCGGCGCGGCGCAAGCTGTCGTCGATCCTGTTCTCGTGACAGCTTTGTGACGCGCTCTCTTGAGATTTCAGGTGGGTGCACCATTTCTTGTCCATAAGCGGCGGCGAGGCCGCACGTGCCAAGAAAGCGCCTGACAGCGACGGGGTATGGTCAGAAATGCAAGTTGGAAATGCACGTTATCTCAGGCCGCAGGATCTGCCGGAGACGCTGCCGGTATTTCCGCTGACGGGCGTGCTTCTGCTTCCCGGCTCGCAATTGCCGCTGAACATTTTCGAGCCGCGCTATCTTGCCATGTTCGACGACGCGCTGGCGGGAAACCGCCTGATCGGCATGATCCAGCCCTTCTTCGGCGAATCGCGCGAGGAAGCGGGGCAGGCGCATGTGCAGGCACTCTGCCAGGTCGGCTGCATCGGCCGGATCACCTCCTTCGCCGAAATGGAAGACGGCCGCTACCTGACCTCGCTCACCGGCATCTGCCGCTTCCGCCTGTTCGACGAACAACATCCGACGAAGGGCTACCGCAATTTCCGCATCGCGCCTTTCGCCACCGATCTCAACGGACCGGATGACGAGGCGCAGGTCGACCGGAACGCCCTGCTTGCCGCCTTCAAGGCCTATCTCGACGCCAACAAGCTGGAGGCGGATTGGGAAAGCGTCGAGCGGGCCAGCAATGCGACCCTGGTGAATTCCATGGCGATGATGTCGCCCTACGGCCCGGCCGAGAAACAGGCGCTGCTGGAAGCCCCCGACCTCAAGACCCGCGCCGAAACGCTGATCGCCATCACCGAGATCGTGCTTGCCCGCAGCTTCGGCGACATCGAGAACATTCTGCAGTAGGCGCAAGTGATGGAAGACAGGACCAGCCGCGTGGACCCGAAACTGCTCGAACTTCTCGTCTGCCCGCTCACCAAGGGCCGCCTCAGCTATAACGCCGCCGACAATGAACTGATCTCGGAAAAGGCAAAGCTCGCCTATCCGATCCGCGACGGCATTCCGATCATGCTGATCTCCGAGGCACGCAAGATCGAGGATTGAGCGCTGCGATCACCGCCCTTCGGGCACCTTCTCCCCGTCGTGACGGGGCACTCCGGGCAAGTACCCTCTCCCCGCTTGCGGGGAGAGGGTTAGGGTGAGGGGCACTCTTCCTATGCTTAGATCGGCTGGCCGCCCAGCAGCTTCGGCTCACCCTGCCCGCCAAGCCCCGACGCCTGCCGGATGAAGAAGGCCTTCAGCGACGGCATGCGATCGACGAGCCCCAAGCCGAGATCGCGCAGCGCCCGGACCGGCGTGAAGTCGTTGGAAAACAGCCGGTTCAGCACGTCCGTCGTCACGCCCATCCGGAACGTGTCGAAACGTCGCCAGCTCTGGTAGCGCTCGAGCACCGCGAGCGAGCCGATATCGAGACCCAGCCGGTCGGCGTCGACGATGGTCTCCGCCAGCGCCGCCACATCCTTGAAGCCGAGATTGAGGCCCTGGCCGGAAATCGGATGGATGCCGTGGGCGGCATCGCCGGCAAGGGCGAAACGCGGCGCGATGAAATCGCGCGCCAGCGTCAGGCCGAGCGGAAAGGCCTGGCGCGTGCCGACGACCTTCAGCGCGCCGAGCTTGTGGCCGAAGCGCCGCTCCAGCTCTTCCTCGAAGACGAGGTCGTCGCTGGCGATCAGCCGCTCCGCATCGCGCGTCAGCTCCGTCCAGACCAGCGACGACCGGTTGTTCTTCAAGGGCAGCGTTGCGAAAGGCCCGGCCGGCAGGAAATGCTCCTCCGCCGTGCCGTCATGCGGGCGCTCGTGCTCGACGGTCGTGACGATGCCGGACTGGCCATAGTCGAAATCCACCGTCTTGATGCCGGCCGCATCGCGCAGCTTCGAGCGCACGCCGTCGCAGGCGACCAGCAGCCGCGCCTCGAGCACGTCGCCGCTCGCCAGCGTGACGGCGACGGCATGATCGTCGCTCTTGAAATCCTTCGCGACCGCAGACTGGCGGATATCCACGCCGAGCGCACCGGCAGCCTTGCGCAGGGCGCCGACCAGCGCCACGTTCGGCACCATATGGGCAAAGGGCCGGCCCTCGACGCCGCCCTCTTCAAACGTCAGGAACACCGGGCGGACCGGATCGGCGGTTTTCGAATCGGTGATCACCATGCGCAGGATCGGCTCGGCGTCCGGCTCGATCTCGCTCCAGATGCCGAGCACGTCGAGCATCTGCGCGGCAGCCGCGATGATCGCCGAGGCGCGCTCGTCCTTCTTCCAGGCATTCTCGGGTGCGCCGTCGATCAGGGTTACGGCAAGATGCGGCGCCGCCTTCTTGACGGATACGGCCAGCGACAGGCCGACATAACCGCCGCCCGCAATCACCACATCGATCATCCCAGTTCTCCCGTCGCTCTTGAGCATTGCTTCTCGCCTATATAGATCATTGGTGCGCGCCTTCCTACCACCGGCGCCATTCTGCCGCTGGAGATTGCCGAAATGTCGCGCCCCAATGACACCCCTGGCCCGATGGATGTTCTTTTACAGACGCTGGACCTGGAGAGACTGGAGGAGAATCTCTTTCGCGGCCGCTCGCCCCAGGTCGGCTGGCAGCGCGTCTTTGGTGGGCAGGTCATCGGCCAGGCGCTGGTGGCGGCGCAGCGTACGGTCAGCGAAGGCCGCTACGTGCATTCGCTGCATGCCTATTTCATGCGCCCCGGCGATCCCGCCGTGCCGATCATCTACGACGTCGACCGCATCCGCGACGGATCGAGCTTCGCCACCCGTCGCGTCGTCGCCATCCAGCACGGCAAGGCGATCTTTGCCCTGTCGGCCTCCTTCCAGTTCGACGAGGACGGCTTCGACCACCAGATCGCCATGCCGGTCGTGGCACCGCCGGAAAGCCTGATGGGCGAGCAGGACATCAAGGAGAAATTCCTGGTGAATGCGCCCGAGGCCATCCGCCGCTACTGGGAGCGCCCGCGGCCGATCGAGATTCGCCCCGTCTCGCTCGAGCACTATTTCTCGCGCGACAAGCTGGCGCCGGCGCAGGACGTCTGGGTGAAGGCGGTCGGCACCGTTCCGGACGAGCGCCATATCCAGGCGGCCGTGCTTGCCTACATCTCCGACATGACGCTGCTCGACACGGCGCTCTATGCGCACGGCACCTCGGTTTTCGACCGCGACCTGCAGGTGGCGAGCCTTGATCACGCCATGTGGTTCCATCGCCCCTGCCGCATGGATGACTGGCTGCTTTACACCCAGGACAGCCCGAGCGCGTTCGGCGCGCGCGGCATGACCCGCGGCAGCCTTTTTGATCGCTCCGGCGTCCTGATTGCCTCGGTTGCCCAGGAAGGCTTGATCCGGAAAAAGGCATCTGAATAAAAAAGCGTCATTTTTTATTTTTTGCCCATTTTTTCATCGTTTAAATTGACGTTTTTTTAACATTTTCCCGGCGGCCTCCGGCAAAATGTGGCTTTTCCGCGTCTTTTCATAGGGTTAAGGCCCCGTTTCGAATCTGGCACGCGCCTTGAATAGCAATGCACGGTCGTTGGGGAATGTGTGCTCGGCGGCAAGGAGAGACGGCCCCGAGCCGAAGATGAACAAGGATGGGAAACCAGATGAAAATTGTGATGGCCATTATCAAGCCGTTCAAGCTCGATGAGGTTCGCGAAGCCCTCACCGCTGTCGGCATTCAGGGCCTGACCGTGACCGAGGTCAAGGGTTACGGGCGCCAGAAGGGACACACGGAAATCTATCGCGGCACCGAATATGCCGTCAGCTTCCTGCCGAAGCTGAAAATCGAAATCGCCGTCGCTTCCGAGATCGTCGACAAGGCCGTCGAGGCGATCGCATCCTCGGCCAAGACCGGCCAGATCGGCGACGGCAAGATCTTCGTCTACTCGATTGACCATGCGGTGCGCATTCGTACCGGCGAAACCGATTCAGAAGCGCTGTAAGTCACGGCCGTTCAGGGAGCTATATTTCAGATGTCCTCATTCAAACTTTCCACCTCTCTTGGACGCGTGAGTGCTGCAGTTGCAGCCTTCCTCGCCCCAGCCATTGCCTTTGCGCAGGAAACGGCACCGGCAGCCGCTGAAGCCGTGGCCGCCGCGCCGGTTCCGGACAAGGGCGATACCACCTGGATGCTCGTGTCCTCGGCACTCGTGCTCCTGATGACGGTTCCTGGCCTTGCCCTCTTCTACGGCGGCCTCGTGCGCACAAAGAACATGCTGTCCGTGCTCATGCAGGTGCTGATGATCGCCTCCGTCGCGATGGTCATCTGGGTGATCTATGGATACTCCATGACCTTCACGGCCGGCGGCAGCCTGAACTCCTTCGTCGGCGGCTTCTCCAAGCTGTTCCTTGCCGGCGTCGACACGACGACCGTCGCTGAAACCTTCTCGAAGGGTGTCGTCATTCCGGAACTGGCATTCGTCATCTTCCAGATGACCTTTGCGGCGATCACCCCCGGCCTCATCGTCGGCGCCTTCGCCGAACGCGTGAAGTTCTCCGCGGTGATCCTGTTCACGATCCTGTGGCTGACCTTCATCTACTTCCCGATTGCGCACATGGTCTGGTTCTGGGGCGGCCCGAGCCTCTATGCCGATCCGTCCGGCCTGATCTTCGGCTTCGGCGCGATCGACTTCGCCGGCGGCACCGTCGTTCACATCAATGCCGGCATCGCAGGCCTCGTTGGCTGCCTCATGATCGGCAAGCGTACCGGCTTCGGCAAGGACATGATGGCTCCGCACTCCATGACGCTTACCATGGTCGGCGCCTCCCTTCTGTGGGTCGGCTGGTTCGGCTTCAACGCCGGCTCCAACCTTGAAGCCAATGGCTATGCAGCGCTCGCAATGATCAACACCTTCGTCGCTGCCGCTGCCGCCGTCATCTCCTGGTCGGTCGTCGAAACCTTCACCCGCGGCAAGGCCTCGATCCTCGGCGCGGTATCGGGTGCGGTCGCAGGCCTCGTCGTCATCACGCCGGCCGCCGGCTTCGTCGGCCCGATGGGTGCGATCGTCATGGGTCTCGTCGTCTCGCCGATCTGCTACTTCTTCGTCTCCACCGTGAAGAACAAGTTCGGTTACGACGATACGGCTGACGTCTTCGGCGTTCACTGCATCGGCGGTATCCTCGGCGCGCTGCTGACTGGCGTGTTCGTCAACCCGGCGCTGGGCGGCGCAGGCATCGTCGATTATTCGACCGCCGACTTCGCCGCCGGCTATGCCGGAACGGCAGCGCAGGTCTGGTCGCAGTTCAAGGGTGTCATCGTCACGCTGCTGTGGTCGGGCATCGGCTCGGCGATCCTCTACAAGATCGTCGACGTCATCGTCGGCCTGCGCGTGTCGGTCGAAGCCGAGCGCGAAGGTCTCGACCTCTCGTCGCACGGCGAAGCTGCCTACCACTCCTAAGAAATTACGGAGCCGGGAAACCGGCTCCGTGCCCAGTCCCGTCGCGGCTTCGTGTTTCACGAAACCGCATCTTTGCCCGGATCTCGCATCCGGGCTTTTTTTTGTGGCCGGTTTGTCCCGGGCCGTGGAAAACCAGCGCGGCAGGCGCGTTTCGCGTAAACGAAGCGTCAAGGTTAATAGGGCTTTAACCCTCCTCTGCTTACGGTGGAAGCATGTGCGCATTGCGCTTTGCAGACGAACGGGCAGCAGGTCACCATGAGCAGAAGCAATCAGGCGGTATTCGACAACCGTTCCAACCGGTTTGTGCTTTCCACATTTGTCTGGCGGCAGGTGGCCGCGCTGGCAGGCTTCTCGCTGTTCGTCGCGCTCGGCTTCGCGGTCGCCGCCCTTTCGACCTGGAACGTCTCCGACCCGAGCTTCTCCTATGCGACCGCGGACGCCCCGACCAACATTCTCGGCTACACGGGTGCGGCCTTCGCCGACATCTTCATGCAGTTCTTCGGCATTGCCAGCGTCGTGGCGCTGCTTCCCGTCGTTGCCTGGGCCCTGGTGCTGATCTTCAGCAAACCCTTCGACCGCATTCTCAAGCGCGCCGCCGCATGGTTCGGCGGCTCGGTCCTCGCCTCGGCCGCACTCGGCTGCATCCCGGCACCGGTCACCTGGCCGCTGCCGAGCGGCCTCGGCGGCGTTTTCGGCGACATGATCCTGCGGTTCCCGGCGCTTTTCACCGGCACCTTTCCGTCCGGCACGTTCGGCACGGTGCTCGGTATCCTGCTTGCCCTGCCCGCCACCTATTTCCTGGTCTACAGCGCCGGCCTGATCGGGGTCTCCGACCCGGAAGACGATAGTCCGGTGCCTGCTCCGACGCCGAGCAAGGCGCGCACGGTCCGCGACGAACTGGAAGACGACGAATCCGAAGGCATCGTCATGGTGATTGCCGGGGCGCTCACCCATATGCGCTTCACCGCCCAGGCACGTTTCCGCCGACTGTTCGGCCTCAGCGGCCGCCGCAAGCCGGCGTCGCGCCATTATGACGAACCCTATGATTTCAACACCGACGAATTCGGCACGCTGAACGAACCGGTGCGCCCGAAGGCCATGTCCCGGACCGAGCGGGTCGAGCCTTCGCTCGATCGCAGCGAGCGCCGCGTCGTCACCGCACCGCCGATGTCGATAGACGACGACGAGGAAGACGATTTCCTCGACGCCGGCCACCGGCCGGCCGGCATCATGCCGGAGGATGACGAAGACGACGATGTCGCCGCCGACTGGGCACCGGTGCCCGCACCGCGCAAGCAGCCGCCCGCCCAGACGGGCGGGCGCGTCATCCCGGCTGCGCCGCGCCCGAAGACAGGCCAGCGCATCGAGCGCGAGGCACAGGCTTCCTTCGTCTCCGACGATGCGAATTTCGTCCTGCCGCCGCTGCATTTCCTGGCCGAGCCGAAGAATGTCGCACGCGACGCGACGCTATCGGCCGATGCGCTGGAGCAGAATGCCCGCATGCTCGAAGGCGTGCTGGAGGATTTCGGCGTCAAGGGTGAGATCATCCATGTCCGTCCGGGTCCGGTCGTCACGCTCTACGAACTGGAGCCTGCCCCCGGCATCAAGTCGTCGCGCGTCATCGGCCTTGCCGACGACATCGCCCGCTCGATGTCAGCGATCGCTGCCCGCGTCGCCGTCGTGCCCGGCCGCAACGCCATCGGCATCGAGCTGCCGAACCAGCGTCGCGAAACCGTCTACCTGCGCGAACTCCTGGGCAGCCGCGATTTCGAACAGAGCAAGGCGCGGCTCGCCATGGCGCTCGGCAAGAACATCGGCGGCGAGCCCGTCATTGCCGATATCGCCAAGATGCCGCATCTGCTCGTTGCCGGTACCACCGGCTCCGGCAAGTCGGTCGCAATCAACACATTCATCCTCTCGCTGCTCTATCGCCTGACGCCGGAGCAGTGCCGCCTGATCATGATCGACCCGAAGATGCTCGAACTCTCGGTCTATGACGGCATTCCGCATCTGCTCTCGCCCGTGGTCACTGATCCAAAGAAGGCCGTCGTCGCGCTGAAATGGACCGTGCGCGAGATGGAAGAGCGCTACAAGAAGATGTCGAAGATCGGCGTGCGCAACATCGACGGCTTCAACAGCCGCGTCGAGCAGGCGCTGGCCAAGGGCGAGCAGATCAGCCGCACCGTCCAGACCGGCTTCGACCGCCAGACCGGCGAAGCCGTCTACGAGACGGAAGAATTCGACCTGGCCCCCATGCCCTATATCGTCGTCATCATCGACGAGATGGCCGACCTGATGATGGTGGCCGGCAAGGACATCGAAGGCGCCGTCCAGCGCCTGGCCCAGATGGCCCGCGCCGCCGGCATCCACGTCATCATGGCAACGCAGCGCCCCTCCGTCGATGTCATCACCGGCACGATCAAGGCCAACTTCCCGACCCGCATCTCCTTCCAGGTGACCTCGAAGATCGACAGCCGCACCATCCTTGGCGAACAGGGTGCCGAGCAGCTGCTCGGCATGGGCGACATGCTCTACATGGCCGGCGGCGGCCGCATCCAGCGCGTCCACGGTCCCTTCGTCTCAGACACCGAGGTCGAGGACGTCGTCGCCTACCTGAAGACGCAAGGCGCGCCGCAATATCTCGACGCCATCACCGAGGATGACGACGAGGACGGCGAAGGCGGCGGTCCGGCCGGCACCTCCAACCTCGCCGAATCCGACGACCCTTACGACCAGGCGGTCGCCATCGTGCTGCGCGACGGCAAGGCCTCGACCTCCTACGTCCAGCGCCGCCTCGGCATCGGCTACAACCGCGCCGCCTCGCTGATCGAGCGCATGGAGCAGGAAGGCATCATCGGCCCGGCCAATCACGCCGGCAAGCGCGAGATCCTCGTGCCCACCGAAAGCGAAATCACCGGCCGCTAAAACCGCGCACGCCCTCGTCGCGCTGGGCGGATGAAGGGCCCGCGCGACCTCACCGCGAATTGAAGACGGGCGCAGGCAACGCCTTGAAGGCGCCGCACTTGCGCTCCACATGAGACTGGAAATGAAGGAGATTGCCATGACAGACACCGCAACCGGCCGCCGCGGACAGAAGCACGCGTTTTCGCTGCCGCGCCGATGGCTCGTCGGTGGTCTCGCAGCCCTTGCCGCCGTTACCTTCATCGGCCTGCCCGTCGAGCCCGCCCGGGCACAGGCGAGCGTCGCCCAGAAAATCGCCGATCATTTCGCCTCGGTGAAGACGATGAGCGGCGAGTTCGTGCAGTTCGGCCCGCGCGGCGAGCAAACGGGCGGCAAGTTCTATATCAGCCGTCCCGGCAAGATCCGCTTCAACTACGAGGCCCCCTCGCCGATGCGCGTGATCGCCGACGGCAAGTCTGTCGTCATCGGCAACCAGAAGATGAAGACCTGGGATATCTATCCCCTGTCGAAGACACCGCTGAAGCTGCTGCTCTCCGACGATATCGACCTGACCGGCAAGATGGTGCGCGACGTCAAGGAAGAGGCCGATCTGATCACCATCGTGCTGGGCGACAAAAGCGTCTTCGGCGATGCGACGATCACCTTGATGTTCGACCCGAAGACCTATGACCTGCGCCAATGGACGATCACCGACGCGCAGAAGAAGGACACGTCCGTGATGATCTTCAACGTCAAGAACGGCGTGCCGATGGACGACAAGGTCTTCCAGATTCCCTACGACGACGTGCGCAACAAGTCTAAGTGATCCCGTCCCCTGACAGTTTTGAGAATACCCCCCTCTGTCACTTCGTGACATCCCCTCAAGGGGGGAGATCGGGAATATCGGGCTAGCCCCACGCCAATCTCCCCCCTTGAGGGGGAGATGCCCGACAGGGCAGAGGGGGGTGAAAGGCCACCACCGTGTGTTGTGATATGACGCGCAAAGGACGCTGTAGTGACGTCAGACCGATGACGCCTCGCCGTCGATGCGCCGCGTCATCAGGATCTCGTCGATCTCCCGTCCCTCATGGATCGTGCCGCCGGCGATGCGGCCGACCTCCGTAAAACCTTCCCGCCGGTAAAACCGGATGGCCGCCGGGTTTTCGGCGCTGACGGCAAGCTCCAATTGCCGGATACCGGCTTCGCGGGCATGGCAGACAATCGCTTCGAGAAGCGCTTTCGCGTGACCGCCGCCGCGCCGGTCGCGACGCACATAAACCATGACGACGGTTGCCCGGTGCGCCATCTTGCTGGCGCCCTGCCGAATGAGCCCCATGATGGCAACCGGCTCTTCCTCGTCAAAATCGACGAAGACGGCAGCGGTAGTCAGGCGGCGGCGCCACTCGTCATCCGGCAGCTTTTCCCAATCCGCGGCGCTGCTGGCAAAAACGGCGGGCTCGGCGCGCAGCGCTTCGAGCCGGATGCGGCGAAAGATATCGAAATCCTCGGGGCCGAGATGCCGGATCATGCAGGGACCTTTCCGGAAGCCGAGCCGTATCCAGCGCGGCAAATGAAACCTGAACGGCAATAGATATCCCCAGACGCAACTGTCAATATCGGTTGCAAATCCAATGGCCAAGCGCAAGAAAAGCCCTTATGACCACAGCACACGGCGGCATCGGACCCCCCCCTCTGTCACTTCGTGACATCTCCCCCTCAAGGGGGGAGATCAGGAGCAAGAGGCCAGCCCCAAGCCAATCTCCCCCCTTGAGGGGGAGATGCCCGGCAGGGCAGAGGGGGGTGAGACGGCCACTGTCGCGTATTGTGAAATATGAACTCCGCTTCAACGAAAGCACATCCAAGGAAAGACCTCCCGCATGGCATTGTCGATCGCGACCTGGAACATCAACTCGGTGCGCCTGCGCATGCCGCTGGTCGAACATCTGCTGAAGACATGGTCGCCGGATATTCTCTGCCTGCAGGAAACCAAATGCCCGAACGATCTGTTCCCGTTTTCGCCGCTGAAGGCGCTCGGCTACGAGCACATCGCCATCCACGGCCAGAAGGGCTATCACGGTGTCGCCACCATTTCCCGCCTGCCGCTGCACGAGCTGACCGACCGGCGTGACTATTGCGGCGTTGGCGATGCCCGCCATCTCTCGGTGGTGTTCGAGAAATCCGGCAAGAATATCCGCCTGCACAATTTCTATGTGCCGGCCGGCGGCGACGAGCCGGATCGGGCGATCAATCCGAAATTCGGCCACAAGCTCGATTTCATCGACGAAATGAAGCTGCTGCATGCCGAAAGCGAAGCCGGAATTTCATCCATCCTCGTCGGCGACCTCAATATCGCACCGCTGGAACACGACGTCTGGTCGCACAAGCAGCTCCTGAAGATCGTCAGTCATACGCCGGTCGAGACCGAAGGGCTGACCGCCGTCATGACCGGTGGCGCCTGGGTCGATCTGATGCGCCAGGACACGCCCTCGCCGGAAAAGCTCTACACCTGGTGGAGCTACCGCGCCAAGGATTGGGAAGCCGCCGATCGCGGCCGGCGCCTCGACCATGTCTGGTCCTCCACCGACCTTTCCCCGCACCTCATCCGCGTCGAGATCCTGAAGGAAGCCCGCGGCTGGGATCGCCCCTCCGACCACGTGCCGGTCATCGCCCATTTCGATCTGTGAGCGATCTTTGCTTCGCCTGCGACCAGAAGCAGAACGAAACAAAAAAATATGACTCTTTAAGTCATATTTAACTTGAAGCGGGCAGCCAAACCGCATATCCCTTGTGCCGACGGCGGGGACACCGTCTCCAGCGGTGTTTTGCCGCTGTTTTCATTGACGATTGGGCGCTTAGCTCTGGCCGCCGCCGGAGGGTTTTCGTGCGCCTTCAAAAGGGGCCAAAATGCTCGCAGCAGACTTTTCATTCGCGCAAAACCGCAACCTTTGGAAAAGCTCGACGGTGCTTTTCGGTCTCGTTGCCGCAACGCTGTTGCCGATCGCAGCACAGGCGCAAGACGCAGCCGAAACGGCGGATCAGAAGACCACGCGCCTTGAAAAGCTGACCGTGACGGGCGGCGAGGGCACCGCCTCGACGATTGCCGAAGACAACGACACCGTCGTGCCGACGCGCAACATTTCCGCCCTCAAGACCGATACGCCGCTGATCGAGACGCCGCGCGCCGTCTCCGTCGTCACCCGCAAGGAGCTGGAGGAGCGCGGCGTTCAGGACATGATCCAGGCGACACGCTACACGGCCGGCGTCACCACCGGCGCATTCGGCTTTGATCCGCGCTTCGACCAGATCTACATCCGCGGCCTCTCGACCACCACCGACAGCGATTTCCGCGATGGTCTGCGCCAGCCCTACATGAACTTCGGCACCTTCACGACCGAGGTCTATACGCTCGATCGCATCGAGATTCTCAAGGGTCCGGTCTCCGTGATGTATGGTGCAGCCAGCGCCGCCGGCATCATCAACCGCATCTCCAAGCTGCCGCTCGAAGAAACCCACCGGGAGGTGGAACTGCAATATGGCACGATCGGACGGGCGCAGGCAGCCTTCGATTTCGGTGGCCCGATCGACGACGGCATGTTCTACCGGGTTGTCGGGCTTGCCCGCGATGCCGAGACCAATTACGACATCGCCGACGACCGCTATCTGCTGCAGCCGTCCTCCACATGGAAGCCGGACGAGGCGACCTCGCTGACGATCTACGGTCTTGCCCAGAAGGGAGAGACCGATGCGAGCCCGCGTACATTCGAACATGACGGCGACATCGTGCGCTTCAGCGATCCGGACTATGACCAGCAGAAGGTGGCGCAGTATCAGATCGGCTACCAGCTCGAGCACGAGTTCGACAACGGACTGACCTTCCGGCAGCATGCGCGCGCCAGCGACCTCGACCTCAACGCGCGCTATGTCGACACGTCGAGCAGGTTCACCGATCCGAGCGCCGCCTATACGACCACGGCGGTTACCGACGACCAGCGCGCCTACCAGATCGACAACCAGCTCGAGGCAAAATTCGACACGGGCGCCGTTTCCCATACGCTGCTGGCCGGGCTCGACTATACCTGGATCACCTCCGATTTCGGCCTCGGCTTCGGCAGCGTGGCGCCGGCCGATCTTTCCAGCGCGCCGGCTCCGGATCTCACGATCTTTACCGGTCGCGATCTGCGCCAGACCGGCATCTACGCCCAGGAGCAGGCGGAAATCGGCAACTGGCGGGTGGTCGGCGGCCTGCGCTATGACTGGGTCGATCAGAAGGCCGTGGACAAGGTGGCGGGCACGGAAAACCGCAAGGACGACGAAGCACTGTCCGGCCAGGCCGGCCTTCTCTATCTCTTCGACAACGGCATCGCGCCCTATGTGAGCTACGGCACCTCCTTCGTTCCTTCAACGCAGCAATCGGCCAGCGGCATCGTGCTCGACCCGACGGAAGGCGAGCAGATCGAGGTCGGCGTCAAGTACCAGCCGGAAGGGGAAAACTATTCGCTGACGGCCGCCGCCTATCGGCTGGTCGAATCGGGCAAACCGCAATTCGTTGCCGATGGCTCGCTGCCTCTCGGCTACTATTATAAATCGTCGGGAGAAAACACCTATAAGGGCTTCGAGCTCGAAGGCCGCACGGCGTTCGACAACGGCATCAGCCTGATCGCCGCCTATACCTACAACCGCGCCGAAATCACCGGCAACGTGGACCCGGCGCTGATCGGCAACACGCCATCGACGACGCCGCGTCACACGACCTCTCTGTGGGTGAACTACACCGTAGGGGAAGACACGCAGCTCGCCGGCCTCAGCCTCGGCGCCGGTGTGCGCGTTACCAGCAACTCCTTCACCTCGGACGCAAACACCGAGAAAAACCCGGGCGCTGCCTACCTCGATGCGTCCGTGTCCTACGATTTCGGCAAACGCGCACCGCAGCTCGATGGCCTGAGCCTTGCCATCACCGCCACGAACCTCGCTGACCGCCGCGAACGCGTCTGCACCGACGGTTATTGCTACTATGGCCAGGGACGCACGGTGTTGGGCTCGCTGAAATACAAGTGGTGAGAAAAGCGTGAATCGGCAGGTGGCAGCGGAAGATTTCAGGTCGAACCGACCTGAAATCTGAATCCGCCTCTCAATCGGGGCGCTAGGGCGGGATGTCGCGCGAGGCCGCGCACATCCCGCCCCTGCTTTATTTAGCTGAAACGCGGCGCCAGCCGCTGCATGGCACGGATCATCGTCTGCAGATTGTCCTTGATCCGCGCTTCGACGACAACCGCCACTTCCGGATATTCTTCCATCATGCGGCGAAACAGCGGCCGGTTGATGCGGATCACCTCGCTGTCTTCCTCAGCCGTAGCGGTGAACTTGCGCTCGACGAAGGAGATCATCGCCAGCTCCGAAAGAAGCGTTCCGCGGCCGACCGTATCGACGACCTCGACGCCGCCATCGACCTGGCCGCGGGTGAGACTGAACGAGCCGCTGGCAATGGCGAACGCGCAATCGGCCGGTGCGCCCTCGCGAAAGAGCTGCTGGCCCCGGCTCAGCCGGCGGCGCTCGGCGCCGAAGGCGATCAGCCGCAGCTTGTCGTCGTCGATATCCGCAAACAGCGGCACGAGGGACAAAAGGGCGATGTCGTCATTCAGCGACAAGGGAATACCTCGGAGAGAGCATAAGGCCGGGTGTCGTCACGCCCCATGTCTTCAGGGAACGATCTTGTACCCGCCATTCTCTGTCACCAAAATCTCCGCATTGGAAGGGTCGCGCTCGATTTTCTGACGCAGCCGATAGACATGGGTCTCGAGCGTGTGGGTCGTCACGCCGGAATTGTAGCCCCAGACCTCTTCGAGCAGCACGTCGCGCGTCACAACCTTCTGGTCGGCGCGATAGAGATAGCGGATGATCGCCGCTTCCTTTTCGGTGAGCCGGATCTTCTGGCCGTTTTCCAGCGTCAAGAGCTTCTGCCCCGGCTTGAACGTATAGGGACCGACGGTGAAGGTCGCATCCTCGCTCTGCTCGTGCTGGCGCAGCTGCGCCCGGATGCGGGCAAGCAGCACGGCGAAGCGGAAGGGTTTCGTCACATAGTCGTTGGCGCCCGCTTCCAGCCCGAGAATCGTATCGGAATCGGTGTCGTGGCCGGTCAGCATGATGATCGGCGCCTTGAAGCCGCCCTTGCGCAGGAGCTTGACCGCCTCGCGCCCGTCCATGTCCGGCAGCCCGACATCCATCACCAGAAGGGCGATCTGCTGGTTGCGGGCCGTATGGATGCCCTTGGCCGCCGTCGGCTCCTGAAGAATGGTGAATTCCTCATAGAGGGACAGCTGCTCGGTCAGCGTTTCGCGCAGGTCGTTGTCATCGTCGACGAGAAGAATGGTGCGGGCCGACATGCTGAGATCCCTCCTTGCTTCCGGATTGAA
Source organism: Hyphomicrobiales bacterium (assembly GCA_900473795.1). Classification (GTDB taxonomy): domain Bacteria; phylum Pseudomonadota; class Alphaproteobacteria; order Rhizobiales; family Rhizobiaceae; genus Pararhizobium. The sequence continues at coordinate 17,561 of UCMT01000056.1, read as the reverse complement.
ACTAGCTCAAACGCTACCTTAAACAAGCCATGGAAGCTTCACCCGTTTGTTACATATTGTGTAGTGCTATGGTGTGGTTTCCGATCACGGACAACGCAAAAAACTGTGTGTAAAATGCGACGAAAACCCCGCAAGGCCGCAAATCCCGTCCGCACCATCGTCGTCAGAAGAAAACCGGGAAATCACAGCCGCGCGCTCGTCACCTTCGCGGGCCGTACCGAGGAGGCCGCGATCGGCCGCGGCGGCATCAGTTCACGCAAGCGCGAGGGCGACGGCGCCACCCCCATTGCCGCCATGCGCCTGATCGGCGGCTATGTCCGCCACGACCGCGTCACCCTGCCGCCGACCGCCCTGCCGCTCCGCTTCACGCCGCAAAACCTGCTCTGGTGCGACGAACCGCGCAATGCCAACTACAACCGCCCGGTCGCCGCCCCGTTCACGCCCAGCCACGAAAAGATGCGCCGCGCCGACGGCCTCTACGACATCTGCCTGATGATGGACTGGAACCTGCGCCGCCGCAAGCGCCATGGCGGCTCGGCCATCTTCTTCCATCTCGCCAAGCCCGGCTATACACCGACCGAGGGCTGCGTCGCCGTCAGCCGGCCTGCGATGACGCGGCTGTTGCGGTTCATGCGGCGGGGGACCGTGGTGAGGGTGGTGAGATGACGGTCAAGGATGAGAGCGTATCCGGTAACACAGCCCTCTATGTCGCCGTGGAAAAATTCGATCCGTCGACAGGACCGCGATGGCGCGAATACGTTGCCTGGTCGGGCCTGACGCAACTTGATGAAGTCGTGACGCTCGACGGGATGCTTTGCCCGGTCATTCTCAAGGAAACGAAGGCCAGCTATTGGGATCACATCGTCAATGAAGACGGCATGCTGAACTTCTTCACGGACCTTGATTTCTTGAAGCAGGAACTCGGCTCGCCCGCGAACGTCAACATCCTCGCGGTTCTGCGCAATCCAACGGAAGAGACGGTCCGACAGGGTTTGGGCGATCGCTTTCGATTTGTCGGCTACGACCTCCTGGATCAGGACCAAGGCGTCAGCGCGCTGACCAACTGCGGCGGCTTTCCGGACGTCTTTGCCAATGCCGAGCTTTCAACAAAGGGTTTGCTGGAAAGCTACAGCAGGGCACGAGAGGTTCAGCGTGACCTGAAGGAGCGATACCCGGAAGAGCGCCACGCCGATTGCAACATCTGGGCTATTTTTCGGATGGACGCGGCATGACGTGCGCCGTCATTGTCCGCCTCACCCCACAAATCGCGGCGTCACGAACCACTTGAGATAACCGCTGCGCTTGGCAACCTCGTCCCATCCTTCGACATCGAAGTCGATGACGGCGAGGCCGGCCGTCGGGAACTTCTCCTTCATGCGGCCCATGGCATCCGCATCGCCATCCCCTACGAGCAGTGACGCGGCATCCTCCATGCCCGGATTGTGGCCGACGATCAGCAGGGTGCGGATACCGGGCTCGACGGTCCGGATCACGTCGAGGATGCGCTCCGCCGCAACCTCGTAGATATCAGGCGCATCGCGCTCGGCGACCTTTTTCGACAGGGCCTCGCGAACGTGTTTCCACGTCTCCTGCGCGCGGCGGGCGGGCGAGACGAGGGCGAGATCGGGGATCAGTTTTTCGCGCGCCATATAGGCGCCGATGACGGGTGCCGCCTTGCGGCCGCGGTCCGCCAATGGCCGCTCACGGTCGGCCACACCATCGGGCCAGGCGGATTTGGCGTGGCGCAGAAGGATGAGGCGGTGTTTCGGCTTTGCGGATTTCTTGGTCATTTGGCATCCTCCCTCTTCTCCCCCGCAGGGAGAAGTGCCGAGCGTATGCGAGGCGATGAGGGGGCTTTCGCGGCGATTTCGGTGCCGCCCCCCTCATCCGGCCCTGCGGGCCACCTTCTCCCCGCCGGGGAGAAGAGGGAGAGAACCGCAAGCCCTCCCCCTCAAGGGGAGGGTAAAAGTCTTACTTCCACTCGCGGATATCGACGAAGTGGCCGGAGACGGCGGCGGCCGCTGCCATGGCCGGCGACACCAGATGGGTGCGGCCCTTGAAGCCCTGGCGGCCCTCGAAGTTGCGGTTGGAGGTCGAGGCGCAGCGCTCGCCCGGCTTCAGGCGGTCGTCGTTCATGGCAAGGCACATGGAGCAGCCCGGCTCGCGCCAATCGAAGCCAGCCGCCTTGAAGATCTTGTCGAGGCCTTCGGCTTCCGCCTGCTCCTTGACGAGGCCCGAGCCCGGGACGATCATCGCCGAGACGGTCGGGGCGACGGTGCGGCCTTCGACCACCTTGGCGACTTCGCGCAGGTCCTCGATGCGGCCGTTGGTGCAGGAGCCGATGAAGACACGGTCGATGTTGATGTCGGTGATCTTCGTGCCCGGCTTCAGGCCCATGTAGTCGAGCGCGCGCCACTTGGAGGTGCGCTTGTTCTCGTCCTGGATTTCGTCCGGGTTCGGAACGATGCCCTGAACGGAGATGACGTCTTCCGGCGAGGAACCCCAGGAAACGATCGGCGGCAGCGCTGCGGCATCGAGCACGACGACGCGGTCGAAATGGGCGCCCTCTTCGGTGTGCAGCGTCTTCCAGTAGGCGATCGCCTGTTCCAGCTCTTCGCCCTTCGGTGCGCGCGGCTTGCCCTTGATGTATTCGAAGGTCTTTTCGTCCGGCGCGATCAGGCCGGCGCGGGCGCCGCCCTCGATCGTCATGTTGCAGATGGTCATGCGGCCTTCCATCGACAGCGCGCGGATCGCTTCGCCGGCGAACTCGATGACGTGGCCGGTGCCGCCGGCCGTGCCGATCTCGCCGATGATGGCAAGGATGATGTCCTTGGCGGTGACGCCGTCCGGCAGCTGGCCATCGACACGCACCAGCATGTTCTTGGCCTTCTTCTGGATCAGCGTCTGGGTGGCGAGCACATGCTCGACCTCGGACGTGCCGATGCCGTGCGCCAGCGCCCCGAAAGCGCCATGCGTCGAGGTGTGGCTGTCGCCGCAGACGATCGTCATGCCAGGCAGGGTGAAGCCCTGTTCCGGACCGACGATGTGGACGATGCCCTGGCGCTTGTCGCTGGCCGAATAGTATTCGACGCCGAAATCGGCGGCGTTCTGGGCCAGTGCCTCGACCTGGATGCGGCTTTCCTCGTTCTTGATGCCGAGATGGCGATCCGGCGAGGTCGGTACGTTGTGATCGACGACGGCGAGCGTCTTCTGCGGCGCGCGCACCTTGCGGTTCGTCATGCGCAGCCCCTCGAACGCCTGCGGGCTCGTCACTTCGTGAACGAGATGGCGATCGATGTAGAGAAGACAGGTTCCGTCGTCCTGTTGATCGACCAGATGGTCGTCCCAGATTTTATCGTAGAGAGTACGCGGTGCGCTCATGGCTTTTCATCCAACATGAAGAAGAAGGTCTGGAAAATATCCGGCAAAAGGGCGCCGGCAGCCGCATCAGGGATCAGCCCCAAATCAGGAAAGTCGGCTGTTGAGCGCGCCTGAAACGCACGCAAAAAACCGTGCCGGCAGACGCTTGTGATCCTGCAGCACGACGATTTTCTGCGCAAAACATCCGAATTTGGATTCCATGGGCGCGGATATATCAATTTTTTGACGGTTCGGCAATTGGCGAGTCATGCGCCTTTCAGCGGGCCTGCGCCCGCCTCAACCTCTTCTCCAATTGCCGCAAGCCCAGCGACAGCCCGATCGTCAGGATCAGATAGATATAGGCGACGATCGAATAGGTCTCGAAAAAGCGAAAGGAACCGGATGCGTAGATCTTGCCCATCTGGGTGATGTCGGCGACGCCGAGCACGGAGACGAGAGAACTATCCTTCACCATCGCGACGAAATCATTGCCGAGCGGCGGCAGGATGACGCGAACTGCCTGCGGGAAGACGACGAGGCGGAACCGGTGGTAGCGCGACAGGCCGAGCGCCTTCGCCGCCTCGATCTGGCCCTTGTCGACCGACTGGATGCCGGCGCGGAACACCTCGGCGATGAAGGCGGAATAGCCGATGGTGAGCGCCATGATCGCCCGCCACATCAGGGAGACGTCGCGCACCAGAAGCGGCTTGGCATAGCCGGCCTCGACCAGCGGGCTGAGAACCGCGTTGACAAGCGTCACCAGCGCCGGCGCGCCGACAAAGGCGATGTAGAAGAGCAGCACGAGGATCGGGATGCCGCGGATCACCTCGGTATAGAACCGGGCGATCTGGCGCAGGGCTGCGCGCTCCGACAGCGCCATCAGCGCGATGCCGAGCCCGAGCAGCGTGGCGAAGAAAAACCCCAGCAGCGTCACCAGGATGGTGATGCCGATGCCGGCCGAAACGATGCCGAAGACCTGGGTGTAGATATCATTGGAAACGATCACCACGGCGAGCGCTGCGGCGATAACGGCAAGGGCGACCAGCCACCAGGGATAGTCGCCCTTCTGAGACATGTCTTGCGGATGCGCAGGCGTCATCGGGAAGCGATCATTCGCCCATCTTGTAATCGACGAACCATTTCTGGTTCAGCTTGTCGAGCGTGCCGTCGGCCTTCAGCGCGGCGATCGCGGCATTGACCGGCGCGACGAGGTCCGAGCCCTTCTTGAAGATGAAGCCGAAATCCTCCGTGCCGAGCGGCCCGCCGATCACTTTCAGCGCGCCGTTGGAGGAATCGACGTAACCCTTGGCCGCGACGCTGTCGGTCAGCACGGTATCGACATCACCGGCCTTCAGCGCCTGCACCGTTGCACCGAACGTCTCGAACAGCTTTATCCGTGAGTTCTGTTCGTTGCCGTCGAGGATTTCATAAACGGCGGTGTAGAAAGGCGAGGTGCCCGGCTGGGCGCCGACGAATCCGTCGGCAAAGGCGGCGAAGGACTTGGCGTCGGTGAAGCGGCTTTCGTCGCCGCGCACCAGCATGAACTGCTGCGACCGCATATAGGGATCGGAGAAGTCAACCTGCGTCTTGCGCTCATCCTTGATGGTGATGCCGGTCATGCCGATGTCATACTGGCCGTCGGAGACCGACTGGATCATCGCGTCCCAGCTGGTGTTCTGGATTTCCAGCTTGAAATTCAGCCGTTTGGCGATCTCTTCCATCGCGTCGTATTCCCAGCCGATCGCCTTGCCTGACTTCGGCTCGACGAACTGTAGCGGCGGATAGGCATTCTCGGTGACGACCACCACCGTCCGACCGCCGAGATCCGGCAGCTCGGCCGCGGAAACGCTGAAAGGTGCAAGGACGAGGGCGGTCAGCCCGGCAAGAACGGTACGGCGGGAAAGCATGAAGGGCTCCTGAATTGTGGCGGGCAAGACTGTCACGAAACCTCCGGCCAAAGCAAGGAGGGATCGCCCCTTGTGGCGGTGTTTCGACGGCGGGCGCCGGCACTATCGCCGATGAAGCGGTGACGTACAGGGCACCTGGTTCTCTTTTGGGCACCATGGGTGGAAAAACTGCCGTCTTTTCCTGCCGCCTCACAGGCTCTAGCCTCTGTCAAGCGGCGGCACGATCTGTTTGCCGCTCACCATCAGGCCGCGTGCCGGAACACAAGGAAAGACAATGAAAGCCGCTATAGCATCCGCCGTTCTCGCCCTGTCGCTAGCTGGCGCAGCACTTTCGGCCCCTCCCGCGCGAGCGCAGGAGGCCGTGGTGGCGGCCGCAGACGCCGAAGCCCTCTTCACCAGCCCCGACCCGAAGCTTAACGCCAACAAGCAGGTGGTCTACGGCATCATCCGCGATCTCCTGGAAGCCAACCACTGGGACAAGGCCGGCGACTATCTGACCGAGCGCTACATCCAGCACAATCCCAATGCCGCGTCCGGCCGCGCCGGCGTGGTCGCCTATTTCACCGAGGTCCTGAAACTTCAGCCCGCGCCGATCCCTGAGAAGATCAAGACCCCCGTCGCCTTCGTCACGGCCGAGGGCGACCTCGTCACCGTCGGCTATGTTCGTGAAATCAAGAATGAGAAGGACCCGGCCAAGTCCTACACCACCACCTGGTTCGACACGTGGCGGATCAAGGACGGCAAGGCCGACGAGCATTGGGATCCCGCGACCCTCCCGGAATGATCCGATGCATCTTGCGTGAGGCGCGTCGCATGCATCAGTCTTGACGCGACGCGATTCAGGCAGCCTTCGTGGCCCCGACCGAAAACGACAGCGGCATTCTCGGATAGGTGCGCCCCAATTCGAACTGGTCCTCGCCCGTCTCGATCATGCCGGGATAGTGCCGCCAGGTCAGGATCTCGTGTTCGTTCAGGAAGTCCAGCCGCAGCCCGGCCTTCAGCAACGCGTTGACGACATCGCCCACGGGGTGAAACCATTCATACATGCGCTTGTGCGTCAGCGGCCGCGTGTCGCCGGTATAGGTATGGGTTTCCTCGAACAAGAGCGGCGCATCGTGCGGCGTGCGCCAGCTGTGAGCCAGCGAGAGCCTGCCGTCCAACGCCTCATGCTGGAACATCTGCGGATGCCCATCGAGCAGGTAGAGCTTTCCACCGGGCCGCAGCAGGCTTGAAACGACCTTGGCCCAGCGGGAAATATCCGGCAGCCAGTGGATCGCACCCCAGGTAACGAAGACCATGTCATAGGTCTGGTGCCCGAGAGCCGCCACGGCATCGTAGACGGATGCCTCGACGAAGGTCGCTTCCGTTTTCGCCCTCGCTGCAAAATCCCGCGCAGCCGCAATGGCGATCGGCGAAAAATCGAGCCCGGTCACGGAGCGTGCGCCCAGATGCTTGAGGCTCAGCGTGTCGAGACCGATATGGCATTGCAGGTGGACGATGTCCTTGCCCGTGATATCGCCGATCTCGCGCGCCTCCAGCGCATGAAGCGACGAGCCACCGGAAAGAACCCTGTCGATCCGGTAGCTGCCGGTGGTGTCGGTCGCGTGCAGGGCCGCCCGGTCGTCCCAGTTCAGCCGGTTGGTTTCGATATAGTTGTTCATTGCCCCATCCCCCAACGCCCCATCCCCCAACGCCCCATTCCCCAATGCCCCATTCCCCAATGAAGGCCGCCCCAAAGAAAAAGGCGGCCCGAAGACCGCCTTGTCCAACAATCCCTCAGGATCGAAACTTATTCCGCTGCGGTTTCCGCAGCAGCAGCGGCTTCAGCCGCGGCCTTTGCTTCAGCGGCTTCGGCTGCTGCCTTTTCGGCGGCCAGAGCCTGTGCTGCTGCAACCTTTTCAGCTTCCAGACGTGCCTTTTCGTCGGCAACGGCCTGGCGCTCGGCGTCGTTCAGCTTGCGGGCGCGAACGCCGGTGTCTTCAACGATACGGGCCGACTTGCCGCGGCGGTCGCGCAGGTAGTAGAGCTTGGCGCGCCGGACCTTACCGCGGCGAACGATCTCGACGCTCTCGACGAGCGGAGAGTAAACCGGGAATACGCGCTCGACGCCTTCGCCGTAGGAAATCTTGCGGACCGTGAAGCTTTCGTTGATGCCACCGCCGGAACGGCCGATGCAAACGCCTTCATAGGCCTGGATACGGGTACGGGTACCTTCCGTCACGCGGACGTTGACGCGAACGGTGTCGCCGGCGGAAAATTCAGGCAGGGTGCGCTTGGCTTCGATCTTGGCGGCCTGTTCGGCTTCCAGCTGCTGGATGATGTTCATTTGTCTAACCTTCTCGAGTTCTTCTGAAACAGCCAGAGCGCTCAATCATGCCTTTTGGATCAACCCTTCGAAGGGGCGCCGCCAGGATTTGTTTCTCGGCAAGAGAAACAGGAGCGAATTCACCATTCTTTGTTTTGCAGGCGACGGGAGATTCCCGAACCGGTCGGGCGAATACACCAAAGCCCGGCATTTGTCATCCCCGAATGACAAAAATTCTCCAGGCCGCAAGCTCACGGATGCCGATTTCCGCGTCTTGCCGCCGGTTGACCCACGGGCTATGTCGTTTTCTACCGCTGGAGGAGCGTCATGTCCATCATCACCGCCTGCTTGCTGTTTGTCGCCGGCTTCCTGTCCGGAGCCGTCAATGCCGTGGCCGGCGGCGGCACCTTCCTCACCTTCGGCGCCATGACGCTGGCCGGCCTGCCGCCGATCGTCGCCAACGCCACCTCCTCGATCGTCCAGTTTCCGGGCTACGTGACCTCGGCCCTCGCCTATCGCAGCGAAATCCGCAAGGATTTTCGCGAAGCCGCTATCCTCAGCATCATCTCGCTCATCGGCGGGCTGGCCGGAGCGCTGATCCTTTTGTCGCTGTCCAACCCGTCGTTCCGGGCGATGGTGCCCTGGCTGCTGATCGCCGCCACCGCGATCTTCGCGCTCGGCCCGCTTTTGCGCCCGAACCCGAAGGAAGGCGGCACGCCCGTCGGGATGGCCGGCTTGATCGGCCAGTTCGTCACCGCCATCTATGGCGGCTTCTTCGGCGCCGGCATGGGCATCATGATGCTCGCCGTGCTCGGCCTCTCGACCGGCGGCGACTATCACCGCGTCAATGCGCTGAAGAATTTCCTCGCCATGGTGATCGCCGCCGTCGCCATCGTCGTCTTCGCCGGCGGCAATGTCGTCGGCTGGCTGCATGCCGCCTTCATGATCCCCGGCGGCGCGCTGGGCGGCTATGCCGGCGTCTGGCTCGCCCGCCGCGTCCCGCAGGTTTTCATCCGCGCCATCGTGATCGCCGTCGGGCTGCTTCTGGCGGTTTATTATTTCGTCACGGGGTGAGGCATATCGCCCAAGGAACCGGAGTGGCAACAATTGCCTCCGGTGGATGGGGATGGGACTGGTAGTCACCCCCAATCGCGTCGGTGATCGGCTTAGGCGTAGGAGGCAGCAAATCGTACGCCTTGAGCAAGCGATAGGTTGCCTGACCGTCAACAATGTAGAATTTACGTGATCGCCCCGGCCGCACAACAAAGGCGCGGACTGTCTCGCGCGCTGCAGTGCCGATCATAAGCCGCCGATCACATCCTGCGAGTGTCCGGCGGCTTGTCTCATTGTTGGTCCGACAGCTTTTCAAGCGTCGATTTCGAGAACGAGTTCCAGCTCGATCGGCACGCCGAGGGGCAGGCTTGCGACGCCGAGCACGACCCGGCCCGAGAGCCTTTCCTCTCCAAAGACCTTGAGCAACGTCTCGGAGGCCCCGTCCGCGACCTTCGGATGGTCCCGGAAATCGCCCTCGGTTGCGATGTAGACGCCGAGCTTGACGACCCGGACGACCTTGTCCAGCGAGCCCAGATAATTTTTCGCAGCCGACAGGGCGCTCAAGGTTGCCGTTTCGGCCGCTTTCCGGCCGTCATCCGCGGCTAGGGCGCCTCCGACGCGTCCGATATACCGGGGCTTACGGTCAACGACGGGCAACATGCCGCCGAAGAAGACGAGATTGCCGGTCCTTGCCGCCTCGACATAGGCTCCGAACGGCGTCGGTGGCGGCGGAAGCGTAATGCCGAGGTCCTGGAGCCGCTGTTCTGCACCAGCGGCCCGCGCCTTGCTACGGTCTACCATTTGCCCAGATGTGCGCCGCCATCGACGTTCAGCACCTCCCCGGTTACATTCCGTGCTTCGGTCAGAAAGACGACCGCATCGACGATATCCTCAACATCGGCAATGCTGCCCATCGGCGACAGTGTTTTCAGGAAGTCCTTCGGATTGTCCTTGTGCAAAGGCGTGTCGACGACGCCGGGAGCGACCGTGTTGACCCGGATTCCGTCCCGCGCATATTCCATCGCGAGGTTCTTGGAGATCGCGTCGATGCCGCCCTTCGTCATCATCGCGACCGAGGCGGTGAGGTCTACGATCGGATGATCGATTAACGGCGTCGTGATGCTGACGATGCTGCCGCCGGATTTCTGCACCAGCATCTGTTTCACGACCAGCTGGGTCAGGTGAATGAAGCCTTCAAGATTGGTCGAGGAGAGCCTTCTGAAGTCCTCCATCGTGTAGTCGACGAACGGCTTGGTGAAGAAGATGCCGGCATTGTTGACGAGGGCATCGATCGTTCCGAACCGGCCGATTGCTGTTTCGGCTACTTTCCTTGCGGTCTGGGGATCACCGATGTCGCCATCGACGAGCGCGAGCTGACTTGAGGCCCGGAAAGCATCGGACGCACTAACCTGACGCGATGTCGCGACGACATTGTAGCCGCGTTCGACGAAGGCGTTGACGATCCCGGCGCCGATACCCTGGGAGGCTCCTGTGACGATAGCAGTCTTTCGATTTTGCATGTTGATCTCCATCGATCTGAATTGAGCAGCTTCAAGCTTGCTTGAGGTGAATATGATTCAAAGCTCATTCAGCGATTAGATGGAAATATCTGGAATCTATTTTGCATGCATGCAAAAATTGACGCATGATCGATTTGAATGACATCGCGGTTTTCGTGAAGGTTGCGCAGTTCGAGAGTTTCAGCCGCGCCGCCCGTTCGCTTGGAATGCCGGTCTCAACCGTCAGCCGGAAAGTTTCCGCGCTCGAGGATCAGCTCGGGGTCACGCTGCTGCAGCGAACGACCCGCAAGCTGACGCTGACTGCCCAGGGGCGCGCCTACTACAATCAATGCGGCGAGCCTCTCACCCACCTGTTCGATGCGGAGCGGGTTCTGACGGAAACCCAGAGAAAGCCGGAAGGGCTGCTGAAAATCTCCGTGCCGGTGATCCTGGGCCAGGAGCCATTTTATGAGTTTCTCTCGACGTTCCTGAACACCTACCCGCGGATCCAGGTCGATCTCTTCGTGACAAATCTGTTTCTCGACCTGATTGCCGAGAACGTCGACGTTGCCATTCGTTTTGGCGAGCTTCGCGATTCGACGATCGTTGCCCAGAAGATCGGCAAGAGCGTTCGCTATGTCGTTGCTTCGCCGGAATATCTCGAGGGGCGGCCCATCCCCGTGAAACCGGAGGATTTGAAGGATCATCGATGCGTTCTGCTCAATGGGCGCAACAACGAAGGGGAATGGCAGCTGATCAGCGGACGGAAATCGACCAAAGTCCAGGTGTCAGGGCCGGTTTCGAGCCGCGATTTCCAAACGGCGAGCGCGTTTACCTATCGCGGGCACGGGATCGGACTGCTGCCGTCGACCTATTGCGACGACCAGATCGCAAGAGGCAAACTCGTCCGCCTGCTGCCGGACTGGTCATCGCCTGAAATCGTGGTGCATGCCGTCTACCCGACACGACGATATCTGCCGGCGAAGCAGCAAGTCTTCCTCGATGAACTGAAGACATGGAAGAGCCCTTTATGGATCCCGTTGCGCTGACGGCTTGTGGCGCACGGCAATTTTTACCCAAGATGCCAAAAGCGTTATGTGGGATCACAGCAGAAGTCAGGAGCGCAGCAAATCCGGCCTGCGTTCCGCTGTGAGTTTGCGCGCCTCGGCCTCGCGCCACTTCTCGATCTCGCCGTGATGGCCCGACGTCAGCACCGCCGGGATTTCCATGCCCTCGAAAACCTGCGGCCGGGTATAGTGCGGATGTTCCAAAAGCCCGCCCTCGAAACTTTCATGCACGCCGGAAAGATCGTTGCCCATCACGCCCGGCAGGATGCGCACGATGGCGTCGAGCAGGGTGAGCGCCGCCGGTTCGCCGCCCGACAGAATATAGTCGCCGATCGACACCTCCTCGAGCCCGCGGCTGTCGATTACCCGCTGGTCGACGCCCTCGAACCGGCCGCAGACGACGATCGCGCCGGGGCCGGCCGCAAGTTCACGCACACGCTTCTGCGTCAACGGCCGCCCACGCGGGCTCATCAAAAGCCGCGGCCGGTCGTCTCCAACAGAGACATGGTCGATCGCCTTGGCCAGGATGTCCGCCCTCAGCACCATGCCGGCGCCGCCGCCGGCCGGCGTGTCATCGACGGTGCGGTGCTTGTCCTCGGCGAAATCGCGGATCTGCACGCTATCGAGCAACCACTGGCCACGCTCCAGCGCCTTGCCCGACAGCGAATGGCCGAGATGCCCCGGAAACATGTCCGGGTAGAGGGTCAGGATCGTCGCGCGGAAGCTCATGGCCTGGCCGTCATTTCTTCTTCGGCTTGAACGGGCTGCCCGCGTCCTTGTCGTCGAGCAGGCCGGCCGCCAGCGGATCGACCAGCAGCGTGCCGGCTTCGAGATCGATTTCCAGCACCGACCATTCGGAGAAGGGAATGAGCACCGGCCGCTTGCCGGGGCCTTTCAGTTCCAGCAGATCACCGGCGCCGAAATCGAACACACCGGTGACGGTGCCATAGCTCTTGCCTTCGCCATCGAGCGCTTCCAGCCCCTCGAGATCGGCATAGAAGAATTCATCGTCGTCGAGATCGTCGTCCGGCAGATTGTCGCGCTCGACGTAGAGATCGAGCCCATTCAGCGCCTCGGCGGCATTGCGGTCGTTGACGCCGCGCAAGCGCACGATCACGACGTTCTTCGCCTCACGCACCTCGAGCACCTCGAAGGAGCGGCCGTCTTCGGCATGGAGATGGCCGTAGTCGCCGATCGCCGTCGGCTCGGCGGCAAAGGATTTGACGCGCACCTCGCCGCGCAGGCCCTGCGCCGCGCCGATCGTTCCCATCAGGACAGGATTCTTCAGTTTGCTCATCGCCGTGCCAGTCTCCAGTGTGCCCTTCGAATAAACGAAAACGGGCGGCATGAAAACGCCGCCCGCCTTCAAAAATATGCTGTTGCGCGGCTTATTCGGCAGCAGCTGCAGCGGCGTCTTCAGCCTTCTGCTTGGCTTCGGCGGCGCGTTCCTGGGCCTTCTTGCCCGGTACTGCCTTTTCCGGGTTGTTGCGGACTTCGCGCTTGGCGATGCCGGCTTCGTTGAGGAAGCGCAGGACGCGGTCGGTCGGCAGCGCGCCGTTCGACAGCCAATGCTGGATGCGCTCGTTGTTCAGCTCAACGCGCTTGGCGTCGTCCTTCTTCAGCATCGGGTTCCACGAGCCGACCTTTTCGAGGAAACGGCCATCGCGCGGCGAACGCACGTCGGCGACGACGATCTGGTAGAACGGGCGCTTCTTGGAACCACCGCGGGCGAGACGAATTTTCAGTGCCATGTCATGTACTCCTTGAGATATTCAACCGCCTCGGCGGCCTTTTGTGTATTTGTTAAAGCTGATTTCCTTGGGATTGATCTGGTCCGAAAACCACTTTCGGGATCAATCCTTGAGATCGGCAGCGATTGCTTCATGATGCCGGATCACCTCGTGGATGATGAAGTTTAAAAACTTCTCTGCGAAATCCGGGTCCAGATGTGCGTCTTCGGCAAGCTGCCGAAGACGGGCGATCTGGTATTCCTCGCGCGCCGGGTCCGCCGGCGGCAAATTGTATTTGGCCTTCAGCACGCCCACCGCCTTGGTGCAGCGAAACCGTTCAGCCAGCATGTGGACGAGCGCCGCGTCGATATTGTCGATCGACTGACGGTAGCTCGACAGTTCTGTTTTGACGGTGGGATCAACCATGCTCCCCGATCCTCACTTCTTCTTCGGCAGGCCGGGAAGCCCCGGGAAACCGCCGCCGAGACCGGGCAGCTTCATGCCGTTGCCCAGACCCGGCAATCCGCCGCCGCCGGGCAGACCCTTGCCGAGACCCGCGGCCTCTGCCTGTTTCTGCAGGGCTTCGAGCTGCTTGGGGTCCATCTTGGACAGGTCCGGCATGCCGCCCATGCCGCCGCCCATGCCGCCAAGACCCATCTTGCCGGCAAGGCCGCCCATCATCTGCTTCATCATGCCGCCGCCCTTCTTGCCGCCCATCATTTTCATCATGTCGGCCATCTGGCGGTGCATTTTCAAAAGCTTGTTGATTTCGCTGGCATCCGTACCGGAGCCGCTGGCGATGCGCTTCTTGCGCGAATGCTTGAGGATATCCGGATTGGCACGCTCGGCCTTGGTCATCGAGGAAATGATGGCGAGCTGGCGGCCGAACATCCTGTCGTCGAGACCGGCGGCGGCCATCTTGTCCTTCATGCCGGACATGCCGGGCATCAGCCCCATGATGCCGCCCATGCCGCCCATCTTCTGCATCTGCCTGAGCTGGTCGGCGAGGTCGTTGAGGTCGAACTTGCCCGACTTCATCTTGGCGGCCATCGCCGCCGCCTTCTCGGCATCGATGTTTTCAGCGGCCTTCTCGACCAGCGAGACGATGTCGCCCATGCCGAGGATGCGGTCGGCGACGCGACGCGGATGGAACTCTTCCAGCTCCGACATCTTTTCGCCGACGCCGATCAGCTTGATCGGCTTGCCGGTGACAGCACGCATCGAAAGGGCCGCACCGCCACGGCCGTCGCCGTCCATGCGGGTCAGCACGAGGCCGGTGATGCCGACGCGCTCGTCGAAATTGCGGGCGAGGTTGACGGCGTCCTGACCGGTCAGCGCATCCGCAACGAGCAGGATTTCATGCGGGTTCGAGCGGCGCTTGATCTCGGCCATCTCGATCATCAGCGGCTCGTCGATATGGGTGCGGCCGGCGGTATCGAGGATGACGATGTCATGGCCGCCGAGCTTGGCGGCCTGCACGGCGCGCGCGGCGATATCGGTCGGCGACTGGCCGGCAATGATCGGCAGCGTATCGACGCCGGTCTGGGCGCCGAGCTGGCGCAACTGTTCCTGCGCAGCCGGACGGCGCGTGTCGAGCGACGCCATCAGGACCTTCTTCTTGTCCCGCGTCGTCATGCGGAGGGCGATCTTGCCCGTCGTCGTCGTCTTGCCCGAGCCCTGCAGACCGACCATCATGATGACGACCGGCGCCGGCGCGTTGAGATCGATCGGCACGCCTTCCGAACCCAGCATGCTGATGAGTTCGTCATGGACGATCTTGACGACCATCTGGCCGGGCTTGATCGACTTCAGGATTTCCGCGCCGACGGCCTTTTCCCGCACCTTGTCGGTAAAGGACCGCACGACCTCGAGCGCGACGTCGGCTTCCAGGAGCGCACGGCGGACCTCGCGCAGGGCCGCCGACACATCGGCTTCCGACAGCGCGCCACGGCCGGTCAATCCATTCAGAATGGATCCAAGGCGGTCCTGGAGACTTTCAAACATCGCTTCATCCTTGTCGTTTCGGACTTTTGGTTTTGCGCATATGCCTTTCTTTCTCGGCTTTGCCTCGAAAGGGACAGGCGCGGATGCCCGAAACGTTGTGCTTTTCCTTGACGAAAACAAGACGCAAAGCCAAAAAGCACCCGAGGGCGCAACGCGCTATCGGGTGTTGACCTCCGGGATCTCTTTATACCTTTGACGGGTCCCGGTCGGTGGCTACAAGTCTTAGTTCTTGTCGCAGATTGCGGGCGGTAAACACGAAAGCGGCGGGAAAGTCAAGGCTTTGCTCGATTAAGCAACGCTTCGTCGGTCATATGCGAACGTGCTTGAGAAAGCTTCCGACGCACAACACGCCGATCGCGATCAGGGCGGCCAGATTGAAACTCCATTCCCAGCCAAAATCGAGTTCTTCCAACAGGGCGAAACTGCGCGGCAGGGCTATCCAGAGAAGAGGCAGGCCAAACACGACGCTGGATATGTAAAGCTGCGCCCGATCGCGCGGCGTGAATCTGCTCTTGCCAGGCGTGAGCGAGCCGACGTAATCCGTCTGGGTCCAACCCCAATAGCTGAAGCCGATCGCGCTGCCGACCGCCAGAACCGGTGCGGCGACGGACCCCCTCAGATACAGGACGACCATCAGGATCTGGCAGACGACGACGATGCAAAAGGCTGCGGGTGTCATGCCGTTCAAAGTGATACGGGCAATTTGATCATAGACAAATTTCTGCAGCATGATGTGTTGGGACCGGTAAAATGAAGCAATTTTAATGTGCTTTTGTCGATTTTGAAGCTTATGAAGTCAAGTGGAGCGGTCAGAGATAAAAGGCTTTGGCGGGCTGTTGCGGTTGTCGATTGCAGTTCATACAAGGCGATTATGAACCGCCGCAAATTCTTCAAGTGGACCGGTATCGGGGCGACCTCCACGTTTCTGGGGCGGGTTGCGGCAAAGGGAACGATGGTTGGCAACCCCTATTATACCGGCCCCATATCCGATCATTTCGACGGCACATTCTTCTTCAACCCCGAAGGCGAGGCGCCGCTCGGGTTTCGCCACCTGCTGCGCTGGCAGTTCGGCGGCGGCAGGACGTCCTGGCCGAAACAGGCCCCAAGTCCCTTCCCGCCGGCAAAGCCCGACGACCGCGTCGATGGCGACGATCTGCGTATCACCATGGTCGGCCATGCCTCGCTGCTGATCCAGGTCGTCGGCCTCAATATCCTCACCGATCCCGTCTGGTCGCCGCGCGTCAGCCCGTTTTCCTTTGCCGGCCCGAAGCGCGTCGTCGAGCCCGGCATCCGCTTCGACGACCTGCCGCCGATCGACATCGTGCTCGTCACCCACAATCACTACGACCATCTCAACCTTGCAACGCTGAAGCGGCTGCACGCAAAGCACGGACCGCATATCGTCACGCCGCTCGGCAACGACACGATCATCCGCCGCGCCATTCCCGCGGCGAAGATTTCCGCCGTCGACTGGGGCGACCGGCTCTCCCTCCGGGACGGCGTCACCATCGACTGCGAACCCTGCCACCACTGGTCGGCGCGCGGCACCCGCGACCGCCGCATGGCGCTCTGGGCCGCCTTTGTCATCTCGACGCCAGTCGGAAAAATCTACCGTATCGGCGACACCGGCTTTCACGGCGGCATCAACTACCGCACAGCCTACAAGAAACACGGCCCCTTCCGCCTCGCTAACCTGCCGATCGGAGCCTATGAGCCGCGCTGGTTCATGAAGGCGCAGCACCAGAACCCTGCAGAAGCGGTCAAGGGCATGCGGCTCTGCCACGCGGCCTATGTCGCCGGCCACCATTTCGCGACGATCCAGCTGACGAATGAGGGGATCGAGGCGCCGGTGGCGGCGCTGGAAAAGGCATTGAGAGAGCAAGGCGTTGCGCCGAAGCGTTTTCGGGCGCTCAGGGCGGGCGAGGTGTTCGACGTGCCTGAGTTCTAGCGGCAACCTCCCTCTTCTCCCCAGCGGGGAGAAGGTGGCGCGCAGCGCCGGATGAGGGGGGCGAAGCTACCTGCATTGAACTTGCCGAACCACCCCCTCATCGCCTCGCATGCGCTCGGCACTTCTCCCCGCTGGGGAGAAGTGGGAGCAAGCCGCCAGCGCCCTCAATCCTCCGGAAACTCCCGATACTGCGGCAGATCGTCGGTGATCTCGTACCAGGGCGCCTTCGATCCCACGAAGATATGCCCCGACGGGCGGATCGTCGGCGCATCCACCAGCGTGCCCATGGTGACATGCACATAGGCGCCTTCTCGCACCACCGAATAGAGGAGCGATCCGCAGGTGCTGCAGTGCACGTCATGGGCATCGTCACCATTGCCGTAGATAAGTGCAGCGCCATCGCCCTTGACGACCCGCAGCCGCTCCCGCCTGATCCCGGCGAATGGCTTGAAGGCCGATCCCGTGGTGCGGCGACAGTTGGAACAATGGCAGTTCATCGAATATTCGAAGGCATCGTCGACCGCATATTCCACGGCACCGCACATGCATTTTCCAGTCAGCACGGAAGATGTTTCAGGCATTTGTTTTCTCCGGTCTCGTCAAAGACGAGCAGTCAGGATGACCAGCGACCAGCAAGATGGCAATGCCTCGACGCTCAGGTACCGCCCGCCTCCCCGCAGTTTCCCCG
>UCMT01000054.1 GCA_900473795.1 Hyphomicrobiales bacterium | reverse complement strand
GCCCGTTCACGCCGCCACTCCGTCGACCGCCGCCATCGCATTGGCGACATTGGCGATGTCCCGATCGAGACCGTATCGCCGCGCAGGATGCCGCTCAAGCGCAAGTTCGAACGATGAGACGAACGACCGAGCGATTGCCGCCGCGGGCGAGAGCGCGGTTTACGCGCAGAAGACGTGCGCGCTCGCCGGGTCGAAACCGAGCGATACCGTGTCTCCCCGCGCCAGGCCGGCGGTTGCCTCGTGTCCGAAGGGCAAGCGCACCGACAGCGCTTCACCGGACGGGACCCTTGCGGCAACATGGATATTGCTGCCGAGGAAGGTGATGTCCGTGACGGTGGCCGACAGCCCGTTGCCGCCGGTCTGTCCACGCTTGAGGGAGAGGCGTTCGGGGCGCAGCATCAAGGCGGCCTTGCTGCCGGCCGCAGCACTGCCATGCATGGGAACACCGCTGATCGTCATGTCCTTGCCCACCGCGAGTTCCGCCCGCCCGTCCCGGGCAGACAGGACGCGACAGGTGACGAAATCGCTGTCACCGATGAACTCCGCGACAAAGCGGGTCGAAGGATTGGCATAAAGCTCCGGCCCGGTGCCGATCTGGTCGATCACGCCCTTGGAGAACACTGCAATGCGATCCGACAGCCGCAACGCCTCCTCCTGGTCGTGAGTCACATAAAGGATGGTCACCTCGGTTTCCTGATGGATACGGCGGATCTCGTGCTGGATTTCCTCCCGCAGCTTCTTGTCGAGCGCCGACAGCGGCTCGTCCATCAAAAGCACCGGCGGATCATAGGCGAGCGCCCGCGCCAGCGCCACGCGCTGCTGCTGGCCGCCCGACATCTGCGCCGGCTTGCGGTCCTCGAAACCCTCGAGCCGGACGAGCTTCAGCATCTTTGCCACCTTGGCATCGACTTCGGCCTTGGGAAGACGCCGGACCTTCAACGGAAACGCGATGTTCTCGCCGACCGATAGATGCGGAAACAACGTATAGCGCTGGAACACCATGCCTATATTGCGCTTGTGCGAGGGCGTCGCGATCAGGCTCTGGCCATTGAGCAGGATGTCGCCCGCGGTCGGGTTCTCGAAGCCCGCGAGGATGTAGAGCGTCGTGCTCTTGCCCGATCCGGAGGGCCCGAGGAAGGTCATGAACTCGCCGCGCTCAACCGTGAGGTTGACATCCCGGATGGCCGTGACGATGCCGTAGTCTTTTCTCAAGCTGCGGATTTGCAGGAAGGGTGCGGTCATGATTTCAGTCCTTTGCGCAACAGCGCGACCAGAAGCATCAGGGCAATGGTAATGACGATGAGAAGGGTGGAAGCGGCGGCGATCACCGGCGTCAGGTCCTGCCGCAGCGTCGCCCAGATCTTGACGGGCAGCGTCTGCAGCGTCGGGCTTGCCATGAAGATCGCCAGCACGACCTCGTCCCATGACGTCAGGAACGAGAAGACGGCTGCCGAAAACAGCCCATGGCTGATCGACGGCAGGGTAATCCGCAGCTTCGCCTCCAGCGGGCTTGCGCCACAGAGCACCGCCGCGTCCTCGATCGACTTGTCGAAGCCTTCCAGCGCATTGGTGATGGAGAGAATCGAGAACGGCAAAGCGACGACCAGATGGGCGATCACGAAGCCGGTGACGGTCCCGTTGAGGCCTATCCGCAGGAAGAAAGCGTAGAGCGCGACGGCAAGCACCACCACCGGCAGGATCATCGGCGTCAGGAACAGCGCCCGCAGGCCTTCTTTGCCAATAAAGCTTCCCCGTACCAAGCCGAACGACGCGACGAGACCGATCAGCACCGACAGGACAGTCACCATGGCGGCGATCGAAAAGCTCGTCCAGGCGGCTTCAAGCCAGCGCGGGTCGGCGAAAAAGGCCTCGTACCATTTCAGCGTCCAGGCCGGCGGCGGAAAGATCAGCCATTGCGACGAACCGAAGGAGAGCGCGGCAATGAAGACGATCGGCAAAATGAGAAAGGCTGCCGTCAGGCCGGTGATCCCGAGCAGGATCCATTTCCATCCGCCGAGGCGGTCGAAACTCAAAAGCATCTCAGCGTCCCTCCATACGGGCAGTGCCGAACAGCTTGAGCTGGATGGCGTAGAGCGTCAGCGTCACGACGAGCAGCACGAGTGCCGCCGCGCCGCCCATGCCCCAGTTGACGAGCGACTGGACGAACTGTGCGACGAGTTCGGCCAGCATCATGTTGGCGGTGCCGCCAAGCAGCGCCGGCGTGACGAAATAGCCGAGCGACATGACGAAGACCATCAGCGCGCCGGAAACCATGCCGGGTGTCGCCAGTGGGATGAGGACGCGCGTCAGCGCCTGCCACCGCGTCGCCCCGCACAGTGCCGCGGCCTGCAGGATGGCCGGATCGATCTTACGGATGACGCCATAGAGCGGCAGGATGATGAAGGGCAGCATGATATAGGTCATGCCGATGGTGACGCCGACAAGGTTGTTGACGAGCGGCAGGGGTTCGCTGATCAGGCCGAGCCCCATCAGCGTCTTGTTGATGACGCCGGTGCGCTGCAACAGCACCATCCAGGCGTAGGTGCGCGTCAGAAGATTGGTCCACATCGACAGAAGCAAAATGGCAAAGACGATCGAGGCCCAGCGCGACGGCATGATGGCAAGCGCCCAGGCGACCGGAAAGCCGATAGCGAGCGTCACCACCGTCACCAGTGCGGACACACTGAAGGTGTTCAGGAATATCTTGAGGTAGGTCGTCGATCCAAGCAGTGCCTGGTAGTTGCCAAGGCCCGGCTCAGGCTCCATCACGCTGCGCAGCAGCAGCGACAGCACCGGCAGAATGAAGAACACCACGAGAAGCAGCAGTGCCGGAACCGTCAGGGCGAAATTCTTCGACCGGACGGGGCGGATCTTGCCCATCGCTGTTGTGTTGTCTCGCTCGGTCAGCAAGGCCATGCCGAAAACCCTTTATCAGAACGGTTCCGTCGCGTGCGGAAGGCGGGACGCGAACCGGTCGCGCCCCGCCGATGACGCCTTACTTGGCCTGCCACGCGTACCAGCGTTCGCCGATCGCATCGCGGTTTGCAGCCCAGTAGTCCATGTCGGCATTGATCTGGCTCGCCGACTGCATGTCCGGCAGGGTCATGCGCAGCTTTTCATCCATGATGGCGCTGGAATCGAGGTTGATCGGAGCGTAGCCGGTGTTGATCGCCATGTTCGCCTGGGAGTCGGCGCTGGTCGCAGCCGCAATGAACTTCATCGCCGCTTCCTTGTTCTTCGTGCCCTTCGGCACGACGAGGGCATCAGCCGCGGTGATGTTCTGCTCCCATGACGTTTCAACGGTAACGCCGGTTTCGGCAAGTGCCGTCAGGCGCCCGTTCCAGAACGAACCAAAAGGCGCTTCGGCGGAAGCGAGAAGCTGCTGCGATTGCGCGCCGCCGGTCCACCAGATGATATCGGCCTTGATGGTGTCGAGCTTCTTGAAGGCGCGGTCGAGATCGAGCGGATAGAGCTTCTCGGGCGCGACACCGTCCGCCAGCAAGGCAGCTTCGATCACGCCGGGCGCCGACCACTTGTAGAACGTCCGCTTTCCGGGGAACTTCGCGGTGTCGAAGAGGTCCGCCCAGGTCTTCGGGCAGGCCGAGACGGCATCCTTGTTGCAGCCGATGACGAAGGAATAATAGAAGCTGCCGACGGAGTAGTCGGTCAGGAAGCGCGGATCGAGCTTGGATTTGTCGATGACGGAGAAGTCCAGCTTTTCGAGCAGGCCGGCCTTGCCAGCCTGGACGGCGTAGTCGCCCTCCACGTCGACGACATCCCAGGTGACGCTGCCGGCTTCGACCATGGCCTTGAGCTTGCCGTAGTCGGTCGGTCCGTCCTGCAGCACATTGATGCCGCTTTCCGACGTGAACGGATCAGCCCAGGCCGTCTTCTGTGCATCCTGGGTGGTTCCGCCCCAACTGGTGAACACCAGATCGGCAGCGGTTGCGGCAGTGGAAAGGCCGAGTGTGGCGGCCATGGCCGCGATGATGAATGTCTTTGTCATGTTCCCTTGCTCCGTTGATTTTTGACTGTTTTTCTTGCATTCACGACAGCCTTCAGCTGTCCGTCCCGGGCTTTCCCTGGAAGGTGATGAAATCCCGAAATGTCGTATCGATGAGCCGATGGCTCTTGCCGGCTCACGCCGGTCGCGATCCTCCCGTTGGCGAAAAGGCTGCCGGTTTCATGATCTTGTTTTCGGCGACCTCGATCAGGTCGCGGATCTTCGGCAGGAAACCCTGCCAATCCGGATCGGCCATCAGGCGGCCGCGGCGCGCCTCGCGATCATCGAGACTGGGAAAACCCCAGATGTGGACGATTTCGTTGATCGGGCCGATTTCCGAGAAGAAATAACCGACCAGTTCGCCGAGGTGCTTTTTCTGGATCGCGATGCCTTCCTCTTCCACGACCTTGAGATAGGCCGGGATGGCACCGTTCTTCAGCCGGTAGGTGCGGATTTCGTAGAACATCGCCGTCACCGCATCACGAAGGGATCGGGGATCGGATCGTCGGACGTTCGCAGCCATACGGTCTTGGTACGGGTATAGCCGAGCGCCGCGGCGAGCCCGCCTTCCCGCCCGTCGCCGGAAAGGCCCGAGCCGCCGAAGGGCGCAATCGGCGACACTGCGCGGTACGTGTTGACCCAGACGATGCCGGCGCGGATCGCTTTCATCAGCCGGTGTGCCCGCGTCAGGTTCTGCGTGAAGATGCCTGAGGCGAGGCCGTAGGGCGTGCTGTTAGCAAGCTCGACCGCTTCGGCCTCCGTCTCGAAGGAAACGACCGAGAGGACAGGACCGAAGAATTCCTTGTCGAGCGACGGCGCGCTGGTGCCATCGCAATCGAGGATGGTCGGGCGATAGAAATAGCCCTCCCCGGCCGGTGCCGAGCCGCCGGTGACGACCTTGGCTCCCGCGTCGAGGGAGGCGGCAACCAGCGTTTCGATATGCCGGCGCTGCCGTTCCGTTGCCAGCGGTCCCACCTCGGTCTCCATGGAGAGCGGCGAGCCGATGCGGATCGCCTCTGCTTTTGCCGAGAGGATCCCGAGGAAGCGGTCCTTGACGCTGCGCTCGACGATCAGCCGCGAGGCGGCAACGCAACTCTGGCCGGTGGCCGCAAAAATGCCGGCGACCTGCGCATTCGCGGCACTTTCGAGATCGGCATCGGCAAAGACCAGCAGCGGCGACTTGCCACCGAGTTCGAGCGAGGTCGAGGCGAGGTTCTCCGCCGAGCTGCGCACGATATGACGGGCGGTCTCCGCACCGCCGGTAAAGGCAATATGGGCGACCTTCGGATGCGCAGTGAGCGCAGCACCGCAATTGGGCCCAAAGCCGGTGATGACATTGACGACACCCGGCGGAAAACCGGCCTCATCGACGAGCCGGGCAAATTCGAGCAGCGGCGCCGGGCCGTCTTCCGACGCCTTGACGACGATCGTGCAGCCGGCCGCAAGCGCCGGGCCGATCTTGACGGCGGCAAGAAACAGCTGGCTGTTCCAAGGCACGATCGCTGCGACGACGCCCACGGGTTCGCGGCGCAGCCAGACGTCCATGTCCGGCTTGTCGATCGGCAGGAAGGCGCCTTCGATCTTGTCGGCGAGCCCCGCATAATAGCGATAGTAGTCAGCGACATAGGCGATCTGCGAGGAGGTCTCGCGGATGATCTTGCCGGTATCGCGGGTCTCGAGCTCGGCCAGTCGCGGCACGCTCGCCGCGATGAGATCGGCGAGCCGGTAGAGCAGCTTGCCGCGTTGCGTTGCCGTCATCCGCGCCCAGCGGCCGCCGCCGTGCAGCGCCTGGTGGGCCGCCTCGACCGCGCGGTCGACATCTGCCTCGCGGCTTTCGGGCATCTCCGCCCACGCAGCGCCCGTCGCCGGATCAACGCTTGAAAAGCGCGCCTCGCCATTGCTGAAACGCCCATCGATGTAACATTGGAACTGCTGCATCGCCCTACTCCCCGAATGCCGGCATGACCTCGGCGATGAAGCGTTCGAGCGAGGCCTTCTTGCGCTCGAAGCTCATGCCGGTGTCGATCCAGAAGGAATATTCGTCGTAGCCCATGGCTTCATAGGCCTTGAGCCGGCCGATCACCGCGTCGGCACTGCCGACCACGTTGTTGGCCCGCATGACGTCAGCCGACAGCATCGCATTGGCGGCAATGCTCTCGGGCGGAATCCGCTCGATCAGGCCCTGATGGATCGGCTTCTCGTTCTTGAACCAGGCAAAGAAGTAATTGTAGTAGACGCTCATCTCCTCCGCAGCCTGCGCGATGTCGGCTTCATCGGTGCCCACATAAGTGTGGCGCAGCAGCATGATCTTCGGTCGCTCGACGGCGGTGTTCTTGGCGCAGGCCTCGTTGAAGCGTCCCATCAGGGTCTCGACTTCGTCGTCGCCCTGCCAGAGCGGCGTCACCTGGACATTGCAGCCATTGGCGACCGCGAATTCATGGGAGTTCGGATCGCGCGCCGCCACCCAGATCGGCGGGTGCTGCTGGATCGGCTTCGGTGCGGAGGTGGTCGACGGGAATTTGTAGAACTCGCCGTCATGGGCGTAGTCGCCTTCCCACAATTTCTTCACCGCGGGAATGAGTTCGCGCATGCGCTGGCCGGCGCCCCAGGCATCGAGCCCAGGCAGCAGGCGTTCATATTCGAAGGAATAGGCGCCGCGCGCGACGCCGATATCCAGCCGGCCGTCACAGATGAGATCCGTCATCGCGGCTTCGCCGGCAAGCTTGATCGGATGCCAGAACGGCGCGATCACCGTGCCGGTGCCGAGCCGGACCTTGGTGGTGCGGCGCGCCAGATCGGCGATGGTCACGAACGGATTGGGGGCGATGGTAAAGTCCATGCCGTGATGTTCGCCGGTCCAGATGGCGTGCATGCCGCCCTTGTCGGCAATTTCGCAGAGCGCCACGAATTCCTCGTACAGGCTCTTGTGATCCTGATCGGCATCGAGCCGCTCCATGTGGACGAAGAGGGAAAATTTCATCGCGATCAGGCCTTCCTTGAAACCGGGTGAACTTTGCCGGCCGTCTCATTGCCGAAATAAACGCCGAAATTGCCGATGGAGTTTTCCAGATCGAAACGCCGGACAATGTCGGCAGTCGCGGCGGCATCGAATGTTTGCTTGAGGGCCTCGGCAGGCGGCAGGAACCGTCCGGTGGCCGGTTCCCCGGCGGCCGCGGTGGCGCGGTAGACGATATGTTGCCGGTTGTGGGCGCGGCTTTCATAGACGGAATAGAGGAAGCCGACCGACACTGTCAGTCCGGTCAGCGTCTCCAGGTAATCCCGCAGCATCTGCGTCGGCTCGCCGCCTTCCATGGCGCAGGTCGGAAGGCTGAGGACATCGTCTCCAAGCAGAAGGACGGAGCCGTCGCGCTCAATCACGGCGCTCAACTGGGCCTCGCCTTCGGCCGCCGCCGACACCGCCTTGCCCGCCAGTGCAGGCGTGAAATAGCTGCCCTTGGCATAGCCCAAACCATTCAGACCACTATTGGCGAACGCCTTCACCCGGCCGGTCATGATGACATGGTCGCCCGCATCCAGCACCTGTTCGGTGGCGCAGTCGAACCAGGCCGCGACATCGGCAAAGATCGGCGAACCTTCCGGTCCTTTCGTCCATTCGACGGCGGCGAAGCGGTCCTCGACCGGCCGCGCGAAGGTGTTGGAGACATCTTTCTGGGTCTCCGACAGGATATTCACCGCGAACCCGCCAGACCCGGTCATGGCCGCAAAATTTCGGGAAGTCTTTGCCAGGCAGATCAACAGCAGTGGCGGATCGAGCGACACCGAGGTGAAGGAATTGGCGGTAAAGCCGATCGGCTGGCCGGACGCATCATGGGCCGTCACCACCGTCACGCCGGTCGGAAAGGCGCCGAACGCATCGCGCAGGGCACGCGCATCGAAACCCGCTTCGCTCATTTCATTTCCTCCGGTTTCGCCAGCCAGTCCGAGAGGATCGCGTTCACCTCATCGGGCGCCGTCAGGTTGACCATATGCCGGTGGCCGTCGATCAGCACGGCGTAACCGGCAGGCGCCGCATCCGCCATGGCCTGCGCCATGGCCGGGGTCGAGTTGGGATCGTCGGTTCCGGTCAGAAACAGTGCCGGACATCCGACTTTCGGCCAGCAATCGGCATACGTGCTGTCACCGGCGGCAAAGGCGGCATAGGCCGTAGCATACCCCCCGCGATCGACCGAAGACAGCCACCGATGGGTCAGGCGGTAGACATCGCTTTCCTGACTGTCCGTCCCGAACCAGCGCAACAGCGGACCGTCGACATCGATCTGCCCGGCGCGGATTTCCCGCGCCCGGTCGATCACCGCCGCACTTGCGGCCGCATCGCGGCGATAGACGCCGTTCAGCAGCGCCACCCGGGCAATTCGCCCACCGAACGTGGCGGCCGCGCCGCCGGCAATCAGGGCACCCATGGAGTGTCCGGCCACATTGACGCGCTCGAGATCGAGATCATCGAAAAAACGGCCGAGCCACCCAACGAAGGCCTCGAGACTTGCCCCATCGGGCAAGGACCGGCTCTCGCCGTGCCCCGGCATGTCCACGGCGATCACACGATGATTTTTGCCGAGCGCCACCATCTGCGGTGCCCAGGCCTCCAGCCGCATGCCAACGCCATGGACGAGCACCAGCGGTTCGCCGGCGCCCTGCTCCGCATAGGCAGTGCCGTTCTTGGTGTGTGACCGCCGGACCACTTCCATGTCAGCCTCAGACCGCTGCCGGATTGTTCGCGTCGTTGCCAAGATCCTTGAGGTCCTGGTAGCGATCGCCGATGCGATGATGCGGACGGCCGCCAACCGACGCGCCAAGCGCGACAACGATCTCATTGGCCGCCGGCGCGTCGGCAATCGACGTCTGGATGGTGAGGTAGTGCGAGCGGCGTCCCTCGTCGTTCTTGTCCATCAGCGGGATCATCAGAGGCGCGTTGGCCGGGCCGCGCGTGTTGCAAAAGGCAAGATAGGACTTTGCACCGACCGCGGTACGATAATGATTGCCGAAACGCAGCGTATGGATCAGCGCGGAGGCATGCTCGATCTCACCGTCGAGCCCGACGATCGCGGCTTTGCCGTAGGCCTCGACCTTTTCGCCCGAGCCGACAGCATCGATGATCATGCGGGTGAGGAGCTCGCCAAGAACCGGTGCCGCCGCGTGGATCTCCGGCTTGAGGTCTTCGACGAAGCCCTGTCCGGCCCACGGATTCTTCACCACCGCGATCGCGGCATAAAGCTTCAGCGGCGTCTGAGCGGCCTTGCCGCCCTCGACCAGCGTGGTTTCCACCTGAAGAAGTGTCTTGCGGATTTCGATAGCCAAGGCCGTATTCCTTCGATGTGTCGATATTCCATATGATGGTATACCATAATATCACGTGTCAAGCCTTGTTCTGAATCATTTCAGCGTCTATGAATGGGACCATGAACGAGAAGCCTTTCGCCCAGACCGCCGAAACCGTCCGAAATCTGGAATCGCTCCGGATCGAAACGCCGCCCGTGACCCTTCGGGAAATGGCGCTCGACAGGCTGCGTGACGCGATCATTGCCGGCCTTTTCAACCCCGGACAGCGACTCGTCGAGCGCACGCTCTGCGACCAGCTCGGCGTCTCCCGCTCCGTCATCCGCGAAGTGCTGCGCCATCTCGAAACGGAAGGTCTTGTCGAGACGGCGCCGAAACAGGGGCCGATCGTCGCCCTGATCGATTGGCGCCAGGCGCGGCAGATCTACGACGTCCGCATCGCTCTCGAAACGACGGCGGTCGCCGATTGCGCCCGCAACGCCGATTCGCGGACGAAGGAAAAGCTGAAGGAGATCCTGCAGGATCTCGACCGCAATTCGCGCAAGAACGATGCCTTGACGATCCTTGCCGCGACGACCGATTTCTACGAGACGATCTTCCTGTCGGGCGGCCACGAGATCGCCTGGGACATCGTCAAGCGGCTGAACAGCCGCATTTCCCGCCTGCGGGTCATGACCCTTTCCACCACCAACCGCACCGTCTCGGGTCCGGCGCGAATGCGCGAGATTTTCAACGCCATCGAACGCAACGACCCCGATGCGGCGGCGGCCGCCTGCCGCGCCCATATCGAGGAAGCAGCCCGAATTGCGCAAAGCCTGCTGGTACCGGTCGACCAACCGAAACTTTGATCACGTGTACCTTCGCGCGTAGTTTCGAACACAGCAACTTCGGCCAATCCAACCAATTGACTTATCAGGACTGAGGCATACCTTTCCCTGATCGCAACCGCCTTTCGCCGGCAACGGTGACGAGCGGTGCGGTCCGGCCACAGCGGCACATCGCGATCCGCAGGCCGGTGTTTCGGGCAACCTGGAGGAGGATTGCAATGCGAAACCAAATTCTGATGATCGGACTATCCGCCGTCGTACTCTGTCCGCTCGGCGCCCTCGCCCAGGAAGGCGATGCCGAGGCGGGCGCCGCCATTTTCAAGAAATGCGCAACCTGTCACATCGTCGATAGCGACAAGAACAAGGTCGGCCCTTCGCTGAAGGGACTGTTCGGCAGAAAGGCCGGAACGCATCCGGATTTCAGCTACTCGTCGGCGATGAAGGAGGCAGGAGAAGGCGGGCTGGTCTGGGACGAGACAACGCTGCGCGACTACCTGCACAATCCAAAGGCGAAAGTGAAGGGCACGAAAATGGCCTTCGTCGGCGTGAAGAAGGACGACGAAATCACCAACCTGATCGCCTATCTCAAACAATACCCCTGACAACAAACATGCGCGCGCACTCTTTAGGCTTATGCACGCTGCTAATTGCCTGAATTTGTTGTTCGTGCGATACTGATTCTGCAATATTTCTACAGGTTACGCATTCATGTCCGCAGCCGTCCGAGGCAGGGAGGGGACAGGAAATGGCTGTAGTGCTTATTCTCGTCATCGTGGCAGTTGGATCCGTAGTGTTCCACCTGTTCAGCCCATGGTGGTGGACGCCAATTGCGTCTAACTGGAACTACATCGACAACACCATCATCATCACGTTCTGGATCACCGGCTTCGTTTTCGTCGCGGTGGTGCTGTTCGTCGCCTATTGCGTCCTTCGCTTCCGCCACCGCCCGGGAAACCGTGCGGCCTATGAACCGGAAAACAAGAAACTGGAAGTGTGGCTTGCCTCCGTGACAAGCATCGGCGTCGCCGCCATGCTGGCGCCGGGGCTTTTCGTCTGGCACCAGTTCGTCACCGTGCCCCCTGGAACGACCGAGGTCGAGGTTGTCGGCCAGCAGTGGCTCTGGAGCTTCCGGCTGCCCGGCGCCGACGGCAAGCTCGGCACCTCCGACACCCGCGCCATCGGCGACGGCAACGCGCTCGGCGTGAACCCCAATGATACGAACGGTCTCGACGACCTCATCATCGAGGGCGGCGAATTGCACCTGCTGGTCGGCAAGCCCGTCAAGATGCTGTTGCGCTCGGTCGATGTGCTGCATGATTTCTACGTCCCCGAATTCCGGGCGAAGATGGACATGATACCGGGCATGGAGACCTATTTCTGGTTCACGCCGACCAGAACCGGGACGTTCGAGGTCCTTTGTGCCGAACTCTGCGGCACCGGACACCCGCAAATGCGCGGCACCGTCGTGGTCGACAACGAGGCCGACTATCAAACGTGGCTGCAGGAGCAGCAGACCTTCACCCAGCTTCTCGCAGCAAGACAGGAACAGACGACGATTGCATCCAGCACGTCCTCCTCGAAGTAGAAGGCGCGCAAAAGACGAACCGGGAGGGAAATGATGGTCGATATCAGGTCCGACGCAAGCGCAGCCATCCCGCCGGCTGAAGTGGAGGATGTCGAGCTTTATCATCCCAGGAGCTGGTGGACCAAATATGTCTTCAGCCAGGATGCCAAGATCATCGCCATCCAGTATTCGATGACCGCGATCGCCATTGGCATGGTGGCGCTGGTGCTCTCCTGGCTGATGCGCCTGCAACTCGGCTTTCCCGGTACGTTCGATTTCATCGACGCCGATCACTACTACCAGTTCATCACCATGCACGGCATGATCATGGTGATCTATCTCCTGACCGCGCTGTTTCTCGGCGGTTTCGGCAACTACCTCATCCCCTTGATGGTCGGCGCCCGGGACATGGTGTTTCCCTACGCCAACATGCTGAGCTACTGGCTCTATCTGCTCGCCGTCCTCGTCCTGGCCGCCGGCTTCTTTGCCCCCGGCGGACCGACGGGCGCCGGCTGGACGCTCTATCCGCCGCAGGCCATCCTGTCCGGCACGCCGGGCGGCAAGGATTGGGGCATCCTGCTGATGCTGTCTTCTCTCATCCTGTTCATCATCGGCTTTACCATGGGCGGTCTGAACTATGTCGTTACCGTACTCCAGGGCCGCGCCCGGGGCATGACGCTGATGCGCATGCCGCTCACCATCTGGGGCATCTTCACGGCAACGATCATGGCTCTGCTCGCCTTCCCCGCCCTCTTTGTCGCCGCCGTCATGATGCTGTTCGACAGACTGCTCGGAACCAGTTTCTTCATGCCGGCCATCGTCGAAATGGGCGAGCAACTGAAACAGGGCGGCGGCAGCCCGATCCTGTTCCAGCACCTGTTCTGGTTCTTCGGCCACCCCGAAGTCTACATCGTCGCCCTTCCGGCCTTCGGCATCGTGTCCGATCTGATCAGCACCCATGCGAGAAAGAACATCTTCGGCTACCGCATGATGGTCTGGGCGATCGTCATCATCGGCGCGCTGAGCTTCATCGTCTGGGCGCATCACATGTATGTCAGCGGCATGAACCCTAAATTCGGCTTCTTCTTCGCCACCACGACGCTGATCATCGCGGTTCCGACCGCGATCAAGGTCTACAACTGGGTGCTCACGCTCTGGCGCGGCGACATTCACCTGTCGTTGCCGATGCTGTTTGCGCTTGCCTTCATCGTCACCTTCGTCAATGGCGGGCTGACCGGTCTGTTCCTCGGCAATGTCGTCGTCGACGTGCCCCTGTCCGACACGATGTTCGTCGTCGCGCATTTCCACATGGTGATGGGCGTCGCGCCGATCATGGTTATTTTCGGAGCGATCTATCACTGGTATCCGAAGGTCACGGGACGCATGCTCAACGAGGCGATGGGCCAGATCCACTTCTGGGTCACCTTCCTCGGCGCCTATCTGATCTTCTTCCCGATGCACTATCTCGGCCTCTTGGGCATCCCGCGCCGCTACCATGATCTCGGCGAAGCGGCCTTCGTTCCGGAATCGGCCCACACGCTGAATGCGTTCATCTCCGTCATGGCGCTCACCGTCGGCGCCGCCCAGATCCTGTTCCTGTTCAACCTCGTCTGGAGCCTGAAGAAGGGTAGAGAGGCCGGCGGCAACCCCTGGCGGGCGACGACGCTCGAATGGCAGACGCCGCAGACCCCGCCCGCCCATGGCAACTGGGGCAAGGAACTCCCGGTCGTCTACCGCTGGGCCTATGACTACAGCGTGCCGGGCGCCGCCGAAGACTTCATTCCGCAGAACCAGCCGGGGCTCGGCGGGCCGACGCGTGAGGCCGCATCATGAGCGTCATGCTGCTCTTCCTCGCCGCCATCGCCGCCATCATCATCTGGTGGATGGCGCAGCAGCGGCTGACCTCCAGGCCATGGCTGGAAGTGGGGCGTCTTGGACAGCCCGGAGGCGGTGAACGGTCACAGATCCCGCCGGCAAAAATCGGCCTCTACGTGTTTCTCGGTGTCGTCGGCGCACTCTTCAGCCTCTTCATCAGCGCCTATCTGATGCGGGTCGGAACGCCCGACTGGTGGTCGACGCCCATTCCCCGCCTGCTCTGGCTCAACACCGCCATGCTGATCGTCAGCAGTGCGGCGATGCAATGGGCGAAAACGGAAGCAGAGCGCGGCCGTGACGACACCATGCGCACCGCCCTCCTTGCCGCGCTGGCAACCGCGATCCTCTTTCTGACCGGGCAAGTCTTCGCCTGGCGGGAACTGACCGAGGCAGGCTATGTGCTCGCCGACAATCCCGCCAACAGCTTCTTCTACGTGATCACCGGAATGCATGGCCTCCACATTCTCGGCGGCCTCGTGGCGCTTGGCCGGACGACGGTGAAAGCCTGGAGCGCGCCCGCATCACGCAGCCTGCGCCTGAGCGTCGATCTCTGTGCCGTCTACTGGCACTTCATGCTCGCCGTCTGGCTGATCCTGTTTGCACTCTTCGCTGGCTGGGCAAATGATTTCGCCGATCTTTGCCGGCAATTGCTCACATAGGGAGTGGTGACGATGGCGCAGTCCGTACAAACGCATACCGGCGAAACGCTCGAGCACCCGCTGGGCCTGCGCGGTGTCGTGGCCGACATTTCCTCCGACCAGCGCGCGTTCAAGAACGTGTCCTGGGGTAAGGCGATGATGTGGATCTTCCTGCTCAGCGACACCTTCATCTTCGGCTGCTTCCTGCTCGCCTACATGACCGCCCGCATGTCGACACCCGTCCCCTGGCCGAACCCCAGCGAGGTCTTCGCGCTGACGATCGGCGGCCAGGAAATTCCGCTGATCCTGATTGCCATCATGACCTTCATCCTGATCTCGAGCAGCGGCACGATGGCGATGGCCGTCAATTTCGGCTACCGCCGGGATCGGCGCACGACGGCGGCCCTGATGTTGCTGACCGCTGTTCTCGGCGCATCCTTCGTCGGCATGCAGGCCTTCGAATGGTCGAAGCTGATTTCAGAAGGCGTTCGCCCGTGGGAAAATCCCTGGGGTGCTGCCCAATTCGGCTCGTCCTTCTTCATGATCACGGGATTTCACGGCACCCATGTCTCGATCGGCGTGCTGTTTCTGCTCATTGTCGCGCGCAAGGTCTGGCGCGGTGATTTCGACACGGAAAGGCGCGGCTTTTTCACCAGCCGCAGGGGCAATTACGAGATCGTCGAGATCATGGGCCTCTACTGGCACTTCGTCGATCTGGTCTGGGTCTTCATCTTCGCTTTCTTCTATCTGTGGTGAGGTGATCTGATGGAACAAGTTGCAGCGCATGCCCAAGTGCAGGTGAAGGAGCAGCATCAGCAGCATCCGATCCGGCTCTATCTCGTCGTCTGGGGATTTCTGTTCGTCCTCAGCGCCTGCTCCTATCTCGTCGACTATGTCGGCCTGCAGGGGTACCTGCGGTGGTTCCTGATTCTGCTTTTCATGATCCTGAAGGCGGGGCTGATCGTCGCTGTGTTCATGCATATGGCCTGGGAGCGGCTGGCGCTCGTCTATGCCATCCTGCTGCCGCCGCTCTTGGTCCTCGTCTTCGTCGCCATGATGGTGTCGGAATCCAACTACACGATTTTCACGCGCATGGCCTTCTCCGGCGGCGCCCAATAAAGCGGCCCCGGCTACACGGGAGCACCAATGACCATTTCCGCCGAACGGCTGAGAGACCTTCTCCACGTGACGGATGCGTCGCTGGATCTGGTCGCGTCCGTTGCCGAGGACCGTGGCAACCATGTCGTCGAACGCCTCCGCTTCCGCCTGTCCGATGGGCCGGAAATCCGCGGTTTCCTGACGCGGCCGATCGCAAGCCACGGGCGAGGACCGGCACTTCTCTACGCTCATGCCCATGGACGCCAATATGATATCGGCGCCGGCGAACTGCTGGAAGGACGGCCCGCACTTCTGAATGCCCCCGGACCCGTCTTGGCCCGGGAAGGTTATGTCACCCTTTGCATCGAGATGCCGACGTTCGGCGAGCGCGCCGGCGTGACCGAGAGTGCGGCGGCAAAGGCTGCCCTTTGGCATGGGCGAACGCTGTTTGGCCAGATGCTCGGCGAGCAGGCCGCCGCATTGACCTGGCTTGCGTCACGCGGCGATGTCGATACCGGCCGCATCGGCGTGACCGGCATCTCGATGGGCGCCACCCTTTCCTATTTCCTCACCGCCATCGATCCCCGCATCGCCGCCGTCGCACATCTGTGCAGCTACGCCGATTTCACCGCTCTCATCGAGGCCGGCGCTCACGACCTGCACGGCCATTATCTGACGATCCCCGGCTTGCTGTCGGAAACCGCGAACGGCGAGATCGCCGGTCTCATCGCGCCGCGTCCCCAGCTCATCTGCGTCGGCCTCGATGATCCGCTGACGCCGCCGGCAGCCATTCGCCGCGCCTTCACCGCAACCGCCGCCGCTTACGACGCTGCAGGCAAACGGCCGATGCTCGCCCTGCTGGAAGAAGAGGGTGTCGGGCATCGTGAAACGGAAACCATGCGTCGCGCGGTGCTTGATTTCTTTCGCCGCTATCTGTGAAGCGCCAGGCGAGCAGGCTGCACCGGGAGGGCCGGGATGTTGGCCCACAGGTTAGTTTTGTTGGCAAGATCTGGCTGTTTTACTGCCGCTTTGAGAGCTGCGCAAAGTGTTGTACTGTATAGCCCGGAGCCAACGTCCGGTCGCGCATTTCAACCCGTTGAATAAGTAGCCGCGGATCATGGAACTTGTCGTCGCCCTTGGCCTGATCGTCTTCAAGGTCGCGTTTCTGATTGCGATCCTGCTGCTGCTGCCCTTGCCGCTAACCTGGCTGGAGCGCAAGGTCGCCGGACACATGCAGCAGCGGATGGGGCCGATGCGCGTCGGCTGGCACGGGCTGCTGCAACCGGTGGCGGATGGGATCAAGCTCCTAACCAAAG
This sequence comes from Hyphomicrobiales bacterium, assembly GCA_900473795.1. Classification (GTDB taxonomy): domain Bacteria; phylum Pseudomonadota; class Alphaproteobacteria; order Rhizobiales; family Rhizobiaceae; genus Pararhizobium. Next base: position 34,815 of record UCMT01000054.1, on the reverse strand, counting down.
AAGACCACATCCCGGCCGAAGCCGACCGCTTCCTGTTCAAGCTGGCGCCAATCCTGGCGCTCGCCCCGCCCTTCGTGGTGTTCGTCGCCGTTCCCTTCGGCGAAAGCGTCTCGGTCCTCGGCACCGAGATCACGCTCTACGTTTCCAACATGAATGTGGCGCTCCTTTTCGTCTTCGCGGTGATCGGGATCGAGGTCTACGGCGTCATTTTCGGCGGCTGGGCCGCCAACAGCAAATACGCCGTGCTGGGCAGCCTGAGGACCTGCGCGCAGATGATCAGCTACGAAATCCCGATGGGGTTCGCGGTCATCGGCGTGGTCATGCTGGCGCAGTCCATGAGCCTGCTCGATATCGTGCGGGCGCAAGCCGATGTCTGGAACGTCGTCTACCAACCGGTCGGCTTCTTCGTGTTCTTCGTTGCGGGGCTGGCCGAGGCGCAGCGCATTCCCTTCGATCTGGCGGAAGCGGAAGGCGATCTGGGGGCCGGGTTCCATACCGAATACAGCGGCATCCGCTTCGCGTTCTTCATGGTCAGCGAATACGCCATCGTATTGCTGGTGTCGGTCCTGGTGGTGATCCTGTTCTTCGGCGGCTGGAACGGTGTATTGGTCCCGTTGCCGCCGCTCCTCTGGTTTGTGCTCAAGGTCGCATTCTTCGTCTATCTGTTTATCTGGTTCCGCTTCACTTTCCCGCGCTACCGTTACGACCAGTTGATGGCGATCGGATGGAAAGTCTTGCTTCCTCTTTCAATGGCGAACATAATTATAACTGGTGTACTTTTAGGGGCCGTAGCGGCTCCGTAGCGAGGCGGCGATGTCGCGCGCACAATACAGAGTTGGAACATGGATCGGCTGGGGGTTCTTCGCCGATCTGGCGAACGGCTTGGCTTTGACCTTCGGCTACATGTTCTCCAGGCCCGTCACCATGCAGTATCCGGACCAGGAAAAATGGCTGCCCTACCCGCGCTACCGCGGGCATCACTTCCTGAAGCGCGACGAAGAGGGCGAGATCAAATGTGTGGCCTGCGAGCTTTGCGCGCAGATCTGTCCCTGCGACTGCATCGAAGTTGTCCCCTACGAGGACGAGAACGGCAAACGTCACCCGGCAAAATTCGAGATCGACACGGCCCGCTGCCTGTTCTGCGGGCTGTGCGAGGACGCCTGCCCGGCGGACGCGATCGCGCTTGGCCAACAATATGAATTCTCGAGTTTTTCCTCGCGTGACCTGGTGATCGGGCGCGACGATCTGCTCGCCAAGCCTGGCAAGGCGGCAACCGGCGGCGGCGTGGTTGCCGCACGCCTGAATACGAAGAAGGACGTACTCGTCGAGACGGAGGAGACGCAAGGCTACGACTGGTGGCGGAATATCCGCAGAACGTGAACCCGCGCCAGCTGTCAAGCCGAAGCGCTTGGAAGGAGGCTCAGATGTTTGTCGGCGAAATCATGAAAAACAAGGGTGTCGGTGTCGTCGCAGTCGCGCCCGATCAGACGATGGTGGAAGTCCTCAGGTTGTTTCGCGACAACAATATCGGCTTCGTCGTCGTCAGCCAGTCGAACAGCGAATACCTGGGTACGCTGTCGGAGCGGGATTGCTGCAATGCGGTGGCGGAATACGGGGCCAAGGCGGCGATGATGCGGGTTGTGGACATCATGAACCGCAATGTGGCGACCTGTTCGACACGGGATGTGCTGCCCGTCGCGATGGGGATCATGACCCAGCGGCGGACGCGTCATGTGCTGGTCAGGGACGGCGACGACATTGTCGGCGTGGTCAGCATCGGCGATGTGGTCAAACACAGGCTCGACGAAGCGCAGCGCACGGAGCAGGATCTGCAGGATTACATCTGCGGGACCAGGTATCACTGACGTCGGCGGATCGTGGTGCAGACGCTGGGTCGGGGCAGCTTGCCGTGAGGCTTGCAGTGCCTCGCCCCCAAAAAATCTTCAGACCCCACGCCAGATCCGGCTCGTGCGGTCGACCTCAAGAGTGCGATGCACCCCCTGGACCTCGACCGGGCACGGGTATTCGCCCCGTCGCATCAGGCTGTTGAGACGCAAGGCTCTGTAGTTTTCCGGCACGAAGACGAGGCCCTTGGGAAACTGCCTGTCGATCTTGAGCTGCGCCGTCAGTTTTCCCCCCGCCGAACGCACGACCACCTGATCGCCGTCCGAAAGGCAAAGCCGTGCGGCATCCGGCGCGCTCATCGCGACATAGGGGTCGTTGGCGACCGTATTCAGGATGTCCGAGCGTTCGGAAAGATAGCCGTTGTGGAACAGGCCGTTGCCGGTGATCAGCATGAGCGCATCTGTTGCTGTCGGGGCAGGCGGTAGCGCGAAGAACTCTCCGGTCGGTGGCGTCGGCACCGCCGTGGTGAATGTGCCGTGGGCACCAAGCCCGTCCTGCGTCAACCCTCGATAGGCCGGCACCAGCCGGGCAATCTCGTCGAAAATTTCATCTTGCGTCGATGGCTGCAGCGCCCGGTTACGGAGCGCTGCAACGAAATCGAAGATCGCCAGGTTGCCGCGCGCCTCGAAGGCCGGTTCGCGGAATTTGCGGACCTTCTGGGTCCGGCCCTCATTGTTGGTGACCGTCCCGGATTCTTCGCCATAACCCGCCGCGGGCAGGACGACATCGGCCAGGCCCGCCGTATCCGTAAGGAAGGTGTCCTGTACGATCAGGAGATCGGTCGCACCAAGCGCCCGCGTCACGAAATCCCGGTCGGGATAGGCGATCAGGGGGTCGGTTCCGGCGATGTAGAGCGCGCCCATCCGCCCGTCGATGCAGAGTTCCAGCATGGCGTCGAGATCCGCACCGGGTTCAGACGGAATTTCGGCGCCCCAGTTCCGTGCAAGAGTTGCGCGCGCCGCATCATCGGTGACCGCCTGCAGTCCCGGCAGAGCCGCCGGCAGTACCCCCATGTCCCAGGCACCCATCTGGTTGGCACGGTCAAAGAGGAACTGCATCGCTGTGCCCTTGCCGAGCAGGCGGAGAATCTGCAGCAGGTTATTGAGCTGCTGCAGCGTAGCACGCGCTTCGGGCGATCTCAGGAGGTCGACGCTGACAAGCACGGTGGCGCTTCGGCCTTCCTTGAGCGCGGTGGCCAGACGACCCGGCCCTTCACCGCCGGTTTCCGCCGTCGGCCTGCCGATTGTCGATGCGATGGTCGCAAGAGCATCGCCCGGCAAAGCCTGGCCAGCCGCCGCCACAAGCCCGGCGACCACCGAAGCAATACTCGCCGCTTCTCCGCCCGGCGGCACGCGAACCACCACCCGGGCATCGGCGTCCAGGCGGGATGGCCGCGCCGAAAGCATCAGCAATCCGGCCTGCCGCCGCCGCGCGGCGTCTCGCAGCAGGTATTCGGTGACCGGGTTCTCCTCGGTCACGTTGCCGCCGACGACGAGCACACAGTCGTTGCCGATCACGTCGTCCAGCGGTGCGCGGCTATGGAAGGCTGCCATGAGCGGGCCGAGCGTATCGAAGGGCGCGGACCAGCGCGACGAGCAATCAATGTTGCTGGTGCGGAATACCGTCCGCATCAGCTTCTGGAACTGATAGAGCACCTCGTTGGGCAACCGCGCAGAGGCAAGCCCGCCAGCTGCCTTGTTCTCGACGGCCGACAGGCGCCGGCGCAAGTAGTCCCCCGCTTCATCCCAGGAAACCGGAACCAGGGCACCGTCGCGACGGATCATCGGCCGTTTGATCCGGTCCCGGCTCTCGATAAAATCAAGGCCGAAGCGTCCGCGCACGCAGAGCGTTTCGCGGTTGACCCCGTGTTCCTGCTTGGAGCGGACCCGCATGAACTCACCCTTGCGCGCCCCAACCGTGAGCTGGCAGCCGGTGCCGCAATGCGGGCATACCGTATCAGTCTCAGCCAGATCCCAGGGCCGCGCCTTGTAGCGATAGGGAAAGCTCATCAGCGCCCCAACCGGGCAGACTTCGACGCAGTTGCCGCACTGGTCGCAGCTTGCGAGGCTGCCCTCGAAGCCGGTGACGGCCGTATCCATGCCTTTTTCGACGGTGCCCAGGGCGACGGCTCCAACCACCTCCTCGCACATCCGCACGCAGCGCTGGCACTGGATGCAGCGGTTGACGTTCATGATGATGACCGGGCTGAGGCGAATGTCGCGGGAATGGAACACGCGTTTGGGATCGCGGAATTCGCTTCGGCGCGGCCCGTAGGCCATGACCATGTCCTGAAGCTCGCACTCGCCGCCCTTGTCACAGATCGGACAGTCGAGGGGATGATTGGCGAGCAGCATGTCGAGCATGGAAGAACGCGTTTCGTCGATCAGGGTCGTGTTCGTGCGCACGACCATGCCATCGGTGACCGCGGTGGCGCACGACGGCTGCAGCCGCCGCAAGCCTTCGATCTCCACCAGGCACATGCGGCACGAAGCCAGCGGCGGCAGCCGCTTCAGATAGCAGAAGGTCGGGATGTCGATGCCCAAACGCCGGGCGGCCTGCAGCACTGTCGAGCCAGCCTCAACTTCCAGCGTTTGTTCGTCGATCGTGACTTTAAGCATGGTTTCCTCACTGCCCTGATCCAGCACGCTGCCTCAGTGAAACGGGCATCTCCGCTCCTCGATATGGGCAACGAACTCGTCGCGGAAATGCGCGAGTGCCGCCCGCAACCCCATCGCCGCCCCGTCACCCAAGGCACAAAACGTGTTGCCGAAGATGCCCTTGCAAAGCTTCTCCAGCTGCTCCAGGTCGCCGGGCGCGCCCTCCCCGGCCTCAATCCGGCGCAGGACCTTCACGACCCAGTTCAATCCTTCCCGGCATGGCGTGCACTTGCCGCAGGACTCATGGTGGAAAAACTCGATGATCCGGGTGGCCACCTTGACCATGCAGGTCGCGTCGTCGATCACGATCACCCCGGCCGAGCCGAGCATCGAGCCGGCGGCCGCCAGCGAATCGAAGTCCATCCCCACATCCAGGCCGCGCTCCGGAATGACCGGCGCCGAGACGCCGCCGGGGATCACGGCCTTGATCTTGCGCCCCGGTGGCGGCCCGCCGGCATGCTCCTCGACCAGTTCGCGCAACGGTATGCCCATTGGCAGCTCGTAGAGGCCGGGTTTGCGCACCTGCCCACTGAGGCAGTAGAGCTTTGGACCGGGGCTCCTGTCCGGGCCGATGCCGCGGAACCAGTCCGCCCCCCGCACCACGATATGCGGCACGCAGACCAGCGTCTCGACGTTGTTGATCACGGTCGGGCTGGCGTAGAGTCCGGCCACGGCTGGAAACGGCGGTTTCAATCGCGGCTGCGCCCGCTTGCCCTCAAGAGATTCGAGCATTGCGGTTTCCTCGCCGCAGATATAGGCGCCGGCACCGCAGTGGATGTGGACGGCAAAATTGAAATCCGAGCCCAGGATCCGCGCTCCCAGATAGCCTTTGGCGCTGGCCTCGGCGATCGCCTGCTCCAGGCGGCGAATGGCCGTCACATATTCTCCGCGGATATAGACATAGGCGATTTCGGCTCCGATCGCGTAGGCGCTTACCGCCAGTCCCTCGATCAGCTGATGCGGGTCGCGCTCCATGATGATCCGGTCCTTGAAGGTGCCCGGCTCGCCCTCGTCGGCGTTGCAGCAAAGATATTTCGGCTTGTCGACCCGCTTCGGCACGAAACTCCATTTCATGCCCGTCGGGAATCCGGCACCGCCGCGACCGCGCAGGTTCGATTGTTTGACGAGGTCAATGACCTCATCAGGTGTGTACCCGCGCAGCACTTTGGCGAGAGCCTGGTAGCCTCCGCCGGCCTCGTAGGTGGAGAGCAGATGGCCATCTTGAACATCGACATTCTTGAGGAGGATCGGTTCGAACATGACGCTATTCTCCCGGCGATGCCGCGGCGGCGTGATCGGCACCCGTCGGGCGCCCCGCCTCCGTCCGCAACCTGTCCAGAAGCGCGTCGATCCGCGCGATGTCGAGATCGCCGTGATAGTCGTCGCCGACCTGCATCACCGGGGCCATCTCGCAGGCGCCGAGGCATTCGACGGTCGAAAGCGTGAACAGCCGGTCGGGGGTGGTTTCGCCCTTCCTGATCCCGAGGACGTGCTCCAGATGCCTCAGCAGGTCTTCCGATCGGCGCAGCATGCAGGAGACGTTGTCGCAAAGCTGCAGGTGGAACATCCCCACCGGCTCGGTATGGAAGAGGGTGTAGAAGGTCGCCAGTTCATAGACCCAGATCCGCTCGACGCCGAGGATGTCGGCAACCTCTTCCAACACGGGGCCGGGCAGATGGCCATGTTGCCTCTGCGCGATCAGCAGCGCCGGCATGATCGCCGAGCGCTGGTCGGGATACCGCGCCGCTGCCTCTTCGATCTTTTCGCGCATGGTCATTGCGTCCAAATCCCCTGCTACTTGTCCACCTCCGCCATCACCGGATCGAGACTGCCGAGCACGGCGATCATGTCCGCCAGATAGCGGGCGTTGGTGACCCCGAAGAGTCCCTGAAGGTTGACGAACGAGGGTGCCCGCACCTTCATGCGGAACGGTTTTGGCGACCCGTCGCTGATGATGTAGAAGCCGAGCTCGCCCTTTGGCGCCTCGATCGCCGAATAGACCTCGCCCTTCGGTACCTTGAAGCCATAGGCCGACAGGTCGAAATGCTGGATCAGCGCCTCCATCGAGCAGTGCACCCGGTCCTTGTCCACCGGGAAGGCGATCGTCGGCATGTCGATCTGGAACGCCCCCTCGGGCATCTGGTCGAGACATTGCTCGATGATCCGGAGGCTCTCGCGCATTTCCTCGACCCGGCACTGCCAGCGCGCGTAGCAGTCGCCCTCCTTGCGGGTGATGACGTTGAAGTCGAGCCGGTCGTAGATCTCGTAGGGCTCGTCGCGGCGGATGTCCCAATCGACGCCCGAGGCCCGCAGGTTCGGGCCGCTTAAGCCCAGATCGATGGCGTCCTCGGCGGCGATCACGCCGATCCCCTGCGTGCGCTTCAGGAACACCCGGTTGTCCTCGAGCAGCCGCTCATAGTCGCGGATCCGGTTCGGGAAGATGTCGCAGAACTCCCGGATCTTGGGTAGGAAACCGTCGGGCAGGTCCTCGCGCACACCGCCGACCCGGCAGAAGGACGTATGCATCCGCGCGCCGGTGACCATCTCCAACAGGTCCATGATCATTTCGCGCTCGCGCATGGCGTAGAGCAACGCGGTCATGGCGCCCAGGTCCATCGGCAGCGCGCCGGTGATCAGGAGATGGCCGGAGATCCGCGCCAGTTCGGCCATCAGCACGCGGATATATTGCGCGCGGATCGGCGCCTCGATGCCGAGAAGCTTCTCCACCGCCAGCGCGAAGGCCAGGTTGTTCGACGGCGGACAGACATAGTCGAGCCGGTCGGTCAGCGGGAATATCTGGGTATAGGTGAAGCTCTCGGCCAGTTTTTCCGTGCCGCGGTGGAGATAGCCGATATGCGGGTCGACGCGCGCGACATATTCGCCGTCCAACTCGAGGACGAGCCGCAACACCCCATGTGTGCTGGGATGCTGTGGGCCGAGGTTGAGAAGCACCTCCTTGGTGTCGGGTGCTTCGCCTTCCGGCCTGCTCAGTTCCGTGACTTCGGTCATCTCAAGTCTCCGGCGTGGCACGGCCTCCCGTTGGAATGTCCCTGGTGGCAAGGTCCGGCTGCGTCGGCCGAGGCCCTTCCGCACCAAACGGGTTCAACTCGTCCTTGTAGCCCCGAAGCGGAAAGTCCTTGCGCTGCGGGAACCCCTCGAACCCTTCCCACATGTAGATTCGGCGCAGGTCCGGGTGGCCCTCGAACCTGATCCCGTACATGTCCCAGGCCTCGCGCTCATGCCAGTTGGCGGTGCGCCAGACGCCCGTCACCGAGGGGACCCGCGGCGGATCGCCGAGGCGGCACTTGATCCGAATGCGCCATTTGTTCGGCAGCGAATAGAGGTGGTAGACGACCTCGTAGCGCGATGCCTCAGGGTAATGATCGACCCCGCAAATGTCGGACAGGAAATTGAATTGCAGCGCCGGGTGCTCCTTCAGGAACCGGCAAAGCTCGACGATGATGTCCGGCGGAGCGACAAAGGCATGAACCCCATGCATGAAGCCAAGATCCTCGATTGCCTCGCCGAAACGCTCCATGATCGGAGCACGGTTGAGGGGCGTCTCAGCGCTCATGGCAACGCGATCCGGTCGAGAGGAGTCCCGGCCAGCGCCCGGGAGTTTTTTATCTTCTCCTGAAGCAGAAGGAAGCCGTGCATCAGCGCCTCGGGCCGCGGCGGGCAGCCGGGTACATGCACGTCCACCGGCACGAAGGTTTCAGCGCCCTGCACCACGGCATAGGTGTTGTAGACCCCGCCCGAGATGGCGCAGGTACCCATGGCGATGACCCAGCGGGGCTCCGGCATCTGGTCATAGAGCCGGCGCACCACCGGCGCGAACTTCCGCGTGATGGTGCCGGCGATGATCATCACGTCGGATTGGCGGGGCGACGGCCGGAACACCACGCCGAACCGGTCGAGATCGTATCGCGCACAACCAGCCGCAATCATCTCGATGGCGCAGCAGGCGATTCCGAAGGTCTCGGGCCACAACGCCGACCTTCGGCTCCAGCTGATCACGCTGTCGGCCGTCGTGAACAACACGCTGTCGCGGATCGCGTTGTTTACGCCTCCCATTCCAGCGCCCCCTTCAGCCAGGCGTAGGCGAAACCCACGAGAAGCAGCAATATGAAGACGAACATCTCGATATAGCCGACCAGCCCGATCTCTTTCAGCACGACGGCCCAGGGAAAGAGGAACATCGTCTCGACATCGAAGACGACCAGCAGGATCGCAAGGACAAAGAACTGCACCCTCAAGCGGCCCCCGGCGGCCTCGCCGGCCGGGTCCACGCCGCATTCATAAGGCATGTTCTTTTCGGGATAGGGATTGGACGGACGCAGGAGCGAGGAGACAAAAAGCGTCGCCCCCGTCACCAGAACAATTCCGGCAACCATGACAAGAACCGGCAGGAATTCCATCGCAGCCATATCGCGTGCACCGGTCACCCACCGAGGGCTCCTCAGGCTGCGACCGACACCTTTCGGGACCAGCAACGCGGTCGCCCCAGGAAACGAAGTGGGCAATCCTTTCTTGAACTGCCAGTCTATTCCGTCGGGCGGATCATTGCAAATTCAATCGGTCAGCCGCCAAACACCGAAACTTGGGCAAGCCTCAGAAACCACGCCGGAAATAGGCCGATGCCAATGGTACCGGCGGCCGTGAAGGCGAGCGTGGCGCGGACCGAGGGCGTCAACGCCGGGTCGAACACCCTCTCCGGTTCGCGCATGTAGATCACCATGACGATGCGGATGTAAAAGTAGGCGGCGACAGCACTCAGCAGCACGGCGATCACCGCCAGCATAACGAAACCCCGTTCGACGAGCGCAACGAGAACGTAGAACTTGGCGAAGAACCCGGCCGTCGGCGGAATGCCGGCCAGCGAGAACAGATAGAGCAGCATCAGAAGCGCGAGCCCGGGATGCGATTTGGCGAGGCCCGCGTAGTCCTCGATAGTCTCGCCCGAGAAATCGCCGTTCCGCATCATGATGACGATGCCGAAAATGCCGAGAGTCATCAAAGAGTAGATCAGCAGGTAGAGCATGACGCTGGCGATCCCGTCCGCACCACCGGCCACGACGCCGAAAATGGCGAAGCCGGCATGGGCGATGCTGGAATAGGCCAGGAGGCGCTTGAAATTATCCTGCACCAGCGCCACGAAACTGCCGAGCGCCATCGTCACCACAGCGATGACCGCGACGATGATCCAAACGTCCGAGGCTGCGACCAGAGGGTTGAGGAAGACGCGCAGGATGACCGCGAACCCCGCCGCCTTGGGGCCGACCGACATGAAGGCGGTGATCGTCGTCGGTGCGCCTTCATAGACGTCCGGCAGCCACATATGGAACGGAACCGCGCCGACCTTGAAGACCAGCCCCGCGACGATGAAGACCACCGCCAGCAGCAATCCGGGATCGAGCGGATCGCCGGTCACCGCCGCCGCCATCGCGTCCAGTTGCGTCGTGCCGGTGAGCCCGTAGACCAGCGAAACGCCGTAGAGGAAAATCCCGGTCGATACCGCGCCGAGGATCACGTATTTCAGCGCCGCTTCGTTCGACCGCCGTTCCTGCCGCAGGAAGCCGGTCAGCACATAGGTGCAGAGCACCATCAGCTCGAGGCCCACATAGATCGACAGGAGATCGGTCGCCGAGGCCATGATCATCATTCCCGACAACGCAAAGAGCAGCAGGACATAGTATTCGCTGCTGCCGATCCCCTCGATATCGGCATATTTCCGCGAAAGGAGGAAGGTCAGAATGGTGGCGAGGTAGAACACGAACTTGAAGAAGACCGCGAAGCGGTCGGCGATGAACATGCCCGTGTAGGCCGGACGCACCTCGCCCGCCAGCATGAGTGTCGCCAAGGCGGCAATCAGCACGACCGCGACGGAAGCCCAGACAAGGAAATGCTGCTGCCCCTTCCGCAAAAGCTGTCCCAGGATCAGTAGGATGCAGGCACCGGTGATCACGACGATCTCGGGAAGGCTTGCGAGAGCCGACTGGAAAAGTGCTGCGGCAGTCATTGGCCGCTCCCCTTGCTTTGCACATGCGCCAACAAGTGCTTCACCGAGACGTCGATGACGTTGAGAAAAGGCTTGGGATAGAGGCCGACCCAAAGTACGAAGACGGCCAGCGGCAGGATCGCTGCCATCTCGCGGGCGTTCACGTCGCGGATCTTGTACCGGCCGCCGACGCTGGCCGGACCGAGCGCGACCTTTCCATACATGCCGAGCAGATAGGCTGCGCCCAGCAATGCGCCGAAAACCGCGGCCGCACCGGCGGCCAGGTTGGCCGCAAACCCGCCCGACAGCACCAGCAACTCGCCGATGAACGAATTCGTCCCCGGCAGCGCCATCGATGAGAGGGTGAACAGTGCCAGAAACGCGGTATAGACCGGCGCCGCCTTCATCAACCCGCCATAATCGGCGATGCTGCGCGTATGTGTCCGCTCGTAGATCAGGCCGACGAAAAGAAACAGCGCACCCGTCGTTACGCCATGATTGAACATCTGCAGGATGCCGCCCTCGAGCCCGCGGAGATTGAGCGCAAAAATCCCCAGCGTCACGAAGCCCATGTGGCTGATGCTGGAATAGGCCACCAGCTTCTTCAGATCGTCCTGCGCCAACGCAAGCAACCCGCCGTAGACGATGGCGAGCGCCGAAAGCGCCAGCATCAGCGTCGAATAATACATTGACGCCTCGGGCAGCATCGGCAGCGAGAACCGCAGGAATCCGTAGGCGCCCATCTTCAGGAGCACGCCGGCAAGGATGATGCTGCCCGCCGTCGGCGCCTGCACATGGGCGTCCGGCAGCCAGGTATGGACCGGGACCATCGGCACCTTGACGGCAAACGCGACGAGGAAGGCAAAGAACAGCCAGGACTGTACCCGGAACGGCAGATCCTGCGCTGTCAGGGCGAGGATATCGAAGGTCTCACCGCCGTTGAAATAGAGCACGATGACACCAATCAGGAACAGGAGGCTGCCCGCCAGCGTGTAGAGGAAGAACTTGAACGCCGCATAGACCCGGCCGTCGCCTCCCCAGACCCCGATGATCAGGTACATCGGGATCAGCATCGCCTCCCAGAAGACGTAGAACAAGAACAGGTCGAGCGCGCAGAACACCCCCAGCATCAAGGCCTGCATGCCCAGCAGACTGACCATGAACGCCTTCACCTTGCGGTCGATGGCCACCCACGAGGCGAGCACGCAGATCAAGCCCAGCAACGCGGTCAGGAACACGAAAAGCGCGCTGATCCCGTCAATGCCAAGCGCATACGTGATGCCGAGCGCCGGCACCCACGGGCGCCTCTCGGTAAACTGCATTTCGTGGGTCGTGGTGTCGAAGCCGGCCAGCATGGCGATGCAGAGAGCGAGGTCGAGGACAGTGACACCGAGCGCCGTCCACCGCACCGCATCGTCATTGCGCAGAAACATCAAGACCGCTGCCCCGGCGACGGGCAGGAACACGATGAGGCTGAGCAGCGGGAATGTCATCGCCCCCCCTATTGCCACACGACGGCGAACACGGCGGTGGCTGCAATCACACCGGCGATCATCGCCAACGCATAATGGGTCACGACGCCGGTCTGGAGCCGCCGCAGCGCGCCGCCGCCACGCAGGATCGAGCGGGCAACACCGTTCACCACCGCATCCACGCCGTCGAGATCGACCCGCAGTCCGGCCCGTGCCGCTCCGTGCAGCAAGGGCAGCGCCGCGGTCTCGGACACGTCGCTCACCGCCTTTTCGTAGCGCGCCAACGGTTTTTCGGCGAGCCACATGAAGTATCGCGCGCCCTTGCGGTAGAACCAGTCGGTGTCGATGCTGATGGTGTTCTCCGGGTCGAGCGCCCTGAGGAACAGCACGAAACCCAAGGCGGTGAACATCAACACGCCGAGGCTCTCGGTGACATGGACGCCCGTATAGGGCTCGAAGTCAACCGGATAGGGAAGAAGCGCATAAAGCTGCTGCGGGAACACCCCGATCGCAATGCAGAGCACCGCTGCCATGGCCATCGCAACCAGCATGTTGCGCGGCGGCTCCCGCGCCGCCAGCCCGCGGTCGGTACCGAAGAACATGTAGTACGGCAGCTTGAGCCCGGTGTGCAGGAACGTCCCCGACGACGCCATCGTCAGCGCCAGCACCACCAGTGCGCGGTGATCCTGTCCGGCGGCAGCCACCACCATCGACTTGGTGACGAAACCGGAGAAGAACGGAAATGCCGAGATCGCCAAGGCGCCGACCATGTAGAGCGCCACGGTCAGCGGCATGGCCTTGTAGAGCCCGCCGAGCTCGGTGAGCTTGCGCCGCCCGGTGACGTAGATCACCGCCCCCGCGCCCATGAACAGGAGCGCCTTGTAGAGGATGTGCGCGAAGGCATGACTGGTGGCACCGTTCACCGCCATCTCGGTCCCGATGCCGATGCCCGCCACCATGTAACCCACCTGGCTGACGATGTGATAGGCGAGTAGCCGCCGGCAGTCATTCTCCAGCACGGCGTAGATGACGCCGTAGAGTGCCATCGCGGTGCCGAGCCAGACCAGAAGCTCGGTCCCCGGAAACGCCCGTGCCAGCACATAGACGGCGGTCTTGGTGGTGAAGGCACTCATGAACACCGCCCCGGTGACCGTCGCCTCGGGATAGGCGTCGGTCAGCCAGGCATTGAGCGGCGGCACAGCGGCATTGAGCAAGAACCCGGCAAGAATCAGATAGGCGCCGGCGCCCATCCCTCCCTCGATCGGGCCGAAGAGCAGCGAATGGGTGGCGACCGCGTGGAGAATGATGCCGCCGAGCAGGACAACGCCGCCGGTGATATGGACCATCAGGTAACGGAACGCGGCGCGGATCGCCTGCCCGCCTCCCTGGGCGAAGACCAGGTAGGCAGAGGCAAACGCCATGCCCTCCCAGAACAGGTAGAGCGTCAGGTAATCGCCGGCAAACACCACGCCGAGCGCAGAGCCGACATAGACGAACGCCGCCACATGCTGGCCGGCGCGCGTCAGATGCAGCGCGTAGACCATGCCGATCAGCGCCATGATGGTGAAAACGGTGGCGAAGACGATGCTCAGCCTGTCGACCTTGGCGATCAGGATTTCCTGCCCGATGACCTGTGCCGCACCGTAGTTGCCCGGCTGCAAGGTGAGCACCGCGATGATCGCCAGCGTGGGGACCAGCACGAGATAGGCCTTGCGGATCGATCCGTTCAGGAAGGCGATCGGCAAGGCGCCCAGAATGAACAAAAGGGCGGGATGGACAAAGTCAGTCATAATAGTCCTCGCGCCGCATGAGCCCGCCCTGGTGGCCGAGGAACTTCGAAACGAATATCAGCAGCACGCAGGACAGGAACCCGTAGACGGCCGACCAGCCGGGCACGCGGTCCCACAGGTATTCGGCGTGTTCGCGGAAGACCAGGAAGTCGGCGAGAACGATCAGGATGAGCACCAGATAGAACAGCCGGCGGCGGCGTGTCGCATATGCCTCGTTGCCAAAGAAATCGACGATGCTCTTGATCATCTGACCACTCCTTCCGCCAAAGTGAGGAAATAGCCGGGGAAGACGCCCATCAACACCGACAGGAGGGCGGTCGCGACCAGCGGGATCGTCACCATCGGAATTTCGCGAACAGTCGCTGTGCTTCCCGGCACCGGGCTTCCGGACGCCGGGCTTTCCGGCGCCTCCGCTCCGAAAAAGGCGACATAGCTCACCGGCAGGAAATAAGCGGCATTCAGGATCGAGCTCGCCAGGAGGACGACCAGGAACGCGATTTCTCCCGCCTCCACCGACCCCAGTGCCAGATACCACTTGCTGACGAAGCCCGCGGTTGGCGGCACGCCGATCATGCTGAGCGACGCGACGAAGAACGCCCCCATTGTCCAGGGCAGCCTGCGGCCGATACCGGCCATGTCGCTGATATTCCTTTTGCCGGACGCGCAATAGATCGAACCGGCGCAGAAAAACAGCGTGATCTTGGAGAAGGCGTGCGCCGCGATGTGGATGATGCCGCCGACCATCGCGACAGGAGACAAGAGAACCGCGCCCAGCACGATGTAGGAGAGCTGGCTGACCGTCGAATAGGCAAGCCGCGCCTTCAGGTCGTCCCGCGTCAGCGCGTAGACCGACGCCATCAGGATCGTGAACGAGACCAGATAGGCCGTGGCAATGCCGAGCCCCAGCCCGTTCACCAGTCCCGTGCCGAAGACATGGAACACCAGCCGCAGTACGCAGAACACGCCCATCTTGACCACTGCCACGGCATGCAGGAGCGCGCTGACCGGTGTCGGCGCCACCATCGCGGCGGGCAGCCAGGCGTGCATCGGCATCACCGCCGCCTTGGCGAAGCCGAAGAGATAGCAGAAATAGACGACCGTCAGCAGCGGCGCCGAAGCATTACTCCCCGCCAGCAGGCCACCGGCCACGAAGTCGAGCGACCCCGCGATGTGATAGGTCAGCGCCAGCGCGGCAAGCAGAATGCTTTTCGAAGCCCCCATCAGATAGACGAGGTACTTGCGGCTGCCTGCCCATCCCTCTTCGTCCTCGTGGTGGTAGACGAGTGGATAGGTCACGAGGCTCAGCACCTCGTAGAAGATCACCAGCGTGAACAGATTGGCGGCGAAGGCGCCCCCGACGGCCGCTGCAAGGCTGGTGGCGAAACAGGCGAAGAACCGGGTCTGCGCATGTTCGTTCAAGTGCCGCATGTAGCCGATGGAATAGATCGCCGCGGCGATCCACAACAGCGACGAGACGGTGGCAAACACCATGCCGAGCGCATCGACCCGGAATGCGAAGTCGATCCCCGGTAGAATCTCGAACAGGCGCAAGTCGACCGTCCCGCCCGCCAGCACCGTCGGCGCCATGGAGGCGACGATTGCGAACATCGCGGTCGCGGCCAATGGTGAGACGATATCGCGGAGTTTCTCGCGGTTGTTCAGAAGGAGAACTGCAACGGCCGCCAGGCCTGCGACGGCGACGGCAAGAAGCGGCCGGATCGATATGACCGGGTCCAAGCCACTATCCTTTCATCATGGTCACGTCGTCGACCTTGAGGGTGGATTTGTTCCTCACAAGGGCGACCAGGATACCAAGGGCGACGGCAACCTCCGCCGCGGTGATGGCGATGACGAAGATGGCGAAGATCTGCCCGCGGAAATCGGCGTAATAACGCCCGAAAGCGATGAAATTGATGTTCACCGAGTTGAGCAGCAGCTCCAGCGACATCAACACGACCAGAATATTGCGCCTGAGCAGCACGCCTGCGGCTCCGATCACGAAGAGGACCACGCCGAGCAAGATAAACCATGAGAGCGGGACCATCACTCCCACTCCTTCCGTGCCAGTACGATGGCGCCGACCAGGGCCGCCAGCAGGATGACGGAGGCGACTTCAAACGGCAGGAGATAGTCGGCGAAAAGCGTCGTGCTGAGCTGCCTGACGTCGTCGCCGCCGCGCATCGCGACGGGCTCGGCGACCGAAAAGCGGTCGCTCCCGAGCACCAGCACAAGCATCTCGACCCCGAGCAGGGCAAGCAGCGCCAGCGCCGGCAGGTTGCCGCCCGGCAGGAACCGCTGCAACACCGCTTCGCGCATATCAATCATCATGATCACGAACAGGAACAGGACCATGATCGCGCCGACATAGACGAAGATCTGGATGACCGCGAGCAACGGCGCCTCAAGCAGGACGAAGATGGCAGAGATTTGTAGGAAACAGGCCATCAGCGCCAGTGCGCTGTGAACCGGATTCCGAGCCAGGACCACGGTCAGGGCCGTGATCACAGACACCGTAGCGAACAGAAGAAAGAACCCCTGATCCATCGACGCCGACCCTCCAACGCGAACTGTCACTTGGCGCGGATCGGGCGGAATCGAGAGTGCGCCGCACTTCAGATGCGTTTATAAATTGTGCCCTAGTATCGGATTTTTCACAAGATTATTGTCACCGCCGGAGCAGGACCAGACCGTGCCGGATGTAGCGAGAACTGCACTCGCCTTCGGACGGAGGCTTTTTCAGGAGGGTGAGAAACCCAAAAGGCAGAACGCGCGGCCCTAGCCGCCTTCAACGTCTTGCATCACGTCCATGAGTTGCTTGGCCGACCCAAGGCAGAGCGTCCAGCCAAGCGTACCATGGCCGAGATTGAGATAGAGACCTTTAAGGCGGCCAGCCCGCACAATGGGACGGGAGGACGGGGTGCAGGGGCGTCCCTCCGTCCATGGTGCAACGTCTTCCGGCTCTCGACTGTTGAACGCGCCACCAAACGCCGATGTGGCGGCATCCCGAAAGGTCTCAAACCGCGCGTTGGAGAAAGTGACGCGGCGCGCTCCTATATCGGCCAGCCCGGCGACCCTGATGTCATCGCCCAAACGGGCAAAGACGATCTTGCGCTTCAGATCCGTGACCGACACACGCATGACAGCAGATGTGGCCTTGGCGGTAAAGGAATAGCCCTGAACCGGCCAAACCGTGCCTGGAACACGATCAGGCAGCAGATTGGTCGCATACCCCGTCGCCAAGACCACACGGTCGCAACGAATGGGCTCACGTATCGCAAATTTCAGGCCGGTCACCTTGTCCCTATGGCTTAGCAATGAGGTCACCGCATCACCAAAGATTGTCTGAAGACCATAGCGCTCCGAAAGACAATCGACCAGGCCGGCTGCAAAAAGGTCGGGTCTGCCCGCCGCATCTCCTGGACTATAGACCACACGTTCAATGGGATCAGGGTAGAGCGCAAGCGCCGGTTCAATTGCCGAGGCCTGGGCGCGGTCCAAGGTCTCCTGCTCGACGCCAAGCGACTGCTTGAGCCGACGAACCCCGGCTCCGGCCGCGAACGACGCGGCCGACGCATACAGAATCATCTTGCCCGAGACGTCGTAGTCGAACGGGATGGCGAATTCCGAAAGCAACTCGGTCAGCAAACTTCGTGTTGTGGCCGCCATTTCCGAGAGGTGCCGGGTGTTGACGGCAAAACGTCCAGGGCTGCAGTTGGCCAGAAAGCGTAAACCCCAGATCAGGAAATCCGGGTCCGCCTGGAGGCGCAGGCGGTAGGCAGGGTCCCGACCGAGAACGATGCCCGGCATATGGCGCAAGAGCGCAGGTGATGCGAGCGCATCGCAATAGGCGTAGCTCAGTTGCGCGCCATTCAGACGGCTCGTGCCGAGTGCTGGTCCTGCATGGCGATCAACCAGGACCACCTCATGCCCCTGACGGCAGAGCAGGTAAGCCGATGCCACACCCACGACACCCGCTCCGACCACCGCGATACGTGCCATGTCAGCGCTCCCCATCAACAAGCGCCGAAAGCTCGATCTCCACCGGGACACCGCGCGGCAACGAAGCGACACCAAGCGCAACGCGGGCATGGGGCCATTGCCGGGGGAAAAGAGCCTTGAGCAACTCGGATGCACCGTCGACGACCTGCCCGTGCTGGGTGAACGCCGGTGTGGCGGCAACATAGCCAGCGAGGCGCACAAAGCCGCGAACCCGATGGAAGCCACCGGCCACCTGCTCCAAATGGGCCAGAGCATTCATCAACGCCCAGCGGGCGCAGTCCCTTCCCTCTTCGATGGTCACATCTATTCCGAGATGGCCGGTCCGCAGGACCTTTCCATCCTTCAGCGGGACCTGACCGGACACGGTCACCATATCTCCGGTCCGGATCCCGCCGACAAATGAACCGGGCGGTGCCGAAACCTGCGGCAGCTTGAGGCCGAGTTCCGCCAGTTTCTCTGCAACAGAAGGACCGCGACGTGGCGTGCTGGTCGCAGGGGATCTGAACTCAGCGCATCTGGCGACGAACTCCTTGAGTATCCGGCAGTCAAGTGATGTCAGCCGATATTCCGGGTGCCACTGCACGCCCAGGCAAAAACCGTCCGTCTGCCCCTCAAACGCTTCGATCACCCCATCGGGCGCGCGCGCTGCAACGCGATATCGGCCATGCCCGATGAGTGCATGGCGATGCAGGCTGTTGACGGTCGCGATTGACGCGCCGTGCCATTCAGCGAGAACGCTTCCCGTTTCCAAAGTGATGTCATGAGCGAGACGATCCGCTATGGCGTCCGGAATATGGACGCCTGCCTCGCCTTTCAAGCCAGGCAGGTCCTTGGCGAGTTGCCCTCCAAGGTGTTCCCCGATCAACTGCATGCCATGGCAAATGCCCATCAGCGGCACCTTGGCCGCGATAGCCCTTTCGACCAACCGTCTTTCGAATTCAACACGCTGAGACGACACCTCCGCCCCAGGGACAGATCCTGTGATCAGCAGACCATCCGCAAGAGCCACGACGTCGTCGATCAGCTCGGTTTCCAGTGATAGCAACAGCGGCACACCTCCAGCCTCGCTTACCGCTTCGGCATAGTTGGTTCGCACCACATATTCCCGCTCAAGTATCCTCCCATCGTGTTCTCGAAGATCAGGAGTCATGAGGATGACGGGTCGGCGCGACGCACGGTCATGGGGAGTGTCTGCGGACGAGCGACCGCCGCGTTCCGTCGATAGTTTCGACATGAGTTGGTCTTTCTGATTTTTTGGAGCTGATGGTTACCGAGCAAGGCGACGCGACAGGAGCGAAAAGGGCCAGGCGATAACGAAGTAGCAGAGCCCGACAGCGATATAGATCTGCAGCGGCAGGAAGTACTCGGTCGCCATCGCCCGCCCGGTCAGCACCAGTTCATCGACGGTGATCAGCGACGCCAGGGAAGAGTCCTTGAGCAGCGAGACGAATGTTACGAGCATCGGGGACAGCACGATCCGAAGGACCTGCGGCAAAACGATGTATGCGAAGCTCTGGGATGGTGTAAATCCGACGGACAATGCCGCCTCGCGCTGGCCGTTCGGCACGGCTTTCAGACCTGCGCGAAGCACTTCGCCGACCTGTGCAGCAAAGCACAGGGACAAACCAAGCACGGCGGCAGGAAATGCATCGAAGGTGATGCCGATGCCCGGCAGCCCGAAATAGATGAGGAACAGAACCGCCAGCAGCGGCACACCGCGGACGACTGTGATGTAGAGCTTGGCAAACCTGGAGATCAAGGCATAGTCCGAACCCTGCGCGAGCAGCAGCAGCAAACCGAACACAAGGGAGAGGGCGAAGCCCGAGACGGAGAGCAAAGCGGTATTGACCATGGCCTCGCCGAGTTGCGGCGCCCATTCATTGGCATATTCAAAGAACGGTTGGAAAAAGCTGTTCATCCCTTGGTTCTCCCGTAATGCCGCTCCAGGAGCCTCACGCCCTGCATGAGCGGCAGGCTGAGTAACAGGTAGAGCACGGCGGCAGTTGTGTAGATGAGGGTTGTCTGGAACGACGACGTTACCATCGAGCGTGCGTAGAACATGATTTCGGGTGCGGCGATCGCCGAGACGACCGAAGTATCCTTCACCAGTTGGACGGCGAAATTTCCAAGACCCGGCAGCGCGACGCGCATCGCCTGTGGCATCAGGATGAACTGAATTGTCTGCCAAGGTGTGAAACCCGCCGCCAGAGCTGCTTCTGTCTGGCCCCTGGGCAAGGCCCTGAACCCGGCCCGGAAGATGTCGCAGGTACTCGCCGCGCCGATAAGGCCCAGTCCCAGCACCGCAGCGGTCAACGCCGAAAGGCGCAAGCCGATGCTCGCCAGTCCGAAGTAGAGGATGAACAGGTGGGTGAGCGCCGGAATGTTGCGGAAGAACTCCAGATAGGCATCAACCGAAAAGTGAATGAGGCGCGAGCGCGTGAACTCGCGAACCAGGGAAAGGGCAAAGCCAAAGGCTGTGCCGATGAGCAGGGCGCACACAGTGACCAACATCGTCACGCCGACGCCTGCAAGAAGGCCTTCGAGGACGAAGTGCAAGGTTTCGATACCGGGCATCGACTGCTCCTCAATGCCGGATTTGCTTGAGGAAGCTTTGCGTCCTCGGCTCACGCGGATGACTGATGACGTTCCGCGCAGGGCCTTCTTCCACGATCACGCCTCCATCGAGGAAAAGGACACGGTCCGCCACGTCACGGGCAAAGGCAATCTCATGCGTCACGATCAGCATGGTCCGGCCTTCAGCCGCGAGCTCCTCGATGACCTTGAGAACCTCGTGGACCAGTTCCGGATCAAGCGCCGATGTCGGTTCATCGAACAGCATCAACTTTGGCTTTTGCGAAAGTGCACGGGCGATCGCGACACGCTGTTGCTGTCCACCCGAGAGCTCCGCAGGCGATGCATCGGCGCGATGGGTCATGTGAACCTTGGCGAGCATTTCCAGCGCCAGCTCACGGGCTTCCTTGGCGGGAAGGCCGCGCACCTTCCGGGCGGCAATCGCCACATTCTCGGTAACGGTCAGGTGCGGCCAGAGATTGAAGAGCTGAAACACCATGCCCATCTCCGAGCGCTGTGGCGCAAGCTCGCGGTCGCTCATAGGACGACCGTTGCGGACACCGATTTCCTCTTCATCGAGGAAGATCTGGCCAGCGCTCGGCTTTTCAAGAAAATTCAGACAACGAAGACAGGTCGATTTGCCAGATCCAGAAGGCCCTATGAGCGCGATTTTCTCTCCCGGTCGAACCGAAAGATCGATGCCTTTGAGGACCTCCACCGGCCCATAGGCTTTGCGCAAGCCTGTCACACGGAGCAGCGCATCCATGATGTTTCCCCTCTTGAGTTTGCCTTTTCGAAAAAGGGAAAGCCGCCCTTTTAGCGGCTTTCCGGAGCTGGGCAGGTCAGCCGCCGGTCGCGCAGGAGGGGAGCTTGTAGTCCGCGGGACGATCGACGCCGGCGCGGAAATTCTCGCCCGCAGGCACGTACCAAACATCGGCGGAAAGGCCGTAGCGCTCACCGATCGCCTTCATCTCACAGGTCGTCCACATCTCGGCAATGATGGCGTCCATCTTCTGGCGCAGATCGTCGTTCTTCTTGTTGAGTCCGTAGACGACCTGGCCGAGGCCCGTCAGCAACGGGAAATCCGGATTGCTGTCGGTGAAGGCGAGGAAATGCATGTTCCAGCCAGGATTCTGTTTGATGGCGTAGGAAACGACCGGCGGATCCCCGATCACTGCGTCGATACGGCCGGCAAGCAGGTCGCGCACGGCGGCGTCTGACGTATCGTAGAGCGACAGTTCCAGGCCCTTGATCGTCTTGAGCTCGGGCACGAAGGAAAAGCCCGTGATCGTCCCGACTTTCTTGCCCTCAAGATCCGAAAGCTTGTCCCAGTTCGTCTTGCTCGACTGCATGATGCCGTTCTTGAAGTAGTGGATCGGCTCAGACAGGCTCATGATCTTCGTGCGCTTCTCCGTCCAGCCCATGGTGCCGAGCATGACGTCGACGCGACCAGCCTCGACCGAGGCGATCGTGCCAGACCACTCCATCAACGCCGGCTGGATCTTGAGGCCCAGCTTGTCGGCAATCCGCTGCATGATCTCGCCGTCATACCCGATCATTTTTCCGTCCTGCCAGCCGGAGCCGGGCATGTCGCCGGTAAAGGCAACCGTCAGCTTGCCATCCTCTGCCAGTTCGAAGGCGGCGGCGGGCGAAAGAACGGCCATCGATGCCGTGGCTGAAAGGAAGGCGTGCAGAACCAGCCTTCTCGAGAGAGAAAGTTTCATCTTTGATATCCCTGTTTTGGTTCCCCTATCCGGTGCTTCGCGATCCGGATTGTCTCATTGACGAGAACGATACTGTCACCAACAGGGATGGCGGTATTTCAAAAATCAGACATAATCTTTGAAAATTCGACAGGCGCGAAACCTGATTCAACGGAGGGGACCGTGAGCGTGGAGACAGATCACCTGGAAGGCCAGACGGGCGATGACTATGTCCGTTGGCTGGATGGGCTGTGGCAGGAACGCCTGCTGGCGGCGCGGGATCGGAAACCCGATCTGTCTGTCGGCATTCTTCTGTGGCCGACATTCCCGATGATGTCACTCGCGGGCATTGTCGAGCCGCTACGCCACGCCGCCGACTTCGCCGACAACTCCCGCCCGCTTTATTGTCGTTGGTCGATCATGGGCGATCCCAACCGGGCAGCCGTGGCGAGTTGCGGCATCCGCGTCCAGCCCGACGCGCCCTACATCAATCCGACGGACTTTGACTACATTGCTGTGATCGGCGGCCTGCTTCCTCATCTGCGTGCCGCACCGAGCAAGCATCGTGACTATCTGAGGGTCGCCGCCTCAGCCGGTGTCCCGGTGATTGGCGTGTGCACAGGCGTCTTCGTGATGGCCCAGGAGGGCCTGTTATCCGATCACCGGGCGTCGCTCCATCCATTCCATGCGGAAGATTTCCGGATGGCCTTTCCCCGCATTCCCTTCTCGATAAAAAGCGACTTCCTGGTCGATAAGAGACGCCTGACCGTCCCAGGCGGGATCTCCATCTTATCCTTGATGACAGAGCTTATTCGCACTCACTGCGGTCCTGATCGGGCAGCGAAGGTCGTCCACCAGCTTTCGCTGACAGATCCGAGGGGAATGAGTGCCTTTGATCAGGAAAGAGCAACGACCTTTCGCGACATTGGGGACTCCAGGATCCAGAAGGCCGTGGTGCTCATCGAAAGCCGCAAGGGACGGATGGTGACACCCCAAGAGGTCGCCAAAACTGTCGGGCTCTCCCCCCGCCAGTTCGGGCGGCTATTCCTGCAATACACGGCCATGACACCGAAACGGTTCATCCTCGAAACGAGGCTGCGTTACGCGCGCTTTCTGGTCGAGAACAGTGGGTTGGCCATGACCCAAATCGCTTTCGAAACCGGATTTGCCGACTCCGCCCATCTGGCGACGGCATTTCGGGCGCGATATGGGCTCGCTCCAAGCAAGCTCCGTTGAATGAGCTCATGCGTGATAGCAGGTACGCGAGACGCCCGTCCAGTTTACGGCGCATGCGGGGTAGCTATCGCATATATGTCTCGCAAGCCCCGTCCCTGCTCACCTGTGCTTTAAGGCCTCGCCGGTGCTTTTCAGGAAGAAATGCATCTTTTCAGGATCAATCGGAACCTCGATCGTGTCTTCGGGCCTGACGCGGGATGCGGCGTGGATCTGAGCGGTAAACGCACTCGCACCCGCTTTCCCGATGGCGAGTGTGTGAGGGCCGAGCGGCTCGATGTCTGCGACTTCCACACGAATTGTCGGAAACGCGGGGTCCACGGTCATTGTGTGCTCCGGTCGAATACCGAGAACAACGGCCTGGCCGATACCCGCCGAGACATGCTCCGCCACGCGTGCGGGAACGGCAATGGCGACACCGCCTTCCGCCCGGAAAACAACGCCGCCGTCGTCAGCCTCCAGCCTCCCTTCAACGAAATTCATGCTGGGGGCGCCGATGAAGGCCGCAACGAACAGATTTTTGGGAGACTCATACAGCGTGATCGGATCGGCCGCCTGCTCGATGCGTCCCTGGTTCATGACCACGACGCGATCGGCCATGGTCATCGCTTCCACCTGATCGTGGGTAACATAGACGATCGTCGTCTGCAGACGACGATGCAGCAATTTGATCTCGGTGCGCATCTCGATACGCAGCTTGGCGTCCAGATTGGACAGCGGCTCATCGAACAGAAAGACATCCGGTTGACGCACGATGGCCCGGCCGATGGCGACGCGCTGACGTTGACCGCCTGAAAGCGCGCTCGGTTTGCGGTTGAGATAGGCACCAAGATTGAGAATGCGCGCGGCATTAGCAACGGCGGTATTGATGTCGGCCTTCGGCGTTCCGCGCACCTTCATGCCGTAGCCGATATTTTCGGCGACCGTCATATGCGGATAGAGCGCATAATTCTGGAACACCATCGAGCAATTGCGCAGCCCCGGACGCAATGTCGTCACGTCCCGCTCGCCGATGCGGATTTCCCCGGAGGTCGCCTGTTCCAGCCCCGCGATCATCCGCAGGGTGGTTGTCTTCCCGCAGCCGGAAGGCCCGACGAGAACCACGAATTCCTTGTCGGCAATCACCAGATCGAGCGGTGGAATGACCGCAACGCTACCAAACGACTTGGTGACCTGATCCAAACGCACCTGAGACATGCTGTAACCTTTTCACGAGAATCCATCGCCTGCCCTAGCGGCGATGGTTCCTTCTTCTTTCAACGATGTCCAACCCCCATCCCGGCGGTGCCGGGATGGGGCTTTTTGAGGATGGTTTTACTTCGCAGGCAGGCCCATCGAGGAACGATAGGCTGCCAGTTGCTTGTCGCGGCCGAACTCGTCCGTCAGCTTGTTCCATCCGTCAGCCACGGTATCCAGCGCCTGCTGCGGCGTCACTTCTCCAGCCAATGCCTTGGAAAGCTCGATCTCCAGAATTTCCGTATAGGAGAAATAGCCCGGCAGGCGCATGTCGAGCGCCGTGTTCTTGGCGGTCACCGCGTCCTTCTGGCTTCCGAGATATTCCTTTGCCTCACGCTCGGAGAATATCTTGGACCACAACTCCGTATTCGTCGTGTGCGAAAGACGGTAAGGATTGACGCCTGTGCCGCCGGTGATGGCCGCCTGACCGGAAACCGCCGGGCTGGTCAGGAACTGGATATAGTTCCAAGCCGCCTCCTGGTTCTTGGAAGCCGACGGTACGGCTGCCTGCCAGCCGCCGAAGGCCATGAAGGAGGTCTGAACGACGTGGTCGAACTTGTCCCACTTCTTGGTCTTGTAGTTCCAGATCTCGTCCGATCCCGGCAGGGATGCCGAGCCGACACTACCGGCAACCTTCGACTGCTTCGGGTCGGCGGCAATGACGCCGGTATCGCCCCAGCCGATCGACTCGGCGACCTGGCCACCGGCAAAGGCCGCGTTCACTTCGCCGAATGAGAAGTTCAGCGCATTCGGGGGTGCCAGCTTCGAAGCGCGGATATACTCCTCCAGACCGCGCACCCAGCCCGGATTGTTGACCTGTGCGTCCATGGTGTCCGGATCAAAGAACATGCCGCCGGGATTGTCGGGATGGCTTGTGTATCCCGCCACGTGGCTGAACAGGAACCAGAATTGCTGGCCACCACGTCGGAAGGCTTCCGCCGTGCCCCAGAGGCCCTTGTCCGGTTGCTGGAAGAACTCGGCGATGTCGAGATATTCCTTCCAGGTCTTGGGCGGCGCAAGATCATGGCCATACTTTGCCTTGAAAGCCTTCTGGTTGTCAGCGTTTTCGAAAAGGTCGATGCGGTAGGTATAGGTATGCGCGTCACCGTCCATGGTCTGCGACAGGACCTTGCCGTTCCAGACCATCAGTTGCTCGCGGTAAACCGGGGCGATGTCCTCCCAGTCGGCACCCGACTGCATCGCTTTCGGCATTTCTGAAAGATAGTCCGTGAAGTCCGGTGCCCAGGCTGGGGCGAACGCGACCACGTCGAACGTATCTTCACCCGAAGTCAGAGAGGTCACGATCTTCGGGTAGAGTTCCGACCACGGGAATTCGACCACATTCACCTTGCCGCAGGTCTTTTCTTCCCAGCCCTTGGCCGCCAGTTGCAGCGCAGAGGCGATGTAAGGCCCCGTCTGCGTGGTGGCAGTCAGCGTGACACCGGTATAGTCCGGTTCGCACGCGAGCGCGGTTGTGGTGCCTGCCGCCGCAAGCAGTACTGCGGCCGTTGAACTCAGTAGCAATCTTCTCATGTTTTCCTCCCTGGAATTGAAAGATAAATTGGGTTGTCGGACGGTCACTTTATCGCTCCCAAAAGCAGGCCAGACCGCATGAACCTGCTCAAAATGCCCGCCATGACGACCATGGGTATGATCGCGACCAGGGCGGCTGCCGATATCGACCACCATTCGTCGCCGCGCTGGCTGTTCTGCCCCGCGACGAGAATGGGAAGGGTCTGCCATTTGGAACTGGTCAGGAAGAGCGCGAACAGGAACTCGTTCCAGACGAAGGCGAGCGTGATCATGAATGTCGCGATCAGGCCCGGCTTGGACATGGGCAGGACGATACCGAAGAAAATCCTCCACGACGGCACGTTGTCGACCATCGCCGCCTCTTCCACTTCGACGGGCAGTGCGGCGAAGAAATCGCGCATCAGCCAGATCACGATCGGCAGCGAGAACGCGATATAGGCGAAGGTGAGGCCCGTATAGGTATCCACCAGCTTGAACCCCATCTTGCCCATTTCCGTGTACATCAGGAACAAGGCGAAGGCGGCGACGATCGGCGGAAACATGCGCTGGCTCACGAACCAGAAGACGATATCGTCATTGCCGAGGAGCGGCCCTGGAAGCTTGATCCGGCTGGAGCCGATGGCGAGCGCGAGCGCTGCGACAAAGGCCCAGATCAGCGACATCGCCTGTCCGTAGCCCAGCACATGGCGGCCAAGCAGATATCCGCCGAAGGCGACGACGACGAAAATCACGCCAGACAGCAGCTTCACCTCGAAGGTGAAGCGCACCAGCGCATAGGCCGCCATCGATCCGATGAAGGTGGCCAGCACCGATGCGGAAAGTCCGACGATCGTCGAGGCGATGAAGGTGTTGTAGAACTGGCCACGCGCGCCCGACAGAAGCTCGCTCCAGGCCGTCAGCGTCGGGTCGAAATCGACGAACGGAATGTAGGTCGGCCCGCCGACGACGCCGAGCGGCGATTTGAACGAGGTGATCGCCACCCAGTAAAGCGGAAAGAAGGTGAAGGCCAACCAGAGCAAGCAGCCTGCGAGCGCCCACCAACGGCCGGATCCTTTAAGGTTGCGCACACTCATTTGTGCTTCTCCAGATAGGGCTTCAGGATGGCGAGGTAGACGAGGCCGATAACGGTAATGACGATCAGGAACAGGAAGGACAGGGCGGACGTGTAGCCGAGGTTGAACTTCTTGAAGCCCTCCTGGTACGCGAACAAGGTGAGCGTTTCGGTCGAAATGCCGGGTCCTCCGCCCGTCATCACGAACACCGTATCGATGATCTTGTAACTCTCGATGAGGCGGATGAAGACGACGGCCACCGAGATCGGCAGCATCATCGGAAAAGTGATCCCCCAGAACTGCTGCCAGGGGCTGGCATTTTCAAGCGCGGCGGCCTCGTAGACGTCGTCCGGCAGGGTTTGCAGCCCGGCGAGAAGCATCAGAATGACGAACGGTGTCCACTGCCACACTTCGACGGAAATGATGGCGCCGATTGCCCATCGGGTCTGCGTCAGAAACGGCAGATTGGGAAAGCCGAAGGCGGTCATCAGTTCATTGAGCGGACCCATCGTAGGATTGAGAATCTGGCGGGCGACCAAGGCGACGGCAACGGGCGCCACCAGCATCGGCACCAGAAAGCTGACCCGGAACAAACCTTCGCCAGGTACGCGACGGTTGAGCGCAAGTGCCACGGAAAAGCCGATCACATACTGCAGCGTCACGGCGATAAAGGCGATGATCGTCGTCGTCCAGGCAACATTCCAGAAACGCGGGTTCTGAAGCAGTTCCGTATAGTTGCCGAACCCGACGAAACGCGCGGGGATTGGCGGCACGAGGCGCAGGCTCATAAAGCTCGTCGTCAGCGAATAGATCAGCGGGAAGATCGAGATCACCAGAACGATCAGCAGGGCGGGCCAGATGAAGAAATGTTTGACCGGATCGTTGCGGGTCATGCGGCGCCCCTTTCCTGGAGAAGCGCCTCGATTTCCTCGATCTTGGGCATCGCAGGCGCGGTTCCCCGCCGCGTCACAGCAATACCGGCGGTCGCGCAGCCGAAGCGCACGGCCTCGATCGCACTAACGCCCCGCGATAGCGCTGCCGAAAAGCCGCCGACAAAGGCGTCGCCCGCACCGGTGGTATCGATGACCGCTCCGGACGAGATCGCCGGAACATGAACCGATTGCGTGGCCGTATGATACAACACGCCGCGGCCGCCAAGTGTGATCAGGGCGGCCTTCACGCCCTTCTTAAGGAGGGCGTCGCCAGCGCGTCTGCCATCGTCGAGCGTGTCGAGCGGAAAGCCGACGATAGCCGCTGCCTCCGTTTCGTTTGGCACGATATAGTCGCACAGCGGATAGATCGCATCCGGAAACGGCTCGGCCGGCGCTGGATTGAAAACAGTGGTAACGCCGGCTGCATGGGCGATTTCCAGCGCCCGTTGCGCGGCCTTTGCCGGCTGCTCCAGCTGGGTCACGAAAACCAGGGACTGCTCGATCGTGTCGTGCGCGGCCTCGACATCGGCGATATCGATTGTGCCGGCAGCGCCAGGATAGACGATGATCGCGTTGTCGCCGTTCTCGTCATTGACATAGATGAAGGCGGCACCCGTGGGCATGTCGTCCATCTGCACGACCTTCGGCGTTACTCCTTCTTCCGCATAGGTCTTCAGCGCCATATCGCCGAACGTGTCGCGGCCGATCTTTGAGATGAAGGAGACCGTACCACCGGCGCGGGCAGCGGCAACCGCCTGATTGGACCCCTTGCCGCCCGGACCTACGGAAAAACCCGTCCCGGTGATGGTTTCACCGACATTCGGCATGCGCCTCGCCAGATAGGCCGTGTCGGCCACGAAAATCCCGAGGATCGAAACACCCGCCTTCATGATCGCTCCCTTCAAACGGTTTCCGGCGGAATGACGCCTTTGGTGAACAGGAAGCAGCCGTAGAAGCGGTTTTCGCCGGTGGTGATGACGCAATAGGCCTTTTTGGCTTCCTCATAGAAGGCGAAACGCTCGATGCCGTACATCGGCGCCGGCTTGCCCTCTGCAGCGTCGATTTCGGCTTGGACTTCCTGCTGCACCGGCGGAATCTCGTCCGGCGCGCCCATGATTTCCATACGTCCTGCAGACGGCTGCAGCGGCGTATCCAGCGGCATCACCGAAAGAATGGCTTTGATGGCGCGGGCCGTGGACACATTGTCGATCCGCAACAGCTTGCCGAGCACCGTTTGCCGGGCGATGGAATCCGAAGGAAAATTGGTGTCGGAAACGACGATCGTGTCGCCATGCCCCATGGAGCGAAGCGCGTGCAGGACGTCCGCGTTCAGAGCCGGATCGATATTCTTCAGCATGGAAATCCTCCCTTAATTGCACCCTTTCGCAGCGACGCGGCGCTGCAGAATGGCCCCCAAAACCGCCAGGCCTCTACGCCTTGCGGTTCCCTCAAATTGCGTTTGCTCTCGCCTTTCGAAGCGGTTCTCCTCCCGCCCAGGTGACCAGAGCTGGGTCCCTTATTCTCCGTAGGGGATCCAGATATTCTTCACATCCACAGCGCGGCGAAGGTACAGCGCACCTTCCGCGGCAGCCCTGTTCATCCAGTCCGTCGCCTTGCCATTGTCCACGAACGTTCGCTTCAGATTGCCCGAAGACAGCTTTTCCACCATCGCCGAAAGTTCGGTGGAGCCGAAGGCCCACACCGCATCGACGTCATTGTGTGCAGCAAGGGTCTTTGCCAATTCGGTCGCCGACCCGGTGACGATATTGACGACACCGGCAGGCAGATCCGACGTTTCCAGAATGGAGTAAAAATCCGTCGCCGACAGCGGATAGGGTTCGCTCGGCACCACAACGACGCGATTGCCGGTGGCAATCAATGGCGCAACCAGACTGACAAGGCCGAGCAGCGGCGCTTCCGGCGGGCAAATGACGCCAACCACGCCGATCGCTTCCGGCATGGCCAGGGCCACACCGCGAAGCGGTGGCTGGTGAATGACGCCTTCATATTTATCCGCCCAGGCTGCGTAGGTGAAGAGACGCGAAATCGCGGCGTCAACCTCGGCTTTTGCACTGGCTGCGGAAGCTCCGGTCATCGCTGTTGTCCGTGCGGCGAACTCATCGGCGCGACCGCTGAGGTTTTCGGCGATGTAATACAGGATTTGGGCGCGGTTATGGGCGGTCGCATTCGACCAGGCGGTGGCGGCTTGAGCGGCAACCACGGCATTGCGGATGTCCTTGCGGTTGCCCTCGCCGACCTCTCCGATCGCCTTGCCCTTGGGCGAGGCGATGACACGGGAATAATTGCCGTCCGGCCGCGCCTGCTTGCCACCGATGAAGAGCTTTGCCGTCCGGTCGATGGTGGACAAGGTAAAATCGCCGGCAGCCGGCTTTACTTGCGAAAGAGCGGGCGTTGCAGTGCGCGCCTTGCGACCGATCCAGGCCTTCGGCTTCAGATATTCGTAGCAGCCTTCCCGTCCGCCTTCCCGGCCGAAACCGGATTCGCGCTTGCCGCCAAAACCGACGGCAGCGTCGAAAAGATTGGTGGCATTCACCCAGACCACGCCCGCCGCGAGCTTCGCAGCAACGTTCAGCGCCAAGCCGATCGTCTCGCTCCAGAGGCTGGCGGCGAGGCCGTAGCGCGTGTGATTGGCAAGCTGGATCGCCTCTTCCGGCGTACGGAAAGTCATGGAGACCGCAACCGGCCCGAAGATTTCCTCGGTCGCCACGATCGATGTCGGCTGCACGCCGCTAAGAAGCGTCGGCGGATAGAAGTTGCCGCCCTTCGGCATATCGATCTTGGCTTGATGCAGCGTCGCGCCTTCTGAAACTCCCTTTTTCACCAGTGCTTCGATGCGCGTCAATTGCACCGGTGCGATGATCGCACCCATGTCGATGCACTTGTCCAGAGGTTGACCGACCCGCAATGTCTGCATGCGGCGCTTCAACCGCTCATGAAAAAGGTCGGCAATGCCTTCCTGGACCAGAAGCCGCGAACCCGCGCAGCAGACCTGCCCCTGATTGAACCAGATCGCATCGACGACGCCTTCCACGGCGCCGTCAATGTCGGCGTCGTCAAAAACGATGAAAGGTGACTTGCCGCCGAGTTCCAATGTCAACGATTTGCCGCTGCCCGCGGTACGCTCGCGGATGACGCGTCCGACTTCGGTCGATCCGGTGAAGGCAATCTTGTCGATATCCTCATGCCCGACAAGCAACGCTCCCGTTTCTCCGTCTCCCGTCACGATGTTGAGCACACCCGGCGGAAGGCCCGCCGCGGAAGCGAGTTCGGCAAAGAGAAGCGCCGTCAGTGATGTGAATTCGGCAGGTTTCAGAACGACGGCATTGCCGAGCGCCAGAGCCGGCGCCACTTTCCAGGCCAGCATCAGGAACGGGAAATTCCACGGAATGATCTGGCCGACGACGCCCACCGGCACATGATCGGCAAATTCCGTGTCCTGGATCTGCGCCCATCCGGCATGATGATAGAAGTGACGGGCTGCCAGCGGCACGTCGAGATCGCGGGTTTCGCGGATCGGTTTGCCATTGTCGATCGCCTCGACCACAGCAATCAGGCGCGCGTGGCGCTGGATCATCCGGGCAAGCGCATAGAGATGGCGCGCGCGCGCATGGCCCGGCAGCCGCGCCCATGACGCCTGTGCCTTGCGAGCCGCGGCAACCGCACAGTCCACATCCTCAGCGCCGCCATTCGCGAGCTTCGCCAGGACCTTGCCGGTAGCCGGCTCGAATGTGTCGAAGCTCTTGGCCGACGCGGAGGGCACGAACGTGCCATTGATGAAGTGACCGAAACCGGTAGTGTGGCGCGCCAGCCATTCGCGCGCTTCTGTGTCGGCTTCAGGTGCCGGCCCGTAGGACATTTCGTCGAAATACTTGGCAACAGTCATCTGGATCATCCAATCGGGTGTCTGTTGAGGGCCGAATAGGCACCGGTGACATGGTGCTCCAGCTGCCGCTCGATATCCGCAAGCAGGCTTGATGCCCCGATACGGAAGAGGTCGGGTTCCAGCCACTCGCGACCCAGTTCGTCCTTCATCAGGAACTGGTAGTTTAACACGTCCTTCGCCGCGGAAATGCCGCCGGCCGGCTTGTAGCCGATCTTGATGCCTGTGCGCTCCTGATAGGCGCGGATTGCCCGCAGCATTGTCAATGTCACGGCCAGCGTCGCGTTGACGCCTTCCTTGCCGGTCGATGTCTTGATGAAATCGGCACCTGCCATCATGCAAACGAGCGAGGCCTTGGTGACATTGCGCAACGTCTTCAGGTCGCCGGTCGCCAGAATTGCCTTGACATGGGCATCGCCGCAGGCGGCGCGATAGTCCCTCATTTCCTCGTAAAGCGCTGTCCAATTGCCAGTCAGCACGTGCTCACGGGTGATGACTATATCGATTTCCTTGGCGCCGTCGGCAACCGATGCTTCGATTTCCTTGACCTTGAGATGGTGCGGGCTGAGACCGGCCGGGAACCCTGTCGAAACCGCCGCAACCGGGATGCCTGAATCTCCGAGCGCCTCGACGGCCGTGGCAACAAAACGATGGTAGACGCAGATGGCGCCGGTGGTGATCGAATGGCCGCTCATGCCGAGGGAATCCAGAAGGTCGGCGCGTATCGGGTTCATCGCCTTGGCGCACAATCGTTTGACACGCTCCGGCGTGTCGTCGCCGTTCAGCGTCGTCAGATCGATGCAGGTAACTGCCTTCAGGAGCCAGGCCGCCTGTGCGTCCTTCTTGACCGTGCGACGGCCAGGCAAGGTCGCCACGCGGCGCTCGGTCGCCGACAGGTTGACGCGCGAATCCAGCACCCACGAGAGATCCAGCTGCATGCCTGGATTGCGCACCGAGGCATGGTTTGACAGCATGGGGGAAGCCTCGTCACTGGCCAACCTGTGCTGCTGCCCGCTTTCTGATTCCACTTGTTTATCCTCCCGGCGTGCTGGGCGGCGTTGCACCATCGGCCGTTTGTTATTTTCATAACATAATTTTGTGATCTTTCCACCAGAGCAAGGCGACGTCAAGTTTGATTCTCACCAGCGATGGAAAAACAGGCAATCAGCCGGGGAATTCCTTGATCCCATCTTCGGTGATGACGGCGTCGAAGGATTGCAAATCGCTGAAGAAAGCCGGCTTGAGCTTCCCGATCTTGCTGCTGTCGACGAGGAGAATGTTCTTCTGGGCCCTGGACATGGCTTTCCGCTTGATTTCCGCCTCATGGAAATGCGCGCATGTTGCGCCGCGGCGGCTGTCGACGCCTGCAGCGGAAAGAAAGGCGACATTGATGCCGAGGGCATCAAGCGTCTCCAGCCCTGAAGAACCGGAAAAAGACGCCGAAGCCGGATGATAAAGCCCGCCCAGCATAACCAGGCGAACGTTCGGCTTGCGCGTCAGCCGCTCGGCTACATTGAGGGCGTAGCAGATCGCGGTGAGATGATAATGATCCGGTAGAAGGTCAACGAGATAGGGCACTGTCGTGCCACAATCGAAGAAGATCGTGTCGTCATCGTGAATGTATTCAATTGCATGGGAGCAAACTTGCCTCTTTGCCGCGGCGTGACTGTCCGCGGCTCTGGACAGTTCGTAGGGATTGTCGTTCTCCACATCCGAGGCAGGCACGATATGGCCGCCGAAAAATGCGAACTGATCCGCATTGGCGCTCACATCCCGACGGACTGTCATCTCGGAAACGCCGAGGATCTGGGCAGCCGTTTTGATGTGGAGAATGCGGTGCTGTGACAGGGCATCAGACAGCGCCGCAATGCGATGTCCTTTTCGAGGGTTCATTCGATCCTGCCCTTTCCCTTTTTCCGAGGAATATCGTTTTGATGCGATTTTAACAAGTGGCGCGCGCCAACGATCCAGCGCGAAGCAATTGTCAAGGACAACAATACTGGAACCAAACCGACATTCCTGTCGCATATCTCACACCCCGCCTCGTTCCGTGCTATCGCAATGATGCAACACTGTCGGCTTGTGTGACCGGCCTTCCATTCTTTTATGGGAAAGCGTGTCCGGTGATTTATGGGGCAACCCCACTCTCCGAGAAGGCGGTGCTGCAGGCGCTTGCGGGAGGTGCGGCCCTATCTGAGGCCCCATAAACGCACAAAAGCCCCTGCATGGCAGGGGCCTTTGTGGGATCGCGTAGCCTCTACCAAGACCCTCCGTAACCTCGTCCGATGCTTCACCCGGCGAGCTGCGGGCGGAAGACCACATCAGCCCAGTAGTTCGCCGAATCATAGGAGTTGGTCGGGAAGAGACCTGTGGTGGCGGATCCGCCGTACGCGTAGACGCCGTTGCCACCGGCGGCGGCGCTGGACAAGGCCGTCAGCGGGCCGTTGGTGACGGCGCTTGTGAAGAAGCCATCGGTCGCCACGTAGGCACCTGTCGTGTGATACGACGCAACATAGGTGGTGTTGGCGGCGATGGTGACGGCGGTCGCAAAGTTCACCGTCTGCCAACCACTCGCCGAAGTGTTGGTGAAGGTAGCGGTGGCGAGCCTGGTGCCTGCGGTGGTCCACAGGTCGACGACGTTCTGGCCGTTGTCGCTGGCGCTGCGATAGAACTTGATGCCGGTAATATCACCCGCGACGTTGGACTGGAACTTGACGCCGACCTCGAGTTGCTGACCGTCGTTGAGGTTCGTCTGGGCGGGCGTGTTGGAGGCACTGAACAGGCTATAGGTCGTGGGGGCCGTCGATGCTGTGATGTTGAAGGTCTCGTTGGC
>UCMT01000053.1 GCA_900473795.1 Hyphomicrobiales bacterium | reverse complement strand
GGGTCGAGCCCGCCGCTATCCGTTCGATTGACGCGTAAATAAGAGGCTTACGCCTCTTCGCGGCGCGGTCCGTTGCCGTTGGCGCGGCGGCGCTGGCCTTGAGCACCGGCGCCATTGCCGCCTTCGCGGTTCTGGTTGCCGGCGGCATTGCCGCCGTGGTTGCGATTGCGCCATTCGCCGTGCTTCTGGCCGGGGCGCCCATTGCGGTTGCCACCCGGGCGCTTGGCAAGCGCCTGTTCGTGAGCAGCCTGAGCCGCCGGGCCCTGGCCCTTGCGATGCTGCTTCTTCTGCGAAGCGTTGTCGCCAACCAGCAGGTCGTCACCGGCAAACGGGCTCGGAGCCGAACGCTCGGCGCGGTGGACGTTGTCGCTGCCGCCCTGCGGGCGCGGACGACGCTCGTTGTGGCCGTTGCCGGCCGGACGCGAAGCATTGCGGGCACCATTGCCGCCGCGGGCACCCTTCGGGCGCGCGCGATCGGCCGGAACATCGCCGCTCGCAACGGCGATGTCGATCTTCATCAGGCGTTCGATGTCGCGCAGCAGGCGGATTTCGTCCGGAGCGCAGAAGGCGATCGCAATGCCGTCGCGACCGGCACGGGCGGTACGGCCGATACGGTGCACATAGGCGTCCGGCACTTCCGGCAGGTCATAGTTGTAGACGTGGGTGACGCCCGGAATATCGATGCCGCGAGCGGCGACGTCGGTTGCGACGAGAACGCGCGTCTCGCCGTCACGGAAGGCCTTCAAGGCCCGTTCGCGCTGACCCTGGCTCTTGTTGCCGTGGATCGAAGCGACGGAGAAGCCGACATGCTCCAGATGCTTCATCAACTTCTCGGCGCCGTGCTTGGTGCGCGAAAAGACCATGGCGCGGCCATCCGGGTTGTCGGTCAGCGTCTTCTTCAGGATTTCGGTCTTCTGGCTCGCGCCGGCAACGAAGTGAACGTATTGCTCGACCTTGTCGGCAGCCTTGCCCGGAGGCGAGACTTCGACGCGCTTGGGGTTGCTCAGATATTCGGCTGCAAGCTCGGCAATTGCCTTCGGCATGGTGGCCGAGAACAGCAGCGTCTGGCGGTTCTTGGGCACCAGCTTGGAGATCTTGCGCAGGTCGTGGATGAAGCCGAGGTCCAGCATTTGGTCGGCTTCGTCGAGAACGAGATAACGGGCCTGCGTCAATGTCACGGCCTTGCGGGCGATGAGGTCGAGGAGGCGGCCGGGCGTGGCGACGAGGATATCGACGCCGCGGGAAAGCTGCTCGGACTGCTTGTTGATCGAGGCGCCGCCGACGACGAGGCCGATCTTGATCGGGGTCTTCTTGACGAAGTCCTTCAGGTTCGCGGCGATCTGGTTCACCAGTTCGCGGGTCGGAGCAAGAACGAGGGCGCGGATGTTGCGCGGGTCGGGACGCTTGCCGTCGGCGAGCATCTTTTCGATCATCGGCAGGCCGAAAGCGGCGGTCTTGCCGGTGCCGGTCTGGGCGAGACCGATCAGGTCATGGCCTTCCATCACGAGCGGGATCGCTTCAGCCTGAATTGGCGTCGGCGTTTCGAAACCCAGGGAGGAGAGGGTCGAAAGAACGTGCTCGGAGAGGCCAAGGTCTTTAAAAGTGGTCAATGTATTACCTTTTCGGGGGCGCAAAACGAATTTCGCCGGAACTGCACCATGCGGTTCCGGTTTCGCTTCGCGTCAAGAACCCCGCGTGATTTGGGAACTTGTGGGTTGATTAAGCTGTCTGCGCTGCATCCTGCCGCGTTTGGCAAGACATTCTCTGGTGCGCTTATCCTTCGGTACGGATCGGTAAAATCCCGCAGGGCTCGCTCACGCGGCGGCCAGAAGGTGACGCTGGCCCCATGTCGTTGTTTTGCCGTCAAAAGTCAAGGGCTAGTTTTTGCAGGTGCGAAGGGAATGGCCTCTGCGGCATGAGGAGTTGAAACTCGCCGCCTGCCAGAACTACCCCGTTTAGGAGGATTTCCAGCCGGTGGCCACCGGGATGATATTGCCGCGTGGTTATGGCCCGGATGGAATGCTCTGCGGTTTCTCCGGCGACAAACGTGATGCTGCCGGCCCGGATGACGAGGGGCCGCGGTGATACCGGAGAGTGGAGCAAAGTAGGTTCGTCAGCGGTTCTGGCCAAATGGCGATTCCGCCCTGACATAGCGGGTGATTCGGGGGAGGCAGATGCGGTTGTCATCTTTGCCCATCCCCGAGTTTGTGGTATTTTCAGGAACCTTCCTTTGTCCTGCGCGTTGGTTCCCTTGGGTGCCGCGTTCCCGCAGTGAGGTGCGTTGCGCGTTCATTTCGCCGCGCCACAGGTGTTGTGAACATTTGGGTGGCTAAGCTCGAGGAGAAGACGACGATGACGACGACATGGATTCTTGCCGCCGATGGAAATCAGGCACGCCTGTTGAAGGGAGTGAATTTTTTCAAAGACGGACATCAGAGCCCCGAGCAGGAGATTTTTCAGCTGGATACGAAGCGCGTCCAGGACATCATGGCCGATAAGCCGGGACGGAGCCATTCATCTGTCGGTCACGGGCGCTCGGCGATGGAATATTCGAGTGATCCGGTGCGCGAAAAACAGCAGAAGTTTACATCCGACGTCGCGAGCAAGCTCGACATGTATGCGCAGGAAGGGGCGTTCGACCGCCTCGTACTTTGTGCGGCTCCGCAGACGTTGGGCCACCTGCGTTCCATCCTCTCTCCCGCCACGCGCGCCAAAACCATGGTGGAAATCTGCAAGGACTACAGCAACCTGCCGACCGACAAGCTGATCTCGTCGGTCCGCTCGGCGATGGCCCACTGATCCGCTCCGCTAAAAGTCGGTCGGAACGCCGCCTTCGGCCTTCCGGCGGGCGACGAAGGCATCGAGTTCCTCCTCGATGGCCGGATCGAGCGGCGGGCGCTCATATTCGTTGAGTTTTTCCTTGAAGACGCGGTTGGCGTGATCATAGGTCGTCGGTCGCCCTGCCTCCGTCCAGGTTTCGAAATTGCGCCAATCCGACAGGATCGGGGAGTAGAAGGCCGTTTCATACCGCGCGAGCGTATGAGCCGTGCCGAAATAGTGGCCGCCCGGGCCGACATCACGAACGGCGTCGAGACCGAGCGCATCTTCGCTGACGTCGAGCGGTTTTAGGAATTCGGCGATCATCTGCAGCATGTCGACATCGAGGATGAACTTCTCGAAGGATGCCGTCAGGCCGCCTTCGCTCCAGCCGGCCGCGTGCATGATGAAGTTGCCGCCACCTTGTGTCAGCGCCCAGAGTGACAGCGCCGACTCGTAGGCAGCCTGCGCGTCGAGCGTGTTCGACGCATTGGTGTTGGAGGTGCGGTAGGGGATCTTGTAACGGCGCGCAAGCTGGCCGCCGGCAATGACCGCCTTCATATATTCCGGCGTGCCGAAGGCGGGCGCGCCGGTCTTCATGTCGACGTTCGAGGTGAAGCCGCCATACATGACCGGCGAACCGCGCCGCACCATCTGGGTGAAGGCGATACCCGCCAGGGCCTCGGCATTCTGCTGCACGACGGCACCGGCAATCGTCACCGGCGCCATGGCACCCGCCAGCGTGAACGGCGTGACCACGACCACCTGGTTGCGCGACGACATTTCGATGATGCCCTGGAGCATCGGTCCGTCGAGGCGCAACGGCGAGGAGGTGTTGATGATGGTGAAGAGAGAGGGCTCGCTCTCCATCTGCTCGGCGGTGATGCCGCGGCCGATACGGGCGATTTCCAGGGCGTCGAGGTTGCGGTGCGCCCCAAGCGAATAGCAGTGGAACACCTTGTCGGTGAGCTTCACCATGTCCGAGAGGCAATCGAGATGGCGCACCGAGGCGTGGATATCGACCGGCTCGACCGGATAACCGCCGGTCGTGTGAATGATGTCGTAGGACTGGGCGAGCTTCACCAGCTTGCGATAGTCTTCCTGGTTGCCGGCCCGGCGACCGCCTTCCCGGTCGGCAACGAAGGGGGCGGAGGCGATCTGCGCGAAGACGAGATTGTTGCCGCCGATCTCGACGTTGCGGATCGGGTTGCGCGCATGCATGGTGAAGCCGGAAGGAACGGACGACATCATGTCCATGATCAGCCCGCGATCGAAGCGGACACGATCCGTGCCAGGCGTCACGTCCGCGCCGGCAGCCTTCATCCGCGCGCGCGCTTCCGGCAGGATGATGTCCATGCCGATTTCCTCGAGGATCGTCAGCGAGGCGTCGTGAACGGCCTCCAGTGCCTCGTCCGTCAAAACGGTGGATTTTTCCATCATGTTGACAAGATTGAGATATTTCAAATTTCCGGCGCCTTTTCGCTGCCGATCGGCGCCGCGCCCGCCGGTTCTGCGGCGGCGTTCCAGGGGAGCATCAGCGCCGGCCGGAAAGGAGTGCGGAAATTCATTCTCACTCATGGCTTTACCATCGGTTAGGACAGGAAGTCATGGTGCCGTTTCGCCGCCCGCCATGCGTTGCCATTTGCGACAGCAAACTTCCTTGGCAGAGAAGGACGGCTGTGAGGGCTGGTTTTTAAGCGACGCGGGATGTCGATTTCACGCCGCAGAGCATTTCCCGCTTGCTGCCGAAGCCGGGGCGCCGATCGATCGCGAAGCCTGCAGCCTCAAGATTCCGGCGGACGAAACCGGCCGCGGCATAGGTGGCAAAGGTGCCGCCGTCGAACGTCTTGCCGTGGGCGAGATGCATCAGCTCTTCCGACCACATGTCCGGATTGCGCCGTGGGGCAAAACCGTCGAGATACCAGGCATCGAACAGGCCGGAGAAACGGGCGATCTCGTCGAGCGCTACGCCGCAGACGACGGTCAGGCGGATGCCGCCGAAATCAAGGTCGACAGTGCCGCTTGGTTGCTCCGGCCATTGTGCGCAGAGAGCGTGCCGTTCCGCGTCAATCTCCGGCCAGCGCGACAACGCCCGATCGATCTCGCTGGGGCGCATCGGGAAGCGTTCGAACGAGACGAAATGAAGCTCTCCGCCTTCAGTGCGGGTCTCTTTCCATCGCCGCCAGGTTTCGCAGAAGTTCAGCCCGGTGCCGAAGCCGAGTTCGCCGATACGGAATTGGCCCGGCCGCTGCCACCTTTCAGGCAAGCCGTTGCCGCCAAGAAACACGTGACCGCATTCCAGCCGTCCATCCTCGCGGCAATAAAAATGGTCGCCAAACTCCTGCGAATAGGGCATATCGCCTTCGCGCCATTCAAGCGTTTGCCGGTCGGGCACCGCCGTATTTTCCAGGTTTTCGCGGGTCATGGCGAAGCGATAATCTGCCTATCGGAGAAGGTCAATCGATGACGGATCTGTTGATCATCGGCGGCGGCATCATGGGGCTCTGGGCCGGCGTGATGGCCGAACGGGACGGATTGCGGACCCTGCTTGTCGAGCGCGAGGTGATCGGCGCCGGGGCAAGCGGCGGCGTGCTCGGCGCGCTGATGCCGCACATGCCGGATCGCTGGAACGCCAAGAAACAGTTCCAATTCGACGCCCTCATTTCGCTCGAGACGGAAATTGCTGCGCTTGAGGCGGCGACGGGGCTTTCGGCAGGCTATCGCCGTTGCGGACGCCTCATGCCGCTGGCAAAGCCGCATCTGCGCACGATCGCCCTTCGCCATGAACAGGATGCGCTCGTCAACTGGCGTGCCGGCGATCGGCAATTCCACTGGCACGTCCGTGATCTGCCCCCGGTTGAGGATTGGTTGGACAGCACCTTTGCCGAAAGCGGCGTCGTGTTTGATACGCTGGCCGCCAGGGTCGCGCCACGGCCGTTCCTTGCCATGCTCTCGGCGTCGCTGCGCCGGTCAGAACTTGTCCGGATCGAGGAGGGGCGGGCGCTTGTCCGCATCGATCCCGTTGCCGGGCGTGCGGATTTCGCCGACGGGAGCACGGAGGCCTTCGGTGATTGCGTCATCGCAAACGGCGTTGACGCTTTCGCCTTCCTGGATGGATTGGTGAGTGCGCCCGGTTCAAGCGGCACGGGCGTCAAGGGGCAGGCGGCGCTGCTCAAAGCCGATATCGATCCCAGCCTGCCGGTCGTGTTTACGGATGGGCTCTATATCGTGCCGCATGAAAACGGCATGGTCGCCGTCGGCAGCACCAGCGAAAACACCTTCGACGCACCCTTTTCAACGGACGGGCAACTTGATGCCCTGCTGGCCCGTGCGGAGGACCTGGTGCCGGGCATTCGCAATGCCCCAATCATTGAGCGTTGGGCTGGCTTGCGACCGAAGGCGATCGGACGCGATCCGATGGCCGGGCGTCATCCGGACCATCAGCGCATCCACACATTGACCGGCGGGTTCAAGATCAGTTTTGGCATCGCACATCGGCTGGCATCGACCGTGATCACCGAAATCTGCGGCAAAACGGACAATTCCTTGCCTGCGTCGTTCCGCTGCCGGGCTCATTTCGATCTGCTGGGGTCAGAAAAAACAAAGGCCCCGCAATAAGCGAGGCCGTGAGCAGACATTGCCTATGGCTTACATCCAATAGGGCGGGACGCCGTAATAGTCATAGACGCGGCGGCCATTTTCCCTGTTCCATTCATATTCGTCGTCGCCGTGGTATTTCGGTGCTTTCTCCACTTGGTCGCGTGTCAGGTCAGTACGGTATCCGCCAAGATTTTCATCGTAGGCGAGCTTGGCCCAGGGGATAGGATAGTGATCCTCACCCATGCCGAGGAAGCCGCCGAAAGCGAGAACGGCATAGGAGACGCGGCCGCTGCGCTTTTCGATGATGACGCGTTCGATCGAGCCGATGTGTTTGCCGTCCAAACCGTAAACGCGGGTGCCTTCGACCTTGTCGCTGGCGATCAGATCGTGGGTTTCCCGGATGTCGGCGTCTTGAAGGCTGGTATCCTGATAGGTCACGGTTCTTCTCCGTTCTTGCTGCTACCGGGAACACAACGATGCATAAGCCGGTTGGTTCCGACAAAATTGCCGGCTTTTTGGCTTGGAATTTACGTCTTGTCGCTTGAAATTGACCGTCGCAGGTCCTTGGGCGGCCGCGACTCTTCGTCATTCTGTCATGCAAATCACCTAACACCTGCTCGCAGAAGTGAGTTGCTACGGAGCGGAGCCGATGCGGTACGCCATCTATTATACGCCGTCGATCTACGATCCCCTGTCGGTCGCAGCGGCGAGCTGGCTTGGCCGCAACGTCTATTCCGGCGAAGCTCCGGAAGCGCCGTCGATCGCCGGCTTCAGCCGGCAGGAGCTGGCTTTCCATACGGCCGTGCCCCGCCGCTACGGGTTTCATGGCACCATCAAGGCACCGTTCCGGCTTCATTCGGAGACGAGCGAGGCGGCGTTGCTGAAAGCCCTGATGCATTTTGCCAGCACCGTGACGCCGTTTGAAATTCCGCGCATGGAAATCGCAAGGCTTGGCGAGTTCTACGGCTTGGCGCCCTCGGCTCCATGTGAACAGATGAACCACCTTGCCGCCTCGGTCGTCCAGACGTTCGATACGTTCCGTGCGCCGCTGAGCGACGCGGAGATCGAACGGCGAGACCCGGACCGCCTGACGGCATCGCAGTTTTCCAACCTGCATCGCTGGGGCTACCCTTATGTGATGGACGAGTTTCGTTTTCACATGACGCTGACGGGCCCGATACATCCTAGCCTCAACGCCCGGTTCGAGCAGGCGCTTCGCGAATTTTTCGCGCCTTTGCTGGGCGAGCCGCTGAAGATTTCCAGCCTTGCGCTCTTTATCGAGCCGGAGGCCGGCGCGCCGCTCCGTGTCCATTCACAGCATCCGCTCGGAAAACTGTGGGCGCATCGGCCGGTTGCTGCCAGCGAGCGCGTGAGCACGACAGCGATATCGAATCTGCCGACGCGCGCTTCGGGGACAAAGGCGGCGCTCGCCGCTCGTCGTCTGCAAGCGAATTGCTGATCGGAGGCAGTTTGTTGCGTTGACGCAATAGCTTTCCTCTTGGCTTGGATAGATTGCGATTTTCACCATTTCGACTTCGAATTTCCAGCCCCGAATGATACCGTTCCGGCAAATTCGAAGGGTGATTTGATGGCAGAGCAATCCTATCCACGTGATCTCATCGGCTATGGCCGCACTCCTCCGCAGGTTCGCTGGCCGGGCGATGCGCGCATAGCCGTGCAATTCGTGGTCAACTACGAGGAGGGCGGCGAAAGCTGCATTCTCGACAACGACAAGACGTCCGAATCACTGCTGTCGGAAATCGTCGGTGCGCAGCCTTGGCCCGGCCAGCGCAATCTCAACATGGAATCGATCTACGAGTATGGCGCTCGTGCCGGCTTCTGGCGGCTCTGGCGGATGTTTACCAGCCGCAATGTCGACGTGACGGTCTATGGCGTGACGCTTGCCATGGCGCGCAATCCGGAAGCGGTCGCTGCGATGAAGGAAGCAGGCTGGGAAATCGCCAGCCATGGCTACCGCTGGCTGGAATACAAGGATTTTCCGGAAGAGGAAGAGCGCAAGCACATTCTCGAAGCGGTGCGCCTGCACAAGGAACTGACCGGCTCGCATCCGCTCGGCATGTATCAGGGCAAGCCGTCGAACAACACGTTGAAGCTCATTCTTGAGGAGGGCGGATTCGTCTATTCCTCCGACAGCTATGCCGACGAACTGCCCTACTGGGTTCCGGGACTGACCAAGGACAAACCGCATCTGATCATTCCCTATACGCTCGATGCCAACGACATGCGCTTTGCGACGCCGCAGGGGTTCAATGCCGGGGACCAGTTTTTCACCTATCTGAAGGACACGTTCGACGTGCTCTATGCCGAGGGCCAGGAAGGCAGTCCGAAAATGATGAATGTCGGCCTGCATTGCCGTCTCGTCGGTCGCCCTGGCCGGGCCGCAGCCTTGGCCCGGTTCATCGATTATGTCTTGAGCCATGAGAAGGTCTGGATCCCCAAGCGCATCGATATAGCCCGGCATTGGCACGAGCATCACAAGCCGGAGGGCGGATTGTGATGGAGGGCAAAGAGGCCTTTATCGCGCGGTTCGGCGGTGTCTTTGAACATTCGCCTTGGGTGGCGGAACGGGCGTTCGACAACAATCCGCAGGTGCCGGCGACGGCCGAG
This sequence comes from Hyphomicrobiales bacterium, assembly GCA_900473795.1. GTDB lineage: Bacteria > Pseudomonadota > Alphaproteobacteria > Rhizobiales > Rhizobiaceae > Pararhizobium. The sequence goes on along the minus strand of UCMT01000053.1, from coordinate 10,117 downwards.
GGGGTTCACACCGCGCTCGTTGCGGCCTTCCGTGCCGCCTCGGATGCCGAGCGCCTCGGCGTTCTCCGCGCCCATCCGGACCTCGCGGGGAAGCTGGCGATCGCCGGAGAGCTGACGGACGATTCGAAGGCCGAGCAGGCCTCCGCGGGTCTCGACCGTCTCAGCCCTTCGGAACACGCCCGTTTCACCGAACTGAACACGACCTATACGGAAAAGTTCGGCTTTCCCTTCATCATCGCGGTCAAGGGGCTCAGCAAGGACGATATTCTCTCCGCCTTCGAAAGGCGCATTGACAATGACCGGCAAGAGGAATTTGAGACGGCGTCAGCGCAGGTCGAGAAGATTGCGCTGCTGCGTTTGCATTCCTTGCTTCCGGGAGACGACAATGCCTGACATTACTCCGCCACGCGTTCTTGCGGCGGGATCGACAGACTGATGCCGCATCTGCTTACGATTGAGCCTTTGACTGAGGCCGCTTTCGCTCCCTTCGGCACGGTTATCGAAGCGGACCCGGCATCCATGCGCCTGATCAACGGCGGCTCGACCGAGCGGTTTCATGCTCTCGCTTATGCCGACATCACGGGCGAAGGTGCCCGCGTGATCATCAATATTTTTCGCGGCCAGCCGCGCAGCTTCCCCTACAACCTGACGATGATGGAACGCCATCCCTTGGGGTCGCAGAGCTTTTCCCCGATCGGCGGCGGCCCGTGGCTCGCCGTCGTCGCGCCGGACGACGGCGGCAAGCCGGGTTTTCCACGCGTTTTCCGCGCAACGGGGAGCCAGGGCGTCAACTATGGCCGCAACGTCTGGCATCACCCGCTGATGGCCGTCGGCGCGGTCAGCGATTTCCTCGTTGTGGATCGCGACGGTCCGGGCAACAATCTGGTGGAAGTCGCTTACGACGAGCCCTTCATCATTCCTAACCCCGTGTGAGCGCGAGCAAATCCCGATGAGCAACTCCGGTCGCCTGACAACCCACGTCCTCGATACCGCCCTCGGCAAACCGGCACAGGGCCTGAAGATCGATCTGTTTGCGATAGAGGGAGAGCAGCGCCGCCTGCTGCGCACGGTCGAAACCAACAGCGACGGCCGGGTCGACGGGCCGATGCTCGACGGCGAGGCGTTCAGGGTTGGGACCTACGAGCTGTTGTTTCATGCAGGCGACTATCTGCGCGCGACGGGCGCCAGCCTTCCGGAACCAGCCTTCCTCGATATCATCCCGCTGCGCTTCGGCATCGCCGATGCAGCCAGCCATTATCACGTGCCGCTTCTGCTCTCGCCGTTCAGCTATTCGACCTATCGGGGAAGTTAAATCTACTCCGCAATCACATCCCGGCTGATGTCACGGATATCCCGCTTGCCGCAGAGCGCCATGGTAATGTCGAGCTCCTTGCGGATGATCTCCAACGCAAGCGTCACGCCGGCCTTGCCGCCGGCGCCGAGGCCGTAGAGGAAGGGGCGGCCGATATAGGTGCCTTTGGCGCCGAGTGCGATCGCTTTCAACACGTCCTGACCGGAGCGGATACCACCGTCGAGATGGACCTCGATCACGTCGCCGACCGCATCGACGATCTTCGGCAGCATGCTGATCGAGGAGGGAGCGCCGTCGAGCTGGCGGCCGCCGTGGTTGGAAACGATGATCGCGTCGGCGCCGGTCCGTGCCGCCATCTTTGCGTCCTCGACATCGAGGATGCCCTTGAGGATCAGCGGCCCGCCCCACAATTTCTTGATCCAGGCGACATCGTCCCAGGATAGCCGCGGATCGAACTGTTCTGCCGTCCAGACCGAAAGGGAGGACAGGTCCGAGACATTTTTGGCGTGGCCGACGATATTGCCGAAACTGCGGCGCTTGGTCTGCAGCATCTGCATGCACCAGAGCGGCCGTGTCGCCATCTGCCAGATATGTTTCGGCGTGAATTTCGGTGGGGCGGAGAGGCCGTTGCGGAGGTCCTTGTGACGTTGGCCAAGGATCTGCAGATCGAGCGTCAACACCAGCGCCGAGCATTTCGCCGCCTTGGCGCGGTCGATCAGGTTCCTGACGAAGTCGCGGTCGCGCATGACGTAGAGCTGGAACCAGAAGGGCTTGGTCGTCGCCGATGCCACATCCTCGATCGAGCAGATGCTCATCGTCGAAAGGGTGAAGGGCACGCCGAAATCCTCCGCCGCCTTCGCCGCCAGCATTTCGCCGTCGGCATGCTGCATGCCGGTCAGGCCGGTCGGTGAAAGCGCCACCGGCATCGAGACCGTCTGGCCGATCATGGTGCTTTCCAGCGATCGGTTGGTCATATCGACCAGCACCCGCTGGCGCAGTTTGATCTTGGAGAAATCCTCCTCGTTGGCGCGATAGGTTCCCTCGGTCCAGGCGCCGCTATCGGCATAGTCGAAAAACATTTTCGGGACGCGGCGCCTGGCAAGCGCCTTCAGATCGCGGATTTCGAGGATTTGGGACATGCGCGGGGTTCCATCTCAAGGGGAGTGGTCCGGCAATACCATGTTTCGCGAACAGTTGTTAAGAGCACGAACGACAAGAGGTAAAATTATTTTACCTCTCAGTGCTCTTCAATCGGAGGCCACGATTTGCCCGCCGGCGGTCGCGTGGACCTCGCGTGCCCGGGGCGGCTTGGCAAGGCGACGGCGGAATGTGCCGGGCTTTGTGCCGAACCGATCGTGGAACGCTTCATAGAAACGGGAGAGCGAACCGAAACCCGCCTCGAAGGCGACGGTGGTGATCGGCATATCCGTGGAAATGAGCAGCGACTGGGCCGTATCCAGCCGGTGGCGGACGATCGACTGGTTGATGGTCATGCCGACGGTGCGCTTGAAGATGCCCATGGCATAGTTCGGATGCAGGCCGACATCGCGTCCCACATCCTCGGCCGTTATGTTTTCCAACGCATGTTCGGTGATGAAGCGCATCATCCGCTCGACATGCAACATGCGGTCCGCATCCTGGTGCTCGAAGGAGGCGATCGCGGATCCTTGCTCGCGCAGGTCGCGCCAGCCTTCGCGATCAAGACGGCGGACGCGGGCGCCGAGTTCCTCGCGGACGATCTGTTCCAGTTCCTCGTCGCCCGACAGAAGCTCCTCTCGCCACCGCATGAAGATGTCGCGGTCGTAGGGGCGGATATCCAGGGCCTCGATCATGGCGCCACGGAAGACGGCGTCGCGAAAGCGGCTGAGGCTTGGAAGCGCCAGAAAGACGGACATCGGCACATAGAGGCAGATGAAGCGAGTCGGTTCCTTTATGTCCGTTACCTGATGCGGGATCATGCCCCAGAATAGGCAAAGGCGCCCCTCCGATACGCTGAGCTCGCGCCCGTCGAACCAATAGGTCATCTCGCCTTCGAGCACGAAATTGAGTTCGATCTGGCTGTGCATATGCGGACCCGCCATCCGCCGCACATTGATATTGTCGCCCGCGCAGAAGCGATGATCGCCAAAGACGACGAGGGGATGCGCCGGGTCGCGCTCCGGATGGACCGCTGTCGCGCCGAGCAGATTCACCGGTTTGCGACGTCTCGCCATGTCTCCTCGCTGATCTTAGGATAACGGAATTTTATGCCGGAATGTCGGAAGTAGATTGCGGGTTTCGGCAGCAAGGTCAAGCGGCTCATGCGGGAAAGAGGAACAGGATAGACCGCAGGAGATGAGGGCATGAACACCACACGCTGATCCTTGGGAGGATAAAATGTTTTCTTTTAAAGCCGCTACCGGGCTCGCGCTCGGCTATGCGCTCACCATGTCCGCCGCCTTCGCCGGCGAACTCGTCATCAACTCCGACCAGTCCGATCCGGCGCCGAAAAAAGCGATGGAAACGCTGCTCGAAGGGTTCAAGGCCGCCCATCCGGAGGTCACGATCAAGTGGAACAATTTCGACCACGAAGGCTACAAATCGGCCATCCGAAACTTCCTGACCGCCGACGCGCCCGATGTGGTTTCCTGGTATTCAGGCAACCGCATGGCCCCCTTCGTCAAGGCTGGCCTGTTCGAGGATGTCACCGACCTCTGGACCGAAAACAAGCTGGACGACCAGTTGAAGTCCGCCGTCAAGTCGATGGAAATCGACGGCAAGAAATGGGGCATTCCCTATTCCTACTATCAGTGGGGCATCTACTACCGGAAAGACATCTTTGAAAAAGAAGGCATCGCGCCGCCGAAGAACTGGGCCGAACTGGTCGCCGCCTGCGAAAAGATCAAGGCAGCCGGCATGACGCCGTTTGCGATCGGCACCAAGGCGCTGTGGCCGACGGGCGGCTGGTTCGACTATCTCGACCTGCGCGTCAACGGCTACGAGTTCCACATGGACCTCACCGCCGGCAAGGTGCCGTACACCGATCCGAAGGTGAAGGCGGTGTTCGAGAAATGGGCCGAACTGGTGAAGCCCGGCTATTTCCTCGAAAACCATGCGGCGATCGACTGGCAGGATGCCATTCCGCAGTTCGTCCAGGGCAAGGCACCGATGTACCTCATGGGCAACTTTGCCGTGGCCGCCATGAAGGACGGCGGATTGAAGGAAGAGCAGATCGGCTTCCTGCAGTTCCCGGAAATCACCGCCGGCATTCCTATGGCCGAAGATGCACCGACCGAGTCCTTCCACATCCCATCAGGTGCGAAGAACAAGGAAGATGCCCGCAAGTTCCTCGCCTATCTGGCAACGCCTGAGGCTCAGACCAAGATGAACGAGGTCTTGGGACAGCTTCCGGTCAACAACCAGTCGGCCAAGTCGAACGATCCGTTCCTGAAGGCCGGATTCGACATGCTGGCAAACGCCTATGCGCTTGCCCAGTTCTACGACCGCGACGCTCCGGCTGAAATGGCCAAGGTCGGCATGGAAGGCTTCCAGCAGTTCATGGTCAAGCCGGACAATGTCGACGCGATCCTCGAACGCCTCGAAAAGGCACGCGGCCGCATCTACAAGTAACGCTTTCCGGCTTCAGCCCCTCATCCGGCCTGCCGGCCACCTTCTCCCCGTAAACGGGGAGAAGGGACAAGCGGCAAACTCGGTCGTTCCCTCGCCCCGCCTGCGGGGAGAGGGCTAGGGTGAGGGGCGGATGCCCGCACTATCGTCGACTCACATCAATATACTCAGCAAGGTGGCAGCGATGAGCAGCACCGTTTCCGCGACATCCGGTTTCTGGAAGCGCAACCAGCAGCGCCTGGCGCCCTGGCTGTTTCTGGCGCCCGGCATGATCATGTTTTCGATCTATGTGATCATTCCGATCTTCCAGTCGATCTGGATCAGCTTCTACGATTGGGACGGACTTGGCCCGAAAACCTGGATCGGTTTGGGGAATTACGCCGAGCTTCTCGATGACGAAGCTTTCTATACCTCGCTGAAAAACAACATTCTATGGCTGGTGCTCTATCTGCTCGCCGTTCCCGCCGGCCTTGCCGTGGCGCTGTTCCTTAACCAGACGGTCGCCGGCATCCGGCTCTACAAGTCGCTGTTCTTCTTTCCCTTCGTTATCAGCCAGGTCGTCGTCGGCCTGATCTTCACCTGGTTCTATGCGCCGGACTTCGGTCTTCTCTCGGCGCTGATCAAGACGCTGACCGGCGAAAATGTCGCGATCCTTGCTGACGAGCGCTACGTGACGCTCGGCATCATCGCCGCCGGTCTCTGGCCGCAGATCGCCTATTGCATGATCCTCTACCTGACCGGTCTCAACAACATCAATCCGGAACAGGTGGAGGCGGCCCGCATGGACGGCGCCAGGGGCTGGTCGCTGCTGTGGAACATCATCCTGCCGCAGCTCGGCCCCGCCACCTTCATCGCCATCGTCGTTACCGTGATCGGCGCGCTGCGCTCCTTCGACCTGGTCTCGATCATGACCGATGGTGGCCCCTACGGCTCGAGCCGTGTGCTTTCGTTCTACATGTATGAGCAGGCCTTGTCGGAATACGGCTACCGCATGGGCTATGGCGCGGCGATCGCTGTTGTCCTCTTCATGATCATGATGGTCTTCATCACCCTGTTCATCGTGCGCATGCTGATGCGGGAAAGGCACGCCTGATGTTTCCGACCCCCGTCCAGAAAGCTGCGCCCTGGGTGCGCCACGCCTATACGATCATCCTGCCGATCGCATTGATCTTATGGCTCTTGCCATTGATCGGCGTCGCCATCACCTCGGTGCGGCCATCCGCGGATCTGGCTGCCGGAAACTATTTCGGCATTCCCTCGCGCTTCGCCGGCATCGACAACTATACGGCAGTCTTCAGGGATTCGCCGATCGGCTGGTACATCCTCAATTCCTTCAAGGTGACTATCCCGACCGTCATCGGCGCGGTCGGGCTCGCCTGCCTGTCCGGTTTCGCATTGGCGGTCTACAAGTTCCGCGCCAATCTCCTCATCTTCTTCCTGTTCGTCGCCGGCAATTTCATTCCCTTCCAGATCCTGATGGTGCCGGTGCGCGACATGACGCTGCGGGCTGGGCTCTATGACAGCATCTCCGGCCTGGTGCTCTTCCATATCGCCTTCCAGACCGGCTTCTGCACTTTGTTCATGCGCAATTTCATCACGTCGCTGCCTTTTGCGCTGATCGAATCCGCCCGTGTCGAAGGCGTCAGCGAATGGCGGATCTTCCGCTATATCGTGCTGCCGCTGATGCGACCGGCGATCGCCGCCCTGTCGGTTCTGGTCTTCACCTTCATTTGGAACGATTATTTCTGGGCGACGGTCTTGGTGCAGGGGCAGCATGCCATGCCGGTGACGGCCGGGCTCTATTCGCTGAACGGCCAATGGATCGCCGCCTGGCACCTGGTTTCGGCCGGCTCGATCGTCGCCGCCATGCCGCCGGTCCTGATGTTCTTCCTGATGCAGAAGCATTTCATCGCCGGGCTGACGCTGGGAGCGACCAAGGGATGATCGCCGCGGTTTCCACATTTCAACTTTCATCGGGAGGCAGGGCCAATGGCTGACGTCACGCTCCGCAATGTCACCAAGCAGTTCGGCTCGGTCAGTGTCATCAAGGGCGTCGATTTTTCGATCGCCGACGGCGAGTTCTGTGTCTTCGTCGGTCCTTCGGGCTGCGGCAAGTCTACGCTGTTGCGGATGGTTGCCGGACTTGAGGAAATCTCGTCGGGCGAACTCAAGATCGGCGGCAAGGACATGACCCATGTCGGCCCGTCCGATCGAGGCGTGGCGATGGTGTTCCAGTCTTATGCGCTTTATCCGCACATGACGGTTGCCGACAATATCGGCTTCGGGCTGCGCATGACCGGCCATGACAAGGCGGAGATCGAAAAGCGCATGCAGCGCGCCGCCAAGATGCTGCAGCTCGAGCCACTGCTTGCCCGCAAACCGTCGCAGCTTTCCGGTGGCCAGCGCCAGCGCGTTGCCATCGGTCGCGCCATCGTCCGTAATCCGGAGGTTTTCCTGTTCGACGAGCCGCTGTCGAACCTCGACGCCGCACTGCGCGTCCAGATGCGCACCGAGATCAGCACGCTGCATCAGGACCTGAAGGCGACGATGATCTACGTCACCCACGATCAGGTCGAGGCCATGACCATGGCAGACAAGATCGTCGTGCTGAGCGCCGGTTCGATCGAGCAGATCGGTTCTCCGCTGGAACTCTATCACCGGCCGAACAACCTCTTCGTCGCAGGCTTCATCGGCTCTCCCAAGATGAATTTCTTGAAGGCGACTGCGTCGCCCGCCGGTGATCAGATCCGCGTCACCTTGGTCGGCGGCGTCGATATCCTGCTGCCGGCCGGCAATGCCCGTGTCAGCGAAGGGCAGAGCGTGACGCTCGGCATTCGCCCCGAACACATCGACGCGGACGGTCGCGACGGCGCCATCCTGCCGGCAAAGCTCCGGCTCGCCGAATATCTCGGCTCCGAGACGATGTTCTATGTGAGCCTCACCGATGGCAGCGACATCGCCGTCAAGGCCGATGGGCTGGCGACAGCGCATCCGGGCGCGGACTTCCGCATCGGCATTCCGCCCAAGGCCTGCCATCTCTTCGACGCTTCGGGCGTCGCCATCATCAATGGGGATCTGACGAAATAATGCTTGGCGTTTGCTATTATCCGGAACACTGGCCGGAAGCCTGGTGGGCGAAGGATGCCCGCCGCATGAGGGAGCTCAACATCTCCTTCGTGCGCATCGGCGAATTCGCCTGGTCGCGGCTGGAGCCGAAGCGAGGCGAATTCGATTTCGCATGGCTCGACCGTGCCATGGATACGCTGGGAGCCGCCGGGCTGAAGGTGGTGCTCGGCACCCCGACGGCGACGCCGCCGAAATGGCTGATGGACGAATATCCGGAGATTGCGCCGGTCGATCAGCAGGGTCACGTGCGCGGCTTCGGTTCGCGCCGGCACTACACCTTCTCTTCCGAGGTTTGGTGGCGCGAAAGCGCCCGCATCGTCGAGATCATTGCCAAGCGGTACGGCGAACACCCGGCGCTTGATGGCTGGCAGACGGACAACGAATATGGCTGCCACGACACGACGCAGTCCTGGGGACTGGAAGACCTGAAGGCATTCCGCCGTTGGCTGAGGCACCGCTACCAGTCGACCGAGCAGCTCAACGAAGCCTGGGGCAATGTCTTCTGGTCGATGGAGGTGGCGAGCTTCGAGGATGTCGTGCTGCCGAACCTGACCGTCACCGAGACCAATCCGGCGGCACGGCTCGATTTCTGGCGCTTCCAGTCCGGGCAGGTGGCCGCCTATGACAAGATGCAGTGCGAGATCATCCGCAAGCATTCGCCGGGCCGCTGGATCACCCATAACTTCATGGGCTTCGTCAACGATTTCGACCACTGGAAGGTTGGCGAAAACCTCGATCTCGCGTCGTGGGACAGCTATCCGATCGGCTTTGTCGAGAAGTTTCCCTTCAGCCAGGAAGAGAGAAACCGCTGGGCGGAAACCTCCCATCCCGACATCGCGCCGTTCCACCACGATCTTTATCGCGGCGTCGGCCGTGGCCGATTCTGGATCATGGAGCAGCAGCCCGGTCCGGTGAACTGGGCGCCGTGGAACCCGGTGCCGAAACCCGGCATGGTGCGGCTGTGGAGCTGGGAAGCGCTGGCGCATGGCGCCGAAGTTGTCAGCTACTTCCGCTGGCGCCAGGCGCCGTTCGCGCAGGAGCAGATGCATGCAGGCCTCAACCTGCCGGGCTCGGACGAGTTGTCCGCCGGTGGGCGCGAGGCCGAGATCGTCGGGCGCGAGATCATCGAAACCGGTGTGTTGCCGGCAACGGAGCAGGCTCCGGTCGCGATCGTCTATGACTACGAAACCTATTGGGCGACGGTCATCCAGCCGCAGGGCAGGGACTTCCAGTATCACGACCTGGCCTTCCGCTGGTACGAGGCGGTGCGCAAACTCGGTCTCAACGTCGACTTCGTGCCTCCGGGTACTGCGCTCGACGGTTACAAGCTGGTGCTCGTTCCGTCGCTGATGATGGTCTCGGAAGCCGCCTTGCAGGCTTTCAGCGCGGCAGAGGGAATCGTGCTCTACGGCCCGCGCTCCGGCTCGCGCACCCGCCAGTTTGCCATTCCGGAAAATCTGCCGCCGGGCCCGCTCGCAGCACTGACGGGCGTGCGCCTCACGCAGGTCTCATCCCTCCGTCCTGGGTTGGAAGATACCGTCTCTGGAAGCGTCTCCGGCGCCGCCATCCGCTGGCGGGAATATGTCGAGACGGATAGCGACGTGCTCGCGACGTTCGCCAATGGCGATCCGGCGCTGACGGGCAAGGGGAGGCACCACTATCTCGCCTGCTGGCCGGATCAGGCATTGCTGCAGCAGACATTCGCGCATCTGGCGGCGAAGGCCGGGCTGGAGACGGTAGCGCTTCCGGACCATATCCGGCTGCGTAGGCGCGGCGGGGTGACGTTTGCGTTCAACTACGGGACGGAGACGTGGCCATGTCCGGCCGGAGCGAACGTTGTTCTCGGGGAGGCTGAGGTTAAGCCGCAGACTGTCGCGGCGTGGAAGGAATAGGGTTACAACACCGTTCCTTTAACGGGGCAATCGCATATGGAGCGACGATTGCGACAAACGCCCTCTTCTCCCCCGCGGGGAGAAGTGCCGAGCGCATGCGAGGCGATGAGGGGGGCTGCGATTTCTGCGCCAGCCGCCCCCTCATCCGGCGCTTCGCGCCACCTTCTCCCCGCCGGGGAGA
>UCMT01000051.1 GCA_900473795.1 Hyphomicrobiales bacterium | reverse complement strand
GTCGAAGGGCTATTTCGTCCTGTGACCTGATGGGGCCGCTCGCTGCGGCCTCATTTCCCTGCATGCAATGACCCGCGATAAACCAGAGGCGACCCATCGGTCGCCTCTGGCTTTCGAATATCCGGCTTGAAATGGTCGAATAGATTTTGGTCGCCTCAGGCGGCGACCACGCGTGTCGCCGCCGCCGGTTCTGCAACAGGCCCGAATTCGGCCGGCCGGTCTCCCAAACCAAAAAAATGCTCGATGGCCAGAACTGAGCGCATCGCGGCTTGGCCATCGCCGTAAGGGTTTACCGCGCGCGCCATCTTCTGATAGGCGCGTCGATCCGTCAGAAGGCTCGTCACTTCGGCAACGATCCGATCCTCGCCCGTGCCGACGAGCCGCACCGTACCGGCAGCGACGGCTTCAGGACGTTCGGTTGTTTCACGCATGACGAGCACCGGCTTGCCAAAGCTGGGGGCCTCTTCCTGGACGCCGCCGCTATCGGTGAGCACGATCGTGCAATCGCGCATGGCCTTGACGAAGTCGCCATAATCGAGTGGTTGCGTAATCAGTACATTTTCGAGCCCGGCAAGCGGAGGAAGCAGCACGTCGCGCACCGCCGGGTTCAGATGGGCTGGGAGGACAAAGGCAATCTCCGGAAATATCCGCGCCAGCCGCGCAATGGCGCGGGCGGACTGCGCCATCGGCTCGCCCCAGGATTCACGCCGATGCGCTGTTATCAGAACGCTCTTTCTGCCCCTGACCCGGTCGAGGTCGGGATTTCCACTCGAGCTGTTTCGACCTGATACCTGCAGCAAGGCATCGATAACGGTATTGCCCGTAACGACGATATCGCGTTCGGCGACGCCGTCATTCAGGAGGTTTTGCTTCGAGGTCTGGGTCGGTGCCAGGTGCAGCGCTGCAAGTTGGGTCGTGAGGCGCCGGTTGATTTCCTCCGGAAAGGGATTGTGGCGATCGCCGGTCCTCAATCCCGCTTCGAGGTGGATCAGCGGAGTTTTTCGGTAGAACGCGGCCAATGCGGCGGCAAAGCAGCTTGTCGTGTCGCCCTGGACCAGTAGAGCGTCGGGTGCTTCCGTCTCGATGACGTTGGAAACCCCAATCAGAACACGTGTGGTGACGGTTTCGAGGCTTTGCGATTGCGTGAGAATATTGAGATCATGGCTGGGCTGGATGTCGAACAATCGGTTGACCTGATCGAGCATTTCCCGATGTTGCCCGGTAACGGCGACGATTGGCCTGCAATGGCGGGACCGAGCGAGTTCGCCGATCAGGGGGGCCATTTTGACCGCTTCCGGGCGGGTGCCATAGACAATCAGTATCTTGCGCATCGCCATCTCCTTGTCATCGTGTGTTCGCAGCGCGTCGGATAGAGAGATTTTCAGGGTGTAGTGCGTCACCACAGACGCGGATCACTGGTCGGTGTACCTGCAACGGTTCAAAACGGCGCCGAGCACTTTGGTGCGTTCCACCAGATACCGCTCGCATTCATCGACTTCGTCGAAGGTGCTGCTATCAGCTGCGGCAACCAGGATCGCGCAGTCCACATTTGGCAGAAAAGCCGTGACGTCGTCACTTGCGAGCACTGCGGGCATGTCGAACAGGATCACGTCCGGTTCGAGCTTTACTTGCAGATCCTGCAAGATCCTTGCCGCGTCCTGGGACTGCAGCAGCTCCGCTGAAAACTCGACGGGCTGATGGTTCGTGCCGATCGCCAGATTGTCCCCATAGCGCAGGAAGAGATTGTGGAGCGCAGTGTGACCCCTCAAAAACTCCTCCATTGAGGCTGGTGCTTTCACTCCAAGCATCGCGCCGATTGCGGGATGTTTCAGATTAAGATCGATCAGCAGTGTCCGGCAATCCTCCTGATGGGCAAGACTGAATGCCAGATTGAGCGCGACAAGCGATTTTCCGCAGGAGGGTGTTGGCGACGTGATTGCGACGGAGGTCCATTTGTTCTGCCGCAGGTTCTGCAGCACTCTTGTGCGCAACATATCAAAAGGGGCGTGCGCGGGATCAGAGCGGTCTATGGTGACGATGCGGTTCAGGCGAGCTCTCTCCTGATCAAGATCAAGCGGGGACAAGTTTTCCCAGGCGATTTCGCGCCCAAGCCGCGTGCAGGCCTGAATTGCCTGCTCAGTGAGCCGGTCCGTGCTTTGAAAACGCCGGGTCTCTTGCAGTGATGGCGGAACGTGTTTCATGATTTAAACTCTGATCCTGATGACAAATACAGTTCGTTTTTGGCAATACTGACAGTATGCATTGGACCTGTTTCTGCTCGGCGATGGAGACCGGTTTCCTGGGCTTCTGCCGGTGGCCGCATCGCAATGGGGCTGGACACGATGAGGGAGATCGGTATCACCCCGGCGGCAAGGATTGCCGCAATGCGGCGTCGCATTTTGGTGGCATGAAGCGTGCCGGGGGCGCCGATATTTGGAATCGTGGCCAACGGTTGCGATTGAAGCAGTCGCTCCAACTCCACGGATCTGCGAACCGTTTTGTTGAGCAGTTCAAGCAAAACGACAAAGGCCAATCCCAATCCGATGCCAGCAACGGCGGCGAGGCCCACTATTCGCTTCCGTTGCGGGCGGATCGGACGGTTTGGCGGGGTGGCTGCCTCAAGGACGGAGAAGCGCTCGCCATCCGAACGCATTTCGATCTGTTCGCCGGTCAATGCTTCCGCGCGCCTTGCGATTGCGGCGTTGTACTGCGTCTGAATGTTCTCCCGGTTCCGCTCGAGCGAATTCAGGACGGTCTCGCTTGCCGGCGTTCCACTGATCGACTGGGTCAGCTCTTCTATGCGCCGGGCGACCGAGATCTTCTCTGCGGCTGTGGCCTGAAGGCGCTTGTCGATATCCGCAAGTTGCAGGCTAAGGCCAAACGAGGTGCCCTGTGTGCGGGGCGGCCCGCCGTCTTTCTTCGTGCCTTCCGGCTTGGTGGCCAGCAGGCTGTTCTGCAGCGACGCGATCCGAAGGCGAAGGGCTGTGATGTTTGGGCTTTCTTCCGAGAAAATCAGCAGTTGCTCGGACAGTGCCTTGTTCAGATCCAGGAGCATTTGCTGTTCCGGCGTGAGTGAAACGGCGCCGACGAGCTGCCCGGTATTCGTGTATGTGGCGACAAGGCTGCTCCGCCTGGTGCGAAGATCGGATTCTTCGCGTTCCAGGGAGATCATCCGGTCCTGGAGACTGCTTTGCTGGCTGCGGTGAAATTCGAGGCTGTCGGGCAGCGTGTCCTTGTGCTCGGTCTTGAACTTGAGGATATCTGCCTCGAGCCGGTTCAATTCGGAGCCCAGTCTCGAGACTTCCCGATTGAAAAATTGCAGCGTGCTTCCCGCGCGGTCGGTGCGTTGACGCTGGTTTCTGCCCAGAATCATTGCGGCAAGTTCGTTGGCACCATTTGCTGCAAGATCCGGACTGTTGGCCTGGAAGGATACGCTGAAGATCGATGCACCGTTACCTTGTGGGTCGAGCTGCAGTTGCTCGAACGCAATACGAGCCCGCATGTCTTTGACGACATCGTCCCCGTCAGGCTTCGTCTCGCTGTCGTCATAGACATGCAGCTTCTGCGCGAGTGCGATTAGATCGTCGCGCGTCGTGATCTGTTGTTGAAGGATCTGCAGCTGCGCGACCGCACCTATCGGAACGGTTGAACGAGCCAGTTCCGCTGGAATTTGCGGAGACTCCGCCAGAATTTTCGCGCTTGAACTGTATACGGGTGAGAGGAGCATCGCCACCGCTACCGCGCATATGAATACCGTAGCGGCAATCGCCAGCACATAAGGCATCCGCTGCAGCAGGATCGAACGATAGAAGCGTACGTCTCTTATGTCTATGTTGCCCATTGCGCAGACACCCAACTCCCCGAACCAGATTGGCACCGTGACGAAGCTCATTGTTCGGCGGTTCGGAACCGCGGAATAGATAGTCAATATGAGGTGGACAGCCGGTTGCCGTCCGCGGGAGTAGTACTTTTGGACATGGCAACTCACCCGATGCGTTAGGCATTGTTCCGGCTTGCGCAACGGTCTTGAGCCACAGACCCGGCCTGTCTTGATGCTCCGGCGTTCGGCGAACCGTGCCTCACGCATCGCCAACGGGGCGCAGATTGGTAAGGTGCAATCTCTTGATCCCTCAAAAGACGTAATCGGTGCCAAGCCAAGCCCCCATTTGCACGCCAGGTCTTTAGCCGTCCTGCACCTCAAGGCGAGGCGTGGAGTGTCTTCCTACGCCCAGCCCGTTCATGGTCTGATGACAGTGTCCGCAATCGCGGCGGTGTGCCTGCGGCAACGCTTGCGTTCTGCTTGAAACCGGCAGGAAGATTCGATGAACGGTCCTTTGCAGCTAAGCGTGATCATTCCGCACCTTAACGAGCCCGACGATCTGCGCCGTTGCCTTCTTTCCCTGGAAGCGCAACACGACGACGGCGTCCCGTTTGAGATCATCGTCGTCGACAATGGCTCGACTGAAATGCCTGAGGCCGCGTGTTCTGGTATTCGAAATCTGCGCTTGGAGCGCGAAGGTCTTCCCGGTCCGGGGCCGGCGCGCAATTTTGGTGCCTCTCTCGCGCGGGCGGAGATACTGGCATTCATCGATTCCGATTGTATCGCGCAACCGGGCTGGGTTCGGACAATTGTCGGGTACATGGCGAAAAACCCGAACATTGATCTTCTTGGCGGCGACATCGGAGTTTTGATCGATAATCCTCAAAGTCCGAGCGCAATCGAATCCTACGAGAACATCTATAGTTACCGTGCGCGCGTTTACGTGGAGCGCTATGGATTTGCTGCAACGGGCAACATGGCGGTACGGGCCCAGGTTTTTCAATCCGTTGGCCCTTTCGGCGGAATTGCGACGATGGAGGACACCGAATGGGGCCAGCGGGCAACGGCGCTCGGCTATCGGATCGCCTTTCTGCCTGAGGCAAGAGTCCTCACACCCTCGTGCAAATCATTCGCGGAACTGGCACGGCGATGGGACCGGCACGTCGCGCATGAATACGGGAAAGTCGCCGGCCGTCGCACGGCGATGTTGCGATGGCTTGTCGGTTGCGCAATCGTGGTGGCTTCACCCCTGGCCGAGAGCATTAAAATCCTGACGACGGATCGTGTTTCAGGTCTGCGAAATCGTGCGCTCGCGCTGTCATGCCTGACACGCATTCGGCTTCACCGCGCGCGCCGAATGTTCGATCTGGCCCTCCGTGGGGGTTCGAACAGGTTTGTCGAAAGCTGGAATCGCGAGCGGTCCTGATTTCCGTTTTCGCACGGCCCGCTTGTGTTTACCTGCACCGCAAGGGCGAGCTGGCTCGCAACAACCTCGGGGCGATATCGGCAATTCTGTCCGATCGACAAGACGGTCGCAGCGGTGCCTGATCGGCAAAAAATCCAAGCCTTTGTTGAATTTTTCCAAGTTCGGTTCGAGCTCCGCGCTTTGTATCCGCGCGACCTACATCCAATTGTTTAGATTAGATTTATTGAGTTTCCTTTCAATATGATTAATATCTAATTAATGGAGGGATTTCCGGATCAGGGCACACAATAAGAGAACGGAAATCATTGTCCCAGGCGCAACCTCATTCTTCATCTTTTGTGTCGGATCAGCCTGACTGTTCTTAAAAAATTTATATTTCTGGAGGACGTATGTCAAAAATAGAGATGCAATACTCTTTGCGGCTTGTCCCGCAGAGCATTCCGGATCGCCAGGCGATCAAGCCGCGATTCCTCTATTTCGTCGCCAAGCGTGCTTTTGATGTCGTGGTGACATTGCTGGCCGCGCCATTTGCGCTCGCGATTGTTGGACTATGTGTGGTGTTGATCCGCAGCGATGGCGGCAAGGCTTTCTTCTGTCAGCCCCGTGTCGGGAAGGGAGGAAGAGTGTTCAATCTTTGGAAGCTTCGCACCATGGCTCCCGATGCGGAGCAGCGGCTGCAAGCGCATCTGGCTGTCGATCCCGTGGCGAAGGCAGAATGGGAGACCATGCAGAAGCTGAGAAACGATCCACGCATTACGAAACTGGGTAAGTACCTGCGCAAATACTCAATCGATGAACTTCCGCAACTATACAATGTACTTGTTGGGGACATGAGCCTTGTTGGCCCGCGTCCGATGCTTCCCGAGCAGCGGCAACATTATCCAGGGACTGCCTATTTCGACATGCGTCCTGGGCTGACCGGGCTTTGGCAGATCAGCGAGCGCAACGGGTGCACGTTCACCGAACGGGCGCTCCACGACACGCGGTATTCCGGCATTATGTCCTTCAGCACCGATTTGTGGATATTGATGCGGACGCCCGCTGTCGTCCTCAAGGGAACCGGTCTCTAACCCGGTTTAGGCAACAAAGGAAAAGGCAAAGCATCAGGGGTGCTTTGCCTTTGTTCTCGAACATTTCTCTCGATCGATCCGGCTGAAACCCTTTGATCAGATGAAGCCGGAGACGATGACTATCGGTCTAATGTTCACTTCCGTTCATACCCTCAACCGAAAGAGGGAAGAGATCCTTGATCTTGTAGGCCACCTCGGTTCTGTTGGTCGCCTTGACCTTCTTCATGATGTTACGGATGTGGACCTTCACGGTGCTTTCCCGCAGGTTCAGTTCATAGGCGATGATCTTGTTGGCTTTCCCTCGCCTCAGCGCCTCGACCACTTCAGCCTGCCGTTCGGTAAACATGCCGGCCAGGGGCCGCGCAGCTGGATTGCCGGATTCAATCGCCTGGCGCATCGCCAAGACGCTGCTGGCCGGCACGAAGATGCCACCTGCCATTGAAAGGGCGATTGCCTCGATGCAAACGTCAATGCTGACTGACGATGG
This sequence comes from Hyphomicrobiales bacterium, assembly GCA_900473795.1. Lineage (GTDB taxonomy): Bacteria > Pseudomonadota > Alphaproteobacteria > Rhizobiales > Rhizobiaceae > Pararhizobium. Next base: position 77,877 of record UCMT01000051.1, on the reverse strand, counting down.
AATATAGCCCTTGGCACCACATTCGAGCGCCTTCATGATCTGCGAGAGCTCGTCGGTATCGGCCAGCACGATGATCGGCGCTTCCAACGTCGAAGAAAGCCTGCGAATTTCCTCGGCAACGGCTGGTTCGGCAATTTTCTTGCCCCCAACATTCAACAGAATGGCAGCCAGCGGAGGATAGTCGTGGCGCTTGCGTTCCCATTCATGCATCGAGCCGAATGCCAGAACGTCCATATCCATCTTGTGAGCAGATATGCAGTAGGCAAGGCATTGGCGATCAAGCGCGCGATCATCGATGATCAGAAGCGAACGCCCCCGCGGTAGCGCCCCGTGGTCACTATCGTTCATGGATGGGTCAATAGTCGGTGCTGCATGGAAAAGATTGTTCTGTACTGGCTTGCCATTCGTCATTGTCAGCGAGTTCATAGGTAGCTTACTCCCTTAAAGACACATGCTCACCTGCCCCGATTCAATCGAGGTGTTTTACACAGCGCATGTGCTAGCCCCAGTTTTTAAAGCGGGCCCCGAGCCCTTTTTATACATGATCAATAAAACGAAGATTTCTATGCGTACTCGCTTATATTAACCGATCCTTACGAGATTGCATAGCTTTAGAGTAATTTCGTGAACTGGTTGTTTTTCAAGGATAAATTGCCTTATCATCTAATAGAGGTAAAAGATTATCCCTAAGCATACCCCCTATCTTTTTGGGGGATCCTTGCGGTGCTTTATGTATTGATGACCGTGGAGGGGTGGTTTCTGCCCTTTTTTTGGGCTCTGGCGCCGGCGCAGGCAAAATGACCAATCCTTCGCCTGAAGGATGAATTTGCAAATGCAGTGAAACGGGAAAGTGTATTTTTGGAGTGTATATCGGAAAGAAAGTAAAAACCTGTTCCAGCGTGTCATATATCTTTCGCTGGGGCCGATTTGACGCTTCCTGCCGCAGATGGTGGTTTCAACTTGGGCCTGAAGCTGCCTCTACTTTCGCCCTCCTGTGAAGGGCGATCGTCAACCCTGCGCTCAAACGATACAAATATCACTCTCGCTGGGAGCGGCCTAGACCGCTCTGCGTGCTCCCGTATTTTCACTTGTTCACGGTCGTTCCAAGCTGGTCGTCAATGTTTCCTGACCATTTTGGAGAGTTTCTCTGGATGGATGCGTATCCGTGGGAGCCTCGTCCCAGTCTGTTGTTCACGAACGAAACGCCGGAGATTTCGCTGTCATTGAATTGGCCGTCGGCATAAACCGTGTATCCACCGCCTATCAGCCGATTTCTCTCGACGAGGACGCCGGCGACGGGGCCGAAATAGTTGCTGAGCATGATCGCCGATGTTTGCGGGTGGGGATTGATCACTGTATTTCCTCGGATGACAACATCCGATACGCCTCCATCCGTGGCAATCCCGTCGAAATGAGGTCCTTCCCAGTGCGACGTCAGATCATGTATGTAGTTGTTTTCGATATCTATTTTGAATGAACCGGTCAGATAGATGCCGTCTTCCACGTCATGGATGTTGCAACGGCGGATCACGATGTTGTTGCCGGAAACGCTGACCCCTCGAATCCCGGGCGCCGCTTGGCCGTCTATCTCGCAATTCTCGAGGATTACCCCATCTGCGCGGATGTCTAGCGCGGCCCAGCTTTTCGCCGTTATCCGGCAATTGCGGAGAGTCACGTTGGGAGCAGTGATCGTGACGGCGCCTTGAAAATCCAGCCCGTCCACGGTCGCCCCGGCAACGTCGAGCGTGAGTCTCGTTGCTGGGGTGAGATTCAGTTCGGTGGGAACCCCGGTGTTCGTCGCGTCCGGATAGGCGACCTCTGACGGCACCGATGGGCCGCTCGAGGTTTTCATTTCTTGTTGCGCGAATGCTCTGGCCGCCCCATGCGTTTCGAGCGCAGCGGGAAGGCACCAGGAGATGGCAAGCAGCAATGCAAGTGTAACGCGAGGGCTCATGGCGACCTCAAAGCACCCAGGAACAGGTTGGAAGTGTGTCGAACTCTCGGCCAGATATGAACTTCGATTTTCGTCGCGAAGGGGCGGGGCTTCGGCGGAGGGCATACCTCTTATGCTCGCCTGCGCGTCTGTAGGCGGCCTGAAAACCGACTATCGGTCGCATGAGGGGTCATCCAAATGGGGAAAGCTCATTCTGGCTGGATATCCCGTGCAAGCCTGATGGCACCGCCTTCGCGAATAAAGATAAATTGTGCCGCTCGTCGTGGTCCCATAGGGAAGAAGGGCCGTGTCGCGCCGTCACGCCGGTTTTCAATGTGTGGATTTTTCTTCTGATGACAATATCGGTGATACTACCCACGTATAATCGAAGCGACTGCCTGCTGGCAGCCATGAACAGCGTGCTCACGCAATCCTATGAGGACCTGGAACTCATTGTTGTCGACGACGCCTCTACGGAAGATATCGAAAGAGTCGTTCGCAGCGTGGATGACCATCGGATAAGCTATGTAAGGCGCTCACGAAACGGAGGCGCTGCAGCCGCACGAAATACCGGCCTTGGTCACGCCAAAGGGGATTATATTGCCTTTCAGGACAGTGACGATCTGTGGTTGCCCGGCAAACTGCAAAAGCAGCTTATGCTGTTCTCTTCCATTCCCAGCAATGTCGGCGCCGTTACCGGTGCCAAAATCATCTACGGTCGCGACAATGAGCTGAACTACGGCCCCGGCCGAGTTGCCTACGCGCCCGTCCCGGAAGGGCGACTGCGGCTTGGTGAAGACCAGCTGGGACACCTCCTCATAGAGAACCGGATCAGCCTGCAAAATGCGTTGTTTCGCAAAAACTGCATTCCGGATGCGGAATGGTTCGATGTTTGCGCCAGGGCCAATGAAGACTGGGAGTTTGCCATCAGACTGGCCCAGCACACGTCCATTTACGAGGACATCGAACCGGTCGTGCTGGGCTTCATTTCGCACGACAGCATTTCGAGAAATCGCCGCAAGGAAACGATCGGCGTGTTGCGCATATTGAAAAAGAACAGAGACGTCCTGCAGTGTCGAAAGAAACAGAGGTCCCTGATGCTGATCGATGTCGGCCGGTATTTCTACACCGTGGGCAAGACAAGACGAATGATCAGGTTCCTGGCGGCCGCGCTTAAGGATTATCCGCTTCATGTAAAGCTGATCGGTTCCATTTTACTCGGCAAGCTGTTCAAGAAACGGTCTCACCGGCCCGCCGCTTGATCACAGTGTGGGCACACACTCAGACCAGACGGTTGCTTTGACGTCCTCTCTACTGTCCGTATTCAGCGGCCTCCGGTGGCCAGCGCCCCGAGCGTGCTGCCGAGAGGATTGCCAGCTCACGGATCTTCTTACTTCTCTTTCGCGCGGGGTCGTGATTTGCAAATTCCAGCATGAGGGCCAAGCGTGCCGAACGGGCGGCGTCGGCAATGCTTCTGCGAGGTGGATTTGCCAAGACCTGCTGGTAGATGTCCAGTTGCAGATCGATCGCTCGCTTTAGGCTGAAGCGCTCCGTCACCACCTGTCGCCCGTAGGAGCCGAGCCTGCTCCGGCGGTCAGGGTCGAGAAGCAATTCTTCGATCTGGCGGGCGAGCCGGTGGGCACCAATCGATGCGTCGCTTAACCCATAGAAGCCCTGCTTCAGAAACAGGTCATAGCTTTTCGGTTCGAATATCTCGGAGAACGCCTTTTCGCCCTGAACGATCAGCGGGCGACCGATCGCCAGCGCTCGCAGCGCCGAGCTCCCCATCCCCACCACCAGATCCGCCGCGGCATAAGCCGGCCTCGGATCCATTTCGGCGCCCGGCAGAAGAACAACGTCTCGACCGTGCCGCAGGTTTACAGCTTTTGCTCGGCTGTCCAGCGCCTCACGGGCGGGGCCGTCACCAACCAGGACAAGTTTCAGCGGATATTGGCCTGCGAGAAGATCGACAGCATCGAGCGCCCGCACCAAGGCATCAAGCTTGAGGTCGAGCGCGAGGCGCGAGACGCTGACGACAAGAAAGTCATCCGCTGACACGCCGTGCCTGCCGCGGAAGGCGCTGCCGTCAATCCGGGGATTGTCATATTCCACATCGATCGGAGGTTCGATCACCCAGACGTCACTCCGCTGAACCTTGCGCGCCTGTGCTCCGAGATCTGCCGTTCCCATAATCAGAGGAACCGATGCGGGAACGTAGGGCATCACGTCCATGCTGAGCACGGTACACAACAACGGCACATTGAGGCAAAGCGAAGCGCCGTAATAGGCATCCAGGCAGCTTGGCCACTCGTAGGTGTGGATGAGATCGATCCGGTTTCGTAAGGCGATGGTGGCTATTTGAGCTATTCGGGATGGTGCTGGCCGGTAATGAAGCGGCCGAGCCGGGATGAACCGCAGCCCACGTTCGGCGATGTAGTCAACAAGCGGGCCAGGGATGCCGTAAACGATCACCTCATGACCCGCAGCAGCTGCACCGGCTGCAAGATCGATCGCGTTGATCTGGCTGCCGCCGATCGACAGGTCATGCGGATAGACAAGAAGACGCATCGTTTCCCTCTGTTTTCGGCTTTTCGGCACCATCCCTGCTCCGTCGCTGGGACGGCGTGCGCGGAAAGGCTGCCAGACTTGCGTGGATCCATGGGTACCGCAACCTCCCACTTCGATTGAAAAAGATACTTGGCAAAGCCTTGGGCAGCCAGCATCCGCCTTAGGGGGCACTAAGGCTCCGTGTGCAGCTACGCCTTTCGAGGGCCTAAGTACCGCATTTTGTTTTCTTTACTCGTTGGTCGAAACGAATTCTTCTGAACGGCGAAAGAATGGAGTTACGCCGCATTCGAAGGTGCTGGAGCGAGAAGTCGTTTTGCAAACCCAGTCGATCTGCGCGGCAATCGGGAATGCGGGGCTTTGCGGGATGATTGCATCGAGTGTCACGCTGGACGAAGGAGTGGTGATCCACCATCCCGAACTGGTCAATCTCTATGGCTGCAGCATTGGTGCGGGCACGCGCATTGGCACGTTCGTCGAGGTCCAGAAAAACGCGATTGTCGGCCGCAACTGCAAGATATCCAGTCACGCCTTCATTTGCGAGGGCGTGACGCTCGAGGACGGCGTCTTCATCGGCCACGGCGTCATGTTCACCAACGATCGCTATCCGCGCGCCGTCAATTCCGGCGGAGGCCTTTTGTCCGACGGCGATTGGGAGGTCGTTCCCACCCTGGTCAAACGCCATGCGGCGATTGGCAGCAATGCCACGATCCTGCCGGGTGTGACGATTGGCGAGGGCGCACAGGTCGGCGCCGGGGCGGTAGTGACAAAAGATGTTCCCGACTACGCCATCGTGGCTGGCGTTCCAGCCAAGATTAAGGGCCGTGTGCAGGATGCGCCGGCCAATATCCCATTCTCCAGGAGAATATGATGATTGGCATTGCTGTAATCGGTTACGGCTACTGGGGACCGAACCTGGTTCGGAACATAGCGGAAGTCCCCGGCGCGCGCCTCCTCTATGTCTGCGATCTCAGGAAGGAGCGATTGGTAGCCGTCAAGGCGCGCTATCCCTCGGTCGAGATAACCGACGACTTCGAGCAGGTCCTGCGCGATCCCGGTGTCGACGCGATCGCCATCGCCACCCCGGTGTCGACCCATTTCAAGCTCGCGATGAAAGCGATGATGGCGGGCAAGCATGTCTTTGTCGAAAAGCCGATGGCATCGACGGTGGATGAGGCGCGCCGCATGGTCGACGAAGCCGCCCGCAGGCGCCTGATACTCGCCGTCGATCATACATTCGTGCACACCGGTGCGGTTCGCAAGATGCGTGAAGTCGTCGAGAACGGGCTTGGAGACGTTTATTATTACGACTCCGTCCGGGTCAATCTCGGCCTGTTCCAACACGATGTCAGCGTCGTCTGGGATCTGGCCGTCCACGATCTCTCCATCATGGACTACGTGCTGCCGGAAAAACCGGTTGCCGTGTCAGCGACGGGCATGAGCCACGTTGTCGGCGAACCCGAAAACATCGCCTATCTCAATCTCTTCTTCGAAAGCAAGCTGATTGCGCACATCCACGTCAATTGGCTTGCGCCCGTCAAGGTGCGCCGGACGCTGATCGGCGGCAGCAGCAAGATGATCGTCTATGACGATCTGGAGCCCAGCGAGAAGATCAAGATCTACGACAAGGGCATCACGCTGAACGGCAACCCGCAGCGCAACGGCGAGAAGGTCTACCAGATGCTGGTGGGCTACCGCACCGGCGACATGTATGCGCCGCACCTCGATATGACGGAGGCGCTGAGCCGCGAACTGTGCCAATTCGTCGATTGCGTTGACCAGAATCAACAGCCCATCGCCGACGGACATGCCGGCTTGCGCGTTGTGCGCATTCTCGAAGCTGCAACCCAGTCCCTTGCACAGCGCGGGCGGCTGATCGAACTCGAACAAACGAGGCGGATCGCATGATCCCTTTCCTTGATTTGAAAGCGCAATATGCATCGATCAAGAGCGAGATCGATACTGCGGTTCTGGGTGTCCTTGCTTCGGCCCAGTACATTCTGGGCGACGAAGTGGCGCATCTTGAAGAAGAGTTTGCAGCCTATTGCGACGTGAAGCATGCCGTTGCCGTCAATACCGGCACAAGCGCACTGCATCTTGCCTTGCTCGCCGCGGGCGTAGGGCCCGGCGACGAAGTCATCACTGTTCCCTTCACTTTCGTCGCAACGGTATCGGCGATTTGCTACACCGGCGCATTGCCTGTTTTTGTCGATGTCGAGCCGGTCACCCTGACCATGGATCCGGCAAAGCTCGACGCAGCAATCACGCCCCGTACCAAGGCCATTATCCCGGTTCATCTGTACGGGCAGATGGCAGACATGGACGCGATCATGGCGATCGCGGCGCGTCACGGCATCGTCGTGATCGAAGACGCCTGCCAGGCCCACGGCGCGGAATATAAAGGCCGCCGGTCCGGCAGCATGGGCGTATCCGGCTGCTTCAGCTTTTATCCGGGCAAGAATCTCGGCGCCTGCGGCGAGGGTGGCATAGCGGTCACCAATAACGATGCGCATGCAAAGACCATGCGGATGCTGAGGGATTGGGGGCAGGAGCGGCGCTATCACCATGCAATGAAGGGATACAACTACCGCATGGACGGTATTCAGGGCGCGATCCTGCGTGTGAAGCTCCGCCATCTGGACGCCTGGACTGCGGCGCGGCGTGCGCATGCGGCGCACTATTCGTCCCTGCTTGCCGGACTGGACACGGTCAAGACCCCAGTCGAGGTTGCGCATCGCCGGCACGTCTATCACATCTATGCTGTTCGATGCCGGGATCGTGACGGGCTTCACCGGGCTTTGGAGGCCGAAGGTATCCAGTCAGGTCTTCATTATCCGATCCCCGTGCACCTCCAGAAGGCGCATGAAGACCTGGGATATCAGCATGGGGATTTCCCGGTCTCCGAGGCTGCCGCGCGCATGGTGCTCTCGCTGCCGATCTATCCTGAGATGACGGCAAAGCAGGTTGAACAGGTTGTCGCGGCTGTGGAGCAGGACGCTTATGTCGGTTGAGAAGATCTCCATGACACGAATTGTGCAGGCCGTGCATGGCCGCCGCGATGTCCCAGAGGACGCGAGCTTTCTTGGCGAACTCGCCGTTGAGCTGAAGAGAGCTTACGGCTCGGCGGGCCTTTTGGAGCTTTACGGGCGCTTTTCATCCGGCGACGGTTTTATCGATGCCCTGATGCGCCGCGCGATCTGGCATGCGATCGCGCGGCGATGCGGCGCCGGTCTTCAGGTCGGCAGCGGCGCCGGCTTCAAGCATCCCGAAACGTTTGAGCTCGGCAACGGCGTTTTCATCGGTGCACAGGCCTATATCCAGGGCCGGTACGATGGAACCTGCGTGATCGGAGACAATGTCTGGATTGGCCCGCAAGCCTACATGGATGCACGCGACCTGGTGATCGAGGAATGCGTCGGCTGGGGGCCGGGCGCCAAGCTGCTTGGCTCCAGTCATACGGCCGTTCCGGTCGATGTCCCCATTATTCGAACAGACCTCGAAATCAAGCCGGTCCGCGTCGGAGCCTGGGCAGATATCGGCACGAATGCGACGATCCTTCCCGGCGTAACGATCGGCAAAGGAGCGATCGTCGGCGCGGGAGCGGTTGTCGTCTCTGACGTCGCGCCGTTCTCGGTCGTCGCGGGCGTCCCCGCGAAATTCCTGCGTTGGCGAAACGAAAACGACGCGCCGCTGGCAACATCTTGAAGGTGAGGGGCAGATCATGAAAGACAAGCGGATTCTGATTACCGGCGGAGCTGGCCTCGTCGGGTCGCATATTGCCGATCTCGTTGCCTTGGAACAGCCGCGGGAAATCCTCATCCTGGACAACTTCGTGCGTGGCCGGCGGGAAAACCTCGCGCAGGCGGCCGCGATCTTTCCGCTGACGATCATCGAAGGAGACATTCGCGACCGCACGCTGCTTGCGACGTGTCTCGAGGGTGTCGACGTCGTCTTCCATCAGGCGGCAATCCGGATAACCCAATGCGCCGAAGAACCGCGTCTTGCATTCGACGTCCTGGCGGAGGGCACATTCAATGTCCTCGAAGCCGCCGTCAAAGCCAATGTCGAAAAGGTGATAGCGGCCTCGTCCGCATCTGTTCTTGGTCTTGCCGACAGTTTTCCCACAACCGAGGAACATCATCCGTACAACAACCGGACGATCTACGGCGCGGCAAAGGCGTTCAACGAGGGGCTTCTGCGCAGTTTCGCCGAGATGTATGGTCTTCGCTATGTCGGACTGCGGTATTTCAACGTCTATGGTCCGCGCATGGACGTCTACGGCGTCTATACCGAGGTGCTGATCCGGTGGATGGAACGAATCTCGGCCGGCTTGCCGCCTATGATCCATGGCGACGGCAGCCAGACGATGGATTTCGTGCACATTCACGATATCGCGCGAGCAAACCTGCTCGCTGCAAAATCGACCGTCACCGACGAAGTTTTCAACGTCGCCAGCGGTACCGAAACGAGTCTCGTGGAGCTGGCACGGATGCTCGCCGGCGTCATGAATTCGACGATCGAACCGCAACATCAACCGGCGCGCAAGGTGAACGCCGTCACACGGCGGCTCGCTGACACCAGCAAGGCCGAGCGACTCCTCGGATTCAGGGCGCATGTGACCATTGAGGATGGACTTCGCGATCTGGTGCAATGGTGGCGGCAGGAGAGGGCGGTCGAAGCCGGAGGGCAGGCGGCATGAAACCGGAGCTCCTCCAGATTCCCGTTGCAAAACCCCTTCTGAACGAGATGGAAGTGGAGGCCGTTCGCCGGGTCGTGTTGTCTGGATGGGTGACCCAAGGCCCGGAGGTTGCCGCGTTCGAGCGGGAGTTTGCCGAATTCGTGCAGGCCGATCATGCCTGCGCGGTTTCAAATTGCACCACTGCGCTCCATCTGGCCTTGCGGGCTGTCGGTGTTGGCGCGGGCGACGAGGTCATAACCGTCAGCCATTCGTTCATCGCAACGGCAAATGCAATTCGCTACTGTGCGGCCATTCCCGTGTTTGTCGACATCGAAGCCGATGGGTTCAATATGGATCCGGACCTGATCCTGGCGGAGATCACGCCCCGGACGAAAGCGATATTGTGCGTGCATCAACTCGGCATGCCCTGCAATCTTGCGAAGATCGTCGACATAGGTCGCAGCCACGGCATTCCGGTCATCGAAGATGCCGCATGTGCAACCGGCAGCGAGATCCTGTGGAATGGCGAGTGGCAAAAAATCGGCAAGCCGCATGCGGATATTGCCTGCTTTTCGTTTCATCCGCGCAAGGTGGTCACCACCGGTGACGGCGGCATGCTGACCACCGCCAATGGGGAGTATGACCGGAGGTTTCGCCTGTGGCGACAACACGGCATGAGTGTTCCCGATACGGTCCGCCATGGCTCGAAGCAGGTGATTTATGAAGACTATCCCGAGCTTGGCTACAATTACCGCATGACCGACCTGCAGGCCGCGATCGGCCGGGTGCAACTGGCGCGTCTGCCGGTCCTGGTTGCGCGGCGGCGCCGTCTTGCCGATCTCTATCGAGAAGAGCTGCGAAATATTCCCTGCCTCGAGACACCCGCTGAGCCTTCGTGGGCTCGCAGCAACTGGCAGAGCTATTGCGTCAAGCTTCCGTCATGGCTTAACCAGCGGGACACGATGCAGGCGCTGCTCGACATGGGCATATCGACTCGACGGGGCATAATGAACATCCATCGTGAGGATGCCTACGCCGACAAGGCGTCGCATCGTGTGGCGACAAGCCACCTTGCGCGAAGCGTCGCGGCGCAGGAAGGCGCGGTTATTTTGCCGCTGTTTGCGCAGATGACGGAGGACGAGGTGTCGTTCGTCGTCGAGGCATTGCGCGATCTGTGCATCGATCGAAAGGCCGCCAGTGCATAGACCTGGTCGCAGACTGGAGCTTCCCCCCGTGCAAATGGAGATATGCGGTGTGCTTAGCGCTGCCTGCAGTGCGCGTGGGTGCCGCCCACGCTGCTAAACTGATCCCAGCACCCATTTTCTGATCGGCCGCGGAAGTTGCTCCGGCGGAACAAGTTCGACCAGCAGTTTCAGCGCGTAAAGTCCGCTCAGGAGGACGGCCAGTGAACCCAGCGCGGTCGCTTGCCAGAGCGGGAGAAATATGGTTGCGCAAAATATCAGTCCCGAAGCGGCAAGGAATATAAACCCGATCCTCCGATTGGCGGCCGACCACCGAAATCCGGTGAGCTTGCGCGCGAAGATGTAGATCAGAATGCTGTGCCAGAGATAAAGCCCAAAAAATGCTGCAGCGGAGCCAGTCAGACCGAACTTTGATACCAGCAACCAGGCCAATCCTATATGAACGGCAGTCGCGGCAACTTCCGTCCAGAAGAAGATTGCCTCTTCACCCTTCGCAAGGACGATATAACCCATGGGCCAGGCGATGATGCGAAGCAACATGCCAAGGCAGATCCACCGAAGAAGATCCGCGGCAGCATAGAACTCCGGGGAATAGAAGAGCCACATCACAAAGGGGGCGAACGTCAAGGTCGCCAGCACGCCGGGCCCGGCAAGCAGGATGCTCACCTGTGCCTGCTCGTTGACCAGCCGGTTGCATGCGGCATGATCGCCCGCGATTGCCGTGAGGCGGGGGTAGAAGTCAGTCCCCATGGCCTGCAGGATAAAGCCTGCATAGAGACTGCCGAGCACCCAGGCGGCCTGATACAAGCCGGCGGCCGCAACACCGCCGTGCTGCAGGACGATAATGCGGACGACATAGGCGCTGCCGAGGGTGAGCAAACCGCTGATCATGAAAACGAAGCCCAGTTTGACAAGGCCCGCAAATTCTTCCCTGAACTGCGAAATGGAAAGATCGGGTGTCTTGCGCAGCATCCGCCGGCTGTACCACCACGAGATCAGAAGCGTAGCCGCGGCAGCGGCGACGAGAGACGGCACGATTCCGTCAGTGCCGAACATATATACCAGGGGTATGGCGATCAGCGTGGTGAAAAATGCAGCGAGCACGTTGATCCGGGCAAGGATCGAAATTTCCCGGAGTCCCTGGATCAACGCCGTCTGCCCCGCGGAAGCCAGACGACAGAAAATTGCCAGCGAGAGCAATGCGACGGCGACGACGTGCTGGTGGTCGCCGAACGTGAACCACGCCACCGGAAAGGCCAGCGCCGCAAGCATGATCGTGCCGGCGAGGCCGAGTGCAATGGATACGGATCGAAGGACGGATGCGGTTCGCGCAATCTTGCCGTCGTCGCCGGTTCCGACCGCCTCGGCGATCTGGCGAACGCCGCTGGACTGCACCCCAAGGCCGGCAATCGTCTGCGCAATATCGGCAATCGAGCTGTAGATGCCCATCAGGCCCACACCCTCGGGCCCAAGCAGCAGAGCCATTGCCTTGTTGCGGACGACGGCGAAACCCATGGTGATCAGGGATGAACCGCCGATCAGGATCGTCGATTTGAGGATTTGGACGTAGGTGTGTCGTGCGGCAGGCGTTTCGCGCATGTTCATGGATCGCTCAGGCCTTTCGTTTCCCGTGCGCTCTCGAGGGAGAGCCAGGGTAGTCCGCATCGATGATGCGCCGGATGACCGTGTTTGCGCTCACTTGCCAGCTCGGCGCCCGCCATCCGAAGATCCTGTCGAATTTGTCGGTCGACAGACAGGAATTGGAAGGACGCTTTGCCCTCGTGCGGTAGTCGGCGGAAACGATGTCCTGGACCTCTGCGAAAGGGCCGCCGAGGGTGCGGCTGACCTCGAAGATATACCTGGCAAAGCCCGACCAATTGGTCTCGCCGGTGCCGGCGACGTGAAAGATGCCGGTATGGTGTCTTGTTGGGTGCGTTGCGACGAGCAGGATGGCGTCTGCCAGGTCCAAGGCGGATGTCGGATTGCCCCACTGGTCGGAAACGACGGCAATCGTCTGACGCTCGGCTGCGATCCGCAGCATCGTCCTGACGAAATTATGGCCGAAGGGACTATAGAGCCAACTCGTGCGCAGAATTATGTGGCGCGGGTTGACGCTGGCAACGGCGCGTTCGCTCCTAAGCTTGGTGTAGCCGTAGACGGTTTTCGGTTCGGCCTCGTCCTCTTCGTCGTAAGGATAGGCCTCATCTCCGGAAAAGACGTAGTTGGTGGACAGATGTATGATCGGCACGTGGAGTGTGGCCGCGACCTCTGCGACAGCGGCGGCACCCACCACGTTGATCGCATAAGCAAGGTTCCGTTCGTCTTCGGCCCGATCGACCGTGGTATAGGCGGCGGCCGACACGACGATGTCAGGCTTTGCATCAAGGATTGCCTGTCTGATGGAAGCGGTGTCCGCGAGGTCGAGGTCCGGTCTGCCGACGGCGACCAACTCGATGTCCGGCATGCTGGCGGCGGCCTCGATAAGGCTGGTCACCACCTGGCCGCCCGTGCCGGTCACCACGATTTTCATCACCCCGCCACCACATCTGATCGTTTCATTCGCATAATTAGCAACGGATTACGACGTCTTCGTTCCCTCATTGGCTGGCCTGTTCGGGCCGCTTGTCCGGAAGCTGTGTCACTTGCGCAGAGGGCTGGGCGCTCGGCGATACTTTACGAACGACCCGCACGACATCGCCTGGTTGCAGGGAGGTTGAGTCCGATGCAGTGATCTCGTCGACGGCGTCACCGGTCCCGCGCGTTACAGTGAAGGCGAGTGCAACGCCGCCGCCAGGCGCGCCGTATCCGATGCCATCGGATAGGGCGTTCAACAGAAGTTTCTGGGTGGTGTCGCGCTTCAATTCCAATTGATCCAGAGCCGCCTGTTCCGATTGCATAGCGGTGGCAACCTCTGTCTGCTGCGTGTCGTAGAGGCCTTCCAGATTGCGCGTTGCTTCGGCGATATTCTGGCGTGCCCGCATGATCGCCGTCACCAGATCGAGCCGATTGGCGTGGTAGCCGCGTAGCGTCCGCTCAAGATCCGCTTGGCGCGATGGAAGCGCAATGCCCTTCTCGACCATGCTTTTGGCACTTGCGACTTCTTTTTTGATCGATGCTATGTCCTCGTCGGTCCCGTCGATCTTTTTTTCGATGACGCCAATTTCCGCCCCCAGGAGATCGCGCAGCTCCACGAGCGACTTCGATTGCCGAGCCACGACATTGATGCGGGCGGTAAGGATACCCTTTTCCTGCTCGAGTATTGCTGCGGTGAGTTCCCGGTCGTCCTGCGGAGACGGATCGAACCGCATCTCCTTTTCGCCCGAAATCTCGGCATGAAGCCGGGCAATTTTGATCCGGCCGCGCAATATGGCGTTTTCGATCTCCCGAAGTTGGCCGACGTAACCTGTTTTATCCCAGGACCCCAGGGAACCATTCGATGGGCGGAATTCGCCGCCGCTCATGGCCAACGATTGCAAGACGGTGAGGCCGGGATGAAACTTGTACTCTCCCGGCTTGTTTACATCGCCGACGACATAGATCGGTTGATATTCGAGAATTTCGACAGTGACGTGCGGTGTTTCGACCAATCCTATTTTGGCTTTTAACTCCCTGGAAATTTCTGTAGCCAGTTCGACGGTGTCGAGATTGCCCACGGGCACCGTGCCGATAACGGGGAGCGATACCGTTTTCGCATCCGAAATCAGGAACTCGCCGCCGATCGAATCCCATTTTTCGTAAACGCCTTTGGTGGGCATCCACTGGACGATCGTCAATCGAATTTTGGTCTGCGGGGCAAGTTGAGAGCTATCGGCCAGGGCCGATGTCGACATGCCGCCCAAAACGCTGATCGCTGCTGCAATCAACGCCGCATGAAGCGGTCCACAGTGAGGCCGGAAAGGTACTTTCAAGGTCTTTCTCCATGCTGCAAAAACCAAAAGCGCCCCGTGACTCGGAGGCAAAAATCAATGCCCAGTGTGCCAATTGAGCGCGGATTGAGAAGGGGAAGAGCGGAGGTTCCGCTTCATCAATATTGCTGAGAATCGGATGCGCCGTGTACGTGGACTAAACCGAGGTGGATATCGGTTTAGTCCAACTGATCTAACGGCGGATGCCGACAAGGGACGAGTAGGAGAAGAGGTGCGGCCATACCTCCGGCAGGACCTCAGATACTGCCCCGCCTAGCCCGTTTGGATGAGCGAGACCCTTTTAACATTTCCTTGTTTATCGAGCGTCGCCCCCTGCCTCAGCCCTTTTGCGCCGTCGCGATTGTCTGCGAGCTGGGCTAAAGTCCAGCGAGTGGGCGTGCGGAATGCAGTTCGCTGCTGCTGTGGCACGCAGAGACTGGTTTGACTGCGTCCCTGTGTCTTTGCGGACATGCCAGGAATCGCTCCAACAGTTTGGATTTTTGCCTACATCCTGAAATCAGCCGGTAAAAGGATCTATGCAAAATGCGGATAGGTAACGGATATGCTGCTGGACGGGAATGCGTATGACGCCGCAGGCGCCAGAAGGCGGCTTGAGCCGCAACGCGTCATTTTGCTTCTGACGAACAGCGGAAGTGTGTCGGAACGATTGATCGACGCCATTGAACGGGAATTCCCCTGGATCCGGATCGAGCAAGTCGAGCACGTTGCCGCTGCCTGCATGACTTTTTCTCATCCCGTGGCACTCATCCTGGTCGACATAGCGCTGATGAAGGACGCGGAATCCTCGTCAGCCGAACTTTTGCGCATGCATCCGCACGCTCTTACCGCCTTGATTGAGCCTTACGACCAGGTCGATGTCACGCCTCTGAGCGAAATCGCAGCGTCTCCGCTCGTTCGCAGCGTTCTGCCAATGGACCTCAGGCTCGATGTGTGGCTGTCGGTCGTCCGTCTGATGCTTTGCGGCGGGGAGTATTTTCCCCCTAGACCGCTGATCAAGACAATGTTGCGCGATCAGGGCGCGTTGGTAGCACATAATGGCGCCATTCAGGTTCCTCCGGCTCGAACGAACAATCTGGCCGAACTCACGGCACGGGAATCGCAGATACTCGGGATGGTTTCTCACGGTCTTCAGAACAAGCTGATAGCTGTCGAATGCGGGCTATCCGAGCATACCGTCAAGATCCATCTGCACCACATCATTCGGAAGCTGGGTGTGCACAACAGGACAGAGGCTGCAGCAAGGTTCCGCAATCTTCATGGCAGCGGGCAGCCGATGATTGAGAGCTGAGTCCGTTCGATGATGTCCGGCAGTGTAACCGTGCCGTGTCGGCCATGAGGGGAATGACTTTATTGGAACGTGCCTCGCCTCGTGACGGCGTGGCGAAGGCAAAGACATCAGACCTCCCCAGGTACGCAGTGACAGGAGGCAGCGTGAAAATCGCAACGCCAGGACCCTATCTTCCACATCGAGACCTCGCGCGCCCTTCAGATGCGCTCTGGGAGCGCGTTCCATCCGAAGAATCGTCCGCTGCGACGGTCAAACGTCGGCCGACAGGTTTGGGGGCGCCATGACGCACTATGCCTGGACGATAAGGGTACACGGCTGGCACGCCCTCCAGAAGGTCACCACGCTGGCTGAACTGCATGACATTCTCGATATACTGGAACTGCCCGGCATGGCGCCCCCAGATTGGGTTATCATGGACGCCTGGAGCGCTGAGGTTGCCGGGCACGGACGCTACATCCACGATGAGGGCGGCAAGGATGAATGGTCCCTCTCATGGACGACGGTAGATAACGCTGCGGCCGATGGCATGATGTCGCCGGAAACGAAGCACGGCAAGCGACGCTTGTGACGAACTCTCCACGGACGCCTGGCCCCCTTGATGGCCTGCGACCTTAGTCCCTGGGAGCATCGGACGAACGTCCTATTGCGGTGAGGGAAAGGTCCGATAGCCCCTCGGCTGGCTAAGTCTCCGGTTGACGATGCAGGGGAGCCGTGAGCAAAATCCCCGAGGCGTGATGGATATACGCGTTGAGGACTCCCCGTTCGTCCACCAAGCCTATGGAACCTTTTGCTCCGCTCTCGCAACGGCTGCGATGATCTAGACCTCAACTCTGCCGTTGCTCACCGGGGCGTATTTCGATAGCCGAGAGAAGGCGCGCGATACGCCAATCGGAGTTTTTAAGGGGATAGTCATGACGACAGGTCGGAGACTGGTTGCAGCGGTTTGGTGCGTCTTGATCGCTATCGCCTTTTCCTTGGTTCCCTTCAGCATAAAGATGTCTGACTCGACGCTTGAATTCGTCTTCCAGTCCGCTTTGGCCAAAAACGGCGGAAACGGCAATGGCAAGGGAGGCGGGGACGGAAACGGAAATGGAAATGGAGGTGGAAACGGAGGGAAGGGAAGCGACAACTCAAACGGCAAGAGCTCCAACGGCAATTCAAAGGGCGTGAGCGGAAAGGCCACGACAGTCGAAGATGGCACATCGGCACTGGGCGTTCGCCATGTCGATGGCATGAGCGAAGTAATCAGAAACGGCCGCTATATCATGAAGGATGCCCGGGGGCGCACGATCGTCAACCGGCGCGCAACGTCAGCCGACGAAAAGCGGCTTCAATCGCTTGTTCATTGACCCCGCTGGTCGATCGCGTCGCGCAACACCATGGCGGCTTCCGTCCGGTTCGTGACCCCCAGTTTTGTCATGATCTGCGTCATGTGGTGTTTGACGGTCTTTTCCTGCAGGTCAAGCTTCCTGGCGACAAGTTTATTGCTCATTCCCGATGCGACGAGTTGCAGAACCTCCTGCTCTCTGGTGGTCAGGCTCGCTACCAGTTCAGATTGGTTTGCCGAGGTGTGCGAGCGGCTGGAAAGGAGTTTGGCAGACAGTGTCGGAGCGACATAGCTCTCCCCCGAAGCCACGGTGCGAATGACATCTGCCAGTGCGCGTGAGCCGATCCCTTTAAGAACATAACCCTTTGCGCCATTGCTTAGAGCCGCGGTGACGTCGTCGCTTGCCTCGGAAACAGTGAGCATGACAATCTTCTGCAAGGGTGCGATTGCGAGGATCAGAGGGATTGCGTTCAGCCCGCCGCCCGGCATGGAAATATCCATCAGCATGACGTCCGGGTTCAGATGCCCGGCAATTCGGAGTGCATCGTCCTTAGAGCTTCCTTCCGCGACGATTTCGAATCCGTCGATCTCCGACAGGCTTCGCGTTACGCCCTCTCTAAACAGTGGATGATCGTCAATCACCGCTACGCGTATTGCTGCCGTCATGCTTGCCCAATCTCCTCAGTGCTGAGCGACATCCGAACGATCGTACCTAGCGTGGAAGAGCTGACTTCAAAGGCGCCACCCAGGCTTTCGATCCGCTCCCTCAGGCCGGCGAGGCCAAGACTTGTCGGCTGTACGTCACCGGGATCGAAGCCCGGCCCGCTGTCTGCGACCTCGATCCTGACGCGGTCGCCTTCCATCGTCTGGACAACCCGCTGGCCGACGCCTCCGCCGTGGCGGTAGGCATTGTTGAGCGCCTCCTGCACGAAACGGTATATGCATATCTTGGCGGACGGCGAAAGGCGATCGGGCGGTGCGGACATCGATAAATCGACGGCCGATCCGGTTCGCTGTTTGTGTGCCTGAACGCTTCTCGCCAGTATTTCCGACAAGCTTGCAGCCTCTATCTGTGGCAGGACCAGCCCGCTGCATATCGTTCTGATCTCGTCCATGGCCTCGTCGAGGCTTGCCTTGATGGCGATGATTTCACGCTCCCGCGCCGCCGATGACGTTGTCGGGCTGATCAATGCATTGCTATCCAGCCGTAGCGAGGCAAAAGCAACGAGCTGCGCCGGGCCATCATGCAGATCGGCGCCGATGCGCCGCAAATGGCTTTCGTTCAGCGCCGTTGCACGTTGCGACGCGCGCTGGAGGCGCCCCCGCAGCGTCTCGTTTTGCGAAAGCAACGCCGAAAGCTCGTCGATACGCTGCCTCAAGGCGCGGCGCTGACTTTCGATGGTCCTGCTGCCGCGCAGGACGATTGCCGAGAGCACGACGAAGAAGGAAACGGTGAAGGCTGCAACCGCCAGCCAGGCGTGAAAACGCGCCTGCCGCAGGCTCCGCTGGAAATCATTGGCGATCTCGTGGAATTCGGATACTGCAACGACTTGTCCTGACCATGGCTGGAGAACCGGATTGTAGATCTTGAGGAGCGGCGCCCCGTCGTCCCGTCCAATTTCGTCCCCAGCCGCGTCAGACGGCTCGAACCGGGCGACCATTTCGCCGGCGAATGCCGTTCTCAACTCATTGTTGAGGCCAAACCGCTTGCCGGCCGTGCTTTCCGCGTTCGAATAGAGCACAGTGCCATCTGCTCGCCACAGGCGGAACGACCGAAGCCGATCTCCGAGCGCGCCCTGCCCAAGCGTTTCATCCAGGGCGCGGGTGGCTGCGTCGTCCAGAACCTGGGTCGACTGCATGTCAGGCAGGAGCGGCGCGATGACGCTGTCGACATAGAGCGCAGTGGTCGCTGCAGAATTTCGTGTGACCGCCTCTTCTATGAGGCTGGAGACGAACCCGCCAACCAGGATCATGGCCGTCGTCGCGACGATGCCGCCGATCAGCAGGAACTGCTTCGTCAGCGACTGCGTGTTCCATCGTGTGATCAGGGTGTCGGGACGCACGAGAAATCTCGGGATCGGCCGCCTGGCTCACAGGCGGCAGTTTGGCAATGGTCGAGCCGGCAAACTACCTGCTCCCGGTGAACGGTCAATAGTGCGCGGTCCTAGCCTTTTCCTCTCGGACTTTTGGCGCCTGAGCGATCAGACCTAGGTCTTACCTGTTGTAGCAATGGTCTGAAGGTAATGGAACCACGCGTCTGCACAAACTATTGTCACTTCACTTCGAGAGTGGCTCAGTCATTTGTAGAGAGCTGCGAATATTCAACGGGAGGTCATTATGGCTATTGCGAAACTACTGGGCCGAAGCATCCTCGCTTTGACCATTGCGGCTGCCCCGGTGGCAGGCGGCACCTTCGGTATCACCGGCACGGCCTTTGCGAAGGACGGGAACGGTAACTCCGGCGGTGGCGGCGGCAATGGGAATGGCGGCGGGAACGGCAATGGCGGCGGCCGCGGCGGCGATGCCGGCCATGGAAAGTCGGGTGAGGCGCGCTCGGGCAAGAGCAGCAAGGGCAAGAGCGCCGATCACACGCCGACGCTAAAGTCGCTTTTTACGCTTGGCAAGAAATCCGAGAAGGCAGCCAAGACCGAAAAGGCGCCGAAGACGGCCAAGACGGTCAAGGCGGTCGAGACGACGGTCGTCGCAGAAAAGACCGACACGGCCGCAATAAGCTCGCTCAATCGGAATTATCATGCATACCTCAATTCGAACGATCCGCGCATGGCGGCGATTTCGGCCTATGCGATAGCCTATGCGGAATTCGAAGCGGAAAACGGCACTGACGTCATTCCCGCCGACCCGGCTCTGAGCGACGAGGCATTGCGAGACGCGCTTGCCGGCTTCACCAAGGACGGCGTCGTCACCGATGAGACGTTGGAGAACGCGAAGGAGATACTGGGCGTCGGACCAGCGGTCGGCAAAATCGACCAAATTCGTGACACGCTTCCGGAAACGACACCTGAAACGACAACTGAAACACCTGAAACGACAACTGAAACGACGACTGAAACGACGACTGAAACAACAACGACAACGACGACGATTGAAGTCGATACTGCAAACTGAGCCTTCGCGTGGCCGGCCCGGAGCTGACCTGCCGGCTACGCATTCCCAAGGCTGGGTTACTGTGCCGTTAGATCCGATCTGCGATCAACGAAGGTATGCGGTGCGGCGCAGGTTATCGAGGACGATCTCGCCCCTGTCCGTTTTGACGACCAGCACGACGTGGCTTTCGCCGAACCGGCGGCCAACGACGACGCGCATCGCTGTCGCAGGAACGCCGGCTCGAATGAGCCTTCGGCGCTTTGTCATGACATAATCGTCGCAGTCGCCGCTGGAGACGTCAGCCGACCACACATCGACGGTTTCCCGGCGTGGGATGATTGCGCCGTTCACCTGGGTTTGAACCTTGCTCACAAGCTGCATCAGTGGAGCCGAATAGCGGACGAATCTTGGCCCCTTGGTCGGGCACTCATCGATGTGATCCATGCAGTAGATACTGAATGCCATGGGTTCGGCGGCGCTTACGAATGACAAGAGAGCTGACGCCAGCCAGAAAAAAGCGGCCAGGACGCCAATCGTCATTGATCCGAAGATCAGGAGCAAGGACCAGTTGCGGCCATCGCGACCCTCACATGTCGCCGTGTCATCGGCGATGGAGGCGGTATGCGGCTGTCCGTATAATAGCGTGGTATCGAGCGTCCTCATTGTCAAATCCCTTGCTCGCCGCGCACCACAAGGCGCACTGCGTTCGACAGAAAAATCAGCTAAAATATTGATAAAGTTTGAGAAAGCTGGAGGCCGAATGCCTGTCGGAGCAAGTCTTGGCACGCAGCCAAGCCTGCGTTTGACTACAGACTGTCGGTCAGCACTCTCGGTGATCGTGCTGACGCTACGTCGACCAAAAAAGCATTTTCATCTCCCCATTCCGCGGTACACGTTGGTGTTACGGCAGCCTGCAATCCCTGGGGGCACGGGAAAGGGCGCCGGAGATCGGTTCTGCCCTCCGGCGCTGAACCGATAAGCCCTTTTTACCATGTCGTGGTTGCGGTAGGCAGAATGATACAAGCGGTAGGGGGCAACGCTTTCGGGTAGTAGGGCGCTTCCGCAAGAGGTATGGCGGTATGGCGGAGGAGGGCATCGAGTGCCTGAAGGGTAGCGCTTGCATAAGCGCCGCTACTTTCACGGGTAGGGTCGGCGAGGGCACATGGTGTTTTGGGGGCCTCCCCCCTTCATCCACAGCGACGTGAATGGCGGCCGGCATGTTGATTTCGCCATCCATTTTGATGACGCATTCACAATGGCGGACGACAACTCCCTACGCCGCAGCGATAGTGATGACGATGAATTCCTCGTTATAATTGGGCACTTAGAATTGCCATCGGGGGCGGTCTTCTCTACACTACTGAGTCGGTGCAACGGGTACACCGACGTGTCTTATCCCGGTAATTGGCCACCGGCGCGCATGCGCAACTTGTCGCTTGGCGCCACCCTGCAAATTCAATGCTAATGCCGGTTATGTGAAGGAACTTTACTACAAGGGAAACCGTTGATCTCATGAGCGAGCCGATCAGCCAGCGATCCCGTCGCAACCAACCGGCCGCGGGAGAGCATGATGCCAAAAGGTGAAACAGACGTCTTCGATCTCTTTTCGGAGATTTACACCAGCGCAGCACAAGAGGAGATCAGCCTCCAAGAATATCTCCTCGCATGCCGTGATGATAAGAACATGTATGCCACCGCGCAGGAGCGGATGGTCGCAGCAATCGGGGACCCGACCTTCGTCGAGACCAGTTCGGACGAGCGGCTGGGCAGGATTTTCTCCAACCGAACAATCAAAATCTATCCGGCCTTCTCCGACTTCTATGGTATGGAGGATACGATCGAGCGGATCGTCGGCTACTTCCGCTATGCCGCGCAGGGCCTCGAAGAACGCAAGCAGATCCTCTATCTGCTCGGACCAGTCGGCGGCGGCAAGTCATCGCTGGCGGAGCGACTGAAGAAGCTGATGGAGCTGCGACCGATCTATACACTGATGGTCGGCGGCAAGATCAGCCCCGTCTTCGAATCTCCACTCGGCCTGTTCCATCCCGAACGCATGGCCGACCTTCTGGAAGACAAATACGGCATCGCCCGGCGCCGCCTCACCGGACTGATTTCACCCTGGGCGACCAAGCGGCTCGACGAGGTGGGCGGCGACATCTCGAAATTCAGCGTCGTGAAGCTGATGCCATCCCGCCTGCGCCAGATTGGCATCGCCAAGACCGAACCGGGCGACGAAAACAACCAGGACGTCTCGTCTCTGGTGGGCAAGGTCGACATCCGCCAGCTGGAAAACTTCAGCCAGGCAGATCCCGACGCCTATTCGTACAGCGGCGGGCTGAACCGCACGACGCAGGGCCTGCTCGAATTCGTCGAAATGTTCAAGGCACCGATCAAGGTCCTGCATCCGCTTCTGACGGCCACCCAGGAAAGCAATTACAACGGCACGGAGAACTTCGGCGCCTTTCCTTATCAGGGCATCGTCGTTGCCCATTCGAACGAATCCGAATGGCTGCAGTTCAAGAACAACAAGAACAACGAGGCATTCCTCGACCGCATTCTGGTGGTCAAGGTGCCTTATTGCCTGCGCGTTACCGAAGAACGGCAGATCTACGAAAAGCTGCTTCGCGAAAGCGAACTGGCCAACAATCCGTGCGCGCCGGAGGTCCTTGAAAATCTGAGCCGCTTCACCGTTTCGACACGGCTCGCAGAGCATGAGAACTCGCCCCTTTACACAAAGATGCGGGTGTATGACGGCGAGAACCTGAAGGACATCGATCCGAAGGCGAAATCGGTGCAGGAATATCGCGATGCCGCCGGCGTCGACGAGGGGATGACGGGCGTCAGCACCCGCTTCGCCTTCAAGGTGCTGTCGGAGACCTTCAACTACGACACCAAGGAAATAGCTGCCGATCCGGTCCATCTCATGTACATCATGGAGCAGGCGATCCGGCGCGAGCAGTTTCCGAAGGAAACGGAGGCAGCCTATCTCGACTTCATCAAGTCGGACTTGGCGGCGCGCTATGCCGAGTTCATCGGTCACGAAATCCAGAAAGCCTACCTGGAATCCTACAGCGAATACGGCCAAAACCTGTTTGACCGCTATATCGCCTATGCCGATGCATGGCTCGAGGATCAGGACTTCAAGGATCCCGACACCGGGCAAATCCTCAATCGGACAGTCCTCGATAACGAACTGTCGCAGATCGAGAAACCGGCCGGGATCGCCAACCCGAAGGACTTCCGTAACGAGGTCGTCAAGTTCACGCTTCGCGCCCGCGCCAAGAATCATGGCCGAAATCCGTCCTGGATGAGCTATGAAAAGCTGCGCGAAGTGATCGAAAAGCGTATGTTCGGCCAGGTGGAAGATTTGCTGCCGGTAATCAGCTTCGGTTCCAAGAAAGACAGTGCGACCGAAAAGCAGCATGCGGAGTTCGTCCACCGCATGATCGAGCGCGGATATACCGAGCGGCAGGTTCGGCGGCTCGTCGAGTGGTACATGCGCGTCAACAAGGCGGGGTGAAGGTACGGATGTCCAGAGCCGGATGATTTCAGGTCGAATCCGCCTGAAACCGGAATCCGCCTCTCAATTCAAGAGTTGGAGCATGATGTCGCCCGAAAGCTGCTTCATAATTTTCGGCTTCATGCTCCTGGGGTAGTCCATGCCGAACTTCATTGATCGTCGCCTCAATCCGAAAGACAAGAGCCTCGGCAACAGGCGGCGTTTCCTGAAGCGTGCACGCGAGGAACTGAAGCGGACCATCAAGGAGCACGTCAAGACGGACCGCATCGCCGACGTCGACGCCGGGCACAAGGTGCCCATGCCCGTGGGCGGTTCCAATGAGCCAACATTCCGGCCGTCGCGCGACAGTGGTGATCGGGAATATGTCCTGCCCGGCAACCGGGAATACACGCCGGGAGATCGTATTGAGAAACAAGGCGGCGGCGGTGGCGGGACAGGCTCGGGCGCCGGCACCGGCAAGGATGAGGACGACTTCCAGTTCCTGCTGTCGCGCGAGGAAGTGCTCGATCTGTTCTTCGAGGACCTTGAACTTCCCGACATGGTCAAACTCAGCCTGAAGGAAGCCGTTGCCTTCAAGCCGCGACGGGCAGGCTTTGCCACCAGCGGCTCTCCGACGAACATCAATGTGGGCCGCACCATGCGCAACAGCTATGGCCGGCGTATCGCGCTGCACCGGCCGGGGCGAAAGGCGGTCGAGGCGCTCGCCGAGGAGATTGCCCAGCTTGAAGCGGAACTCAGTCTGGACGCCACCCAGCGTCAGCGCCTGCAAGTGTTGCGCGAGGAACTCGATGCGCTGGAGCGCCGGCGCCGGCGCATCCCCTATGTCGATCCCGTCGACATCCGCTTCAACCGTTTCGAGCGCCAGCCGCTGCCGAACGCCAATGCCGTGATGTTTTGCCTGATGGACGTTTCGAGTTCCATGGGCGAGCGGGAGAAGGATCTCGCCAAACGCTTCTTCGTCCTGCTGCACCTGTTTCTGAAGCGGCGCTACGACCGGATCGATATGGTTTTCATCCGCCACACCGATGAGGCCGGCGAGGTTGATGAGGACACCTTCTTCTACAGCACGCAAAGCGGCGGCACGGTGGTATCGACTGCCCTGGAGGAAATGCTCAACATTATTCGCGAGCGTTATCCCGCGAAGGAATGGAATATCTATGCGGCCCAGGCCTCCGACGGCGACAATATCCCCCGCGATTCAGAGCGCTGCGCGGCGATTTTGAATGGCGCGCTGATGCGCCTGTGCCAATACTACGCCTATGTCGAGATCATCGATGAACGGGAGACCGAGATTTTCGGGTCGACCGACAACGGCACCTCGCTCTGGCGCGCTTATCGCACCGTCGATGACAAATGGCCGAATTTCCAGATGACGCGGATTGCACGGCCTTCCGACATTTATCCTGTCTTTCGGAAACTCTTCGCCAGGCAGCCGACCATGCAGTTTCGCAGTTGAATGGAGCCGGCAATGGCAAAGAGCGCCACGTCACAACTGTTGTTCCACAGTTCCGACTGGAATTTCAAGACGTTGTCGCGTGCTTATGACGCGATCGAGACGATCGCGCTCGATGAGCTCGGTCTCAACGTCTATCCCAATCAGCTCGAAATCATTTCTGCCGAGCAGATGCTCGATGCCTACTCGTCCGTTGGCATGCCGCTGATGTATCAGCATTGGTCCTTCGGCAAGCGTTTCGTTTTCGAGGAGCACCACTACCGCAAGGGCCATCACGGCCTTGCCTACGAACTGGTGATCAACTCCAACCCTTGCATCACCTACCTGATGGAAGGGAACACCATGGCGATGCAGACCCTGGTGACTGCCCACGCTTCCTTCGGCCACAATCACTTTTTTAAGAACAACTACCTGTTTCGACAGTGGACCGACGCCAACGCCATCCTGAGCTATATGGAGTTTTCCAAGAAATACATCGCCAAATGCGAGGAGCGCCATGGAACATCCGCCGTGGAGGCCATTCTCGATTCCGCCCATGCGCTGATGGATCAAGGTGTTTTCCGCTCCCGCCGGCCGCCCCGATTGTCCTCCAAGAAAGAGCAGGAGCGAGCCCGCGAAAGGCTGGAGTACGAGGAGCAGACCTATAGCGATCTGTGGAGGACGCTGCCCCGCGCCGCCGAGCGTCCCAACCCGGAAGAGGCCGAGCGCGAAGCCTTGGAGCGCAAGAAGGTCCTTAATCTGCCGGAAGAGAATCTGCTCTATTTTCTGGAGAAGAACAGCCTCATCCTCGAGCCATGGCAGCGCGAACTCCTGCGGATCGTTCGGGTCATTGCCCAGTATTTCTATCCGCAGCGTCAGACGAAGGTGATGAACGAGGGATGCGCAACCTTCGTGCACTACACCATCATCAATCGGCTGTTCGATCAAGGCAAAATCAGCGAGGGCGCGATCCTGGAAATGCTCCACAGCCACTCCAGCGTGGTCTTTCAACCGACCTTCGATGATCCGCGTTACTCGGGTATCAATCCCTATGCGCTGGGATTTGCCATGATGCAGGAGATCGAGCGTATTTGTAACAATCCGACATCCGAGGATCGCGACTGGTTTCCGCACATCGCCGGCACCGGCCAGTGGCGCGAAACGCTCCTCGATGCCTGGGCAAATCACCGGGACGAGTCGTTTATCCTGCAATATCTGAGCCCGGCATTGATCCGGAAATTCAGGCTGTTCCTGTTGACGGATCAGCGGAATGAGAAATATTGCGAGGTCGCGGCAATTCACAATGAGCGTGGTTACAGGGCTGTGCGCGCAGCGCTCGCCAAGAGTTACGATATCGGCGCGAACCAGCCGGATGTCCAGGTCGTGGATGTCGACCTGTTGGGCGATCGCCAGCTGCGCCTGCGGCACAACATCAAGAACGGCATCCTTCTGGATGAGAAAGAACGTGACGCCACCCTCCAGCACGTTCGCCACCTGTGGGGCTATGACGTGAGCCTGGCCGGGATCGACGCAGAAACGGGCAAAGTTCGGTATGAGTGCGCGACCGCGTAGCTTCTCGTCTCAAGCAACCATTCAAAACGAGCGCTGAAAGAGCGATCAATATCGAAACCGAGGCTTCCGGGGCGGAGCATTGACTTCGAGTTCGTGCCGGCTTGCGAAACGGCCCAGCATTTGAACGATCTTGCGTGCTTCGGATTTGTCGATCCCGTTTTTCTTGCAGTGACTGGCGACCTCATAGGTCGGTCTTGAATTTATTTGGGTCTGTCGATTGTCGATGTGATGCGTCATGGCTTTCCTCCGTTTTTTGCAAAACGTGGGAGGGAAGCCGATGTTCCCGGCGACAAGGCAAAAACCGGTGACAGCAACCAAAAGCATATACGCCGATCGACGTAAGCGGCAGCCGGAGCGGGCCGGTCGGCCGGCTGAAATTCCGGCCGCGGACCGGTCCTGTACCGTAATCGTTCATCGACCGTTCGTACCTATTTTAGTTATGTCTTATGGACGCGTCACTTCAACGACGTGTGCCGCGCAGAGACCAGCTTTTCCGAGAATCGCGCACATTTCCTCAGGGCCAACGGGGGACAAACCGCTGCCACTCCCTATTGTCGTAGGTCGTTGATTATCCGCAATAAAAGCAGGGAGGAACAGGCGTGCCCGTTCTATCGGATTGGCTCGTTGAGCAACTCTCTCCTAACGGATTGCCAAGCCAGTCCACATGTGGTGACCTCCGGCACCCTTTCACAATTGTCGGTTTCCCGCGGGCGCGGTAAAACTCTCCACCTGCGCGCGTAACCGGGGAAGAAGCCGATGCCGATACTAAGCAATGGTAGTGAGCTCAACGTTTGGGAAGACACGAACAATGAGAGCCCTGATGCCGTTCTCTTCACGATAACGGAGCCCGATGGCGACGTCGTCGGTCCGGTCGGAGCGCGGCCGGATTACTTTTTCGGTTGGGTGGACCTCGCTTCGGTCGATGTCTTCAACGGCTACTTCACCGTTACGACCTTCACCAACGACGGCAGGACGGAGATCTTCACGACGTTGGAGACGCACGTCTTCGATAACCAAGGCAACTACATCCGTACGCTGTCGGCCCAGGCGGCCTATCGTTCGACGGAGGTCGTCTCTGTTGTGGCTGAAAGTCCTGACGACATTACCGTGACGTGGCTGGGCGCGAACGAATATTTCGGCGGCGAAAACACCCAATATGGCGAGCATGCCATCATTCTGGAAGACGGTGCGCTACAGCCCGACACCTTCGTAAATCACGCTCCCACGGTCGCCGACCTGGCCTTCACGCTGGCGCCTGGACATTCTCTCGACGATATCAAGTTCAGCGCGTCGGATACTGATTTCGACCTATTGAGCTTTGTCGTCGTGGATGGGCCGGACCACGGCACGTTGGAGCAGGAGACGCGATATGATGGCGGCTACTATCCGTTTCATCAGGGCCAATATGCCGGCAGCCTGCACTATCACCAGGACTACCTTAAGGGGAACTATTTCGACTACGTTCCGCAAGCCGGGTTTGCCGGGACGGACAGCTTTTCGGTCTACGCCACCGATGGCCAGGGCAACAGCAATCTAGCGACCATTACCATCATGCTTGCCGAGGCCATCGCTCTGACCGACGTTGGAGATACCGTTAGCTACAAAAGCTACGACTATCCCGTCCTGGTCGCCGCAATGGGCGGCAACGACCGGGTCACCGGTAGCCAGTTCAACGATTCCCTCGATGGCGGAGGTGGTCACGACCGCCTGCGAGGCGGCGCGGGCGACGATACTATTTCCGGCGGCACGGGCTGCGATCGTCTCCGGGGCGGCGCCGGCGATGACGTCCTCAGCGGCGGCGCCGGTCGTGACAAGCTGTCGGGTGGTATGGGGCACGATGCCTTCGTCTTCGACACCGCACTGGGGCCGGAAAACGACGACAGGATCCTGGATTTTCGCTCTGGCGATGACGTGTTCAAACTGGACAGTTCCGTCTTCGTCGGGCTTTCCGCCGGCGCTCTTGATGGCGGGTCGTTCGTCATCGGCAAGGCGGCGGTCGATGCAGCCGACCGCATCGTTTATGACAAAAGCACCGGCAGCCTGCTGTTCGATTCCGACGGCGACGGTGGTGCGGTGGCAATCAGGTTTGCCATTGTGTCTGGCGGCCGCGCACTGGCAGCGGATGATTTCCTGATTATCTAGGAGCAGAGGATCTCCCGCATTTTGGGCCGCCCCGCTGTTTTCATTTTGCGGCCGATGGAAGGGCGGAGGCGTGCTGAAACACCGGCATGGTTTTCGCCGCCGCCGGTTTCTCCATCACAAAACGGTGTGAAACACCCGAAATGAGGGAAGATCACGCTGCGGATACGAAGCGTTAACCATATGCTTTGTAAACAAGATTCAGGAACATGGAGAACCGCCGGATGAGTGCTGCGTTGAAGGATGTGCGTTTTTCGGAATCGGAAGAACGGGTCGTGCCGTTTCCTCTGGCAGGACAGGTGAGCCTGGTACGGCGCTGTGCGTCGGAACTGGAGAACATTCACGGGCAAGCCGCACTGCATTACTGGAAAAGCGAGTGCCGTGCGCTGGCCGAACGGCTGAAGACACTTGGCTGCGCCGATGATGCGATCTCGCAGCAGGTCATGGCGTTCCAGACGGAAGTCCAGGTCGAAATGATGCGGCGCTATTCGGATCGTCTTGCTGGCGAAGCGCAGGACGGTTACCGCCTCAATCCTTGAGACGATATCCCCGCAGGCAGTCCTGCATTGGACGGATTGCGGCCGTTGCAGGAGACCAATCGGCCTGACACGCAGAGCTCGTCAGCTGCGCTCCGCTCTTGTTGTGATTTGCTTTTTGCATCAGCCTGTTGCCGCGAGGCCGGATACCGTGTCATGAGTGCGGGGTGAGCCGCAGGTGCATTTGAGATCGACGGGCAGGACGCGGGGAGTTTTTGCATGACCAAGACGGATATCGCCCGCCGCGTCTACGACAATGCCTGGAAGCTCGATCCGGTGGTGCGCAGCCTGCTCGATACGGACTTCTACAAGCTCCTGATGCTGCAGATGATCTGGCGGCTTTATCCAGAGGTCGACGCCACCTTCTCGCTGATCAACCGCACCAAGACCGTGCTTCTAACCGACGAGATCGACGAGCAGGAACTGCGCGAACAGCTCGACTATGTGCGCGGCCTGCGTTTCACAAAAAAGGAAATGATCTGGCTCGCCGGCAACACCTTCTATGGCCGCAAGCAGATTTTCGCACCCGATTTCCTCGCCTGGCTCGCCGATTTTCAGCTGCCGGATTACGAGCTGTCGCGCCGTCACGGCCAATACGAGCTGACCTTCCCCGGCAAGTGGACGCACACCACGATGTGGGAAATCCCGGCGCTGGCGATCATCAACGAGCTCCGCTCGCGCACGGCCATGAAGGACATGGGGCCCTTTGCGCTCGATGTCCTCTATGCCCGGGCCAAGGCCAAGATGTGGTCGAAGGTGGAGCAGCTGCGAGCCTATCCCGACCTGCGTATCTCCGACTTCGGCACGCGCCGCCGCCACAGTTTCCTCTGGCAGCGGTGGTGCGTCGAGGCGCTGAAGGAAGGCATCGGCAAATCGTTTTCCGGCACCAGCAACGTGCTGCTTGCCATGGATACCGATCTCGAAGCGCTCGGCACCAATGCGCACGAGTTGCCGATGGTGGCAGCCGCGCTTGCCCGCACCGATCAGGAACTTGGCGAAGCGCCCTACAAGGTTCTGCAGGACTGGAACCAGCTTTATGGTGGCAACCTTCTGATCGTCCTTCCCGATGCGTTCGGAACCGCCGCCTTCCTGCGCAATGCGCCCGACTGGGTTGCCGATTGGACGGGTTTTCGTCCCGACAGCGCGCCGCCGATCGAAGGCGGCGAGAAGATCATCGCCTGGTGGCAGAAGATGGGTCGCGATCCGAAAGAGAAGCTGCTGATCTTCTCTGACGGCCTCGACGTGGAGACGATTCTCCAGACCTACCGCCATTTCCGGGGTCGAGTGCGGATGAGCTTCGGCTGGGGTACCAACCTCACCAACGACTTCGCCGGCTGCGCGCCGATGGAGATAGGCGGGCTCAATCCCATTTCGATCGTCTGCAAGGTCAGTGACGCCAATGGTCGCCCCGCCGTCAAGCTCTCCGACAATCCCCGCAAGGCAACCGGCGAGCCATCGGAAGTCGAACGCTACCTGAAGTTCTTCGGAACGGAGGATTTTGCCGAGCAGGCGGTAAAGGTCTGACCGCTTCAGCGGGTGACGTTTCCAGCGCAATTGTTGTTCCTGCGACCCGCGTGTGATACTTTGGCCAGTCGTCTTGGTGAGCACGGAGGCTGTGTGATGAATCGTCTTTACACGTCCGCTTTTGGAGCCATGGTATGGGCCGCCGCTGCCATAGCCGGTCCTTTGCACGATGCCTCCAAAAATGGGGATATCGAGGGCACGAAACGCTTGTTGGACCAAGGCCTTGACGTGGCCGAACCCGACAGCGCCGGTGAGCCGCCCCTGCTCTTGGCGTCCCTTGCTGGACACCCCGGTGTCGTCGCCGTGCTGCTGGAGCGCGGCGTCGATATCGAAATTCGCAACAAGGGCGGGCTGACCGCCTTGCATGCAGCGGCCTATGGCGGAAATCTCGACGTCGTGAAGCTGCTGGTCGCCAAGGGGGCGGCGGTGAACGACAACAAGAATTTCTACAAGATGACACCGCTCCATGCGGCGGCTGAAGAGGGCCATGCGGATGTGGTCGCCTTTTTGCTGGCCAACAAGGCGGACATCGAAGCAAAGGAAAGAAACGGCTACACGCCTTTGACCCAGGCAGGGTGGCGCGAGCATTGGGATGCGGCAGACCTCTTGTTGAAGGCAGGCGCGACCTGCCAGGACGCCGCGCTCGTCGGTCCTTGGCTCTATACAGAATGCACGAAACGAAAGTGACTTCTCGTCGCAGCACCAAGCCGCGCCCGTAAAAACGGAGTGTGTTATGTCTGATCACAAACGAAACCGCTGGTACAGGAGCACCGGCGCTCTCGGGTTTACCGTGTTCCTGTTGCTCTTTGCGCAGCCTTCATTGGCCGAAGATTTCGTCAATACCGGTTATTTCGGCGACGTCGCGATCAAGGGCTATGATCCCGTGGCCTATTTTACTCAGAACGAGGCCGTGGAGGGATCCGCGAAGTATAGCCATCGCTGGCTGGGCGCCACATGGCATTTTGCCAGTGCGGAAAATCGCGACCTTTTCATAAAGGAGCCGGCCAAGTACGCGCCGCAGTATGGCGGCTATTGCGCTGACGGGGTGTCGCTGGGAACCGTCACCACCAATATCGATCCAAAGGCATGGCGGATCATCGAGGGCAAGCTCTACATCAACTATGATCCGGGCGCTGCGGACGGCTTTGCAAAGACTCCGACCAAGGTCGTCAATTCGCAAAAGCATTGGTCCGACGTACAGCACACGCTTGTTTCGGAAAAGCTGCATACGGACTGGCGAAAGAACACCGCCAGGTGATCTGGCAGGCGCTCGCTCATTGCTTCATGAGGGCGAAAGCGAAAAGAACTTCAGGGCTTGCGGCGTGACGTGGATGTATTGCGCCGCGGGGTTCTGCGTGGTCGTGTTTCGGTAGACGTAGCCGCAGACCATACGATCAAGGAACGAGCCGCCGAACGTTTCGCACAGGCGATCGTCCTTAATTTCCACGACCCCGGTGATGCTTGTATTGGCGCTGCGATAGGCGGTGTTTCCGGTCTTGTCGAAATGCTGGATGAAGTCGGTGCCGTTCCTGTGTTTGCCGACCCATGTTTTGTCGTCGATGAGATTGCGCAACGCCGCCCCGGCGACCCGATCGGTCTCTTTTCCTTCAAAGCCGAACGGCCATTCGGGAATGCCGGCTGCCCGCAGGCCGGTCAGATGATACTGGAGATCATCCTCGCGCCAGTAGTCATAGAGGTAGCTGTAATAGGTAAGATTGGTGTCCGGAAACAACTGCAGGAGCCTTGCCGCCTCCTCGGCCCCGCGCACCCGGTCGCCCCGCACCGTATAGGCCGCGGCCAGATATTCGTGCACCGGCTCGGCGTCCGGCAGGGCGGCCTTCGCGGCCTCTATCAGCGGAATGCTCCTGTCGTTTCCGCGTGCGGTATAAAAAACGATGCCGGCCAGCAACTGAAAACTCGGCGGCGGCGACGGATCAAGCCGCAGGGCTTTCTCCATCTCGGTAATCGCCTGGTCATGATGGCCTGTATGCGCCAGGATCAGGGCCAGGTTCCCGAATGCTTCCGCATCGTTTGGCTGGGCGGCAACGGCCCTGTTTGCCGAGTCCATCGCCTCCGCATCGCGCCCGTCGACAAGCTGCAACAGGGCAAGGACAGTGTGTGCGCGCGCGTTGTTGGGATCGAGCTTCAGAGCCTGCCCCGCAGCATCGTAGGCTATCTTGCGGGCCACCGCCGCCGACCAGAGAAACGTGTAGTCATTGCGCCAGACATCGACGGCCACACGGGCGATTCCCGCATGCGCATTGGCAAATGCGGGATCAAGGTCGATCGCCTTCTGGTAAAAGGATAGCGTCCGACGATAGGTCTCGACATCGCTGTAGGTGACGCCCTCCTGCTCCGCCCTCAGATAGTAGTCATAGGCTTCCAGATTGTTGGTCGGAATCCGCGCCAGCTGGTCTCGCTCTCCTTCGCTCAGCTTGACGGCCAAAGCCGAGATGATCTTGGATATGACGTCGTCCTGTACCGCGAAGAGGTCGGCATATTGGCGGTCATAGCGCTCGGCCCAGAGGGAAAGGCCGGTCACGGCGTCAATCAGCTTGACGTTGATCCGCAGTCTTGACCCTGCGCGTTGCAAACTGCCCTCCAGCACATAGTGCACGCCGAGTTCCGCTGCGACGTCCTGAACTTTGGCGGGCGTGTTCGCGATCGCGAAAACCGAATGTCGGGCGATCACGAATAGTCCGGAAACCTTCGACAATTCCGTGATGAGATCATCGGTCAAGCCTTCGGCCAGATGGTCGTGTTCCTTGTCGCCGCTGACGTTGATGAAGGGCAGCACCGCAACCGACGGCTTGTCCGGCAGCGGATAGGCGAACCGATTGATCGGCGACGGCGTCTGGATCAGCACCCATGGCTGCCACCACAAGGCTGCACCCGTCAATAAAAGGACAATGACTGCCGCAATCGCGGTCGGAATGCGCCAGCGGCTCTGGCTTTTCCGGACGAAAAAAGCCCTGCTGCCTGCCGCGGCCGGATCAAGCACGACATGGTAGGCGCGAACCGGTTCGCCGATACTCTTGACCTTCTGTTCGCCGAGCGACACGTAGCCGACCGAGAGCTTCGATTTCACCTGGTCGTAGGCCGCCCCGGAAATGGCGATGCCACCCGGCCTGGCGAGCGTCTGTATCCGGTCCGCGATGTTGACGCTGTCGCCATGAATGTCCTCACCTTCGACGATGATGTCCCCGAGATTGACGCCGATCCGGAATTCGAGCCGCTCACCGGTTGGAAGGGCAGCGTTCTGTTTCGCCTTCTGCTGCTGCGCGTCCACGGCACAGCGCAAGGCGTCAACGACACTGTGGAACTCGACCAGCAGGCCGTCGCCCATGGTCTTGACCAGACGGCCACTGTGTTCTGCGATCTGCGGCTCGAAGATCTCCTTCATGTCGCGCTGGAAGCGAAAGCGCGTTCCCTCCTCGTCGATCTCGCTCAAGCGGCTATAACCAACGACATCGGCGATGAGGATTGCTGCGAGGTGGCGCTCCATGTCCGGACTTTCTCGGAATGCGGCGATCCTAGTCTACAGCAGGTCCGACAGCGATGCCATTGCGGCTGTCTGGAGATGATCGACGAGACCGCTGGCAGCAAAGCTGAAGCAAACGGGGTTGCGCAGATGACGCGGAACCAGGGACTTTTGCGACAGGCGGCGAGGATACATACCATGTGAGCTTTTGCCATCATATTGAGCATACGCTCGAAACTTACTCTATTTTAATCGTTTGAAGCTAATATAGCCGGTGAAAGTGAGCGCGCTGCCGGAATGAATCCGGCCGATCGATCCCGCCAGTCATGAGGCCTGCTCCGGGTTGTCCCTTCACCGTCTGCGACGGGAAGGATCGTACCGATTATGGAGCCCCGTGCATGTCCCGACCCTCTATCAGAACGTCGCTTGTTGCCATCTTCTCGGCAATTGCCCTCATCACGGCGGGCTTTGCCTGGATCTCGCTTGATTCCCTGTCGCGCATTCAGCAAACGACGCATCGCATCACCGCGGAAACGCTGCCGGGCATGCTGGCTGCAAAAGACATCAAGGCGAAGATGCTGGAAATGAAGATCGGCTATCTGACGCATATTACGGCAGCAACCCCACAAGCGACGACGGCTGCGGAAGAGGCGATCAAGAAATCGCAGGACGATATCAGAGCAGTAACGGCAGGTTATGCAGCACTTGCCGGTTCGGACAGGGAGCGGGAAATCCTGAAGCGGACGACCGACGGGGTCGAAACCTATATCAAGGCCGGCGAGGGCATGATGAACCTGTCCAAAATGGGCATGTATGACGGCGCCGCCAAGGCGCTGGCCGACATGAGCGCGATCTCCGACCCCGCCCTCCAGGCGATCGACGAACTGGTCGCATTGAATTTCGAGGATGTCGGCAAGGCCGTTCAGTTGACGCAGGATACCCATGCAACTGCAACAACCTTCGCCTATGCGATTATCGGCGCAGTCGCGGCTCTCATCGCGATATCGACCTTCTTCGCCCTGCGGGGCATCGCACGGCCGATCGGCATCATCACCCGGTCGATGATCGATCTGGCGGAAGGCGATACCGACACGGCCATTCCCTATGCCGAGCGCGCCGATGAGATCGGCTCCATGGCCGGTGCCGTGGAGGTGTTTCGCCAAGCTGCGATTTCCAACAGGCGCCTTGAACCCGAGGCCGAGGAAAGCCGGCGACAGGCCGAGGCTGACCGCGAACGCCTGACGGCTGAAGCCGAAGACGCCGCGCGAGGCCGCCTGCTGCAGGCGACGTCCGGACTTGCCACCGGCCTGAAGCGGCTTGCCGCCGGCGATCTGTCGTTCCAGTTGACCGAACCCTTTGCACCGGATTTTGAGGCGTTGCGCCACGACCTGAATGCTGCCGTCGGCCAGTTGCAGAAGACATTGTCTTCGGTTGCCCACGCTGCCGACCTGATCGACAACGGGTCGCGCGACGTCAGCCACAGCGCCAACGACCTGTCGCGCCGCACCGAGCAGCAGGCTGCCTCGCTGGAAGAGACCGCTGCAGCGCTCGATGAGATCACCGCGAATATCACCAGTTCGTCTCGGCGTACCGAGGAGGCACGCAGTATCGTGGCGAAGGCAAATGCCAGCGCATCGCAGTCCGGCCTGGTCGTGACCAATGCCGTCACCGCCATGGGCCGCATCGAGCAGTCGTCGAACCAGATCTCCAACATCATCGGCGTTATTGATGAAATCGCCTTCCAGACGAACCTGCTGGCGCTGAATGCCGGTGTCGAGGCTGCGCGGGCAGGGGATGCCGGCCGAGGCTTTGCCGTCGTCGCGCAGGAAGTGCGTGAGCTGGCGCAAAGATCTGCCAAGGCCGCCAGGGAGATCAAGGACCTGATCCGCAACTCGACGGCCGAGGTTGAAAACGGCGTCAAGCTGGTCAGTGAGACCGGCGATGTGCTGAAGACCATCGAGGCCTATGTCGTGACGATCAACCAGCATATGGATGCCATCGCCACGTCGACCCGCGAGCAGTCGACGGGTCTTGCCGAGGTCAACGCCGCCGTCAACGAGATGGACCAGGTCACCCAGAAGAATGCCGCCATGGTCGAGGAGACCAATGCAGCGGGGGCGGCGCTGGCCAAGGAGAGCGACAATTTGCGCGCATTGATTGCACGCTTCACACTGGAGGTGATCAACCGCGGCAATGCCGATCGCCGCCACGCGGCATAAGCCCGAAGCCGCGAAAACAAAAACCCAGCCGGTGGAGGCGTCCGGCTGGGTTGAGTTGCGCATTCTTTTTAAGGATGCGCCGGGAGGATAGGGTGTCGTTACGCGCTCATGCGCAGGACGTCCGAGCGTGAGGCAAGCGGGTGCACCATCGACAGCAGCCGGCGCTTCGGCGCGGCAAGAAGGTTGGCCGTATGCTTCTTGGCGCTCGCGGTTCCGGGCTGCGTCTGGCGAAGCGCGCTGGCAGCGGAGTAGAGGAGCGTTTTCATCTCGTTTGTGGTGACGCCATCCGCACGCATGACGGCGCGGATCATCGGGTCGGTCAAAACCTCAGTGATGGTCAGATCGCTGTTTGCCTGGTGCATCGGGGTATTTCCTTCGGGTTCATCGTCTTTTCCGGCGGGCGGATCCCGGCCGGGGTCTTGAACTTGACAGTAGAATTTTAGGGTGTTACCAGTAAGTAACATCCGTATAGTTACCGACCGGTCACACCTATGTCAAGAAGCCTCGTCAGTAAAAATTCGAAATCCGTATCGAGCGGGAAACCGGCAGATATAAGGCCGGAAAAAAATGATTGTCCGCAGGTCCGCGGGGCTCCGCGAGATCGTATCGTTTCAACGGCTTGCGAGCTTTTCCGACAGCATGGCATCCGCGGTATCGGCGTCGATGCCATCGCCGAAGCCGCCGAGACCAACAAGATGACGCTCTACCGTCATTTCGGCTCAAAGGACGACCTGGTCTGCGAAACCCTCAGGTTCAAGTCCGAACAAGCCTCCACCTTCTGGGAAGAACTGGAAGTGCAACACCCGAACGACCCGTTGGCGCGTCTGCACGGCTGGGTCAAAGCCCGAGCCCAGTGTCTTGCCGATAACCAGTATGGCTGCGATCTCGCCAACGCCGCCGTCGAACTCAAGGAACAGGGCCATCCGGCCCATGCCGTGATCGAGACCTTTAAACTTACCCAGCGCCGCCGGCTGGAAGCGCTTTGCCGAGAGGCGGGTGTCAGTGAACCCGAACTCCTTTCCGACACACTCTCGATGCTGATGGAGGGCGCGCAAGTGAGCAAGCTCGCCACCGGCAGCGAAGGCCCCTCGATGCGCTTCTTGCGTGCCTGCGAGGCAGCGATCGCTTCGTCCCGCCCACCTGCCGCGACGCTTTCCGCACCATAGCCACAGCGAAAATTTCCGTCAGGTTCCAGCGCACACCGGCCGGGTGAACAGCCGGCACGAAGCGTTCGATGGAACAAAACACAGTTCCCCTCCATTTACTCGTTGATTGAAAAAGAGCGCCGTGAGGCGATTTTTTCTCGCCGCTGGCAGTCAACGAGAAGACGGTATGCCCTCTCTCCAGGAAATCGCAGAATCCGATCCGCTGGGCTGGTGGTCGGCGCATCGCGGCGCCTCGCCGGTCGTCGGCACGGCCATTCACAACGGACATCATCTGCGCAGTGATCTTAAAGACCTGATAATGCTCGACAGCGACGAGCGGTTGCGCGAAGAGGATCCCTTCACGGAATTCTTCATCCGAGACCTTCCCAACCGCATCGTCTTCCACCGCTCGCGCTTCGAGGTCGACATCAACCGTGCCCGCGACGGCGCAATCTATTTCCGGCCCGAACAGGCCTGGGGGTTGAAAGTCTGGACGGACCCGCTGCCTGAGACGGCCATCGCGGCCTCGCTGCAGGTTCACGACGCCTACTATGCCATGCTGGAGGCCTATCTGCGTGGGATGGAACAGCACCACGGCGCCTTCGTCCTCCTTGACATTCACAGTTACAACCACCGCCGCAACGGCGCCGACGCACCCGAGATGGCCGTCGACAAGGCGCCGCAAATCAATATCGGCACCTCCTCGATGGACCGCGCCCGCTGGGCTCTGGTCCTCGACCGGTTCATGGAACAGTTGCGCAGCTTCGAATTCCGTGGTGAGCGGATGGACGTGCGGGAAAACATCGCGTTCCAGGGCAGGGGCGAACAGACGCGCTTCATCCATGAGCGCTTCCCCGAAACCGGCTGTGCCATCGCCATCGAGTTCAAGAAGGTCTTCATGGACGAATGGACCGGTGAGCCGGATATCGAGGCGTTGCAGGCGATGCGACAGATGATCCGGCTTTCGATGCCGGTGCTCGAACAAACGCTGCGGGGGCGATTATGACCCGCACACACCGCAAGGACCGTGACAGGCCCGCCGTCTATCCCGAATGGCTGGAGGAGATCCTCGCCTGCATCCGCGCCGACAAGGCGGTGCGCAAGGATTTCGAGCACGGCGGCCGTCTGCATATCGACCGGCCGCTGCCCTTCCTGTCGCTCTTCCTGATCAGGGGGCGCCAAGACATCGCAGCCCGCGACGTCGTCGCCGCCAATGCCTCCTATCTGATCGCCAACAATCTGGAGGAAGCTCTGCCGATCGTTGCGGCGGTCGGCGGCATTCTCAAAGAGCGGTTCGGCGCCTTCATGCTGCTGGACGTCGATGAGCTGGAACATGATACGTTGCTCACCGACGATTCACCCTATCTGCCGCCTTTCGAGGTCAGGATTGCCACCACCGGCGAGCCGGCCGCCGAGGAGGCCGAGACGGCATTGGCGGAGGGGGTCGATATCCGGCAAGTCAAGTTCCGCACCCCCCATGTCGAGCGATTTGCTCTGGAGACCGACTTCCAGGCCGCGACGCTGGCGCAGCGAACGGGATTTTCGCTGGTCGCGGTGCGATTTGCGCCGATCTACCGGCAGCCGGAATCGGGCAAGATCTATTTCGATTTGCGTGAACGCCTGATCGCCAACATCTTCGACGCCGGTCTGAAGGCTTTCGCCGCCTTTGTCGCTGCGACGCAGAGCCTGAAGATCAGCACCCACCGCGCCCTTGGCCGAAAAGCCTTTGTCGATGCGGTGAGCCGGGCCGACCGCAGTATCGACGAAGTCGCAGCGAGCTTCGACTTTCTGCTCGCTGTCACGCCGATCAATGCCGACGCCGCCTGGCGGGAGTTCAAGGCAAGCAACTTCAAGCGCGCTCCGCGGTTTCTCTATCGGCCGCTGTCCGTGCAGGTCGAGGTCGAAAAGCGCAAGCTCTTCTCGGTCGCCTTCGACCGCTTCGAGGATCCGGTTCTCTACCATCTCTACCGCGAGAAGCAGCAGGAGCTTGATCTGCAGCTCTCGCTGATCACGGCGCGCGAGACCAGCCGCTTCGTCGAGTACAGCCGCGCTCTCTACGGTCCCGTCGAGGCGACTTTGTACCGCAGCGCAGCCGAAATCCTGGTTAAAACGGAGAAAGCCGCCCATGACGGCGACGACGGTGAAGCCGGCAACGAGATCGCCGATTGCCACGATGTCGAAATCGCCGCGCGTGCGATGATCGTCAGCTATCAGCGGCAATATGAGGGGTTCACGGCAGAGATCGAATTGCGCGACGACCTGCCGCCCGGCCTGCTGGTGTCGGATGGCCGTCTGCTCATTTCCCGGACCACCCGTGTGCCAACCAGCCGCGTCGATGCGCTGCTTAGCCACGAAATCGGGGTACACCTGCTCACGTATTTCAACGGGTCGGCGCAAGGCCTGCGGCTTTTCCGCTCGGGTCTCGCCGGCTACGAGGGCATGCAGGAGGGCCTTGCGGTCTTTTCCGAATACATGGCCGGTGGCATGACGATCGCGCGTTTGCGCCTCGTCGCGGCTCGCGTTGTCGCTTGCGCGGCAATGCTCGAAGGGCGGCCGTTTGCCGAAACCTACGACATGCTTGTCGGCGAGCACGGGTTCGGTCCCGCTACGGCGTTCAATGTGGCCCTGCGGCTTTACCGCGGTGGGGGGCTCGCCAAGGATGCCATCTATCTGCGCGGCCTCCTGGAGCTGCTTGATCACCTGAAAGCGGGCGGCGCGCTCGATCCGTTCTGGATGGGCAAGATTTCCGCGTCGCATTTCCGGGTGATGCAGGAACTCAGCCTGCGTGGCTTGCTCAAAATGCCTGTCATCCGCCCCGCCTTCCTTGTCCATCCCCATGCGCAGGCCCGTCTCGACAAGGCGCGGGCGGGGATGACCCCCCTCGACATGGTCACAAGCTAGGAGCCGCCATGCGTATCGCATTCTTCGTCAATTCGATCGAGAGCGAGGAGGCCGGTTTCACGACGACGGCGCTGGCGATGGTCGCTGTCACCCGCGGGCATGACGTCTGTTATGTCGCTCCGGGCGGTTTTGTGCTGCGGCCGGACGACAGCCTGATGGTGCGGGCAACTGCGGTTCCCGCCGCGAAATACAAGGATCCGCGAGCCTTTCACGATGCCTTCCAGAGCAAGGATGCCCAGATCCAGACCATCGACGTGCGTGATCTTGACGTCATTTTCCTGCGCAACGATCCTTCGCTGGATTCCGAAGATCGCCCCTGGGCGGCTCATATCGGCGTCATGTTCGGGCGTCTTGCCAGCGAGCGCGGCACGATCGTCGTCAACGATCCCTTGGGTTTGACGCTGGCGCAGAACAAGCTCTATTTCCAGGACTTTCCCGAGGCCGTGCGCCCGACCACGCTGATTTCCAAGAGCATCGAGGAAATCCGCGCCTTCATCACCGATCACCGTAAAGGCGTGATCATCAAGCCGCTGCAGGGCTCCGGCGGCAAAAATGTCTTCAAGATCGCCACGCCCAACGATGCCAATATCAACCAAATCTTCGAGGCGGTCAGCGGCGAGGGTTACCTGATTGCGCAGGCCTACCTGCCGGAGGCAAAGGCCGGCGACACGCGCCTTTTCCTGATGAACGGCAAGCCGTTGCTCCGTGACGGCGTCTACGCCGCCTTCCGGCGTGTTCCGGCCAAGGGAGATCTGCGTTCGAACATGCATGCCGCCGGCACGGCGGAGGCGGCAAAGATCACGGAGGGCATCCTGGCGGTCGCCGAGATGGTCCGCCCGAAACTGATCGAAGACGGCATGTTCCTTGTCGGCCTCGATATCGTCGGGGACAAGATTCTGGAGATCAACGTCTTTACGCCCGGCGGGCTTCCCGACATCGCCGGCATGCACAAGATCGATTTCTCCGAGGAAATCATCGCGGCACTGGAGGACAAGATCGCCATCCGCAAGATCTATGCGGGCGCGATTTCCAATCGGGCTCTGGCGACGCTTTGAGCTGTATTGCGCTGCCATCTGTGCTATCGCGTGCGCCTCTGACGATTGGAAGTACCCGTGATCCCCTGGACCCACATTGACACAGCGATAATGCCGGACGGTGGCGGTGAGCTGCGACTGAAGCAGCGCGGCAGCGAATTCTCCATCATGCTCGGCACCATCGAACTGATGAACAGCCGGCTGAGCGGCTCCGAGGAACAATTGGCGCGCCTGTCCTACGAGCGGATCCGCGATCACCCTCGACCGCATATGCTGATCGGTGGGCTCGGCATGGGCTTTACGCTGCGGGCGGCATTGGCCGAACTTCCCGCCGATGGGCGCGTGACCGTCGGCGAACTCGTGCCCGCGGTGGTCGGCTGGGCGCGCGGGCCGATGGCGGAGGTGTTCGGCGGTTGTCTTGACGATCACCGGGTGACTATACGCGAAGGCGATGTGGTTCGCCTCATCCAGTCGGCGGCGGGTGCCTATGATGCGATCCTTCTCGACGTCGACAACGGGCCGGAAGGCCTGACCCGCAAGGCCAACGACAATCTCTACACCGTGGCAGGACTGCGTGCCGCGCGCCGGGCGCTGCGGCCCAACGGCGTTCTCTCCGTCTGGTCATCGGCGCCGGATGCAGGTTTTACGCGCAGGCTGCGGGACGCCGGCTTTGCCGTCGAGGAACTGAAGGTCCGCGCCAGCACCAAGGGCGGTGGCGCGCGCCACGTGATCTGGATGGCGACGAAGAACGGCAAATAGGTCGGGCGGCTTACAGACCTTCCCGGTCCAGCAAGGTGCTGACTTCCTCGAACCGGCGCTTGTTCTCCGGGTTTCGCTCTCCTGCCGAATAGCAGGTGCTGGCAAGGCAGAACCGCTGCAACCCGAACGGTGCCGTCGTGTTGGCGAATTCGCAGGAGATCATGTCGACCATGTCCTTCTTCTCGACACCATCGCGGGTGGAGTAGGTCAGGCGCGCGCCGGGCGGTTTGAGTTCGGGAAAGGACTGGATGACGCCGGTGTGCAGATTGTCCGTCATCAGCAGATGCTTCGCCACTTTGACACACAGGTCTTCGACCTTCAGCGACTGGGCGGCAGCCGGAGTTGCGGCCAGCGCCAGAACAAGGGCGATTGTTTTCATGGCGCACTCCTTAAAAGCCAGCCGCCTGGCCAGCGCGAACCATATAACGGCCAGCGTTGCTTTTGGTTCCACTTAAGACTGTGCAAAACGGGCGGCGCGCGCTCAAATGCATTTTGCCGGCGGCGGAAGTAGGCGTAAGCTCAGCTCTGGTTTGTTTTGACGCGTCCTTTTCACGATCCTGAAAACGCGTTACTCTGAAATTCCCGGTTTTGCAGTCTGAGATATACACGCGGAAAAATTGCGTGCACCGGCATTGTCATACGGAACCAAGCGCTTTCGCAGTTATTGTTGGCCATGTGCAAAGGGAGAAAGCAGATGACGGATATCAGCGAACACGACGTCAGGACACGGGCATACGCTGTCTGGGAAGCCGCCGGCTGCCCGGACGGCAGTCACGAAGAGCATTGGCTGGAAGCATTGCGGCAACTGACGGAAGAAGCCGCTGCTGTCGGTACTCCACAGAAGATTGTCAGAGCCTCGAAGCTTTCGGTCGTCAAGAACGACCCGGTGAGCGAGCCCACCCCCAAGAAACGCACCAGGACTGTCTAGATCTTCCTTGCGGCGTGTCGACGCTTAGCAGGCGGATGAAGCGACAAATCAGCGCGTATTGAACCGGAAATCCGGCCCGATACGCGCTGATTGTGCGCTTGTTCCACAGAGCGAAATTTTTTCACTCACGGATGCGCTTTTCTGCGGACATCGGCTTCGCTTTGCAACATCATGGGAAAGAGCGGCCGATGCCGCTGCTTTGCGATCGTAACCGTCCGTACAAGGAATGTAACCTGCGTGAAGATACTTTCGGTGACGTCGGAAATCTTTCCATTGATCAAGACTGGCGGCCTTGCCGACGTAACGGGCTCATTGCCCAAGGCACTTACCGGCTACAACTGCTACACGCGTACCCTCGTCCCTGGCTATCCGACGCTGTTTGCCAAGCTCACGGGCGCCCAGCAGGTTCAT
The DNA here is from genome assembly GCA_900473795.1 of Hyphomicrobiales bacterium. Classification (GTDB taxonomy): domain Bacteria; phylum Pseudomonadota; class Alphaproteobacteria; order Rhizobiales; family Rhizobiaceae; genus Pararhizobium. The sequence goes on along the minus strand of UCMT01000051.1, from coordinate 34,252 downwards.
TTCTTCCCCGATCTCTTTGGCGCACCGGCGTCTCTTCTGGAGGCCCGCTATGAGCAGCTCGACCTGTTGGTCCTGGATGCACCGGCGCTCTACACGCGCCCGGGCGGCCCCTACATCGACGAAACCGGTCACGATCACCCGGACAACTGGAAGCGCTTCGCGGTCCTGTCCTACGTGGCATCGGCGATCGCCGGTGGTCTGATCAGAACCTGGTCGCCGGACGTCGTCCACACGCATGACTGGCAGACGGCGCTGACATCGGTCTACATGAAATATTCGACCAATGCGCGGACCGTGCCAAGCGTTCTGACCATCCACAATCTGGCTTTTCAGGGCCAGTTCCCGACCTCCGTCGTCAGCCAGATCGGTCTGCCGCCTGAGGCCGTTTCGCTCGATTGCCTCGAATATTACGGCGATATCAGCTATCTCAAGGGCGGCATCCGCACCGCCACCGCCATCACCACCGTCAGCCCCACCTATGCCCGCGAGGTGATTTCGCCCGAACTGGGCATGGGCATGGCGGGAGCCCTTGGTTCGCGACCGCGGGCGCTGACGGGTATCGTCAACGGCATCGACACGGAAATCTGGAATCCCGCTACGGACGCTCATCTTCCCGCCACCTATGATCACAAGAGCATCAGGTTGAGAAGCCGGAACCGCGCGAAACTCCTGGAAACATTCCGGCTCGACAACGGTCCCGGACCGATCTTCGCCGCCGTCACCCGGCTGACCTGGCAGAAGGGCGGCGACATGCTGGCCGAGGTAGCCGAGGAAATCTCGCAACTCGGCGGCAGGCTGATCGTGCTCGGCAAGGGCGAAGAACACATCGAGACGGCCCTTCTCGCCGCTGCCGGACGCCACCCCGACCGCATCGGCGTGCGGATCGGCTATGACGAGGCGACGGCCCATCTCATTCATGGAGGCGCCGACGTCATCATCCAGCCGTCCCGCTTCGAGCCCTGCGGCCTCACCCAGCTTTATGCGCTGCGCTACGGTGCCGTGCCGGTGGTGTCACGCACGGGCGGACTCTCCGAAACGATCATCGACGCCAATGACGCGGCGATCTCGGCGCGGGTGGCGACCGGCTTTCAGTTCCATCCGGCGACGGCCGAGAACCTTCGTCTTTCCATTCTTCGGGCCTTTGCGGCCTACCACGATCCGAAGAAATGGGCGCGCCTTCAGAACCAGGGCATGAAGGCGAATTTCTCCTGGGAGCGAAGTGCTGAACAATATGCGGCGCTCTATGCCCAGCTCATTCCGGACCGCCGGATGATGGCGATTGTTCCGTCGAAAGCCGCGGAGTAGAGGACACTGACGCCACCCGCAATACGGCGTAGGCTGCCTTGAGCGCGGTCAGGCCGGGAGCACGGTCAGGCCGGGAGCACGGCGTGTGTCGAAGAGGAAAGCGATGGACCCGGTGACCGCCAGCAAGTACACGATTCTGCTTTGCGAAGACGATTGGCTGATCCGTTCAGGCACCATCGATGTGCTTGAGGAGCAGGGTCATACGGTCTTTGAAGCAGCAGACGCGACCACGGCCCTGGCGATCCTGTCGGAACGACCGATCGATGTTCTTATGACCGACATAGGGCTGCCCGACATGTCGGGCATCGTGTTGGCCAATCGCGCCAAGGCGATGGTTGCGGGCTTGCCTGTAGTCTTCGTGACCGGCCACAGCGAAGTGGAAGACATACAAACAGGACCGGCTATCCACCTTGTCTCCAAGCCGTATTCCAGCGAAACACTGGCAACGGCAATCTCCCTCGTGACGACAGGTGGAAAGGTTTGCAGGACGATATGAGTATTTATCCCGAAATCAGGTAGGATGCGCAAAACCGGTGCGTCTCGTCGTGGTTGCCAGTGGCAGGTGACAAAACGCACCGGCAATGCTCTAACTTTGTATGAGAGTGCTTTGGGGCGGTACGGATTGAGGGGGCAGCGGATGCGGAAGGCTTGCAATATCCGGCCGTTTTCGGCGCGGCTGTGGCTGATGGTGGCTGTGGTGGTTTGTGCCGCAGCCTATGGCGGTCAACCCGTCCTCGCGCAGACGCCGGCTCCGGCGGCGTCCGAGCAGAAGATCGATCAGTTGATCAAGCTGCTCGACGATCCCGAAGTCCGTGCCTTGCTGAACAAGAGCGCAGCCGAGCCCACCTCGCCGGCGAAAGATGCCGCCGTGGACATGTCGGCAGCAACCTTCAATACTTGGGGCAACAAGATTCGCCAGCACCTGCACGATATCGGGCAGGCCGTACCGCGGGTCTCATCCGAATTCATGCGCGCCGGCGGCACGATCGCCGCCGAGATCAACGGTCACGGCCCATTCGGGGTGTTCGTCCTTTTCCTCACGCTGGTCCTGATTGGTCTCGGGGCGGAATGGCTGTTCCACCGCATTGCCAGCCGCAGCCGGGCGCGCGCGGCAGGTAGACAGGTCGACGGGGTAAGTGTCAAGCCGCTGCATCGGGCCGGCCATCATCTCTTTGCCGTTCTGGCGCCATTGCTTGCGTTCGGCCTGGCGAGCCTTGGCCTTTTCCTGGCACTGACATGGCCGCCGCTGCTTGACGCGATCATGCTGCCCCTGCTGCTTGGCGTCATTGCCTGCCGCTTCGTCATTCGCATAGCGCGGGTGCTGCTCCTCGGCCCACCGTCTGCGGATGGTCCGGATGCATCGGCCGGCCTCATTCCGCTCGAGCGTACCGCAAGCGACTTCTGGTACAAGCGGGTCTTCTGGCTTGCCTGCATCCTGTTTACCGGCTGGGCTTTTGCCGGCGTAATGGTGGCGCTCAACGTTGCGCCCCCGGTGCGCGGTGTTGTCGTCTATGCGCTCGGCCTCGGCCTGCTGCTGGTTGGCATCGAAACCGTCTGGAATCGTCCGGCTGCCATTGCCCGGCCGCATGGCCGCGGCGTGATGGAATGGGCGCTCACGGCCTACCTCTGCCTGTTGTGGGCCTTGTGGGTCGCGGGCGTGATCGTCATTCTGTGGGTCGGCATTTATGCCTTGGTCCTGCCTGGCCTTTTGAAGACGACGACTGCCGCGGTACGAAATGCATTCGCCGCCAAGCGTGACGCGCCCGACGGCGGCAATCCGGTACTGGAGGTTCTTGTCGAGCGCGGCGCGCGGGCCGGCATCATTGTGCTCGCTGTCGCCTGGCTTGCCTTCCTCGTCAACAAGCGATCCTCGATGTTCACCGGGGCAGCGATGACCGATCGTCTGATTCAAGGTGTTTTGGCAGGAGCAATCATTCTGCTTGTTGCCGATATACTTTGGCAGATCGCCAAGGCGGTCATCAACCGTACAATCGAGCGCGCACGGGTTGCCACCGGCGATGATGCCTATAAGGCTCGAAATGCCCGCCTTCTGACATTGTTGCCGCTTCTGCGGACGGTGCTGGCAATTGTCATCGCGCTGATTGCCGTCATGATGGTGCTGTCGGGCCTCGGTGTGCAAATCGGTCCGCTGATTGCAGGGGCCGGCATCTTCGGCGTGGCGATAGGTTTCGGCTCGCAGGCGCTGGTCAAGGATGTGATCAGCGGCGTCTTCTACATGATGGACGATGCCTTCCGGGTCGGCGAATATATCCAGGCCGGCAGCTACAAGGGGACGGTGGAGTCTTTCAGTATCCGCTCCGTCAAGCTTCGCCACCATCGCGGCCCCATCTTCACCGTGCCCTTTGGCGAACTCGGCGCCATCGAGAACATGAGCCGCGACTGGGTGATCGACAAGTTCACCATCTCGGTGGGCTATAGCGCCGACATCAACAAGGTCCGGAAAATGGTCAAGGGGGTTGGGGCTGCCCTGCTTGCGGATGAGGAATTCGGGCCGTACATCATCGAAACCGTCAAGATGAAGGGCGTGGAGCAGTTCGGCGACTACGGCATCAATCTGAGCTTCGCGATGATGACCAAGCCGGGCTACCAGACGATGATCCGCCGGCGCGCCTACATGATGATCCGTGAAGTTTTCGTCCAGAACGGCGTCGTCTTCGCGTCGCCGACGGTCCAGGTTGCCAGCAACGACCCATCTGCGGCGGCGGCAGCAGCTGCAACGATGAAAGCTGCGATGGACCAGAAGAAACTGGCCGAAGGCGGCGGCGGTGAGGGGGCTTGAAGAAGCCCGCTCAACGTAGCGTTTTCGCAACGTTTTGAACGTCTGCTTGAGAATGCCGGCTGACACTGCACGAGGCGCTTGACAAACCGTTGTCGAGCGCTCGGGAGTTGTTCCAACAGGGTAAGCCCGCGGACGCCCTGAAAGGGGACGGGCACGCGAAAGCCAGCGCGGCGGCTGCCGGACGTCATGGGCGCGACGATGACGTGCGCAGATGGTCGTGGATGTCGGCGGGTGAAATGATCAAGGGCCGGGTTTTCCGGATTTCGCTACCGACTGTCCGATCAAGCGCCGCAAGCCAGACGTCGCGGCGCTTTACCGTTTCAGCGCGACGTCCTCTCCATTGCCAAATTCCGGCCATTCAAGCGCGTCGTCCTCGGCGGCGGCAAGGCCCCGCTCGGCGTCTTCCGCCCAGCCCTTGCGCGGCGGGTTGGTCACCCGCTCGATGACGATCCGACCCGCCTCGACCCAGAATTCGACATTGTCGCCGGCGTTGACGCCGGCCTCCGCCAAAACCCGATTTGATCCCAAAGGACGACCGGGCGGGAGAGAGCCGCCCGAGGCGTTGTTAGCGCTGGCGAGCCTTGCGGGCGGCGTAACGCCGGTCGCGCTCGGCCTTGCGTTCGGCTTCGTCGGCGACGACACGGGCAATGCGATCGCGCTCGGCCAGTTCGCGGGCCGTCGCCTCCGCCTTCTGCTCGGCTTCTGCCGCTGCAGTCAGAGCGGCTGCTTCGGCGAGCTGGCGCTCGTTCTCTTCCTGCTTCAGGCGGTCGCGCTCGGCGCGACGGGCTTCGCGTGCGGCCGCGTTTGCCTGCCGCTCGGCAAGCTTGGCGGCCAGTTCCGGATCATCCGCCTTGGGTGCCGATGCAAATTTCTTCAGAAGCATCTGCTTGGCTTCCGCCGCAGCCTTGCGCCGATCGGCAAAGCCATTATCGGTTGGGTGTCTCAATCGTCGTCGTCCTTGTTGGTAGATTTATCGTTTGGCCGGCCCTTGGCCGGAGAGAAGCTCGGGTCGCGAGAACCGACAACCATGTGCCGTTTCGCATTTTACGCTTCCTCAAGCTAGAGCGGAACCGTCAAAAAAACAGCCGGGCCCCCGTATTTCACTGCGATGGGGGAATAACAGCGATATGATGAAGCATCTACGCGGTAGGCAATCAGCGTTTTGCGGTCTTCCTCGATGCAGGAAGCTTCACGGGCGTGCTTGCTTCCCTTTCGAGGCGCAACTGCCGCAGTCGCAGCGTTTTGGCGTCGCGTTCGGCAGCAACGTCGTCGATTTCCGAAATCGTCCGGTTTCGCGCCATGAACTGGGTCTGCGTCCTGCTGAAGGCGGTTTCCGCCTGATCGCGGGTTTTGGTCGAATTCTCGGTCACTTTGAGTATCCTTCGGCTTTCTCACCGGAATGTCGTGGCCGATGTCGGCTACGAAAAAAGGCCAGGCGATTTGCCTGACCTTCCATTGGGCGTTGCCTCGTCAAAGATGCCAGTACATCCGTGGTCATCTGAGAGGCTTCGTCCGATTTAGGCAGCCTGGAGCTGGCAAGCGGACATTTTGCCCGACTTGTTGTCGCGTTCCATCTCGTAGCCAAGCTTCTGGCCCTCGACGATTTCGCGCATGCCGGCCCGCTCGACAGCGGAGATGTGAACAAACACGTCCGCGCCGCCGTCATCAGGCTGAATGAAGCCGAAGCCTTTTGTGGAATTGAACCATTTAACTGTGCCAGTGGTCATAACGAACCCTTTCAATAGCAACATGTATATCCGCTGCCGTACGACGCACGGCAGGTCATAATCTCGATTTTTGAAGGGAAGTTCGTCAGAGACGCGCTAGGCGCGGGCAGAAACAAATATCGGTCAAACAACTATCGATGAACGGGTTTATAGATGGATGCTTCTGTTTTGTCAACTTTTAGTTTTTTATCCTCTTTGTTTATCTCGTTTTGGTTGTCATTGCTTTTTCTTCCCGTCACGTCGATCACCGTCTTTTCGTCGAACAGTTGCCTGTAACTGTCCACAAAACGAAGACAATCCGTTCGTCCATGTCGGGCTATCGCCAGGCGAGAAAGAGGCACATCTAAGGAGGCGAAACGAGGCCCGGTTTCAGGCGGGCAGAAAGGGATCAGATCATGCTCACTCAGATCAAGGGACTGCATCACGTTACCTCGATGGCCGCAGATGCCCGGACCAACAACCAGTTTTTCACCGACGTGCTCGGCCTGCGCCGGGTCAAGAAGACCGTCAACTTCGATTCGCCCGACGTCTACCATCTCTACTATGGCGACGAGACCGGCGCACCCGGCACCGTCATGACCTATTTCCCGTTCCCCGACATGGGACCCGGCCGTCCAGGCACAGGCGAAGTCGGCACGACCGTCTTCTCGGTTCCCGAAGGTTCGCTCGGTTTCTGGAGCGACCGGCTTTCCAAGCGCGGCGTTACGGGTCTGAAGGCGGAAGAAACCTTTGGCGAAAAGCGGCTGAACTTTGCCGGTCCGGACGGCGATGGCTTTGCGTTGGTCGAGGTGCGGGACGACAGTCGTCCAGTCTGGACAGCCAACGGCGTTTCCGAAGATCATGCGATCCGCGGCTTCCACTCCGTTGCCATGCGTCTTCGCGACGAAGGAGCGACGGCCGAACTGCTGAAGTTCATGGGCTACGAGACGCTCGACACCAAAGACGGCGTTACCCGCCTGATTGTGCCCGGCGGCAACGGTGCCGGTCTGATCGATCTCGAAACCATGCCGAACATCCAGCGCGGCTTGCAGGGCGCAGGCTCGGTGCACCACGTTGCCTTCTCGGCCGAAAACCGCGCGAAACAGCTGGAGGTGCGCAAGGCGCTGATGGACACGGGGTACCATGTGACACCGGTGATCGACCGTGACTACTTCTGGGCGATCTATTTCCGCACGCCCGGCGGCGTCCTGTTCGAGATCGCCACCAACGAACCGGGTTTTGATCGCGACGAGGACACCGCGCATCTCGGCGAGGCACTGAAACTGCCGCAGCAGCACAAGCACCTGCGGCCGATCCTCGAGCAGCATCTGCAGAAGCTGGAAGACTAAGGGAGTGATATCATGACCGATTATGGCTATGTGCACCGGCTGAAGGCTGGTGCACCCGGAAATCCGATCTTCTTCGTCTTCCACGGAACGGGCGGCGACGAGCGGCAGTTCTTCGAGTTCGGCGGAAATCTCCTGCCGGATGCAACGATCGTGTCGCCGCGCGGCGACGTTTCCGAACACGGGGCGGCGCGCTTTTTTCGCCGCACCGGCGAGGGGGTCTACGACATGGCCGATCTTGCCCGGGCGACCGAGAAGATGGCGACGTTCGTCGGCACGCTTTCCCGGGAGCATCAGGCTTCGCAGGTGATCGGCCTTGGCTTTTCCAACGGCGCGAACATCCTTGCCAATCTCATGATTGAGACGAACCTGTTCGACAAGGCGATCCTTTTGCATCCGCTCATTCCCTTCAAGCCGAAGGACAACGCGGCGCTGGAGGCGAGGCAAATCCTGATCACTGCCGGCCAGCGCGACCCGATCTGTCCGGCCCCATTGACCCAGGCCCTTGCCGACTATTTCACTGCGCAGAAGGCCACCGTGGATATCGAGTGGCACACGGGCGGGCATGACATCCGCCAGAACGAGATCGCGGCGGTGCAGCGGTTCTTGGGGTGAGGCGGCTTGCTCCCAACCTCCCTCTATAGGGGTAGCGTAGCTGCGGGCGGGGATGATCCCTAACGAAGGTCACCCCACCCCGTCGCTTCGCGCCAACCTCCCCTCAAGGGAGGTTGGAACGCGAAACGTCGCACCTCAATACCCCCTTGCGGCCCCCGCTGCCGCACGGCTGTCCATCGCGCCGTTGTAGCGGGCGCCGCCGCCTTTCTCGATTTCGGCGAGGTTCTTGCCGTCGACCAGAATCCCGGCCGCTTGGCCCCAGATCGGCCAGCTGGCGTCGATCTGCACGTCATGGCCCATTTCGGTGAGCCGTTTCAGCGTGTCGGCCGACAGCGCGTAGGGCTCCATGTAGACCTTGTCCGGCAGCCATTGGTGATGAATTCGCGGCGCATCGATCGCTTCCTGTATGCTCATGCCATGGTCGATGACGTTGATGATCGCCTCGAGCGTAATCGTGATGATGCGGGCGCCGCCTGGGCTGCCGATGACCATGAAGGGTTTGCCATCCCTTGAAATGATCGTCGGGCTCATCGACGACAAGGGCGTCTTTTTCGGCTCGATGGCATTCGCCTCGCCCTGCACCAGCCCGTAGAGATTGGGGGAGCCCGGCTTGGAGGTGAAATCGTCCATTTCGTTGTTGAGCAGGATACCCGTTCCGGGCGCCACCACGCCGGTGCCGAAGGAACCATTGAGCGTATAGGTGACCGCGACCGCATTGCCATCCTTGTCGATGATCGAATAGTGCGTCGTCTCGGTGCTTTCACCCATGCCCTTCGGCATGAGGTCCTTTGAGACACCAGCCTTGAACGGGTTGATCTTCCCGCGGATCTCCTTGGCATAGGCCTTGTCGGTGAGTTTCTCGACGGGATTGTCGACGAAATCAGGATCGCCGAGCGCCGAGTTGCGGTCGACATAGGCATGGCGCATGGCTTCGACCATGGCATGCACGGTCTCGGCCGAGCCATAGCCGAGGTAGGACAGGGGATAGCCTTCCAGCACGTTGAGGATTTCGCAAATGATGACGCCGCCGGAACTCGGCGGCGGCGAGGAGACGATCTCGTAGCCGCGATAATTGCAGGTCACGGGTTTCAGCTCGCGCACCGCATAGTGCTCGAAATCGGCCTTGGCGAGAATGCCGCCCGCGGCTGCACTCGCCTTGACGATGTCGTCGGCGATGGCCCCCTTGTAGAAGGCGTCCGGACCTTTCTCCGAGAGGCTTGTCAGGCTCGCCGCGAGATCAGACTGCACCAGCTTGTCGCCGATCGCGAAGGTCTTCCCGTCCGATTTGAGGAAGATCGCGGCGGCCGCCTTGTCCTTCGACAGCTTCTTCGCGCCGTTGGCGAGCGAAGCGACGTCGCCCTGTTCCAGCACGAACCCGTCCTTGGCGAAGCGGATCGCCGGGGCGAGAAGTTCGGCGCGCGGCAGCGTGCCGTACCGCTCGCGGGCGGCCTCCAGGCCCATGACCGAGCCGGGCACGCCGACGGCGAGATAGCTGTCGGTGCTGGCGCCTTTGACGATCTCGCCCTTGTCATCGAGATACATGGTCTTGGTCGCGGCGAGCGGTGCGCGTTCGCGGAAATCGAGGAAGGTCGTCCTGCCGTCCTTCAGCCGGATCGTCATGAAGCCGCCGCCGCCGATATTGCCGGCGGTGGGGTAGACGACCGCGAGCGCATAGCCGACCGCAACCGCGGCATCGACGGCGTTGCCGCCCTTCTTCAAGACCTCGACGCCGACATCGGAGGCGAGGTGCTGGGCGGTGACGACCATGCCGTGCTCGGCCTTCACCGGTTCGGGCGAGGCGGCAAAGGACAACCACAGAGGCGCTGGAATGAGGGCTATAGTCAGTGTGAAGCGGGCGACGTTACGGGCGACATTCTGGGCAACGAGCGACATTGGGTGTCCTCCGGTTTCTTGTCGTATGGCGCCCATCTTCGCCGAGTTCGTCCACGGATGCTACCGGCAAACGAAAGCGCTCGAACGAATGTGAGGCACGGTCCGATCCGGCCGTTTTAGATAGGGGGCTGCGCGCTGTTGCGGATGGCACGGCCGAAGCGATCAAGCGTAGCCTGCATAGGCCTCGCCACGTCGAGGTCTATAAAAGCCTGCTGTAGACCGAACTGGGCATTGAGGGCGGCGCGGCCATGCAATGCGCCAAGCAGTTGGCCGGCAACCGATGCGGTGGAATCGCTGTCTCCGGAATGATTTGCCGCGGCCTCCAATTGCAGGTGAACCGGCATGTCCAAAACTGCCGCCGCGATGGCTATGGCAAGGCATTCCTCGCCAACCCAGCCGCCGCCCAGCATTTCGATTTCCTCCGGCGTTATCTTCGATAGCCCGGCGAAACGCAGTGCTCCTTCCAGAACATCCGGCATCGCGCCGCAATCGGATCTCCCGCGCATGAAAGCAATCGCCTGGCGTGCCGCGTCCGCAACGCTTTGCCCGACCAGAACCGAACGGAGAATATGAACAAGGGCGCCGGCGGACGCCCATCCCAATACATGGCCGTGAGTGATTGCCGCAACCTCGCAGGCCACGGTCCATGCTTCATTGTCGTCCAATCCTGGGACGAAAGCGATGGGGGCGACACGCATGACGCCGCCACAGCCCTTCGAATCGTTGATTGGCTGGGCAACAGAACCGAAACCGCCATCGCGAAGTGCCGTGAGGCACGTCATCCCAGGTGCGCGCTCGGCAAAAAGTTCCGGGAAGGAGACGAGCTTACCGTCTTTTTCCTCGTGCCATTTTCCGGTTTGCGTATGGTACCAGTCGAAGTAGGCCAAACGCGATTCCGAGGGGATGATCTTTGTCAAATCGCAAGGCAGACGATCTAGGGCGACTGCGCAGGCCTCGGCCGTAAATAGGGTCATTTGCGTGTCATCGCTGACAATATGTCGACCAGTTTCGTCAGCCCACAGATCGCGCCGTGCGAATGGCAGCGGTCCCTCAAATCGACGCAGTATAACGCTGAGAGAGTCAAATTCGATGACATAGCCGAAAGCGTCGCCGACAGCGCCAAGCAGCAGGCAGCCCTGCATACGAGTACGGTCATATACCCTCATATTTTGTTGCAACGCTGATGTAACACCAACGCCTCGAAGTTGTAAAATCCGGCTCGGCGTCAGCCCCCCGGTGGCAAAACCTTACCCGGATTGAGTATCCCGTTCGGATCAAGCACCTGTTTGATCCGCCGCATGACGTTGATTTCGGCTTCGCTGCGCGAATGATCAAGGAAATCGCGTTTCAGGGTACCGATGCCATGCTCGGCGGAGATCGAGCCCTGGTATTTTCGAACGAGGGCATAGGCGATCGCATCGATCTCGTGCAGATCATGTTCGCTCGGTGCCTCGATCCAGACGGCCACGTGCAGGTTGCTGTCGCCGACATGGCCGAAGAAGGAAACATGGGCGGCCGGAAAGCGGGTGCGTAAAGCCGTCTCGCAGACCGCAGCGAAATCGCCAAGTTGGCCGATCGGCATGCTCACGTCGAGATTGACGAGGCCCGGCAGCAACTGGTCCATCAGATGGCCTTCGCGCACAGACCAGAAGGCGCGCGCCTCCTTCTCCGACTGGGCAATCAGTGCGTCGGTGAGCAAGCCTTCCTCGAACGCCTTGCCGAGGAAGGCTTCGAAGCGTTCCTTGTCCTCGTCGCTGCCGGCGACGTCCTGCTCGATGATGACCGTGAAGGGAGGCGTTCTTTCGAAGAAAGCGAGCTTCAGGGCCTCGGCGTTGAAGCGGAAATAACTTTCCCACATGGCCTCGAACGCCGAAAGGCCGGGAAGATCGCGCTGGGCGGATTTGAGCAGGGAAACGACATCGCCATAGGTTTCGAGTGCGCAGAGCGCGGTCAGACGGGCGGCAGGCAGGGGGCGCAGGCGCAGGACGACGCGGGTGATAATGCCGAGCGTACCCTCCGATCCAATGAAGAGCTGGCGCAGGTCATATCCTGTGTTGTTTTTGATCATCCGGTTGAGCGAGGAGAGCACCGTGCCGTCGGCGAGGACGGCTTCGAGGCCGAGAACATTGTCACGGGTGACGCCATGGCGGATGACCCGGATGCCGCCGGCATTGGTGGCGAGGTTACCGCCGATCTGACAGCTGCCGCGGGCACCGAGATCGATCGGCAGCAGGAAGCCCTGGTCTTCTGCGGCGCGCTGAGCGACTTCCAGCGGCGTGCCGGCAAGCACCGTCATGGTCGCTGCGGCGGTGTCGATCTGCTCAATGCCCGACAGGCGTTCCAGCGACAGGGCGATGTCGCCGCTGCGTGCGTTGGCCCCACCGGCAAGGCCAGTGAGGCCACCTTGCGGCACGACGGGCTGGCGGTGGCGGTCGCAGATTTTGAGGGCCAGCGAGACATCTTCGACGCTCGAGGGTCGCAGGACGGCCAGCGGAAGGAACCTGCCCGTCATGCTGGCATCGCTGCGGTAGCGTTCTCCGATATTTTCGCCGGTGAGCACTTTGTCTGCGCCGAGTGCGGCAATGAGATCCTTGATGACGGTCATGGTTTCTCCCTCTTTATGCACGAAACGCGGCATGCGACGCGCTGCGGCAGCCTCCTGCGGGGAACGCAGGGAAAGCGCCTGTGCAGACTGGTCACGGCGACGAATGCATCTCGATTCGCTTGGACCTTAGCGCTTATCGATGGTTGTTCGAAAGCCCTGGCCTGGTCCGTCTTTGCAAACCGTGAGGGGGGAATGACGGAGCGGCATCTCTTCCCTGCGCGGCGAGCGGAAATGGTCGTCGCAGCGGGCGTTGGTGCGGATATTGACGAAATCGATAGCATAAGGCTTCTAGTCTAGGCGGAAGGATTCCAGGGCGACGTCGGACCACGGCGAATTCCGGAGCAAATCGATGCTGCAAGTTGAGATCGAGAAAGAGAGATCCTTTCGCGCGCGCGATGCGTTGACGATCGCTCGAATAGTCAGGGTGAACCACGCCGGCGAGTTTGGTGCGATCCGCATCTATTCAGCGCAGATGCTGGTATCCGGATGGCTCTGGCCGGATTGCGTTTCCTCTCTCGCGGAAATGCTTGGCGACGAACGGCGCCATTGTGTGTTGTTTCGCGACGCTATGCCGCATCGGAAGTCACGGCCATGCCGGGTCATGCAGTTCTGGAGCTGCGGCGGCTGGATACTCGGGTTTCTGACGGCACTGCTCGGCCGGCAGGCCATATGGGTCTGTACGGCTGCCGTGGAGGCTGCGGTACATCGCCATCTCGATGATCAGCTGTACTTCCTGAAAGACCGTGATCCTGCATTGAGTAGCATCATCCTTTCGATTCGCGATGAGGAGATTGCCCATTTGCGCCACGCCGAAGAGCGGCTGGTCGCCCCAAGCCTGGCTTTTCGCGCACTAAGACAAGCGATTTCGCTCGTGACAGACAGCTTGATCTGGCTGTCAACCTGGGGAGATTCGACGCGAATGGTGCGGGCTTTGATAGCGGATGGAAGGAGCGCTGGTTAGCGTTAGTCTGGGCAAAGCCGCGAGCGAGCAATCAGCGATGTTTTTTGAAGACGAGCACCCAGTGTAATACCTTAATTTGAACAATCCTTCCGGGGTGCACAATGAGCGCGAAAGTGACGACGAAGGGCCAGGTGACCATTCCGAAACCAGTGCGGGACTTCCTCGGCCTCGTGCCGGCACGCGGGTCGAATTCCACTTGACTGCAGACGGCACCGTGGTCTTGACGCGGGCGGACGAGAAACGGCCGGCAAGCCGCTTCAGCAAGTTGCGCGGCCATGCCGGAAAGGGATTGAGCACCGACGCCGTCATGGCGCTGACGCGCGGTGCGGAGTAACGCTCCTCACCGCGAACGTCCTGCTAGATCGGTCGGGTGCGACAGGCCGGGCAGGGGCCGGCCTGTCGCCGTTCAGATCATGCCGGCTTCCGGTGCCACGGGCTTCTCTTTCGGCTTGTAGCGGAAAGACCGCAGTGCGACGTAGAAGACCGGCGTCAGGAAAAGGCCGAGGATGGTGACGCCGAGCATGCCCGAGAAAACGGCGGTGCCGAGCGACTGGCGCATTTCCGCACCCGGGCCGGTGGCGATCATCAAAGGCACGACGCCGAGGATGAAGGCAAAGGCGGTCATCAGGATCGGCCGCAGCCTGAGCCTGCTCGCCTCGATCGCGGCGTTGACGGGGTTCATTCCATCGTCCTGCGCCTGCCGCGCGAATTCGACGATCAGGATCGCGTTCTTCGCCGCAAGGCCGATCAGGACGATCAGGCCGATCTGCGTCAGGATGTTGTTGTCCAGGCCCCTGAGATGCACGCCGACCAGGGCGGCGAGGACCGCCATCGGCACGACGAGGATGATCGCCAGCGGCAGGATCCAGCTCTCATACTGCGCCGACAGCGCCAGGAACACGAAGATCACCGAAAGGGCGAAAATGAAGATCGCCGTATTGCCGGTGTTACGCTCCTGGAAGGCGAGATCCGTCCATTCGAAGCCCATGCCTGGCGGCAGGATTTGGGCGGCCAGCGCCTCCATCTTGTCGAGTGCGGTACCCGTCGAGACTCCGGGCGCAGGATTGCCCTGGAGGGGCACGGACACATACATGTTGTAGCGTTGGACGAGGGCCGGCCCGGTCGTATCGCGGATGTCGACCAGCGTTCCAAGCGGCACGAGGGCGCCCGTGGCCGAGCGGACCTTGAGGTCGAGGATGTCCTCGCGCTCCAGCCGGTACTGCTGGTCTGCCTGCGCGCGCACCTGATAGACGCGGCCGAAAGCATTGAAATCGTTGACATAGGAGGTGCCGAGGTTGATCGACAGCGTCTCGAAGATGTTGGGGATCGGTACGTTGAGCGCCTGGGCCTTGTCGCGGTCGACCGCTAGGAAATATTGCGGGCTGGAGGCAGAGAAGGTGGTGAAGACGCCCGTCAGCCCTTCGGTCTGGTTGGCGGCCCCCATCATCTGATAGGCAAGCCCGAGCGCGCGGCGCATGTCTGAGCTTTCGCGATCGACGATCTGCATCTTGAAGCCGCCGGAATTGCCGATGCCGCGGATCGACGGCGGCGGCACGGCGATGATGAAGGCCTCCTGGATCGCCTGCATCGTGCCGTAGAGTTGGCCGATGATCTGATCGGCGCTCTGCCCGTGCTTCAGCCGCTCCTCGAAGGAGGCGAAGGGCGTAAAGATGACGCCGGAATTCGAGGCATTGGTAAAGGTTGCGCCGTTGAAGCCGGCAAACGAAACCGCATCCTTGATGCCCGGCACCTTGCGGATCATCTCGGTCGCCTTCTTTACCACCGCGTCCGTGCGGGCAAGCGAGGCGCCGTCGGGCAGTTGCACGACGACGATCGCATACCCCTGATCCATTGTCGGCACGAAGCCGCGCGGCACGATCTGCGCCATGTACCAGGTGCTCGCCAGCAGTGCGAAAAAGACGAGCAGGCTGGCGCCGAGCGCGATCTTCGTCGTAACGAGGTGGCGCACGACCCAGGAATAGCCGTGGGTCATCCGGTCGAAACCATTGTTGAAACCGTTGGCAAGGCCCCGGCCGATGCGCGTGAACGGGTTGCGCGTCTCGTGGTGTTCCCGGTGCGGACGCAGGACCAGGGCCGCAAGCGCCGGCGAAAGCGTCAGCGAGTTGAGCGCCGAGATTGCCGTTGCCACCGAGATGGTGACGGCGAACTGCAGGTAGAACTGCCCGGAAATGCCGGGGATGAAAGCCGTCGGCACAAAGACGGCGATCAGCACGAGCGAAATGGCGATGACGGCTGTGCCGACCTCGTCCATCGTCACATGCGCTGCCTGTTTGGGCGTCATGCCTTTGGCCAGATTGCGCTCGACGTTTTCGACGACGACGATCGCATCGTCGACGACGATGCCGATCGCCAGCACCAGGCCGAACAGCGTCAGCATGTTGAGCGAGAAGCCGAAGGCGAGCAGCAGCGCGAAGGTGCCGATCAGCGAGACCGGGATGGCGATGATCGGGATCAGTGCCGTTCGCCAGGACTGGAGGAAGACCAGCACGACGATGGCAACGAGGATGGCCGCCTCGAGGATGGTCTTGTAGACCTCGTTGATCGATTCCGAAATGAACTCGGTAGGGTTGTAGACGATCGTGTATTCGAGGCCCGGCGGGAAATCCTTGGACAGTTTTTCCATCGTTGCCTTGATCTGGTCGGCTGCGTCGAGCGCGTTGGTGCCGGGGCGCGAGAAGATGCCCATGGCGACGGCCGCCTTGCCGTTCAGGTAGCTGTTGGTGACGTAGTCCTTGGCGCCGAGTTCGATCCGGGCAACGTCCTGCAGCTGCACGAGACGGCCGCTTTGCGTCGCCTTGACGATGACATAGCGGAACTGGCGGGCATCGCTGAAGCGCCCCTCGGTCGTCACCGTGTACTGGAACGCGTTGGTGCCTGCCGTCGGCGGTCCGCCGATGGAACCGCCGGAAACCTGGACGTTCTGGTCGCGCAGCGCCTGCACGACGTCGCCGGAGGTCATGCCGTAGGAGGCGAGTTTTTCCGGATCGAGCCAGATGCGCAGGGCAAATTCGCGTTCGCCGAACAGGATGACGTCGCCGACACCATCGAGGCGCACCAGGAGGTCGCGGGCGCGGGTACGGGCATAGTTGGAGACATAGAGCTGGTCGTAGCGGTCGTTCGGCGACAGGAGATGCACGACCATCATCAGGTCGGGCGAGCTTTTGGCCGTGGTGACGCCGATGCGGCGGACCTCTTCCGGCAGCCGGGGCTCCGCGATCGAGACGCGGTTCTGGACAAGCACCTGCGCCTTGTCGAGGTCGGTACCGAGCTTGAACGTCACCGTCAGAGCCATCGAACCGTCGGCGGTCGAGTAGGAGGACATATAGAGCATGTCCTCGACGCCGTTGATTTCCTGTTCAAGCGGGGTCGAGACCGTGTTGGCGATCGTCTCGGCGTCGGCACCAGGATAGGCCGTGCGGATGACGATGGTCGGCGGTGCGATTTCCGGATACTGGGCGACCGGTAACTGGAAATAGGCGATACCGCCGACGATCAGAAGGACGATCGACAGGACCGACGCGAATATCGGCCGGTCAACGAAGAAATGGGCAAATTTCATTGGCCATTCTCCGTCGATGCGGCTTCCTGCGGCAGCGTGACCATCTTCGCATCGACGACGACACCGGGCCTCAGCCGCGTCAGGCCATTGACGACGATGGTCTCGTCACCGGTCATGCCCTCGCGAATAACGCGGTAGCCGTAGAGCCTCGGCCCAAGCCGCACCGGTTTCGTGGTAAAGCTGCCGTCCGCGGCAACGACATAGACGACGCGCTGGTCCTGGTCGGCGCCGATCGCATCGTCCGGAATGAGGATGCCCTTGTAGGTGTTGGACGCGCTGACCTCGACACGGCCGAAAAGGCCGGGCTGCAGCACGAATTTCGGATTGTCGAAACGGGCGCGAACCCGCATCGTGCCCGTTTCCTGGTCGACGCGGTTTTCGGCGAAGTCGAGCTTGCCTTTGAATGGCTTTTCGCTGGAATCAGCGATGGTCACATAGACGTCGAGCGACCCGCCACCCTCCTGCAGGTTGCTGCCGTGCTCGCGCGCCTGGCGGGCATAGTTGAGCAAGCGGCGTTCGTCGACGTCGAAGTAGAAGTCGATCGGATCGAGCGAGACGATCGTCGTCAGCGCGGTCTGGTCGGCTTGTACGAGATTGCCGACCGAAACCAGCCGGCGGTCGATACGGCCGGCCAGCGGAGCAATGATCTTGGTATATTCGAGATCGAGCTCGGCTCTGGCGAGGCTTGCCTCCGCGCCGCGCAGATTTGCCTGCGCCGACCGCAGTTCGCGGCGTCGGTCGTCGAGCGTCGAGATTGCAAGCGTCCCTTTTTGCACCAGCGATTCCGTGCGCGTGAATTCCGCTTCGGCGAAGACAAGCGTGGATTTCGCGACCTCAAGCGATGACGTGGCGACGTCGAGCGCAGTCTTGAAGGGACGCTGGTCGATGACGAAGAGCTGATCGCCCTTCTTCACCATGGCACCGTCGGTGAAATCCACCTGGTCGAGATAGCCGCCGATGCGCGAGCGGATCGTCACTTCATCGACGGCCTCGAAGCGGCCGATGAATTCATCGACGTCGACGACGTCGCGGACAACCGGCTTGGCGACCGTGACAGCGGGCTTCTGTTGTTGTTGTGCTAGCGAAGAGGTTGCGGACAGAGCCGTCGAAAAAAGCAGTATCGCCGGAAGGAGCCAGTATCGTGCCATCTGTATAAGTCCCCTGAAGCGCGTGGAGCGGATCAATCCCGTGCGGGCGCACGGGTCGGTTCTTGGAGCGCGCAGGTGGCCGAGCCTTGCCGGACGTCAAACTATTACAGGCAGTCGGGACACGGGTTTGGCCAAGCTGCGGCAGTCTGAAAGATGCAATTATTTCAAATCATTAGGAACGTCGCCCGTGGATTGGGCAACGGACTAGTCTTTGCAGGGGCAGCTTACAGCATTCGGTTATCGTGTCACCCCGAAAAAACAGGTCCAGGTGGCGGTCGAGCGGAAGCGGCGCACGACAGCCCACTCCTTCCGCAGTCGGCCGAAGGACGCGTGGCAGTGTGCGCTGTTTCGGAACGGTCAGAGGATCGCCACCATGTCCTCGAAAAAGGAGGGCTGCTCAGTAGACATTCGCAGTGCCCGAACGTCCAGCACCGGCAGCGACTGCGTTCTGAAAGTCGGCGAGCAGTCGCGAAGCGCCGTTTGCCAAAAGACCCACATCGTTGCCGATGGCGACGAAGGTTGCGCCCAATTCCAGGTAGCGCTTGGCAAGCGACTGATCGGCCGTGAGGATGCCGGCCGCCTTGCCGTGCGACTGGATGCGGATCAGCGCTGCTTCCACGGCTTGCTGCACCTCCGCGTCGCCGGGCCGGCCAAGATGGCCCATGTCGGCGGCAAGATCGGCCGGTCCGATGAAGATGCCATCGACACCGTCGGTGGTTGCGATGTCATCGAGCGCCGCCAGCCCGGCGCGGCTTTCGATCTGCAGCAACAGGCAGACCTCGTCATTGGCGGTTTGAAGATAGTCGGGAATGCGGTTGAAGGATGAAGCACGGGCAAGTGCTGCACCGACACCGCGCATGCCGTGCGGGGCGTAGCGCATGGCGCGCACCAGGGCTTTTGCCTGGTCGCCGCTTTCGATCATCGGCACCAGCACCGTCTGCGCGCCGATATCGAGGATCTGTTTCAGGAGCCAGGCCTCGCCGACCGGCGCCCGGATCACGGGATGGCTCGGCGAGCCTTTGAGAGCCTGCAACTGCATCATCATCAGTGGAATGTCGTTTGGCGCGTGTTCGCCGTCGATCAGCAGCCAGTCATAG
The DNA here is from genome assembly GCA_900473795.1 of Hyphomicrobiales bacterium. GTDB lineage: Bacteria > Pseudomonadota > Alphaproteobacteria > Rhizobiales > Rhizobiaceae > Pararhizobium. The sequence goes on along the minus strand of UCMT01000051.1, from coordinate 15,196 downwards.
CCGGCGCCGCCCAGAATTTCTGCCGTATAGGGGCTGGCGAGTGCGAGCCACAGGCCGATCTGCCGGCGTCTCTCCAGAAGTGCCGCTTTGAACGTGTTCTTGGGCGCGGGCATTGTCCAATCCTTCTACGCGAAATAGCTGCTGACGGAACCGTAGGGTCCGAAATCGGCGACGATGGTGTCGCCGTGACGTGCCTCGACGGGGCGGATGAAGGAGCCGGCGAGCACGACCTGGCCGGCCTCGATGCCTTCGCCATATTGGGCAAGCCGGTTGGCAAGCCAGGCGACGCCGCGCGCCGGCTGGTTGAGCACGCCGGCGCCAAGACCGGTTTCCTCGACCTCGGCGTTGCGCGAAACGATGGCGCCCATCCAGCGCATGTCGACGGCATCCGGCCGCATCGTCCGGCCGCCGAGCACGATGCCGGCATTGGCCGCGTTGTCGGAGATCGTGTCGACGATGGTGCGGGCCTTCTTCGTTTCCGGATCGACCCGCAGGATGCGCGTATCGAGGATTTCCAGGGCCGGCGTGATGTAGTCCGTGGCGTTGAGCACATCGAAGATGGTGATGCCCGGTCCACGCAGGGGCGACTTCATGATGAAGGCGATTTCCGCCTCGATGCGCGGCTGGATGAAGCGGTCCGCAGGAACCGTCGCGCCATCCTCGAACAGCATGTCGTCAAACAGCACGCCGGAATCCGGTATGTCGATATTGAGCGCATACTGCATGGCCTTGGACGTCAGCCCGATCTTCCAGCCGATGACCCTGCGCCCGGCCTCGATCTTCCGGCGCACCCATGCCGCTTGAACGGCATAGGCGTCATCCATCGTCATGCCGGGATGCTTGAGCGACAGAAGGCCGGTCTGCACCCTTGTCCTTTCGGCCGCATCGAGGCTTTCGGCAGCCTGGGCGATCTCGTCATTCGTCAACATGTCTCAGGCCTCGTCCGCTATCGTGTTGCGCAGGGTTCCGATGCCATCCGCCTCGACCTCGACGACATCGCCCGGTTTCAGCCAGATCGGCGGATCAAACCGCGCGCCGGCGCCCGTGGGCGTGCCGGTAACAATCACATCACCGGGCACCACGGTGGTGAAGGTGGAGATGTAGCTGATGATCTTGCGGAAGGAGAAGATCATCCGGCTGGTGCGATCGCTCTGGCGAATCTCGCCGTTGACCCGGGTTTCGAGCCGGATATCGGCGATCTGTGCCTCGTCCGTGAACGGGATCAGCCACGGGCCGATAGAACCGGTGCGGTCGAAATTCTTGCCTTGCGTGACGTTGAACTTCGCATGCCGGACCCAATCGCGGATCGTGCCCTCGTTGCAAAGCGAAAGCGCGGCAATGTGGTCGAGTGCCTTGGCCTCGGGAATACGTCGCCCGCGCTTGCCGATAACGATGACGATCTCGCCCTCATAATCGAGCTCAAGGCTTTCCGGTGGGCGGATCAAGGACTGGTCATGACCGGTGAAGGATCGAGGGAAGCGAATGAACAGCGACGGGTTGGCGGGCGCTGCCTGTCCGTCCTTGTATTCCTCGTTGCGGTCGGGAAAGTTCACGCCGACGCAGATGAGCTTTTCCGGCGCCGGAATGGGGATTTCATAGCGGACTTCGGATACCGGGAAGTCAGCCTCCAGGTTTGCCGCGGCTTCGGCAAGTTGAAGCAGCGCGCCATCGGCGACGACTTCGCGCAGCGTCGGCCATTTGGCGCCATGGCGCGCGGAAAGGTCGATGATGCCGTCTCCGGCAAGAAGCCCGTATCCGGGCGTGCCGTTGCGGGAAAAGCTGACAAATTTGGGATGGGACATCGGTTCTCTCCGTATTTCAGCTCAGGCGATGACTTAGCCGGCGTTCGACAGTGTCGCCGCGACTTCGGTAATGACATCAAAGGCGACATCAACGTCGCTCTCCGTCATCTCGAACTGACCCGCCTGAAAGCGGAGCGCCACCTGGCCGTTCACCCGGGTTTGGGTGAGATAGATGCGGCCGTCGTCATTGATCGCATTTACAAGGGTAAGGTTGTGGTCGTCGAGATCGTTTGCACCGAGGTGACGGAATGAAAAGAGCGAGAAGGCCGGCTCGGTCACGATCTCGAAATTGTCGGTCGTGCGCAGGCGCTCGCAGAGTTTTGCCGACCAGTCCACATGGTTGCGGATCATTGTTTTCAGGCCTTCGAGGCCATGAAACCGCAACAGGAACCAAAGCTTCAGAGCCCGGAAGCGACGACCGAGCGGAACGGTCCATTCGGAATAGTTGACAATACCGTCGCGACCATGGGTTTTCAGATATTCCGGCTGGATGGCGAGTGTCCGCACGAGCTCGGCGGGATTTCGGATGAAATGCGCAGAGCAATCGAACTGGGCGCCCAGCCACTTGTGCGGGTTGAATACCACGGAATCGGCGTCTTCGACGCCTGCCCACAGAGGGCGGAATTCCTCGCAGATCATCGCGGATCCTGCCCAGGCTGCATCGACATGAACGTAGAGACCGTGTCGACGAGCGACCCGCACCACATCGGCAATGTTGTCGCATGCGCCGGTGCTGGTGCCACCCGTGCAGGCAATGATGCCGGCCGGCACATATCCGGCCGCCTTGTCTTCGGCGATGGCCGTTTCCAGGGCGTCGCAATCCATGCTCCGCAACGCACCTCGAGCGGGAATGCGGATGAGATTGTTCTCGCCGATGCCGGATACCCAGATCGCGCGGTCTATGGACGTATGGACCTGATCGGACGAATAAATCCGCAGTTGCGGATTTCCACTCAGGCCAGCCTTGTTGCCGTTCCAGTCGAGGGCGCGTTCGCGCATGACGAGCACCGCCGAGAGCGTGGCCGAGGAGGCGGAATCCTGAATGACGCCCGAAAATCCCTCCGGCAGACCGATCGCCTGGCGCAGCCAATCGAGAACTCTTGTCTCCAGCTCCGTGGCAGCCGGAGAGGTTTGCCAGAGCATGCATTGCGCCGCCATCGCCGTGACGAGATATTCGGCAACGACAGAGACAGGCGCGGCATTGGCGGGAAAATAAGCAAAAAAGCGCGGATGTTGCCAATGCGTCATACCGGGCAGGATGATGTTCTCGAAGTCGGCGAAGATTGCGTCCATGTCTTCGCCGGTTTGCGGTGGCTGCAGTGGCAACCGCGCGGCGATCTCACCGGGGGCTGTCTGGGCACGGACCGGTCTGTCCCGAAGGGTTGCCCGATAGGCGGCACCCCAGTCGGCAGCCTTGCGCGACCACTCGGCAAAATCTTTCCGGTTCATCGTATCTCTCCGCTGTACATCAATCTGATGTCCGGTCGCGGTTTGCGACCGGAACTGGCGAACTCATGTCCACCCGGTCAGGGCGCGACGATCGGCTGGGCCTTGAGGATCGAATCCACAACGGTGGCGCCGGCAAACAGACTGCCCTCCTCGAACCAGGATTTCGGTGCGGGAGCGCCCCAGAGCGTCTGGCGCTGCGGGTCCTTGAGATCCCAACTGATCGGCTCCAGGTCGGGATCGACCGTCTGATAATCCGAGCAGTAGATCTCGATACGGTGACCGTCCGGATCGCGGATGTAGAGGAAGAAGGCATTCGAGATACCGTGCCGGCCCGGGCCGCGCTCGATGTTCGCGAGCCAGCCCGTGGTCGCCATCAGGTCCAGCAGGTCGATGATGTTGAGCGGTGTCGGCACCCAGAACGCGGTGTGATGCAGGCGAGGGCCGCGACCGTTGGTAAACGCCATGTCGTGGACGCCGCCCTTGCGATGAGTCCAGGCGGCCCAGAGTTTCCCGGTTTCCTCGTCGGCAGTGTATTCCGTCACACGGAAGCCGATTTCATTGTAGAAGGCGACGCTCTCGTCGACATTCGGCGAGAAGCAGTTGAAGTGATCGATCCGGAGCGGCTTTACGCCTTTGTAGAGGGCATATTTCTGGTGGATCGGCGGCAGGCGGTCCATCTTCGAATAGAATTCGAGCGGAATGCCGTGCGGATCGCGGGTGCGGAAGGTGCGCGACTGGTAGGGGCGATCGACCCATTCGACCGGCAGGCCCTTGCCCTTGAAGAAATGCTCGGCCTTGTCGAGGTCTTCCTCGGAAAACACCTTGAAGCCCAGGTCGCGCGCTTCGGCGGAACTGGCTTTTTTCAGCACAATGCAGTGATGGCCGCGCTCTTCGAGCGCACGCAGATAGATCGTGTCCGTCGTCTCGTCGGTCACCTGCAGGCCAAGCGTATCGACGTAGAAGGCGCGCGATTTCGCAAGGTCGGTCACGGCGAGTTCGACGTGGCTGAGACGCACGATGTTGAACGGCGGGTAGAGATTGGGTGTGGGCAAGGGCATGCAGGTCTCCTCCAAAGTTTGTGTGGCGCTATCGAGCGTTCAGCCGCCAAGTTTTTGGATCGCGTGCGCCGTGGTGGCGAAGGCGACGTTTTTGGTTTCCATGTAGAAGTCGAAGGACCAGTCCCCGCCGTCACGGCCGATGCCGGAATTCTTGACGCCGCCGAAGGGGGTCGGCAGGTGGCGGACGTTTTCCGAGTTCACCCAGACCATCCCGGCCTCCAGCGCGTCAGTGAAGCGGAAAGCGCGGGTGACGTCGCAGGTCCAGAGATAGCCGGTCAGGCCGTATTGCACGTCATTGGCGAGCGCCAGCGCATCGGCCTCGTCCTTGAAGGGGATCGCGGTCAGAACAGGCCCGAAGATCTCTTCCTGCGCAATGCGCATCCGGTTGTTGGCGCCGGTAAAGAGGGTGGGGGAGACGTAGCATCCGCCGCCGGGGCCATCGAATTTGGCGCCGCCGGCCGCAACCGTTGCGCCCTCCGACCTTCCAATCTCGATGTATTCCAGCACCTTCTTTTCATGCACGGGATGGATCAGCGGGCCGACCACGGTTTCCGGATCGAGCGGGTGGCCGACCTTGATGCGCTTGGCCTTCTCGGCGACCATGGTGGTGAAACGGTCGTAGATACCTTCCTCCACCAGCAGGCGGGAGGATGAGGTGCAGCGCTCGCCGTTCAGCGAATAGATCATGAAGACTGCCGCATCGGCAGCGCGCTCGAGATCGGCATCGGCAAAGACGATGACCGGGTTCTTGCCGCCGAGTTCGAAATGCACCCGCTTCAGCGTGTCGGCGCCCTGTTTCATGATCAGCGAGCCGGTGCGGCTTTCGCCGACGAAGCCGATCGCCTTGATGGCGGGATGCTCGGTCAGCGCCTTGCCGGCGTCCTCGCCGAGCCCGTTGACGAGGTTCCACACACCCTTGGGCAGGCCAGCCTCTTCCGCGATCTCGACCAGCAGCCGCGCCGTCAGCGGCGAGAACTCGGCCGGTTTGTGGACGATGGTGCAGCCGGCCGCGAGCGCCGGGGCAATCTTCCACGTCGACAGCATGAAGGGCGTGTTCCACGGTGTGATGACGCCCACCGGCCCGATCGGCGCACGGCTGGTGATGTTGACCTGGCCGTTCGCCCGCAAGGTCTTTCCGTCCCGCGCTTCTGGGGCGCGATCGGCGAAGAAGCGGAAGTTTTCCGCCCCGCGAAGCGCAGCCTTCGCCATGAATTTCAACGATTGGCCGGTGTCCATGCATTCGACGAACGCAATCTCGTCGGCGCGCGCCACGATCGCATCGGCAATCTTGTGTAGAAGCTTCCTGCGCGCATCGCCCGGCATCGCCGCCCAGGCGGGGAAGGCGGCCTTTGCGGCCTTCGCTGCCTGGTCCACATCCGCCGCCTTGCCGTGCGCGACCTTTGCCAGGACCTTCAGGTCGACCGGAGAAATGATGTCGAAGGTGGTGCCATCGGCCGCAGGGATGGCCTCGCCACCGATATGGTTCAATACGCCGTCTTTGCGGAAACGGGCGAGATAGCCTTGCGCCCTTGCAATGTTGTCCTCGAGTGTCGACATCTTCTTCTCCAATATTGCTTGCTTTGCCGCGCTGGAAACGCGGCACGTACGCCGCTTTCGTTTTTCTGTTGCGTCTGGGTTCTTGGGGCTGCCTAGCCGCTTGTTTTGCGAAGGCGCGGATGGATGGCGTTTTTCTTCCAGCTGAGCGCGGGGTCGATTTCCCGGATTTCCAGCGTCAATGCGAAATGCGGCGTCTGGAATAATGGATCGAGTTGCTGCGTCACCGCCTTGAAGATTGCCTCGCCCGCCAGCCGCTTGTCATTTTCGCTCCGCCCTTCGCCAATGCGGAAGGACATGTCGATGAAGCCGTTTTCCGGGAGCAGGTCCGCTATCGCATAGGCGTCGCACCGGATCGCGCGCACCCGCACCGCCCCCGTCTCGAACAGGCCCGTTTTCAGGATTTCCGTGTGGACGACACGGCAAAGCGCGTCGAAATCCACCTTTCCATCCAGATTGGACGAATAGTCCATGGTGAAATGCGGCATCGTTCCTCCCGCGCCACAACGATCAAGATATATTTAACATGTTAACGATATTGATCGTGTTGTCAAGAGCACGTGGCGGTTGGCAATCGTTGCGCGTCGCAAAAAATTGCTCCATACAACCGTCATGACCCGACCTTCTCCTGAAAACACCGGCATCACGCAGGATGCTCTCCTTCCCCGCGATACCCGCCGGTCGCTGCCGATTGCGCTGCTTCGGGCGCGGGAGGCCGTGATGGGGCATTTTCGTCCGATGCTCGCTCTTCACGACGTGACCGAACAGCAGTGGCGGGTGATCCGCATTCTGGCGGAAGCGGGAACGCTCGACGCATCCGAAATGGCCGAGCGGGCCTTCATTCTCGCCCCGAGCCTGACGCGGATCATCCGCTCGCTCGAGGAGCGCGGTTTTATCACCAAGAGCAAGGATGCGCAGGACGGCCGCCGCATCCTGCTGCAGATCACCCCCGCCGCTTTGAAAATCATCAACGACGTGAGCCCGGACAGCCGGGCGATCTATACGGCACTCGAACAGCGGTTCGGCCGGGAACGGATCGAAACGCTGCTCGACATGCTCGATGAGTTGGCGACGCTGAACAAGTAGCACCGTGTGCTCCTATGCCCTGTCGTGGGCGAACATGACATCGGCCAAGGTCAGCGCGTCGGCCACATAGCGCTGAAGCCGCTCTGCGGCGTCCGGCGTTGCGGGTCTCTCGCCAATCCAGCCGATATAGGTGAGGCTGCGCAGGAGCATGAAGAGCGGCAGGGTTTCAAGGGCGCTGTCCGGCAGCGGACGCACGCCGCGATATCCCTTAATCAAGGCCGACTTCATGATCTGGTAGTGCGGTTCGCCGCGATTCTTGAACAGGGCCGTGGCAATGTCGAACATCCGCCAGCCGTAGCCCCCGTCGTCAAAATCGATCAGTTCGACGTGATCGCCATCGACCAGCACATTTTCCCGGACGAGATCGGCATGGATGAGACCATAGTCGAGATCGAGACCGCCAAGCTCCCGGAGCTGTTTTTGCAGCCGCAGACGCAATCTGGAAAGGTGTTCCGCGTTACGCGGCGACAGTCCAGGGCAATCCCAGAAGCGGCCCCAGAGGGGATTTTCGCCCAGCAAGCCATCGTCGTCCCAGGAGGGGCGACAGAAGGAGGTGGGCGGCATCCATGCGTCGGTGGCCGCGTGCATCTGTGCCATGGCTTCGCCGAGGCTGTGAAAAATGGCGGCAAGGCGTTCCTGCGGATATCCGAGAAGAGTACCCGACTGGCCGAGCGGGGTGCCGGCCATCCAGGTGACGATATCGGCATGCTGATCGCCGAAGTCCTGCGTTGCGGCAAGGGATACGTTCTGGCGCCCGTTTGGGGTTAGGATTGGTGCCGGAACGCGCAAGCCTGCCTCCCGCAACGCTGCCATCCAGGAAAGTTCCGAGGCCAGCGCCGTCTCGTCGTGGTAACCCGGTCGATGCAGCCGAAGGACCGCCGGCTGCCCACTCTTCAGGGTGATCCGGAACACGGCATTCTCGCGATATTTCAGAAGCTGGGGCGTCTGCCCGCCGAGGTCCCAGTTGGTAAGCGCTTCGGATGCCCGCGCGCTTAGCGCGTCCATGAAGGGGACGGTTTCATGTTCCGACATGGCCGCCGTCACAATCCCGACAGAACGTCATCGAGGGTGGACAGCATCAAGTCGGCATTCTCCTTCGAAAAGGGCATGGGCGGCCGGATCTTGGTCGCACATTGATGAATGCCGATCTTGCCCATCAGAACGCCGCGCGCGCGCATGTCATTGATGACCTTTGTGGCGAGGTCCGGCGCCGGCGTCTTTTGCACGCGGTCGAGAACAAGCTCCGCCCCGAAGAACAGACCGCTGCCGCGGACGTCGCCGATAACGTCATGTTTATCCGACAGGCGCTTGAGGCCGTCTTGCGCATAGGCGCCGACGGTGCGGGCGTTCTCCATCAGGCCCTCGTCGTCGATCACGTCGAGGACAGCGAGCGCCGCAGCGCAGGAAACCGGATTGCCGCCGAAGGTATTGAAATAGCGGAAGGCTCTGCGGAAGGCGTTCAGCGTGTCGGCGTTGGCGACCACGCCACCCACCGGATGGCCGTTGGCCATCGGTTTGCCGAGCGTCACGACATCGGGCACGAAGCCGGCACGCTGGTGGCCCCACATGTGGCTGCCGGTACGGCCAAAACCCGGCTGCACCTCATCGGATATGACCACCCCGCCCGCCTTGCGCACCGCAACGATCGCCTTGTCGAGAAAGCCCGGCGGCAGGTCGGGAAACCCTTCGTTTGCAAAGAACGGGCAAATGATCAGCGCCGAAAAACCGTGCGGGCTGTCCTGAAGCGAGGCAATCGCCTTTTCCACTTCCGCGGCGAACGCTGCCGCAAAGGCTTCGCCAGGGGTACCGCCGAGCGGCCGGTAGCTGTCGGGCGCCGGCACATGGCGGACATGGCCGCCGAAACCGCCGACCGGCGGCATACGGGTGGAAAGCTGCGACACGGCCGTGGTATTGCCGTGATAGGTATGGTTGGTGGCGATGACGCCGGTCTTTCCCGTGACCGCCTGCGCCATGCGCAACGCGATGTCGTTGGCTTCGCTGCCGGTACAGGTCATGATCGCCGTGTCGAGGCTCTTGTCGAAGGTTGCCGTCAGCCGCTCGACATAGTCGAGAATGCCCTCGTGCAGATAGCGCGTATGGGTATTCAGCGTCGACGCCTGCCGGGCAATCGCTTCCACGACCCGGGGGTGGCAATGGCCGACATGCGGGACATTGTTGTAGCAATCGAGATATTTCCGGCCGTCGGCGTCCCACAGCCAGACGCCTTCGCCGCGCACCAGCTGGACGGGTTGGTTGTAGAAGGTCGACATGTTTCGGCCGAGAAGCCGTTCGCGGCGGGCGAGTAGGGTTGCATTTGCCGCCATATCATTTCCCCCCGGCGGCAGCCGTCAGACCCGCATCAAGGGCTGCGACAATCCGGTTCACATCGGCAGTGGTGATGACGAGCGGCGGCGAGATAATGACATTTGAACCGGAGGTTCGCACCATGACGCCGGCCTCGTAGGCCGCATCCTGCAGGCGCTGGACCGCGTCTTTCGGTGCAGCGGTTTTCGCCACGCGATCGGTGACCAGCTCGAGGGCGCACATCAATCCTTTGCCGCGCACGTCGCCGATCAGCTCATGCCTTTCCTCCAGCGCCTGAAGGCCCGCCAGAAGTTCCTCGCCGCGCGCGCCGGCATTGGCTGCCACGTCCAGGCGTTTCATTTCCTTCAGCGTGGCGAGCGCTGCTGCCGCGCCGACCGGGTGGCCGGAATAGGTGTAGCCGTGACTGATGGTGCCGACGGTGTTCTTGTTGCTTTCGAAAGCTTCAGCGATCTTGTCGGCGATCATCACCGCGCCGAAGGGATAATAGCCGTTGGTGATCGCCTTGGCGGTCGACATCAGGTCCGGCTTCACGCCCCAGAGACGCGAACCGGTCCAGGCGCCGGTGCGGCCGAAGGCCGTAATCACCTCGTCGGCGATCAGCAGGATGCCGTGCTTGTCGCAGATGGCGCGCATCAGCGGCATGGAGGTCTCGTGCGGCACCATGATGCCGCCGGCGCCAAGAACCGGCTCCATGATGAAGGCAGCGATGGTGTCTGCGCCCTGAAAGGCGATTTCATCCTCGAACTGCCGGGCAATGGCGGCTGCGATCTCTGCCGAATCGTCGGTGCCGAAGGGGTTGCGATAGGGATAGGGAGCGGCGAGGTGAAAGACGCCCGGCATCAGCGGTTCATAGTTGCGGCGGAAATTGGCGTTGCCGTTGACCGAGGCGCTACCGAAATGGGTGCCGTGATAGCCCTTCTTCAGTGCGACGAATTTGGTGCGTTCCGGCTGGCCGTTGACCTTGTGATATTGCCGGGCGAGGCGAAGGCATGTCTCGACGGAGTCGGAGCCCCCCGAGGTGAAGAAGGCACGGCTGAGGCCGTCCTCCTTGAACCACGCCGCGAGTTCGTAGGACAGTTCGATCAGGGGCGGATTGGTGGTGCCGCGAAAGGCGGAATAATAGGGGAGCTCGTCCAGCTGATCTCGGATAGCCTTTTTGATCGGCTCGCAGGAATAGCCGAGATTGACGTTCCAGAGCCCGCCGACGCCGTCCAGCACCGTCTTGCCGTCGATATCGGTGATTTCCACGCCGGCAGCGGCTTTGACGATGCGTGGCGGGTTGGCCAGCATCTCGGCCGGATGCGCCATCGGATGCCAGATATGACGGGCGTTGTTTTCGGTCAGGAAATTGGTTTCGCGCATGGCGTGATCCTTTTCGTTCAAAGTCCAAGCATGGAAAGGGCGCGGGCATAGCCGTCCGCGGGGCGGGTAACGTCGAAATGGACATGGGGAAGCCCCACGGCTTCGGCACCCTCGATGTTCTTCAACTGATCGTCGACGAAGACGCAGGCTTCGCGCGGCAGACCGATCTCGGCAATGACCTGCTCGTAGGCGCGCGGATCAGGCTTCAAGATCCTCGTGTAGGTGGCATCGACGATAACGTCGAAGAGATCGATCAGAGGAAATCGCTTGCGAAACTCGACGCCGTAAAAAAGGTCGAGTTCGTTCGACAGTATGGCGAGCCTTAGACCCGCCCTCTTGGCACGCGTGATGGCCGCGCGGGCTTCCGGCCGCAAGACCAGTTCTGCTTCGGCGCCTCGCGCCCGCTGGACGAAGGTCTTCATGTCGGTCCAGTCCTCGCCGACCAGTCGGCCGACCTCCGCCGTGCGCGTCATCCAGTAGTCGCGTTCGGTGATTTGGCGGTTCTGCATCGATAGCCAAAGCGGATCGGTCGCCGTATCGAAAGGCCCCCGCCAGGTGAGCGTGCCAGCGGCCAGGCCCAAGGCCCGTTCGGTGATGTCATGCGTTTCGAATAGCGTGCGTGTCACCACGCCGCCAAAATCGAGGATAAGGGCGCGATCGCCTGTCATGGCTTGCCTTCCGGAATGATGCCTTGCGAAACCCACGTGTCGAACACGGCGAGGGCCGTGGCGGAGAACTCAGAGGAATTGATGTGGGCATCGACCTCGTGAAGCGTCACGGATGCGGGCACCGCCAGACGCATCGCCTCGGTGAAGGCCTCCAGCCCTTCGGGATCGTGCAGCGGCTCGCCCTCTCGGTCCCATTCCTGCACACCCTTGAGCGGCAGCAGGAGGGCGACCGGCGCCTGCGTGCGTCCGAGTTTTTCGCCGATCAGGGCGGCCGTTGCCCGGCGTCCTTCAGGCGAGGTGGTGACAGAGCCGATCAGCCGGTTATGGGCATGATAGGGTCTGCCGGAAAGAGCCGCGGGCAGGGGTTGCCAGGCCGGAAGATCGACCATGTCTGTCGCGCCGGGCGCCACGATCTGCGGGATGCCGAGGCGACCGGCATTTTCCAGCCGGTCCGGGCCCGAGGTGACCACCGTGCCGTTCTGGTGATTGACGACCTCCTGCATGCAGAAGTCGAAAACGGCGGCGAAGCCCTTCTGGGCGGCGATCGCCTCGAAAGCCCGCCCGCCCATGCCCGTCGAATGGAATACCGCGACATCATAGCCGCGCTTTTCAAGTTCGGGTTTCAAATGCTTCATGTACTTCAGGCAGGACGAGCCGAGCGAGGTCATGCCGATCAGCGGCCGGTCCGCCGCCGGTTTGACACTGGAGCGTGCTGCACCGACGACTGCGCCGCAGGCCTGTGAGAGCACCGCCCGGCAGATCCCGTTCAGCCCGTAGAGCCCGCCGGCCCACAGGATCATCATCAGGTCCGGCGCGATGCGCTCCGGCGGCACGAGATGCGAATAGGCAATCGTCGAGACCACGAACTTGGGCACGCCGAGCGGCAGCGCCGCCGCCACGTCGAGTGCAAGGTCCGTGCCCATGGAGCCGCCAAGAATGATGACGCCATCGGCCTTTCCGGTTGCGTGCAACAGGCCGACGAGAGCCGCGGCGCCGTTTGACATCAGCGCCATCGCCGAATTTTCGTCACCACTGTCGATGATCGCCTCGATCGAGGTTCCGGCCGACCTGGCGATATCATGCCGGGAATAATCCGGCTCGTAAGGCGGGTCGGACAGGATGCTGACATCGATCATGACGGGCCTTGCGCCCGCATCGCGGATGATGCCTGCCATGAACTGCAGTTCGTCGGATTTGGTATCCCCCGTTCCGACGACCAGGATATTTGGTTCGCTGATGCGTGTTGAAGATGCTGCGAGGCTCATCAACCGGTCCCCTTTGCTTGTGTTCTCGTTCCCGCAAGTCTTTCCGACCCGTAGTATTTTTCAGAAATGCGTTTGGCGGTCGCCGATACGATCGCGCCGAAGTCGTGGAGCGTGGTGGCGTTCGCCCGCACCAGCGGTGCCGCGATGGCGATTGCGCCTATCGGCAGGCCAGTTGGCGAGCGAATGGGCGCTGCCGTGCTGACCACGCCGCTTTCAAGGCCCTGATCGCTGATCGAAAATCCGCGCTCGACAGTCTCCGCCAGCATCCTTCGAACCGCGGACACCTCGGTGACCGTGTGGTCGGTGAAGGCTTCTAGGGGCCGCGATAGAGCCGCATCGAGCTGCTCTTTCCCGCAATAGGCCAGAAAGGCGAGACCTGAGGCCGTGGCGTGGAAGGGCAGGGGTGTACCGATCTCGACGATGACCCGGTGAGCGCGGGGGGAATCCTCGACATGGATCGTCGACAGTCGTCCGCCAACGAATTCGGAGAGGTGGACCGTCTCCTCCGAGGTTTCCGCGAGATCCTTCACGAAGGGAATGGCGATCCGCAGGAACGGATAGCGGGCCTCGCGAATCCGCGCCAGGCGAACCGGAGCCGATCCGATCCGATATTTGCGTGTCACCGGGTCCTGTTCGACGAAGCCGTGTTTTTCCAGTTCGACAAGCAAGCGGCGGGCGGTTGCCTTGTCGAGGTCGCACAAGCGGGCGACATCGGTCAATCCAGGTTCGGCGTTCAGCTGGGACAGTTTATCCAGCAGGGACAGTGCTTTTCCAACGGTGCTCATACGGTTTTCCTCTTGTGCCGGCCTGCTGCTTTTGCGCCACCGGATTGGTCGTTTTCATACCCGTCAGGTCTGAACCCTCGAGTCGCGCCTTCCCCGCTCGCGACCAAACTACTTAACATGCGAATTAACTTGACAGGTGTGGCCATTGTTTGCAAGTCTATATTTGAAGCATGGGTTCAATATATGAACCATATGCGCTGACAGGCCCACGACCAAGAGCAAAAGCAAGAACGTGTGCTGTCAGCCCGGTGTGAACATGGAGGTCGCTTTCGGGGAATGCATGTTGCCCGTGGCGCAATCGGATAATCGCAACAAGGGGAACGTTAGCGACATGGACAATCAACTCTCGACAGGCGCAGGGCAAAACCAGCTGCGCAAGAACAGTCTCGGCGTTGGCGCCGTGACATTCCTGGTGGTATCGGCAGCGGCGCCTTTGACCGCTGTGGCGGGCGGCGTTCCGCTCTCCATGCTGCTGGGTAACGGTGCGGGGATTCCGCTGACCTTTCTTTTGGTTACGCTGATCCTGCTGCTTTTCGCGGTCGGCTATGTCGCCATGGCCCGTCATATCCGCAATGCCGGCGCATTCTACGCCTACACGGCGCAGGGCCTTGGCGGCATGATGGGCGGTGCTGCGGCATTGATCGCCATCCTGGCCTATAACGCCATGCAGATTGGCGTCTTTGGCCTGTTCGGCGCTGCAACATCGGGCTTCTTCGCGGGCCTCGGCCTTGAGCTGCCCTGGTGGGTGTGGACCTATGTCGGCATAGCGATCGTCGCGGTTTTCGGCTATCGTCGTGTCGACCTCTCCGCCAAAGTGCTGTCGGTCCTTGTGGTCCTCGAATATCTTGTGGTGCTGATCATCGATGCCGCGATCCTCTTCAAGGGTGGCGACGGCGGCCTGTCCGCTGCACCCTTTACACCCACCGCGTTTATGAGCGGCACACCGGCCATCGGCATCCTCTTCTGCTTCGCCGCCTTCATCGGCTTCGAAGCCACCACGATCTATAGCGAGGAGGCCCGCGAACCGCACAAGACCGTGCCGCGCGCGACCTACATCTCTGTACTGATCATCGGCCTCTTCTACATGCTGACCTCGTGGCTGATGGTGAATGGCGCAGGCGTCGACAAGCTCGTGCCGGAACTGCAGGGCCTTGCCGATCCGACGACGTTCCTGTTCGGCCTTGCCGAGCGTTATGTCGGTCACTGGATCGTCCCGGTCATGAACCTCCTCTTCATCACCAGCCTTTTTGCCGGCGTGCTCGCCTTCCACAATGGCGTCGCCCGTTACATGTATGTCGCCGGCCGCGAGGGCCTGCTGCCGAAGTCCGTCGGCGTCACCCATCCGGCGTTCCAGAGCCCGCATGTCGGCTCGGTGATCCAGACGATCATCGCGATCCTCGTCGTCGCGCTCTTTGCGTTCACTGGCCAGGATCCGGTGCTGGCGCTCTTCTCGTGGCTCACCAATGTCGGCACACTGGCGATCATCCTGCTGATGGCGTTCACCGCCTTTGCCATCGTTGCGTTCTTCAGCCGCAATCCGGGTCTTGAAAACAATGTTCTGGTGACGATGGTTCTCCCGGTCATTACCGGTGCGATCCTGCTGGCGCTGGTGGTCTACATTGCCGTCTATTTCGGTAGTATCGCCGGGGCGAGCGGTTTCCTGGCCGTCTTCCTGCCGGGGCTCGTGCTGATCGCCGCGCTCGTCGGCTTCATCGCTGCGGCCCGCCTCAAGTCGGCCGATTCCGCTGGTTTCGCACGGCTCGGCGCCGCTCAGGAAGCCTGATCGCAACTGGACTACAATGGCGGGCGCTTCGCCCTCCATTGTTCATTGATGGGGAATTG
>UCMT01000050.1 GCA_900473795.1 Hyphomicrobiales bacterium | reverse complement strand
GCAGCTTTCAGCGCCCCGTCCGAACTGCTCTTTGATACCCACGGCGGCTTTCCGCGCGTGGACGGAAGCGTTTGCCGCTTGTCCTCTTCTCCCCCCACGGGAAGAAGGTGCCCGAAGGGCGGATGAGGGGGCCACAAACTCCGAGCCAGCCGCCCCCTCATCGCCTCGCCTACGCTCGGCTCTTCTCCCCGCCTGGGAGAAGAGGGAGACCCCATCAAGCGAAGCGTAAACGTGCCGCACCTCAACCATTTTCCTTTGCCCGTCCCACATGATAAACCGCCACCACGCACACGAATGACCGAAAGACGACCGACATGACCGACAAGACGAACCCTGTTGATCTCATCACCGGCCACCGACGCATGCGCCGCAACCGCAAGGCCGACTGGACGCGCCGGATGGTTCAGGAAAACCGGCTGACGGTCGATGACCTGATCTGGCCGATCTTCGTCGTTCCCGGCTCCGGCATCGTCGAGCCGATCGAGGCGATGCCCGGCGTCAGCCGCATGAGCGTCGACAAGGCCGTGGAAGCGGCAAGGGAAGCCGCCGACCTCGGCATCCCTGCCCTTGCCGCCTTCCCCAATATCGAGATGCGGCTACGCGACGAAACCGGCTCCAACAGCCTTGCCGCCAACAATCTGATCAACGAGACGACGCGGGCGATCAAGACGGCCGTGCCGAACATCGGCGTGATCACCGACGTGGCGCTCGATCCGTTCACCAGCCACGGCCATGACGGCATCCTGCGCGGCGGCGAGATCGTCAACGACGAGACGGTGGCGCAGATCGCCAGGGCCGCCGTCGTGCAGGCCGAAGCGGGCGCCGACATCATCGCCCCCTCCGACATGATGGACGGCCGCATCGGCGCCATCCGTCAGGCGCTCGACGCGGCCGGCCACCAGAATGTCGGCATCATGTCCTATGCCACCAAGTTCGCCTCCGCCTTCTACGGCCCGTACCGCGAGGCGATCGGCACCGGCGGGCTCCTGAAGGGCGACAAGAAGACCTATTACATCGACCCCGCCAACGGCACCGAGGCGATGCGCGATGCCGCCCTCGACGTCGAGGAAGGCGCCGACATGCTGATGGTCAAGCCCGGCCTGCCCTATCTCGACATCTGCTGGCGGATGAAGGAAAGCTTTGGCCTGCCGGTCTTCGCCTACCAGGTGTCCGGCGAATACACGATGATCAAGGCGGCCGCCGCCAATGGCTGGATCGACGGCGAGCGCGTCATGCTGGAAACCCTGCTCGCCTTCAAGCGCGCCGGCTGCGACGGCATCCTCAGCTATTTCGCCATGGACGTCGCGCGAATTCTGGCGAAGCGCCCTTGACGCCGTTCGAAAGGGACACGGTGCACAGCCTGAACGCCGAGACCTTGAACTTTTACGCCGCTGAAGCGGAAACCTATTCGCTGCGGGCACGCGCAGCGAAGAGCAAGCACCTCGATCCCTTCCTTGCGGCGCTGCCTGCCGGCGCGAAAATTCTCGAACTGGGATGCGGTGGCGGACAGGACAGCCTTGTCATGCTGACGCGCGGTTTCGACATTACACCGACCGACGGTTCACCGGAAATGGCCAAGCAGGCAGAACAATTGCTGGGTGGACCGGTCGCCGTTCTTCCGTTTGATCAGCTGGCAGAGCGCAGCGTGTATGACGGGGTCTGGGCGAATGCCTGCCTGCTGCATGTCCCGCGGCCGGAACTCGCCCCTGTGCTTGCCCCCGTTCATCGCGCGCTCAAGCCGGGTGGCGTCTTCTACGCCAGCTTCAAGGCGGGGGCGGCGGAAGGACGTGACCGGTTTCACCGCTACTACAACTATCCGTCGCGCGCGTGGCTGATGTCGCAATACGCGCCGCTCGATTGGATGCGCGTTGAAATCGACGAAAGCAGCGGCGGCGGCTACGACGGCGAGACGACGGCATGGCTGCACGTAACCGCAATCCGCTCGGCATGACCCGGCTGCTTGCCGTTATTTTCACCCGCCATTTGCATTTTTGGCCAGCCCTCCCCATATCCCTGCCTGTTGACGATGGAGAACGGCCATGACTGTGCAGGATGAAAATTTGCGTATCCCGAGCAATGACTGGCGGGCCTATCAGGGTGTCCTGAGCCGCCGCGTCATCGCTTTCGTGATCGACTATGCCATCGTCGCGCTCCTGTGGATTCCGGCCGCGGTCGTCGTATTCTTCTTCGGCATCCTGACGCTCGGGCTCGGCTTCATGCTCTATCCCGTGCTGTTTGCCGGTCTCGCCATGCTCTATTTCGGGCTCACCGTCGGCGGCGCGAAACAGGCCTCGCCCGGCATGAACATGATGGGCATCGCGATTGCCCGCGCCGACGGCCGGCCGATGGATTTCCTGACCGCGATCGTGCATCTGGTGATCTTCTGGATCGCCAACGCGCTCTTGACGCCGCTGGTCCTGCTGGTCGGCCTCTTCACCGACCGCGGCCGCCTGCTGCACGACCTTCTGATCGGCACGGTGACGGTGCGTCGCGACCTCTACTGATTCGTTTCTCCAGCGGCGGCCGGGAGAACCCCCTGCCCTCGCCACGAGGAAAATGCCCGAAAACCCTGATTTAGCGCATGGCGACGCGACGTTCAAAAAGTCGCGATTGACCTTTTTCAATCTTGCGCCATGCTAATGTTTTCGAAGCGGCCACGAAGAGCGATCTCCGCATCATATGAACACGCAAACTGCACCGTCTCCACAATTCTACCTGACCGCACCGGCAACCTGCCCGTATCTGCCGCAGGAGATGGAGCGGAAGGTTTTTACCCACATGGTGGGCGAGCGGGCACCCGAACTCAACGATCTCCTGACGCAGGGCGGCTTCCGCCGCTCGCAGAACATCGCCTACCGGCCGGCTTGCGAAACCTGTCGGGCCTGCATCTCGGTCAGGATCATCGCCGGCGAGTTTTCCCCCACCCGCTCGATGCGGCGCATCCTTACGCTCAACAGCGACGTGGTTTCGGCGGAATATCCGGCCGAGCCCTCCAGCGAGCAATACAGCCTGTTCCGCCGCTATCTCGACCATCGCCACCAGAAGGGCGGCATGTCGGACATGTCCGTCCTCGACTATGCGATGATGGTGGAGGACACCCACGTCAACACCAAGATCATCGAATACCGGTTGAAGGTCGAAGGCGACGGCATCGGCAAGGCCAAGGGTCCGCTGATCGCGGCCGCCCTTACCGACAAGATGGCCGACGGCCTGTCGATGGTCTATTCCTATTTCGACCCGGACCTGTCGCACCGCTCGCTCGGCACCTTCATGATCCTCGACCATATCCGCAAGGCGAAGGACCGCAGCCTGCCGCATGTCTATCTCGGCTACTGGGTCAAGGGATCGCGCAAGATGGACTATAAGACAAAGTTTCTGCCGCAGGAGCACCTTATGGCCCGCGGGTGGGAGCGCTATACAGGCGAGAGTGCAGCCACCACATAGGGACTGAATCTTGAGCCAAACCATCGATGCCGCCCATCACCGCCGCGGCCTTCTCATCACCGGCCTTGGCGGCCTTGCCCTGTCCTTCGACATCCCGCTGATCCGTTCCTCCGACGGCGAAGTCTGGTCGCTGCTCGCCGTCCGCAGCCTCTGCACCTTCGCGGTGGCGCTGATCGCCTGGGTCGTGCTCAATAAATTTCTCGGCCGGAAGATCGCGCTGGTGCCGGGCAAAGCCGGCCTTGCCGCGGGCCTGTTCTACGGCCTCGGCTCGTTCACCTTCCTCCTGTCCGTCTTCAACACCGCAACCGCCAACGTCGTCTTCATCGTCGCCTTCACCTCGATGTTCGCGGCGGTGCTGTCCTGGATCTTCCTGAAGGAGCGGCCCTCCAATGCGACGCTGGTGACGATGGCGATCATGGTCTTCGGCGTCGGGCTGATCGTCCAGGACGGCCTGAAGAGCGGCAATTTCTTTGGCGACGCGATGGCGGTCTGCTCGGCGCTGCTGCTCGCCTCGGCCATCACCGTCAGCCGGGCCAGTGGCAAAGACATGGGGCTGGTGCCGCTCGCGACCGCCATCTTCCCCGCCATCGTCGGCTACCTGCTCTCGCCCGCCACGGGCCTCTCGATCGCCCATCCCGGCTGGATCATGTTCGACGGACTGATCATGATCCCGCTCGCCTTCTTCTGCCTCGCCACCGGCCCGCGCTACCTGTCCGCCCCGGAAGTCGGCATGTTCTACCTGCTCGAAACCATCCTCGCCCCGATCTGGATCTGGATCGTCTTCAACGAGGTCCCGACCGTCCAGACGCTGGCTGGGGGCGCAATCCTGATCCTGGCGCTGATCGGGCATTCGGTGTGGCAGATGCGGCAACGGTCCGCATCGGCCATCGCTTCGCCGTTGCATTAAGAGATGGAATTGTAGAACTGCCCAGCTAATGTTATAACGCTGGTTATAACATCAGGAGTTCACATGAACGTCACTATTCGAAAGATCGGGAACTCCGAAGGCGTGATCATTCCGAAGGAGGTTCTTGACCGTCTGGGTTTGAAGGCGGGGGATGAACTCAGCCTTGAAGAAGTCGACAACGGCATGCAGCTGATTGTGCAGCAAGCAGATTTGGCCGAGCAGGTAAAGGCCGCTCGCGCGGGGATGGAAAAGTATCGCGTTGCACTTCGTGAACTCGCGAAATGACATCCCCAAAATGGCTGTCGCGGGAAGCGGTGGAGATCATGCACCGCGAGCAATTGGCCGAGCATGGCGGCCTCGCCGGACTGAAAGACGAAAACGCGCTTGAGGCTGCCCTAGCGCGACCGTTGAACAAGGCTGCCTATGGCGACAACGAGGTCTTTGTTCTCGCCGCCGCTTACCTTTATGGCATCGTTCGCAACCATCCGTTTTCGGATGGGAACAAACGGACGGGTTTTCTAGCCGCGTTCACCTTCCTGTTGATCAACGGATATTTGATCGAAGCCCAGCAGGCGTCGATCATCGCCTTCGTGCTTGGCGTCGCTGCGGGTGAAATCGATGAAGACGGTACAGCCCGGTTTCTTCGCGATGTCTCAGTTAAACTTGCTTAGGCTGTTGCAGAGTTCAGCGGCAGCAAATCACCCCGTAAACTTCCCACTCCGCGGGAAGCCCTTCGGCACCGTCCTGCCCGCGGACGCCCGGTCGCCCAGCCATTCGATGAGTTCGTCCTTGGTCTTGGTAAAGCTGCGGCCGGCGCTGTCGGCCCAGGTGAGGCCGTCGGCGATGGCGAAGCAGCGGATGTCGCAGACGCCGCCGTCCTTGTAGCGCTGCAGGCGCACGCCCTTGCCGCGGCCCATTTCCGGGATCTGCGCGAGCGGGAAGACCAGCATCTTGCGGTTCTCGCCGACGATAGCAACATGATCGCCCTTGACGGGGACGACGAGCTTTGCCTCGTCCGGCATGGCGACGTTCATGATCTGCTTGCCCTTGCGGGTGTTGGCGACCATGTCGGCCTCCGGCACCACGAAACCGTTGCCTGCCGCCGAGGATATCAGCAGTTTGCGCGAGGGATCGTGGACGAAGGCGGTCAGCACGTCCTGATCATTTTCCATGTCGACCATGATGCGCAGCGGCTCGCCATGGCCACGCCCGCCCGGCAGCTTGTCACCGCCCAGCGTATAGGCCTTGCCGCCGGTGGTGACGACGAGGATGCGGTCGGTGGTCGAGGCCGTGAACGACAGCTTCAGCCCGTCGCCCTCCTTGAACTGCAGCGTCGAGACATCGGAGATGTGGCCCTTCAGCGCCCGTATCCAGCCCTTTTCCGAGATGACGACGGTGATCGGTTCCTTCTCGATCATCGCCTGCTGGATCGCCTCCAGATCGGCTTCCGGAGCGTTCGAGAACAGCGTGCGGCGGCGGCCGATCTCGGTGGCCTTGGCGAATTTCTTCTTCACCTCGCCGATTTCCCAGGCGACGGTCTGCCACTGCTTGTCGACGGAGGCGAGCAGCGCCTCGATTTCCGCCTTCTCCTTCGACAGGGCGTCGAATTCGGTGCGGATCTCGAATTCCTCGAGCTTGCGCAGCGAGCGCAGCCGCATGTTGAGGATCGATTCGGCCTGCAGGTCGGTGAGCGTGAAGCGCGCGATCAGCGCGGGTTTCGGCTCGTCCTCCTCGCGGATGATGCGGATGACCTCGTCGAGATTGAGATACGCGATGAGATAGCCACCCAAGATTTCGAGCCGGCGGTCGATGGCGGCGAGCCGGAAGCGCGAACGGCGCAGCAAGACCTCGCGGCGATGGTCCAGCCATTCGAGCAGGACCTCGTTCAGCGCCATCACCTTCGGCACGCGGCCCATCGACAGGACGTTCATGTTGAGCGGAATGCGGTTTTCGAGCTCAGACAGCTTGAACAGCGATTCCATCAGGATCGTCGGGTCGACCGAACGGCTCTTCGGCACCAGCACGAGCCGGACATCCTCGGCCGATTCGTCACGCACGTCTTCAAGCAGCGGCAGCTTGCGGGCCAAAAGCAGCTCGGCGATCTTCTCGATCAGCCGCGACTTCTGCACCTGGAAGGGGATTTCGGTGACGATGATCTGATAGCCGCCGCGGCCGGTATCCTCGACTTCCCATTTGGCGCGGACGCGGAAACCACCGCGGCCGGTCTTGTAGGCGTCGATGATGCTTTCGCGGCTGTCGATGATGATGCCGCCGGTCGGAAGATCGGGGCCCTCGATCCCGCCCCGCTCGGGGTTGCTCGGATCGAACATCAGGTCTTCGATGGTCGCATCCGGGTTCTTGATCAGGTGCAGCGCCGCATCGCAGAGTTCATGCGCGTTGTGCGGCGGGATCGACGTCGCCATGCCGACGGCGATGCCGGAGGCGCCATTGGCCAGAAGGTTCGGGAAGGCGCCGGGCAGGACGACCGGCTCCTGGTCTTCCTCGTTGTAGGTCGGGCGGAAGTCGACCGCATCCTGGTCGATGCCTTCGAGAAGCAGGCTCGCCACGTCGGTCATGCGCGCTTCGGTGTAACGGTAGGCGGCGGCGCTGTCGCCGTCGATATTGCCGAAGTTGCCCTGCCCGTCGACGATCGGATAACGCTGCGAGAAGTCCTGCGCCAGGCGCACCAGGGCGTCATAGACCGACTGGTCGCCATGCGGATGGAACTTACCGATGACGTCGCCGACGATGCGGGCGCATTTCTTGAAGGACGAGTTGGAGCGCAGCCCCATTTCGCTCATCGCATGAACGATGCGGCGATGCACCGGCTTCAGGCCGTCGCGCACGTCCGGCAGCGCGCGGTGCATGATCGTCGACAGCGCATAGGCAAGGTAGCGCTCTTCCAGCGCCGCCTTGAGGTCAACAGGCAGAATATGATCGTCTCCGCCCGATGGCGGCAAAAGGCTTTGTCCCATGCTTTCTTGCTACCCCAAGAAACCCGCAACAGCAAGGATTGCAGGGCATTGCGCTGTGGAGAACCAACGGCTGCAGCCCTCTCGGCGGCGGCTGCGCCGGAGAACAAAAATGCGCCACGGGTGGCTACCACATATGGTTGCAGACGTGCTATGCGCCGAGTGCCGTCGTCAAAACGATTCCAGACAAGGACACCTATGCACAGCCTGCTGAAGTTCAGCGTTCACGCCAGCCGCTACTCTTGTCGTCAAGCAATCGTGGCTGCCCCTCGAAGACCGGTTTCCGACCAGGACAGCGATGTCGCCAAGACATGACTCTCTCAACGGATTCGAATATATTTCGGCCTCAATCCGTACTAGGAATGCCTTCCAAATCAAAACCTTTCCAACAAAGGATCACCTCATGATGCATACCCGCAATCTCCGTCTGATGCTGGCGAGCGCCGCTTTCATCGGCCTTTCCGGTCCGGCCTTCGCGCTCGACGGCGCGGATCTCGTCACCAAGCTGAATGCCGCCTATGCGATCAGCGGTGGTTCCATCGCCTATGAAAATGTTGCAGTCGACGGCACGACGGTGACGTTGACAGGCGTCACCTTCAAATCGACCGCTGCCCCGGGCAAGGACTTCAAGATCGGCGAAGTGACACTCGAAGGTGTCGAGGAAACCGATGGCGGCGGTTACTACGCCGAGACCGTGACGCTGCCCGACGTCGATATGGCGGAAGAGGAAATGGCTTTCACCGCCAAGGACATCACGATGGGCGGGCTGACCATTCCCGGCAATCCGTCAGGCGGCACGATCAACGATATCGTCCTTTATGAAACCGCCGGCACTGGTCCGGTCACGGTCAGCGTGAAGGGCAAGCAGGTTTTCGCGATCACGGAATCCGAGGCCAATCTGACGAAGCAGGAAAGCGACGCCGGCTTCGATTTCGACGCGACGCTGTCCGGCATCAAGGCCGATCTCTCCGAGGTCGAGGACGCCAAGGCCAAGGATGCGATCGAAAAGCTCGGCCTGAAGACGCTTGATGGCGAAGTGACGATGAAGGGCAGCTGGGAAATCGCCACCGGCAATGTTTCGCTCGAGGAATACGCCTTCGACTTCGCCAATGTCGGCCGGCTTGCCCTCGCCTTCGATATTTCCGGCTATACGATGGAATTCATGAAATCCATGCAGGAAGCGACGAAGGCCGCGGCCGCCAATCCAAACAAGGAAGAAGCCAACCAGGCGATGGGCCTTGCGATGATGGGTCTCGTCCAGCAGCTGACCTTCAACAGCGCCTCGATCCGTTTCGACGACGCGACGATCACCAAGCGCGTTCTCGATTATATCGGTGGACAGCAGGGCGTTTCCGGCGACCAGCTGGCGCAGTCGCTCAAGGGCATGGTGCCGCTGATGATGGCGCAGCTCAACGTGCCGGAACTGCAGAACCAGGTCTCGACCGCTGTCAACAGCTATCTCGATGCGCCGAAGAGCCTGACGATCAGCGCCGAGCCGGCCAACCCTGTGCCCTTCCCGATGATCGTCGGCGCTGCCATGGGCGCTCCGAATACCGTGCCGAGCGTGCTCGGCGTCAAGGTGACGGCGAACGACTGATATCCGGCAACCGGACAATCAAATGCCCCGGCCGTTGATCAACGGCCGGGGCTTTTTGTTTGCGAACTGACTATTCCAGAACTTGAATCACCGTGCGGTTTTGCGGATTGACGATCACACGCCGCTCGTTGACGACGGAATAGGCATAATCGGGGTGCCCATCGACCAGATGAAGCTGGACCGTGTCCGGCAAAGGCTGTCCGACAACGATGGCACCCTCATAGGCAACCGACGGAACCTGACGCTGCAGGACATAGGTGCGAACCTCGCCCGGAAGCTCCACCGTGGTCGAACTGGTCATGCCGGGATCGACGACAACGGCCTGTGCAAAGGCCGGCGCCGTGAGCGCCATGAAGACCGCGGAGGCGGCCAGAAGTGTCTTGCGCATGCTCTTTCTCCTTGCTTCTGTCGTTCTGACAACAGCCCCGCTCGGAGAAAGTTCCAATTTTCGGGTACTCAGCCTTTCCATGCTGGGCGGCGAAAAACCCGGCGGGAGCCACCGGGTCTGTTCTGCAAGCGTGCTATCAGGCCCTTCTTGTCGCCCCGGACCAGTCGACATTGCGCGTCGAGAACATGGTCGCAGCAATCGTCACAAAGGAGATCAGCGCACCGGCAAGCAGCGCATATTCGTCTTCGCGCAAGATCAGATACATGACTGCATAGGCGGCACCGAGCGCGAAGGCGAGGACTGCGCCGCGCCGAAAGCTACTGGTAACCGAGCCGACATAGGCCGCGATCAAACCGGTCGTGGCGAATGACGCGAAGACGTAGGCGACCTCGAAGCCGGTATGTTCGGCGAGCGCGAGCAGCAGAATGTAGAAGACAACCAGCGCCAGGCCGGTCAACACATATTGGATCCAGTGAACCTTGCGGACGCTTTTGAGTTCGATGATGAAAACGGCGAGGAAGACCACGGAGAAGAAGCCGATCGAATATTTCAGCGTCCGCGCCACCACCTGATAGAATTTCACCGGTTCGACCATGTTGATGGACATCAGACTGCTCGACAGCGGCATGACGGAGCCGGAGACGACACGATCGACGCCGCGAGCCAGATAGGGAATTGTCCATTTGGCGGAAAACCCCTGGGCGTCGATCGCCTTCTCGTCCGGCAGGAATAGGCCCTCGAAGCCCGGATGCGGCCAGTTGGCCTCAACCGAAACGTGGGTCGTCTGACCAGCCGGCGCAATCGAGAAGCTGCGCGAGCCATTGAGCGAGAGGTCGATGGTGAAGGCAAAGCCGCTTTCGAGCAGAGCGAGGCCGATCAGCCGGTTCACACCCGAATCGAGCCTTGCGGGCGGCGCGTAGGGATCGGGCAATGCCGGCATCAGCGACGATATGGCCTTCATTCCCGGCTCGAACGGCAATAGCGGCCCGCCGTCGATCCGCACGCCAGCGTCGGAGCGGATGCCGGTAATGTCGGCTACGCTCATGACCAGCATCGCGCGATCGAGGTCCGGCTTGCCCTCGATTTGCCGCAGGTCATCCACCACGCCCTGTTCAAATCGGCCCGATACCGCAATTTTGGCATTGTACACCGGCAGCGTGTAGATCGACCGCCTACGCTCCTCGGTCGCAAGCCTCGACGCCACATTCAGCGTTTGCGGCATCAGCAGCGCCCATTCGGTGGCCGTCTGCCAAACGATACGGCCGTCGATGGTCTGGTTGCGATTGACTTCGAAGGGAACGGCAACATAGGGACCGTTCAGCACCTGCGGTCCACCCCATCCCCTGGCGATGCCGGACGAGACTTCCTCCGCCCGGCGGCCGCGCTCCTCGACGAGGCCCCAGACGAGCAGCGTCGGGATCAGCAGCGCTACGGAAATGAAGCCTATCATTATGAACTTGACACCGGGCGATGACAGGAGGGCTCTCACGCCGCCCGGCTGCCCTGCCCTGTCGGGCTGATACGGTTTGGAACTGTCCCCGGAATCCGCGTCCGGACTTGCGTCGATATCGGCCATGTCTAACCCCCAAAACACTGGAAACCGGCTGGGTACGTGCCGGCGCCACTATCGTTAAGAGTGCATTGAGGCGGATTGCGCGCGGAATATCGCCACTTTGGGGGCTCTTTTCAGGCGAATTGCAGATACGAAAAACCCGGCATTCGCATGCCGGGTTCCATGGAATTCGTCAGTGAAAAGGCGCTCAGTCCTTCTTCGCCGTCGGGATGACCCGCAGCGCCAGTTCACGCAGTTGCGCCGGCGTTGCCGGGCTCGGGGCGCCCATCAGGAGGTCCTGGGCCTGCTGGTTCATCGGGAACAGCGTCACTTCGCGCAGGTTCTTGGCGCCGACGAGCAGCATGATGACGCGGTCGATGCCGGCTGCCATGCCGCCATGCGGCGGGGCGCCGTACTGGAAGGCGCGGTAGAGGCCGCCGAATTGCTCCTCGACCTCCTCGGCCGACTTGCCGGTCAGTTCGAAGGCCTTGACCATGACTTCCGGCAGCTGGTTACGGATCGAGCCCGAGGCGATCTCGAAGCCGTTGCAGACGAGGTCGTACTGGTAGGCCTTGAGCGACAGCGGATCCTGCGTGTTCAGTGCTTCCAGACCACCCTGCGGCATCGAGAAGGGGTTATGGGCGAAGTCGATCTTCTTTTCGTCTTCCAGCCATTCGTAGAACGGGAAGTCGATGATCCAGCACAGCTCGAAGCGGTCGCGGTCGACGAGGTTCAGCTCCTCGCCGGCGCGGGTGCGGGCTTCGCCGGCAAACTTGTAGAACTTGGCCGGATCGCCGGCGACGAAGAAGCAGGCGTCGCCATCATCGAGGCCGAGCTGGGTGCGGATCGCGTCGGTGCGCTCCTCGCCGATGTTCTTGGCGAGCGGACCTGCGCCTTCCAGCTTCTCGCCTTCCTTGCGCCAGAAGATATAGCCGAGGCCCGCCTGGCCGGTCGACTGCGCCCAGGCGTTCATGCGGTCGCAGAAGGCTCTGGAGCCGCCGGTCTTGGCCGGGATTGCCCAGACTTCGACCTTCGGGTTGGACGCGATCATGTTGGCGAACACCTTGAAGCCGGAGCCGGCGAAATGCTCGGTGACCGCCTGCATCTCGATCGGGTTGCGCAAGTCCGGCTTGTCTGAGCCGTAGGTACGGAGCGCGGTATCATAGGGAATGCGACGGAATTGCTGCGTCACCGGCTTGCCTTCGGCGAACTGCTCGAAGACGCCGCGCATGACCGGTTCCATCGTGTTCCAGACGTCTTCCTGGGTGACGAAGCTCATCTCCAGGTCGAGCTGGTAGAATTCGCCCGGCAGGCGGTCGGCGCGCGGGTCTTCGTCGCGGAAGCAGGGCGCGATCTGGAAGTAGCGGTCGAAACCGGCGACCATCAGCAGCTGCTTGTACTGCTGCGGCGCCTGCGGCAGGGCAAAGAACTTGCCTTCGTGGATGCGGCTCGGCACCAGGAAGTCGCGTGCGCCTTCCGGCGAGGACGCCGTCAGGATCGGCGTCGAATATTCGGCGAAACCGATCTCGGACATGCGGCGGCGCATGTCGGCGATGATCTGGGTGCGCTTGACGATGTTCCTGTGCAGCGTCTCGCGGCGCAGGTCGAGGAAGCGGTATTTCAGGCGCACGTCTTCGGGATAGTCCGGCTCGCCGAACACCGGCAGCGGCAGTTCCTTGGCGGCGGAGAGGACTTCGATCTCCTGCGCATAGAGTTCGATCTCGCCGGTTGCCATATGCTTGTTGACGGTCTCGTCCGAACGCGCCTTGACGAGGCCGTCAATGCGGATGACCCACTCGCCGCGCACGGTCTCAGCCGTCTTGAAGGCCGGTGAGTCCGGATCGACGACGATCTGCGTCATGCCGTAATGATCGCGAAGGTCGACGAACAGCAGGCCGCCATGGTCGCGGACGCGGTGAACCCAGCCGGACAGGCGGACGGTCTGGCCGACATCGGATTTGCTGAGAGCGGCACAAGTGTGGCTGCGGTAAGGGTGCATCATATTATCCTGGAACCAAGGGTGCCGCGCGGCCACGCCAAAGCGCGCTGCGGCAGCGTCAAAATCGGGCGGAAAAGCGCATGGTGAGGCCGATTTGTCAAGGCCGGAGCTTTGTTGGCAAGACCGCAGGCAAGCTTTGCGGCGACATCGCGCCGCCCCGGGAACGGCCAGCAGGCGTTGTCTCTTGACGGCGTCGACCGTGCGATACCGGCGACGGCAGCGCGTGCTGTTTTCACGATCAATTCAGCATGAAACGGCAGAAAAAGGCGAAATTCCCGCTGTTTTCTGAGCTGATCCGCGGCTAAAACACTCTGTGGCCGAGCCGATCTGCTTTGAGTCGCCGCCGAAATCCGGATTTTTCCCTTCCATGTCGCAGATACGCCCCCTCATCCCCCTCCTCGTCACCGCAGGCATTCTGATCGGCGGCAACGGGTTGCAGGGAACGTATATTTCGTTGCGGGCGTTGCAGGAGGGCTTTTCGACCTCGCTGATCGGCCTCGTCGGCACCGGCTACAATATCGGCTTTGCCATCGGCTGTATCTACGTGACGCGCATCCTGCGCTCGATCGGTCATATCCGCACGTTTTCGGCCATGGCCGCCATCGCCTCGGCGGCGTCGATCGCCATGGTCCTGCTGATCGATCCGTGGTTCTGGTTCCTGATGCGGCTGGTTGCCGGCCTCTGTTTCGCCAGCCTGTTCGCCACCGTCGAAAGCTGGCTGAACGCGCGGGTGACCAATTCCAACCGGGCCCGGACGCTGTCAATCTATCGCCTGGTCGATCTCGGCTCGGTCACGGCGGCGCAGTATCTGATCCCGACCGTCGGCATCGAGGGCTTCCAGCTCTTTGCCATCGTCTCGATGGCGCTGACGCTGTCGCTGGTGCCGATCTCCTTTGCCGACCGCTCCAGCCCCGGCGCACCGGCGGCGATCAAGTTCGACATCAAGGCGCTCTGGAACATCTCGCCGCTCGCCACCGTCGGCTGCATCGTCGTCGGCCTGACGAACTCGACTTTCCGCTCGCTCGGGCCGATCTACGCCGAGGGGATCGGCCTGTCGATCACCGCGATCGCCACCTTCATGAGTGTCGGCATCATCGGCGGGGTGGTGCTGCAATATCCGCTCGGGCTCTATTCCGACCGGCTGGACCGGCGGCTGATCATTCTCTTTGCCACCTTCGGCTCGCTCATCGCCGGTCTCTGCCTCGCCTTCTTCGCCGGCAGCGACGAATGGCTGAACTTCATCGGCATCTTCGTCTTCGGCGCCTTCGCCATGCCGCTCTATTCGCTCTGTTCGGCCCACGCCAACGACCATGCGGCCGAGGGCCAGCATGCGCTGGTGTCGGCGGGCATGCTGTTCTTCTGGTCGTGCGGCGCCGTTGTCGGGCCGCTGTTTGCCTCTTTCCTGCTGGATATATTTGGACCGCAGGCGCTGTTCATGTATACCGCCGCCGTGCTTGCCGTCTTCATGCTCTATACGCTTCAGCGCATGACGGCGCGCGGCGCGGTGCCGGCCGGCGCGCGCCGCATGCGCTTCCGCAATCTCCTGCGCACCTCCTCCTTCTTCAACAAGCTGGCGGCAGCACCCGGGGAAAAGAAGGACGTCTAACCTCGGCGACAAACTGCCGGCGCTTTCCAATTGCTGAATGCCGCCATCAAGTTTAAACGGAAGCGTCAAAACTGCCGGAACCATTCTCATGCCAGTCATCAGCCGCCGCACGCTTCTGCAGGGATCGGCCGCCGCAGCCGCCTCCTTCTCGCTCGGCGCCGGCCTCGCCGCCGGACGCAGTGCCGCCGCCCCCTCGCCGCTTCTGCTCAAGGCCCGGTTCACCGACGCGAAACTTGCGAATGACGGCATCACGCCAAAGGTGATGACCTATGGGACGAGCGAGGCCGCAGCGACCGGCATGCCGCCGGTGATCCGGATGAAAAAGGGCGAGCCGTTTGCCGCCCGGCTGGTGAACGGCCTTGACGAGCCGACAACCGTCCACTGGCACGGCTTGCGCATCGTCAACGCCATGGATGGCGTTCCTGAAATGACTCAAAGCTACGTCTATCCCGGCGAGGGCTTCGACTATGTCTTTACGCCGCCGGATGCCGGCACCTTCTGGTATCATCCGCACTGCAACACGCTCACCCAGATGGGCCACGGGCTGACCGGCGTCATCGTCGTCGAGAACCCGGACGATCCGGTCTTCGATGCGGAAATCGTGCTCAACCTGCGCGACTGGCGGCTGGGTGCCGGTGGCGCCTTCATCGCGCCCTTCAAGCCCCGTGACGCGGCGCGCGGCGGCACCTATGGCACGATCCGCACGGCCAACTGGCAGCGGGAACCCGTTTACGACGCGCCGTCCGGTGGCCTCGTGCGCGTCCGGCTGGTGGCGACCGACGTCACGCGGATCTACACGCTCGGGGTAGACGGCGCGCCGGCGCTCGTCGTCGCGCTCGACGGCAATCCGGCCGAAGCGCCCTTCCCGCTCGACCGGCTGGATTTCGGCCCCGGCCAGCGCGTCGACCTGATCCTGCGCATGCCGGACACAGAGGGCGCGGTGGTCAGGCTCGGCAATTTCCGCGGCTCGACGCCCTGGACGATTGCGACGCTGCGGGCAACCGGCGCCTCACTGAAACGCAATATCGGCGACGTGAAACCGCTTGCCCCCAATCCGATCGCCGAGGCCGATCTTTCGACGGCCGAACGCATCCCTCTCGATTTCACCGCAACGGCCGAGCATGCGCCGGCCCCAAGCATCTGCGGCACGCTCGGCTATACCTTCTGGGCGATCAACAAGGTGCCGTGGCCGGGCGACACGCCTGATCCCGTCGCGCCACTTGCAGAGCTGAAGCTTGGCAGGAGCTATGTGCTGCAGGTCAGGAACCGCACGCCGCACGCGCACCCGATCCACCTGCATGGGCTGAGCTTCCGCATCCTCAGTTCCAACAAGCGCCCCGTGCTGCCGCCGCCGACCGATACGATCCTGTTGCTGCCGGACGAACAGGCCGAACTCGGCCTCGTCGCCGACAATCCCGGCGACTGGCTGCTGCATTGCCATATTATCGAGCACCAGAAGACCGGAATGTCAGGATATTTCCGTATCGCCTGAGCTTTTTGCCATTGTGACGGATAGCGTGAAGGGATACATCGGATGAGTTTAACGCCGCATTTCCGCCATAGTGATTGAAGTTTGATGATCGAGACAACCGCCGAACTCGCCGCCGCCTGCGAAAAGCTGGCCGAGGGGCAGTATATTACAATCGACACGGAATTTCTCCGCGAAACGACCTTCTGGCCGCAACTGTGCCTGATCCAGATGGCAGGTCCGGACATGGCCGTCATCGTCGATCCGATGGTGAAGGATATCGACCTTGCGCCCTTCTTCGAACTGATGGCCAATACCAATGTGGTCAAGGTGTTCCACGCCGCGCGCCAGGACATCGAAATCATCTACAATCTCGGCAAGCTGATCCCGCATCCGATCTTCGATACGCAGGTTGCCGCCATGGTCTGCGGCTTTGGCGACAGCGTTTCCTACGACCAGCTCGTCAGCCGCATCAAGGGCGTGCACATCGACAAGTCCTCGCGCTTCACCGACTGGAGCCGCCGGCCGCTGTCGGACAAGCAGCTCGACTATGCGCTGGCCGACGTCACCCATCTGCGCGAGGTCTACCTGCACCTGAAGGAAGAGCTCGAACGCGAAGGCCGCTCGCTGTGGCTGACGGAGGAGATGGCAATCCTCGAGGCCAAGGAAACCTACGACATCCACCCGGACGACGCCTGGCAGCGGCTGAAGATGCGGCTGAAGAAGCCGCAGGAACTGGCCGTTCTGCAAAAGGTCGCCGCCTGGCGCGAGCGTGAGGCGCGCAGCCGCAACGTCCCGCGCGGCCGTATCCTCAAGGATGACGGCCTCTACGAGATCGCCCAGCAGCAGCCCAAGGACGTGGAAGCGCTGTCGCGCCTGCGCACCATCCCCAAGGGCTGGGAGCGCTCCGCAGCCGGAACGGCGATCCTCGAGGCCGTCAATGCGGCCCTCGAACTGCCGAAATCGGAAATGCCGAAGCTGCCGCGCCAGAACCAGTCGCCGGAAGGTGCTGCCGCCGCCAGCGAAATGCTCAAGGTTCTGCTCAAGCTGATCGCGGAAAAGCAAGGCGTCGCTGCCAAGATCATCGCCAATTCCGACGATCTGGAGCGCATCGCCTCGGAAGGCCCGAAGGCCGATGTCGGCGCCCTGAAGGGCTGGCGCCGCGAACTGTTCGGCGACACTGCGCTGAAGCTGATCAACGGCGAAGTCGCGCTGCGCTTCGTCGACCGCAAGATCGAGGCCGTCGAGCTTTGAGCCATCCGGCATCAAGGGTGCATCCTGGCACCCTTGATGATCTTGTCGACAAGCTTCCTGTCGGCAGGAAGTGCGCTGTCGACGACCTAGGCGTCATCCGGGCCGAACTGCGCATGAACGCAGCTGCGACAATACGGTCACGCGAAATCGCTTGACCCCACGCCTGCAAGTGGAACAATGCCGTCCATTGCCACGGTGAACCGGGTGTCATGAGAGAAATATCTCCCACAGAGAATTGGCTGATGATCACGCTCGGCATGGCGTTGAGCGGCGTGCTCTACGGCCTTGTCGTGTATCCCGGCGAACCGGTGATCATCGGCGCGATCTTTGCTGTCTTCATGGGCGTGCCGCTGATCGCCTTCGAGCGACGGCTGCTGTTTCGCCCGCTGAGCCGGCGGATCGAGCGGCTTCCGACCCCCCTCTTCATCGTTTCGGCGCTGGTCATCTACGAAGTCGTGATGAGCATCGGTTATGCGTCGGCGGCCGTGTTGATGTGGGGGCTGGGCTTCATCAAGCCCAAGGCGCTGACCGACATCATCGTCATGCCGTTCGATGTATTTCTCTACGCGCTCGCCGTCTGCGCCCTGATCGTGTTCATTCTGCGCGTTCGCGACCTGCTCGGCCATGATGTCTTCACCAGCATGCTGATCAGCCGCTACCGCACACCGGTGAAGGAAGAGCGCGTCTTCCTGTTCATCGATCTCGCCGATTCGACATCCTTTGCCGAAAAGCACGGCGACCTGCGCGCGCAGCAGTTTCTGAAGGCCCTGTTTCCGGCCTTTGCGGAGCCGGTCCGGCGTCACAAGGGGGCGATCGACGACTATGTCGGCGATGCCGCGATCGTCACATGGCCGCTGGAAAAAGGCGTGAAACATGCGCGCTGCGTTCGCTGCATCTTCGATATCCTTGACGATATCGAAGCCGATGCGGAAGCCTGGCGCAAGCGCTTCGGCCAGGTGCCGCGGCTGCGGGCCGCGCTTCATGGCGGATCGATCATCACGGCGGAGATCGGCGTGCACCACCACAAGATCGCCTATTTCGGCGACACCGTGAACACGACGGCGCGGCTGGAATCGCTGTGCAAGACGCTGAACAGGCCGGTGCTGATCTCGGCTGAGCTTGCCGAACGGATCAAGCTTCCGCAACCGATCGCGATCGAGGATCTGGGCACCCACGCCGTCAAGGGCCGCGGCCAGACGCTCGGGGTCATGGCGCTGAAATCACAGGCCAAGGTCGCCGCCGTCGCCGAGACGTTCGATCTGCGGATTCCCGCCGAATGACGGGCCGGCCATAGCGCCGTCACCAAAGCTTCATCCAGGCGTCGATGGCGGAATGTCGGCCCCGCGCGATCGCCCCGTAACGTGAATTACGGGCCTTTCGATTGTGCGACCGGGGGTCAGAGCAGGAAATCGGCCTTGCTCAAGGTCACCGCATCATCGAGATGGATGGAGAAGTCGGCCTTCCCGTCACCGTTCACATCCGCGTAGATATAGGTGTCGGAGGCTTTCTTCTCGTAGCGCAGTTCACCCGCCTTGCCGTGAAAGCCGGCGGTACCGATGAAGGCGAACGCTTGATTATCAGGGGTGCCGTAGCGCGCGTCGATGAAGCGCAGGTCGATCCTGTCGCCATCAGCCCCGGAGAAATCGAAGATCGTGTCGCGGCCGGCTGCGGCCACGGTCGATTCCCAGAGATCGTTGAAGCGGAATATGTCCGCCCCGCTGCCGCCATAGAGATCGTCGGCACCGAACTCGCCAACCATTACATCACCACCCGAGCCGCCAGCGATCCGGTCGTTGCCGAAACCGCCGGCAATTCCGTTACCGCCCGCATCGCCGTACAGTCTGTCGGCATAGTTGGTGCCGATCAGAGATTCGACGGAGGCATAGGTATCGCCCTTGGCCTCGCCGGTGTTGATCGATGGCTTGGCGAGGTTCACCGTCACACCGGTCGTTGCGAGCGTGTAGGTTGCTGTATCCGCGCCGGTGCCGCCCACCAGTTCATCAGCCCCGGCGCCGCCAGCGAGTACATCGTTGCCGCCATTGCCGTTCAGCGTGTCGTTTCCCGCCAGCCCTAGCAATCCGTCCGCGTAACGTGTCCCGTTGACGGTATCGTTGCCGGCGAGTATCAGCGAGAGGAAACTCGCACCATCATTCGTCTGGATCGAATCGGCTATCCTAGTCGCCGACATGTTGGCCCCGGTGACCCGGAGCAAAACGACGTTATCCTGAACGAGCGTGAGGCCCGTGACGGCACCGCCGGTAATATCTTTGAAACTGCCGTGGCTGGTTTCCACGGACAGGCTCCTGCCAGCGAAATACGCGTAGTTCTCCAAATCGTCGTAGAAAACGATCGCGGTAGAACTCCAGTTAAAGTTGGCGTAGTCGAAGAGGCTGCCGATATCGTCGGCAAGGGACATATCGACCCCGCCGCCAAGATTTCTGTAGGTCAATACCGCCATTCTGACATCCTGTTTCAATAGATCGGCACATCCGCCGCTCGGCCGGGCGAACTATATATCCGGTCGTCCGTTTTGCAACGAAACAGGCGATATTCGTCGGATGCCCTTCACAAAACGGCGAGGTACGACCAAGCAATACCGCAGCAATCTGCGGATTTAGGCCGTCGCCAGCCAGAAAGCCGCTTATCCTAAAACGGGAACCCATCCCTACTCAAACCGGAACGCGATCCGCTTGCCCGTCAGCTTGGCAAGCTGCTGCAGCCGGCCGTCGAGGCGTTCGCCGGTGAATTCCGAATAGGCGGAGGGCACGACGAATTCGAGGTCGAGGTCCGGCGTGGGGGAACGGCGGATATCGAGATTGCGGACGATGCCCGGCATCGAGGCGGACAACAGATAGACGACTCTCAGCAGGCCACCGAGCAGCTTGGCGAGTTCCAGCAGGCGCGGCGTGGCGATCGCAGCGAGCGGCTCGGTGGCGCCGTCGTCGTTCAGGCCCTCGAAACGATAGTAGTTGGCAAGGGCGATATAGGCGCGGCCGGCATGGGTGATGCCGGAAAAGGTGCTGTGGGCGATGATGTTGAGCGCCTGCAGGCCACGATAATCCGGATGGGCGCGCCAGCTGATATCGGCAAGCAGACAGGCCGCCTGGCGGTAGCGCGCCTCCTCCTCGGTCTCGGTGATGCCGAAATGCGGCACCATCTTGCCGCTCCAATCGGAGAGCTCGCGGGCATGCTCGGGCGAGCGGGCACGCAGGATGGCAATTTCGCGGGCCGCCGTCAGCAGCGGATCATGGGCGCGCACGGTTTCCGACAGCAGCGAAAACAGGTAGCCCTCGCGAACGCCGAGCGCTGAAAACGAGATGCGTGCCGGCTTCATCTGGACGATCGCTTCCTGCATGGCAATGGCGCCGAAGGGCAGGAGTGCGCGGCGGGTCTTCGAGATGCTCGCATAGGCGGGGGACTTGGTGTCCTTCGGCTCGATCACCTCGGGCAGGAAGGCAATGGCTTCCTCATAGGAAATCTCATAGCCCTGCATCATGTGCAGCGGATAGTTGCGCATCTCCATATGCAGCTTGGCGATCGACCGCCAGGTGCCGCCGACGGCGTAGAAGGTGCGGCCGGCCACGTTCTGCAGCACCTGCGCGCCTTTCATGTAGCGGCGCACATGGCTGCGCGCCTTGACGATCGACCCTTCGGCATGTTCCGACAGGCGGATGCCACCGAGCGGCAGGGTGATGCCCTTGCCGACCTTGGTGCCGACGACATCGACAAGCTCGAGCGAACCGCCGCCGAGATCGCCGACAATGCCGTCCGGGTCGTGGTAGCCGCTGATGATGCCCATCGCGGAGAAATAGGCTTCCTCCTCGCCGGTCAGCACGCGGACCTTCTGGCCGAGAATGATCTCCGCCCGGCGGATGAAATCCGGGCCGTTGGAGGCATCGCGGGCAGCGGCCGTGGCCAGCACGAAGACAGTCGAGGCGCGCGCCTGCGTCGACAGTGCCCTGAAGCGGTGCAGCGCCTTCAGCGCCCGCTCGACGCTTTCGGCGTCCATGCGTCCGGTCGCGTCGATGCCCTTGCCGAGACCGCACATGACCTTTTCGTTGAACAACACGGCGGGGGAGCGGCTCAGCCCCTCATAGATCACCAGTCGAATCGAGTTCGACCCGATATCCACGACGGAGACCGGGGCAATTCCAGGCAGACGCCCCTGGGCTTCAGATTCTACCATGCAAATCCAGTTTTATCTTCTGCGGCCGCTGTCCCAGCCGGCAATGACCTTCGGGGTGCTGGATTTCAAGGCCTCTCCCCGCCCGGACAGGCTGGGGTTGGTCATGAAATAGACCTGAGCATTGAACGGCTCTGAATCGCGGGCGACTTCCATGCGCCGCGACGTTCCGTCCGGAAGGATCTCGTAGCTCTGCTGGTTATCGATAAGATTGCCCAGCATGATCTGCGACAGCACCTGTTCATGCACAGTCCGGTTGATGAGAGGCACAAGGGTCTCCACCCGCCGGTCCAGATTGCGCGGCATCATGTCCGCCGACCCGATATAGACGAGCGCATGCTCGGAGGGAAGCCCATGGCCATTGCCGAAGCAGAAGATGCGCGAATGCTCAAGGAAGCGCCCGACGATCGATTTGACGCGGATATTGTCGGACAGCCCCGGCACCTGCGGCCGCAGACAGCAGATGCCGCGCACGACCAGGTCGATCTCGACGCCGGCCTTGCTTGCGCGGTAGAGCGCGTCGATGATCTCCGGATCCACCAGCGAGTTCAATTTCATCCAGATCGCGGCCGGACCACCGGCCTCGGCATGCGCAACCTCCTCGGCGATATGCTGCAGGATGCGTGGCCGCAACGTGTGCGGCGAAAAGGCGAGCTTCATGCCGGCCTCTGGCTCGCCATAGCCGGTGATGAAGTTGAAGATATTGGCCATGTCATGGGCAATCTTCGGATTGCAGGTGAAGAAGGACAGGTCGGTATAGATTTTCGCCGTCACCGGATGATAGTTGCCGGTGCCGAGATGGCAATAGGTCCTGAGCTTGCCTTCCTCGCGGCGCACCACCATCGACATCTTCGCATGCGTCTTCAGTTCGATGAAGCCGAATACCACCTGCACGCCGGCACGTTCGAGGTCGCGCGCCCAGCGGATATTGGCTTCCTCGTCGAAACGCGCCTTGAGCTCGACCAGCGCCGTCACCGACTTGCCGGCTTCGGCAGCGTCGATCAGCGCGCGCACGATCGGGCTGTCGTTCGAGGTCCGATAAAGCGTCTGCTTTATCGCCAGAACGTCAGGATCGCGCGCAGCCTGGAGCAGAAACTGGACCACCACGTCGAAGCTCTCATAGGGGTGGTGGACGACCATGTCCTTTTCGCGGATGGCGGCGAGGCAGTCTCCGGCGTGTTCGCGGACGCGTTCGGGAAATCGCGCATTGTACGGCTCGAAGCGCAAATCGTCGCGCGGCGCCTTGGTGATCTCGGAGAGCGTGTTGAGGGCCAGCAGACCCGGCAGGACGGCGACGCGGTTTTCCGCGACGCCGAGCTCGCCGACGACGAAATGGCGCAGTTCCAGCGGCATTTCCGAATCGATCTCGATACGGATCACCGATCCGCGGCGGCGGCGCTTCAGCGCCGTCTCGAAGAAGCGGACAAGATCCTCGGCTTCTTCCTCGACTTCGATATCGCTGTCTCTGATGATGCGGAAGGTGCCTGAGCCCTTCACTTCATAGCCGGGGAACAGCCGCTCGATGAACAGGCTGACGGCATCTTCCAGCGTGATATAGCGGATCACCGACTTGGCATCCGGCAAGCGGATGAACCGGTCGAGCGCGACCGGCAAGCGAAGAAGCGCCGTCATCGGCTCGCGGCCTCGCTTGCTGACGAGCTGCAGGCCCATGGTGAAACCGAGGTTCGGGATGAACGGGAACGGATGCGCCGGATCGATCGAAAGCGGCGTCAGCACCGGAAAGATCGATTGCTCGAATTCGTTCGCCAGCCATGCCCGGTCCTGCACGGACAGCGACACCGGGC
The DNA here is from genome assembly GCA_900473795.1 of Hyphomicrobiales bacterium. Taxonomy (GTDB): domain Bacteria; phylum Pseudomonadota; class Alphaproteobacteria; order Rhizobiales; family Rhizobiaceae; genus Pararhizobium. Next base: position 18,331 of record UCMT01000050.1, on the reverse strand, counting down.
GGACAATCAGAATGTCCTCCTTGGCGAGATACTGCTGCAGCACGGCCAGCGAGGCCTGCTGCTCCATCTGCAGGTTGTCGATTTCCTTGAGGATGTCTTCCAGCTGCTCGACAGGCGTCTTGCCATCGGGGCTGCGCACCAGCACGCCCTGGCGAACCTGGCCTTCGAGACCGGCTACGCGGACCATGAAGAACTCGTCGAGGTTGGCGGCGGAAATCGAAAGGAAGCGCACGCGCTCAAGCAACGGATGCGCCGTGTTCAGCGTCTCCTCCAGGACCCGGCGGTTGAACTGAAGCCAGGAGAATTCGCGGTTGATGAAGCGTTCCGGGCTGTTCATGAGGTCGATGGTGTCGGCCACCGGTTCGCTGGCAGTGGTCGCAGATGTCAAGGTGTCCATTGTCCCGGCCTATTTCCTGATTTTCTTCCAGCAGTTAGCCCAGTTTGACGACGGAACTGTGACAGTCAATCGATTTCGCGTGCCGTTCCAACAGTGTTGAGCACTTCCGACGCCAGCGCCCTGTTGATGCGCGTGCCGCGCGCCAGCGCCAGATGGTCCAGCCGCTCGACGATCGTCTGGGCGGATTCGAGCGAACGCTCCATGCGCGCCACGATGTAGCCGATCAGGCGGTCGTCGATGGCAAGCTGGCGGTCGGACAGCAGCTTGACCAGGACCTGGGCCAGCAGTTCGTCGTCCGGCTCGCCGATCTCGACCACGGTCGCTGCCTTCAGGCGCGAGCGCAGGTCGGCAAGCTCGACCGGCCAGGACATCGGCCAAAGGCGGCTGGTGATCAGCAGGCTGCTGCCGTTTTCGCGCACGCTGTTGATGACGTGAAAAAGGGCCCGGTCGTCAAAACCCTGCCGGTCGGCGTCCTCGAACAGGACGGGCGTTTTCGCCGTGACGTCAACCGCATCGCTGCCCGCTGCCGGATGAATGGCGACGGCGCCGCTCGTTTCCCGCCAGATGGCGGCCAGATGCGATTTTCCCGAGCCGACGGGTCCGGCCAGGATGACGACGGGCGACGGCCAGCGCGGCCAGCTGTCGATCATGGAGACGGCTGCCTTCAGCCGTTCCGAAACGAGAAGATCGTCACGACCCGTCTGAGGCGCGTGCTGGAAAACGAGCGGCAGTTGTTCGAACTTGCGGACCATACGCTGTTTACTCTGGAAGTTCCTGTTCCGGCGCTGTCGTCTTGCCGGTCCGATGGCCGTGATAGAGCGTGCTGTCAAGGTAACGCCCGATGCCGAAGCGGACAAGCACGCCGATGGCGGCAGCCGACGGCACCGCCACCAGCAGCCCGACGAAGCCGAAGAGGGCGCCGAACGCCAGCAGCGCAAACATCAGCCAGACCGGATGCAGGCCGACGCTTTTGCCGACCAGCCGCGGCTGAAGGACATTGCCTTCGAGAAACTGCCCGACGAAGAAGATGACGGCCACGATGCCGATGTGAAGATAGTCCGGCCAGAACTGGACGAGCGCCACGCCGACGGCAAGCACGAGGCCGACCAGCGAGCCGACATAGGGAACGAAGCTGATCATGCCGGCAAACAAACCGATCAGCAGGCCGAAATTGAGGCCGGCGAACGACAGCGCAATACCATAGAACAGCCCGAGAATGATGCAGAGCGATCCCTGCCCGCGGACGAAACCGGCAATCGTCAGGTTCATGTCGCGGGCGATCTGGCGCACGGTAGTCACGTGATCGCGCGGGATCCAGCTGTCGACCTTGTCGACCATCCTGTCCCAGTCGAGCAGCAGATAGAAGGCGACGACCGGGGTGACGACCAACAGCGAGATGATGTCGAGCAGCGCCATGCCCGAATTCCATATCTGCTGGAACAGCGTGCCGAGGAAGCTCGCCCCCTGTTCGAGCAGCTTGGCGGAGTTCTGCTTGATCGTATCCATCTGTCCCGCCACCCAGTCGGGCAGCCAGTCGGAATGCGGGCTGGTCACGAATTCCTGCAGCATGGAAATATAGCCCGGCATCTTGTGGATGAAGTCCGCCGCCTGGGTGAAGACGATCGGAATGATGACGACGAGCGAAAGGGCGAAGACGACGATGAAGCTGATGAGAATGACGATCGTCGCCATCAGGCGACTCAAACCCAGCTTTTCCAGCCGGTCGGCCACCGGATCGAGAAAATAGGCAAGCGCCATGCCGGCGATGAACGGCAGGAGAATGGTCGAGAACACCATCAGGAACGCAATGAAGGCGGCGAGAGACAGCACCCAGAAGATGGCCTGGCGCTTCAGCCCGCTGCTGCTCAGTTTGTTGACCATGCCGCTATTCCGATGCCCCGTGCCCGAGCCGCATAATGCGCTCCTGCCTTTGGAGATAGGATGTGCCACCAACTGCGGTCAAGCCTATGGCTGCAAACGGCCACAACAACCGGGCAAAACGGTGAAAAAGCGGAATATCAAGGGCAATATGCTTGCACTTCCCAAGTCATCATGCCAATCGCAGTGCCAAAACGACGAGCCGGCGGAGATCAAGCCATGAGCGAGCCAGGAAAGAACGGTCTGACCTACAGCGATGCGGGTGTGGACATCGACGCCGGAAACCTTTTGGTGGAAAAGATCAAGCCGCATGTGCGCTCGACCCGGCGTCCCGGCGCCGACGGCGAAATCGGCGGCTTCGGCGGCCTGTTCGACCTGAAGGCCGCCGGCTTCACCGACCCGGTTCTGGTTGCCGCCAATGACGGCGTCGGCACCAAGCTGAAGATTGCCATCGATGCCAATAAGCACGACACCGTCGGCATCGACCTCGTTGCCATGTGCGTCAACGATCTCGTCGTGCAGGGTGCCGAACCCTTGTTCTTCCTCGACTACTTCGCTACCGGCAAGCTCGATCCCGACCAGGGTGCATCGATCGTCGGAGGCATCGCCGCGGGCTGCCGCGAGGCGGGCTGCGCACTGATCGGCGGCGAGACGGCCGAAATGCCGGGCATGTATTCGGGCGGCGACTACGATCTCGCAGGCTTCGCCGTCGGTGCGGCCGAACGCGGGCAACTGCTTCCGGCGGGCGATATCGCCGAGGGCGACGTCATCCTTGGTCTCGCCTCCTCCGGCGTGCATTCGAACGGCTATTCACTGGTGCGCAAGATCGTTTCGCTCTCGGGCCTCGCCTGGGACGCGCCCGCTCCCTTCGGCGACGGCACGGCGCCCGCCACTTTGGCCGACGTGCTGATGACGCCAACGCGCATCTATGTGAAGCCGCTGTTGAAGGCCATCCGCGAGACCGGCGCGCTGAAGGCGCTTGCCCACATCACCGGCGGCGGCTTTCCGGAAAACATTCCGCGCGTACTGCCCAAGCACCTCGCCGCCGAGATCGATCTTTCCGCCATAAAGCCGCCGGCCGTCTTCTCCTGGCTCGCCAAGACCGGTGGCGTTGCCGCCAACGAGATGCTGCGCACCTTCAACTGCGGCGTCGGCATGATCGTCGTCGTCGCGGCGGAAGATGCCGAAAAGGTGGCTTCGGTTCTGAAAGCTGAAGGCGAGACCGTCTTTGCGCTCGGCCACATGGTCGCCCGCGAGGAAGGTGCCGCCGGCACGATCTACAAGGGCACGCTCGCCCTATGACGGAGACGCTGAAGGCGATCCGCAAACGGGTCGTTGTGTTCATTTCCGGCGGCGGCTCCAACATGCTGGCGCTGGCGAAAGCTGCCTCGGAGCCGGATTTTCCGGCTGAAATCGTCGCGGTGATTTCCGACAAGGCCGATGCCGGCGGGCTGGCCAAGGCAGCGGCGCTCGGCATTCCCGCCTTTTCCTTCGTCCGCAAGGATTATGCCAGCAAGGACGCGCATGAAGCGGCGATCCTGTCAGCACTTGAAAGCCTTTCGCCCGACATCATCTGCCTCGCCGGTTACATGCGGCTCCTGAGTGCGGCCTTCATCAACCGCTACGAGGGGCGGATCATCAATATCCACCCCTCCCTTTTGCCGCTCTTTCCGGGTCTTCACACCCATCAGCGCGCCATCGATGCGGGCATGACGGAAGCCGGCTGCACCGTGCATTTCGTCACCGAAGGCATGGACGAGGGGCCGGTCATCCTGCAAGCCAAGGTACCAGTGCTTCCCGGCGATACGGCGGAGGCCCTTGCAGCGCGGGTGCTGGTGGAAGAGCATCGGACTTATCCCGCGGCGCTGCGTCTCATTGCCGAGGGCAAGGTGTGGATGGAGGATGGAAAAGCGGTCGACAAGAATCCGAAGGCTGCGATTGCGCAGAGTTAGCGCAAAACGCATATCTTGGAGATATTGCGTCGGCTGACGTGCGTACATGGTCAACCACTTGACCATGTTGATGTTCGCTCCTACCTTGATACCCATAAGATTTCCAACGGAGTTGGATGGGCATGACGAGAACGGTAAAAGTCGCCGAAGCAAAGACCCATTTATCCGAGCTTCTTGTCAGCGTCGAAGCCGGCGAGGAAATTATCATCGCGCGGGGTGATGCCCCTGTGGCGCGCTTGGTGCCGATCAACGATCAGGAACAGCGCGCAAATCTGGTGCGGCTTATGCGCAGAGAACGCTCGGCTCGCAAACCCGTTTCAGTGGAAGAAATTCTCGAATGGCGCGATGAAGGTCGCAAATAGTGGCTGCCTTCATCGTTGATGCGTCGATCGCAGCGGTATGGCTGCTGCCTGACGAAGAGCATGACATTGCCGAGGCCGCCATGGACCGGCTGATCCGTGATGAGGCAGCGGCACCCGATCTTCTCCTGCACGAAATCCGCAGTATCCTGCTGATTGCGGAAAGACGAAAACGCATAGCAGGTGACGATGTTCTGACGGCACTCATTCGCCTGCAGCAACTTCCGATAAGGATAGCCGGCGGCGGTGACGACGCCCTCGTTGTCAGGCTTGCCCGCAAGCATCAGCTTTCGGCTTATGACGCTGCCTATCTTGCGCTGGCTTTAACCGAGGGTGCACCCTTGGCAACATTGGATAGGAAGTTGCAACAGGCGGCCATATCCGAAGCCATCCCGCTTTTTGCGATGTGAAGCACTGGCTAGCAAGCTAAGCTCTAGCCAGCTTTTCCCTGTTCAACATCGCCCATTGCAAGAGCATGATGGTCTTGCCGTCGCAGATCTCGCCGCTGTCGATCATCGCCATGGCATCCTCGAGCGGGACCTCCAGGACCTCGATGTCTTCGTCCTCGTGCGCCGCGCCGCCGCCGTCTTCGGCGCGCAAGGTCACGTCGATGATCGCGGCGAAGAAATGGATCGTCTCGGTCACGGCACCGGGCGACATGAAAGCCTGGAAGAGCGGCCGCACGTCCTGCACCAGATAGCCGGTCTCCTCCATCGCCTCGCGCTTGATCGCCTCGACCGGATGATCGCCGTCAAGCAGCCCGGCCGGCATTTCCAGCAGCCAGCCCGAATGGCCGTTCAGATGTGCCGGCATGCGGAATTGGCGCACCAGGACGACGCTGTCGCGCTTCGGATCGTAGAGCAGGATCGTCGCGCCGTTGCCGCGGTCGTAAACCTCGCGCTTCAGCTTCTTGGTGACGCCGTTGGAGCCGGTGTAGTCGAAGGTGACGTTGCGCAGGTGGTACCAGTTTTTCGAAAGCGTCTCGTCTTTCAGGATTTCGATCTTCGCATCGCGGAATTTCGTCATTCGCAGTCAATCCTTGCGCAGCCATACGTGATTGTCGTGGAAGGCGGCGCCGCCGTAGGGCGCTGCCGCGTCGGCGCCGGTGAGCACGTTGATGCCCTCCCCGTCCAGATGCGCATCGTTCGGCCAGAGCCCCTCGGCGATCACCACGCCACGCCGCGCGCCGCCGCCGAGCCTGGCATGCAGGCGGATTTCGCCGCGCTCGTTGCCGATCCGGACGATATCGCCGGCGGCAATGCCCAGTGCCGCCGCATCGTCCGCGTGGATCATGGCTTCGGGGCGGCCTTCCTTCTGGATCGAAGACGGCGTCTCGGCAAAGGTCGAGTTCAGGAAGGAGCGCGCCGGCGACGTAGCCAGCCGGAACGGATGCTGCTCGTCCGCAACCTCGATCAGGTCGACATGATCGGGAAATACCGGCAGTTTCGCATGCGGGCCGAAGAGCCCCAGCGCCTTCGGCGGCCGGTTCGGCGCCGGCGTTCCGGTCCAGTCGGCCTTGAAGCGGAATTTGCCGTCGGGATGGCCGAAACCCTTGATGAAATGCGCCGTCTCGAAATCCGGCTGGACATCCAGCCATTTGTCGCGTTTCAGGCCCTCATATCCGATGCCGTAGTTCACCAGGATATGGTCGATATGTGCGCGCTCGCTGAGGCCAAAGCCGGGCCTGTCGGCAACGCCGAGGCGCTTGGCCAGTTCCTCGATGACGAAGAGATTGGTGCGCACCGTCGGTGGTGGCTCGACCACCTTGGGGCCGAGCAGGATATGCTGATGGCCGCCGCCGCGATAGAGATCGTCATGCTCGAGGAACATCGTGGCCGGCAGGACGATATCGGCAAGTTTCGCCGTATCGGTCATGAACTGCTCGTGCACGGCGACGAACAAGTCGTCGCGCAGGAAGCCGCGCTTCACCAGCCGCTGCTCGGGGGCGACGTTAACGGGATTGGTGTTCTGGATCAGCAGCGCCGTCACCGGCCCGCGATGGCGCAGTGCCTCGGCATCACCGGTCAAGACGCGGCCGATCTGCGACTGGTCGAGCATCCGGATATCCGGGTCGAGCATCGCCGAGCCCATCAGTTCGCGCTTGTCGAACCTGAAGACATCGTTGTTGGAGTGGAACGCACCGCCGCCCTCGTGCTTCCAGGAACCGAGCACGGTCGCCACCGAGGTGGCCGCGTGGATGGCGACGGCGCCGTTGCGCTGGCGGGTAAAGCCGTAGCCGAGGCGGAAATAGGTTTTCTGCGTCGTGCCGACGAGCTTGCCGAAGGCCTCGATCTCCTCCACCGGCAGGCCGGTGATGGCGGACGCCCATTCCGGCGTTCTGGTCTTCAGATGATGTTCAAGTCCGGCCGGATCGTCGGCATAGTCTGCCAGATAGGCCCGGTCCGCATAGCCGTCGCGGAAGGCGATGTGCATGATGGCGCAGGCGAGTGCTGCATCGGTGCCGGGCTTCAGCACCAGCGCCATATCGGCCTGCTTGATCGTCGGATTGTCGTAGATGTCGATGACGACGATCCTGGCGCCACGCTCCTTGCGCGCCTTGATAGCGTGGGTCATCACATTGACCTGCGTCGACACCGCATTGGTGCCCCAGATGACCACGCAGTCGGATTTCGCCATCTCGCGCGGATCGGGGCCCCTGAGCGAACCCGTGGCCATGGTCAGGCCGGTCCAGGCGAGATTGGTGCAGATCGAGCCGAAGAAGCCGGAATAGCGCTTGGCATGGCGCAGGCGCTCGATCGAATCGCGCTGAACCTGGCCCATCGTGCCGGCGTAGAAATAGGGCCAGACAGCCTCGGAGCCGTATTGCTGTTCGGCCTTGACGAACGCATCGGCGATTTCGTCGAGCGCGTCGTCCCAGCTGACGTCCTGCCAGCGTCCCTCGCCCTTTGCGCCCTTGCGCCGCTGCGGCACCATCAGGCGGCCCGGATGGTAGATGCGCTCGGAATAACGCGCGACCTTGGCGCAGATGACACCGGCCGTATAGGTGTTGGCGCTCGCGCCGCGAACCCGACCGATCCGTCCCTCCTGCGTCAGATCGATTTCGAGCGCGCAGGCGGAGGGACAGTCATGCGGACAGACCGAATGAGCGGTGGCTTTTTCTGGCTTGATGGGGGTCGCAACGTTCATGGCTTTTCTATATGGCATCGCGGAAGGGTCTCAAAGTCCCAACCGCCATGCATTCCAACATTTCATCGGCACGATCAGGGACGCGAATGAATTACCGTCACATCTACCACGCAGGCAATTTCGCCGACGTCCTGAAGCACGCCGTGCTCGCCCGGCTGATCGTCTACATGACGCAGAAGGACAAGGCTTTCCGTGTGCTCGACACCCATGCGGGCATCGGCCTTTATGACCTGTCGAGCGAGGAAGCGCAGAAAACCGGCGAATGGCAGGACGGCATCGGCAGCATTCTCGACGCGGATATCCCGGCGAAGGCAAAGCCCCTGCTTCAACCCTATCTGACGGCCGTGCGCGACCTCAATCCGGACGGCGGCATCAAGCTCTATCCCGGCTCGCCGAAACTCACCCGCATGCTGATGCGGCCCCAGGACCGGCTGTCGGCGATGGAACTGCATCCCGATGACTACGAAACGCTGCACCGGCTGTTCGACGGCGATTTCCAGAGCCGCATCACCCAGCTCGACGGCTGGCTGGCGCTCGGTGCCCATCTGCCGCCGAAGGAAAAGCGCGGGCTGGTGCTGGTCGATCCGCCTTTCGAGGTGGCCGGCGAGTTCGAGCGACTGGCGGATGGTCTCGCCAAGGCCTGGCGCCGGTTCTCCGGCGGCACCTTCTGCCTGTGGTATCCGCTGAAACAGGGTGCGCCGATTGCCGCCTTTCACGCGGCGCTGAAAGCGCTGGAAATCCCCAAGATGCTTTGCGCCGAACTGTCGGTGCGCAGCGATCGCGACACGACCGGTCTTTCCGGCTCCGGACTGATCATCGTCAACCCGCCCTATACGCTGAAGGATGAGCTCGATGTCCTCCTGCCGTTCCTCAAGGACCGGCTGAAGCAGGACCGGCACGCCTCCGCCCGCGCCTTCTGGCTGCGCGGCGAGGAAGTGCCGGAGCGGGATTGAACGTGACTTGACGGCCAGCCCCCGGAGACGCAATCTCGGAAGGACTTTTCGGGAGACGACCATGACCAGAACGCGCGCTGCAAGCCTCCTTTTCTCCCTGGCACTTCTTCTGCCCGGCGCAATCCCGGCCGCGGCAAGCGACCCGCTGAGCGGCGTGAGCTACAGCGAAGGCGCCTGCCGAAGCAGGGCAATTCTCGGTTTCATCACCTCCGATTTCGGTTATCGCGCTCACCACTATCTGAAGACGGACATCGCCATTGCCGAAATCCGCGACATGCATCTGAACCGGCTCGAACCACGCGACGAAACCCATCTGGTCGAGCGCGAATATTGCCGCGCCACCGCCGTCACCACCGATGGCGAGACGCGCGCGCTCTGGTACCTGATCGAGCGCGGCTGGGGTTTTGCCGGCATCGGCTCCAATATCGAGTTCTGCGTCGGCGGCCTTGATCCCTGGTATGTCTACGGCGCGCAGTGCGCCTCTCTGCGGTAAGCCGTGTGACGGATTTCCGGCGCCGCCTCCTGCCGCTCTTCGCCGCGCTTCTGCTTTCGGCCTGCAGCGGAGAAAGCGAACAGCAGAAGGAAGCGGTGGCAACTGGCACGCCCGCCGTAACCACTCCCATCGCCACTGCTCAGGCCAAAGCCCAACCCATCCCGCTCGGCAGCGGATTTGACTTCTATGTGCTGTCGCTCTCCTGGTCGCCGAGCTGGTGCCTTGAAAACGACCCTTCCGGCCGGTCGCAGCAATGCGCGGCGGAAAACGATCACGGCTTCATCGTTCACGGGCTCTGGCCGCAGAACGAACAGGGTTATCCGGAATTCTGCCGGACGCGCGAATCCGACCGGGTGCCGGAGGCGCTGGGACGCACCTTGTTCGACATTATGCCGTCGATGGGGCTGATCGGCCATGAATGGCGCAAGCATGGGTCCTGCTCGGGGCTCGGCCAGAAAGACTATTTCACCGTTCTGCGCGCCGCCCGCGAGAAGGTGACGATACCGTCGGCGCTGCAATCGGTGGAAACGCGCCGGCGAACAACCACCGCCGAGATTGAAACATCGCTGACCGCCGCCAATCCCGGCCTGCGCAATGACGCGCTCGCGGTCACCTGCGCCGCCGGGCGCGTCGACGAGGTGCGCATCTGCTTCAACAAGGATCTCAGTTTTCGTGCCTGCAACGCCATCGATCGCGCCGGCTGCAAGATGAAAAACCTCAGCCTGCCCGCAATTCCCTGAACAAAAGAAAGAACACGATGAAAATTCTCTACTCCCCCGCCTCCCCCTATTCCAACAAGGTGCGCATGGGCGCGCGCTACGCCGGCATCAAAGCCGACAGCGTGCTGACCGACACGAATGCCAACCCGCCCGAGCTGATCTCCAACAACCCGCTCGGCAAGATCCCGACGCTGATCACCCCCGATGGAAAGTCGATCTACGACAGCCGGGCAATCATGCATTTCATCGACCGCGAGACCAAGGGCAAGCTCTATCCGCGCAATGCCGAAAAGCGCACCGAGGTGGAAATGCTGGAGGCGCTGTGCGATGGCATCTGCGACAGCCTGCTCGCCATCGTCTACGAAAAGCGCTTCCATCCGCCGGAAAAGGTCCACCAGCCCTGGATCGACAAGCAGTGGGAAAAGGTCGTGCGCGGCCTCGACTACCTCAACGCCAACCTGCCGAAGACCGGCGCCAAGCTCCATGCCGGCCATTTCGCGCTTGCCGCGATGCTGCGCTATATCGAACTGCGCTTTGCCGGCGAATGGCAGAAGGGCCGCCCGAAGCTCAAGAACTGGCCGCAGAAATTCGAGAAATTCTTCCCGGACTATGCCCAGTTCAAGGCTTGAGCCTTCTCGCATTTACGGGGGTGCGGTGTTGGGCAACTTGGATCTGCCATGACTGAAGTCGTTCTGGAAACGCCACGTTTGACGCTTGTCATGTGGGACGAGGACGACGCGGGCCTGATCCATTCGTCGATCGATACGACGCGATATCTCTCAGGCGCCGCACCCTGGAGCCGGGAAAAGGCCGAAGAGCGCCTGCGGAACTGGTTCGAGGAGCGCAAGCGCGACGGCATTACCAAGTACAAGCTTCTGCGCCGCGCGGACGATATGCTTGTCGGCCGCGCGGGGTTTTCGCTGCTGAGTGGTCAATATGAACTTGGCTATTCAATATGCCGCGAAGCTTGGAGCAACGGCTATGCGACCGTGATCGCGGGCGCTTTGGCCCGATGGTTCTTCGAGGAGGATTTTTCGGATCGCTTCATCGCCTTCACTCATCCGGACAACGTCGCGTCGCAACGCGTCCTCACGAAGATCGGCATGCTACCGTGTGCGCCGATGACTATCGACGGCATTGTTTGTCCGACCTTCGAGATGAAGCGATGACGCTTTTTGAGGGTTGAAACGCAAAAAGGCCGGATCGCTCCGGCCTTTTTGTCATGCAACGAATGTTCGGATCAGAACTTGACGCCCATACCGACGCGAACGCTGTGTTCGTCGTAACCCGACGAAACGTTGCCACCCGGCAGGTTGAAGTCCTTCGAGCCGTAGTCGGTGTAGCGGTATTCGACGCGCGCGGTGACGTTGTCGGTCACCAAGGCTTCGGCACCGGCACCGGCCGTCCAGCCGAGCAGCGTGTTCTTGTCCGAACCGCCGGCCTGCGTTGCCTTGACGCTGGAGGCAGCGACACCGGCCGTACCGTAGACGAGAACCGGGTTCAGGTCGTAGCCGACGCGGGCACGAACCGAGCCGTTGACGCCCTGCTCCATCTTGCGGACCGGGTTGCGCGTGTCGTTGTCGCCGTAGTTGATATCGGCTTCACCGCCGTAGACGATCTGGCCGCTCTGCATGTTGTAGCCGCCATAGAGACCGCCGCCGAAGCCGGAGGCACCGCGGCCGCCCGTCGCGTCATATTCGCCGCGGGCCCAGTTGGCCGTACCACCGACATAGGCGCCCGACCAGTTCTTCGCGACCGGCTCGCTGTATTCGGCAGCCGGAGCAGCCGGAACTTCGTCGATCGCGTCTGCCGCCTGAACGGCGGAGAAGGCGATGAGGGATACGGCAGATGCCATGAGGGTGGTGATGAGAGTACGCATTAAAGTCTCCTTTCGAACCGATGCTCCGGACCCTCGCGGTCCTAAACTGATACATCGGACAAATTGCAATTAACCCGCCCGGTTGACGGAGAAATTGCCGACAAAATGCGGATTCACAAGAGCCAAATTGTGAAATTTTAGTGGCGGGAGGGTGGCTGAAATTCGATGTTGCTGTGTAGCCACAGGGTATTTATTAACCACAAAATAAGATTATCCGAATATATACTATAACAATAGAAAACAATTCAATTTAGCGCTTTCACGTTAATTTTTCCGAAACGAATGGGTGGGTGCCGTTTCGCAATCCGTCCCCTCCTCCTATATCCTTGCGACATGCACAGTTACGAATCGCAGAGCAGGAACCGCCCGTGAGGATGCCTTTGAAAACAGCCCTGGTCACCGGTGGTGCGAAGCGCATCGGCAAGGCGATCGTCGAGGACCTGGCGGCGCACGGCTTTGCCGTGGCCATTCATGTCAATGCCTCGCTGGCGCAAGCTGAAGAGCTTGCGGGCCAGGTTCGGGCTCAGGGCGGCAAGGCGGCGGCCATCGTTGCGGACCTCACCGATACCGCTGCCGTCGCCTCCCTGATGGCAAAAGCCGTCGCTGCGCTTGGTCCGATCGGGCTCCTGGTCAACAATGCCTCGCTGTTCAAGAAGGACAGTCTGCAGGAATTCGACGAGACGGTCTGGGACCGGCATTTCGCCCTGCATGTGAAGGCGCCGTCGCTGCTGGCGCGCGATTTTGCGGCACAGCTGCCGCAGACCAATTCGGGCCTGATCGTCAACATCGTCGACCAGCGGGTCTGGTCTCCAAATCCGCGATTTTATTCCTATATGTTGTCAAAGTCGGCGCTGCTGACGGCAACCAAGACGATGGCGCAGGCCCTGGCGCCCAACATCCGGGTCAACGCCATCGGCCCCGGCCCGACCCTGCCGAACGAACGGCAGAATCAGGCGGACTTCCAGAGACAGGTCGACGCGGTCATCCTGAAGACCGGTCCGCAACTTGGGGAATTCGGCCGCACGATCCGCTTTCTGTTCGACACGCCCTCGATGACCGGGCAGATGATCGCGCTGGACGGCGGCCAGCATCTGGCCTGGCAGACGCCGGACATTTTGGAGATTGTGGAATGACCGGGCGCGTGCCCACCGATGGCGGTATTCTGTACGACGAGAATGCCAGCGATGAAGACGACCTGCTTGAGGTGCCAGACAGCCCCGCGCCGGCGCCGATTCTCGATTGGGCGGAAACCAGCGCGATCCCCGATGGTCTGCGCGGCGCCGAACTGATCCAGGCCTTCGTCAAGCGCCTGCCCAACAGCCCCGGCGTCTACCGCATGTTCAACGAGGCGGGCGACGTGCTCTATGTCGGCAAGGCGCGCAGCCTGAAGAAGCGCGTCGGCAACTACGCGCAGGGCCGCGTCCATTCCAACCGCCTCGCCAAGATGGTGCGCGAGACCGCGCATATGGAGTTCGTGACGACGCGCACCGAGATCGAGGCGCTGCTGCTGGAAGCCAACCTGATCAAGCGCTTGCGGCCGCGCTTCAACGTGCTTTTGCGCGACGACAAGTCCTTTCCCTATATTCTGGTGACCGGCGACAGCCGGGCGCCGGCGCTCTACAAGCATCGCGGCGCCCGCAGCCGCAAGGGCGATTATTTCGGCCCCTTCGCCTCGGCCGGCGCCGTCGGCCGGACGATCAATTCGCTGCAGCGCGCCTTCCTGTTGCGCACCTGTACCGACAGCGTTTTCGAGACCCGCACCCGGCCCTGCCTGCTGCACCAGATCAAGCGCTGTGCCGCGCCCTGCACCCGCGAGATCAGCGATGCCGACTACGGCGAACTGGTGAGCGAAGCCAGGGATTTCCTCTCCGGCAAGAGCCAGGCGGTCAAGGCGACCATCGCCGCCGCCATGAACGAGGCCTCGGAGAACCTCGACTTCGAGCGGGCCGCGCTTTACCGGGACCGACTGGCGGCGCTGTCGCATGTCCAGAGCCATCAGGGCATCAACCCTTCCGGTGTCGAGGAAGCGGACGTCTTTGCCATCCATCACGAAGGCGGCATTTCCTGCATCCAGGTGTTCTTCTTCCGCACCGGCCAGAACTGGGGCAACCGCGCCTATTTCCCGAAGGCCGATCCCACCCTGCCCGCAGCCGAGGTGCTCAGCGCCTTCCTCGCCCAGTTCTACGACGACAAGCCCTGTCCGCGGCAGATTCTGCTCTGCGAGCCGGTGGCCGAACAGGAACTGCTGGGCGAAGCACTGACGGAGAAATCCGGCTACAAGGTTTTAATCCTCGTGCCACAGCGCGGCGAGAAGAAGGATCTGGTCGAGCACGCCGTCGCCAATGCCCGCGAGGCGCATGGCCGCAAGCTCGCCGAAACCGCGTCGCAATCGCGCCTGCTCGAGGGGTTTGCCGAAACCTTCAAGCTCGAGCGCGCGCCGCGCCGCATCGAGATCTACGACAACTCCCATATCATGGGCACCAATGCCGTCGGCGGCATGGTGGTGGCGGGACCGGAAGGGTTCGTCAAAGGCCAGTACCGCAAGTTCAACATCAAATCGACCGACATCACCCCCGGCGACGACTTCGGCATGATGAAGGAAGTGATGACCCGGCGGTTCTCGCGGCTGTTGAAGGAAGAGGGAAAGCCGGATCGCAGCGTAGAACCGGTCGAGGATGCCGGCTTTCCGGCCTGGCCGGACGTGATCCTGATCGACGGCGGCCAGGGCCAGATGACGGCGGTTCGGGCGATCCTGAGGGAACTCGACATCGAGGATTGCGTCACCGCCATCGGCGTCGCCAAGGGTGTCGATCGCGACGCCGGACGCGAGCGCTTCTTTCCGCCCGGCCGCGACGGCTTCACGCTGCCGCCGCGCGACCCCGTGCTCTATTTCATCCAGCGCATGCGCGACGAGGCGCATCGCTTCGCCATCGGCTCGCACCGGGCGCGGCGCAAGAAGGAAATGGTCAAGAACCCGCTGGACGAGATCGCCGGCATCGGGCCGACGCGCAAGCGTGCGCTCCTCCAGCATTTCGGCACCGCCAAGGCGGTTTCCCGCGCCGGCGTCAACGATCTCGTCGCTGTGGAAGGTATTTCCGAAGCGGTGGCGCGGCTCGTCTATGACCACTTCCATGAGGATGGTGCGAAATAGCGTCTCTGGGACGCGGCTCAGGTCGAGTCGATCAGTGCGGCCCGATTATTCGCATCAGGACACCCCATCGCGCCGGAGGTGTCCTGCGCTCAATCCGGTTCACCGCCCGTTCAGATGAATTCCGCCACAATTGCGGATGATCTATCAAAGAACGGTTGACGCGGCTGTCACAAAGCCGTTCATCTGTCGCCCAAGAACTCGCAGAGAACCCGAATCCATGTCCTCCACGCCGACTACCTACAGCATCCCCAATCTCCTGACCTATGGACGCATTCTGGCTGTTCCGCTGATCGTTCTGTGCTTTTTCATCGAAGGCAAACTGCAGAGTTCCGACTTTGCCCGCTGGACGGCGCTGGCGCTGTTTGCGATCGCCTCGATCACCGATTTCTTCGACGGCTATCTCGCCCGTATCTGGCAACAGACCTCCAACATCGGCAAGATGCTCGACCCGATCGCCGACAAGCTGCTGGTCGCCTCCGTCCTGCTGCTCGTCGCCGCCGACGGCACGATCGCCGGCTGGTCGATCTGGGCTGCGATCATCATCCTGTGCCGCGAGATCCTCGTCTCGGGCTTACGCGAATATCTCGCCGCCCTGAAGGTGAGCGTACCGGTGACCCGCATCGCCAAGTGGAAGACGACGATCCAGATGGTCGCCATCGCTTTCCTGCTCGCCGGTCCCGCCGGCGACAAGATCCTGCCCTACACGACGGAGATGGGCATCGTGCTGCTGTGGATCGCAGCGGCCATCACGCTCTATACCGGCTATGATTATTTCCGCGCCGGCCTCAGGCATATGGTCGACTGATGGCACGCGTTGATCTCGTCTATTTCGCCTGGGTGCGCGAGCGGATCGGCAAGGCCGAGGAAACGCTCGAGCTTCCCGACAGTGTCGTCACGGCTGGCGATCTGCTGGCATACCTGAAGACGCTGGGCGAGGAATACGAGACGGCGCTGGAGCACGAGAATGTCATCCGCGTCGCCATCAACCAGGAACATGTCGATCATCACGAGCCGATCGCCGGCGCGCGGGAAATCGCGCTGTTTCCACCGATGACCGGAGGCTGAGGCCGATGTCTGGCGCGCCTGTCACGGTTCGCGTCCAGCGGGACGATTTCGACCTTGCCGCCGAGGTGCGGGCACTATCGGCCAGCCGCCACGATATCGGCGCCATCGTCACCTTTTCCGGCCTCTGCCGCGACGAGGCGGGTTCGCTCAGCGCGCTTGAACTCGAACACTATCCGGGCATGGCGGAAGCGGAGATCGCCCGCATCTGCAAACAGGCAATTACCCGCTTCGGGCTGCAGGCCGCAACCGCCATCCACCGCTATGGAAAAATCCTGCCGGGCGAAAACATCGTGCTCGTCGTCGCCGCCTCGCCGCACCGGCAGGCGGCCTTCGACGGCGCCAATTTCATCATGGATTTCCTGAAGACCTCCGCGCCCTTCTGGAAGAAGGAACATGCGGCCGATGGCAGTTCCGGCGGCTGGGTCAGCGCCAAGGACGCGGACGACAGCGCCCGGGATCGCTGGTCGAAAAGCTGACTAGAGCCTTTCCGGGTTAGATTGAAGCATTCTGTTGGCTCAAACGGAGTCGGATGGTCGACCGGCCGGCGCGCGTCGTAGCCAAGCTCTACGGCCAAGCCGGCCGGTCGATCAGGCGGCCCGTTTCAGCCAACCCGAAGGGCCGGGCATCTTTCCGCCAGGATCAGAGGCGATCGGCTCGGAGGTACCGCGAGGTATGCCCTTCGCCAATCGCCTCTGCCCTGACGAAAACCTGCTCCGGCAGAATGCTTCTATCTAACCCGGAAAGGCTCTAGGGCTGGAACTGCTCCCTTCTCGTCAGGACCAGAAGCAGCACAAGGAACGAGAAGATTGCAAAATCCCGCCAAAGCATCGGGCCATAGGCGCTCCACAGCGTTTCGCTGAGGCCCATTGCGGCTGCGCCCGCCGCGGCCAGCAGCGGCGCCGTCTGGCCACCGATCGCGGCGATGAACAGCACCTTGACGCCGAATACCAGGCCTGCGCCAAAATCCATGTTGCCATAATAGGACGTGGCGAGAATGCCGGCGATGGCGGCCAGCAGCGTCGACAATCCGTAGGCGGCGACGAAGACACGCTTGCCGTCGACCCCGCAGAGTGCCGCGGCACCTGCATCGTCCGACACCGCCCGCCAGGATCGACCCCAGGCGGAGCGCGTCAGAAACAGGTGGCCTGCCCCCACCATCGCCAGCATCAGCGCCGTGTTCAGCAGCTGGATCACCGTCAGCGTCACCGGGAATTGCGGATCGGCCCAGAGCGTGATCGGTGTGTTGAGGAACGGCGGCAGCCACAGGCTGCGCGTCTCCGCCGCGATCCGCGACAGTTCCATCAGCACCATCGCCACGCCGAGAGAGGCAACGACCACCGTGTTGGCCGAGGTCATCGCCAGCCGGCGCATGACCGAGCGGCCGATGACGAGACCGGCGCCCAGCGCATAGACCAGCGCGGCGATCGCGCCGACCGCAAGCGCAAGCGGCAGGATGAGCCAGAGACGGTTCCAGGCGAAATCGGAAAACAAGAGGAATATCTGTCCGGCAAAGCCGAACAGCGCGCCATAGGTCAGGTCGGCCCTTTTGGTGACCGAGAAGGAGATCGAATAGCCGAAGGCGAGCAGCGCATAGAGAGCGGCGATCGGCAGGGCACTGGCAAGCTGCTGCAGAAAATAGGCCATGGAGAATCCGGTTGATGACAACGTCAGCGTAAATCATTATAACTAGTAAAATCGGTTTTACCAGTTAGGATGTTGCGTGACGTTTACCTGGACCCCACATCGTTTTTCCGGCGGCGCACTCGCTTTCGATGTCGCCAATTCGGTCGTGCTGCGCTTCGATGCCGAGCGCCGGATCGACCGTTACGCCGACCCCGTGGCTCTCGACGGCTTTGCCACGGCCGCGACGCGTTTCTGCGCCGACAAGGACCTGTTCGGGCCGTTGCAGCCGGTCGCGCCGGAAAACCGGCCGGCGTTTCTCGATCTCAGGGAAGCAACCGACCGGCATTTTCGCGCCGAGGTACTGGGGCATCCCTCCTCCGGGCACCTCGCTGATCTGCTCGACGCAGCATCCACCGTCATCCGGCGCCATCCCGTCAAGGCAGCTCGCACCCCGCTCGACGCTGCCACGGCGCGCTCGGCACTGATGCTTGCCACCTTCAGTGAACCGGAGCGCCTGAAAATCTGCCCCAATTGCCAATGGCTGTTCCTCGACCGCAGCCGCAACCGCAGCCGCACCTGGTGCGACATGACCGTCTGCGGCAACCGCGTGAAGGCGAGCCGGCACTATCAACGCCAGAGGAAGGAATTGACCCCATGAGCTTGCAGGCCAACACAGTCCACGACAGTGGCCCTCCCCCCCCCCTCTGCCCTGCCG
>UCMT01000093.1 GCA_900473795.1 Hyphomicrobiales bacterium | reverse complement strand
AGAGCTGATGGAGTGGATGCCCCCTCCCGACGGCATCGCAATGTGCCAGAGTGATGTTCGCCAGAACGTCACTTAGAGGAGGGAGCATCCATGAGGGAAGTTAGCATTGTTGGCCTGGACCTAGCAAAGCGAGTGTTTCAGGTTCATGCCGCTGGAAGCGATGGCGCCGTCGTATTGCGCAGGAAATTGTCTCGTGGCCAAGTCATTGCATTTTTTACAGAACTGCCCAACTGCACGGTTGCGATGGAGGCCTGCGCCACCGCGCATTACTGGGCGCGTGAGATAGGGAAGCTTGGCCACGATGTTCGCTTGATCCCGCCGGCTTACGTTAAGCCGTTCGTCAAACGGCAGAAGAATGATGCAGCCGACGCAGAGGCGATCGTTGAAGCAGCTACTCGACCGTCAATGCGGTTCGTGGTGCCCAAGACACAGGGCCAACAAGCTTGCTCCATGCTCTTCCGGACGCGAGATCTGTTCGTTCGCCAGAGAACGCAACTCATCAACGCCCTTCGAGCACATCTGGCCGAGCATGGCGTCATTGCACCGCAGGGAATCGCGAATCTAGCCTTGCTGACGGAGATTATTGAGGATCACGACACAGGCCTCGAGCTTATCGTCGTGGAGACCGCTCGGCTGTATCTCGACCAGATCGACGCGCTCTCTTCTCGGATTGCGTCGTTAGAAAAGGCGCTCAGATCGGAGGCGAAGCGTTCGCAGAGCACGGCCCGCCTCATGTCCATGCCCGGTATGGGGCCGATTACCGCAATGGCGGTCGAGGCATTCGCTCCCACCATGGCGACATTCCGAAAGGGGCGAGATTTTGCTGCCTGGCTCGGCTTGGTACCAAAACAGCATTCGAGCGGCGGAAAGCAGGTGCTCGGTCGAACGTCGAAGATGGGTCAACGCGACATCCGGCGGCTTCTGATCATCGGTGCGATGACCGTGATCCGTTGGGCATGCCGCAAGGCTCCGCCCGAGAACTCGTGGCTTTCACGGATGTTGGCGCGCAAGCCACGCATGCTCGCTGCAATCGCCCTCGCCAACAAAATGGCTCGGTCGATCTGGGCGATGATGACGAAGAATGAGAACTACAGGGATTCCGGTCTGGCTGCGGCATAGCAAAGCGCTAAGCTGCGGCGAGAACGGATCGTCGGCGTGTGAGGAGGTCAGCGAACGGTAAGGACAAAGATCGGTGAGAGTGGGTCTGGAAATGCATCCGGGTCAGTGAGCTACGAGCTCGTAGAGCTGATTTTGCACCAGATCCGCGTAGCTCCATACCGGCCAGCGGTGTACTCGAGCCGCAATCACAGGCCTGATACATGACCGCACCCGATCACACGTTCAAAACCGCTCGAAGAACCGCTTGCATGAACGGGGGCATCCATACATGACCCGG
>UCMT01000024.1 GCA_900473795.1 Hyphomicrobiales bacterium | reverse complement strand
CGGGGAAACTGCGGGGAGGCGAGCGGATCCCCTCACCAACAAAATCTGACACTTAGCCTTTGGCTAAGATTTTGATTTTGTCTCCTCTCCCACAGGGGGAGGGCCCGGGGTCACGCCGCGCCGCTCGAGCGCGGTCTTGCGGATGATGTCGGCGATCTCCGGGCTGCTTTTGGACAGCATCTGGAAATCCACCGAGTACAGCGACAGCAGCGAGACCTCCGTTATGGCGCTGACGGTCGCCGAGCGGGGCGCGCCGCTGATCAGCGCCATCTCGCCGAAGAAGCTGCCGGAACCAAGCTCCACCGGATTCGGCGTCGCGACGCTGACGCGGCCTTCGACGATGAAGAACATCCGGTCGCCGGAGTCGCCCTTTCTGCAGATGACGGTGCCGGCCGGCACGACGCGCGGCCTCAGCGCGCGTACGACTTCGACCAGTGCGGCTGCGCCGAGCTTCTGGAACAGCGGCACGGCCGCAACCAGCTGCCAATTGCGCACGAAGTCCTGCCGGCGAACTTCTTCGTAGAAACCGGTGGCGAGGAGGCCGGCCCACAGCGCAAAGATGCCGATGCCGCACATCATCACCACCCCGGCAAGAACGCGGCCGGCAAAGCTTTGCGGAATTTCGTCGCCATAGCCTGTGGTCGACAGCGTTACCACCGCCCACCACATGGCCTGGGGGATGCTGCCGAACCTGTCCGGCTGGACGTCGCGCTCGAGGATATAAGCTACGAGTGCCGCGCCGAACAGAAGGATGCCGAAGACCGAGGTGACGCCGATCAGGTTGCGCGCCTCGTTGGTCAGAACCCGCCCCATCAGCCGGAAGAACGTCGAATCGCGCAGCGGCTTTAGCAGCCAGACCGCACAGTAGAGGCTCTGGTCGCGCGTGCCGTCGAGCAGGAACGCAGCGAGAGGGACCAACACAGCGAGCGCATCGACGGTGATTGCAGGCATCCTGTCGCGGACGTTGCGCGTTCGCTGCATGATCACCGTCCCGATCAGTTGCAGGACGTAGATGGCCCAGATGCCGGCGAGCAGCAGCTCCAAGGCGAAACTGGTTCGTCCGGTCAGGCCCGGTGTGGTGAGCGCAGCCACGGCCACGAGCCCGACCGCAGCGAGCAGTCCGCTGAGCGGTGCCGAAATTTTCGAAAAAGACAGTGCCGACATTCATACACCCCGAGGGGCCGACCACGCTGTCGAAATAATAGAATGCCTTCAGGCCAAGTGCAAAGGGGCCGGGGAGAGGCTCCGTTGCCGCGTGCCACCGTACGCGACAGTGCCTGCAAAATACCCCCTCTGCCCTGCCGGCATCTCCCCCTCGAGGGGAGATTGGGGTGTCGTTGGCCTTTTACTCCCGATCTCCCCCTTGAGGGGGAGATGTCATGTAGTGACAGAGGGGGGTATTTTGCAGGCACTGTCTCCGGTCTTGCACTACCGCAGCAGTGGCCACGACAGGCGCACCCTCCGCGACTTGAACTACATCCCTTGATTGAGACGGACCGTGAGCGCTGTCGATTGCTGGTGGTTGATGGTCATCGGCTGCCGTCCGGTATATTGGGCGAGCGGGATCGTCGCGATGATGAGGACAAGAATGGCGACGTAGACCAGCCCCAGGTGAATTCGACGCGCTTTCAAACAGAAATCTCCAGTGTCCGCCGCCAGCCTGCCGGTCAATCCTGACACCAGGCTGAACGTCGACGATCACAGCGTCCTCGTTCTCCGCCAAAGCGCATTCAGGTTCCTGTCAGAAAACCGGCCCAGATGTCCGGCGTGGAGGCTGCGGGCTGGAGGCGGCAGGCACCTGCGCCCGGAAACGGGCAGCGGGTGCCGTGCCATGCCCGCCAAAGCCGTTTGACGGCGCAGGCCAAAGAGGGAATAAGGATGCGGGTACAGCTGATCGGAACGAGGACCAGCGGCTTGCGCGTTCTGCTCGTCGAGGACAACATCATTCTGGGGGAAGCCGTTCGCGATCATGTTGCGGCGGCCGATCACGCCGTCGACTGGATGAAGACGCTGGAGGATGCGCGCGTCTCGCTGCGCACCGTTACCTATGGGCTCATTCTTCTCGATCTCAGGCTGCCGGATGGCAGCGGCATTGCCTTGTTGAGGGAGCTGCGGGCGGCGGGTACGGCAACGCCCGTCATCATCCTCACGGCGCATGACCAGATTTCCGACCGGATCGAAGGCTTGAACAGCGGCGCCGACGATTACCTCGTCAAACCCTTCGATCTCGGCGAGCTCTCCGCCCGCATGCTCGCGGTCATCCGCCGCTATGGCGGCAATATTTCGCCGGTGATCCACGTTGGCGAGGTGAAGATCAGCCCGGTCGACCGGCGTGTCTTTGCCGGCGACGAGGAGATTGGCCTTTCCGGCCGCGAATGGGCGGTGCTCGACACGCTGCTTGCCCGGCCCGGCGCCATCATCTCCAAGGCGCAGATCGAGGAGGCGCTTTATGCCTTCGGCTCCGAGATCGAAAGCAACACCGTCGAGGTCTATGTCAGCCGGCTGCGCAAGAAACTCGGCCGGGATCACGTGGTGACGGTGCGCGGCGTCGGTTACAAGATCGGGGCACCGGCGTGACGCAGCAAAGGCCAAGCCGGCAAAGCATGACGCGACGGCTGATCCTCTGGCTGACGGGCGCAACCACGGCCTTCTGGCTGATTGCGGCCGGCCTCGGCATTTCCGTCATGCAGGACGAATTCGGCGAATTCTTCGACGGTTCGCTGCAGGACACGGCCGAGCGGCTGATGCCGCTGGTCATGGACGATCTTCAGCGCCGGCAGGGACCGTCCTCGCCGCAGCATCTGGTGCGACAGGGCGAGGATATGGGAGACGAGTATCTCGTCTATCAGGTCCGCGATAGGCAGGGCCGCGTCCTGATCCGCTCGCACGATGCGCCGATGGAACCGTTCGAAGCGCCGCTGAAGCATGGTTTCTGGAAAAACGACGACTACCAGTTCTACACCGCGAGCGCTGGCGACGGCACGGTCTTCGTGCAGGTGGCGGACGCAATGGCAAACCGCAACGAGGCGATCACCGAAGGCGGTTTGGCGCTTTTCCTGCCGGTTCTGGTGCTCATTCCCGCCAGCATCGGCCTGATCTGGCTGATCGTGCGCCGGACGCTGGCGCCGGTCGATGACCTGCGAAGGGCGATCGAGGAGAAGGACGGCGGCAACATGGCGCCGGTGTCATCGCGCATGCTGCCGCGCGAGCTGCAGCCGATCGCCCGCTCCGTCAACCACCTCCTGACCCGACTGCAGGCGGCCTTCGATGCCGAACGCGAATTCACCGCAAACAGCGCGCATGAACTGCGCACCCCGATCGCCGGCGCCCTGGCGCAGACGCAGATGCTGATCGCCGAACTCGACGGGCCGAAAAAGCGGCGGGCCCAGCAGATCGAGACCTCGCTCATCAATCTCGGCCACACGGCGGAGAAGCTGCTGCAACTGGCTCGCGCCGAGGCGGGAATCGGCGCGGGCAGCACGAATGTCGATCTGGCCCGTGTCCTCGAACTGGTGCTGACCGATTTCCAGCGCGGCGATCAGGGCTCGTCACGGCTGCGTTTCGAGCGGCAGGAGGGGGCGAGGCTCCAAGGCTCCTACAGCGAGGATGCCTTTGCCATCGTCCTGCGCAACCTGATCGAGAACGCCCTGCTGCACGGCCGGGCCGAGGAGCCGGTGGATATCCGGCTCGAGACGGGCGGCGTCGTGCGGATCGTCAATGGCGCCGCACCGCTCGCGCCGGGTGAACTCGAAAGCATCCGCAAGCGGTTCGGCCGCGGCAACACCGGCTCTCCCGGTTCCGGCCTCGGCCTGTCGATCGCCGAGCGGCTGCTGCAGCAGATGAATGTCCGCTTCGACGTCCTGTCGCCGGCAACCGGCCGGAAGGACGGTTTCGAGGTGGTGATGCGGTTTGGCGAGCAGGCGGCGGCGTGAGCCGCCTGCCGATTCAGCCTTGAAACTCCCATAGGGCAAGGCTGAGAGCGCGCGGAATGCCGTCGAACCGCACGGGGTCTTTCAAGCAGAAGCTTGCATCCTGGCGGTCCCGCACCGACATAAGGGAGATCGGGAAATATTCGATCGAAAGGCGTGCTTTGAACGATCCCATCGCTTCCGTCGACGCCATCGCGCAAATCCATGCCGTGCCGACCATCCTCGATGTCGTCTGCAAGACGACCGGCATGCGCTTTGCGGCGGTGGCGCGGGTGACGGCAGACCGGTGGATCGCCTGCAGCGTGCGCGACGAGATCGCGTTCGGGCTCGCGCCCGGCGGCGAACTGAAGATCGAGACGACAATCTGCAACGAGATCCGCGAACACCGGCAAGCCGTGATCATCGACAACGTCGCCGACGACCCCGTGTATGCCGGTCACCATACGCCGGCGATCTACGGCCTGCAGAGCTATATCTCCATGCCGATCACGCTGGCGGACGGTTCCTTCTTCGGCACGCTCTGCGCCATCGATACGGTGCCGCGCAGGCTGAACACGCCGGAAATCATCGGCATGTTCCAGCTCTTCGCCGATCTGATCGCCTTTCATCTCGATACCCATGACCGCATCGACCAGGAGCGGCAGGCCAGTGAATTGCGCGAGCAGTTCATCGCGGTCCTCGGTCATGACCTGCGCAATCCGCTCGCTTCGCTCGATGCCGGCACGCGCATGCTGCAGCGTTCGGTCGAGGACGAGAAGGGCAAGGCGGTGCTCGGGTTGATGCAATCCAGCATTTCGCGCATGTCGGGCCTCATCGACAATGTGCTCGATTTCGCCCGCGGCCGGCTCGGCGGCGGCATCCCCGTCGAGCAGGCGGACCGGGTTCCGCTGAAGCCGGTGATGGAGCAGGTGGTCGCGGAATTGCGAATGGCCAATCCCGGGCGGATGATCGAGGCGGAATTTACCGAGGCGCTGGTGCGCTGCGACGAGGGCCGGATCGGTCAGCTCCTGTCCAATCTCATCGCCAACGCCCTGAAGCATGGCGACCCGGCGACGCCCATCAGGGCGCGCTCGGCGATTGCGGGCAATCGTTTCGTGCTTACGGTCGCAAATGCCGGCGAGCCCATTCCCGAAGCGGTGATCAAGGACCTGTTCAAGCCCTTCGTGCGCGCTTCCGCCAAGGCCAATCTCGAGGGGCTGGGTCTCGGGCTTTATATCGCTTCGGAAATCGCCAAGGCGCACAATGCCAGGCTTTCGGTCTCCTCCACGCCGGAGGAGACCTGTTTCACCTTCCAGATGCCGCTGCGATAAGGCCGGCCGGTTCAGGGGCCGTATTCATTGGCTTCGGGCTTGCCGGGCCAGAGACAGAGCGCGATGAAGACGACAGGGCTCAGGACCGGAATGAACAGGCAGATGGCGAGCGGGCCGGGGTAACCGATATCGTGCAGGCGCTTGATCGTCAGCATGACGATCGACGCGGTCGAGACGAGGCCGCTGACGACCAGTATCAGCGTCCAGAGCGCCAGCGCGATGTCGTTTCCTTCATTGGCGAACATGCGGGTCAGCACGAAGCCGCTGATCGCCACCCAGAACAGCCAGCCGAGGAAATAGGGCAGGCGGCGCAAGCGGCCGGAGGGGCTGAAGAACAGCCATGGCATGGTCTGCTGCCCCTCCGTGGCCATCGATCAGTCTCGCAGGAGTTCGTTGATGCCGGTCTTGGAGCGGGTCTTCTCGTCGACACGCTTGACGATGACGGCGCAGTAGAGGTTCGGTGCCGGCTGGCCATTGGCCATGGTGGCATTGCCCGAGGGCATCGAGCCGGCGACGACGACGGAATAGGGCGGCACTTCGCCATAGGTGACGTCGCCGGTGGCGCGGTCGACGATCTTGGTCGACTTGCCGATGAAGACGCCCATGCCGAGCACCGAGCCCTCGCGCACGATGCAGCCCTCGACCACTTCCGAGCGGGCGCCGATGAAGCAATTGTCCTCGATGATGGTCGGGCCGGCCTGCATCGGCTCCAGCACGCCGCCGATGCCGACGCCGCCGGAGAGATGCACATGTTTGCCGATCTGGGCGCAGGAGCCGACCGTCGCCCAGGTATCGACCATCGTGCCTTCGCCGACATAGGCGCCGAGATTGACGAACGACGGCATCAGGATGGCATTCGGCGCGATATAGGCCGAGCGGCGGACGATGGCGTTCGGTACGGCGCGGAAACCCGCTTTTTCAAACTCGTTGACGCTCCAGCCGTCGAACTTGGAGGGTACCTTGTCCCACCAGGCAGCTTCGCCCGGACCGCCCTTGATGATCGCCATCGGGCTCAGCCGGAAGGAGAGCAGCACGGCTTTCTTCAGCCACTGATTGACGGTCCAGTTGCCGTCCGCGCCGCGTTCGGCCACCCGCACCTTGCCGCCATCGAGCAGGTTGAGCGCGGCTTCGACGGCGTCGCGGACTTCGCCCCGGGTCGAGGTGGTGATGCTGTCGCGATTGTCGAAAGCCGTGTCGATGGTCTGGGACAGGGAAGCGAGATCATGGTTCGTCATCGGAATTCCTTAAACTTCGGCGTCTATCGTGAACATGCTCTAGAGCATGATCCCGAAAAATTGAAGCCTTTTCGGTTGCGGTCGGCGATGGATGAAGGTGTATGTCACCGGAATGCTGCGGTGATTTGAGCCGTAGCGCACGGAATATTCGAAGGAGCATCCGGCAGCGATGAAAGGCTGCCGGTTTGCGTCAGGAAAGTTTGACATGGCAAGAATGAAGAAGCGGAATTTGCGGCGCAAGGACGGGGTCTGGGATCCGCTGGTCGACAGCCGCCAGGCGCGGGCGCGGGCAGCGGGCGTTCCGCAGACGCCGCAATCGATGTCGCCCTCCTACCGGCTCGCCTATACGGACGACGATTTTCTCTCCCGCGAGGAACTGCGCCCGGTCAGGCTGCAGCTCGAGCTCCTGAAGCCCGAAATGATCCTCTCCGAGCGGGGGATCAATTCGACGATCGTGATGTTCGGCGGCGCGCGCATTCCCGAACCCGGCGGCGACGCCTGGGCGGCGAGGAACGAGACGCAGCGCAAGAACCTGACGGCCGCCTCGATCTACTATGAAGAGGCGCGAAAGTTTTCGCAGCTTTGTTCGCAGCATTCGGCGGAGTCGGGCTACACCGAATATGTCGTCGTCACCGGCGGCGGGCCGGGCGTGATGGAGGCGGGAAACCGCGGCGCTGCCGAAATCGGCGCACCTTCGATCGGCCTCAACATCGTGCTGCCGCACGAGCAGGCGCCGAACCGCTTCGTGACGCCGGAGCTTTCCTTCAACTTCCACTATTTCGCCATCCGCAAGATGCATTTCCTGCTGCGCGCCAAGGCGGTCGTGGTGTTTCCCGGCGGCTTCGGCACGCTGGACGAACTGTTCGAGACGATCACGCTGATGCAGACCGGCCGCCTGGCGCTGGTGCCGCTGATCCTGTTCGGCGAGAAGTTCTGGCGCAAGATCATCGATTTCGAGGCGCTGGCCGAGTTCGGCACGATCGCCCCGAATGACGTCGATCTCCTGCAGTTTGTCGAAACGGCGGACGAGGCCTGGGAGATCATCGCAAAGTTCTACCAGACGATGGATCCCAAGAAGGTGCCGATGGCATCCGGCGTCCGGTAGGACCGGACGGCCACCCGCACGGCGAATTTCACATTTCGTCGCAGTGACACGGGCCACCGTCTGTGGCATGCGAGCCTTCATGCATATCGTGCGGCAGATCGTCAGGGACCGGATTTCGTTCAGCGCCATTTCGGCGCTGTTTGCGATTGTCCTGTTGCTGCAGGGTCTCTCCGCCGGGTTTGCCCAGGGCGGCATGGCTGCAGCGCTGGCCGATCCGTTCAACATTCTCTGCTTTACCGATGCGGCCGGTTCGGCGGCGCATTCGAAGCCGGCGGACGGACCCGGCAAGCATGCGCAATGCCCCTGCGCTACGCTCTGCCAGCAATCGCAAGCTCTTGCCGCCGCGATCCCCGTCGCGACGGACGCAGTCGTCCGGCCGGATGGTCTCTGGACGACAGTCGAGGTCATCCCGGATCATCTCGTGCCGCCTTCGCCTGCAATCGGCCTTGTTGCCGAGGCGCGGGCGCCCCCAGTCTTCTCCGTCGTGTGAACGTTCAAGGCCGCCAGCCGGCGGCCAAATCTTCCCATCTGGAGAAATCTCATGTCCGATATCACTATCGGGCGCGTGAATGCCGGCCCTGCCGTGCATTCCGCATCCGACCTCTACCGCGCCGTCTGGCGCTGGCATTTCTATGCCGGCCTCATGGTCCTGCCCTTCCTCGTCATCCTGGCGGTGACAGGCGCGCTCTATCTCTTCCGCGACGAAATCGACGCGATCGTGCACGCCGATCTGAAAACAGTCACCGTCAGCGAAAATGCGGCGAAAGTTCAACCCTCGGCGATGGTTGCTGCAGCGCTTGCGGCGTTTCCCGGCACGGCGGTGAAGTTCACCGATCCGCCAAGCCCCACGTCCTCGGCGGAAATCACTGTCACCACCGAGAATGCCGGCAAGCGCGCCGTTTATGTGAACCCCTATGACGGCAAGGTGCTCGGATCGCTTCCGGACCGCGGAACGATCATGTGGACCATCCGCACGCTGCACAGCCTCAAATATTTCGGTTCCTTCGCGCGTTCGCTGATCGAGATCGTGGCGGGCTGGTCGATCCTGTTGGTCGCGACCGGCATCTATCTCTGGTGGCCGCGCAGCCAGACGGGCGGCGTGATGAGCATTCGCGGCACGCCGAAACGGCGGGTCTTCTGGCGCGACACGCACGCCGTCAGCGGCATTCTTGCCGGCTTCTTCATCGTGTTTCTGGCCGTCACCGGCATGCCCTGGTCCGGCGTCTGGGGCGAAAAGGTCAACGAATGGGCGAACGGCAGCAATTTCGGCTATCCGGCCGGTGTGCGCGTTGCGGTGCCGATGTCGGGCGAGCATCTCGATCATGTCGCCAAGACGTCGTGGTCGCTGGAGCAGGCGAAAATACCGCAATCCCCGTCCGCCGCCGCGCATGCAATGGCCGAGCCGATCGGCCTCGACCGGGCGGTGGCAGTCTTCGATCAGCTCGGCCTGCATCGCGGCTATGCGGTCAACATTCCGCAGGCGAAGGATGGTGTCTATACCGGCTCGGTCTATCCGGACGACCTTGCCGAGCAGCGGGTCGCGCATCTTGACCAGTACACGGGCAAGCCGCTGATCGACATGAGCTATGCCGATTACGGCCCGCTCGGCAAGGCGCTGGAATGGGGCATCAACGTCCATCTCGGCCAGGAATTCGGGTTGGCCAACCAGATCGTGCTGACGATCGTCTGCCTGCTGATCGTGCTGCTTGCGGTTTCAGCCGGGGTCATGTGGTGGAAGCGCCGGCCCAAAGGCTCGCTCGGCGTGCCGCCGCTGCCGGCGGACAGGCGCGTGTTTCGCGGCCTGATCGCGATGCTGATCGCCGGGGGGGTAGTGTTCCCGCTGGTCGGCGTTTCGCTCGTCGTGATGCTGATGCTCGACTGGACTTATGTGCGTGTCAGGAAACCGGGCCGGAGGGTGGCTGCGTAAGTCGTTTGTTTCGTTCTCTTCATTGGCGGCATCTATAGCGCCGTGCGTCTTTTCAGATGCCGCAGCACACGACAGCGGCCGTCTCACCCCCCTCTGCCCTGCCGGGCATCTCCCCCTCAAGGGGGGGGATTGGTGTGGGGCTGGCCTCCTGCTCCCGATCTCCCCCCTTGAGGGGGAGATGTCACGAAGTGACAGAGGGGGGTATTCCCGATGCTGTCGTGTTCCTGGGTTCAGATCCGCAAAGGACGCAGCAGCCGGTGGTCCGACGGCGATCGGGTGCAACGATTTCACCGATCGATTATTTAAACAAGCCGCGTAAGAAACCCCGCCAGATCCTCGGTGACGTAATCGACCTCTGCGTCGCCATCGGATGTCTTTTCCCAGGCTTCGGCAAATTCGTATTCGAAGTTGCGCGGCACGAGCAGCACGGTTTTCATGCCGAGTGCCTTTGGTACGATGAGGTTGCGCGGCAGGTCCTCGAACATGGCGGCATGGTTCGTGTCGACCCGGTGCAGGCTCATGAACTTGTGATAGGTGTCGCCGGCCGGCTTCGGCACGAAGTCGGCGGCAACGATGTCGAAAATGTCGTCGAAATGATCGAGAATGCCGAGCGCCCGCGCCGTCATCTCGGCATGCTTGACGCTGCCATTGGTAAAGATGAACTTTCGACCGGGCAGTGCGCGGATTGCATCGCCGAGCGCGGGATCGGCCGGCACGACGGAATAGTCGATCGCATGCGCCTTTTCGAGGAAATCATTGGGGTCGATGTCGTGATGGATCATCAGGCCTTGCAGCGTCGTGCCGTGATCGCGGTAATACTGCTTCTGCAGCGTCTTGGCCGCGGCCGGATCCAGCCGCAGCAACGTGGCGACGAAGGCGGTCATGTTGCGGTCGATCTGCGAAAACAGATTGACGTGGTGCGGATAGAGCGTGTTGTCGAGGTCGAACACCCAGTCGGTGACATGGGCGAAGTCGGCTTTGGTCGGCAGGCGATCGAGCTGGGTCATGGGGCCTTATGGCATGGCAACAGTGGCTAGGAAATGGGCTTTATGTGCCCGTTTCGCATTTCCACTTTGAATTGCGGAAAGGATGTGGCACGTTTCCGGCTGGGGCGATTTTGGTTCGGGAGCTGCTGATACCGATGCCCGATGAAGTCTTCTACCTTGCATTTCTGTTCGGATTCTACGCCACGACGGTCGTGACCTATTTCGCGCTCGGCTACGGCCTGACCTGGCTCAACGATCGCAATCCGGAGCGGAAGATCCAGAAGGGGCGCGGTTCCGGCAAACGCCGCAAGGCGGAAATCCGTCAGAGCCTGGCTTCGATGTTTAGCGCCTGCCTGCCGGTGACCATCGGCCTCTACGCCCAGCAAAAGGGCTGGGCACCGGCGCCCTGGGCCTTCAACTGGTGGGCGGCGGTGCCGCTGTTTATCCTCGTCATGTTCCTCTACGATACCTGGTTCTATTTCATGCACCGGCTGCTGCACACCAAGTGGCTCTACCCGCTGCACGCCCTTCATCATAAAAGTGTCGCTCCGACGATCTGGAGTACCTATTCGGAGGATGTTCTGGACAATTTTCTGCTTCAGAGTTTTTCGGCCGTCATCGTCTTCGTCGTCCCGTTCCCGCCGGCCATTCTGGTGGGACAAAGACTGTTCGAGCATTTCAACGGCATGTTCGGCCACTGCGGATTCGAGTATCTCGCCTCATCGACCGCGCGTTACCCGTCGCCGTTGTTGTGCACGACCTTCCATGACCAGCACCATTCGGGATTCCGGTACAACTACGGCAACTACTTCTCCTTCTGGGACCGCGTCCTCGGTACGGTTTCGCCGGACTACGACCAGCGGGTGAAGAAATTCGAGGACGAGGTACCCTCATTGACCTTCAGACAGGCCGCGCCCACGCCGGCGGCACAGGAAAACTCCGCCTGAAGCGCATTTAGCCGCCCGCTGTCCTTGGCAATCTCCTGCCCTGCATGATAGCCGGCATAACATGCAAACTTGGATCCTCATCACCATCGCGGCGGCGTTCCTGCAGAACATCCGCTCCGCCATGCAGAAGCACCTGAAGGGCGTCATGGGCACCACCGGGGCGACCTTTGTGCGCTTCGGTTACGGCCTGCCCTTTGCGTTCGCCTATCTTGTGATTCTCTGGCGCGGCTTCGACCGGCCGCTGCCTGTTCCGGACGGGCAGTTCTTTCTCTGGGCAGTGATCGGCGGATTTGCGCAGATCGCCGCAACCTTCCTTCTGGTGCACCTGTTTTCCTTCCGCAATTTTGCGGTTGGAACCGCCTATTCGCGCACTGAGCCGGCGCAGGCGGCGTTGTTCGGGCTGATCTTCCTCGGCGAGGCGGCAAGCCAGGGCACGCTGATCGCCATTGCAATCTCGGTCATCGGCGTGATGATCATTTCGGTGGCGCGCACGCCGCTCAGCGTCAAATCGCTGGTGACCTCGGTCTTTACCCGCACGGCCGGTATCGGACTGTTGTCCGGCACCTTTTTCGGCCTGTCGGCAGTGTCCTACCGCTCCGCCTCGCTGGCGCTGGCGCCGAGCCTGCCCGCGCCGGATTTCGTCGTGCAGGCGAGCTTTACGCTGGGCTTCGTCATCTTGCTGCAGACCGTGACGATGCTCGCCTGGATCGTGATCCGCGAACCGCAGGAGTTGCGGCGCGTGGTCACCGCCTGGCGGCCGGGTCTGCTGGTCGGCTTCGCCGGTGCGTCGGCCTCCTTCGGCTGGTTCATGGCGATGACGCTGCAGCAGGCGGCGATCGTCAAGGTGGTGGCGCAGGTGGAGATGCTGTTCACTTTCGCTTCCGCCGTCTTCATCTTTCGCGAATGGATCAACCGGCTGGAGGTGATCGGCTGCCTGCTGATCGTTCTCGGCGTCGTCATGCTGCTGGTGGTTTGACCCAGCAGACCCGCGAAATCTGGCGGTCACCTCTGGCGCAGGCAGTGGCTTTTGCGGCATGAAGTTCACTGGGATTGTTTTCGGAGGAAAAACGATGAACCAGGTGGAGAAGGCAAAGGCGTTCGCAGAGCTGCACCGCAAGGGTGATCCGGTGGTGCTCTACAATATCTGGGATGCCGGCACCGCCAAGGCCGTGGCCGAATCCGGCGCCAAGGCGCTGGCGACGGGAAGCTGGTCGGTGGCGGCCGCCAACGGTTATGGCGACGGCCAGGAAATTCCGCTGCTGCAGCTCGTCGATATCGCCCGCGCCATCGTCGCGGCGACCGACCTGCCGGTGTCGATCGACTTTGAAGGCGGCTATGCCGAGGATGCCGCCGAGGTCGCATTGAATGTCGGACGGGTGATCGACGTCGGTGCCGTCGGCATCAATTTCGAGGACCAGGTGGTCGGCGGCAGTGGGCTGCATACGCTCGAGGCGCAGGCGGCAAGGATCAAGGCGATCCGGGCAACGGCTGATCAGAAGGGCGTGCCCTTCTTCATCAATGCGCGCACCGATCTGTTCCTGAAGCTCTCCGATCCCGTCCGCCACGCCCCGTTGGTGGACGAGGCGATCGAGCGGGCGGCGGCCTATGCCGAGGCCGGCGCCAGCGGCTTCTTCGTGCCGGGCCTGTCGAACCCGGACCTGATCGGCCGCGTCTGCGAGGCTGTCGCGCTGCCGGTCAACATCATGATGCGGCCGGGCGTGCCGGATGTGCACACGCTTGCCGGATTGGGCGTTGCCCGTCTGAGCTACGGGCCGGGCCCGTACCGGGCGATGATCGAGTGGCTTAAGGGTGAGGCGAGCAGGGTTTATCAGCAAGGCTGACGCTGCGTATCGCTTCGTGTTCCGTCATTCCTGTGCTTGTCACAGGAACCCAGCAAGCCCAAGGACTTGGGCTTAAAGAGTCTTTTGACCCGACGACGTCGGGTCGCTGGATCCCCGCCACAAGGGCGAGGATGACGGCGGCAGGGGTTTGCGTCTGCCGAAGACGTCCCGGCGTCAGATGGAAGAGGTTTCCGGTAGGGCCGAAGTTGCACCATCAACCCTCACGGAACGATCAGCGTTCCCGCACCATGCTCCGTGAAGATCTCCAGCAGCACCGAATGCGCCGTCTTGCCGTTGAGGATGACGACGCCTTCGACGCCTCGGGCAAGCGCTTCGATGCAGGTCTCGACCTTGGGGATCATGCCACCCGAAATCGTGCCGTCCTTGATCAGCGCATGCGCTTCGGCCACCGAGAGTTCCTTGATCAGTTCACCCTTCTTGTCGAGCACGCCGGGAACGTCGGTGAGGAAGAGCAGGCGGGTGGCGTTGAGCGACCCGGCAATGGCGCCGGCAAAGGTGTCGGCGTTGATGTTGTAGGTATGGCCGTCGCGGCCGGGAGCGACCGGGGCGATGACCGGGATCATCTCCGAGCGGGCGAGCAGGTCGAGCAGGGTGCGGTCGACTTCGACGATCTCGCCGACGAAGCCGAGGTCGAGCACGCGCTCGATGTTGGAATCCGGGTCCTTGATGGTCTTCTTGGCCTTTTCGGCAAAGACCATGTTGCCATCCTTGCCGCAGAGGCCGATCGCCCATTCGCCGGTCTGGTTGATCAGCGCGACGATTTCCTTGTTGATCGAGCCGGCGAGCACCATTTCGACGATCTCGACGGTCTTGGCGTCGGTGACGCGCAGGCCGCCTTCGAATTTCGATTCGATGCCCATCTTGCTGAGCATCGCACCGATCTGCGGGCCGCCGCCGTGGACGACGATCGGATTGACGCCCGATTGCTTCAGCAGCGCGATATCCGCGGCAAAGGCCTTGCCGAGCTCGGGATTGCCCATGGCGTGGCCGCCATATTTGACGACGATCGTCTTGTTCTCGTAGCGCTGCATATAGGGCAGGGCCTTGGCGAGAAGATCGGCCTGGATTTCGCTCTCTGATGCGGACATGGGAATACCTCTGGAAAAAGCCGGGTGCTGTTTAGCGCAAGTTTCCGGCCGAGGGAATGATCTGCACGAAAGATAAAGCCAATGTGACATTGGTTTGGCTGGCCGGCTTTATCTGTGGGTCTCCCTTTTTATCCCCGGTTTTCTGCCCTATCTTCGCCGCCACAGGGGCGAGGACCGGAAGCTTTCATGGCCAGTGACGATATTTCCACGCTGATCGGCCGGGTTGCGCTGAGGGACCGCGCGGCGTTCTCGGCGCTCTACAGGCAGACCAGCCCGAAACTTTTCGCCATTTGCGTGCGTATCTTGAGGGACAGGGCCGAAGCGGAAGGGGCGCTGCAGGAAATCTACATCAAAAATCTGGCAGCGCGCCGGCCGCTACGCCGCCGGCGAGACCAATCCGGTGTCCTGGCTCTCGGCAATCGCGCGCAATCATGCGATCGATCAGTTGAGGGCGCGAAAGCCTGTGGCAAACGCGATTGACGAGGCTTATGATCTGGCCGATTCTGCGCCCGATCCGGAAAAATCCGCCGTCAACGCGGCGGAGGGCCGCAAAATCGACAAGTGCATGGGCGAGCTTGAGGCAGACCGCGCGGATGCGGTGCGCAAAGCCTATGTCGAAGGGCTGAGCTACCAGGAACTCGCCGGTCTTTTCGGCGTTCCGCTGAACACGATGCGAACATGGCTGCGCCGCAGCCTTCTCAAACTGAGAGAGTGCATGGAGCGATGACCACACAGGACCCCGAAAGCGGTGATTCCCGTCGCGACCAGGTGATCGCGGGCGAATATGTGCTTGGTGTTCTTTCTGCCGACGACCGCCGAAAGGTCGAGGCCCGCATGGTGCTCGACCGTGCCTTCGCGGCCATGGTCAAGCACTGGCAGAGCAATCTCTCCACCTTCGACGAGAGTTATGAACCGCTGCCGCCGTCACCGCAGGTCTTCACCGCCATCGAGCGGCGGATCTTTGCCGAACAGCCAGCAGCCGCAACCGGCGGATTCTGGAACTCGCTGGCCTTCTGGCGGATTTTGACGCTGGCCTCCGTCGGCAGTCTCGTCACGATTGCCACCTTTGCGTCCGGCATTCTGGAGCCGGTGAGCGAGAAGAAGCGGCCGCTGGTGGCCGAGCTGGCCGGCGAGGGCAGCGCGGCGATCAATCTTCTGGCGCAGTATGACGCCGGTACCGGGGCGCTGACGGTGACGCCGGTTGCTGCCCGGCAGGCGGAGGCCAAGTCGCTGGAGGTCTGGCTGATCGAGGGCGACAACCCGGCCAAGTCGCTCGGCGTCCTGCCGCAGACGGGCGAAGGCGAGATCGTCATCGCGCCGGAACTGCGCGCGAAGGTGGGCGAGGGCGTCACGCTCGCCGTCAGCGTCGAACCGTTCGGCGGCTCGCCGACAGGCAGCGCAACGGGACCTGTCGTTGCCGCGGGCAAGACGCGTCTTCCCTGACAGTTTGATCGCATGTCAGTTATCACTGACCAAATGCTGCGCCCTCGCTGCGCAGCATTTTTCATTTTCGCTACCGATAATTTAAAAAGCGTTTTATTTCAGTCTGTTGGAAATTCCGGAATTTTTCTGAAACTCTTTTCTAAAGCCTGCCGTTACTCGCTTTGTCCTCTGCGCAGAGAACATGAACTCCAGAAAATTGGGAGAGACCCGCAAGGCGGGTCCGCGAGATCAACAGGAAGGAATAGACATGTTCAAGTCCATGCTGCGCACGGTGACCGTTGCTTCGATAGTGGCCGCCGGCACCTTTGCCGCCCATGCCGGAAACCCGACGGTCGGTGGTGCGCCGATGTACGACAGCAAGAATATCATCGAAAATGCGGTGAATTCGAAGGATCACACGACGCTGGTCGCGGCCGTCAAGGCTGCCGGCCTGGTCGAGACGCTTCAGGGCGCCGGGCCGTTCACGGTGTTTGCTCCGGTCAATTCGGCTTTCGACGCGCTGCCTGCCGGCACCGTCGACACGCTCCTGAAGCCGGAAAGCAAGGACATGCTGACCAAGGTGTTGACCTGCCATGTGGTGTCAGCCAATGCGATGTCCGATGCCATCAGCAAGATGGTGATGGACGACGGCGGTACGCATGACGTCAAGACCGTTGGCGGTTGCGTGCTGAAGGCCAAGGCCGACGGCGGCAAGATCACGCTGACCGACGAAACCGGCGGCGTGGCGACCGTGACCATTGCCGACGTCAAGCAGTCGAACGGTGTCATTCACGTGATCGACAGGGTGCTGCTGCCGAAGGGCTGATCATTTGGGCATTGGGAGCCGGATGCGTCTTCGACGGCATTTTCGGCTCCGGGCCGGGATTCAGTCTCTTCCGGCCTCAAGGCCACCGGTGCCTTTTCCGGTGGCCTTTTTCATCCGTATTCAAACCTTTCCTCACGCGGGATTGATCGGCATTTGTTTTGCCGTCCGCAGCCGGGGACATTAGGTTCACTGCAAAGCATTGCCGGCACACCCGGCAGACGGGAGAACGATCATGACACGCCGCGGCTTCTTTCTTCTTTCCGGCACCGCCATCCTGGCCGCCGCCGCCTTTCGCGGCTTTACGCAGGACAGCGTTGCTGCGGAAACGGGCGAAAAATTCGAGGTGACGAAGACCGATGCGGAATGGAAGTCGATGCTGACGGACGAGCAGTACCGCATCCTGCGCCACGAGGACACCGAGCGGCCGTTTACCAGCGCGCTCAATACCGAGAAACGCAAGGGCATCTTCCATTGCGCCGGCTGCGATCTGCCGGTCTATTCCTCGGAAGCGAAATATGACAGCGGCACGGGCTGGCCGAGTTTCTGGGAGGCGCTGCCGAACGCCATCGGCACGCGCGAGGACACGTCGCTGTTCATGACGCGCACCGAGTGCCATTGCCGCCGCTGCGGCGGGCATATGGGGCATATCTTCGACGACGGCCCGCCGCCGACCGGCATGCGTCACTGCATCAACGGCATGGCGATGACGTTTACGCCGGCGACGGCTTGAGCGCCCGGCGCATCACGATCAGTCGTTTTCGGCAGCCAGGGATGCGGTGACGCGACTGCGATGCACGAGCTTCTTGCTGAGCCCATGCACTGCAAGCGACACGACCGCGGCGCCGGCGAAGACGAGGTTGGCATCTCCCCGCGGCAGCCACACGACCAGCACCAGGCAAAAGGCGGCGAAGGCGAAGCGCCCGAGCACCATGCCGCGCAAAAGCGCGATTACGAATTCCGGCCCCGCCGCGCGATGGGACGAGGCGGACAGGACGATGCCGAGCAGCGGGAACACGGCGAGAAGGCCGCTCCAGCCGGGACCGGCAGCCGAGGAGAGCGACGTGACCGCCACGGTCAGGGCCGCGCCCGCAAGCATCCGGGTGAGGATATCGCTCCGTCCCAACGCTGTGCCCGTCGCTGCGTAGCGGCTGCGCGGCAGGAAGGTCTGCGAAAACAGCACCGCCGCCAGCGCGCAGACGAGGGCAAGGGGTGCCGAGACCGGCAGCGTCGAAAGGCCGAAGGCGACGGCGCACCAGACGGTGAGCGCGACCAGCACCGAGACGACCCAACCCTTGGAGCGGCAGGTCCATGCATAGGCGACATTGAAGGCTTCGGACGCCGCGATCGCATAGATGGAAAGGGTCGCCGCCGCGCTGCCGAAGCGGGGTCCGTGTTCCAGTACGAGCAGGTACAGGATCGGACCGGCGACCACTGGAAGTGCTGAAAGCCACCCGGCGATTGCAGGCCCCCATTTTTTGCCTGCCAGTGAAACGGCGAGCAGAAAGGCGGGAACGAGGGTGAGTTTCAAGAGCAGCATGAAGAGCCTGTCGGCGGGAGGGACGCAAACGTCCTTACCCGTCGATCAGACGCCGATCAATGACCACTTTTGGCACCGCGCCGTGGCCCGCCGTCCATTAAAAGGTTCCCGGTGTCGGCGATTCCGGCTGCGTCCCCGAGAGCGCTTCCTGAAGCTTCGTCTCCTGTTCCGGCGAAAGCGATGTCTTGATCACCCTGCCACGCAGGCCGGATAGCTCCGCCATCACCTTTTCGGGCTGTACCTTGCGCACGAGCACGAAGAGCGCCGAAGAATTGTTCGGAATGTTCGCGCCCAAGGATTTGATGAAGTCGTCATCGATTCCGTAATCGGCAAGGGAGCCCGAAAGAGCACCGGTGCCGGCGCCAATCGCGCCGCCGAGGGCAAACCCGGCGAGCGGATTGAGGAACAGCAGGCCGACGAGCCCGCCCCACAGCGCGCCACTCAGGAGACCGGATGTCGCGCCGATGGCGGCCAGATTGACGCTCTGCTTCAGGTGAACCTTGCCGGCCTCGTCACGCACGACGACGACGGCGTCCTCAAGATCGACGAGATATTCCTTTTTCAGCAGGTTCAGCTTCAGAAGCACCCTGTCGGCTTCCTCGGTGTTGTCGAAGCCGATGACAATCAGATCAGACATTTTGCTTCTCCCTCCACGCTTGACGTCTCGGAGGCTGCCGCAAGGCGACCTCGCGCTGGGAGATAGTGCATCTATGCTGCCGGGGTAGTGGGGCAGGCCGGTCAGCTAGCGATTGCGGTGCGGATGGCGCCACGCAGTTCTTCGAGGCCGTTGCCCTTGTCCGAGGAGGTGGAGAGGACTTCCGGGAAGGCGGCCGGCCTTTTCCTGATCTTTTCCAGCGTTTCGGCAATCAGCTTCGGAACCGCCGGCTCCTTGATCTTGTCGGTCTTGGTCAGCACGATCTGGTAGGACACCGCCGCCTTGTCGAGCAGGGAGAGCACGTCCTCGTCGTTCTTCTTGATGCCGTGGCGGCTGTCGATCAGCACATAGACGCGCTTCAGCGTCGAGCGGCCGCGCAGATAGTCGAAGACCAGCTTGGTCCAGGCATCGACATGTTCCTTCGGCGCCTGCGCATAGCCGTAGCCGGGCATGTCGACGAGCGCCATCGGCGGCAGGTCGCCGGCTTCGCCGGAATAGCCGTCGGGTACGAAATAGTTGAGCTCCTGGGTGCGGCCCGGAGTGTTGGAGGTGCGGGCGAGACCTTTCTGCCCCACCAGCGCATTGATCAGCGACGACTTGCCGACATTGGAGCGGCCCGCAAAGGCGATCTCCAGCGGGCCTTCCGGCGGCAGGAACTTCATCGACGGCACGCCGCGAATGAATATCCACGGCCGCCCGAAGAGGGGCTTGTCGTCCTGCGGCTTGATGTCTGTCATGGCGTCCTGTCCTTGGTCTCGCCCACGACTTCGCGGTTTTGCGCCGTCAAGTCAAGGAAAGTTGCGACTTGTGCAACGCCGGCTCAGCCGA
The DNA here is from genome assembly GCA_900473795.1 of Hyphomicrobiales bacterium. Classification (GTDB taxonomy): domain Bacteria; phylum Pseudomonadota; class Alphaproteobacteria; order Rhizobiales; family Rhizobiaceae; genus Pararhizobium. Next base: position 231,054 of record UCMT01000024.1, on the reverse strand, counting down.
GCGCGCGTCGCTGGCGCCATAATTCGACGCTGAGATAGGAGAGGAGGGCGGTGAGCACGACGATGCCGCCGAGTATGGTATTCAAGCTCGGGATCTCGCCGTGGATCAAGGCGACCCAGAGTGGCGCAAGAACGGTTTCAGCCGTTCCGAGAAGGGCGGCGAGCGCGGACGGGATGAGCCGTGCGCCGGTGACGAACAGTGCTAGCCCCAAGCCGAAATTGAGCGCGCCGAAGGTCACGAGGATGCCGAGTTCTGATGTGGTGACAGCGAGGCTGGAGGACATGACCGCCGCGACGGTGCCGGCGACAATGGTGCCGAAGCAGGCGGCCGGCGTCATGCGGACATGGGCGTAGCGGCGGGTAATCACGGTGGCGAGCGCAAAGACGAAGGCGATGAGCATGGCAAGCGCATCGCCGATCGGCGAGACGGCGCCGCTCATCGAATCCGACACCATGATGGCGACACCGCCGATCACGGCTGCGATGGCGAGCCATGTCAGGCGCGAAATACGCTCACGGAAGACGAGCCAGCCGATGAGCGCGGCGATCAGCGGCACGCCGGCCTGGATCAACACGACATTGGCGACGGTGGTGTAGGCGAGCGCCAGGATGAACGAGGTCGAGGCGACGGCAAAGCAGAGACCGACGGCGATGCCGGGCAGGCCCATGTTGCGGAAGAGTGTCGCCGTGCCGCGCGGGCCATCGCGCAAAAGCATGAAGCCGGTGAGAAACAGTGCGGCAAACAGCGACCGCCAGAAGACGATGGTCCAGCCGTCCTCGAGCGCAAGGAACCGCGCCAGCGTGCCGCCGAAGCTCCAGACGACGGCCGAGCCGAGCACCAGCATTGCGCCCTGACCCGGGTTTTGTGATCCTGTGGCTACGGACTGCGGCAAGGCGGAAGGCTGCGACATGGCATGAATCCGGTTGGAGACCGCTGGAGTGTAGATACGATTTGTGGCGCGGACGCCGATAGGCGCGACAGGGGCCTGTCGCAAACGCCGTGGCTGTAGCGGAAAGCGGGTTGTCGGCAAAGCGCTTGAAAAGCTTCGGGTGCGTGCTCATTCGCGAAGCCGAGCGGCGGACCCGGACCGTTGGCCTCCTGGGAGGCCTGAACGCCAAGGCGGCAAGTCCAAAACAAAAGGCCCCGGAAGCGATCCGGGGCCTTTGGCTTTCAGCGTATTCCGGCCTACTCGGCCGGTTTGGGTTTCCTGGCGAACAGGCCCTTGAGATTGTCGAACAGTTCGATCTTGACGCCGTGGCGCTTCATGATGATCGCCTGCTGGGTGATCGACAGCGTGTTGTTCCAGGCCCAGTAGATGACCAGACCGGCCGGGAAGCTGGACAGCATGAAGGTGAAGACCAGCGGCATCCAGGTGAACAGCATTGCCTGGGTCGGATCCGGCGGCGTCGGGTTCATGCGCATCTGCAGGAACATGGTGATGCCCATGATCAGCGGCCAGACGCCGATCATCAGCGCATGCGGAACCGCAAACGGCAGAAGGCCGAACAGGTTGAACAGCGAGGTCGGATCCGGCGCGGACAGGTCCTGGATCCAGCCGAAGAACGGCGCATGACGCATCTCGATGGTGACATAGATCACCTTGTAGAGCGCGAAGAACACCGGAATCTGGAAGAGGATCGGCCAGCAGCCGGCGATCGGGTTGATCTTCTCGTCCTTGTAGAGCTGCATCATCCCCTGCTGCAACGCCATGCGGTCGTCGCCGTGCTTCTTCTTCAGTTCCTCCATCTTCGGCTGAACCTTCTTCATGTTCGCCATCGAAGCGTATTGCTTGCTGGCGAGCGGGAAGAACAGCGCCTTGACGACGATGGTGGTCAGAAGGATGGCGACGCCGAAATTGCCGAAGTATCGGAAGAAGAAATCCATCAGTTTGAACATCGGCTTGGTGATGAAGTAGAACCAGCCCCAGTCGATCAGCAGGTCGAACTGCGGAATGGAATAGGACTTCTCGTAGCCATCGACCAACGGAACCTGCTTGGCGCCGGCGAAAACCAGAGCCTTCAGATCGGTCGACTGGCCGGGCGCGATCGTAATCGCGTCCTGCTTGTAATCTGCCTGATAGCGCGGACGGCCGTCGGGGAAATGCGCGAACTTCGCTTCGTAGGGCGTCGCCTGCGGCGGCACGATCGTCGCGGCCCAGTATTTGTCGGTGATGCCGAGCCAACCGGTCGTCGTCTTGCCGGGCTGGATCGGCGCGTCGTCCTCGACCTTGCCATAGGCGACTTCGTTCAGCCCGTGCTCGCCGATCACGCCGATGAAGCCTTCGTGCAGCACATAGATGCTCGGCGTCGTCGGCTTGTTGAAGCGGGTGACGCGGCCGTAGGAGGACAGCGAAACCGGAGCGCCGCTGCCGTTGTTGATGGTATCGGTGATCTGGAACATGAAGTGTTCGTCCACCGAAATGGTGCGGGTGAAGACCACGCCCTTTTCGTTGGTGAAGGTCAGGGCCACCGGTGTCGCGGTCGCCAGCTTGTCGCCGCTCTTGACGCTCCAGACGGTCGCCGGGCCGGGAACCGTGCCGCTCGCCTCGTTGCCGATATAACCGAGTTCGGTGAAATAGCCGTCCTTGGTGTCGGCCGGGCTGAAGAGCGTGATGATCGGGCTCTTGTCGTCGACGGTCTCGTGATATTCCTTGAGCTTCAGGTCGTCGAGGCGGGCGCCGGTCAGGTTGATCGAGCCGCTGAGCGCCGGCGTGTCGATGGTCACGCGGGCCGATTTGGCGATCGCCTGTTCGCGGCTCTCGTTGCTGCCGGGAACCGCGCCGGCCGGGGTCTGCCCGGTCGCCGTCTGTCCTGCCGGGGTCTGGTCGCCAGCCGCCGGGTTGGCCTGCGTCTGGGTCTGCTCTGCCGCAACACGCTCTTTCTCTATCTTCGGATTGACGTAGAGAAACTGCCAGGCGATCAGGATGAGCACCGACAGGGCAATCGCCACGAAGTAATTGCGGTTATTTTCCATCATTCTTTCCTGAAGCCGGCCGGCTGCGGCCGTGAATTTTCTGCTTGTTTTCGATCCGCTCGCGGAGCCCTCCCACCAGCCGCTCGAAGGGAGCGTCGAGGAGGTCGCGTCTGGCGACAATCACATAGTCGTGTCCGGGCTTCATTGCAAACCCGGCAGACAGTCGCACCGCCTCTTTCAGGCGCCGGCGCATCCGGTTGCGTTCCACGGCATTGCCGTGTTTCTTGGTGACGGTGAAGCCGCAGCGGGGCTGGCTCTCCGGTTCGCCACGATCAAGAACCTCGAGAAGGAACAACGGGCCTTTCCGCTGCTCTCCTTTGCGCACAGCAAGAAACTGCGGCCGGCTTTTCAGCCGCCCGACAGTCGATTTTTGATTATTTGACGTCATGTGCCCGCATTCTTTCTTCGGGCCCGATCGGCTTAAGCCGACAGACGCTTGCGGCCACGTGCCCGGCGGGCAACGATAACCTTGCGGCCACCCTTGGTGGCGATACGTGCACGGAAGCCGTGACGGCGCTTGCGAACAAGCTTGGACGGTTGATAGGTACGCTTCGACATTTATTTTAATACCGCGGTGTGCGGCCCTTCTTGGGTTTGCTTTTAAGCAAGGGAGCGTTACGTTCCGGCCACGGCTTTGCACGGGGCAAGGGGACTTGTCCGGACGTGGGGCGGCTTATAAGAGCAAAGACGCGGGAAAGTCAATTGCCGGCGCAGAAAAGCTGGGATTTGCGCGTTTTCAGGCGTTCCCGATCGCGTCGGATGCCGCGCGATTTGCGTCGGTCGTTTCAATGCAGGATTGAAAATTAGAGCGTTTTAATATAAGAAGCTGAAGAAATCCCTAAGACGGAATTCCTAGAATTCTATCCGTCAGGGAAGAGCTTCGTTAATCATCTTTGACTTAGTGTCTCCGCATATAACCAAGCCTGTAAGTTGCCGCTTCCAGGCCTTTTGCAGGTTCCAAGGAGACATGTCCGCATGAAAATTCGAGGTAAGATCTATCTCATAGTCGGCGTGATGAGCCTGATCACGCTGGCCGTGACGGGCATGGCGCTGACCGTGATCACGCAATACAACGCCAGGCTCGTCCAGTTCGACAATGCCTCGGACCGCGCCTTCAACGGCGAACGCCTGAACCGCCTGGTGACCGCGGTGGTGATGGAATCGCGCGGCATCTACGCGGCTCCGACGGTCGAGAAATCCAAGTCCTTCGCCGAAGGCCTGATGAAGAACCTCGGCAAGATGGATACGCTTCTCGCCGACTGGCGGCCTCTGGTGCCGCCGGAGGAACTGCCGGCGTTCGAGGCGGTGGTCAAGCGTGCCGCCGAATTCCGCACGTTCCGCACGGAGACGGCGCGGCTCAGCCAGGAGGTCTCGCCGCAGGCTGCCAACGAGCAGGGCAACAACGAGCTCAACCGCGCCAACCGTAAGGCCTTCCAGGCCGAGATCGACGCTGTCGTGGACACGGACCGCGCCGCGCTGGAGGCAATTCAGGAAGAGCTGGGCGCCATCGAAAGACAGATGATCCTGATCGTCCTCGTGACGGCCGGCATCGGATTTGTTGCCGGCCTCGGCACCGCCTTCTACATCGGCACGAAGGAACTGAGCCAGCCGATCGTCAGGCTGACGGGTACGATGAAGCGGCTCGCCGAGGGCGATCTCGACGCCGACGTGCCCTTTGCCGGCCGCAAGGACGAAATCGGCGAAATGGCGGCTGCCGTCGAAGTCTTCAAGCGCAACGGTCTTGCGGTGCGCGAACTCAACGCCCAGGAAACGGCGCTGCGCCAAAAGAGTGCCGACCTGCAGTCGAGCATCGCGGTGGTCGTTGCCGCGGCCGCGGCCGGTGATTTTACCCGGCGCATCAACAAGGACTACGACGACGCCGACCTCAACCGTTTCGCTGCAAGCGTCAACGAACTGGTCGGCAGCGTCGACAGCGGCATCAACGAGACGCGGCGCGTCATCGCCAGCCTCGCTGTCGGCGACCTGACGCAGGACATGAACGGCACCTTCCACGGCGCCTTCGCCGAACTGCAGCAGAACGTCAACGATACGCTGTCGACCCTGCAAAACACGCTGCGCGAGATCCGCACGACGACCGATTCGATCAACGGCAACTCGATCGAACTGCGCTCCGCCGCCGACGATCTGGCAAAGCGCACCGAGCAGCAGGCAGCATCGCTCGAAGAGACCTCGGCGGCACTGGAGGAAATCACCGTCGCCGTCCGCAACTCGACCGACCGTGCCCAGGAGGCGACCGTCATGGTCACCGAGGCCAAGCAGAGTGCGGCCCAATCCGGCGAAGTGGTCCGCAATGCGGTCGACGCCATGGGCCGCATCGAGCAGGCTTCCAGCGAAATCGGCCAGATCACCAACGTCATCGACGAGATCGCCTTCCAGACCAATCTTCTGGCGCTCAATGCCGGTGTCGAGGCGGCGCGTGCCGGCGATGCGGGCAAGGGTTTTGCCGTCGTCGCGCAGGAGGTTCGCGAACTTGCCCAGCGGGCCGCCAGCGCCGCCAAGGACATCAAGGCGCTGATCGCCAAATCCGGCTCGGAGGTGGCAACCGGCGTCAAGCTCGTGCAGGAGACCGGCCAGGTTCTCGGCCAGATCGAAACGCGGGTGCTGAAGATCAACGACCATATCCACTCGATCGCCACGGCCGCCCGCGAACAGTCGACGGGTCTCAGCGAAGTCAGCATCGCCGTCAACCAGATGGACCAGGTAACGCAGCAGAACGCCGCCATGGTGGAGGAGGCGAACGCCGCGACCCACAAGCTCTCGGCCGAAACCGACAACCTCGCCCGGCTGATCTCGCACTTCAAGCTCAACGACTCCCCGCCGCACAGGGTCGTCGCACCGGTCCGGGAAAGCGCCCGTCCGGTTGCCTCGCCGGCCCGCAAGATGCTCGGCACCGTCGCCCGTGCCTTCGGTGGCGGCGCGGCGAGCGCCGCCGTGTCGAAGGACAACTGGGAAGAATTCTGATCCGGTTTCCGGTCAGGCGTTGAACAAATGATCCCGCGGCGATCCGCTATCGCCGCGGGATTTTTGCATTTTCCAGGTTCGATCACGGCGATGTTTTTCACCGCGATCATTGGTGGAGCGCGTCGCGACAGGTCTGATCATCGCCAACGGCCGAGTCGCTGCGGTATTTGGGGCGAGCGCCATCGCGCCCTATCCATGACGGAGATTGGAAAACGCGCGGTCATCGCCTATTATACAGCTCTGACACGTAAGCCGTTCGCCCGGGCCGTCATCCGGCTGCCGCGGCGTCTTGGCTGAGGCGGGAACGCGCAAAGAACATGACGGCAGAAAAGACAGAGGCCACAGCCTTGCATAAGCCACCACGGCGGACCGGCTTTTTTCGCGGGCTTTCCGGCAGGCTGCTGCTCCTTACGGTATCGTTCGTCATGCTTGCCGAAGTGCTGATCTTCGTGCCCTCCGTCGCCAATATGCGCATCCGCTGGCTGGAAGACCGGCTCAACACGGCGGCTGCAGCCGGCGTGGTGGTGGACGGTCTCCAGGATGTGCAGCTTTCGCGTCCGCTGCAGGAAGAAACGCTGATGGCCACCGGCACCAAGGCGATCGTGCTCAGGCGCAAGGACGAATCACGGCTGATCGCCGCCGAGGACATGCCGCCGGAAGTCGATGCGCAATACGACGTCGCGGCGATGACGCCGCTTGCCGCCATCCGCGACGCCTTTGACACGCTGCTGTTCGGCGGCGACAAGGTGGTGCGGATCTATGGGCCGGTGGGTGACAGTGACGCGATCATCGAGGTGGTGATGGAGGATCAGAGCCTGCGCAAGGCGATGCTGATCTATTCCCGCAACGTGTTTTTCCTCTCGCTGGCGATTTCGCTGTTCACCGCCACGCTGATTTTCCTCGCGATTCGCCGCCTGATGATTGCGCCGATCCGGCGGATGACCGCCAACATGCAGGACTTCTCGGCCGACCCTGCCGATCCCGCCCGCGTGCTCGAGCCGGCGCCGGGCGAAGACGAGCTGTCGGTTGCAGGCCAGCATCTGGCGGCCATGCAGCAGCAGTTGCAGAAGACCCTGAAGCAGCAGAAGAACCTCGCTGATCTCGGCCTTGCCGTGTCGAAGATCAACCACGACATGCGCAACATCCTTTCGTCGGCGCAACTGATCTCGGACCGGCTGGCCGATGTCGACGATCCGATCGTCAAGCGCTTCGCCCCGACGCTGCTGCGCACCATCGACCGCGCCGTCGGCTATACGACCGAGGTGCTCTCCTACGGCCGCACCACCGAGCCGGCGCCGCACCGGCGTTTCGTCAAGCTCCGGCCGCTGGTCAGCGACGTCGGCGAGATGCTGGCGATCGATCCGAATGCCGGCATCGATTTCCGCATCCAGGTGCCGGATGAGCTGCAGGTCGATGCCGACAGCGAGCAGCTGTTCCGCGTCGTCCACAATATCTGCCGCAATGCCGTGCAGGCGCTGATGAACGACCCGGGCGAGGCCGGTTCCCCCCGCGCGATCACCGTCTCGGCAATGCGCACCGGCAGCGTCGTCAGCATCTCCGTCGATGACACCGGCCCCGGCATGCCGCCGAAGGCACGGGAAAACCTGTTCGCGGCCTTCCGCGGCTCGGCACGCTCGGGCGGCACGGGGCTCGGACTGGCGATCGCCCGCGAACTGGTGCTTGCCCATGGCGGTACCATCGCGCTCGTCGAAAAGCCGACGCCGGGAACGCTCTTCCGCATCGAACTGCCGGATCGGCCGGTGCCGCTCGACGCCTTCCGCTCCAAGACCCGGCCCTGACCGCAGACGGGGCCTTCGCGCCCAGCGGGTCAAAATGACGGCGCTATGACAGCTGAGAAAGAGAATTTTTCCAATTTTGCAATATGTTAGCGATATTGCGCCGCAAAAAAAAATCTTTTTGCCGAAATTCGCTTGCATTCCCCGGTTGGACGTTTTAGAGGATCGCCACGCAAGCGGTGATCACCGCAGTGCCACGCACCCGTAGCTCAGCTGGATAGAGCACCAGACTACGAATCTGGGGGTCAGGAGTTCGAATCTCTTCGGGTGCGCCATTTTTTCCTAACAATCACAGTGGGTTACAAGGGCGGCGGTTGGCGCTTGTGTGGTCAAGCGCTTTACCAATAAGCCTGTCGTAAGCGCCATCGCGGCCTTCTTGTAGCGGAAGGCACGTTGCAAAGCAGTTGCTTGTGCATACCCCTGCAACCTTTGACAAGTTCACGATGTGTTCCCCAACTGATGTGAGTGACTTGGAGCAGGGATTCGCATGCTGTCACAAGGGGAAATGCGTCTTCGTATCTGGGATGTTCAACATGGCGCGTGTGCAATGGTGCAGCACGTCAACGGCCTGTACGGTGGCCGGCTGGCGATGATCGGCTCTGGTTCTGCCGACGACTGGCGCCCGAGCACCTACATCACACAGGCTCTTGGCCGGAACAGGCTCGACTACATGTTCATCACGAACGCCGACCAAGACCACATGAGCGATCTTCAAGGGCTTTGGGATGTCGGTATCACTGTCCCAGTGCTCTTTCGGAATCCCAGTTACACGGGGGAGCAGATGCGGCAGATCAAGCGTCAGGGCGGGCCACTGAGTGCCGACGCCGAGCGCTACGTCGCCGCCTGCAGCACATTCAACCAGCCGGTATCCGAACCGTTCGACCAATACATGGGGGGCATAACCGCGAGCGTGTTCTGGAACCAGTACCCGACATTCACGCACACCAACGACCTAAGTCTGGTTGTATTCATCAAGTATGCTGGCTGCAAGTTTCTCTTCCCTGGCGACTTGGAGAAACCCGGCTGGCGCGCATTGTTACAGCGACAGGACTTCCGGGAAAAGTTGAAGTACACGGACATCCTCGTTGCTTCGCATCACGGCAGGGAGAACGGGTTTTGTCCCGAGGTATTCAACTACTGCAAACCGAGCGCCGTGATCATCTCGGACAAGCCCATTGAGCATGAAACGCAGAGAATGGTTCCTGACTATCGTGCTGTGGTTTCCGAGGACGGTGTGCCTGTCCGTACCACCGGAAAACGGCGGCACGTTCTGACGACCCGCCGTGACGGCTCGATTCAGATCACTGTGGGTAGCAATGGCTACTATGCTATCGACACGGAGTGCAGATTGCAGTTGCGGCTTACGCAGGGCCTACGGCACTGGAGCAAGGTCGAACAGAGCGTAATACGAGCAAGCGGTTAGCAGCCGAGGCGGTCATATTCGATGTTTGTTGGACATACGACAGCACGGCTTGGCGGTAGTGTTGAAGGCCGCGGCAGCGCGACAGGAATCGCCTGGCGTCCGTTCGAGCAATGCGCCCTACAACTTGGCTGCCCTAGCCCATAGGGAGGGTGTCGAGTCTTCTAAAAGGGGAGGTGTTTTCGAGGAGTGGCACCTGTTCCCGCATGCCATGCCGGCCCTGTCGACGGTGGCGGGCTTGTGCCGCTCGCGACGATTTCGGTTGAATCACAAAGGCGGCGCTTTTCCGAAAAAAGCGCCGCTCGATTTTGCGTGTCTACCGAAGGTTTCACGGCGCGGCCGGAGCCGCGCCGCTAGCCGTCAGAGTGCCTGATAGGCGGCGATGACCGCCTCGACCTGTGTCGTATCCATCGCCTGCAGCTGGGTCGTCGTGAACGCCTGCAGTTGCGCGCTGCCGAGGCTGGCAATGTCGTCCGTGGACAGTCCCGGCAATGCCTTCGTGCTGATCGCGGCGATATCGTCGGTCGAGAACGCCGCGAGGTCTTCGGTGGCCAGAGCGGCGATCGCCGTCGAACCCAGGGCGGCGACCTGTGCGGACGTCAAAGCCCCTGCCTGTGCGGTGGTCAAAGCCTCGACCTGTTCGGAGGTCAGCGCTACGACCGACTTCACGCTCAAGGCGGCGACCTGATCGGTGGTGAGCGCCGCGACGTTTTCGGTGCTCAGAGCCGCAACCTGCGTCGAGCTCAGGAGGCCGATCTGGGTGGTGGTCAGAGCGCCGATCTGGTCGGTGCTCAGAACCCCGATCTGAGTGGTCGTCAGCGCCGCGATCTGCGTCGACTTCAGGGCCGCGACCTGACCGGTCGAGAGGATTGCCACGCTATCGGTGGTCAGGCCTGCCAGGGCCTTCGTGCTGATCGCGGCGATATCGTCGGTGGAGAAGGTCGCGATATCTTCCGTGCTCAGGGCGGCGAGTTCAGTCGAACTCAAGGCTCCGACCTGGGTTGAGGTCAACGCCTCGACCTGGGTGGAGGTCAAAGCCCCGATCTGTGCAGACGTCAAGGCGGCAACCGCGCCGGAGCTCAGGGATGCGACCTGACCGGTGGAGAGCGCCGCGATGTTCTCGGTGCTCAGAGCTGCAACCTGCGTCGAGGTCAGGGCGCCGATCTGGGCCGAGGTCAGGGCGCCGACCTGGTCGGTGGTCAGGACCCCGAGCTGAGCGGAGCTCAGCGCCGCAGTCTGGGCCGTCGTCAGGGCAGCGACCTGGGTGGCGGTGAGTGCTGCCACATTCGTAGTGGACAGGCCCGTCAGCGCCTTGGCGCTGATCGCGGCGATATCGGTGGCCGAAAACGCTGCGATGCCGTCCGTGCTCAGGGCGGAAATTGCAGCCGAATTCAGGGCGCCGATCTGCGTCGAGGTCAGACCGTCGATCTGCGTCGTGGTCAGGGCGCCGATCTGCGTCGATGTCAGCGACGCGACTTGCGTCGTGCTGAGGGCGCCGATCTGCGCGGTGGTCAAAACGCCGACCTGGTCGGTGGTCAAGGCGGCGATCTGGGTGGCCTTCAGCACCGCGGTCTGGCCCGTCGTCAGCGCGGCGACCTGGTCGGTCGAGAGTGCCGCAACGTTGGCGGTGGTCAATCCGGCCAGCGACTTCGTGCTGATGGCAGCGATATCGGTGGCAGAGAATGTGGCGAGGTCCTCCGTGCCCATGACGGCGACCGCAGCCGAACTCAGGGCGGCGATCTGCGTGGTGCTCAAGGCGTCGACCTGGTCGGAGGTCAGGGCGCTGGCCTGGGCCGACGACAGTGCGGCGATCTGGGTCGTCGTCAGGGCGCCGACCTGTGCGGTCGAGAGCACCGCGACGGCGTCGGTGGTCAGGCCCGTCAGTGCCTTGACGCCGATCGCTGCGATATCGTCGGTCGAGAACGTTGCGATGTCATCCGTGCTCAGGGCGGCAAGTGCTGCCGAGCCCAGGGCGCCGACCTGCGTGGACGTCAAGGCGCCGACCTGGTCGGAGCTCAGAGCGCCGACCTGTACGGAGGTCAGAGCCGTCACCGCCTTCGCGCTCAGGGCCGCAACCTGATCGGTGGTGAGCGCGGCGATTTTGTCGGTGCTCAGGGCCGCAACCTGGGTCGCGCTCAGCACGCCAACCTGCGAGGAAGTCAGCGCGGCGACCTGGTCGGTGGTCAAGGCGGCGATCTGGGTGGACTTCAGCGCCGCGGTCTGGCCCGTCGTCAGCGCGGCGACCTGGTCGGTCGAGAGTACCGCGACGTTGTCGGTGGTCAGGCCCGCCAGCGCCTTCACGCTGATGGCGGCGATGTCGGTGGCAGAGAACGTGGCGATGTCGTCCGTGCTCATGGCGCCGACCGCGGCCGAATTCAGGGCACCGATCTGCGCCGTGGTCAGGGCGCCGACCTGATCGGAGGTCAGGGCGCCGGCCTGAGCGGAGGACAGGGCGGCGATCTGGATGGTCGTCAGCGCAGCGACCTGGTCGGTCGAGAGGACTGCGACGTTGTCGGTGGTCAGGCCAGCCAGCGCCTTCGCGCCGATCGCAGCGACGTCGGCCGTAGAAAATGCTGCGATGTCTTCGCTCGACAGGGCGGCAATTGCCGCCGAACCGAGGGCGCCGATCTGCGTGGAGCTCAGAGCCCCGGTCTGGGCGGAGCTCAAGGCGCCGATCTGGGCTGTGGTCAAACCTGCCACCGCCTTCGAGCTCAGGGCAGCGATCTGGTCGGTGGAGAGAGCCGCGACGGCGTCGGTGGTCAGGGCCGCAACCTGGGTCGCGTTCAGCACGCCAACCTGCGAGGAGGTCAGGGCGCCGATCTGGTCGGAGGTCAGGGCGGCGATCTGCGTGGACTTCAGTGCGACAACCTGGGTCGTCTTCAGTGCCGCGACCTGGCCGGTGGAGAGGACCGCGACGTTGGTGGCAGACAGGCCGGCAAGAGCCTTCGCGCTGATGGCGGCGATATCGTCGGTCGAGAACGTTGCGATGTCGTCCGTGGAAACGGCGGCAATCGCCGCGGAGCTCAAGGCCGCGACCTGAGTGGAGGTGAAAGCCTCAACCTGCGCGGAGCTCAAAGCGTCGACTTGCGCGGAGCTCAAGGCCGCGACCGTTTTCGCGCTGAGGGCTGCGACCTGATCGGTGGTGAGTGCCGCGATGGCGTCGGTGGTCAGGGCCGTGATTTGCGTCGAAGTCAGCGCTGCGACCTGCGAGGAGGTCAGGGCGCCGATCTGGTCGGTGGTCAGGGCTGCGATCTGCGTGGACTTCAGCGCCGCGACCTGGGTTGTCTTTAGCACCGCGACCTGGCTGGTGGAGAGGACTGCGACGTTGGTGGCGGACAGTCCCGCCAGAGCCTTCACGCTGAGCGCGGCAACATCGTCGGTCGAAAACGCGGCGATGTCATCCGTCGACAGGACGGCGATAGCAACCGAGCCCAGGGCGCCGACCTGCGCGGAGCTCAAGGCTCCGACTTGGTCAGAGGACAGGCCATCGATCTGCGTGGAGCTCAGCGCTGCGACTTGCGTGGTGGCGAGGCTTGCGATCTTGGCGGTTTCCAGAGCGGCCAGGTGGTCCAGGCTCAAACCGGCGATAGCGGTCGTCGATACGGCGCTAAGCTGGTTGGTGCTGAAAGCCGCCAGATCCTCGGTCTGCAGGGCCGCGATCTGAGTCGAGCTGAGCACCTTGACCTGCGCGGTCGACAGTGCGGCGACGTCATCCGAGGTCAGAGAAGCGATCGTTGTGGTGGAAAGAGACCGGATTTGGTTGACGGTCAGAGAAGAAATGATCGAAGTCATGGACGCGCGCCCTTTCACGATACCAATTGAAAATGTCATTCGCTTGCCATCGGGCGCGAAAAAACTGCCAGAGCTTCTTCACCACGGCCTCAGGCGCGTCCTGCGCCTGCTGGCGGCGTGCCCGTCTGGTTGAACGCCGTCACCGGCATCGACCATTCAAGCGTCCCGTTGGATTGATAATGTACGTGGAACATGGCTCGCAGGAGCCAGCGCGTTGGAAGGGCATCATGCACCCAGGACCGCGTTGCGACCCTGATTCCTACACCTGTGAACTCGAGCCTGCCGCAGCAAGACGGTTTCACCGACATCTGCCTGGGACACATCCGCGAGACGCGTTTTCAGCAGAGGATTTGTAACCCTGTGTATACGGAATTTTCTAATTTTGGGTTAACAACTTGCTTAACGGTATTTTTCGAGTCGGGCAATCTGTCCGATTTTAGGGCATCCCGCGGGCCGCGCAGGCAGAGGTGATCGGGCAAACCTGGCGCGATACGGCAAAACGACAAGCCCAACGCAAGCTAGTGCCGATAGAAGTTCTGCGCATAGTTTCAACGCCAGCCGTCAGGCCGCCTGTTTGCGAGATATCTATGCTCATCAATAATGCATTCGCCTCAGACCGCGTTTCGCCCCTCGCCAGCGTGTTGGAACGGGCGCGAACCCAAAACCTGTCGCTCGCCGAGTTGTTTCAGATCGCGGAAAGCCTGAACGCTGCCGGGCAAAGGCCGCAGGCAGCCGAGCTCTACAAGACCTGGATCGCGTTCAACGACGCCAATGCCCTCCTGCACCTCGCTTATTTCAACTATTCGGTCACCCTGCGGCAGATGGGAGATGTTGCCGGCTCGATCCATGCATTGCGCGCCTGCTTGAAGATCGAGCCGCGCTTCGGACAGGCACATGTCAATCTCGGCCGTGCGCTGGAGGATTGCGGCCTGACCGGTCAGGCCGTCCAGCAATGGCGCAGCTTCGTCGAGGCGACCGCCGAGATCACTGCCGGACAGGTCAGTCACCGCCTGATGATGCTCCAGCACATCGGCCGCGTTCTGGAGAGCTCGGGCCAGATGGAAGAGGCGGAAACGGCCCTGTGGCAAGCGATCGAGTTGCGGCCCGACAAGACCGAGGCAGGCCAGCACTGGACCTCCTTGCGCCAGCGGCAGTGCAAGTGGCCGGTTTTGGTCGCATCGGACCATGTCTCGACCCGCCAGTTGCTGGACGCGATGTCGCCGCTGACGCTCGGTTGCTATGCCGACGACCCGCTGTTCCAGCTCGCCAAGGCCTACCGTTACAACAAATCGCTGGTCGGGCGGCCCGATCTCAGTGGTTTCCAGCGCAAGCCGCTGCAGCAGAAATCGGGAACCGGACAGCGTTTGCGTGTCGGCTATCTCTCCTCGGATCTGCGCGAGCACGCGGTCGGCTTTGCGCTCAGCGAAGTTCTGGAACTGCATGACAAGAGCAGCGTCGAGATCTTTGCCTACTATTGCGGTGAGCCCCGCTCCAACGACGCAACGCAAGAGCGGATCAAGAACGCGGTCGATTGCTGGCGTGACATCGCCGCGGTCGACGACCTCGAGGCGGCAACGCAAATCGTCGCCGACGAAATCGACATCCTCGTCGACGTCAACGGCTACACCAAGCATGCACGCACGAAGATCTTCGCCTATCGGCCTGCACCGGTCATTGTCAATTTCTGCGGCTATCCGGGTTCCATGGGCAGCCCGTTTCACCACTACATGATCGCCGACGGGCACATCGTCCCGCCGGAAAACGAGATCTACTATTCCGAAAAGGTGCTGAGGATTGCCTGCAACCAGCCGGTCGACCGCAAGCGGCTGATTGCCGCGCCGCCAAGCCGGACACAGGCCGGTCTGCCGGAGGATGCTTTCGTCTATGCGTGCTTCAACGGCATGCAGAAAATCAACGCCAGCTGCTTTGCCCGCTGGATGGCAATCCTTTCGGAGACGCCGGGCAGCGTGCTGTGGCTGCTGGGAGGGGACGCGGACGTCAACCAGCGCCTGCGCCAGGCGGCCGCGCAAAGCGGCGTGGCGGCCGAGCGGCTCATTTTTGCACCCAAGGCGGACAATCCGAACCATCTCGCGCGCATCGGCCTGGCCGACCTCTTCCTCGACACCTTTCCCTATGGCGCGCATTCCACCGCGGCGGACGCGATCACCATGGGATTGCCGATCGTGACGATGACCGGGAAAAGCTTCGCCGCGCGTTTCTGCGGCAGCATCATCTCGGCCGCCGGCGTCCCGGAACTGATTTGCAGCACGCCGGACGACTACGTCCGCCGCGCCATCGCCTTCGAGCGTGACCGCAAAAGCCTTGCGACGGTCAGGGAATCGCTGCAGCGCCAGCGCGAGACCAGCGCGTTGCGCGATATTCCGGCGCTCGCACGCCGCCTCGAGCAACTGTTCTGGCAGATGCAGGGTGAAGCCGAGCGTGGGGAAACGCCGGTGCCGGACCTGCGCAATCTCGACGTCTATTACGAAATCGGGACCGAGGTTGTGTCGGCGAACATCGACTTCGAGGACGATCGCGCCTACCGGCGGCGCTATCTCGAAAAACTGGCCAAATGGAACGAGTATGCGCCGCTTGCGCGCGATGCCCGCCTGTGGACAGAGCCGACGGCATGAGTGTGCCGGGACGGGTTCCGCTCGGCCTGCAGCCGCCCACCCGTCTCGACATTCCACCTTCGATACCGGCAGTCGCCGTCACAGAGCGCCAGAAGCCGGTACCGGCGGCGAGCTCTGCGTGGCGAAACATGAGATAGGACTGGTTTGGAATGCACGCAAACGGAAAAATTGCTGTTGTGGGAGCTGGCCTGTCGGGCGCCGTCATCGGGCGGGACCTCGCGCAGGCGGGCCACCAGGTCGAGATCTTTGACACCCGCGATCATATCGCTGGCAACTGCCATACGGAGCGCGACCAAGAGACCGGGGTGATGGTCCACGTCTACGGCCCGCATATTTTCCACACGGACGACACCGAGGTCTGGAACTATGTGAACAGCTTTCAGACGTTCATGCCGTACAAGAACCGGGTCAAGACGACGAGCAATGGCCAAGTCTATTCCCTGCCCGTCAATCTCCATACGATCAACCAGTTTTTCGGCAAGAATTTCAGGCCGGACGAGGCGCGCGCCTTTATCGAAGAGCAGGCCGACAAATCCATCAGCGAGCCAAAAACGTTTGAGGAGCAAGCCCTGCGTTTTGTTGGAGAGGACCTGTATGAGGCCTTCTTCAAGGGCTATACGCAAAAGCAGTGGGGTTGCTCACCAACGGAATTGCCGGCTTCCATCCTGAAGCGGCTTCCCGTGCGCTTCAACTATGACGACAACTATTTCTTCCACAAATACCAGGGGATGCCTGAGAACGGCTATACCCAGATGGTCGAGCGTATCCTCGATCATCCCAACATCACGGTAAAACTCGGCACACATTTTGACCGTGCCGAAGGAAAAGACTTCAAGCACGTCTTTTATTCCGGTCCCCTCGACGGCTATTTCAACTACGAGTTTGGCCGGCTCGGCTATCGCACGCTCGATTTCGAGCGTTTCACCTATGAGGGCGATTACCAGGGCTGCGCAGTGATGAATTATGGCGATGTCTCGGTGCCCCACACGCGGATCACCGAACACAAGCATTTCTCTCCCTGGGAAGAGCACGCCGGTTCTGTCTGCTATCGGGAAACCGCCCGCGTCTGCGGTCCTGAAGACATCGCCTACTATCCGATACGCCTGGTCAAGGAGAAGGAGCAGCTTGCCGACTATGTCGCCCGCGCCGAGCAGGAAACCTCCGTCACCTTCGTCGGACGGCTGGGTACTTACCGGTATCTCGATATGGATGTGACGATTCGCGAGGCTCTCGACACGGCACGGCTCTATCTTTCCCGAATGGCGGAGAGCGCGCCGATGCCCGCGTTTCTGCATTCGCCGGTGTGACGGGCATTAAAGATTGTCTTGATCCTGTCTTCAGCGGATGCCTCCCGGTTCCTCATCGATACCCGGTCGCATCCGCGGGCTTGCCCGGATCCATCACCTCGTCCATGTAGCGCCAGCAGTCCGGGCGCGAGCCGTCGAGGTCGGTGAAGCCGTAGATCTGTGCGAGGCCGCCGCTTGAGACCGACTGGCCGTTCCAGCGCGCCCTGTCCGGATCGGCGGCGAGGGCGGCGACGGCGCGACCGAGGAAGCGGGGTGTTTCCGAGATGACGAAATGCGGCTGTATCCGCGTCGCGTCGCGCCAGTTGTCCTCGCTGACCTGATAATGCCCGAGCATCATCTCCGAGCGCATCCAGCCGGGGGTGATGGAAATGGCGGTCGCGTGGTATGGGGCAAGATCCTTGGCATGGGCGAAGGCCATGCGGTTGGCTGCCACCTTGGCAAGATCGTAGAAGGGCGACAGCCTGTAGTGACTGGCATTGTATCCGGCGGTGCCGTCGGTCACCTCGACCAACAGCCCGCCCGGCTGCTCGATCATCAGCGGCAGCGCGTGGTGGGCGGTGATCAGATGCGTATCGATGCCGAGGCGCAGCATTTTCAGGCCGTTTTCGAGATTGTGGTCCCAGACCGGCTTGTTCCATTCGAACAGGTTCTCGCCGCCCCAGATGTCATTGACGAGAATGTCGAGCCGCGCCTGTTCCTGGCCGATGCGCTGGACGAGCCGCTTAACCGCGGCTGCGTCGAGATGATCGACCTGGACCGGGATGCCTTCGCCGCCCGCCGCCGTCACCAGTTCGGCGGTTTCCTCGATCGTCTCGGGCCGGCGATACTCGGATTGTTCGGTCCGCGTCGTCCGGCCGGTGACGTAGACGGTGGCGCCCGCCGCCCCGAGTTCCACTGCAATGCCGCGCCCGCCGCCACGCGTCGCGCCGGCGACCAGCGCCACCTTTCCCTTGAGCAGCATGGTTTCCCTCCTCTGACATGTCTCCCGCGGATCTCAGGACTTCGCAATAATGTCGAGCGTCCGCTGGTCGGCTTCACCGCCGAAATAGCGGTCGATCGCAGTCTTGAACGGCTCGGGATCGCTTGCCGCTTCGCGAAACAGCGTCATCGACGAGCGCAACTTCATGTCGTCGGGCGAGCCGAAGATCCGGTGCGCGGTGCGGCTGCGCACCGCGTTGACGGTGCGGGTGCACTGGATCAGGCGGCTGCCGAGCAGCGGATGCGCCAGATAGGCGCGGGCTTCATCCAGGGAGGAGACGGCAAACCGCTGGGCGGTCGGCGAATGGCCGAGGCCGGCGATCTGCGGAAAGATGAACCACATCCAGTGGCTTTCTTGCGGCCGTGTTCCAGTTCGCGAAGGACCGTTTCATAGACCGGCTCCTGCGCCTCGACGAAGCGGGAGAGACGATAGGGATCGTTCATAGGCTGCACCTCGAACATCCGGGAAGGCCGCGCCGATTTCCCGGCGCGGCTCGGTTCGTCACCACTTCTGGTGAACGTGAACCTTGATCAAACGCTCGTAGACGTCGGCGAGTTCCGCCAGCGTTTCCTCGGGAAGTGCGGGAACGTCGCTGGCTGCCGCATTCGCCTTGGCCTGCGCCTCGTTGCGCGCGCCGGGGATGACGACGGAGACGGCGGGACTCTGGAGGATCCAGGCGAGCGCGAATTGCGCCATGGAAACGCCCTGCGGCACCAGCGGCCGCACCTGCTCGACAGCCTCGAGCGCGACCTCGAGCGGTACGCCGGCGAAGGTCTCGCCGACATCGAAGAATTCGCCGTGGCGGTTGAACTTGCGATGGTCGTCATCGGCAAACTTGGTATCGGCGGTGATCTTCCCGGACAACAGCCCGGAGGCCAGCGGCACACGGACGATGATGCCGACATTCTTCTTCTGCGCCTGCTCGAAGAACAGGTCGTGCGGGCGCTGGCGGAAGATGTTGTAGATGATCTGGATCGTCGCGACGCCGGGATATTCGATCGCCTTCAGCCCCTCCTCGACGGTGGAGACGGAGACGCCATAATTGCGGATCTTGCCCTTGGCGATCAGACCATTCAGCGCGCCGAACAGGTCCGGCCGGTAAAAGACCTCCGTCGGCGGGCAATGAAGCTGGACGAGATCGAGCCTCTCGACGCCGAGATTGGCAAGGCTGCGGTCGATGAAGGCCTCGATATTGGCGCCGGTATAACCATCGGCGACATGCGGGTTCAGCCGGCGGCCGGCCTTGGTGGCGACGAAGGGCTTGTTCCCGCCGCGTTCCTTGAGCACCGAGGCGATGATCTTTTCCGAGCGGCCGTCGCCGTAAACGTCGGCCGTGTCGATGAAGGTGACGCCGGCATCGAGCGCGGCATTCAGCGCCCGCTTGCCGTCTTCCTCCGAAACATCGCCCCAGGCGCCGCCGATCTGCCACGCGCCGAAGCCGATTTCGGAAATGGTGGCGCCGGTGCGCCCAAGAGTTCTGCTTTTCATGTGTGATTCCTTGTCGGGCGGCGGCGCGCCCTCAATCCGGCCAAACGAAACCGGGGTTTCTTTGTTTACCTGCTGTTTTTATTCCGAATATGACGGAGGAGCCAGCACTCAATCTTTCGGGGAACGCGGGATTTTGAGAAAAACCGTTCTTGTTTTCAAAGTGTTATATGACTTTTGCGCGGGGCCGAAAATCAATCTTCCAAAATCAGAGCCGCTCGGCCGCGGCTGAGATCGAGGATTGTCGCCGCGACGGCTTCGCAGGCGTCCTTGGGGATTTGCAGGCAGAGGTTGGCGCCGGTGCCCGTAAAGGTCTCGCAAGCGATCGTCACGCCCATGCCGGCAAGCCGGGCCTTGATCAATGACAGATCGGAAAACGCGCAGCCGACCGTACCGCTGACGGTCGCGATGACCTCCGTCTTCTCCGCCGCGCGCAGGCAAAGGGCCGCCGTGCCGCCATAGGCGCGGATGAGGCCGCCGCTGCCGAGCAGCGTGCCGCCGAACCAGCGCACGACAAGCGCCGCGACATGATCGAGCGACTGGCCGTCGATCGCCTGCAGGATCGGCTTTCCAGCCGTACCGCTCGGCTCGCCGTCATCGTTGAAGCGATAGGTCTGGCCGATGCGGAAGGCCCAGCAATTGTGGGTCGCTGTCGGGTCGGAATGGCGCGCGATGAAATCCCTGGCTTCGTCCGCGTTCGCGACGGGGCCGCAGATGGCCAGGAAGCGGCTCTTCTTGATTTCCTGGGCGAAGGTTACGGTGTCTTTCAGGGTGTACATTGTTGCGTTATTGCAGGGAAGCAGGGAGCGAGGAACCCCCTCTGTCGGCTATGCAGACATTTCCCCCTCAAGGGGGGAGATCAGCTGCGGCGAAAACTCCGCCGAGCCAGCAAAGATGGAGGTTGCAGAAACGTCTGCAGCTTTTAAAGGGACGGGAGCAGGACGGCGCTCTCCAATCTCCCCCCTTGAGGGGGAGATGTCACGAAGTGACAGAGGGGGGTAAACTCTCCTCGCGCGCCCACCCATCTTACCCGATCGACATCAGGCTGGCATTGCCGCCGGCGGCTGCCGTGTTGACGCTGGTCGAGACTTCTTCCACCAGCCAGTTCAGGCAATAGGCGTCCGGATTGCGGGCCAGCTCTTCCTTTGATGCGGCCTGGACGAGGACCAGCGGACCGGGCAGGGCAGCGATCTGCTTGTTGACGGTGCGGATGCGCTCGGCATCGCCTTCGATCAGCGCGCCGGCAAAGGGCGCGTCCGCCTTCCAGTCCGCAGTGAAGGAAATCCGGGCCGAGACCGTGGCCGGGAGTGCGTTGAGTGCGTCTTTCAGGCCCGATGCGATATCAATGACGGCATGGTTGCCGGTGGCAAGCGTGGCGGCAAGCTGGCGGTAGAGGCCTTCTTCGGTCTCCGGCACGAGCAGGATACGGCCTCGTGCATGCAGCGCATAGAGATTGCGCTCGCCGACAGGCCCCGTCAGTTCGGTCGTCAGGCCCAGCGCCGACTGGCTGCCGGTCTCCCGGGCCGCCTGCGCCTGGTTCTTCAGGCCCTTGCCATCCAGCCACTTGGCGAAATCGAGCAACACCGGATCCGTATGCACCGAGCTGTGCTGCGGCGGCACCGGCGGGACCGTGACGAGGCGGCCGAGATAGAGCGGGCCGCCGGCCTTCGGTCCGGTGCCGGAGAGGCCGCGTCCGCCGAAGGGCTGCACGCCGACGACGGCGCCGATGATGTTGCGGTTGACGTAGAGATTGCCGGCCTTCACACGCGAGGTGACGTGGGCGATCGTCTCGTCGAGGCGGGTGTGCAGGCCGAAGGTAAGGCCGTAGCCGGTGGCGTTGATATCGTCGATCAGCCGGTCGAGATCGTCACGCTCGTAGCGCAACACGTGCAGGACGGGACCGAAGACCTCACGCTTCAGGTCGGAAAGCTTCTTCAGTTCGATGATCGTCGGCGCAACGAAGGTGCCTTCTGCGGTGGCTGATGGAAGCGCGATCTGTTCGACCTTGGCGCCAAGTCCGCGCATCGCCTCGATGTGCTTCTCGATGATGCCTTTGGCTTCGGCCGTGATCACCGGCCCGACATCGACGGCGAGCCGGTCGGTGCGGCCGATATCGAGTTCGTGCAGCGCGCCCTTCAGCATGGTCAGCACGCGGTCGGCGACATCGTCCTGCAGGCAGAGCACGCGCAGCGCCGAGCAGCGCTGGCCGGCGCTGTCGAAGGCGGACGCGATGACGTCGCCGACGACCTGTTCGGCCAGGGCGGAACTGTCGACGATCATGGCGTTCTGGCCGCCGGTCTCGGCAATCAGCGGGATCGGCCGGCCGGAAGGCGACAGGCGCTCGGCAAGACCGGCCTGAATGAGCCGGGCAACTTCCGTCGAGCCGGTAAACATCACGCCGGCGATATTTTCCGCGCCGACGAGGGCAGCACCGACGCGGCCGTCACCCGGAAGCAGCTGCAAGGCTTCCGGCGGAATGCCGGCCTCGTGCAGGATGCGCACGCCTTCGGCCGCGATCAGCGGCGTTTCCTCGGCGGGCTTTGCCAGAACAGGATTGCCAGCGACGAGGGCTGCGGCGATCTGGCCGGTGAAGATCGCCAGCGGGAAGTTCCACGGGCTGATGCAGACGATGGGCCCAAGCGCCTGATGGGCCGGGCCGAAGGTGCGGCTTGCCTGTTCGGCGTAATAGCGTAGGAAATCGATCGCCTCGCGCACTTCGGCAATCGCGTTCGGCAGCGATTTGCCGGCCTCACGGACGATCAGGCCGAGCAGCGTCGGCATGCGCGCCTGCATCAGGTCGGCGGCACGCACCAGGCACTGGGCGCGCTCGACTGGCGAAACGGCGCTCCACTTGGCGCCTTCGGCAAGGGCGACCTGGACGGCGCGACGGGCATCGTCCTCGGCGGTTTCGATGACCGAGCCGACGGCGTCGCGGTGGTCGCCGGGATTGAGCACGGACCGGCTTTCGCCGCGCAGGGTCTGCGATCCGACCTGCGGCGCGGCCTTCCACGCGATCGCGGCACTTTCCTTCAGCGCCTGCGAAAGCATCGCCAGCGACGCCTCGTTGGAGAGGTCGAGACCGGCGGAGTTGCTACGCCCGGCGTAAAGGTCGGATGGCAGCTTGATCTGGTCATGCGGCGCACCCATCGACGGCATGGCGCGCACGACATCGACCGGATCGGCGATCAGCTCGTCGATCGACACGGCCGGATCGGCGATGCGGTTGACGAAGGAGGAGTTGGCGCCATTTTCGAGCAGGCGGCGAACGAGATAGGCAAGCAGCGTCTCATGCGTTCCGACCGGTGCATAGATGCGGGCGGGACGATCGAGATTGGCTTTGCCGACCACCTCGTCGTAAAGCGGTTCCCCCATGCCGTGCAGGCACTGGAACTCGTAATCGCCGACCTTGAAATGAGGCCCGGCCATTTCGTAGATCGTCGCCAGCGATTGGGCATTGTGGGTGGCGAATTGCGGGAAGACGACGTCCTTGGCAGCGAGCAGCTTGCGTGCGCAGGCGATGTAGGAAACGTCGGTATAGACCTTGCGGCTATAGACCGGGAAGCCGTCGAGCCCGTCGACCTGCGCCCGCTTGATCTCGGCATCCCAATAGGCGCCCTTGACGAGGCGCACCATGATGCGGTGGCCCGAGCGGCGGGCCAGATCGATGACGAAATCGAGGACGAAGGGGCAGCGCTTGCCATAGGCCTGGACGACGAAGCCGACCCCGTTCCAGCCGGAAAGGTCCGGATCGAGGCGCAGCGCTTCGAGCAGGTCGAGCGAAAGCTCCAGCCGATCGGCCTCCTCGGCGTCGATGTTGAGGCCGATATCGTAGCGCTTGGCAATCAGCGCCAGCGCCTTCACCTTTGGCAGCAGCTCGGTCATAACGCGGGTGGCTTGCGTGCGCGAATAGCGCGGATGCAGCGCCGACAGCTTGATTGAGATACCGGGTCCCTCATAGATGCCGCGGCCGTTCGAAGCCTTGCCGATGGCGTGGATGGCGTTTTCGTAGTCGGCATAGTAGCGCTTGGCGTCGGCAGCCGTCGTCGCGGCCTCGCCGAGCATGTCGTAGGAATAGCGGAAGCCGCGGGCTTCAAGCGACCGCGAGCGCTTCAGCGCCTCGTCGATGGTTTCGCCGGTGACGAACTGCTCGCCCATCATCCGCATCGCCATGTCGACGCCGCGGCGGATCACCGGCTCGCCGGCTCGGGCGATGAGACGGGTGAGAGCGGCGGACAGGCTGCGGTCGTTGACGGTGGCAGTCAGCTTGCCGGTGACGACGAGGCCCCAGGTGGCGGCATTGACGAAGAGGGAGCGGCCGCCGCCGATATGCGAACGCCAGTCGCCGTCGGCGATCTTGTCGCGGATCAGCGCGTCGCGGGTGGCGGTGTCGGGAATGCGCAGCAGCGCCTCGGCCAGGCACATCAGCGCCACGCCCTCCTGGCTCGACAGCGAATATTCATGCACCAGCCCCTCGACGCCCGAACCCTTGTGCTTGGCGCGCAGCGCCGTGATCAGCTTGCGGGCGGTGTCCCTGGCGCGGGCGCGGATGTCGTCGGAGAGCGTCGCGGCCTCGACCAGCGGCGGCAGGCACTCGGTTTCCGGTCGGCGGTAGGCGGCGATGATTGCCTGGCGCAGCGTCGTTTGCGTGGCGATCGGCGGCGCGAAGTTTTCGAAAGGCAGGGGGGCGGGTGTGGTCTGCGGAGTCTTCTGCGGCTGGCTCATCGATCTCGTCCCTCTGAACTGGCGCGGCGCGCCTTCCAATCCTGCGTGCAAAATAAGGCAGAGGTTTCCGGATATCCATCCGGTTAAATGTCGTATTAGGCGGATTTTTCCCTAAAATTGATCACATAAACCGTGTACTGTCCGGCATAACTAAAAACATGCCGGACGATCCGAAGTCAGAGCATGACCTTCTGCGACAGCTTGTGGCGGGCCATCAGACATTCGTCGTCGCCCGGCATACAGGTACGGCAGACGATCGGCCGGACGGCGTAAATCCGGCAGCCGACATGGATGCCGAGCTTTCCCTCCAGCGCCGAACAGCGATTGTCCTCGCAGCGCATGCCGCCGAGATCTGCGGAGACATATTCGGCGGGAATCCGTTCCAGCTCCTCGTCCGTTTCCAGTGAAAATCGCGGCCACTCCTCGGAATAGCTGCAACAGGCGCCGCAACTCTGGCAATCGAAATCTTCGGTGGGAACGATGAGGGTCATGGCGCGGAGAGTAGCATGAATTTACGTGCGAGCGGAATGGGAGCGGCATACTCGGGTTAACCCTCCCCCTTGTGGGGAGGGTCGGAGCGAAGCGGAGGGGAGGGGTTCTTTGTTAACAACAAAAAGTCCCTTCCCCACAAGGGCAGAGGGGCTAGACTTCAAGCCACCACTGCTTCCCGGACCGCGATCTCGTAATCCTCCGTATGCACCAGAATGCCCGTGTCGGTCATGACGGCGATGCCGTAAGCGGCGGGTTCGTCGACGGAGAGGGAGGCGTCCGGCGCCTCGAAGGGCATCGGCTGCTGGTGCACCGGGCTCTTGAAGACGGAAAAGGGAATGCCGCGGCTGGAACCGGAAATCGTCCGGTGCACATGGCCGGCGAAGAGATGCAGCACATTGCCGTGACGCTTCACCACGTCATAGAAGTCCACCTCGTTGATCAGGCGGATCAGGTCCATGCCGGTAAAGCCGGTCGCGTGCGGCGGATGGTGCATGAAGAGCAGTACCGGCAGGTCGCCGGCCGTTTCCAGCTGCCGGTCGAGCCAGGCGAGGCGCCTGGTACAGAGGAAGCCGGCGTGACTGCGCGGGTAGTCGTAGGGCGGCGCAAACAGCGTATCAAGGATGACGACGCGGCAATCGGGGAAATCGATGGCCTGCTGCACGAAGCCGTCCTCGTCGCGGGCAGCGTTGGAAAAGACGTCGAGAAAGATGTCGCGCCGGTCGTGATTGCCGATGGTGATGGCGAGCGGCGGGATCAGTTGGTCCAGCAGGATTTTCAGCCGCTCATAGGACGGCCGGTCGGCCTGGTGCGCCAGATCGCCCATGACGATCACCCGGTCCGCGTCGGGATGGTAGCGGTTGACGTGCGCGATGCCGGCGGACAGCCGCTGGAACGGATCAAGCCCGATGATCGACGTGCCCTCGGGCACCATGTGCAGGTCGGTGAAGACGATCAGCTTCGTCATCGCGGCGAGTCCATTATAAAGAAAACACTAATAAATGCCATCAGGCTGGCCGCGGGAGGCCTGGGCGTCAAGCAACATAATTGGGATCATTCGATCACGGCGCGACTTCAAGCAGCGCTTCGCCATAGCCGACACCGGTCCCGTCTACCACGAGCGCGCGCTGGAGGTGGCAATCCTTCGTGGCAAGAACGGCGCGCAGAGTGAGGCCCGTCTTGACGTAGGCGACGACCTCGCCTCTCGCGGCCTTTCGCGGCAGCACCGGCGCTGGACCGGCATTTGCGGGATGAGCGTAGAGAACGATGCCGACGCCGGGTGAGCGGATCGTGTCCGGATCCGCCACGGCGGCCGGGTCAGGCGATGCCGGCGCGGCGTCTTGCGCACCGGCGCCAAGCGTCAAATGAAGCTGGGTGGTTCCATGCTCGTAATCGAACGTGGCAACGCCGTACCGTTCCATCAAAGCGATCACGCTCTGAACGTCTTTGCTGTTCATCGGCTCACGCAGTCTTTTCGATCGTCATCAGCGGCATGCCAGCGGTGACCGCCGCACTGTCTGCGACGTGGATTGCGGTGATCCGACCAGCGCAGTCGGCTTCCACCGGGTTCATCATCTTCATGGCTTCGATGATGGCAAGCTTGCGGCCGTCTTCGACAAGGTCGCCGACCTCGACGAACGGCGCTTCACCCGGCAGCGGCGAGCGGTAGAAGGTGCCGGGCAGACCGGCGACGATGACATGGTCTTTCGGCCCCGCCGCAGAGGCGGACGCGGTCGCCTCTGCACGGGCTCCGGCCGACGAAGCGGCGGCGCTGGAGGCGTTGGGCCGAGGCGCTGCAACCGTCTTCGACAGGCGGATGCGCGTGCCGTTTTCCGTCAGTTCCAGCTCGTTG
Source organism: Hyphomicrobiales bacterium (assembly GCA_900473795.1). GTDB lineage: Bacteria > Pseudomonadota > Alphaproteobacteria > Rhizobiales > Rhizobiaceae > Pararhizobium. The sequence continues at coordinate 204,624 of UCMT01000024.1, read as the reverse complement.
ACGCTGGAATTTTCCAGAAGGCGCATCAGCCGTTCGATCAGGTCGAGGTCCATGAATGTCTCGTTTTCGGCAGGGATCAGGAAAGGAAGTTCTTCACCGCGATGCCGTCGGCCTCGAGGCCGAGCCGGACGGTCGCTGCGATCATGACGGCGGCCGGCGTGTCGCTGTGAACGCAGATCGAGTTGATCGGGGTTCGGATGCTCTTGCCGGTGATGGTCTCGATGGCACCAGTGCGGACCATGCGAACGGCGCGGGCGGCGGCCTCGGCCGGGTCGTGGATCACCGAGCCGGCGATCTTGCGGTCGACGAGATGACCTTCTTCCGTATAGGCCCGGTCGGCGAAGATTTCGGATGCAGTCTTCAGCCCCATTTCGTTCGCCTGCCGCTGCTGGTGACCGAGCGCAATGACGAGGCAGACGAGCGAGGGATCGACGGCCTTGATGGCGCGGTTGACGGCCATTGCCACCTCGGCGTTCTGCTGGGTGAGGTTTCCGAGCGCGCCATGCGCCTTCACATGGGTGATCGGATGGCCGGCATAGGCCGACATCGCCTGCGCCGCGCCGATCTGGTAGGCGACGAGGCGCTCGATCTCGCCGGCGGAAAACGGGATGTTGCGGCGGCCGAAACCCCAGAGGTCGGGAAAGCCGGGATGGGCGCCGACGGCGACGCCACGCTCCTTTGCCAGGGCGAATGTCGTTGCCATGATCTCCGGATCGCCGCCATGAAAGCCGCAGGCGATGTTCGCCGAGGTGACGACCTTCAGGATCGCATCGTCGTCGCCCATCCGGTAGGCGCCGAATCCTTCGGCCATGTCGGAGTTCAGATCGACGCTCAAGCGTTTGGTGTTCAAGGCTTTTTCCGCTTCTTGGTGATTGAGGCAAGCCGATCTTAGCCTATGTCGAGGGTAAGGGAAATGACAGGATGCGCCTCCGGCTCGTCGCAAAGGATGGTTGACGTGCCGTCAGGGCTGCAGTCAGATCAACGCGGTGAATGCGATAGCGGCTAGGCAAGACCCGAAAGCTGATATATCAGAGAGGGCGATAAGGTTCCTCGGCGGATTTCTCAGGTGACAGATGTTGTTTCTCCCAGATTGAGCTCGGAAGGCGCAGGCGCGATCCTGCTCGACGCTGCCGGTCCGGTTTTTTCGGACGACATCCAATCGAGAATTTGGGCGGTGGCGGCGCGGATGCTGAAGGTCGACGGCGTGGCCGAGACCGTGCCCGGCATGAACAATCTGATGATCGTCTTCGACCCGCTGGCGATCCCGCCGGGCGAGGTGGAGCAGCAACTTCTGCACATCTGGCAGACGGTGGTGCCGGACGCCGTCGCGGGCCGGGATGTCGATATCCCGGTTGTCTATGGCGGGCCGGACGGCGAGGACCTGGCCGCCCTTGCGGACCATGCCGGGCTGACGGTCGAAGAGGTGGTGCGCCGGCATTCGCAGGCGGTCTACTCGGTGGCGGCCGTGGGCGCGATGCCGGGTTTCGTCTATCTCTCCGGGCTTGATCCAGCCCTCGCCATGCCGCGCCGCGCTGTCCCGCGCATGAAGGTCGAGATCGGCTCGGTGATCATCGGCGGCGCGCAGGCCGGCATCATGCCCTGCACGGCGCCCTCCGGATGGCACATCATCGGCAAGACGAAGGTGCCGCTGTTCGACTCGCTGCGCGATCCACCGTCCGCCTGCAAGCCGGGCGACCGCATCCGCTTCCGCGTGATCGAGGTCCAGGCATGATCGAGATCCTCTCGACGGGCGCGGTCAATTCCGTGCAGGATCTCGGGCGCACCGGCTATCTCGATGCCGGCGTCGGGCGCTCCGGCATGATGGACGCCCCGGCGCTCGAAATCGCCAATCTGCTCGTCGGAAACGACAAGGGTGCGGCCGGCATCGAGGTGGCGCTCTTTCCCTTCCGGTTGCGGTTCGAGGCCGACACGGTCTTTGCCGTGGCCGGCGCAGATTGCCCGGCAAAGCTCGATGACCGGCAGGTTCCCGGCTGGTGGGCGATGACTGCCAAGGCGGGCGAAGTGCTGACGCTTGGCCTGCCGCGCTCGGGTGCCCGCGCCGTCATCGCCTTCCAGGGCGGTATCGACGTGCCACTCGTGCTTGGCTCGCGTTCCACCGATCTCAAGAGCGTTTTCGGCGGGTTCGAGGGACGCGGCTTGAATCGCGGTGACCGGTTATCGCTTGCGGAAACATCGCGCAGAGTGTTGCGGATGGAGGGTGGTTACGGTGCCGATGTATCGGCGCTGCGCGGGCCTGCGGCGGCAAAGGACGAAGCCATAGTCTTGCGCGTCTTGCCGAGCGCCGAATATGCTGTCTTCACCGGCGAGGCACGCTCGAAATTTCATGAAACCGACTGGCTGATCACCAATGATGCCAACCGCATGGGCTACCGTCTCAGCGGCCCGGACCTTGCGCTGACCCGCAAGCTGGAGCTTTTTTCGCACGGTATCATGCCCGGCACGGTGCAGGTGCCGCCGAACGGCCAGCCGATCATCCAGCTTGCCGAGGCCAATACGTGCGGCGGCTATCCGAAGATCGCCAATGTCATCGAGGCGGACCTCTGGAGACTGGCACAGGCACCGGTGGGTGCGCGGTTGCGATTTGAGGCGACGACGCGGGACACCGCCATAGAAGTGCTGCAGCAACAGCGCACCTTCATGGCCGAGCTTGCCGCCGCCGCGGCGCTGATGCGCGGCTGGAACTGATTTTCGACTCTGGAGCAGAATGATGAGATGGAAGCGTACGATCCAGTTGCTGGATGTTCATTGCGAAGGCGAGATCGGCAAGGTGGCGATCGGCGGTGTACCGAAAATCCCGGGCAACTCGATCGCCGAACAGCTGAACCACATCAATACCGTCGATGACAGCCTGCGGCGGTTTCTCTGCCTCGAGCCGCGCTCGGGTTCGATCGGCTCCGTCAATCTCCTGGTGCCGGCAAAGCGGCCGGAGGCGGATGCGGGGTTCATTATCCTGCAGGCGGATCAGGCGCATGCCATGTCCGGCTCGAACTCGATCTGCGTGACGACGGCGCTGTTGGAATCCGGCATTGTCGAGATGAAGGAACCGGAAACGGTGGTGATGCTCGATACCGCCGCCGGCCTGGTCAAGGCGACGGCCACCTGCCGCGACGGCCGTTGCGAGCGCGTCAAGCTCACCATGGTACCCTCCTTCGTGCATGAGCTGGATGTCGAGGTCGATACGCCCGACTGGGGCCGGATCAAGATCGACCTCTGCTTCGGCGGCGTCTTCTATGCGCTGGTCGATGTCGCGCAGATCGGCACGACGATCGAAAGGGCCAATGCCCGCCGGATCGTCGAGGCCGGCATGATGCTGAAGGACCTCGTCAACCGCACGATCCCGGTCGTCCATCCGGAAATTCCGGAGATCAAGGGCGTCGCCTATGTGATGTTCCGCGACACCGAAGCCGATGGCACGGTCCGCACCTGCACGACGATGTGGCCGGGTCGTGTCGACCGCTCGCCCTGCGGCACCGGCAGTTCCGCCAATCTCGCGACCTTGCACGCGCGTGGACTGGCGAAGGTCGGCGACGTCTTCACGTCGCGTTCCATCATCGGTTCGGAATTCGAAGTGGGGCTGGAAAGCGTCACCGAAGTGGCGGGCCGCCCGGCGATCATCCCGACGATTTCCGGCCGCGGCTGGACCTTCGGGCTGCATCAGGTGGCGCTCGATCCGTTCGATCCGCTGGCCGAAGGATTTGCGCTGACCGACACCTGGGGGCCGCAGGCCGGCGAAATCCGCTGACGGAATGTGTTAGCCGGTGCTTACGATTTGATATCGAGGAATAGGCGCTGAGACGGCCGGTCCTTGCCCGGCCAGCGGACGGCGCGCGGCTGAACGGCATGGGGAGGCCGCAAGCCGTGTCTCGGATGCGGCTGCCTCACTTGATGCGGCCCGATTTTGTCAGAACGAGGTTTGCCTGCTCGCTCGGCTCGATGCTGGCGGTCGTTGCCGCATCGATCCCAGGCTTGGCGATCTTCGTCATGGCGAATGCGTCGCCCTTTTCCGCAGCCTTCGTGAACATCGCCGTGGCGGCAACCGGGTCGGCCTGCATGCCTTCGCCGTTTTCCAGCATCAGCCCGAGATTGACCATCGCATCGACATTGCCGCGATCGGCGGCCAGCCTGTAGAACTGCGCGGCCTTTTGGTCGTCTTCCGGAACCTGCGTGCCCTCGTCCAGCATGACGGCGAGGTTGAAGGCGCCGAGATTGTCCCTGGCGACCGAGGCCCGCTCGAACCACTGCGCGGCAAGCGATCCATTGGCGGAAGTGCCGACGCCATCGCGATAGGCGACGCCGAGATTGTACGCGGCCATGATGTTCCCGGTGGCTGCCGCCTTCTGATAGAGCGCGAAGGCGGCGTTGTGATCTCCTCTTTCGCCAAGCGTGACGGCATAATTCACCATCGCGGCTGCATGCCCGCCTTCGGCCGCTTTTTCGAGCATCTTGAAGGCTTGCGCATGCTGGCCGGCGGCATGGAGCACGCGGGCGAGCTGAAAGGTCTGGCGGGGACCGCTGCCCTGGTTGAAGGCCTCGCGGCAAGCCGAAAGGGCAATGCCGATGCGCAGGCTCTCGGTCGCCACGGGAAGAAAGGACAGGTTGCGCTGCAGGTCGTGTTCGCTGCCGGCCTCGGCATCACACTGGTCCGCTGGAAGCATCGGCGAGGCGGCGCGGGCGGAGGGGATGGCGATCGCCGCGATCGAAAGCAGGCTGACGGCGGTGAGCAGGATCGCGTTGATCACGGAAATGCGCTTGCTGGTTTCGTTTTTCATGGCGTTCTCCCTGGCGTTTGTGCCACCCTATGGAGCAAGCCGGCGCAGGGCTGTTCCTTGGGAAACAGCGTTTCGGGCCGCCGGGGAGGAAGAATGAAAACTATCCGGCCAAAGGCGTGTCCAGCACAGGCTTTCCCAGCCTGTCGCGCGGATGCTGCGTCGAAAACCGGTCTGTTTGAACAAGGAGCAAGGGCAATGACGCGAGATAACATGCCGATGCGGCACGTCCGGATCGGACGGCGGACATTCGTCGCCGGCTGCGCTTTGGCCGTGGGCGGATTGTTCGCCATTCCGACGCTGGCAAGCGCTGTCATCGGCAAGGCGACCGACGTGCGCGGCAAGGTCAGCCTCAAGCGCGCGGAGAAGGAAGAGGGATTGGCGACCGGCGCGCAGATCATGGACAACGACTTTGTCCGGACCTCTGCCGAAAGCTTCGCCGACCTGCAGCTCGCCGATACCCGGATATTGCTCGGCAGCGAGACGGAGCTGCTTCTCGACAGCTTCATAGCCGGCCAGGGCGGCACCATGGAGCTCGGCACGGGGCAGATGGTCTTCGACCGGCCGGAAGGACTGCCGAAGATCGACCTCGCCTTGCGCACCACCTTCGGCATGATCGGCGTGCGCGGCACCAAATTCTTCGCCGGCCCGAACCGTGGAGTTTTCGCCGTGTTTGTCGAACACGGCCAGGTATCGGTCGAGGGCGGCGGCGTCCAGCGGCTGGTGGGCGCCGGCGAGGGTGTCGAGATCGCTCGGCCCGGCGATGCGCCGACGCAGCCCGCCGTCTGGAAGGAAGCCAGAATCGTCGAGGCCTACGCGAGTGCCGGCCTGACGCGCTGAGGCCTTGCCTCAGGCCTCGCTGGTGAACAGTTCCATTTCCCCGAAGCCGCGGATTTCGTGCATGCCGAGCGAGCGCAGTCTGCGGCCGCTCTGGACGGCCGCTTCCGGGCCGATGCAGATGGCGGTCCCGAGGAACTTGTTGGCTTCCTGAAGCCGGGCGGCGAGATTGATGGCGTCGCCATGGGCGGTGTAATCCAGCTTGCCGCCGGCCCCGACCTCGCCGAGCACGGCGATCCCCGTTTCGATACCGATGCGCGTGCGGCCGAACTGATGGTCGACGAAGCCCGGCCGGCGGCGCATTTCCTCAGTCAGCGCCCGGATCGCCTCGGCGCAGTCGATCGCCTTGTTGACGTGATCCTTGAGATCCTCCGGCGCGTTGAAGAACGCGTGCACCGCGTCCCCCACCACCTTGTCGACCATGCCGCCATAGCGGGCGACGAGGCCGTTCACCTCCGCATAATAGATGTCGAGCAGGGTGACGAGGTCGCGCGGAGCAAGCTTCTGCGACAGGGTGGAAAAGCCCTCGATGTCGGTGAAAAGCGCCGTCACCGGTCGCTCCTCGCCGGCGACGCGATCATCGTCCGGGTTGTCGATGTAGCGGGCGACGACGGATTGCGGCAGGTATTGCGAGAACTTGCTGCGCGCCGTCGATTCCGCCCGCCTGACACGGGCAAATTGCAACACGCTGGTGACAACGAGCACGAAGACGAGGGCAAGGCTGATGCCGACGGCATCGACCAGCAGGGCGGAGGCGGCATAGATCGCCGCGGCCGCCGCGATCGTCGCGGAAATCGCCAGGAGCCCCAAGAGCGCCGACGTCACCGGCCGCAGGCGGGTCGCAACCAAGGCAACCAGCAGCCCGCCGATCAAAGCCAGCGCCGCCTCATAGAGCGGCAGTTGCGCATCGCGACGGGGGATGAAGCCTGTCAGTACGGCATTGGCGACGTCGGCATGGATCTGCACGGAAGGTTCGAGTGGCATCGAAGCCGTCGAGCGCAGACCACCGAGATTGGGAAGGCTGCTGCCGATGAACACCGTCTTGCCCTTGAACCGTGCGTCGGCGCCGCCGCCGCTCAGCACGTCGCCCGCCGATACGGTCCGCGCAGCGATCGCGGCCGTCGAGCTTGCGGCAAACCGCAGGCTGCCATCCTCGTCCAGCTCGATCAGCCGGGTTTCGAGCTTCAGCCAGGCGGGTTGCCCGCCGAGGATCGGCGTGCGGCCGCCTTCAGCCAGACGCGCGGCCTCAATTCCCAGCGCCGGATAGGCATCGTTGCCGAGGATCGAAAAGGCCTGCACACGGCGGATGCGGGCGTCCTCGTCGCCGACGAGAAAGGCGGCTGCCGCCGACCGCGACGCTTTTTGCAGAAATGAGCACGAGGCTTCGGCGCCATCGATGAACCACAGGTCGGGGATCGCCACCGGCCGGCGGACCGCAACGGGCGGAACGGGCGCCGGATGCTCGGGACCGCCATCCGCAATCAGAAAGCCGAGGATGACAGGCACGGCCGAAATCGCCTGCGTCAGCGCGGCGTTGGATTTTTCAGCGGGATCGCAGGCTGTGCTGAAGATGAAATCGACCGCGACGGCCTTCGCGCCCGCCTTTGACAGGCGCGTCAGAAGATCGGCCGTTTCGCCGCGGCCCCAACTCTTCTGTGTGGTCTGCTGCACCGATTTGCGGTCGACGTCGATGACGGCGATCTGGTCGGATTGCGGTGCCGGGACCCATTGCGTGAGCGAATCGAAGAAAAGCTCCCGCTGCGTTTCAAGCACCGGTCCGGCGTAGAAGAGCAGGAACAGCGCACCCAAAGCGCTCGCGGCCGCTCCGGCAAAGAGCGGCCTGACCCGGGGCAGGCGGAAGCTTTTCAAGGCGTTATTCCTCTTCGGGTTCCGCGATCCTCTGCAGCCGCCCGATATGGCAGGTAATGACGCCATCGGCCCGTTTGATGGCCGAGCACTCCTCGAGGGCCAGGATGGCGCGGTTCACCTTCGGGCGGCTGGCGCCGAGAATGCCGGCAATATCGGACTGGCTGAGCGTCAGGCGAAGATTGGCGCTTTCCGGCAGTTCGTTGCCGTGGATCTGTTTCAGCGTCGCCAGGAAGAAACGCGCCACGCGGGAGTGGAGATCATAAAGCGCGATCGTTTCCAGCCGGTCCGTCGTGTCGCGCAATTGCGAGCAGAGATAGCGGATGATCGATTCGGCGGCGTTCGGCGTATGGGTGATGAAGTCGAGAAAGGCCTTCTTGCCGATGACATAGCCTTCGGTAACGGTGATCGCGGTGGCATCGGCCGAGCGCGGCTGATCGTCGAGAATGGCCATCTCGCCGAACAGCGCGCCGGCCTCGATGTGGCGGAGAAGCAATTCCCGCCCCTGTGGGGTGATGAGCGAGAGCTTGATGCGGCCCGAGAGCACGGCAATCATGTAATTGCCTTCGTCGCCGCGCTGGAAGATCACCGTTCCGGCAGTCCATTTGCGGTAGGTCGCAAGGGCGGCGACGGCAGCCACCGTTTCCTTGTCGAATTCCTCGAAGATCGGAAAGGAGCGCCAGAAGGCAGGGCTCTTGTTGATTTCACTCATGCTGCTTCCCGTCCCCCAGGCCCATTTCTGCCGCAGTGAAATTCTTCTCGCAGTCTTAGCGGTGTTGCAACTAAAAACGCCATGGAAATTGGAATGGTTGTCATATGCACACGCTGTTTTGGTGCAATTGTCGCCGCTGCCTCTCGCCTGAGGCCGATCACGCAATGTTGACGACCTGTGTTCGCTGTCTCGTTATTGTGAACGATCTGTTTCGTGGGCGCGGGCTGGATGAATTTGGAATTGCTGATAAATCTGTCGTCAACTACGAACCCAAACCGGAGTCTCTTTCAATGCAGCAGAATGTCGTCGCCCTCGTCGGGCGTGTCCTCCTTTCCATCATCTTCATCACTGCCGGCTACGGCAAGCTCACTGCGCTTGGCGGTACCGCCGGCTATTTCGGCAGCATGGGCCTGCCGGTTCCCATGGTTACCGCCGTTCTCGTAACGGCAGTCGAGCTGCTCGGCGGCATCGCTATCCTCGTCGGCTTTTTCACCCGTCCGGCCGCTTACATCCTGGCCCTCTTCTGCGTCGCCACAGCGTTCATCGGTCATGGTGATTTCTCGGTTGCCGGCAACGACATCCACTTCATGAAGAATCTGGCTATGGCAGGTGGCTTCCTGTTCGTCGCCACTTTCGGTGCGGGTGCTCTCTCGGTTGATGCCAAGCGCGCCTGATCGCTGGTGAACCGACCCAAAAAGGCCCGCCGGCATGTGCCGGCGGGCCTTTTTGCTGTCTGGAGCAATGTCAGGGATAGATCACGCCCTTGCGCAGGATGACATTGCCGTAGAGGCGGGGCTCGCTGGTCTGGACGACCGTATGTGCGGCCCTGACGCGCGGGTAGAAATCCGGCCCGAGCAGCGGCGTGACCGCGCGATCGGGCTCATGCCTGGCGCAGCAGGCGATGATGTCCCGGTGGACCGGATCGAGCGCGTCGCGGTCCTGCTTGACCGTGGCGCGAAAGATCGCTTCCGGCACGAAGTCGTCGATCGGCAGAACGCTCAGGATCGCGTCGAGAACCGGGATCAGATGATGCCCGTCGAGCCGGATCAGGCGGCGGCCGTGTTCGAGGCCCGGATAGTTGCCGTCGACCAGGGCGATTTCGTCTCCATGACCCATGGCCCGGAGCGTCGCAAGAAGTTCGGGGCTCAGGATCGGGTTCAGACCTTTCAGCATCAGGCAGTTTCCTTGAAGAGAACGTTGGTATCGCTGAGATAGCGGGAAAAGAGCGGCAGGCTGGCGCCGCCGATGGCGCGGGCCTGGGCGCCAACGGCGCCCTCGACGATGTCTGGCATGACGACGCCTTCGAGATCAAGCTCGCCAACCGCCTTGCGGATCGCCGTGACGATGCGTGTGCGCACCCAGCCCGGAAAGCCGCCGTCGATCACAGCTGCGCCGAAATCGATGATCGAGGCGGAAGAGACGATCGCCTGTGCGAGGGCGCCGGCCGTCAGCTGGATCCATGTCTCGAGCGGCTCGCCGAAGTCGATCCATTCATCGGCGGAGTACCAGAGCGGTTTCGGATCGATCCCCTTCTCGCGCAGGAGATTTTCCAGCACGTAGATCGAGGCGATCTTCAGTAGCTGCTGCGGCTTGCCGTTCTTGTCGGAAACCTGCAACGGGCCGACTGCGCCCGCCGTCCCGGTGCGGCCGGAAAACAGCGAGGAATTCAGGACGATACCGCCGCCGATGAAGGAGCCGATGTAGAAATAGATGAAGTCGGGATAGGAGGTGCCGACACCGAAGATCAGCTCGGCACCACAGGCGCTCGTGGCATCGTTCTGCATCAGCACCGGATGACGCGTGCGCGCAGCCACTTCGCCGCGCAAGTCGTAGCCGCGCCAGCTGTCCATCGCCTCTTTTGGCGCACCGGTCTCCTCGGCCCAACTCCATAGCTGGAAGGGGGTCGCGATGCCGACACCGGCGATGCGCCCGCGCTGCTCGTCCGTCAGCACCTTTTCGAGCTTCGGTATGCCCTCGACGATGAAGGTCAGAATTTCGTCCGGCATCGGATAGGCGTGGATCTGGTGCAATTGCAGGCGGATATTGCCGACGAAATCCATCAGCACGAGGTCGCAGCTGCGCCGGCCGATCTTGACGCCATAGGAATAGACCGCATCAGGATTGAGCCGCATCGGTATCGAGGGCTGGCCGACACGGCCGCGCACCGGATCGCCGCGCGTCAGGAGGTCGTCTTTTTCGAGCGCGCGCATGATCACGGTGACCGTCTGCGCGGATAGCCCCGAGCGCCGGGCGATATCGGCTTTCGACAGGCTGCCGTGACGGCGCACCAGCGACATGACCAGCCGCTCGTTATAGGCGCGCACACGTGTGAGGTTCGCGCCGCCACCTGGATCCAGGACGTCCGGCATCGGCAGGGCAGTGCCGGAATCGGCTTGTGGTGTCATGCCCCTGTTCCTCCCGTCAGCGCCATCTCCCGTCCGAACTGGGTGCCTTTCGGACCGGCCTCCTGATTGCGCCTTAATTCCATTTTTGCGTGCACGCTGCACCAGTGAAAAGCGCATGCACATTTTCTGCGCAGAGAATGCCACAGATTTTTAATAATTCAATTTGATTTATTTATTGACAGGGTTTGGATTTGATGTTTGTTTTGTGCCCGGAAGCGCCAACTGCGGCAGTGGAGATGTTGTGGTGGGCGAGGCCTGACGAGCCGGTAGACCGGTTTCAATTTTCAATCCTTGGGAGGATTTCATGAAGACGACTATTGTTTCCGCCGCTCTCGGCGCGCTTGCGCTCGGCGTTGTTTTTGCTGCGCCGGCCCAGGCCGCCGATGTTTCGGCCTGCCTCATCACCAAGACCGACACCAATCCCTTCTTCGTCAAGATGAAGGAAGGCGCGACCGCCAAGGCGGCCGAACTCGGCGTCGAGCTGAAGTCCTATGCCGGCAAGGTCGACGGCGACAGCGAAAGCCAGGTCGCGGCGATCGAAACCTGCATTGCCGACGGTGCCAAGGGCATTCTGTTGGCGGCCTCCGACACCAAGGGCATCGTGCCGGCCGTGCAGAAGGCGCGCGACGCCGGTATTCTCGTGATCGCGCTGGACACACCGCTTGAACCGGCCGATTCCGCCGATGCCACGTTCGCAACCGACAACCTTCTCGCCGGCAAGCTGATCGGCCAGTGGGCCGCGGCAACCCTCGGCGACAAGGCCAAGGACGCCAAGGTGGCTTTCCTCGATCTGACGCCGTCCCAGCCGACTGTCGACGTCCTGCGTGACCAGGGCTTCATGATCGGCTTCGGCATCGACCCGAAGGATGCCAGCAAGATTGGCGACGAAGACGATGCGCGCATTGTCGGTCACGACGTGACCAACGGCAATGAGGAAGGCGGCCGCACCGCCATGGAAAACCTTCTGCAGAAGGATCCGTCCATCAATGTTGTTCACACGATCAACGAACCAGCCGCTGCCGGTGCCTATGAGGCCCTGAAGGCGGTCGGCAAGGAAAAGGACGTTCTGATCGTGTCGGTCGATGGCGGTTGCCCAGGCGTCAAGAACGTCATCGATGGCGTCATCGGCGCCACCTCGCAGCAGTATCCGCTGCTGATGGCGTCGCTCGGCATCGAAGCGATCAAGAAATTCGCCGACACGGGCGAGAAGCCGAAGCCGACCGAAGGCAAGGACTTTTTCGACACGGGTGTGTCGCTCGTCACTGACAAGCCCGCCGCTGGCGTTGAATCGATCGACACCAAGGCTGGCACCGACAAGTGCTGGGGCTGATACCCCGCCGCTGAACGGGACGATGGGCGGCTTCGGCCGCCCTTCGTTTAAGCTTTGATGTCATTTTGACAAAACGCCATAACCGTGAGCACACTTCTCCCCTTGCCCTGCCGCCTGTCCGGCGTGCCGCGCAGGCGGGTGGGGTGAGGAGCCCATACCGACGGGAACGGTTTTGAGAGGCGGGAGGAATTTTTCATGAGCGAACCGACAGTAGCCTCGCAGCCATCGCAGGAATTCGAAAAGGTCCTGAGTGGCAGCTCGAAGCAGGTTGCTTCCTTTGATACGCATGACAAGACACCCTTGCAGAAGGCCCAGCACTTTCTGCACAAGAGGCCGGCGGCGGTGCCGCTGATCGTGCTGGTCCTTTCGCTGATCGTCTTCGGATCGGTTCTCGGCTCGAAGTTTTTCTCGGCCTTTTCCCTGACGCTGATCCTGCAGCAGGTGGCGATCACCGGCATCGTTGGCGCCGCCCAGACCCTGGTCATCCTGACCGCCGGCATCGACTTGTCCGTCGGTGCGATCATGGTGCTTTCGTCCGTGGTGATGGGGCAATTTACCTTCCGCTACGGCTTTCCGCCGGAAATAGCAGTGATCTGCGGCATTGCCGTCGGTGGGCTCTGCGGTGCCGTCAACGGCTGGCTGGTGTCGCGCGTGAAGCTGCCGCCGTTCATCGTCACGCTCGGCATGTGGCAGATCGTGCTGGCATCGAACTTCCTTTATTCCGCTAACGAAACGATCCGCTCCCAGGATATCAGCACCAGCGCGCCGCTCCTTCAGTTCTTCGGCAGCAATATCCGGATCGGCAATGCCGTGTTTACCTATGGCGTGGTCACCATGGTGCTGCTCGTCGGCATCCTGTGGTATGTGCTTAACAAAACCGCCTGGGGCAGGCACGTCTACGCGGTCGGTGACGATCCGGACGCCGCGGAACTTTCAGGCGTCAATGTCAAAAAGATGCTGATGTCGGTCTATGTCCTGTCGGGCCTGATCTGCGCGCTCGCCGGTTGGACCCTGATCGGCCGTATCGGCTCGGTCTCGCCGACGGCGGGCCAGTTCGCCAACATCGAATCGATCACCGCGGTGGTGATAGGCGGCATCTCGCTCTTCGGCGGCCGCGGTTCGATCATGGGCATGCTGTTCGGGGCGCTGATCGTCGGCGTCTTCCAGCTCGGCCTGCGCCTGATCGGCACGGACCCGCAATGGACCTATCTCTTGATCGGTGTGCTCATCATCGCCGCCGTTGCAATCGACCAGTGGATCAGAAAGGTGGCAGGCTGATGGCTCAGGAACCCATTCTCACCGCGCGTGGTATCGTCAAGCGCTACGGCCGCGTCACCGCACTCGACCATGCCGATTTCGATCTCTACAAGGGCGAAATCCTGGCCGTGATCGGCGACAACGGCGCCGGAAAATCCTCGATGATCAAGGCGATTTCCGGCGCGATCCATCCGGACGAAGGTGAAATCCGCCTCGACGGCGAGGTCGTGAACTTCCGTTCGCCGATCGAGGCGCGCAAGGCGGGCATCGAGACGGTTTACCAGAACCTTGCCCTGTCGCCGGCGCTGTCGATCGCCGACAACATGTTCCTCGGCCGGGAAATTCGCAAATCCGGGCCGCTCGGCAATATTTTCCGCATGCTCGATCATGCGGCGATGGAAAAGATCGCTCGGGACAAATTGTCGGAACTCGGTCTGATGACGATCCAGAACATCAACCAGGCGGTGGAAACGCTGTCCGGCGGCCAGCGCCAGGGTGTGGCCGTGGCCCGCGCCGCCGCCTTCGGCTCCAAGCTCATCATTCTCGATGAGCCGACGGCAGCGCTCGGGGTGAAGGAAAGCCGCCGCGTTCTCGAACTCATCCTCGATGTGCGGTCCCGCGGCCTGCCGATCGTGCTCATCTCGCACAACATGCCGCATGTGTTCGAGGTGGCCGACCGCATCCATATCCACCGGCTTGGCAAGCGCCTCTGCGTCATCAATCCGAAGGAATACACCATGTCGGATGCCGTTGCCTTCATGACCGGCGCGAAGGAACCGCCACGCGAGGCGCTCGCCGCATGACGATGGCGCTTGCGGCCATCGCCGACGCCGTCATCGAGAAAGCGGGGAAGTTGCCGCGCTTCATCGTCGCCATTGCCGGCCCTCCCGGGGCCGGCAAATCCACGCTTGCCGATGCGCTCCAGGAAGAGCTGACGCGGCGCGGCGAAAAATCCGCCGTCCTGCCGATGGACGGCTTTCACATGGACAATGGAATCCTTGAGGAACGCGGCCTGCTGAAACGCAAGGGCGCGCCCGAGACCTTCGACGTCCGCGCCTTCATCGACATCGTCAAGGCGGTGCGCAAGGCGGACGAGGAGGTGCTAGTCCCGGTCTTCGACCGCTCCCGCGAGATCGCCATTGCCTCGGCGCGCGTGATCGCGCCGGAGACGCGCATTATCCTGGCGGAAGGCAACTATCTGCTGCTCGATGAGGCGCCCTGGTCGCGGCTCGACGGCATGTTCGACCTGACCATCTTCGTCGGCCCCGCTTACGCTGTGCTGGAGGAACGCCTGCGGCAGCGCTGGATCCACTATGGCCTCGATGACGCCGGCATCGAATGGAAGCTCTACGGCAACGACCTGCCGAACGGGAAGCGCATCATCGACAATTCCCGGCCGGCCGATATCACCATCGAGATTTTCGAAACGACCTGACGCCGGCAGTCCATCATTGTTTTCCCGCGTATAATGATGCTATCCGAACCTTCGGTCAGCGCATGCCCTTGCACCATGCGCCAGTAGATTGCGCCTGGAGATATCCGTCATGAGCACGCCCGCCGTCACCGAACTTACGATCCGCCGTCCCGACGACTGGCATCTGCATCTGCGCGACGGCGGCATGCTGAAGGGCGTGATCGGCGATACCAGCCGTCACTTCGCCCGCGCCATCATCATGCCCAATCTCGTCCCGCCCGTCGTCACCACCGCCGACGCAGCCGCCTACCGCGAGCGCATTCTGACAGCCGTGCCGAAAGGCGACCGGTTCGAGCCGCTGATGACGCTCTACCTGACCGAAGGCACGAACCCGGACGATGTCGAAGCGGGGCACAGGAGCGGGCTGATCAAGGCGGTCAAGCTCTACCCCGCCGGCGCGACTACAAATTCCCAAAGCGGCGTGCGCAATTTCGAAAATGCCATGCCGGTGCTGGAGCGCATGGCGAAAATCGGCCTGCCGCTCTGCGTCCACGGTGAAGTCACGGCGCCGGAGGTGGATATCTTCGATCGTGAAGCCGTCTTCATCGAAACCGTACTTGATCCCTTGCGCGCCCGCCTGCCCGAGCTGAAGGTGACGATGGAACACGTCACCACCAAGGACGGCATCGACTATATCGAGGCCTCGAAGGCCAACCTCGCCGGTTCGATCACCACCCATCATTTGATCATCAACCGCAACGCCATCCTCGTTGGCGGCATCCGCCCGCATTATTACTGCCTGCCGGTTGCCAAGCGCGAAGTGCATCGCCTCGCCCTGCGGGCCGCCGCCACCTCGGGCGATCCGCGCTTCTTCCTCGGCACCGACTCTGCTCCGCATGTCGATCCCTTGAAGGAATGCGCCTGCGGCTGCGCCGGCATCTATACCTCGATCAACACGATGAGCTGCCTTGCCCATGTGTTCGAGCAGGAGCAGGCGCTCGACAGGCTGGAGGCCTTCGCGTCGCTGAACGGCCCGGCCTGGTATGGCCTGCCGGTCAACGAGGAGACGATCACGCTGCACAAGCAGGCGGAGCCGGTCGAGTTTCCAAAGAAGATCGAGACGGAGGCCGGCACGGTCACGGTCTTCGACCCGATGTTCCCGCTGCACTGGGCCGTCACTGAGCGCTGAATTTCCGCGCGAAAAAGCGCTTCTTTCAATCGCAGTTTGTGAATATCCTCTTTGTTATATCAGGCGCCCGTGGGCAGGCCGCCTATCGTGGGCGTGTCCGGTTGCCGGATAACCGTCAGGGGGATTTCATGAATTTCAACCAGGCTGTTACAACCGCATTTTCCAAGTACGCCGTCTTTACAGGCCGGGCGAGCCGTCCGGAATTCTGGTGGTTCGCCCTGTTCAACGTCATGGTTGCGATCGCCGCGACGATTGTCGATGCGATCATCGGCATCGAGCTTTTCAGCATCGCGTCGGGGCTGGCTCTGTTGCTGCCGGGTCTTGGCGTCGCCGTTCGCCGCCTGCACGATACCGACAGGACCGGCTGGTGGGTGCTGATCGGTCTCGTTCCGATCATCGGTCTTGTGGTGCTGATCATTTTCTACGCGACGCCCGGCACACCGGGCGACAACGAGTACGGTCCAGCGCCGGCCGCCTGACCAAACGGCAACCGGCTTGATTGCGCCAAAAACATCGCTAACACTGCGGTTGGCCGGATGCGGCCAGCCGTCCCGCGGTGCTTCGGCACAATGGTGAATGCATCCTTCCAAAACCTTCCTCATCCTTGCCTTTGGCGTTGATGGCGAACGGGTCAGCAGAGCGGGCACTGATCATCCTGTTTGCCGCCATCCTGAGGATGAATGATGCGTGATTTTCGCGATGCGTATTTTCGATGTCGAGAAAGCGTTCGAATTCTACGTCGGCTTTCTCGGTTTCAGGCTCGATTGGGAATACCGCTTCGGCGATAATTTTCCGCTCTATGTCCAGGTTTCCCGGGACGGCATGGTGCTGCACCTGAGCGAGCATGCAGGCGATGCAAGCCCCGGTGCCAAAGCCTTCGTCTGGGTGGACAATGCGGCTGCCCTTCAGGCTGAACTGGCGGCCAAGGACTACGGGCTACATGAAGCCGGGCCTCGAGGAGGCGCCCTGGGGGCTGGAGGTTACCGTCATCGATCCCTTCAGCAACCGCATCGCCTTCTGCCAGCGGCAATAAGGCGGTGTGCGGCGGCAAAGTCCAGCACCTCAGCACCTTCAAGCTCTGGCTTTCGGGGGCCCGAACTGCTATGCGCGGGTAACAAAATCCAATGGCTAAGGAGACCGCCGATGATCCAGACATCCTTTCCCGACAAGGCCGTCATGGCCGAGCTGGTCGCAAAGATGCTCTGGGAAATCAAGGCGGTGCATTTCCGCGCCGACGAGCCCTATAAGCTTGCCTCGGGCATGGCGAGCCCGGTCTATATCGATTGCCGCAAGCTGATCTCCTATCCGCGCATCCGCTCGACTGTGATGGATTTCGCCGCCGCGACCGTGCTGCGCGAGGCCGGCTTCGAGCAGTTCGACGTCATTGCCGGCGGCGAGACGGCGGGCATCCCCTTTGCAGCGATGCTGGCCGAGCGCCTCGCCCTGCCGATGATCTATGTGCGCAAGGCGCCGAAGGGGCATGGCCGCAACGCCCAGATCGAAGGGCATATGCCCGACGGCGCGCGCGTGCTCGTCATCGAGGACCTGACCACGGCCGGCGGTTCGATGTTCACGTTCATCGACGCCGTCCGCGCCGCCGGCGGCGTCGTCGATCACGGCATCGCGCTGTTCTATTACGATATCTTCCCCAAGGCCCGCGCCGAGATGCAGGAAAAGGGCGTGACACTGCACAACATCGCCACCTGGCGTGACGTTCTTGCCGTCGCCAAGGCGCAGAAACTGTTCGACGAAAAGACCCTGTCGGAGGTCGAATCCTTTCTCAATGGGCCGCTCGAATGGTCGGGTCGCAATGGCGGTGTCAGCGCGCTCAAGACCGCCTGAAAACGGGACTGGCCTTTTCGACCGTCTTGGTTTAATCGATTGAAATTCAATTTCCGAAGGAGGGAGATCGCCATGATCGTTTGCTGTGGAGAAGCCCTGATCGACATGCTGCCGCGTCAAACGACGGCAGGCGAGGTGGCTTTTGCGCCCTATTCCGGCGGTGCGATCTTCAACACGGCGGTCGCGCTCGGTCGCCTCGGCATCCAGACCGGCTTCTTCACGGGCCTCTCCGACGACATGTTCGGCGATATGCTGCGCGAGACGCTGACATCCAGCAACGTCGATTTCGGCCCCTGCGCGACGCTGCCCTTGCACACCACGGTCGCCTTCGTGAAACTGGTCAACGGCTCCGCGACCTACGCCTTCTTCGATGAAAACACCGCGGGCCGGATGATCACCAAGGACCACCTGCCGGCACTCGGCGATTTCTGCGAGGCGCTGCATTTCGGCGCGATCAGCCTGATCCCCGAACCGTGTGGCTCGACTTACGAAGCGCTGATGGCCCGCGAGCACGAGAAGCGGGTGATTTCCTTCGATCCCAACATCCGCCCCGGCTTCATCAAGGATGCCGAAGCCCACAAGGCCCGCATGTTGCGCATGGCGGCCATGTCCGACATCGTCAAGTTCTCCGACGAGGATCTCGACTGGTTCGGCGAGGAGGGCACGCATGAGGAACTGGTCGGCAAATGGCTGCAGCGCGGCCCGAAGCTCATCGTCATCACCAAGGGCGCTGACGGCGCCGACGGCTATACGGCGCGCGGCAAGGTTTCGGTGCCGGGTGAAAAAGTCACCGTCGTCGATACGGTCGGCGCCGGCGACACGTTCGACGCCGGCATTCTCGCCTCGCTGAAGATGAACAATCTCCTGACCAAGCCACAGGTTGCAAGCTTGAGCGAAAGCGCCGTGCGCGATGCGCTGGCCTTGGGTGCCAAGGCCGCCGCCGTCACCGTGTCGCGCGCCGGTGCAAATCCGCCCTGGAGCTACGAGATCGGCCTCTAATTTACCGCCCCTTGAGGGGGTGAAAGAGCGCTTGCTGGCTATCGGTTGTGATAACGCGACGGCGCGCCGAGTGGCGGCACAGCGGCGGGCTGCAGTGCAAGAAACCAACGATACCGGCAGACCTAGGATACTGATCGCAACCGCCGGCCGCGGCCGGCAAAGGCACTGCGGGGTACGCCCGCAAGGTTCGAGAGAAACTGCCGCGCGCATTCGCTCCAGCTGAATGTCAGCGCCTTTTGCCGGGCGTCTTCCCGCGACAAGACGAGCGCAGCAAGGGCTGCTTGCCGCAGATCGCTGGACAGAACGCCGCCGCCGTCTGCCAGTATGTCGCTCGGTGCGGTGACCGGAAACGCGGCAACGGGACAACCGCTCGCCAGCGCCTCCAGAATGACGTTGCCGAAGGTATCGACCCGGCTCGGGAAGACGAAGACGTCCGCCGATGCGTAGATCGTCGCAAGCTCCGTTCCCATGCGCCGCCCCAGGAAATGCACGTGCGGATATTTCTGCCGCAGTAGGGCGAGATCCGGTCCGTCGCCGACGACCACCTTGCTGCCGGGCAGGTCGAGGTCGAGGAAGGCCGGAAGGTTCTTTTCCACAGCCACCCGTCCGACGTTCAGGAAGATCGGGCGGGGGAAGGGCAGGTTCTGGCGGCGCGCCGGATCGAAAAGCACCGTGTCGATGCCACGCGTCCACCGCTTGATGTTGTGAAAGCCGCGCGCAGCCATCTCCGTACCGAGCGACGCGGTAGCGACCATCATGCCGTTACCGGAATTGTGGAACTGGCGCAGCCACCAGTAGCTCCAGTCTTCCGGAATGGGCAATCGCGCGCTGACGAACTCGGGAAAGCGTGTGTGGTAGCTCGTTGTGAACGGCAGCCCCCTGCGCAGACAGATGCCGCGCGCGACGAGGCCGAGCGGTCCTTCCGTAGCGATATGGATATAGTCCGGCGCCAGGGCATCGATCTCTTTCGCTACCTGCCGCCGGGTCGGAAGTGCCAGCCGGATATCGGAATAGAAAGGCAGCGGAAAGGTGGCAAACCGCTCCGGTGTCAGGAAATCGATGGTGATCCCCTGTTCCTGCACCGATCGGGCAAGTTCATCGAGGGTGCGGACAACACCGTTGACCTGCGGATGCCAGGCATCGGTAACAACAAGAACGGTCTTTTCCATGCTGCGCCCCTGGACGCGGCTCCGCGACATGTGGCGGAGCACTGGCTGACGGTCTATTCGTCTGGCGGCTGCCATCAGGGTTCTTTGATCATGATTCGATGACAAGCAGATGATTGGCCGCCGTCGCATGGAGGCGCCTGCGCAGAACTGCCACCGGATCATCCGGGCGCGGCCGGCCGCGCCCGGGCCAATACAAGCCTAAGCCGCGCCCAAGGCAGGAAGCACGAGCTCTCCCACCCGGTAGACATGAAACTCGCTTTTCGACACGGCATTCAGAGATTTGAATTTTTCGGCGAAAACCGGATCCGAGAAGAATTCGTCGACATCGTCGGCACTTTGAATTGCCTCGATGTTCACGACGGTTTTTCCGTCCGTGCTTTTTGACAGGTTGCTCCAGAGAAAGCCTGCTTTGCGTTCGGCAACATAATGCACGACATCCTGAATGATCTGAAATGCCTCTTCCTGTTTGCCGGGATGGGCATGGATGACGTTGACGACGAAAACGGTCGGTTGGGGAGCGAGTTGAAACTCGGCCTTGTGGGGAAAAATCACGTTGTCTCCAGTAAAAAGATCAGGCGGAAAATACCGCCGAGACGAAAACTAGATCGTCGCAATGGTCGAAAAAACGGGCTATCACTCCGTTGATAACGGACAAAAATGTCCGCAATGGAGCTTTCGCTTGGATAACCTCGGTGCCTTGAATGTGTTCATGGTTGCGGCGGAAACGCGCAGTTTTACCAGGGCGGGCGAGGCGCTCGGCATCTCCTCGTCCGCTGTCGGCAAGGCAATGGCGCGCCTGGAGAAGAGGCTTGGCGTCCGCCTGTTTCACCGCAGTACGCGCAGCATCGCGATTACCGCGGAAGGAACCATGTTCCTCGACCGCTGCCGCCGGATTTTTTCCGAGCTAGAAGCGGCCGAGCAGGAATTGTCGCAAGCTCTTGCTGCGCCGCGCGGCCGCCTCCGTGTCAGTCTGCCGCTCGCGGGAATGCTGTTCATGCCGGCAATCACGAAGTTCATGCACGCGTTCCCGGACGTCTCCATCGACCTTGATTTCACGGATCGCCTGGTCGACGTGATCGAAGAGGGTTTTGACGCCGTGGTGCGAACGGGGGAACCCAGCGACAGCCGCCTGATGACCCGGACCTTGGGGAGGTTTTCCCATCGCATCGTCGGATCCTCGGAATACTTCGCGCGCTTCGGAATTCCGCAGAAACCACAGGACCTGTCGACCCATATCTGTCTCCACCACAAGTACCCATCATCCGGGAAGCTTGAGCTGTGGCCCCTGAAGCACGAGCCGAATGAAGAAAGGTTGGAACTGTCTGTGTCGTCAATGGCGAGCACGCTCGAGCCGCTGGTCAGCATGGCCGAGCAGGGGCTTGGCCTTGCCTGTCTGCCGCTGTTCACGATCCGCAGGCAGATCGCCGAGGGAAGGCTCGTCCCGGTTCTGGCCGATCATATAGAGGACGTTGGCGAGTTTCGCATTCTATGGCCATCCAGCCGGCATATGGCGCCGAAAATACAGGTGTTCGTCAAGTTCATGGGCGAAAACCTGTTTCGCGCATGACGTGCCTTGGGACGCGTGAACGTGCTGCTGCGAGTTCGGTTCGCTTGATCCGTCAACGGCCGATCAGCGCCACTTGTTCGTAACCGCGGCCGGCAGAAGCGGCAACGATCGCCAGGATGCAGCCGTCGGGAGCGCGCACATGCACCTTCAGCGACCTGTAATCGGCATCGCGGCCGATCTTGTCGGCGATCCTTTGTCCGTAATACACGGCTGATCCCACGTCGAAATGATCGACGCCGTCCTCATCGACGACCTGTTCATCGCCGAAGTGCAGATCGAAGAAATAGTGTTCCACGCCGATGCCCCGAACCCTTGCGTCACCGGAGATCTCTCCGGCTTGAGGACGCAGTTTCAGGGATATCGCATTGTGTCCGAATACAGGCTGAATTGGGTATTCAGCCTGTATTCATCGATGTCTGTTGAGGCCATACCGAAGGCTATTTCCGAGCTTTCAGCAACGCGGCAACCAGACCAGCCGTCGACGAGTCGTGCCCCTCGGCGCTCTCCTTGCCCTCGACCACCGGCAAAAGCCCCGTCGCCAGTTCCTTGCCGAGCTCGACGCCCCACTGGTCGAAGGAGTTGATGTTGAACAGGGCACCCTCGACGAAGACGCGGTGTTCGTAGATCGCGATCAGGCGGCCGAAGGTGAAAGGGGTCATCTGGTCGTAGACGAAGGTCAGTGACGGGCGGTTGCCGGTGAAGACGCGGTGCGGGGCAATGCGCTCGATGAAGGCGGCATCCTGCCCCTTGGCCGCCATCTGTGCCTTGGCTTCCTCGAGGGTCCGGCCCTTCATCAGTGCTTCCGACTGCGCCAGGCAGTTGGCGATCAGCAGCTGGTGCTGGTGGCGCAGGTGCGGTTCGTGCCCGTTCGCGGCAATCATGAATTCCGCCGGGATGACGCTCGTCCCCTGGTGGATCAGCTGGTAGAAGGCGTGCTGGCCGTTGGTGCCGGGCTCGCCCCAGACGACCGGGCCGGAATTGCCGTCGACCGGCGTTCCCTCGAGCGTCACGCCCTTGCCGTTCGATTCCATGTCGAGCTGCTGCAGATAGGCCGGGAAGCGCGACAGGCGCTGGTCGTAGGGCAGGATGGCGCGGGTCGGATAGCCGAGCACATTGCGATGGTAGAAGCCGAGAAGGCCGAGCAGCATCGGGATGTTTTCGCGCAGGGGCGCCGTGCGGAAATGGTTGTCTATCGCGTGGGCACCGGCGAGGAATTCGCCAAAATTCTCCTTGCCGATCGCGATCATCAGCGGCAGGCCGATCGCCGACCAGACCGAATAGCGGCCGCCGACCCAGTCCCAGAAGCCGAAGATCCGGTCGCTGTCGATGCCGAAAGCGGCGACCTTGTCGAGGGCGGTGGAGACGGCGCAGAAATGCTTGCCGACCGCCTTCTCGCCGAGCTTTTCGGCGATGAAGGCGCGGGCCGTCGCCGCATTGGTCATCGTTTCGATGGTGGTGAAGGTCTTGGAGGCGACGATGAACAGCGAGGTCTCGGCATCAAGCAGCTTCAGCATATCGGCGATATGGGCGCCGTCGACATTGGAGACGAAATGCAGCCGCGGGCCGTCATGGTCGGGCGCCAGGGCCAGCGTCGCCATCACCGGCCCGAGGTCGGAGCCGCCGATGCCGATATTGACGACGTCGGTGATCTTCTTGCCCGTAGCACCCTTCAGCACGCCCGAGCGGATACCGTCGGAAAAGGCGCCCATGGCATCGAGCACGGCGTTGACATCCGGCATCACGTCGCGGCCATCGACGATGACCGGCGTGTTGGATCTGTTGCGCAGCGCCGTGTGCAGGACGGCGCGGCCTTCGGTGATGTTGATCGTTTCACCGGCAAACATCGCATCGCGCTTTTCCGCGACCTTCGCAGCTTTTGCGAGTGCTTCCAGGCCGTCCAGCACCCTGTCGTTGACGGCGCATTTCGAATAGTCGAACAGCATGTCGTCGAGGGTGACGCGGTATTTTGAGAAGCGCGTGGGATCGCTGGCGAAAGCCGCCCGGATATCGGTTGCCTTGGTGTCGGTGACGGTGGATTTCAGCTGGCTGACAAGCGCGGTGGTGGCGGGCGCGTTCATGGCGAGGGCTCCTTGCGTCGCGGATGGGTCGCGATAGCTAGTCGCTTTGGCCACCGCAAATCAAGCCTGTCCCGTCGCAAACGGCAAAAAAGCCCGCGCTTTTTAAATGGATTTAAATCCAGTCTAGCCGCGCAAATCCTTGCGCAGGATCTTGCCGACATTCGACTTCGGCAGTTCGGTGCGGAACTCGACGAATTTCGGCCGCTTGTAGTTGGTGAGGTTGGCCGAGCAATGGGCCTTGACGTCCGCCTCGGTGAGATTTTGGTCCTTCTTGACGACGAACAGCTTCACCGCCTCGCCGGAATGTTGATCGGGCACACCGATGGCGGCGCATTCGAGAATGCCGGCAAGGGTCATCGCCACTTCCTCGATCTCGTTGGGGAAGACGTTGAAGCCGGAGACGAGGATCATGTCCTTCTTGCGGTCGACGATCTTGACCAGGCCTTGCGCGTTCATGAAGCCGATATCGCCGGTGCGGAAGAAGCCGTCGGGCGAGATTGCCTTGGCGGTTTCGTCCGGCCGCTGCCAGTAGCCGGCCATGACCTGCGGGCCGCGGATGCAGATTTCGCCGATATCGCCGAGCGCCAGCGTGTTGCCATCCTCGTCGCGGATTTCAACCTCCGTCGAGGGCAGGGGAAGGCCGATCGTGCCGGTGAACTCGGCTGCGTCCAGCCGGTTGGCCGTCGCGACGGGCGATGTCTCCGAAAGGCCGTAGCCTTCCTTGATCGGGCATCCCGTCATCGTTTCCCAGCGTTCGGCAACCGGTCGCTGCACCGCCATGCCGCCGCCGAAGGTCAGCGCCAGATCGGAAAAGTCGAGCTTCTGGAATTCGGAATTGTTCATCAGTGCGTTGAACAGCGTATTCAGGCCCGGGAAGATGTTGACCTTGTACTTCGCCAGCTCCTTGACGAAGGCCGGGATGTCGCGCGGATTGGGGATGAGGATATTCTGCCCGCCCGTCTTCAGGCCCATCAGTGAATTCACGGTGAGCGCAAAGATATGGTAGAGCGGCAGGGCGCAGAGGAACACCAGGTGATCCGGCCGCTTCTTGTTCAGGAAGGCGGTCTCGAGCCACAGGCCCATCTGGGCCATGTTCGCAAGAAGATTGGCATGGGTGAGCGTCGCGCCCTTGGAGACGCCGGTGGTGCCGCCGGTATATTGCAGGAAGGCGACATCGCCCGGTTTCACGTCGAGCTTGTTCAGGGGCGCACTGTTTCCCTTTGCCAAAACCGCCTTGAAGGACAGGTGGCCGGGCAGCGACCAGGCGGGTACCAGCTTCTTGACCTTGCGCACGACGATGTTGACGATCAGGCCCTTGAGACCCAGAAGGTCGCCCATGGTCGCGACGACCATGTGCTTGAGGTCGGTGCGCGCCGCCACCTGCTCGACGGTATGGGCGAAGTTTTCCAGCACGAAGATCGCCTTGGCGCCGGCATCCTTCAACTGATGCTCGAGTTCGCGCGGCGTATAGAGCGGATTGACGTTCACGACGGCAAAGCCTGCGCGCAGGATGCCGTAGACGATCACCGGATTCTGCAGGATGTTCGGCATCATCACGGCAACGCGGTCGCCCTTGGCAAGGCCGGTCGATTGCAGCCAGGCGCCGATCTTTTTGCTCTCGGCGTCGAGTTCGGCGAAGGTCAGCGTCTTGCCCATGCAGGTGAAGGCAGGGCGCGTGGCGTATGTCACGCAGGCTTCCGCAAAGAGCTCGCCGATGGAGTTGTAGGGCGACGGCGAGATTTCCGCGGGCATGCCCGGCGGATAGGATTGCAGCCAGGGCTTGGCGGCCTGGGGTCCGGGCGTCTGAATCAATGTGTCCGGCATGGTCTCTCTCCCTGATGCAACTGCCGCCGCGCTGCAAGACGGCCGCAAGCCGTCTCTCATTGTTCCGTGCACAACCCCGTCCGAAAATGTCTTCGGCTTCCGTTGTGCAGGAGCGAACGATCCCTCCAGATCGCCCACGTTGATGAGGATGAAGCTTTTGTTTCGCCTCATCAAGTACATTCCGGATTATATAACCTTAACGTAAACGTCAATATCTCGCCGGATGTTTGGCGACGCATGGCCAGATTTCGCGGCATGTGCCTTGCAGCAATGTTTTGCGAGCAGGTGCGAAAAGGTATATTGCGTTGCAATAAGTCAAGGCTTTCCTCCCAAGTTCGCCCCTGGGCTTTCCATTTCGAGAACCAAATCCTTTGGCGCCGTTTGGCGCCGGACAGGCCGTTCCATGTCAGATGACGCTCTCTCTTCCATTCCAGCAGCCCGTTGGGGCGGTGTTTCCAGCGCGGAACTTGCGCTGGCAGTCGGCGGCTTCGGTATCGGCA
Organism: Hyphomicrobiales bacterium; assembly: GCA_900473795.1. GTDB lineage: Bacteria > Pseudomonadota > Alphaproteobacteria > Rhizobiales > Rhizobiaceae > Pararhizobium. The sequence goes on along the minus strand of UCMT01000024.1, from coordinate 178,848 downwards.
CCGGCGAATTTGCCATCATGGGTCTTCTGCCGCAGGTCGCAGACGATCTCTCCGTTTCCGTTCCCTACGCGGGACACGTGATCAGCGCCTATGCGATCGGCGTCGTCGTCGGCGCGCCGCTGATCGCCGTCCTGGCTGCCCGGTTTTCCCGGCACAATGTCCTCATCGCCTTGATGAGCCTGTTTGCACTCGGCAACCTTGCCAGCGCCGCCGCCGGCAGCTTCGGCCTGCTCATGGCGGCCCGCTTCCTCGCCGGCTTGCCGCACGGCGCCTATTTCGGCGTCGCGGCTCTGGTTGCCGCCGGCATGGCGGCGCCACATCAGCGAGCCCGCGCCATCGGGCGCGTCATGATGGGGCTGACTGTCGCCACGCTTGTCGGAACGCCGCTTGCCGCCTGGTTCGGCCAGGCGCTCGGCTGGCGCGCCGCCTTCGCCATCGTCGGCGCCATCAGCGTACTGACCGTCGTGCTGACCTGGTTCCACGTGCCGAAGGACCGCGCCAATCCGGCGGCGACGCCGCTGAAGGAGCTTGGTGCGCTCGGCAAGACCCAGGTCTGGCTGACGCTCGGCATCTGCGCTATCGGCTGCGGCGGCATGTTCGCGGTTTTCAGCTACATCACGCCGGCGCTGACGGACGTCGCCGGCCTCTCGCTCGGCAGTGTCCCGATCATGCTCTCGGTCTTCGGCGCCGGCATGATTCTCGGCAATATCGTCGGTTCCCGGCTTGCCGACTGGTCGCTGTTGCCCGCCATCGGCATCGCGCTCGTCTTCAACCTCGTCGCCTACGTGCTGTTCTACTTCACGATGACGACGCCCTGGATGGCCGTCATCAACGTGCTGTTGATCGGCGGCGGTTTCGCCGTCGTGCCCGGCATCCAGACGCGACTGATGGATGTCGCGGGTGAGGCTCAGACGCTGGCCGCGGCCCTCAGCCACTCGGCCTTCAATCTTGCCAATGCGCTTGGCGCCTGGCTCGGCGGCCTGTCGATCGCGGCGGGTTATGGCTGGACCTCGACCGGCCTCGTCGGCGCCATGATGTCGGTTGCCGGCATCGGCATCTTCCTGTCGTCGGTTTTCCTCGACCGCTCGACATCGGCAAGGGTTGCGCTGCGGTAGCGAAACGCTTCGGGCCCGAAGCATTTCTCCTCATGCTTCTTCTCCACCGAAATTCGATTGTCATCCGCTTGTGTTGACCCTGCGGTCATACTTACCTATGCCGCACGTTTCCGGGTTTGCCGCCACAATCGGAAACATGTGGCAAGCCGTGAGTTTTGCTGTCATCTTGATGACATGTGGAGGAATGCTTTTTGCAACTGACCAATCGTGACCGGGGCGAGCTTCCGTCGGAGCCGCGTCTTTTCGGCCGTCCGGCCTATGAACGCTCGGCGCTTGTCGGGCCGATTTCGGCCGCACGCTGGCTGCTTGTCTTTATCCTCCTCGCAGGCGTCTATTTCTTCCACGGCTTTCTGGTGCCGGTGCTGGCAGCGCTGGTCATCGGCTTTGCCTCCTGGCCGATCTATCGCCGCCTGCTTGTGGCGATTGGCGGCAACCGGACGCTTGGAGCCACCATTGCGATCATTGCCGTGATCTCCTTCATCGTCGCACCGATATCGCTGGCGGCGATCTACGCCGTCGATGAAGTCCGCGACTGGGTGGCCTGGACCATCGCCACCAATAAATTTGGCGCTCCTGTGCCGGTGTGGCTGACGCAGATCCCCGGGCTCGGCGTCTGGCTTGGAACGCAATGGGCGAAATATGTCGGCCATCCCGGCGCCGTCGGAGAGTTGGTTCAGCTCGTCAGCGGCTCCAATATCGGCAGTATCTACCGCGGCGTGCTCGTCGTCGGCGCGTCCGCCTTCCAGTCGTTGCTGACGCTGCTTTTCATGCTGATCACCCTGTTTTTCGTTTATCGCGACGGCGAGAAACTCGTTGTCCAGCTCGATCGTCTCGGCGAACGCATCCTGCCGATGCGCTGGGAGCGCGTCTCGCGCATCGTGCCGCTGACCATCAGTTCGACCGTTACCGGCATGGGCGTGATCGCCATCGGCGAAGGCATCGTGCTCGGCGTCGCCTATTGGATGGCGGGCGTTCCGTCTCCGGTGACGCTCGGCATCATCACCGGTATCATGGCCCTGATCCCGGGCGGGGCGCCGCTCTGTTTCACTCTGGTGTCGGTCTATCTCTTCGCAAGCGGATCGCCATTTGCTGCCGTCGCCCTGTTTGCCTGGGGTACGATCGAACTGTTCATCGTCGACAAGACCTTGCGCCCCAGGCTGGTCGGCGGCCCGATCAGCCTTCCCTTCCTGCCCACCTTCTTCGGCCTCGTCGGCGGCGTCAAGACCATGGGTTTCCTCGGGCTGTTCGTCGGACCGGTGCTGATGGCGCTCTTGGTGGCGATCTGGCGGGAATGGTTGCGGGAAGTGACAGACCAGCCGCCACCGCCGAGCGCGATCATCAAATAGGCGCGGTCCACGCTGCGCCCGCTCGCATAGCGGACACGCGTCAGGCGGGTGACGATTTCCTTCCTTTTGACGAAACTGAATCCGGACAGAAGGGGGAATTGCCGCGTGATCTCGGCGTGCCGTTGCGCTAATGATTGCGTGCGCCTTGCGGCCACTTGCGCCCGTCAAGGCCGATCCATTCGAGAGTTCAGGAAATCCGATGAACCGCACTTACTACGCCCCTACGGGCGGCGCTCCGGCGCAAACGCAACTGCTTACCGATCGCGCCGTCTTCACCGAGGCTTATGCCATCATTCCCAAGGGCGTGATGATGGATATCGTCACCAGCTTTCTGCCGTTCTGGGAGGGCACGCGCCTGTGGGTCCTGTCGCGGCCGTTGTCCGGTTTCGCCGAGACGTTCTCGCAGTACATCATGGAAGTGGCGCCGGGCGGCGGCAGCGACCGGCCGGAGCCGGATGCGGATGCCGAGGGCGTTCTGTTCATCGTCGAGGGTGAATTGACCGTCACGCTGGACGGCAAGGCGCATCAGATGTCACCCGGCGGTTACGCTTTCATTCCGCCGGCCAGCGCATGGTCCGTGCGCAACGCCAGCGACAAGCCGGTGCGGTTCCACTGGATACGCAAGATCTATGAGGCCGTCGACGGTCTCGACGTGCCGCCCGCGCTTTTCCTCAACGAAGCCGATATCACGCCGGCCCCGATGCCGGGGACGGAGGGAAAATGGGCGACGACGCGCTTCGTCGATCCTGCCGATCTGCGCCATGACATGCATGTGACGATCGTCACCTTCGAGCCGGGCGCAGTCATCCCGTTCGCCGAAACCCATGTCATGGAGCATGGCCTCTACGTCCTGGAAGGCAAGGCGGTCTACCGGCTCAATCAGGATTGGGTGGAGGTCGAGGCGGGCGACTATATGTGGCTGCGCGCCTTCTGCCCGCAGGCCTGCTACGCGGGCGGACCGGGCAAGTTCCGCTACCTGCTCTACAAGGACGTCAATCGTCACATGAAGCTGAAGCCGCGCGCCTGAAGAATGAGGCCGCTGATATCGCAGTGCTCCCTGCCGGAGTGCCTCAGGCAAGTCCGGCGGGGATCGGCGAGATGGCACGGTCGCTGCCATAGTCCCGCTGATGCGCGACGTGGCCGCGAACACGGCGCGGAGCGGACTTGATCTCGATGATCGGCAGCTCGAAAGCGCCGTCGGCATAGGTACCGGTATCGGCGGTATCGTCGCACTTGGGCTTGAGCAGATTGAAGATCATCTGTGGTCCTCCCGGTTTTCGAATCAACGGCCGATCCGCTGACGTCCTACGCTGCTAACCGGAAAATAGTTAAAAAATTAACCATGTTTTCCCGAGTGAATCTAGCGTAGAGGCTCCGCATGACGGGAGAGAGTCATACGGGGTAGATATGGCATCCTTGCGTCGGAGGTTCGTCATACCGCCGGTGGGATATTCCGGCAGGTCAGTTCAGCGGCCGGGAAACCAGTTCTTCTTTCAGAATTCTGAAGGCTTCGTCGAGCGCATCGACAAGGATGTCGGTCAGCCTGTCGGCATTGTCTTCCTGCAGGAACAGGGCGATGGCTGCGTCTTGCGGGAGGGGCGCGTGTTCGATCGTGTTCGACATGTCATTGTCCTTCGTTGACCGGCTTCATGCCGGTTAAGAAGACAAGGTACGGCGCGTCGCTTGCGCCGGGCTTGAACAGCCGGTTTTGCATCTGATGTGAAAGGATGATTTGCCCCGAGTTCGATGCATTGGGAACGCGGCGATGCCGAAGATCGATCTCGATCACCAAGCACCTGTCATGCTATAATGTATATCTAAATTAGATACTTATATTTAGAAGCGCTATAACCCGGCCTGAGCTTAAGACTAAGCCGTGGACTGAACCAAGGAGGTGACCATGACACAGGCTGTCTCGACTTCTATCACAAGGCGAAGCGTGGTCGCAGGGCTGACGCTGACCGCCGCCTCAGTGGCTGTTTTGGCGGGGACGGTTAACGTGCAAGCCAACCAAACCATGCCTGAAAAAAGTCTGTACGAGCGGCTGGGCGGCGTCTTCGCCATCGCGGCGGTGGTGGATCACTTCAGCGACGCCGTTGTGAAGAACCCCATCGTCGGCCAGGAGTCCAAGAACCCGCAGTTGCGGGAATGGCACACCAAGAACCTGGGAAGGTTGCCTGGCCTGAAGTTCATGCGGACACTGTGGGTCTGCGACGTTTCGGGCGGGCCCTTCAAGTTCACGGCCACCAAGCCTGGTGCGACACCGCTCGGGCTTGAGGAGGCCCACCGGGACCTCCGGATTTCCGGCGAAGAATTCGACGAGGTTGCGGCGGAGCTTGCGCGGTCCCTGGACTTCTTCAAGGTCCCGCAAGCCGAGAAGGATGAAGTTTTGGCAGCCTTCGCCGCCCACAAGGACGAGGTCACCGCCGGCTAGTCTGGACGCGGCAGCCAAGTGCGGCTGAAATAGCAGGTGTGGCTTCTGCCTAGCAATTGTTGAGAAATAAGGCTTTCCGCATGGAAAACTGGTGCCGCTTGCAGGACTCGAACCTGCGACCCCATCATTACGAATGATGTGCTCTACCACCTGAGCTAAAGCGGCCCGCAAACGTTCCGCGATGCAGCGGAGCGATGTGTAAGGGGGCTGATACCTGCAAACCGATGGGATTTCAAGCCATCAGTTTGCAGAACCGGAAAAAACTCGGGACGAAGGAAAAGTGCTGTCTTATAGCGCCAGTCTCTGGCGCGCTTCGTCATATTCGCGGGCAAGGCGATCGACCAAGGCGGAAACCGGTCCGATCTCCGTGACGGCGCCGATGCCCTGGCCGCAGCCCCAGATATCCTTCCAGGCCTTGGCGCCGGTTGTGGCGGTTTCGAAATCCATCTTCGACGGATCGGCCTGCGGCAGTTGCTCTGGATCCATGCCGGCCGCGACGATCGAGGCTTTCAGGTAGTTGCCGTGAATGCCGGTGAAAAAGTTGGAATAGACGATGTCATTGGCGCTGCTGTCGACGATCATCTGCTTGTAGGCGTCGCTGGCGCGCGCCTCCGTGGTGGCGATGAACGCCGAGCCGACATAGGCCATGTCGGCGCCCATCGCCTGTGCGGCAAGCACGGCACCGCCGGTGGAAATGGCGCCCGAGAGCAGAAGCGGCCCGTCGAACCAGGTGCGGATTTCCTGGACGAGGGCGAAGGGCGAGAGCGTTCCGGCATGGCCGCCGGCGCCGGCGGCGACCGCGATCAGGCCGTCAGCGCCCTTGCGGATGGCGGAATTGGCGTGGCGATTGTTGATCACATCATGCAGCACGATGCCGCCATGGGAATGGATTGCCGCATTCACTTCCGGCACCGCGCCGAGCGAGGAAATGACGATCGGGACCTTGTATTTGACGCACAGCATCAGGTCATGCTCGAGCCGTTTGTTGGACTTGTGGACGATCTGGTTGACGGCGAAGGGGGCGGCCGGCCTGCCCGGATTGCGGGCGTTGTGCGCCGCAAGTTCTTCCGTGATCTCGGCCAGCCATTCATCCAGCTGCGCTTCCGGCCGGGCGTTCAGCGCGGGAAACGAGCCGACGACGCCCGCCTTGCACTGGGCGATCGTCAGGGCTGGATGCGAGATGATGAACAGGGGCGCTGCGACGACGGGCAGCCGCGTGGTGCCGTTGAGAAGGGCTGGCAATGACAAGAGTTCGCTCCCGGGGTTCAGTTTTTTGACGTTTTCGTAAACGTAAGAACTTTATCAGCGCGGATGGATTTTGCAAAGGGTGCTTGAGCGATCCCGATCCGGCAAGCCGGGCAAAATCCTCCGGGTTTTCCCCGGCGCCGGCCGTCCGTTTTGACGTGCGAGGCTTGCAGATCGCGACGTCAACCGTTACCCAATTGTTAACACATCCAAAAGCGCGGCTGGTTTTCGAGGAACCACAGCGTCGGCGGATGCTCGTGGAGCGAAAGCGTGCCGCACCGCAATGCTTTCGGGACAATGTTGATCGGCATGCCTGCCGGCTCGAGAGCTTCGGCTCCAGGCGGCATGCTCTGCAGGGTGGCCCGATGCCGGTCGTCTGCATCAAGAAGGACGGATAGTGAGCGGACTGGAAACTGCCATCAGACATGCGCTGGAGCGCTCCGACCGGGCGAATTCCGAAACGCGCGCGCGCATCTATCAGTCGGCGCGAAACGCGCTCGAGGCCGGCCTCAGAAAGCAGGACGTGCATGATCAGAACGTGATTGCGCAGCAGCGGCACCGCCTTGAAGCGATCATCCATGCCATCGAAGTGGAGGAACGTGCGGCGCTGAAGGCTGCGTCCGTGGCGCCAGCGGTTCGTCTGGATGCCGGTCGTCATGATGATGATGACCGGGCTCCGTCAGCGGCGCTCGACGACGGAAATCACATGCCGCCGGAACGGGCCGCGGGCGAAACCGCTAGCTCCCCCGTTGTTGATGGCGGGCTTGCCGGCGTGCGTCCCGATCGCCGCGAGGTGAGCCGCGCGCAGGAGGCAGCAGCCTCCGTCGAACCGGTCGCCGGCAAGCGTGACAAAAAGGCCAAGGCAACCGTCGAATTGCCCAAGCCCCGCCGGCGCAAGCGCGGCAGCTTCCTGTCCTTCGTCATGGTTGTGGCGACCCTCGTTGCCGCGATCGGGACGGCGGCCTGGTGGGTGCAAACCAGCGGCCTTCTGAAATCGGCGGCCGAGCGCGATACCAGCGTCGCCAATCCGCCCTCGACGGTACAGTCCGAGGATTTCGATGGCGGCGAGGGGCTGAGGACGCTTGGAGCCCAGTCGGGTTTCTCCGGCGACTGGGTCGAGGTGTTCAAGCCCGCCGACGCAGGCAAGGTCACGACTGGCAGCCGGGCTTCGGCCGACGCTGTCAGCGACGAGAGCGGTCAGCGCCTGCGCATCACCTCCGCAACGGCCGAGGCTGACGGAAATGTCCTGATCGAAATCCCGGCCTCGGTGCTCGGGCAGATTTCCGGCAAGACGTCGACCGTGGCGCTCAGCGTTCGAGCCGATGCGGGCAAGCAGACGCAGTTTTCCGTCGAATGCGACTTCGCCTCGCTGGGCGACTGCGGCCGTCACCGCTTCACGGTGAACGAGGAAACGAGCGACATGCTGTTCAAGGTGACGTTCGACCGCAGCCTGGCGCCGAGCGCTCCCGGGCATATGCTGATCAACAGCGACCTGGCGGGTACCGGCAACAGCCTCGACCTGTTCGCCGTTCGCATCCTTCCCGGGCAATGATCGCCGTGGCCGGGTGAAGAAGCGGCGAAACGCTACTTCACGAAACCCGGTCCAGAACCGAGAATCTTGCCGTCGATCTCGCCGATCGCGTCCTCGTCCTTGCCGTCATAGTCGAGCGTCTTCAGCATGTGACGGATGATGTCGAGGCGGGCGCGGCGCTTGTCGTTGGCGTGGACGATCGTCCAGGGCGCATGTTCGCTATGGGTTTCCGTAAGCATCTGGTCGCGCGCTTCGGTGTAGAGGTCCCATTTCGTCAGCGCGGCGATATCCATCGGCGAGAGCTTCCACACCTTCAGCGGATCGTGCCGCCGGTCGTGGAACCGCTTCAGCTGCATCTCGCGGCCGATATCCAGCCAGAATTTGAAGAAGTGAATGCCGTCGCCGGTGATAAGCCTCTCGAACCGCGGCGTTTGTTTGAGAAACCGCTTGTTCTGCTCGGGCGTGCAGAAGCCCATGACCGGCTCGACGCCGCCCCGGTTGTACCAGGAGCGGTCGAACATGACGAATTCGCCGCCGGTTGGAAAATGCGTGATGTAGCGCTGATAGTACCATTGCCCCCGTTCCGTCTCGGTCGGCTTGGTCAGTGCGACGACGCGAGCGGAGCGAGGGTTCATGTAAGATCGCGTCGCGTAGATCGCGCCACCTTTTCCGGCGGCATCGCGGCCCTCGAAGATCGCCATCACGCGCTTGCCCGTCGCCTGCAGCCAGAACTGAACCTTGACGAGTTCGATCTGCAGTTTCTCCAGCATGGCGTCATAGTCGTCGCCGTCGAATTTCTTGTCGTAGGGAAAGCCGCCAGAGGCCAGCGCCTCCTTGTCGATCCAATTCGGCAGCTCCGGGTTGTCGATGTCGAAAACCCGCTCTTTGCCGTTGACGACGAGTTTGACCGGCTGATTTTTCTCGATTCCCGCCACGATTGGTTCCCCCGCTGCATTTTCGGCCGGCCGCCGATTTCATGGGAGGAGGCCACAATTGAATTGCGAATTCAAGCATGCCGTGAAAATCATTGTCATGAACCTCCGATATCACCGGCTGATTGCATGCCGGTAAGAGAGAGTATTTTGGAAGACACAAACACAGTCTGGGAGCGCCTGAAGGACAGGGCCCGCGCGGAGAAGTGGATCATCGGCCTGTCGGCCATCGTCGCGGCGGCGCTCGTATTGGCCGGCATTCACACGGTCGCCGTGCTGCTGTTCTGGCTGGTCTGGATGGCGGCGCTTTTCAGCCGTTCGACCGATACCACGCCGCCCGCCATTCCCGTTGCCCAGGCCGTGGACGAGAAGACCGATCTCGGCTTGCTTGCCGCCGCCTTCAACGCGCTCGACACGCCGATCCTCGTGGTCGCGCCCGATGAAGCCGTGGTTCTGCAGAACCATGCGGCCGAAAAGGCCTTCGGCACGATCCCGGCCAACACTGATCTTTCGGCACGGGTTCGCTCGCCCGGCATCCTCGACATGGTCCGGGAGACGATCGCCACCGGCAAGGTAAACCAGATCGAGCATTCCGAGCGGTTCCCGTCGGAATCGGTCTATATCGTGCGCGTCGCGCCAGCCGAGATCGGATCACCGAACGAGCGGCTTTATGTTCTTTCCTATCGCGATATATCGCAGGCACGCCGCATCGACCGGATGCGCTCCGATTTCGTCGCCAATGCAAGCCATGAACTGAGAACGCCACTCGCCTCGCTGCGCGGTTTCATCGAGACGCTGCAGGGGCCGGCGCGCAACGATCCCAAGGCGCACGAGAAATTTCTCGGCATCATGCACGAGCAGGCGACGCGAATGAGCCGTCTTGTCGATGATCTGCTTTCGCTGTCGCGGCTGGAACTCAAATCCCACATCGCGCCGGACGAGGCGGTCGATCTCGCGCCGCTGCTCGGTCATGTGCGGGATGCGCTGTCGCCGCTGGCAGAGGATGTCGGTGTGGAGATTTCGCTGGTCGTGCCGGATGATCCGGTCGTCGTTCAGGGTGATCGCGACGAACTGACCGAAGTGTTCGAGAACCTGATCGAAAATGCCTGCAAATACGGCCAGGAGGGGAAAATGGTCGAAGTGACCCTCTCCGGCGGCGGCGACGCGCCGGCCGAAGTGTCCGTCCGCGATCATGGCCCCGGTATCCCGGCAGAGCACGTTCCGCGCATTACCGAACGATTCTACCGGGTTAACGTAGAAGCCAGCCGGTCGAAAAAAGGCACCGGGCTCGGACTTGCCATCGTCAAGCACATCCTCACCCGGCACCGCGCCAGATTGCTCGTCCAGTCGGAAATCGGCAAGGGCACTGTGTTTACCGTGAGGTTTTGACACAAACCGGTCGCCGGAAAAGTCACGAATCCGTTTAATGAAGGTAATTCAGTGACTTAATCTGTCACAAATGTTTTGTGAATTTGACATAAAAGGTGAGGCCATCGGGCGCTAACTAGGGCGGCCGATCGACACGGCGAAAGCGAGCGCTGGTGAAAAGCGCACCCACACAAGCCCATTCTGGGAGAATTCTGATGAAAGCCTTGAAACTCACTGTTGCAGCCCTGGTTGCATCCGCCGCTTTTGCAGGCGTTGCGATTGCCCGTGACCAGATCCAGGTTGCCGGTTCCTCGACCGTGCTGCCTTATGCAAAGATCGTCGCTGAAACCTTTGGCGAAACCTTCCCCGACTTCAAGACCCCGATCGTTGAATCCGGCGGCACCGGCGGTGGCCTGAAGGAATTCTGCAAGGGCGTGGGCCCGGAAACGATCGACATTGCCAACGCTTCGCGCAAGATCAAGGACAGCGAACTCGAGACCTGCAAGGCAGCCGGCGTCACCGAGATCCAGGAAGTCAAGATCGGTTATGACGGCATCGTCTTCGCAACCGACGCAGGCAATGCCGAGCTGAAGCTGGTCCCGAAGGACCTCTACCTCGCTCTGGCCGCTGAAATCGTCGTTGACGGCAAGCTCGTTGCCAACCCCTACAAGAAGTGGTCGGAAGTCAACAAGGACCTTCCGGACGTTGAAATCGCTGCCTACATCCCGGGCGAAAAGCACGGCACCCGTGAAGTTTTCGAAGAGAAGATTCTCGCTGAAGGCTGCAAGGAAGCCGGCGCCAAGGACGTCATCAAGGGTCTCATCGCCGATGAAAAGGCCGCTGCTAAGGCATGCGTCGCAGTCCGCAAGGACGGCCTGGCTGTCGACATCGACGGCGACTACACCGAAACGCTCGCCCGCATCGCTTCCAACAAGAACGGCATCGGCGTCTTCGGCCTCGCCTTCTTCGAAAACAACGCTGATAAGCTGAAGGTCGCCACCGTCAACGGCATCGTTCCGTCGGTCGAAACCATCGCTTCCGGCGAATATCCGGTTTCCCGCCCGCTGTTCTTCTACGTCAAGAAGGCACATCTCGGCGTGATCCCGGGCCTCAAGGAATATGTCGAGTTCTTCCTTGACGACCAGATGATCGGCCCGGACAGCCCGCTCGCAGCCTACGGCCTGGTTTCGGCTCCCGACGCTGAGCGCGAAGAAGGCCGCAAGGCTTTCGACGCCGGCAACATGCTCTAATCAACTGAGCAATATCCGGCACGGCAGTCCTGCCGTGCCGGACCTCCCGAGTTCGGATTTGCCGGTTTTCCACGAGTGGAGACCGGGGGGACATGTCGATGAACACATCACTCATACTTTTGCTTATTTTGATTATCGGCTTCGCGGCCTATCTCGCCGGACGCTCCCGGGCTCTCGCGACTTCGAATGGCAAGCTTTCGGTTCTCCATTCCCTTCCCGGATATCACGGTACCTATGCGGCGATCTGCACGATCGTCCCGGCGGTGATCGTTCTTGCCGTCTGGGCTGTTGCCGCCCCTGCCTATATCGACAGCAGCGTGCGTGGCGCGCTGCCGGAAACGGTGCTCAGCCAGGGCGCGGCAACCACCGAGCTCGCGCTTGGCCAGGTGAAGTCCGTTGCCAACGGTTTGACGCTGCTGGATGACGCGGAATTGGCCGCGCTCGAGAATGGCTCCGCCAATCTGCGTGACGCGCTGGCCGCAAAAGGTGTTCCGCTCGCCGGCGACGGCGAGGCCTACATGGTCAAAGCCGCCACCCACTTCAATGCGATGACCTCGACCAGCCGCATCGTCATGGCCGCCGTAGTTTTCCTGATTGCGGTTGCCGGTGCCGTCTTCGCGCTGCGCGGCATCTCCGCGCCCTTCCGCGCCCGCAATCAGGTCGAGCGCGTCATGCTCTGGACGCTGATGCTCGCCTCATCCATCGCCATCCTGACGACGATCGGCATCGTCGGCTCGATGCTGTCGGAAGCGATCCGCTTCTTCAATTCGGTTTCGCCGGTCAGCTTCTTCTTCGGCACGGTCTGGGATCCGCGTTTCGCCGCCGCCGGCAGCGAGGCGACGCAGGGCCAGTTCGGCCTCTTGCCGCTGCTTTCCGGCACGCTCTACATCGCTTTCGTCGCCATGCTGTTTGCCGTGCCGATCGGTCTCTTTGCGGCGATCTACATGTCCGAATATGCCCGGCCGGCCGTCCGCTCGATCGCCAAGCCGCTGCTTGAAATCCTCGCCGGCATCCCGACCATCGTCTACGGCTTCTTCGCCCTCGTCACGGTCGGCCCGTTTCTGCGTGATATTTCCGCCCAGATGAATGGTCTTATCACGGGCAATTACGTCTCCTTCATTCAGGCTCAGAGCGTTCTGACGGCGGGTATCGTCATGGGCATCATGTTGATCCCGTTCGTATCCTCGCTGTCGGACGACATCATCACCCAGGTGCCGCGTGCCCTGCGCGACGGCTCGCTCGGGCTCGGTGCGACCCGGTCGGAAACGATCAAGAAGGTCGTTCTGCCGGCCGCACTCCCCGGCATCGTCGGCGCGCTGCTTCTCACCGCATCGCGTGCCGTCGGTGAAACCATGATCGTGGTGCTGGCCGCCGGTGTTGCCGCGCGCATGCAGCTCAACCCCTTCGAGGCGATGACGACGGTGACCGTCAAGATCGTCAATCAGCTGACCGGCGACCTCGAGTTCAACTCGCCGCAGACGTTGGTGGCTTTCGCGCTCGGGATCACGCTGTTCTGCATCACGCTCTGCCTCAACATCTATGCGCTCTACATTGTGCGCAAATATCGGGAACAGTACGAATGACCGAGATCGTTTCCTCTTCGTCCCCCGCCTTCGTGCGCCCCGCCGCAGCCAGACGCGATATCGGCATCAAGCGCCGGTACGCCGCCGAGCGCCGCTTCCGTGCCTATGGCATGGCGGCGATCATGACCGGCCTGTTCTTCCTGTTCGTCCTTCTCTGGACGGTCCTTTCGAACGGCTACACGGCCTTTCAGCAGACGACGATCACGTTGCCGATCGAGTTTGCCGAAAAGGTCATCGATCCGAAGAACGAGCGCGCAACAAACCCATCCAAGCTGATGACGGCCAACTATCCGCTCTTGGTGCGCGACGCCCTCGTCAAAGCGCTCGGCATCGATCCGAAGAACCGTCCACTCGTCAAGAAGGCGACGGACATGGTGTCCGCAAGCGCCCGTACCCAGCTCCGTGACATCGTCGTCGCCAATCCCTCGGTGATCGGCACGACCGTCAACGTTCCTCTCCTGGCGGAAGGCAATATCGACAGCGCCAACAAGGGCCAGATCGATCTCAAGGTCGAGGAATCCAAGCGCAAGGTCAACGACCAGCAGATCGGCTGGATGAAGACGCTGACCGACAGCGGCGCCCTGACGAAGGACTTCAACACCGGCATCTTCACCTTCGGCGCCTCCAGCCGTCCGGAAGCGGCCGGCATCGGTGTGGCCGCCCTCGGCTCGCTCTACATGATGCTGATCGTGCTTGCCCTGGCGCTGCCGATCGGCGTTGCCGCGTCGATCTACCTCGAAGAGTTCGCACCGAAGAACCGGCTGACGGACCTCATCGAGGTCAACATCAACAATCTCGCTGCTGTTCCGTCGATCGTCTACGGTCTGCTTGGTCTCTCGATCTTCATCAACTTCGCCGGCATGCCCCGCTCGGCGGCCCTCGTCGGTGGCCTGGTGCTGACGCTGATGACCCTCCCGACGATCATCATCGCCACCCGCGCGGCGCTGAAGGCGGTGCCCCCGTCGATCCGCTCGGCGGCCCTTGGTCTCGGCGCCTCGAAGATGCAGACCATCTTCCACCACGTGCTGCCGCTTGCCATGCCGGGCGTGCTGACCGGCACGATCATCGGTCTGGCGCACGCGCTGGGCGAGACGGCGCCGCTGCTCCTGATCGGCATGGTGGCCTTCGTTGTCGATTTCCCCGGTTCGCCGATGGAGCCGTCTACCGCGTTGCCCGTGCAGATCTACATGTGGGCCAATGAAGCCGAACGTGCATTTGTCGAACGGACCTCGGGCGCGATCATCATCCTGTTGATCTTCCTCGTGGTCATGAACCTTGGCGCAATCCTGTTGCGGCGTCGCTTTGAGCGTCGCTGGTAGTGAGGTAAGAACATGAACATGATGTCAGAAGCAGCAGTTGAAAAGGCGCTGGATCGGAAAATGAACGCTGTTCCCTTCAAGATGATCGGCAAGGACGTTTCGGTCTATTACGGCGAGAAGCGCGCTCTTTTCGACGTGAACCTCAATGTGCGGGAAAACACGGTTACGGCTCTGATCGGCCCGTCCGGCTGCGGCAAGTCGACTTTCCTGCGCACGCTGAACCGCATGAACGATACGATCGACAACTGCCGGGTCACCGGCAAGATCACGCTCGACGAGGACGATATCTACGATCCGAATATCGACGTCGTTGAACTGCGCGCCCGTGTGGGCATGGTCTTCCAGAAGCCGAACCCGTTCCCGAAGTCGATCTACGAGAATGTCTCCTACGGCCCGAGGATCCATGGCCTGGCACGCTCCAAGGCCGATTTCGACCAGATCGTCGAACAGAGCCTGCAGAAGGCAGGCCTCTGGAACGAGGTGAAGGATCGCCTGCATGAACCGGGAACGGGTCTCTCCGGTGGTCAGCAGCAGCGCCTGTGCATCGCGCGTGCGGTTGCGGTCAGCCCCGAAGTCATCCTGATGGACGAACCCTGCTCGGCCCTGGACCCGATTGCGACTGCCAAGGTCGAGGAACTGATCCACGAACTGCGCGCCAACTTCACCATCGTCATCGTCACCCACTCGATGCAGCAGGCAGCACGCGTTTCACAGCGCACCGCCATGTTCCACCTCGGCAATCTCGTCGAGGAGAACGATACCGACAAGATGTTCACCAATCCGGATGACCAGCGCACCCAGGACTACATCATGGGCCGCTTCGGCTGACGATATGTCTCGCCGTCTCTTATGGGGAGACGGCAGCGCCCTTGAAACCGGATTGTGACGAAGGAAAAACAATCATGTCCACGCACATTGTTTCCGTCTACGACGAAGATCTCAAATACCTGACACGGCGCATTTCCGAGATGGGCGGCCTTGCCGAACAGATGGTCGCCGAATCCGTGCGCGCGCTTGTCAATGCCGACCTTGCGCTTGCTCAGAAGGTCATCTCCGACGATACCATCCTCGACGAGGCCGAGCGTCAGATCGGCGAAAAGGCGATCATCACCATCGCCAAGCGCCAGCCGATGGCGGCCGACCTGCGCGAGATCATGGGTTCCATCCGCATCGCAGCGGACCTCGAGCGCGTCGGCGATCTCGGCAAGAATACGGCAAAGCGGGTGATCGCAGTTTCCAGCGCGAGCCTGCCGCGCCAGCTCGCCCGGGGTCTCGAGCATCTGGCCGAACTCGCGCTGATGCAGCTCAAGGAAGTGCTGGACGTCTATGCGTCGCGTTCGCCGGAAAAGGCCAACAGCATCCGCGAGCGGGACAACGAGATCGATGCGATCTACACGTCGCTGTTTCGCGAACTCCTGACCTACATGATGGAAGATCCGCGCAACATCACGCCGTGCACGCATCTCCTGTTCTGCGCCAAGAACATCGAGCGCATCGGCGACCATGCCACCAACATCGCCGAGACGATCTACTACATGGCCACCGGCGCGCAGCCGGTTGGCGAACGTCCGAAGGACGATACCGCCAACACCGTCGGCGCGATCGGCAATTGATCTGCCGCGCCGAATTAGCTTGAGTACGTGAATACTTACATTTGACTGCCCGAGCGGCCTTTGGGCCGTCCGGGCGAGCCCCTTGCATTGAGGGCAAGGCGTCAAGGAGTTGAGACCGCATGCTGCCAAGAATTGCCGTTGTCGAAGACGAGGAGGCGCTGAGCGTTCTCCTGCGTTACAATCTCGAGGCCGAAGGGTTTGAGGTCGATACGATCAACCGCGGCGACGAAGCCGAAATCCGCCTGCAGGAGCGCCTGCCGGACCTCCTGATCCTCGACTGGATGCTGCCGGGCGTTTCCGGCATCGAGCTGTGCCGCCGGCTTCGCCAGCGTTCCGAAACCGAGCGCCTGCCGATCATCATGCTGACGGCGCGCGGCGAAGAGAGCGAGCGGGTTCGCGGTCTCGCCACCGGTGCCGACGATTATGTGGTCAAGCCGTTCTCGACGCCGGAGCTGATGGCCCGGGTGAAGGCGATGCTGCGCCGCGCCAAGCCGGAGGTGCTGTCGACGCTGCTGAAATGCGGCGATATCGAACTCGACCGCGAAACCCACCGCGTTCACCGCAAGACCCGTGAAGTCCGCCTTGGGCCGACCGAGTTCCGGCTCCTGGAATTCTTCATGGCCTCGCCCGGCCGCGTCTTTTCGCGCTCGCAGCTCTTGGATGGCGTCTGGGGCCACGACATCTATGTCGATGAGCGCACTGTCGACGTGCATGTCGGCCGCCTGCGCAAGGCGCTCAACTTCTCCAACATGCAGGACGTGATCCGCACCGTGCGCGGCGCCGGCTATTCCCTGGAGAGTTGATCGTATTTTGAGGTGACGCATGAAAAAGGGGCCGACGGCCCCTTTTTCATATTCAATGGTCCGCGGCTCAGCGAGCCCGGCGGCGCTCGCCGGACGGCTGGTAGGCCAGCTTTGCGTGGAAGGTGCAATAGGGCGACGTGTCGGGCGAGTCATTGCCGCAGAAATGGAACTCTTCCTTCATCGGATCGCCGATCGGCCATTTGCAGGTGCGGTCGGTGAGCTGTGTGAGCGCGAGGCGGCGGGACATCGGCACGACCACGTTGCGGACCGGCGCGACGTCCTGATCCTCGATGGCGTCGATTTCCATCTCTTCCTTCATGACGGTGGCGCCGGTGGTGCGCGTCACGGTGCGGGTGGCGACGCGCGCGGCATAGTTCGGCGCACGCGGCGCAGACGTTGCCGGGCGCTTGGTGCGGGTGGCGGTCGTTGTACTTCCGCCAGCCTTGGCGCGGCCGGGCAGGCAAAGCCGGTGGACCTTGCCGATGACTGCGTTTCGGCTGACGCCGCCGAGCTGCGCGGCGATCTGGCTCGCGCTCAATCCTTCTGACCACAACTTCTTGAGTTTCTCGACCCGCTCGTCAGTCCAGTTCATGGTCTTTTCTCCATTCACAGCGTTGGTGATGGTCGAATCCTCCACCGACCCCCGGACAGGAGCCGAGGTTGAAACGCGATAACTCTTTTGGTGACTAGGTCCGCCGCATGCGTTCTAGTAATTGTTTGTTAAGGTAGAGGTAGGGGGACTCGCTGACAAGAGTCCCCGGAATCGGAGCGAATCGATTTTCGAGTTTTCCCCAACTTGCTTGGTGTGCGTGGCATTTTTGCAAGAGTGTCCGATCAAAAAATCGATGTCGCGATGTTGGTGCGAATTGCCGCAAATTACCGGCGTTTGTTGACATTGCGGTGCGAAATGAAGATAGTGATTTTGCCGCCGCGAGGCGGCATTTTGATTTTTTAAGGGCTGGCCACAGTCCGAGCTGAGCCAACCGAAACAATCACCTTGATGATTGAGGAGACATGCGCCATGGCTGATGCCACGCCGCTTTATGACACATATGCCCGCGCGCCCCTACGGTTCGAGCGCGGCGAAGGCGTCTGGCTGGTTGCGGAGGATGGCACGCGCTATCTCGATTTTGCCGCCGGTGTTGCGGTCAATTCGCTCGGCCATGCCCATCCGCACCTCGTTTCGGCGCTGAAGGATCAGGCAGACAAGGTCTGGCATCTCTCCAATCTCTATGAGGTTCCCGGACAGGAAAGCCTCAGCCGCCGGCTGACCGAGGCGACCTTCGCCGACAAGGTGTTCTTCACCAATTCGGGTGCGGAAGCACTGGAATGCGCCATCAAGACGGCGCGGCGCTATCACTTCTCCAAGGGTCACCCGGAAAAGTTCCACATCATTACCTTCGAAGGCGCCTTCCATGGACGGACGCTGGCGACCATCGCGGCCGGCGGTCAGGCAAAGTATCTCGAAGGCTTCGGCCCGAAGGCCCCGGGCTTCTACCAGGTTCCCTTCGACGATATGCCGGCGCTGAAGGCGGCCATCACGGAGGAAACCGCGGCGATCCTGATTGAGCCGATCCAGGGCGAGGGCGGCATTCGCACGGTTTCCAAGGAGTTCCTGCAGGAACTGCGCTCCCTCTGCGACGAATACGGCCTGCTTCTGATCCTCGACGAGGTCCAGTGCGGCATCGGCCGGACCGGCAAGCTGTTTGCATATGAATGGGCAGGCATCACGCCGGATATCATGGCAGTTGCCAAGGGCATCGGCGGCGGTTTCCCGCTCGGCGCCTGCCTTGCAACGGCGGAGGCCGCGTCCGGCATGGTCACTGGTACGCATGGCTCGACCTATGGCGGCAATCCGCTGGCGATGGCCGTCGGCAATGCCGTCCTCGACGTCGTGCTGGCCGACGGCTTCCTCCAGCATGTCCGCGACGTGGCGCTGGTATTCCGACAGGGGCTCGCCTCGCTTGCCGACCGTTTCCCTGATATCATTGAGGAAATCCGCGGCGAAGGCCTGATGCTCGGCATCAAGGCCAAGGTACCGTCCGCGGACCTGCTCAAGGCGATCCGGGCCGAGCGGCTCTTGGCCGTGCCAGCGGGTGAAAACGTCATCCGCCTGCTGCCGCCACTGGTGACGACGGCCGAGGAAGCCTGCGAAGGCCTGGCGCGGCTCGAGCGCGCGGCCGAACAGCTGACGGTGGAACGACGAAAGGCCTCGGCCTGAACGACGTTCCCCTTCCACGCTGAAAACACAGGACTTTGAAATAGAATGGCCAGACACTTTCTCGATCTCTCTGCCATGACGACAGGCGACCTGCGGACGATCATCGACGATGCCCGCGTCCGCAAGGCTGCCACCAAGGCCGGCACGGCGGAAAAGCCGCTTGCCGGCAAGATGCTGGCGATGATCTTCGAAAAACCGTCGACCCGCACGCGCGTGTCCTTCGACGTCGGCATGCGCCAGCTCGGCGGCGAGACTTTGTTCCTCTCCGGCACCGAGATGCAGCTCGGCCGCGCCGAAACCATCGGCGACACGGCCAAGGTGCTGTCGCGCTATGTCGATGCCATCATGATCCGCACGACCGATCACAGGCGCCTGCTGGAGCTTGCCGAGCACGCGACCGTGCCGGTGATCAACGGCCTGACGGACACGACGCATCCCTGCCAGATCATGGCCGATATCATGACCTTCGAGGAGCATGCAGGTCCGGTGAAGGGCAAGACCATTGCCTGGACCGGAGACGGCAACAACGTGTTGCATTCCTTCGTCGAAGGGTCCGCCCGGTTCGGCTATCGGATGAACATGGCCGTGCCGCTTGGTTCCGAGCCGGACGACAGGATCCTCAACTGGGCCCGCAACAATGGCGGCGACATCAAGCTCTATCACGACGCCGATCAGGCGGTCGCAGGCGCCCATTGCGTCGTCACCGACACCTGGGTGTCGATGAACCAGGAACATCGGGCGCGCGGCCACAATGTGTTCCAGCCGTTCCAGGTCAATGCAGCGCTGATGGCGAAGGCCGACAAGGACGCGCTGTTCATGCATTGCCTGCCCGCCCATCGCGGCGAGGAGGTGACGGACGACGTGATCGACGGCAAGCAGTCGGTCGTCTTCGACGAGGCGGAAAACCGCCTGCATGCGCAAAAATCGGTTCTGGCCTGGTGCCTTGGTGCGCTCTGAGCGTGCGCCGCACATATTGAAAACCGGACCACGGCACACGATCTAAGCTGCAATTGGATGACCGGCGGGGGTTTAAGCCTCCTGTGCCGGTCATTCGCGTTCAAAAAGTCCAACCTCCGTTCTTCCATCCGCTGCGGCGCGGAGAAGAGCGAGCAGCCGTTTTTTCAGCACTGATCTGGACAAAACGGACCTGCGCAGGATCAATAAGAGCATCGGACATCGCGTCGCCATAGGCTCCGGCCTTTGTGGCTGGTCGATGTCCGAGGGCTAAGGAGCAGAGTGATGACGGAAGCCATACCAGGCCTCGGCCAATTCGATTTCGCCGGCGACGATCATGTCGTGCCGTTTCAGGTGGAGGGCCTCGACGTGCGCGGCCGTGCCGTCCAGCTCGGCCCGATGCTCGACGCCATTCTCGAACGTCACAATTATCCGCTGCCGGTCGCCCGTCTCGTTGCCGAAACGGTGGTGCTGACGGTGCTGCTCGGCACCTCGCTGAAATTCGAGGGCAAGCTGATCGTCCAGACGAAAAGCAACGGTCCGGTCGATCTGGTCGTCGCCGATTTCTCGACTCCGGACCGCGTGCGCGCCTATGCCCGGTACGATGAGGAAGCCCTGTCGCTCGCCGAAGAGAATGGCCTCACCAAGCCGCAGCATCTGCTGGGGGAAGGCATTCTCGCCTTCACCATCGACCAGGGTGCGCATACGCAGCGGTATCAGGGCATCGTGCCGCTCGATGGCGCCTCGCTGGAGGAGATCGCCGGCGTCTATTTCCGCCAGTCGGAGCAAATCCCGACGAAGGTGCGCCTCGGCGTCGCCGAGCTGCTCGACCGCGACGAGAACGGCAAGCCGCGGCATCGCTGGCGGGCGGGCGGCATGGTTGCGCAGTTCCTGCCGGAGGCACCTGAGCGCATGCGCCAGGCGGATCTGCACGGTGGCGACGGTGATGACGGTGAGAACGCGTTCGAGGTCGATGATCTCTGGGATGAAGCGAGCGTCATGGTCCAGACCATCGACGCCGACGAACTGACAGATCCGACGGTCGGCACCGAACGTCTGCTCTACCGGCTGTTCCACGAGCGCGGCGTCAAGGTCTATCCGCCCCAGGCGGTTTACGACAGGTGCAGCTGTTCACGCGAGAAACTCCGCGACGTCCTGGCCAGTCTCAGCCAGGAGGATCTTGATCACGCGGCGGAGGACGGAATGGTATCGGTCACGTGCGAGTTCTGCTCGACGACCTATCGTTTCGAGGCAACGGAAGTGAAGCCGCAGTAAAAAGCTGCGGCTGGAGCAAATTTAGGAAAAGTGCGAAGCGGTTTTTCCGTCCGGATTTGTGTCAAACCAAGGAGACAGAGCATTTCCGTGGCTCGCGGAAAAATGGAAATGCTCTAGTTTAACGTCCGGCTCTGGCCGGGTGAATCCAGCGAAAAGGCGGGGATGTCGACCGTGAAGATGTCGCCCTCCGGTGTTTCCATCGAATAATGGCCGAACATCACGCCCGACGGTGTATCGAGCGGGCAGCCCGACGAATATTCATAGGTGTCGCCGGGATTGAGCACCGGCTGCTCGCCGATGACGCCCGGCCCGTTGACTTCGTCCACCTGGCCGTTTTCGTCGGTGATGTGCCAGTAGCGCGTCATCAGCCGCACGGTCTTGCGGGAAAAGTTGGAGATCAGGATCCGGTAGCCCCAGACATAACGGCTGTCCTCCGGATCGGACTGCTCCTCCAGATAATAAGGCTCTACGGTCACCTCGATATCGCGAGTTAGCGCGCGGTACATATGCAAACCCTTTTCAAGTCTATGGGCGATATTCTACAGCAAGATGGTTTCGTCAAGAATAATGGACAGCGTAAACTGTTAGGATAGGGCACAGCATGCTCGACGGTCACTTCAGGAAGCGGCTTGGTCCCCGGCTCAATCGCGCCGGCCAGGCGTTGGCGCGCCGCGGCATCGGCGCGAACACGGTGACGGTCACGGGCTTCCTGCTCGGATCGGCCGCCGCCCTTGCCATCGTTCTCGACGCTTTCGCCTGGGGCTTTATTCTGATCGGCGCAAGCCGGATCTGCGATGGACTGGACGGCGCCGTCGCACGTGCGACTGACAGCACGGATTTCGGCGGCTTCCTC
Source organism: Hyphomicrobiales bacterium (assembly GCA_900473795.1). GTDB lineage: Bacteria > Pseudomonadota > Alphaproteobacteria > Rhizobiales > Rhizobiaceae > Pararhizobium. Next base: position 157,006 of record UCMT01000024.1, on the reverse strand, counting down.
GATATCGTCCTCGATTTCGCCTTCTACGGCCTCATCCCCTTCGCCTTCATCCTGGCTGATCCCTATGAAAACGGCGCAGCGGGCGGATTGCTGCTTCTGTCTCTTTATATCAATGGCGCGAGCTTTCTCGCCTTTGCCGTCATGGCCGGGAAGGGTGGCCTCGCCACGGAGGCGCGGCGCGTGAAATCGCTCTGTTTTACTACCGGTCTTGCCGAGGCAACGGATACGACCGCAGTCTTCCTCGCCTTCTGCCTGTTGCCGCACTGGTTTTCGGAAATCGCCGTCGGCTTCGCACTCGTTTGCTTCTGCTCGGCGCTGTCGCGCGTCATTTTGGCGCGGGCGAGTTTCAAAGCCGAAACGCAGGCATAGAAAAACGCCCGCATCCGGCCGGACACGGGCGTTCCGAACAAAAGCCGGAAATCAGGCCTTGATGGATTTCAGCGCCCGGGCAAAATCCTCGATCAGGTCGGCGCTATCCTCGATACCGGCGGAGAAGCGCACGGTGCCCGGCGAAATGCCGAGCTCGGTGCGGGCTTCCTCCGACAGGTTCTTGTGCGTCGTCGTCGCCGGATGGGTGATCAGGCTCTTGGAATCGCCGAGATTGTTGGAGATCAGCACGACGTCGAGCGCGTTCTGCAGCGCGAAGGCGGCTTCCTTGCCGCCCTTCAGTTCGAAGCAGACCAGCGTCGAGCCGCCCTTCATCTGCCGGGCAATGATATCGGCCTGCGGATGATCCTTGCGGCCCGGATAGATCACGCGGGCGACCTGCGGCTGTTCGGCAAGGAAGTCGGCGACGCGCGACGCATTCTCGCTCTGCTGGCGCACGCGCAGCGGCAGGGTCTCGATGCCCTTCAGCAGCGTCCAGGCATTGAACGGCGAGAGCGCCGGGCCGGTGTGGCGGAAATAATCGTGCAGGTGCTCGTTGATCCATTCCTTGTCGGAGAGGATCACGCCGCCGAGGCAGCGGCCCTGGCCGTCGATGTGCTTGGTGGCGGAATAGACAACGATATGGGCGCCGAGTTCCAGCGGTTTCTGCAGGAGTGGCGTCGCAAAGACGTTGTCGACCACCACCTTGGCGCCGATCGCATTGGCGATCTTGGCAACACCAGCGATATCGACCACTTCCAGCGTCGGATTGGTCGGGCTTTCGAGGAAGAACATCTTGGTGTTCGGCTTGACCGCCTTCTCCCAGTTTTCGAGGAAGCGCCCGTCGATCAGCGTGCATTCGATGCCGTATTTCGGCGCCAGCGTCTCCACCACCCAGCGGCAGGAACCGAACAGGGCGCGGGCCGCGACGATATGGTCGCCGGCCTTGAGCTGGCAGAGAATGGCGGCCGAAACCGCCGCCATGCCGGATGCCGTGGCGCGCGCATCCTCGGCGCCTTCCAGCATGCACATGCGCTGCTCGAACATGTCGTTGGTCGGGCTGCCGTAGCGGGCGTAGATGAAGCCGTCGGTCTCGCCCTTGAAGCGCGCCTCGGCGGCTTCCGAGCTGTCGTAAACGAAGCCCTGCGTCAGGAAGATGGCTTCTGAGGTTTCGCCGTGGTTCGAACGGGTCGTGCCGCCATGAACGAGCTGTGTTGCCGGGCGCCAGTTTTTGCTCATCGGATCGTCGCTTTCACAAACAAAAAAACCGGCCGCAAAAGCAAGCCGGTTTCGAACCCGGCCTTTTTAGCTATTTGTTTAACGTGGCTGCAAGCCGACCGGCCAAATCACCACGGGATAATTCTTCAAATACTGCGCAAGCATGCTTGCGTCAATTCCCTTGAACAAGAAGATATGTCACAGGGACAATTTGGTTTATGACGTGCCGCTTGCGGCAAAAAAGGAAGACGGGATGACGAGGGCAACAGGCATTCTAGCCGATCGCGCCATAGCGGCGCTGTTTGAGACGGGGCGTCTGAAAAGCGAGGGTGCGCTGGACATCGACCAGATCCAGCCGGCAAGCCTCGATTTGCGTCTGGGCTCGAAAGCCTTTCGCGTGCGCGCCAGCTTCATGCCAGGCCCCAGCCATCTCGTGGCCGACAAGCTTGACCGGCTGAAACTGCATGTCATCGATCTCTCCGAAGGGGCCGTGCTCGAGACCGGCTGCGTCTACATCGTGCCGCTGATGGAAAGCCTCGACCTGCCCGCCGACATGTCGGCCTCGGCCAATCCGAAGAGCTCGACCGGCCGGCTGGATATCTTCACCCGCGTCATCACCGATCGCGCCCAGGAATTCGACAAGATTCCCGCCGGCTATTCCGGCCCGCTCTACCTCGAAATCAGCCCGCGCACCTTCCCGGTGATCGTGCGGCGCGGCTCGCGCCTGTCGCAGATCCGTTTCCGCATCGGTCACGCGCTCCTCAGCGAAGCCGAGGTTTTGGCGCTGCATGAAAGCGATGTGCTGGTTGCCAGCGAAAAGCCGAACGTCTCCGGCGGCGGCATCGCGCTTTCCATCGACCTCAAGGGAACAGGCGCTGACGGCCTGATCGGCTATCGCGGCAAGCACCACACCGCTGTCGTCGATGTCGACAAGAAGGCTGAACATGGCATCTTCGATTTCTGGGAGCCGCTCTATAGCCGCGGCCGCGACGAGCTGATCCTCGATCCCGACGAGTTCTACATTCTCGTCTCGCGTGAGGCGGTGCACGTGCCGCCGCTCTATGCGGCGGAAATGACGCCGTTCGATCCGCTGGTCGGCGAATTCCGCGTCCACTATGCCGGCTTCTTCGATCCCGGCTTCGGTCATGCTTTCGCAGGTGGCACGGGTAGCCGCGCCGTGCTCGAGGTCCGCAGCCACGAGGTCCCGTTCATCCTTGAGCACGGCCAGATCGTCGGCCGTCTGGTCTACGAGCACATGATGGAGCGCCCGGAGGGTCTCTACGGGCTCGGCCTCGGCTCCAATTACCAGGCGCAGGGCCTGAAGCTCTCCAAGCATTTCCGATCGGAATAAAAGGCGCCCGTAAAATCGGATATCACCTTGACAGTCGGCGGTGCTTGGTGAAAACCTCGCAGCCGTTGCGGGTATGATGTAGTGGTAGCTTGTCAGCTTCCCAAGCTGATCGTGCGGGTTCGATTCCCGCTACCCGCTCCACCCTGTTTCCCAAGGCTTTGCGGGGTCTTCTCCTTGGGAAGGGGCCGGCTTTGCAGGCGCCCGGCTGACGCCCACAGGTTATCCGAAACGTTCAGCGTTACAGTACCAGCCCGTCGTCGACCTTCGTCCAGACGAGCGACCATTCATCCCTTCCGCCTTCGTTGTGAACATAGCGGCCGTGGCCGCCACGCTGATCGCGCCACGCATCCTTGATGACCCATTCCGGCGGGGCAATTCCCGGCAGATTCAGCGTCTGCAGGGTGTCGTGCAATTCCGGGAGCGTGGTGACCCTTCGGATGGCCCGCCGGCCGTTCGCTTTTATCTTCCAGGCATAGTGCGCCATGGCGATGTCGGGGTCGATTTTCATCGTATCCTCCTTTTACGCTAGAACATAAGGAAGAGCTAATTTGTTCCTTCGTGCTGCGATCCGTCAATGCGGAGCGCGCTGATTCATCCACCTTTGGGTACAATTCCCGCTGTCTGCGCCCGCTTTTCTTCTTACGCCTCGCCGACGGGAACATGCGGCGTCTTGTTCCAGGAGAACGGATTGGTCCTGAGTTCCAGCAGAGCTCGCCAGGCGGCCAGTGACATGATCAGCCAGTAGAACGGCACGTAGACCCAATGCCTGCCCACTGCCCGTCTTTCCTTCGCTCCCATGCGGTTGCGCCCGAGCGCAATGAAGACGGCATAGCTGCCGAAGATGTTGATGATATCGCAGGCAAACAGCCAGAAGGCGAGCCAGCTGTCCACATGCGTGCTCTCCTGAACCATCAGCCACACAAGATAGGCAAGAAATCCGATGACGATGGGATGGCAGAGCGAGGATAGGAGCATGCCGGCGATAAGAACCTGAAAGACGACAAAGGATGGCCAGCCCGTTTGCCTGCCGAGTTGTGCAGGTTTGCGCATCAGCACCAGCCAGGTCTGCAGCCAGCCCTTGAACCAGCGCGTCCGCTGGCCGAGCCAGACGGGGAGCGTCACCGGCGCTTCCTCGAAGGTGGGCTTGAAGATGACACGCGAGCGATAGCCCAGGCGATGCAGGCGCATGCCAAGGTCCGCATCCTCGGTCATGTTGTATGGATCCCAGCCGCCGATGTGCCGCAGTTCCGCCGTTCGAAAATGGTTGGAGGTCCCGCCAAGCGGCAGCGGCAGCCCGGTCAGGGACAGCATCGGCAACAACCCGCGAAACAGCCCGGCATATTCCACCGCAAACAGCGCGCTCAGCCAGGATTGCCGGGCATTGGTGATGATCAAGGGCGCCTGCAGGCAGATCACGCGCTCCGGTGCCGCCATGAACGCGTCATGGGCCTCGCGCAACTGGCCCGGATGCGGCCGGTCTTCCGCGTCATAGACGGTGACGAAGGTGCCGCGAACGCCGGGCAGGGCATAGCTCAAGGCCTTCGGCTTGGTGCGCGGCAGCTGCGCAGGCACAAGCACGATCTCATATTCGGGCGCGAGCGGCAGGGCCCGCAACGCCGCGATCGTCTCCGTGTCATCCTCCTCGCAGATCAGCTTGATATCGAGGCGCGAGCGCGGCCAGTCGAGGCGGTCCAGCGCCGCGATCAACTGGGCGGCAACGCTCTTTTCCTTGTAGAGGGCACAGGACCGAATAGACGGGCAGGGGCCCGGCCGGCACGGCCTCCGTCTGGGTCCTTCGCCCGGAGCGCTGCTGCAGGAAGGCGCAGCCGAGCGCGTAGAACCGCACGAGAAAATTGGCCAGGTAGAACAGCGTCAGCACGATATGCAGCATCAGCAGGCTGATGATCGGCAGGGTGATTGCGGCCGCGACCAGGGCGCCGAGCAGGATGCCGGCATAGAAACCCTGCTTTCCCCAGAAGGTGATGCGGGCGCTGTGAAGCGGGGTCGTTTCGAAAAGCGCCTGCGTCGTCGCCGTTACCCGGCGCAGGCGCCCGGCCTGCCAGGCCGCATTGCGCACGGCGGAAGGGGTCGAGACGGCGAGCGACTGGCGCAGCGGCGGCGTTCGTTCAAGACGCGCCGCCATCTCGTCCAGCCGGGAGAGCGAAGGAACGATCACGGTGATCGGCGGGCGGCTTGCGTGATGAACGCGCAGCATTTCCGGCCGGATGATCTGCGTATCCAACCCGGCAATATCCTGCACCCGGTTCGGGTCGATATCCGGCATGAAGTCGAGCCCGAGCCTTTCGGCCAGCGCTTCGAAATAGATCGCCTCATTGATCTCACCGGAGGCGAGAAGTTCTTCCTCGACGGTCGTTCCGTGCTCTTCGGCCAGCAGCATGGACTGCGCGATCAAGGGCTTGCCGATGCCCATCTGCAGCAACAGACGGCCTTCCCGTTTCAAGGCCAGCGAGAACAGCTGCGCCGTTGCGGCAGACGCCGTTCGTCTGGCCGGTGCTTCATTTGCGGTAGCCATTCCGGAATTGTCCGGATAATCTTCCAGACGCATGCAATCCCCGTTGCCGCTTGGCGGCAATATCCCTTTATCTGATCCCGGGAATGATCATAGTGATAAGCGCGTTCCGTGCACTTCTAAAATTCAATGGGATTTTCACGTTGTGTGCGCTGCTGATTGCACCGTTTTCGGGCCTTTCACGGGCAGCCGGCGTCCACGACCTGCCTTTGTTGTTTGACGCGCGCGAGCGGATCGCGAAGCCGGACCTGAGCGGCCTGGCGCGCCTGCGCTTTCTGACGACGGTGGATTTTCCGCCGTTCAATTTCATCGATCAGTCGGGCAAGCTTTCAGGCTTCCATGTCGATCTGGTGCGGGAAATCTGCCGGGAACTGGAGATCGAGGCCAAATGTCAGATTCAGGCCGTGACTTTCGCGGAGCTGCAGCCCGCGCTCGAAGACGGGCAGGGAGAGGCAATTATCGCGGGGATTGGCATCAGTCCCGAGCTTCGCCAGCGTTTCGCCTTTTCCCGCGCCTTCATGAAGCTGCCCGCCCGTTTTGCGGCCAATCGGCAGGCCATGAGCGGCGATCTTGCCGTGAGCGCGCTCGGCGGCAAGCCGGTCGGTGCGGTATCCGGGACGACGCACGAAGCGATGCTGAAGGCGTTTTTTCCGAAGTTCGAGGTCAAGTCATTTCCCACCCGCGACGCCATGCTCGCGGCGCTGAAGGGTGGGGCCGTTGCAGCGGCCTTCTCCGATGGCATGCAACTGTCCTTCTGGACGGCGGGCAACGACGCTGCCAATTGCTGTACGCTTCTGGACGGCGCTTATTTCTCGCAGCGTTTCCTGGGGGAGGGGCTGACGATCATGAACCGCAAGGGCGACCCGGCCCTCACGCAGGCAATCGATCACGCCCTGCTCGAACTTTCCCGCAAGGGCCGTCTCAATGAAATCTATCTGCGGTATTTCCCCGCCGGCATTTATTGATCGTGTTCTCTCTACGCCTTTGGAAATGGCAGGAGAGCGACCCGGTATCCTTGCCGGCTATTTGCGGAAGCGGGCAATGGCGCTGCGCTCGATGGCGGCGCAGGTGAGCTTGTCGAGCCCCAGTCGATCCCGAAGAAGCTGCAGCAGCCGGATTTCCTCGTTCAGGACGGAATGATCGGTGGCGGCAAGCTCCACGGCGACGGCATAAGCCGTATCGTAGAGGGGGGGCGGGAGCGCCTCGCGCACGACTTCAAGCGCGATGTCCAGTCCTTCCGGGCCGTCGAGCAGAGCCCCGCATTCCCGCGCCACATGCACCAGCCGGTCATGGTCGAAGCCGTCGAAGACCGGCAGGAAGCGAGCCAGCCGGCCGATGCCTTCCAGTTCGTTATCGGTCATGGTCTTGTCGACCGCCGACATCATCACCATGACATAGATGAGAGCTTCCTGAGGGCTGAGGTTTTCGGGCATGACGTATCCGTGCTGCTGGGACTGGCAAAGAGGTATGGACCGGCGCTGCGTCTTACAAGTCCGGTTGGAGCATATCGGTTTCGGTTCGTGGCTCCTCGGGCGTCGTCGCTTCATCAAGCGGGATTGGCGCTGCGCCGACGGCGCGGGGATCGTCGCCGAAAATGCCGAGACGGGATTGTCTTGCCGCTTCCACCTTGGCCTCGAGCGGTGATCCCGCCGATGCCTCCGCCCAGCCGTTTTCGGCGAGCCAGACTGCGGGATCGGTGCTGTTGACGGTGCAGGTGGTGGTCAGTGTGCCCTGCCAGCCGCTTTTCGGGACGTTGCACAAAAGCGCGCGGGCCCGCAGGAAGTTGCGGAATGCGGTGCGCGCCACGAGGCCGCAGGGCCAGCTCTTGCCGTTGGCGTCGCAGGTACGCCCGGCTGTCTGCGAGACGAGCCCGTCAAGCTGCAGCAGGCGGTCGCCATCGAACTGGATAAGCCCCGCCGAGAGCGCGACCGGATGGCGAAGGACGGACGGAACGGGTTCGGGTTTTGCCACGGGATCGGACATGGACTGGCGGGCCTCGATGCGCTCGAGCGGCTTTGCCGTCACCTCCTCAGGCAAGCCGAATTGCTCCGGGGCGATGTCGCGTACGGGCTTGCTCTCGGGATCGACCGTGCTGCTTTCAGCCGGATCGATCGGCACGGCTTCGCCGTCGTCCGTTTCCGCTGTACCCGTTTCGATGCCGCCCAGATCTGGCACATCGCTGAGCTCCGGTGTTTCAAGCGTGAATTCGGGCGTGGCCGCGCTTTGCTGTCCCTGAATGACCGATGCGCCGCTTTCCAGAAGCACGACCGTCAGAAAAATGCCAAGCAATCCGCCGGCAATGGTGATGAGGTGCCGCTTCATCAGGAAAACTGTCCTATTGGCTGGCCCAGATGATCCGGGCTATCCATTCGACCTCGCTGAGCTCGAATGTGCGGTTCGGATGCTCCGGGTTGAGCGAAAGCAGCTCGATGCTGCGGGCGGTCTGGCGCACCAGAACCTTGGCCATGACCTCGCCCTCGGTCGTTTTCACCACGACGCGGTCGCCGCGGCGGATCTGCGCGCCGGGTTCGACTATCAGCACGTCGCCGTCGCGATAGAGCGGCAGCATGCTGTCGCCCTGGATTTCCAACGCATAGACCCCGGCCCTGGCGCCGGGGGCGGCCGGAAACTCGACCACGTCCCAGCCCTGGCCGGCCGGAAAGCCGCCATCGTCGAAAAAGCCGCCGGCACCCGCCTGGGCGAAGCCGAGCAGCGGGATAGAGCCGGTTTGCGGCGGAAACGCGCCTTCAGGCAGCGAGCCGGACGCTGGTCCCGGGCGCAGGAATTCCATGAACTGGGTGATTGTCGAGCCGGTGGCATCGAGGACCTTGGCAATCGATTCCGTCGAAGGCCAGCGTTCGCGCCCATCGGCAGAGTGCCGCTTGGATTTGTTGAACGACGTCGGATCGAGGCCGGCCCGCCGGGCGAGACCCGAAGGCGATAGCTGGTGACGCTCGGCGAGCGCATCGATCGCGCCCCAGATCCGGTCATGTGAAAACATCGTTGCGCATCCTGCGGGGCGGTGAAGCGTGACGCTTTCTCTGCTGTTTGCTTCCTGCCTTCTGGCAGGAACATTAGCGAAACCGCGGCCTTTAGTAAAGCATGCAAGGAAAATAATCCTGCAACTACGCTGTTTCAGCACAATCACTTGATTGAAACGCGGGATCGCCGCCTGGATTTCGTGGAACCCCTTATGAAGTCCGAAGCGTGGGTTGAGGCACGGCTGGCGTCACGACCATCTGATCTCCCGAGATGATTGTGAGAGGCTTCGGGGCGCGCGTCGGAGCCTTTTCTTTTGGTTCGGCGCAAGTTATTTTGAAGCTGCCCTGAAACGTATCGAGCTGAACATTGGGTACGGACAGGGGATCAGCCACCAAATCAGAGCATGATTTAAAAGCCTCGTCAGCGGGCCGGTGGCACCATATTCATTCCCTTCTCCCCGCCTGATGACCACCCTGAGCCGAACGCGATGAACGCCAGCAACCACATGGGCGGACGCGGCCCCACCCCGGCGACCCCCATTTTTCGCCACAGATCGGAGCATAGGCTTCTCTTCCCTACCGGATCGGGCCGCGCTATCACGAAGGAGCGCGCGCTTCGCCGTGCATCGGGAGCCCTCCGTGAACACCTCCGTCCTTTCCGGCATTCTGCTGACGATCTTTTCCTATTTCCTGTTCACGCTGCAGGATGCCTCGGTCAAATGGCTGGTGGTGGCGCTGCCCGTCTGGCAGATTCTCTTCGTCCGCAGCGTGACGATTTTTGCGCTCTGCGTGGCCGTCGGGCGTGGTCCGTTGCTGCGCCGTTCTCTCCGTTCGCCGGTTCTCAAGCCCATGATCCTGCGCAATCTGCTTTTGCTGGCGGCCTGGCTTTCCTACTACACGGCGGCGCGTGATCTGGGGCTGGCGGAGCTGACGACGCTCTATTATGCCGCGCCGATCCTGATCACCATTCTGGCGGTGCCGATCCTCAAGGAGGACGTGCCACCCTTGCGCTGGATCGCCGTCGTCGTCGGTTTCATCGGCGTGCTGGTTGCCACGGACCCGTTCGGCACCGGCCTGAAACTCTCGCTGCCGGTCTGGCTGGCGCTGCAGGCGGCGGTGTTCTGGGCCTTTTCGACGGTGCTCCTGCGCAAGACCGCGCTGGAGGAGGTGACGCTGGTGCAGATGACCATTTCCAGCGGCTTCTTCATCCTGTTCACCGGCTTTGCCGTCACCGTCACCTGGGTGCCGCCGAGCCTTGCCGATGTCGCGCTGATGGTGGCCACCGGGCTGATCGCCGGTATCGCCCAATATGCGCTGTTCGAAGGCATGCGCCGCGCGCCGGTATCGGTGCTGGCGCCATTCGAATATTCCTCGCTGATCTGGGCTTTCGGGCTTGGTTTCCTGATCTGGGGCGACATACCGGCCTTCCAGGTTTTCATCGGCGCCGCGCTGATCTTCTCCGCCGGCATGATCATCATTTTGGGCGAACGCTTCGGGCGGCGGCTGACTGTGGGCTAGATCAGTTCTTGCGCGCGATGAAACGGCGAAAGGCCTCGAGCGTTTCGCCGCTGACGTGGTGTTCGATGCCCTCGGCATCGATGCGGGCGGTTTCCGGGCTGACGCCGAGGCAACACAGAAAGGCTTCTACGGTCTGGTGTCGGGCACGGCTTTCCAGGGCCACCTTCTGGCCGGCCTCGGTCAGGAACACGCCGCGATAGGGTTTGCGCGTAACCAGGCCTTCCGCGGCCAGCCGTGCCAGCATCTTGGCGACTGTCGGCTGGGCGACGCCGAGGCGCGCGGCGATATCGACCTGGCGCGCCTCATTGCCGTCTTCGATCAGATCGGCGATCAGCTCGACATAGTCCTCAACGAGCGCACCGCGCCGCGCTTCGCGGGTGTGCCGGAAACCCTCGGAATGGATGTCCGCGTCGGGCAGCGGATCCCTGCGGGGAACGGGGCGGCGTGGCAAAGGGCGTGATCCTCTCTGTCGATGCTTTTTTGAAGTTTCATAGCACGGGCTTCGATTTTTCATAACGTCTTTATCTGTCCTCCACATTCCGCCAACCGCCGGCGATGCGGCAAGAGAAGCCTTATCAATATAATATAGCCTATTGTATAATGTTGAGCCCTGGCATAGATTGGCGTTGTTTCGAGCCTCGTCCGCGTCCGGAGATTCTGCATGCCCAATTCCGAAGCCGTGCTGCCTGCGCAACAAAGCTGGACGTTTGCCAGCCCGAGGGAGGACGCCCGGCCGAGCCTTCCGGAAGTCAATTCGACCATCGCAGTGCCCTCCGGCGGCACCTGGTTCCGGCGTTTCCTGGCCTTCATCGGGCCCGGCTACATGGTCTCGGTCGGCTACATGGACCCAGGCAACTGGGCGACCGACATCGCCGGCGGCTCGCAATTCGGCTACACGCTTCTCACGGTCATCCTGTTGTCCAACCTGATGGCCATCCTCTTGCAGGCGCTCGCCGCCCGGCTCGGCATCGCGACCGGCCGCGATCTGGCCCAATCCTGTCGCGACAGTTATTCGAAGCCCGTCAATTTCCTGCTCTGGCTTGTGTGCGAGGCGGCGATCATCGCCTGCGACCTGGCCGAGGTGATCGGCACCGCGATCGCGCTGAAGCTTCTCTTCGGCATTCCGCTGATCGGCGGCGCGCTGATCACGGCGCTCGATGCCTTCCTGCTGCTGCTCCTGATGAACAAGGGCTTCCGTTTCCTCGAAGCCTTCGTCATCGCGCTTCTGATCGTCATCGCCACCTGCTTCCTCATCCAGATTGCCGCCGCGGCACCGCCGGTCGCAGCCGTGCTCCACGGTTTCATGCCATCCGCCGAGGTGGTCACCAATCCGGCCATGCTCTACATCGCCATCGGCATCATCGGCGCGACCGTCATGCCGCATAATCTTTACCTGCATTCCTCCATCGTCCAGACCCGCAACTACAAGCGCACCGACGAGGGCAAGCGCGACGCGATCAGATGGGCGACGACCGACAGTACCATCGCGCTGATGCTGGCACTGTTCATCAATGCCGCCATCCTCATCATCGCGGCCTCCGTCTTCCACGCCAACGGCCGCACCGATGTGGCCGAGATCGGCCAGGCCTACGAACTCCTGTCGCCGCTGCTCGGCCTCGGCATCGCCTCGACGCTGTTTGCCGTGGCTCTGCTGGCGTCCGGCCTCAACTCCACCGTCACCGCGACGCTGGCCGGCCAGATCGTCATGGAGGGGTTCCTGCGTCTGCGCCTGCCGAACTGGGCGCGCCGCCTCATCACCCGCGGTATCGCCATCATCCCGGTCGTTATCGTCACCTGGATCTACGGCGAGAAGGGCACTGCCGAACTTCTGGTGTTCAGCCAGGTGATCCTGTCGATGCAGTTGCCCTTCGCGGTCATTCCGCTGGTGCGCTTCGTCTCGGATAAAAGGAAGATGGGCACCTTCGTCATTCCGGCATATGTCGCCATCATCGCCTGGATCGTCGCCTCGATCATCGTCGTGCTCAATCTCAAGCTGCTGTTCGACACTGTCGTCGGTTGAGATGATCTCGCCCCCTTGAATTGGCGGGGTTGCGGTCAACCCGCTCTCGCCGCCGATTCGCCACCCGGCAAGGGGCCATTGTCGCAGGCAAACCGGCGGCGGGGATTTTTGCCAAGAGGCCGAAAAAGCGGCAGTTCGGACGCGTCTTCCCCGCCGCTTTACCGTGAACCGGGTGGCAAAAGACTTCAATTCCGGGCGGGATGTCCCCATATGTCCTTCACAAGCGCGCCCGGCGCGCGGGGAAGAGACAACAGGATGAGTATGATGTTCAAGGTTGGACGGGTTCTCGCGACAATCGCAGTCGCTTCGATGGTGATGTTGACCGCGGTCGATCTCGCCGAGGCGCGCCGCGCCGGCGGCGGCTTCGGCAGCCGCGGCACGCGGACGTTTTCGACGCCGCCGATCACCCGCACGGCACCCGGCGACGCCGCGCCGATCAACCGGACGATGACGCCGCAGCAGACTCCCGGCCAGGCGGCCGGCCAGCAGACCATGGGCCAGACACGCCCCGCTGCCCAGCGCCCCGGCCTGTTTGGCGGCTTCGGCCGCTCGCTGCTCGGTGGCCTGGCGCTCGGCGGCCTGATCGGCATGCTGATGGGCAACGGACTTGGCGGCGCTGCCGGTTTCCTCGGCCTGCTGCTGCAGGTCGGCCTGATCTTCGGCGCCGTCATGCTGGCGATGCGCTTCTTTGCCCGCCGCAACGAACCGGCCGCCGCCGGCTATTCGCCGCGTGATGCTGCTACGGGGTATTCCGGCCCGTCGGGCAATGGCTTTGGTGCCGGCTCCTTCAAGATCCCGCAGATCGGCGGCGGCGCCCGGCAGGAGCCGGCGCGGGCCGCGTCCCAACCGGCGGACGAGATCGGCGTCGGCCAGCAGGATCTCGACCAGTTCGAGACGATGCTGAAAGAGGTGCAGGCGGCTTATGCCACCGAGGATTATGCGGCGCTGCGCAAGCTGACGACGCCGGAGGCGATGTCCTGGCTTGCCGAGGAGCTGAGCGAGAATGCCACCAAGGGCCTGAAGAACGAGGTCAGCGACGTGCAGCTGGTGCAGGGCGACGTGGCGGAAGCCTGGCGTGAGGACGACGCCGATTATGCGACGGTTGCCATGCGCTACGAGAGCATCGACGTGACGCGCGACCGCGCCACCGGCCGCGTCGTCGAGGGCGATCCGGACCATCCGACCGAAGTCGTCGAACTCTGGACCTTCCTGCGCAAGCGCGGTGGCGACTGGCAGGTTTCGGCCATCCAGGGCATGGCGGCCTGAGGGCCTCTCGATCCGTGCCCCGGCGGTCTTTCCCGGCGGGGCATGTCTGACACGGCGGCCAACTTTGGTGATGGCCTCTTTCGAAGCCTGCCGCCTGTCAGGACATCCCCTCCGGCCCCGGATCCCTCCCGTCCGGGTAGCCCGCCAGCCGCCACGCCTGAGCTAGAACCTTGCCTTGAAGGCGGCCACCTTCGCCGATACAGGGCAGAAAGCTCGTATGGTAGCGGCCCGATCTGTATTGCTCCTCCGAGAGGAAGCCCTTGCAGGCCTTTGCACGCCGGCAGGACGCGAGATCGCAGGTCTTGAAATAACCAAGGGAACTGGTGAACACCTGGAAAACCTTCTGCTTTTCCCGCTCCCGCTCCCGCTCCTGCTGGCGCTGCGGCAGCCGGCGGAATTCGCCCCACGTGAAGCCGGGCAGATAGAGCTCGGCGTCCTCTTCCTCCTCGATGCGCTGTTGTTCTTCTTGCTTCTGATCTTCATCTCACCTTTCCTTCGCGCACGTCCCTGCGGTCACGCAGCAGGTCTGCCCGTGTTGTCATCCGTGGAGAGCCCACACGAGTGCGGAACCTCATTTGAGTTTTAGTCTGCGGCTCCGCACTCGCGTGGCCTTCGGCGTTCATTCGGGGCTTCCGGCCCCTACAGGTGATCGCCTCGCCTCGCTGCGTGGCTTTCTTCACGACATCCTTTCGGGACGCCCGGCCACTTGCACGGCTCAACCGAACCGGACCTGGCGGCCCGGGGGAGGCTTGATAGGCGGCTGCCCCAAGGACAGGGCCACCATGGCTTTCACCTCCCTGGCCGTTCCCGCACGTTACGGGTCAAACCAGGGCGCCGGCCTCCGCCTGCCCGCGACCGTCTCGCGAAACACTCCGGCGACGGAGGCAAGGGTGAGTATGGGGCAGGTTTTCGGGGCGGGGATGAGCGGGGATGAATTTTCCCGGGCCTGCCGGGCAAGCCATTGGAATGATTGACGCGGTTCTGCGGCAATGGCGATTATTGGTCCACGAGTTTGGCGATCGCCTTCTTCAGGCGAGCCACCCGGATCTCCGGCGTGGTGGCTTTCAGGACCGGCAGGATGAGGGTGTATTGGCCGCTTTTGTCGAGCCGTTCGAAGGCAGCTTTCGCCCGCGCGTTTTCTCCAAGGGCGGCCGCGACATCCTCCGGCAGGCCGGCCTTGCGCTGCGGCGCATAGGCGACCGCCCAGCGCCCGTCGGCCTTTGCGGCAGCGACCTCCGCCAAGCCGGCCGGCCGCATCCGCCCGGCATCGGCGAGCGCTGCGACCCGCTCGACATTGAGCTTTGACCACGGGCTCTTGCGCCCCCGCGGCGAATAGCGCTGCAGGTAGGAGTGGGCGTCATGGCCCTTCCGCTGGCTGTCGATCCAGCCGTAGCAGAGCGCGACATCGAGCGCTTCGCCGATGGTGATCAGGGGCTTGACCGAGCCCTTCTTGGCGATCAGCAGCCAGATGCCGGAGGACTGGGCGTGGTGGGCGGCGAGCCAGGAGTCCCATTCGGCGGGGGTGGTGAAGGCGAGGGGATCGATGAGGGCGTCCATGGGTGGTCCAGGTTGGGGCGTGGCGGTCGTGTTGATTGTATATCTTACCGATTGCCTTGCCAGAGGATTGGCAACTGGTTCCGCGACGCCGCCGAACGGGAAGCTGTATCTCGGAGCCTATTGGTTGGCGAAGGCTGTCTCCCACATTCCGTCATCCCTGTGCTTGTCACAGGGATCCAGCCGCCGAGCGTCTGCGCGGCGAGGGGACTTCTCACGCCAGTCAAAGCGAGTCTTCCACGCGATGGACATCGCGTGGCTGGATTCCTGTGACAGGCACAGGAATGACGGAGGAGAGAGGGGGTGCCGCGTTCCGAAAGTTCCGAGTATGCGGCGTGGGCGGGGAACCGCTGTCGTGCGTCATAACGCGTCGCCTTCTCATTCCTTGTTCTACGGCCGCATTTGGCCGCCGAACGGAACCTCACAAAAAAACAGGCCCCGAAGGGCCTGTCTGATCGCTCATATCGTTTGCAATTCGTCACGCAGCCTTGGCCGCCGCTCCATACGGATCAAACCGCCCGTAAAAGGTCTCGCCCTTGGCCGCCATGTCCTTGAGCAGCGGCGTCGGCTGGAAATGCTCCCCATAAGACGCCGCCAGCTTCTCGCACAAAGCCACGAAGGCCTTGACGCCCATGCCGTCGATGTAGCTCAGCGTGCCGCCGGTGTAGGGGGCGAAGCCGAAGCCTAAGATGGAGCCGACGTCGGCTTCGCGCGGGTCGGTGACGATGCCCTCTTCCATGGTGCGGGCGGCTTCGAGGGCGATGGTGACGAGGAAGCGCTGCTTGATCGTCTCGACGTCGAAGCTGTCGGCCGGCTTCTGCGGGTAGAGGTCCTTGAGGCCAGGCCAGAGCGACTTCTTGGCGGGTTTCGGCGGATAGTCGTAGAAGCCTTTGCCGTTCTTGCGGCCGCGGCGGTCGAGGTCGTCGACCAGCTTGTTGATCAGCGTCATGTGCTGCGGATCGACGGCTTTTTCGCCGAGGTCGGCGACGGTGGCCTTGAGGATCTTCTGGGAAAGGTCGATCGCCACCTCGTCGTTGAGCGACAGCGGGCCGACCGGCATGCCGGCCATCTTGGCGACGTTCTCGATCATCGCCGCCGGCACGCCTTCGATCAGCATGTCATAGGCTTCGTGGATATAGCGGAAGACGCAGCGGTTGACATAGAAGCCGCGCGTGTCGTTGACGACGATCGGCGTCTTCTTGATCGCGGCGACGAAATCGAGTGCTGTGGCCAGCGCCTTGTCGCCGGTTTCCTTGCCGAGGATCACTTCCGTCAGCATCATCTTCTCGACCGGCGAGAAGAAGTGGATGCCGATGAACTGGGCCGGGCGCTTCGAGTTCCTGGCCAGGCCGGTGATCGGCAGGGTGGAGGTGTTGGAAGCGAAGATGGCATCTTCGGCAAGCACTGCCTCGACCTTCTCGATCACGTCCTTCTTCACCTGGCGATCCTCGAACACCGCCTCGACGACGAGCTTGACGTCCTTCAGGTCGTTGTAGTCGGCCGACGGGGTGATGCGGGCGAGAAGCGCGGTTGCCTCGTCCTGCGTCAGTCGTCCCTTACCGATGGAATCCTTGACCAGGCCTTCCGAATGGGCCTTGCCCTTAGTTGCCGCTTCCATGTCGCGGTCGATCAGGGTGACCTCGATGCCGGCGGCGGCGGCGACATAGGCGATCGAGGCGCCCATGAAGCCGGCGCCGACGACGCCGATCTGCTTCAGCTCGGATTTCGCAATGCCGGCCGGGCGGCGGGCGCCCTTGCCGAGCTCCTGCATCGAGATGAACAGCGAGCGGATCATCGAGAAGGCTTCGGTGGTCTGCAGGATCTCGGTGAAATAGCGCTGCTCGATCTTCAGGCCGGTATCGAAGGGAACCTGCAGGCCCTCATAGACGCATTTGAGGATCGCAAGGCCGCCCGGATAGTTGCCGGCGGTTTCGCGGCGCAGGATCGCCGAGGCGGCCGGCCAGAGCTGGGCTGCGGCCGGCGTCCAGATGCCGCCGCCGGGAACCTTGTAGCCCTTCTCGTCCCAGGGCTGGACGGGCTTCAGGCCGTTCTTGATCATCGCCTTCGCCGCGTTGATCAGTCCGGCCGGCTCGGCGATCTCGTGGATCAGGCCCATGGCCTTGGCGCGCTGCGGCGTGAGCGAGGAGCCGGTGGTCATCATCTGCAACGCGTCCTGCGCGTTGGTGAGGCGCGGAACGCGCTGCGTGCCGCCGGCGCCGGGGAAGATGCCGACCTTGACCTCGGGCAGGGCGATCTTGACCGATTTCGAATTGGCGGCGACGCGGCCGTGGCAGGCGAGCGACAGCTCAAAGGCGCCGCCCATGCAGGTGCCGTTGATGGCCGAGACCCAGGGCTTGCCTGACGTTTCCAGCTTGCGGAACAGGCCGGTCATCTGGCCGGTCAGGTCGAACAGTTTTTGCGCTGCGTTGTCCGGATCGAGTTTCTTCTGTTCCTGCTGGAAGGTGAACATGCCCTTGATCATCGACAGGTCGGCACCGCCGGAGAAGGTGGACTTGCCGGAGGTGAAGACGACGCCCTTGACGGCTTCGTCGGCAACGGTCTGATCGACGATGGCGTCGAGCTCCTTCATGACCTCGGCCGTGAACACGTTCATCGACTTGTCGGGCATGTTCCAGGTGACCAGCGCAATGCCGTCGGCGTCGGTCTCGATGGTGAAATTGGTGTAGCTGCTCATGATGGGATTCCTCTTCCCTGAAATTCGTTCATAGTCAAAAGATGCCAAGCGCCAAGCAAAACCCGCCGACAACGAGAATGAGGACCACCAACAGAACGCGGTTTTGCGCGCGCAAACGGCGGACATGTTCGTCCGTCCCGATCCGGGTGGAAGCCTCGTAGTCCGCCTTCATGTCCCTCTCCAGGTTATGATGGGCGAACTCCTCCTCGATTTCGTGGTTCAGCTCCTCGTAGACCTCGCGCCTCGGCATGTCTTTTGTTCCTAGACCCGTTCGATGATCGTCGCGGTGCCCATGCCGGCGCCGATGCAGAGCGTGACGAGCGCAGTCTGCAGACCGCGGCGCTCCAGTTCGTCGAGCACGGTGCCGAAGATCATCGCGCCGGTGGCGCCGAGCGGATGGCCGAGCGCGATGGCGCCGCCATTGACGTTGATCTTGTCATGCGGAATGTCGAAGGCCTGCATGTAGCGCAAGACGACGGCGGCGAAGGCCTCGTTGAGCTCGAACAGGTCGATGTCGGACAGCGACATGCCGGAGCGCTTCAACAGCTTTTCGGTGACGTCGACCGGGCCGGTCAGCATCAGCGCCGGATCGGAGCCGATATTGGCAAAGGCCTTGATGCGGGCACGCGGTTTGAGACCCATGGATTCGCCGCCGGCCTTGGAGCCGATGAGGACAGCCGCCGAGCCGTCGACGATGCCGGACGAATTGCCGGCGTGGTGGACGTAAGTGATCTTCTCGATTTCCGGATGCGCCTGGATGGCGACGGCCTCGAAGCCGCCCATCTCGGCGGGCATCTGGAAGGACGGGTTGAGGCTCGCGAGGTTCTGCATCGTCGTCGTCGGACGCATGTGCTCGTCCCTGGCGAGGATGGTGATGCCGTTCTGGTCCTTCACCGGGATGACCGACTTGTCGAAATAGCCGTTGTCCCAGGAATGGCCGGCACGCTTCTGGCTCTCGACGGCATAGGCGTCGACGTCATCGCGGGAGAAGCCGTATTTGGTGGCGATCAGGTCGGCCGAGACGCCCTGCGGGATGAAATGCCCGGGGAAGTTGACGGAGGGGTCCATGTACCAGGCACCGCCGGACATGCCCATGCCGACGCGCGACATGCTTTCCACGCCACCGGCAATGACGATGTCGTCGGCCCCTTGAGCGATCTTGCCGGCCGCGAAATTGATGGCGTCGAGCCCCGAGGCACAGAAGCGCGAGATCTGCATGCCGGGGGCCTTGTTGGAATAGCCGGCCTCGAAGGCGGCAGCCTTGGGGATCACGGCGCCGGCTTCGAACACCGGATCGACGCAGCCCATGATGATGTCGTCGACGGTGGAGGTGTCGAGCCCGTTGCGATCGCGGATCGCCTGCAGCACCTTGGCCGCCAGCCGAGGCGTCGGCACCTCGTGCAGTGCCCCATCCTTCTTGCCCCGTCCGCGCGGCGTGCGCACGTGGTCGTAAACGAAGACTTCGGTCATGATTTCATCTCCCTATAGGACGCGCTCGCGAGCGCCCCTCCATTCATGAATCTATTCGAACAATGCCGAAACCCGGGCCAGAACCTCATCCGTGATGAAATCGGGCACGGTTTCCGAAAATTTCGCATTTCGCGCCTTCAGGTCGATGGCGCGAACCTGATTGCAAAGAACGACGCCGTTGGCCTGGGTGCCGGCGCCCGACAGCGACACCGCAAACCCCTGCATCCGCACGAATTCGCTACCGCTGGTGATTGGCGCAACGACCGGCGTGCCAAGCTGGTTGAAGGCCCGCGGCGTCAGCACGAGCACATAGCGTGCCTTGGCTTGCTCACGTCCCTTCGTTGGCTCCAGATCGACATGCCAGATCTCGCCACGCTCCATCAGATGATTTCCCGGCCGACCGGCGGGGTATCCATCCACTCGCGGTCTTCAGGCGTCAACGGTGCATCCGGATCGCATTGAGCGAGCAATTCTTCCAGCGTGTACTTTGGACGGGCCTTCGGCACGGCCACCAGCTTGCCGTCCTCGACGGTCACATCGAGCTTGGCGTTTGCTGAAAGGCCGAGCGTTTCGAGCAACGGTTTCGGGATGGCCATCATCACCGAGCCGCCGACGTTGCGTAATGTCGATACCGCCATTTTCGTCTCCATGAGAAAGTTATATCAATGTATAACTTTCTCCGGGTTTGTCCAACGAAACGAGCAAAACTCGCGACCGGGCATGCTCCTCCCTAGCCTTCCCCGCAAGGGGGCGTCGGCAAGCTTCAGAACGCCGCTGCATCCAGCGCCATCACCGTATCGGCGCCGGCTTCGATGCGGGCCTTGCGCAGGGCGGTTTCCGGCATGATGCGCTCCATGAAGAACTTGGCCGTGACGAGCTTGTTCTTCAGGTAGGTTTCGCGGGCCGTGTCGCCGGCGGCGAGTTTCTCCTCGACGGTCTTGGCGATCTTCGCCCACATGTAGCCGAGAACGACGAGGCCGAAGAGGTGCATGTAGTCGGTCGAGCCGGCGCCGGCATTGTCGGGCTTGGCCATGGCATTGCCCATGAACCACATGGTCGCCGCCTGCAGGTCGTTCAAGCCCTTCTTCAGGCCCTTGGTGTAGGTAACGAGCTTCTCGTCGGAACGGTTTTCCTCGCAGAAGTCGCCGATTTCCTTGAACAGTGCGGTGATCGCCCGGCCGCCGTTCAGCGCCAGCTTGCGGCCGACGAGATCGAGCGCCTGGATGCCGTTGGCGCCTTCGTAGATCATGGCGATGCGGGCATCACGGACATACTGGCTCATGCCGTGTTCTTCGATATAGCCATGGCCGCCGAAGACCTGCTGGGCCATGACGGCATGGTCGAAGCCCTTGTCGGTCAAGACGCCCTTGAGGATCGGCGTCATCAGGCCGAGGATGTCGTCGGCGGTCTGGCGATCCTTTTCATTGTCGCCGCGATGGGCGATGTCGGATTTCAGCGCCGTCCAGAGCGTGAAGGCACGGCCAGCCTCGTTGAAGGCCTTGATGGTCATCAGGACGCGGCGGATGTCGGGATGGACGATGATCGGATCGGCCTTCTTGTCCGGAGCCTTGGCACCGGACAGCGCGCGGCCCTGGATGCGGTCGCGGGCATAGTCGGCGGCATTCTGGTAGGCGACTTCGGCGATCGACAGGCCCTGCATGCCGACACCGAGGCGGGCCTCGTTCATCATCACGAACATGGCGTTCAGGCCCTTGTTCTCCGCGCCGATGAGATAGCCCGTCGCCTCGTCATAGTTCATGACGCAGGTCGAATTGCCGTGAATGCCCATCTTGTGCTCGATCGCACCGCAGGAGACCGTGTTGCGGCCGCCGACGGAACCGTCAGCCTCGACGTGGAACTTCGGCACGATGAACAGCGAAATGCCCTTCACGCCTTCCGGTGCGCCTTCGATGCGGGCGAGCACCAGGTGGATGATGTTGTCCGCCATGTCGTGTTCGCCGGCGGAGATGAAGATCTTCTGGCCGGAAATCTTGTAGGAACCGTCGCCCTGAGGCACGGCCTTGGTGCGCAGCAGGCCGAGGTCGGTGCCGCAATGGGGTTCGGTGAGGTTCATCGTGCCGGTCCACTCGCCCGTCACCATCTTCGGCAGATAGGTCTCCTTCTGCGCGTCGGAGCCGTGAACGAGGATCGCAGCGATCGCGCCCTGCGTCAGGCCTGGATACATGGTCAGCGCCATGTTGGCCGAGGACATATATTCGCCCACAGCGGTGTGCAGCGTGTAGGGAAGGCCCTGGCCGCCGAATTCCTCCGGTACGGCAAGGCCAAGCCAGCCGCCCTCGCGGTAGAGGTCGAAAGCCTGCTTGAAGCCCTTGGGCGTCGTCACTGTCGCATCATCGTTGCGCGTGCAGCCTTCCTGGTCGCCGGAGAGGTTGACGGGAAACAGCACTTGCTCGGCGAGTTTTGCGGCTTCGCCGACAATCGCCTCGATCATGTCCGGCGTCGCATCGGCAAAGCCGGGCAGGTTGTTGTAGCGCTCGATGCCGAGGACGTCGTTGAGAATGAAAAGCGTGTCTTCTACCGGGGCCTTATAGCTGGGCATGTCTCGTGTTCCTCACCTGTAACCGTGTCGCGGGGCAAGCCTCTCCTGGGCGCGCGCACCATGTCATTTTCAGCATGCTACAAAACTTTGACGTTTGCGTAAACGTCAAAATTGATGGAGGCGACAACTTTGCCAATCGAACCTGGCGATGGCCGGAATCGGCATGTGTGAAATCGCCCGTGCGGAAGCCTCCCGGGGTCAGCATGCGCCGAAATCGTTAAAAAATTTTCAGCCTGGTTAACGGCTTATTTACTACGTTTGCCGAAAGTACGTGCTGAGATGGTCAAAGCTGCAACAGTCCTGTCTTCGCGTCGTTGCAGCCTTGTCCGAGTTCGGTGCCGGAGTATCCGAAGGCGGGGACATGCCCTCCTGAAGCCGGGATTCCGATCAAGGCCGATGAAAGAGGCGAAGAACGATGAACGGATCGCGATCAAATTCCCCACGCCCTGGCGCCCAGACCTATGGCGACAGGTCGTCCCTTGACGCGCTGAACCGCACGATCGAAGGACTGGAAGCGCGGATCGAAGGTTTGATGGGAACCGCCGCGCGTGATCCGCGCAGCCGTGCTGATACTCCGCCGGCCCGTCACGACCCGATCGCGGAGATCATGCAGCGCCAGCGCACGCTGACGGCAACCCGCGAGCGCGACATTCTTCGCGACCGCCCCCAGCAGCGCGGACCGCAAACGAGTGGTCATGACGAACGCCGTGAAGCACAATCACAGATCTCGTCGGGACGCGACGTGCCGGTTTCGCCGCAATTCAGCGAAGGACTGCGCGGCGAGCAGTTTCGCCGCGAGCCGTTGCGGCCGGAACCCAGGCGTTCGGAATCGCAGCGCCAGGATACGCCGCGCCAGGAATTCCCGCGCCGGGAGCCGACGCGCAGCGAGCCGCAGCGCCCGGATCCGGCCACGGCGGAGATTGCGCAGGCGCTGGTCGGCCTGCGCCAGGAATTGAAGAAGGATATCGCCGACGGGCTTTCCCGCGAAATGAGTGCGCTGCGCGCCGAAATCCGCGGCATCGCCACCGATGTGGCGCAGGACCAGTCGATGGCGGGGGATATCCGCGGCGACCTGCAGAAGCTTTCCGACAGCATCAACCAGCTCGGCCGGCAGGCGTCGCCCTCGCAGGCCGACGCCCTCAAGGTCGAGTTCGACGAACTGCGCGCCATGATCGACGGCCTTGCCCGCGAAGACAGCATGCGCCGCATGGAAAACCGCTGGACCGGCGTCGAAGACCGGATGAATGTCTTCGATTCGAACCGCGACGACGAACTTGTGGCGCTCGCCTACCGGCTCGACGAAATCAAGTCGCAGATCGGCGCGATGAACAGCAGTCCGGCGCTGCATGCGCTGGAGGACAAGCTGGTTTCCGTTGCCCAGGCCATCGAGTTGATCGGCCGTCATATGCAGCCGGACGACCGTCGCCTCGCCTCGCAATTTGCCGATCTCGATGCGCGTCTCGATGAAATCAGCCGTGCCATCGTTGCAAGTGGCCGCACCGTCGCCCCAGACAGTGCCGGCGTCAACCGCGTCGAAGGTCGTCTTGCCGACCTTTCGCGACAGATCGACAGCCTGCAGCGCCCATCCGACAACGGCGTCGGGATCCGCATCGAGGCGCTGGCCGCGCGCGTCGAGGAACTGGCGAACGAGGAAGCCGCAGTGCGCCTCGAAGAACGGCTCGACCAGTTGTCGCTGATGCTGGAGCGCTCGCAGAAGGTTTCGGACCAGCCGGATCTGACGGGCTATCTCGCCGATATTTCCCGCAAGATCGACGCGCTCGACCAGGGTACCGTCAACGAAGCGCTCGCAGAGCGTCTCGACGATCTCGCCCGCCGCATCGACCAGTTGGACACGTCCTCCGCCGGCTATGGCGGCGAGGACCGTTTCGCCCGGCTTGAAGGCCAGCTTTCGGATATCGCCATCCGCCTCGAGGAAACCCATGCGGCTCCTTACGACGACAGCGAGATCCTGCGTAGCCTGCAGGACCAGATCGCCAATCTGTCGAGCCTCGTCAGCCAGCCGCGAGACATGGCCTCGGGGACCGTCCCTGCCGAATTCGAAGGCCGGATGAGCGCGCTCGAGGACTATCTGGCGACCAGCGACGAATACATCATCGAGGCCGCCCGCCAGGCGGCCGAGGCCGTGATGGAGGCCTACGCCAAGAATGGCGCCGCACACACGGCGTCGGGCGGAATGGACATGGCGGCAATCTCGGCGCTCGCCGACGATCTCAAGGTTCTCGAAGACATGAGCCGTTCGAGCGAGGAGCGCACGGCACGCACCTTCGACGCGCTGCACGAGACGCTTGTCCATATCGCCGAGAAGCTGGAACGGCTGGAAGAACGCGGGTTTGAACATCAAGAGCCCCCTCGCGCCTTCGGGACACGCGGGCAGGACAGCCAGCCGCAAATGCCGAAGGCGGCGCAACCGGTTTTCGCGATGGAGGACGAGCCCTTCACCGAGGCTGACTTTGGCCACCGGTACGAGGAACTGAAGCGCGACATGCACGGGCTCGCCGCGGAAGCCGAGCCGGCGACCTTGTCGCGTGAAGAGGTCGCGGAGGCTGTTCAGGTCGTTGCGGAACAGGCCAGCGTGCATCAGGACGACGTGAAGGCGGCGGCAGCGCCGGTGGTAAAGACCGGCCTTCTCGCCGGCCTGACCAAGCGGTTCTCCGGCAAGCGCAGCGAACCGGCGCGCGCAGCGGAACGCCAGGTGGTCGACCCGACGCCGTCGATCGACGCCGCGGAGGTGATCGAGCCGGACGTGGCCAATCAATTGCTGGAGCCCGGCTCCGGCGTGCCGGACGTCAAGAAGATCCTGGAGCGCGTGCGGGCCGGCCAGGCCGGTCGCAATGAGCAGCCGGGCGAAGCGGACAAGTCGGATTTCATCGCCGCCGCGCGGCGCGCGGCCCAACTCGCCGCCGAAGAGGCCGAGACGCTGAACCGCGGCAAGAGCGGTGCCGCTGCCTCGCCAATCGGCGGCACCCTTTCCCGTCATCGCCGCCCCATCTTGATGGCGGTCGGCGCTGTGCTCCTGGCGATCATGTCCTATCCGCTGGTCAACACGCTGATCGGCGGCGACCGGGCACCGATCGAGGCGCCGGTTGCGGCCATCGAGCAGCCGGCAGCGAGCGAGCAGGCAGACACCGCCAATCTCGCGACGGCACCGCAGGTGAGCGAAGCCGGTACGGACAGCGCCGAACCCGATGCCGTACCGCTGGACACGCTGCAGCCACAGACCGACAACACTACGGCCGGACAACCGGCGGAAGCCGAGCCGCAGATGGCGGAGCCGGATACCGCAACCCCGCAGACCACCGGGCCCGAGACGAAGCTGCCGGACGCCATGCAGGCAAAGCCTGAGACGGCTGCCGCGGCTTCGCAGATGCCTGCTGCTTCGGCAGATACGGCGACGTCCGCGGCGACGGCCACCGCAAAGGTCGAGGCTTCTCAGGCTGAAACCGTGACGCCCCCAGCAGGCACGGCGATCGTCGTTGCCGCCGAGGTGAAGCCGGAGGCGCTCTCCGAAGCCGCCAGCAAGGGCGATCCGCTGGCGCTCTTCGAGGTCGGAGCTGTCTATACCGAGGGGCGCGGCGTCAAGATCGACCTGGCCGAGGCGGCGAAGTGGTACCAGCGCGCCGCCGACGCTGGTGTCGTTCCGGCCGAATACCGGCTGGCAAGCCTCTATGAAAAGGGCACCGGCGTTGCCCGCGACCTGACCAAGGCACGCACGCTCTACCAGCAGGCCGCCGAAAAAGGCAATGCCAGCGCCATGCACAATCTGGCGGTCATGCTGGCGAGCAGCGGCGATGCAGCTCCGGACTTTGCCGGCGCCGGAAAATGGTTCGCCATGGCGGCCGATCGGGGCATCCGCGACAGCCAGTTCAACCTGGCCATCCTCTATGCGCGCGGCAACGGCGTGAAGCAGGATCTGGAAGAGTCCTACAAGTGGTTCGCCATCGCTGCCCGTGACGGCGACAGCGATGCCGGCCAAAAGCGTGACGAGGTGGCCAAGGCCCTGAGCGCGGACCAGTTGAAGAGCGCCAAGGCGAAATTCGAGGCCTGGAAGCAGACGCCGCTCGACGCCGAGGCCAACTCGGTCGATGTGCCCGATGCCTGGGTCGGCAAGGGCGTGAAGACTGCCTCGATCGACATGAAGAAGGCGCTGCGCAACATCCAGGCCATCCTCAACAACAATGGGTTCGATGCCGGCAAGCCGGACGGCGAGATGGGCAAGAAGACCATCGCCGCCATCAAGGCCTTCCAGAAATCACTCGGCCAGGAACCGACCGGCGAGATCACCGATGCGCTGGTCAAGGAACTGCTGAAGCGAAACGGCTGAAGCGTTGCCTGTCCATCCGGACGCAGGGGCACCGCTTTGACCGGCAGAGTTTCCAAAACGGCGTCTGCGGCCGCAATAATGCCGCAGACCAACCGGACAAGGAGGCCTGCAACGGGTTAGGTCTTAAGACCTTGCAAAAGGTTGACAGGTCCAGCCCCGGGGCGCATGACGGAACGACGTTGAATTCGCAATTTCGAATTGGTTTTCAGGCCTGTTCCATTCCAAATCTCCCGTGGTGAATCACTTGCCACTCTGACGTTTTCGCCCGCCATGCGGGCTATTGGCATATTTAGAGGTCCTGGCCGTGACGGTGTATCTGCCCATCGCAGAGTTGTCGGTGAACATTCTGATCATCCTCGGCATGGGCGCGGCCGTCGGCTTCCTGTCCGGCATGTTCGGCGTCGGCGGCGGCTTCCTGATCACGCCGCTCTTGATCTTCTACAATATCCCGCCCGTCGTCGCGGTCGCCACCGGTGCAAACCAGGTCGTCGCCTCCTCGATTTCCGGCGCCATCACCCATTTTCGGCGCGGCACCATCGACATCAAGCTCGGGACGGTGCTGCTCTGCGGCGGTCTGGCCGGCGCCACCCTCGGCGTCTGGCTTTTCGCGCTTCTGAGGCGCATCGGCCAACTCGATCTGGTCATTTCGCTCGCCTATGTGATCTTGCTGGGCACCGTCGGCACCCTGATGCTGTGGGAAAGCATCATCGCCCTGCGCCGTGCTTCCAAAAACGAGACGGTGACGCTGCGCAAGCCGGGGCAGCACAACTGGATCCACGGACTGCCGCTGAAGATGCGGTTCAAGAAATCCAAGATCTATCTCAGCGTCATCCCGGTCGCCACGCTCGGCTTCTGCATCGGCATCCTGACCTCGGTGATGGGGGTCGGCGGCGGGTTCATCATGGTGCCGGCGATGATCTATCTCCTGCGCATCCCGACCAATGTCGTCGTCGGCACCTCGCTGTTCCAGATCATCTTCGTTTCCGCCTATACAGTAATCGTCCAGGCAACCGCCAACTACACGGTCGATATCGTGCTCGCCTTCGTGCTGATGATCGCCGGCGTGATCGGTGCGCAATATGGCGTGCGCGTCGGCCAGAAGCTGCGCGGCGAGCAGTTGCGGGCGCTGCTCGCGCTCCTGGTTCTGGCCGTCGGCATTCGCCTTGCCATCGAACTCGTCATCCCGCCGAAGGAAATCTATTCGATCGTTTCAGCGGGGCGCGGCTTCTGATGCGGATCCTCGCGCGAATTTTCCTGTTGGGTCTGTTTTTTGCCGCGCCGGTCGCGGCGCGCGCCGAGCCGATGGATTTCACCGAGAAGCTCGACATCGGCATCTCGACCGACGAGATTTCGATCACCTCGGATTTTCGTGGCGCGGATCTGACGATTTTCGGCGCCATCGACGGCTTCAATGCCAACCTTCTGGCACAGGGAAAATACAATATCGTCGTGGCCCTCGAGGGACCGAAGGAAAACACCACGGTGCGCAAGAAGCAGCGCGTCTTCGGCATCTGGATCAACACCAATTCGATGACCTTCGAACTGGTACCGGAATCCTATTCGCTGTCGAGCACGCGCGACATTGACACGATCGCACCACCCGGCGGCATGAACAACATGGGTATCGGCGTCAATCACATGCCGCTGACGCCGATCGGCTATATCGGCGACGGCAGCAATCTCACCGAGTTCCGCGACGCCTTCCGGCGCCTGAGGGAAACGACGGGTGTCTACCAGCGCGATCCGGGCGGCGTGCAGTTCATCAGCTCCAGTCTGTTCAAGGCCTCGGTGCGGCTGCCGGCCGACGTGCCGAACGGCGTTCACATCGTGCGCGCCTATCTCTTCCGCGACGGCGTTTTCGTTGCCGCCAAGGCCTTGCCGTTGCGCGTCGTCAAGACGGGCCTCGAGCAGGCGATTACCCGCGCCGCGCATGAATCGCCGCTTTTCTACGGCATTACCGCCGTGCTTCTCGCCGTCGTCACCGGCTGGCTGGCAAGCATCGTCTTCCGCCGCGATTGACACGGGTTTGCCGCAGCGGAAAAACAGGCTATTGCGGTCGAGAAGCATCGAAAGGCCACCAGCTGGCCGATGAAAGGAGTGTCCGATGAAGCCGATTTTCGTCCAGCTGCAGTGCGCGCCCGGCAAGACCTACGAGGTCGCCGACGTGATCTACAAGAAAGAGATCGTTTCGGAGATGTATTCGACCAGCGGCGATTACGACCTGCTGATCAAGGTCTATGTCGAGGAAGGCGAGGACATCGGCAAGTTCATCAACGATAACATCGCCACCGTCCCCGGCATCAACCGGTCGCTGACGACGCTGACGTTCAACGCGTTCTAGCGGGCCGCGGTCCGGCCGCGCCCGATGTTTCCCGGGAGGTCCTCTTCGGAGTGATCTGCACCGTTGCATGCAGCGCCAGCGCGCGCTCGACATGCACGCAATTTCCGCATTTCCAAACGTTATGGCACCCGCTTTGAAGCGCTCGAAACGGCGTGCGGTCGCGCGATTTGCTGCGGGAAAAACTGCTTGCATTTCACAATCGGACTTCTTAATCTGAAACCAGTTGCAAAACGAAATTGGTTATCGGAGGAGGAAGTGAGATGGGCAAGGTTGTCGTCTGGAATCTGATGTCGCTCGACGGCTATTTCGAAGGCGCAAGGAAGTGGGACCTGGATTTCCACCTGCTTGTCTGGGGGCCGGAGCTGGAAGCGCTGAGCAAGGAGCTCGGCAGCAAAGCCGAGGTGCTGGTTTTCGGCCGCGTGACCTATGAGGGCATGAAGGCCTATTGGACGACCACGGAGGATGAGACCGAAATCAAGACCTTCATGAACGCGCTGCCGAAGATCGTTGGGTCGCGCACCCTCGAAACGGCGGACTGGAACAACAGCCGCGTCGTCACCGACGTCGCCGCCGAACTCAAGCGGCTGAAACAGGCTTCGAACAAGAACATCTACATTTTCGGCAGTGCCGAACTGGTCGCCTCGCTTTTGCCGGATGACGTGATCGACGAGATCATGGTCTGCGTCGTGCCGGTTCTGCTTGGGCAGGGAACGCCGCTCTTCAAGCCTGCCGACGAGCGCACGTCGCTCAAGCTGCTTGAATCGCGGCCGCTGCAGTCCGGTGGCGTTATTCTGCGGTATGAGACGGAGAAATCTGCGGCGTGAAAGGGAAGGCGTTCTCTTGATCGTCTCAATGTTTAAAGTGGTCATTATGACTACAAGGAGGCATGGATGTCGACAGTCAGTCTGAGAGATGCGAAAGCCGGATTTTCGAACCTGGTGGATGAGGCGATCAAGGGTGAATTCGTTACGATCACCAGACATGGAAAGCCCGTGGCGGCCCTGGTCAGCATAGAGGCTGCGGAGGCCGCGAAACGGGCGATGAAAAAAGGACGCCCGAATTTCGGCGAATATCTCATGACCTTCCCGGGTGATGTCGAACTCGAGCGGAATGCGTCGGGAATGCGGGAAGCGGACGTATGAGCGGCTATCTTCTCGATACCAACGTCATTTCCAAATTTGCTCCGGATAGGCCCGCCTCGGCAGAAGAGTTGAAGGCATGGATGCGCGAGCAGGGTGCGGCGGACCTGCTGTATCTGTCCGCGATGACTGCCGAAATCGAAAAGGGAATCCGGAGCCTTCAGCGGCGCGGCTCCACCGAAAAAGCCAGCCGCCTTCGGCAATGGCTCGAGGGGATCATTGCATCCTTTGATGATCGCATCCTGCCGATGGATGTCGCCGTCGCTCTTGCCGCGGGCGGCATCGAGGACGAGGCAGCGGCCCAGGGTCGTCATCCCGGATTGGGCGAGGTCATTATTGCAGCGACAGCCAAATCGCGCGGCCTGACGGTGGTCACTGAGAACACACGGTATTTCGAGCCGCTTGCCGGGGCGGCCGAACGTCCCGTTGGATCTTGAAACGACAGACGTTATCCCAGCAAATTTGCAAACTTCACCGAATAGATCCGGTCCCGCCCGAGCATATGGGCGACGAGGCTCTGACGGTCGAAGAGGCCGTGCATGGCCTTGTGGCGCAGGTCGAGACCGCCGGTGGTGACGCCGAAGGCCGGCATGATCAGGCGTCTGCCATCGGTGGCGAAACAGGCGCGGCGAACCCGCTTTTCCCGACGCGTGACGGTCGCAGCCGGATGGAGATGGCCGGCAATCTCGCCGGCCGGAGCATCCTTTGCCGGTTCGTGGCGGAAGACGAGGCCGGCGTAATGGAGTTCGTCGGCGGACGAGCCGGGCAGGCTGACGGTGCCATCCGGATCGTGGTTGCCGTTGATCCATATCCATTCGCGGCCGCGCGCCATCGTCTCGATCATCTGGCGGAAAAGCTCCGGCATAAGGGCCGAGCCGACGCGGTCGTGGAAATTATCGCCGAGGCTGATCACCATCTTCGGATGGTGGCGGCAGATGACGGCGTCAAGGATGCGCAGCGTCGCCAGCGTGTCATAGGGTGGCAAAAGCATGCCGCGCCGGGCAAAGGCCGAGCCTTTTTCCAGATGCAGGTCGGAAACGACGAGAATGTCGAGGTCGGGCAGGTAGAGGCCGCCGAGCGGGTCGCAGATTGCTGCCACGCCGTTGATGGCGGTGCGGGCGGAAAGCGCCGGATTGTCCGGCAGGGCGGCGAGGGCGTGGGCTATGCGATGCATGGTTCCGGCTTACAGTTGATCTCAATGCCTTTCCAGGGTCTGCAGTGACCTTTGCGCGTCAACTGACGCGCGGCACTGTCGCCACCACCTCGCCAAACAGTTCGTCGGCGGCTTCGGCAAGCAGGAAATCCTGCGCGTCACCACCGACCGCCTCCTTGCCGATTTCGAGCATGACCGGCACGGCCAGCGGCGAAATCTGCGTCAGCGGGCGATGGGTGATGTGGCCCTTGATTCGCGACAGCATATCGCCAAGCCGCTCGATTTCCAAAAGCCCGGTCGAGGCGTCGTTGCGGGTGGCTTCGAGCAGGATGTGGTCCGGCTCGTGGCTGCGCAAAACGTCGTAAATGAGGTCGGCCGACACCGTCACCTGCCGGCCGCTCTTTTCCTTGCCCGGATGGCGCTGATCGATCAGGCCGGCGATGACCGCGCAGTTGCGGAAGGTGCGCTTCAGGAGGAAGCTTTCATTGAGCCATGCCTCCAGGTCGTCGCCGAGCATGTCCTCGTCGAACAGGTGCGCAAGCGACGGACGCTTGCTCCGGAAGGCCGCACCGAGGTCTTCCAACCCCCAGACAGCCAGCGAATAGTCGGTGGCGACGAAGCCGAGCGGCTTCAGCCCGGCCCGGTCGAGCCGCCGCGTCAAAAGCATGCCGAGCGTCTGATGCGCAAGCCGCCCCTCGAAGGCGTAGATCACCATGTAATGGCGGCTGCCGCGCGGGAAGGTCTCGATCAGCAGCTCGTCCTCCTTCGGCAGCATCGAGAGATCCTTCTGCAGCGACAGCCAGTCGCGCACCTGGTCCGGCAGGCTCGCATGGCGGGCCGGGTCGGCCAGCATCTTGCGGACCTGCTGGGCGAGGTAGGTGGAGAGCGGAAACTTGCCGCCGGCATAGGAAGGCACCTTGGGGTCGAGCGTATAGCCCTGAGACACCAGACATTCGTTTTCACGGATGCCTTCGAAGCGCAGCACCTTGCCGGAAAACAGGAAGGTGTCGCCGGGCGAAAGCATTTCGAGAAAATATTCCTCCACCTTGCCGAGCGGCATGCCGCCGCGCCCAAGCGAGCCGCGGGCGTTGCGCTTGACCATGCGGACATTCAACATCGGCGATTCGACGATGGTGCCGACGTTGAGACGATATTGCTGGGCAATCAGCGGGTTGGAAACGCGCCAAAGCCCTTCCTTGGTTTTGCGGATCTTGGCGTATCGTTCGTAGCTCCGGAGCGCATAGCCGCCGGTGGCGACGAAATCGACGATGCGCTCGAAGGTTTCCCAGGTGAGATCGGCATAGGGCGAGGCGCTGGTGATTTCCGTATAGAGCGCGAGCGGATCGAACGGGGCGGCGCAGGCCATGCCGAGCACATGCTGGGCGAGCACGTCGAGCGCCCCCTTGCCGACCGGTGGGGTGTCCTGCGCGCCGATATAATTGGCGTCGAGCGCGGCCTGGCACTCCATCACCTCGAAGCGGTTGGCCGGCACCAGGATGGCGCGGCTCGGCTCGTCCATGCGGTGGTTGGCGCGGCCGATGCGCTGGGCAAGGCGCGAGGCGCCCTTCGGCGCGCCGACATGGATGACCATGTCGACATCACCCCAGTCGATGCCGAGATCGAGCGTCGAGGTGGCGACGACGGCACGCAACTTGTTTTCCGACATCGCCGCCTCGACCTTGCGCCGCTGGGCAACGTCGAGCGAACCGTGATGAAGGGCGATCGGCAGATTGTCGTCGTTGATCGTCCAGAGTTCCTGGAACACCCGCTCCGCCTGGCTGCGGGTGTTGACGAAGAGCAGCGTGGTGTTCTGTTCGCCGATCGCCCGGTAGATGTCGCCGATGGCATAGGCTGCGGAATGGCCGGCCCAGGGAACATGCTCCTCGGTACGCAGGATCGAAATCTGCGGCCGCGCGCCGCCCGTCACCGTGATCAGCCCGGCGTGATTGTTTTCGCCGGCTCTCTGGGGGCTAAGCCAGCGCTGCAGGTCCATCGGGTCTGCGACAGTGGCCGACAGGCCGATCGCCTGCAGGCCGGGCGCCAGCTTTCTGAGGCGCGCAAGGCCAAGCGACAAGAGGTGTCCGCGCTTGGAGGTGACGAGCGAATGCAGCTCGTCGAGCACCACATATTTCAGGTCCTTGAAGAAGCGCTCGGCCTCGCCATTGGCGAGAAGCAGCGCCACCTGCTCCGGCGTCGTCAGGAGAATATCGGGCGGGCTGAGCTTCTGGCGCTGGCGCTTGGCGGCGGGCGTGTCGCCGGTGCGGTTTTCGATGTGCACCGGCAGGCCCATCTCGCCGACCGGTTTCATCAGATTGCGCTCGATATCGACGGCGAGCGCCTTCAAGGGCGAAATGTAGAGCGTGTGGATGCCGGTGAAGGCCGAGCCCGGTGGGATTTTCCCGCGTTCCGTCAACGATACCAGCGAAGGGAGAAAACCCGCGAGCGTCTTGCCGGCTCCGGTCGGCGCGATCAGCAGCATGCTTTCTCCGCCCTCAACGCGGGAAAGCAGTTCCAGCTGATGCGCGCGCGGCTGCCAGCCCTTGTCCGCGAACCAGCGCAGAAAGGGCTGGGGAAGGGAGAGAGAGGTTTTTACGCGTGCGGCGGAATCGATCTGGTTCACGCGAACAAATGTAGATCAAATACGCTGGATTTGAAGAGCGCTGGCTGCGCGGTCGAAATTCGAGCGAGCGGGAACGGCGATCGCGCCCGCAAGTCCGGAATTTTCGACCGTCGAAGGAACACTTCCGCTCTGGCTGCATTGATACATTCGTGTCAAAATCGAAGAGCCGAACTCAAGAAGGAGAGGGGCATGCTATTGTCAGAACCTGGTGAAACCGTCATCCCGCCCGACGAGCATATTTTGACAGTGCAGGAGGCGCTCGAGCCGCTCTATCAGAAGCTCGAACAGGAAGTGGAAACCAAGCTGGTGGAGGCAGCCGTCGATGCGGGATGGTCTCCCTATGACGCGCTAAACGCCATCGACCAGCTGAAAAAGCATGACCTGATTCCCCTCGACGGCTGAAGATCGGCCGATGCGCCCTCACATCGCGATATAGCGATCCTTGCGATGGTTCACCGCCAGCGTGATGTTCATCACCAATGCGCCGGCGATCGAGCAGGCGATGATATAGGGGCTGGCGAGGAAGACGGAGCAGGCGACGATGGCGCAGTCGAAGCCGAGTTGGATGAAGCCGGCGCGCCAGCCGAAGCGATCCTGCAGATAGAGCGCCAGAATGCCGATGCCGCCAAGGCTGGCGCGGTGGCGGAAGAGTGCCAGCAGGCCTGCGCCGATGACGAGACCACCGAACAGCGCTCCAACGAGCGGATCGACATGGGTGAGCCCCAGCGCGTGCGGCACGACCTCCGACAGGGTCGCGGTGATGGCGACGGCGGCGAAGGTCTTCAGCATGAAGGCAAGGCCCATGCGGCGGAAGGCGAGATAATAGAAGGGCAGGTTTGCGGCGAAGAAACAGACGCCGAAGCTGAAGCCGGTCTTGTAGTGGATGAGAAAGGCGATGCCCGGCACGCCACCGGTCAGCAAGCCGGCGCTGGACAATAGCGCGATGCCGAGCGCCGCAAGCATGCTGCCGGAGATGACGCCCTGCACGTCGTCGGCAATCGAGTGGCGTTCCGCGCTTGAAGCCATCAGCGTCGCAAAGACTGATTTTGTCGGTGTTGCCATCATTTCTGCCGTGTCCCTTGCCTTTGGAAATTTCCTTCTATCGTCCGCTTTGCCAAACGCAAGCGCTGCAGCCGGATCTTGGTGGTTGACAAACGTGATAATCATGGATAAAAAGTATCCACGATAAGAGCGGGAGAGAGCGGTGAAACTGGGTGAAGGTGTCGAGCAGGCCATACACAGCGTTGCGATGCTGTCGGGCCTTTCGGAGGGCGGCGTGCTCTCGGCTGCGGCGATCGCCGAGTTTCATGGTGTCTCGACCAGCTATCTCCTGAAGCATCTGCAGGCGCTGTCGGGCGTCGGCATTCTCGATACGGTGCCGGGGCCAAAGGGCGGATACCGGCTGGCAAGGAAGCCGGCGGACATCACGCTTCTCGACATCGTGCTTGCCGTCGAAGGTCCGGCACCGGCTTTCCGCTGCGGCGAAATCCGCCAGCGTGGGCCGAACCCGCTACCGAGCCGGTATTTCGCCAAGCCCTGCGGCATCAACGCCGTCATGCTGAAAGCGGAGCAGGTCTACCGGGCGGAACTGGCAAAGACCACGATTGCCGATCTCGGGCGCGCTTTGGCCGAGGTCGATGACGGCGGGATCGCAGCCAGGGGCTGCGCCTTCCTGGAAATCCATGAACGCAAAACGGCTCGCTGAGCCACCACAAAGGAGAAGACCGATGCAAACTCGTCTCGATATGGCCAAAGCCTCGCCGGACGCCTTCAAGGCCGTGCTCGCGCTTGAAAATTTCGTCCAGAACGCCGGGCTGGAGCGCCGCTTTATCCACCTGATCAAGCTGCGCGCGTCGCAGATCAATGGCTGCGCCTACTGCGTCGACATGCACGTCAAGGAATCGCGTCATGACGGTCTGAGCGAACAGTGGATCAACCTGATGTGCGTCTGGCGGGAATCGCCGGTCTACGACGCCCGCGAACGGGCACTTTTGGGTTGGGTCGACGCGGTGACCAACATTGCCCAGACAGGCGCTCCCGATGATGCCTATGAAACCCTGAAGGCGCATTTCTCGAGCGAGGAGATCGCCAAGATCACGGTGGCAATCGGCACGATCAATGTCTGGAACCGCCTTGCCGTCGGCTTCCGCTCGCAGCATCCGATCGACAAGCCGGCAAAGGCTGCCTGATCAAAAAAGCGCCCCTCACCCTAGCCCTCTCCCTGCGGGCGGGGAGAGGGGATGACGGAGGCTGCCGCTTGGTCCATCTTCCGTCTAGGGGGCGAAGGTGGCCGATAGCCGGGATGAGGGGCAGTCTTCAAAGCGCGATATAGCGGTCGGCGCGGTGATTGATGGTGAGAAACAGGTTGAGTACGACGGCGCCGAGCACCGAATAGACGACGACCGGCGGCGGGGTGACGAAGAAGGCGGCGGCCAGCACGCAAAGATCGATGGCAAGCTGGACGAGACCAGCGCGAATGCCGAACCGTTCCTGCAGATAGACGCCGAGAATGCCGACGCCGCCGAGGCTGGCGCGGTGGCGGTAGAGCGCGAGCACGCCGAAACCGAGCAGCAGGCCGCCGAGAAGCGCTGCCCAGGCCGGGTGGATGCTGGCGATCTGCAGCACCTGGCTCTGGACGTTGGTGAGCAGCGAGGTGATGCCGATGGCGATGAAGGTCTTCAGCGTGAAGGCCATGCCGAGGCGCTTCCACGAGAGATAGAAGAACGGCAGGTTGAGCAGGAAGAAGGCGAGGCCGAAATTGATGCCCAGCGCATAGTGCAGGAGGAAGGCGACGCCGGCGGTGCTGCCCGTCAGAAGCCCGGCGCTGGCGAGCACATAGAGGCCGAGCGCTGCCACGAGGCTGCCGGAGAAGATGCCCTGCACATCCTCGATCGGCGTGTGACGCGTTGCGCTGGTGTTCCAGAAACCAAGGGCGTTGACAAGGCTCATGGCGTGATCTCCGAAGGCGGCAAAGGGCATGCGGCCGGGCTGGCCCGGACGGCGATGACGGGAAAGAATGAAGTACAATGCGCCGGCGGTTTTCTCGATCGCAGCGCCTGTGTGCAATGCAGCAATTATCGGGATTTGCGCCGTTTCGATCAAGCGAAATATGTAAGCAATGCTGACCTATTCCAACTTTGCAAGAAAAGTTCGCTCAGGCCGATTTTCGCGTAAGGAAGAGAATGCCGGAGACCGGTTTTCCGCCATCATTGCGAATGGTGGTTTTGAGGATTTCGAGTATGTCGAGCCCAAAGCGCTTGCAAAGCTGTCTGATGTAGCGTTCCGAATGCGCGTAGCGCAGGGATTCGCGGAGAACGAAATCACCTTCCTCCCCGCCATCCTCGACGGAAAAGGCAAAGAGGCCGCCATCGGCAAGCAGCTTCGACGCGATGACGAAGACGCTGTCGAGATTGCCGAGATACATCAGCACATCGGCAGCGCTGACGAGGTTGGCGCGGTTTCCGGAGGCCTTGCCCTCGGCAAATAGGCCGGAACGTTCGGGCAGAAGGGAAAGGTCGGCCTGCGCAAGCCGGTCGTAGATGCCTTTGTCTTCGGCCTTGGCCAGCATATTGGCAGAGAGATCGAAGCCTTCGAGATGAACCGCCTTGCCGCGGATACGCTCGCCGAACAGGCCGGTGCCGCAGCCAAGATCGACGACATGGGCAAAGCGATCATTGCCCGCATCGACCGCAATCAAGGCGGCGAGTTTTGCGGGAACGGAATAATCGAGCTTCTCGACCAGCGCCTTGTCGAAGCGATCGGCATAGTCGTCGAAGAGTTGCGCCACATAGAGGCTCGACGGCTGCTCCGGCGTTTCGGCACCGCCGAGGAGGGCAAGTTTCAGGCCGGCGCCGAAAATATCCTCAGGGTTGAGCTCGAGAACTTTCTTGAGCGCGGTCACCGCCGCCTCTTTGCGGCCGGATTTCTCCTGATAGTCGGCGAGGCGGAACCAGCCGGCGGCCCAGTCGGGAACAAGCTCCAGCGCCTGGGACATCAGGTCGGCGGCGCCGGTGTGGTCGCCGCTGTCGGCAAGCATATGCGCATATTCGGCGCGACGGTCGGCAATCAGGTCGCCGGAGGAAAGCTGGTTGAGGTTCATGCTTTTGCGCCTCGATTGTGCCCTTGGGCTTTGATCGCTTGTCGCGTGCGAGGATAAAAATGGCAAGCGGCGATTGGCACGACAAGGGGTATCGCCAATCTTCACGGCTTGCGAGCGACGCCGTGGCGGCTTATGTCAGGCAAAACAGGAGAATCATGGGCCATGGCCGATGGAGTGAACAAATTTCTGGGCGATACGCCCGGCCGGGTGATCGTCAAGCTGCTGGTGGTGTCGGTCATCGTCGGCTTCGTCATGGCGGTTTTCGGTTGGACGCCCTATGGCATTCTCTACACCGCCCGCGATTTCATTCTCGACCTTTGGCATTCCGGCTTCGCGGCGCTCGGCCGCGTCGGAGACTACCTGCTGCTCGGCGCCGCCGTTGTCATTCCCGTCTTCATCATTCTGCGCGTTTTGAATTACCGGCGGTAACATGCACGATCAGGACTTCCTCGCCACCCGGCGCACTCTCCTGCGGTCTGGAGCGTTTCTTTCGCTCGGCTTTCTCGCCAGTTGCGGCACGCCCAAGGTGGCCCCGAGCGGCAACGGCAGCGACCAGACGGAAGCGACGCTCGGTTACGTCAACGACCTCAGAAAACAGAACGGCCTCAAGCCGCTCGCACGCGACCCGGCCGCCGCGCAGGCAGCCTTGTCGCAGGCGGGCCGCATGGCCAAGGCCGGCAAGATGTCGCATCTGATCGGCATGGGCGACAGCTTCCTCGATCGCATGAAGGGCGAGGGCGTCGCCCTGCCGGCGGCGGAAAACATTGCCATGGGCCAGGACAGCGCCGAAAAGGTCTATGCCGCCTGGTATCATTCGCCCAAGCATCTGGAAAACATGCTCGGCCCGAATTATAGCGGGCTTGGCGTCGCGGTGATGCGGAATCCCGCTTCCGGAAACCAGCCCTATTGGGCCATGGTGCTGTCGACCGCCTGATCTGATTCTTGGGTTTCGCGGCTGGTCTTGAGGACAAAGCATGACGGCAGCGCAGACGACCGATATCGGCGAAAACATCCACGGGGCGGGACCCTTTCTCGTCACCAATCGGCTGATCCTGTCGATCGCGGTGCCGATGACGCTGGGCTTCCTGACGACCCCGCTGCTTGGCCTGGTCGATACGGCCGTCGTCGGGCATATGGGGCAGGCGACGCTGCTTGCCGGCCTTGCGGTCGGCGCCATCCTCTTCGACCTTCTGTTTGCCACCTTCAATTTCCTGCGCTCGGCCACGACCGGCCTTGTCGCCCAGGCCTTCGGGCGCGGCGACAAGACGGAAGAGCAGGCCGTTTTCTGGCGTTCCCTGATCATCGCTGTGGTCTGCGGCACCGCTATCGTCCTGCTGTCGCCGCTACTGCTGACCCTCGGATTGTGGCTGATGGCGCCGGGGCCGGAGGTGGCGGCCGTGACGCGCACCTATTTCCTCTGTCGCATCCTTTCCGGTCCCGCAGCACTAGCCAACTACACCATCCTCGGCTACGTGCTCGGGCGCGGGCAGGGGACGACGGGACTTGTACTGCAGACGCTGATCAACGGCATCAACATCGTCTTGTGCATCTTTCTCGGGCTTTACCTCGGCTGGGGCGTGATGGGCGTGGCTCTGGCGACGGTGGCGGGCGAGGCGGTCGGTGCGATCGTCGGGTTCGCAGTCGTTTATGGCCGCTTCGACCGCACGGTTTCGCCGAGCTGGGAAACGATCATGGCCCGCAACCGTTTGAAACCGCTGTTCGGACTCAACCGCGACATCATGATCCGCTCTTTCGTGCTTCTTGCCGCCTTTACGCTGATGACGCGCATCGGTACGTCGCTCGGGCCGTTGACGCTGGCTGCCAATGCCGTGCTGATGACGATCTTCCTTGTCGCCGGCTATTATCTCGACGGGCTTGCCAATGCCGCTGAACAGCTGACGGGCCGCGCGATCGGCGCCCGCTTCCGGCCGGCCTTCGACAGGGCCTTGAGGATGACGGCGATCTGGTCCCTCGCGCTGGCCGGCTTCACCACCAGCGTCTTTTTGCTTTTCGGTGACTGGCTGGTCGACCTGTTGACGACGGCGGAAGATGTGCGGGCGGAAGCCTATGTCTACATGCCCTGGGCGGCGATCACGGCGATGACGGGCGCGCTCGCCTTCCTGATGGACGGCGTCTTCATCGGCGCCACCTGGTCGCGCGACATGCGCAACATGATGCTTGCAGCCTTCGCCGGCTATGCCGTCGCCCTCTGTCTGCTGGTGCCGGCCTTCGGCAATCACGGGCTCTGGGCGTCGCTCAACCTGTTCCTGCTGTTTCGCGGCCTTTTCCTGATGGCGCTCGTGCCGCGCCGCTCGGCTCAGACCTTTCTATAAGGGCATGATGTGACCCGAAAACCGCGTCACACTTTTCGGCATCATGCCCTGGCAGCCCAGTAATCCGTCCTGCTGCCGCGGATATCGCTGATTGAAGCCAGTTTTTCGCGGTCGCAGAGTTGCGACAGGCCGCGGACGATCCTGCCCGGCAGCGATGGGCCTTCATAGACCATGCAGGAATAGAGCTGGACGAGGTTGGCGCCGGCGCGGATTTTTTCCGCCGCCGTTTCCGCCGAGGAAACGCCGCCGACGCCGATGATCGGCAGATCGGGGCCGACACGCTGGCGCATCTTGGCAAGCACGATCGTCGATTTTTCAAACAGCGGCTTGCCGGAAAGACCGCCGCTTTCCTTGGCCTGGCGTTGATCCTTCAGGCCGTCGCGCGCCAGCGTCGTGTTGGAGACGATCAGCCCGTCGAGAGCGTGCGACAGGGCTTGGGCCGCAATGTCGTCCATGCCTTCTTCGGTGAGATCCGGCGCGATCTTGAGGAACACCGGTATGCGCCTTCCCGTCTTTGCGGCCTCGTCGTCGCGGGCCGCGAGCACGGCCGACAAGAGGGCCGCGAGGCTTTCGCGGGCCTGCAGGTCGCGCAGGCCGGGCGTGTTGGGGGAGGAGATATTGGCGGTGAAATAGCGGGCGACACCGTAAAAGGTGCGGATGCCGGTGACGTAATCAGCGATGCGGTCGGCACTGTCCTTGTTGGCGCCGATGTTGACGCCGACCATCGCATCGCGCGCGCAGCCGCCAAGCCGGGTCAGCGCGGCCTGATGGCCTTCATTGTTGAAGCCGAGACGATTGATGACGGCGTCATCCTCGACCAGACGGAAGATACGCGGCTTGTCGTTACCGGCCTGCGGCTTCGGCGTCACGGTGCCGATCTCGGTGAAGCCGAAACCGAGCCTGAGCAGCGCCTCCGGAACTTCGGCGTTCTTGTCATAGCCGGCCGCCATGCCGAGCGGGTTGGCAAAGGTAAGGCCGGCGACGGTCTGCGCCAGCCGCGGATCGGCGCGCGCGGCGCAGGCGGGCACGAGGCCGGTTTTCAGCGCCTTGATGGAAAGCCCGTGGGCGGCTTCTGGATCAAGCAGGAAGAGGCCGCGGCGGGCGAGCGACTGGAAGGCATCGATCATCGGTCAAGCTCCGGAAAGAGATGGGCGCCGTCAGCACCGAGCGGCAGCGGCTTTGCCCAGAGGACCGCATCGAAGGACAGCGGGGCATAGAGATGCGGAAACGGCGTGCCGCCAGGCGAGGCCTCATAGACCAGCTTGTCGCCGAGCTTTTCGGCATCGATCGCAACAAGCAGAAGGCCTTCCTGTTCGGCAAAATAGCGGGCGGCGGTTCCCGGTGCCTGCTCGGCCGTCGACAAATGAATGTAGCCATCCGTCAGATCGATCGAGGCACCCTTGAATTCTCCACTGTTGAGCGCATCCTGCCATAGAGTCGCCGGGACAATTTTGTAGATAATGCTGCTCATGCCGCCGTTTCCTGGAGATTGGACACTGTGTTTTGCGGGATTGCCGCAATCCTGTGCGAAAGTCCACCGGCAAGCGGGTTCGATCCCGGATTTTCGGCTGATAGGGAGATTGCGATGAACAGGTTACTGATACCGGTCCTGGCTCTGGGCGGGGTCCTTGCGGCCATCGCGGCTTTCGCCCAGGCGCCGGCGCCGGGACGCTACGCCATGCAGAAGACTGACAGCGGCATTGCGCGACTGGATACCCAGACGGGCGAAGTATCGCTTTGCCACGAGGGCAATGGCGAAATGGTCTGCCGGATGGCGGCCGACGAACGCACCGCCTTCGAACTGGAGCTTGATCTCTTGACCAAACGCATCGAAAGCCTGGAAAAAGCGGTCGGCGAGGGGCAAACCGCGCTGAAACCACGGCTTCCGACGAAGGAAGAGATTGACCAGACGATGAGCATCATGGAAAGAATGATGCGCAGTTTCATGGGAATTGTGAAGGATCTGGAACGCGAGTCCGACGGCACGGAGAGCGTGCCTCAGAAGACCTGACCGGATCCCGGACGATCCATGCGGCGCGGCGGCGAATGGGAGGATTTGGCCACCGCGCGGAGCTCTTGGGAGGGAGCGTCATGACGTCAGGCTTGACCATCATCATTGCGGACGACCACCCGCTGTTTCGCGGCGCCATGCGCCAGGCGCTGACCGGCATGGCCGGCAATCCGACCGTCATCGAGGCGGGTGACTTCACGGCGGCGCGCCAGGCGGCGATCGACAACGTCTCCGCCGACCTCATGCTGCTCGATCTCACCATGCCCGGTGTCAGCGGCCTGTCGGGCCTGATCGCGCTTCGCGCCGAATTCCAGAGCCTGCCGGTGATGATCGTCTCCGCCCATGACGATCCGGCGACGATCCAGCGCGCGCTGGAACTCGGGGCCTCCGGCTTCCTGTCGAAATCCGCCGGCATCGACGAAATCCGCCACGGCATCGAAACGGTCATGGCCGGCGACATCTTCACCCCGCCCGGCTTCCAGCGCGGCATGGAGCACGAGCCGGAGGTGGCGGATCTTCTGCATCGGCTGCAGACGCTGACGCCGCAGCAATCGCGCGTGCTGGGCATGCTCGCCGAAGGCCTGCTCAACAAGCAGATCGCCTACGAACTCGGTGTCTCCGAGGCGACGATCAAGGCACATGTCTCGGCGATCTTGCTCAAGCTCAACGTCGATAGCCGTACGCAGGCGGTGATCCAACTGGGGAAGATCGCGGCTGTGGCTGCTTGAAATTGCTATTGCTGACTTGAGCACGGATACGTGCGGGGCCAGTCGCGGAGCTGAGCCATCTATTACTCACCACGATGCCGACCGTCTGTGAAGCTCACGTCGAGGAGCCACAAAGCGGCAACGCCAAACGGACCTGAACCAAAACAGAAAACGGCCCAGAAGAGAGCGCTACGCCCGGTGGATTTCGCTCTTCGTGCGCCAATCGACCCGCAAAAGGCGGCGAAGGCCAAGACGGTTATGGCGGCTCCAAGTTCCACTATGGCAGCTACGGTTTCCATCGCGCGGTATTAGAGCCGAATTTCTGGTGCGGCAATAGGCCATGCCGGCGAGGACAATAAAGGGGCGGACCAGACTGTTCGGCAAAATCTCTCCATCTACTCCGCTGCCGCCTTCATCGATACCGAAAGCTGCGTCAGCCAGGCTCGCATCGAGGCCGGGCGAACCGGCTTGTTTTGCAGCGCGACGCTGTCTCGCTCGGCGGCGGCGCGGACTTCCGGCGAGCGGTCGGCGGTGACGAGCAGGGCGGGGATGGCAATGGCGAAATGGTCGCGGATCGCCCGGATCGCGTCGATGCCGGTCGCCTTGTCGAGGTGGTAGTCGGCGATGATTGCGTCCGGATGCTGGGCGAGATTGGTCGGATCGGCCTGCCAGGCAGCAAGCGACAGCGCGGTGGTGACCGTGCAGCCCCAGCCCTCGA
The DNA here is from genome assembly GCA_900473795.1 of Hyphomicrobiales bacterium. GTDB lineage: Bacteria > Pseudomonadota > Alphaproteobacteria > Rhizobiales > Rhizobiaceae > Pararhizobium. The sequence goes on along the minus strand of UCMT01000024.1, from coordinate 114,014 downwards.
GCAACAGTTTCATGCCTTCGACGATCTGCGCCTCGTTGTCGATGCACAGGACACGCAGGCCATGGAGCGGTTCGGCGGTTCCAACCGATGCCGCAGCGGTGGTCTTGACGGTGCCGGTGGTGCGGTCGATCGGCATGGTCACGCGGAAGCGCGTACCCGTGCCGGGCTTGGATTGCAGATCGACGGCGTGATTGAGGACGCGGGAAATGCGGTCGACGATCGACAGGCCGAGCCCGAGCCCGGACGCCGTCTTGGCGCCCTCGTCGAGCCGGGCGAATTCCTTGAAGACTGTACGGAATTTCGACGCAGGAATGCCGATGCCGGAATCGAGCACCTGGATGACGGCGTTGCCGCCCTCGCGGCGCACGCCGACCAAAACCTTGCCCCTTGGCGTGTATTTGATGGCATTCGATACGAGGTTCTGGATGAGGCGGCGCAGGAGGTTGGGGTCCGTGCGCACCGACAGCGATGTCGGCATTACGGTGAGCTTGAGATTGGCGGCGCGGGCGACGGGGGCGAAGTCGGTTTCGATTCGGCGCAGGAGATCGTTGAGGGGCACGGTTTGCAGGCGTGGCTTCATCGCGCCCGTGTCCAGGCGGGAAATATCGAGCACGGCGCCAAGGATGGATTCGACCGATTCCAGCGAGGAATCGATGTTCTGGACGAGCACGCTGTTTTCAGAATCGCCGAGACGCTCGACCAGCGACGACGAATAGAGCCGGGCGGCGTTGAGAGGCTGCAGGATGTCATGGCCGGCGGCGGCAAAGAAGCGGGTCTTGCCGATATTGGCCTCTTCCGCGGCGGCACGGGCTTCGGCCACCTCGCGGTTGACGCGGGTGAGTTCACCGGTGCGCTCGGCAACGCGCAGCTCCAGCGTTTCGTTCGCCTGCTTCAGCGCCATGTCGGCGGCGACGCGCTGGGTGATGTCGGTATAGGTGGTGACGATGCCCTTGTCCGGCATGGCATTGGTGCGCACTTCGATGATGCGTTCGCCGCCGGAAAGTTCGAGCAGGAAGGGTTTGTCGAGCGTCAGGAAGTTGGCGACCAGCGCCTTTTCGTCCTCCTTGCGGATATCGCCGCGCTTGCTCAGCATCGAGACGATTTCGGCCAGCGGAAAGCCGACCTGGCCGGCGCTTTCCGGCAGGTCGAGCAATTGGCGGAAGCGGCGATTCCAGATGATCAGGTTGTTGGAGCTGTCGAAGACGGCGATGCCCTGGTCCATCTGCGAAAGCGCCGTTTGCAGCATGTCCTGATTGTATTGCAGCGCTTCCGATGCCTGATCGAGCAGCCAGGCGGTGTCGGAAGAGGTATCGTCCATGCGCTGCAGCACCAGCGACAGTACCAGCCGCGCGGAGGAGGAGCCGATGGCGCTGCCGAGAAGTTGCTCGGAGAAATGGACGAGCGCCATGTCGGCCGGCTGATGGTCCTCCAGCCAGCGGCCGGATTGACGCTCATAGGTCTGGAACGAGCGCCGCATGCGCTCGTCGCCGAGATATCGCGCGATCGTGGTCTTCAGGTCGAGCACGGTGATCTTGGTCTTGCGGCCGCGAAATGCCTTTTCCGAACGCGATTTGCGGCGGATGAAGACGCCGGCCTGCAGTCGCTCCAGCGGTTTTGGCGCACGCGTCAGCGAGCCGATGACGTAGGCGATGCCGTTGACCAGCAGGCTGAGCGCCGAGGCATTGACCAGCGGATCCGCGGCGGGGCCGGAAAAGATCGCGGTGAAGGGGAAGAGGAAGCCGAGTACGGTGGTCGCGACATGCGAATTGTCCGGTCCGCCGAGGCTCGGCAGGAAGAGCAGGTAGGCCCAGACGAGGAAGCCGAGCGTCATGCCGGCAATCGCGCCGCGGGCGTTGGCCTGGCGCCAGAGGAGGCCGCCGAAGAGTGCCGGCGCCATCTGCGAAATCGCGGCGAAAGAGAGAAGGCCGAGAGAGGCAAGTCCCGCGCTCATGTCGGCGGAGCGGTAGTAGCCGTAGCCGAGCAGGAGGACGGCGAAGATTGCCGTGCGTCGGACGTTGAGCAGTGTGCCCGCGACATTCTGGAACCCGCCGCGGCCCATCAGGTTGCGCCTGAGGAACACCGGCATGACGATGTCGTTCGAGATCATGATCGACAGCGCGACCGAGGCGACGATGACCATGGCGGTCGCGGCGGAAAATCCGCCGATGAAGGTGATCAGCGTCAGGACCGGCTGGTCTGCGGCAAGCGGCAGCGTCAGGAGATAGAGATCCGCCTCGCCGCTGCCGGCAAAGGTCAGGATGCCGGCGATGGCAACGGGCAGCACGAAGAGATTGATGGCGATCAGATAGACCGGAAAGAGGATGCCGGCGGTGCGCAGGTCCTTTTCCGTGCGGTTCTCGACGACAGTGACGTGGAACTGCCGCGGCAGCATGATGATGGCAAAGGCCGAAAGCACGACCAGCAGGATCCAGCGCGGCAGCGGCGTCTGATAGTGCAGCGCGGTCATCACCTGCTCGTTGGCGAGCGCCTTGACCCAGAGATCACTCGGCCCGTCGAACAGGAAGAACACGACATAGAGACCGGCCGTCACCAGCGCCAGGAGCTTCACCACCGATTCCATCGCGATCGCCAGGATGAGACCATCCTGATGTTCGGTGGCATCCGTATGCCGGGTGCCGAAGACGATGGCGAAACAGGCGAGGAACAGGGTGACGAGCAGCGGCAGGTCGATGAAATTCTGGCCGGCGCCGATGCCATAACCGCTGGTATCGACCATCGACGACACCGAGCTGGAAACGGCCTTCAGCTGCAGGGCGATGTAGGGGATGGCGCCGATCAGCGAGATCAGCGCGACGATGGCGGCAACCACCGGGTTCTTGCCGTAGCGCGCGGCGACGAAGTCGGCGACGGAGGTGAGCCGTTCCGACTTGGCAAGCGCGATGATGCGGCGGATCACCGGCAGGCCGAGCGTGAACATCAGGATCGGGCCGATATAGATGCCGGTGAATTCCAGCCCGCGCTCGGCAGCGAGACCGACGCCGCCGAAATACGTCCATGAGGTGCAGTAGATGGCGAGACTCAGCGCATAGACGAGCGGCCTGCCCTTGCCGGCAGGCGCGCTGCGCGCCTTGCGATCGCCGTAACTTGCCACCGCAAACAGCAGCAGCAGATAGGCGAAGGCGGCCGCGAAGATGATCGAGCCCGAAAGCATGCCTCCTCCTTGTCCTCGCCTCAAGCATAGGACAAGACGAAAGGGAAGAAAATCAGGCGCGCCTAAGCCTTAAGTCAAAGACCGGCCATCTGTTTTCGAACGCATGAAATCGGTGGGTTTCCCTTCCCTTTTTCGAGGCGCGATTTACTTGGGTGTAATTTCAAGTAGCATCGCCCGGGCTGGCCGGCGACGCAGGGACAGGCAAAGCCAGCCGGTTTCACGAGAAGATGAGGAGGGAATAATGCTGAATGAGTTCAAGGCGTTTATCGCCAGAGGCAATGTCATGGACCTCGCCGTCGGTATTATCATCGGTGGCGCTTTCACGCTGATCGTCAATTCGCTGGTCAACGACATAATCATGCCGATCGTCGGTGCCATCACCGGCGGGCTCGATTTCTCCAACTTTTTCTTTCCGCTGTCGGGCACCGTGACCGCAACGTCGCTTGCTGCGGCCCGCGAGCAGGGCGCGGTCTTCGCCTACGGCAATTTCCTCACCGTGGTGCTGAACTTTCTCATCCTTGCCTGGATCATTTTCCTGCTGGTCAAGGCGGTCAACAGGATGCGCGCCTCGCTGGAGAAGCAGAAGAACGAGGAGCCTGCAGCACCGCCACCGGTCGACGTTCAACTGCTGACCGAAATCCGTGATTTGCTGAAGCAGCGAGCGTAGTGCATGTCGTCCAAAGGTGTGCAGCGGTTTTGCTACAGCGACATGCATAAAAACAAGGACCCAAGCACACGCATAAATCCGTTTTGACGCAATGCGCGTTAGGAAGACACATCACCAAAATCGATAAATTCGTCAGCGAATATCGCGTGATCGTGATCTGAAAAACCGCTAGAAGCGGCGGGCTAACAGGAGCCCCGCCGATGACCATTCTCGCCAGCCTCAGCCCCCGATCGCTCGCAGCACCCGAAAGCGGCATCGTCGAGCTGGTGAATTATGCGCGCGGGCGCGAAGGGCTTATCCCGCTCTGGGTCGGCGAGGGAGACCTGCCGACTCCGGACTTCATCGCCCAGGCGACGCAGGATTCGCTGAAGGCTGGCGAGACGTTCTACACTTGGCAGCGCGGCATCCCGCCGCTGCGCGAGGCTTTGGTGCGCTACTATCAGCGCCATTTCCAGAAGACGCTTGCGCCGGACAATTTCTATGTGACGGGGTCGGGCATGCAGGCCATCAAGCTTGCGATCGAGGCCGTGACCTCGCCGGGAGACGAAGTGGTCTTCCTCTCGCCCGCCTGGCCGAATTTCGCGGCAAGTGCGGAGCTTTCCGGCGCCCGGGCGATTGCGGTGCCGCTCAGCTTCGAACACGGCAAATGGCAGCTCGATATTGCCAAGCTCGAAGACGCCATCACGCCGAAAACACGGGCGCTGTTCGTCAACACGCCATCCAACCCGACCGGCTGGACCGCATCGCATGGCGATCTGAGAGCGATTCTTGATCTGGCGCGCCGGCATGGTCTCTGGATCATCGCCGACGAAATCTATGCGCTCTATTATTTCAATGACGGCAGGGCGCCATCCTTTCTCGACATCATGGAAGACGGCGACCGCATTCTCTTCGTCAATTCCTTCTCCAAGAACTGGTCGATGACCGGCTGGCGCGTCGGATGGATCGTTGCGCCGACGGAAATCGGCCAGGTGCTGGAAAATCTCATCCAGTATTCGACGTCCGGCGTGGCGCAGTTCATGCAGGCGGGTGCGGTCGCCGCACTCGACCGGGGCGATGACTTCGTTGCCGAAAACATCGCCATGGCGGCCCGCTCGCGCGACTTGCTGTGCGATGCGCTGATCGCGACGAACCGCGTCCAGACCTTGAAGCCGGATGGCGCGATCTATGCCTTCCTGAAGATCGACGGGGTCACCGACGCGCGCCGCACAGCGCTCGACATCGTCGACCAGACCGGTGTCGGCCTCGCGCCGGGCACGGCATTCGGCGAGGGTGGGGCGCTGTTCATGCGCGCCTGTTTCCTGCGCGATCCCGGCCAGATCGCAACCGCCGCCGAGCGGCTGGCCGGCTATATCGCCTCTCTTTGAGTGATATTTGACCGTTCGGCACTGCACAAAATCCTTGTGTATCGCGCCGTGAACGGGTCATATCCCGCTGACTTCAACAGTGCGGGAGTACGAAATGGCGGTTTTGGTAACGGGTGGCGGCGGTTATATCGGCAGCCACATGGTCTGGGCGCTGCTCGATGCCGGTGAACAGGTTGTCGTCATCGATCGTCTTTCCACCGGGTTTCGCTGGGCGATCGCGCCTGAAGCGCGCTTCTACGAAGGAGACATCGCCGACACTGTCCTGATGCGGCAGATATTCTCGGAAAACGAGATCGATTCCATCATCCATTTCGCCGGTTCGATCGTCGTGCCGGAATCGGTCGCCGATCCGCTCGGCTATTACGAGAACAACACGGTCAAGTCGCGCAGCCTGATTGCCAGCGCCGTCGAGGCCGGCATCCCCTATTTCGTGTTCTCCTCGACGGCGGCGGTCTACGGAACGCCGGAGGTTCTCGAACCGGTGACGGAGAGCGTCAACCTGAAGCCGGAATCGCCCTACGGTTCGTCGAAGCTGATGACCGAGATCATGCTGCGCGATACGGCCAATGCGCATGACTTCACCTATACGGCGCTGCGCTATTTCAACGTCGCGGGGGCCGATCCGAAGGGACGAAGCGGCCAGTCCTCGGCCCTGGCGACGCATCTGATCAAGGTCGCCTGCGCCACGGCGCTCGGCAAGCGCCAATCGATGAGCGTCTTCGGCACCGACTATCCAACGCCGGACGGAACCTGCGTTCGCGACTACATCCATGTCTGGGATCTGGTGCAGGCGCATCTGAAGGCGTTGCAGCGCATGCGCGCCGGCGGCGGCTCGCTCGCCGCCAATTGCGGCTATGGCCATGGCTTTTCCGTGCTTGAAGTGCTCGATGCAGTGCGCAACGTGCATGGGGCCGACTTTCCGGTCACCTTTGCGGAGCGCCGGGCGGGAGATCCTGCGATGATCGTCGCCAATCCGGCGCTCGCCAGACGGGAGCTCGGATGGGTTCCGGAATATGATGATCTGAATGGCATCATCCGCAGTGCGCTCGATTGGGAACAGCACCTGATGCGGAAGAACGCCTACTGAAATCCAATAGGCTGACGTCTTCCTGGCCAGGCCGGGAAGACAGGGAGGCCGGCATCTGCCTGCAGCCTCTCCAGTTTGACGACAGTTTCAGCTTCTAGGGTGCCTGTCAGCATAGACTGACTGGACCCGGAGCATCATGGAATTTTCCTGCCTTAGAATCCGTATGACGGCAAGGCCATTGGCTGTGCGGTCGAAGGCGGCGCCCGGGCTGGAAACAATGCGATCCCGGCCCGGAGCAGAGCCGTTTTCTCTTCTCCCGCTTTCTCTCCGTCAAGGCATGCCGCCGGCGACTGCTTTCGCGCCCAGCCGGAGGAGCCGATGAAAGCGGTCATTCTCGCTGGCGGTCTGGGATCGCGCATCGCCGAGGAAACGCATCTGCGGCCAAAGCCGATGATCGAGATCGGCGGCCGGCCGATCCTCTGGCACATCATGAAGCTCTACTACGCCCATGGCGTGCGGGATTTCATCATCTGCTGCGGCTTCAAGGGCTATATGATCAAGGAATACTTCGCCAACTACGGCCTGCACATGTCGGACATCACCTTCGACCTGTCGCAGAACAGCATCGAGTTTCATCGCCAGAGCGCCGAGAACTGGCGCGTGACGCTGATCGATACGGGCGAGAACTCAATGACGGGCGGACGCCTCAAGCGCGTTGCCTCCTATCTCAAGGACGAGGAAGCCTTCTGCTTCACCTATGGTGATGGCGTCAGCAACGTCGATATCGGCAAGACGATCGCCTTTCACAAAAGCCACGGCAAGCAGGCGACGGTGACTGCCGTGCGGCCGCCGGCGCGCTATGGCGCGCTGCAGTTGGACGGGACGGAGGTCCAAGGCTTCGTCGAAAAACCGGAAGGCGAGGGCGGCTTCATCAACGGCGGTTTTTTCGTTCTTTCGCCCCGCTGCATCGACCGGATCGAAGCGGATCATTCAAGCTGGGAGGGGGAACCTCTGATGGGACTGGCCAGGGACGGCGAGTTGCAGGCCTATTTCCATGAAGGCTTTTGGCAGCCGATGGATACGCTCCGCGACAAGAATCATCTTGAAAGCCTGTGGCAGAGCGGCGCCCCGCCGTGGAAGACGTGGTGATGCCGATGACGAATGAATTCTGGCGCGGAAAGCGCGTCCTGGTTACCGGGCATACCGGCTTCAAGGGCAGTTGGCTGACGCTGTGGCTGCGTGCACTCGGGGCGGATGTCGCCGGCCTGTCGCTGGCGCCGCGGACGGAACCCTCGCTGCACCTGCTGCTCGGCGGCGCGATGGATGGTCCTGGCATCATCGATATCCGCGATCGCGACGCCGTCACTCATCATGTGCTGAAGACTAAACCGCAGATCGTTTTTCATCTCGCAGCACAGGCGCTTGTGCGTGCAGGTTATCGCAATCCGGCGGAAACCTATGACGTCAACGTGCTCGGTACGGCCAATCTGCTCGACGCCTTGCGCCTGTCGGAGGATGTGCGCTCGATCGTGGTCGTGACGACCGACAAGGTCTACCACAATGCCGAGACGGGGCTTGCCTTCATGGAGAGCGATCCGCTCGGCGGCCACGATCCCTATAGCGCCAGCAAGGCGGCGGCCGAGATCGTCGCGGCGAGCTACCGGGCCTCCTTCTTCTCGAGCCGCAGGGTCGGCCTTGCCACGGCGCGCGCCGGCAACGTCATCGGCGGCGGCGACTGGGCGGAGGACCGGCTGATTCCGGATGCGGTCAGGGCTTGGCAAAGCGGCGAGACGCTGCAGGTGCGCCGTCCGCGGGCGGTGCGGCCCTGGCAGCACGTGCTTGAACCACTCGGCGGTTACATGGGCCTTGCAGAACGGCTGTGGCAGGCGCCGGAGGGTGTCGAGAGCTACAATTTCGGTCCGGATCACGGCGAAGCTGCCTCGGTCGGCGCGGTTCTGAAGATGGCGGAGCGCCATTTCGGCGGTGGCGCCACGATGCTCGGCGACGGAACGGACGGTCCACACGAGGCGGGCTATCTGGTGCTCGACAGTGCCAAGGCGCGCGCCGAACTCGGTTACCAGCCGCGCTGGCGGCTGGCCGAAACGGTCAAGCGGACGATGGAATGGTATCGCGCGCAGGGTGATGGCCGGGCGGCGCTTGAGCTCTGCCTTGCCGATATCCGCGATTTCGCCGGCCTGGCCGTTCGAGACGAGCCTTTGAGGGCGGCCGGATGAGCGGGCGGTTCGAGGCGGCTAAAACGCCTCTCGACGGGTTGCTGGTTCTGACCCGCAGGAAGATTGCGGACGAGCGCGGGTTCCTCTCGCGCCTGTTCTGTGAGGACGATCTTGCAGTTTTCGGCTGGCAGGCGCCCGTTGCGCAGCTCAACGAAACCGGCACGGCGTTCAAGGGAACGGTGCGCGGCATGCATTTCCAGCGTCCGCCGCATGCGGAAACCAAGCTGGTGACCTGCACGCGCGGCCGCATCCTCGATGTCACCGTCGATATCCGCCGGCATTCGCCGACCTTTCTGCGGCATTTCGCCGTCGAGCTTTCCGAAGACAACGCCTGTTCGCTGCTGATTCCCAAGGGGTTCGCCCATGGCTTCCAGGCGCTGACCGATGAGGTCCGGATGATCTATGCCCATTCGCATCCCCACGCCGCCGAGGCGGAAGGCGGGCTCAACCCGCAAGACCCGGCGCTCGCCATCGACTGGCCGCTGCCGGTGATCAATCTCTCGCCGCGCGATGCAGCGCATCCCTTGCTGTCGCCGGACTATCGCGGAGTTGCCGCATGAGATGCCGTCACTGCGGATCGACGCATATGGTGCCGTTCCTCGATCTCGGCACCGCTCCGCCGTCGAACTCCTATGTCGATCCTGCCAACCGCCATGTGCCGGAGCTCTGGTATCCGCTGGTGATCCGCTGCTGCCGGGAATGCCGGCTGGTGCAGACGGAAGACTTCGCCGATCGTGAGACGTTCTTCTCGTCGAGCTATGCCTATTTCAGCTCCTTCTCGACGTCCTGGCTTGCTCATGCCAGGCGGTATGTCGCCGATATGCAGGCCCGTTTCAGCCTGACGGAGGCGTCGCATGTCGTCGAGGTTGCGGCCAATGACGGCTATCTGCTGCAATATGCCAAGGAGCGCGGCCTCGGCTGTCTCGGTATCGAGCCGACCGCGAGTACGGCTGCGGCTGCTCGGCAAAAGGGCATCGACATCGTCGAGGCATTTTTTGGCGCCGAACTCGCCGAAAAACTGGCGGCGGAGGGGCGTTCCGCCGATCTGATGGCGGCCAACAACGTACTGGCGCATGTGCCCGACATCAACGATTTCGTCGCCGGTTTCACCCGTCTGCTGAAGGCGAGCGGCGTCGCCACCTTCGAGTTTCCGCATCTGCTCAATATGGTGCACGAGGCGCAGTTCGATACGGCCTATCACGAGCACTATTCCTATCTGTCGCTGACCGCCGTGACGCGCGTGTTCGAGGCAAACGGTCTCGCCGTCTTCGACGTCGAGACGACGCCGTGGCATGGCGGCAGCCTGCGCGTGTTCGCGCAGCGTAGCGATACCGGCAGGCATGTGAAGACTGCGGCCGTCAATGAAGTGCTGGCCGCAGAGCGAGCGGCGGGTATGCTGGACGACGCCTTTTACACCCGTTTTCAGGAGGCCGCGCAGACCGTGCGCGACGGCTTCCTTGAATTCCTCATCGAAAGCAGGCGCGCCGGACTGAAGGTTGCGGCCTACGGCGCCGCGGCAAAGGGCAACACGCTCCTCAACTTCGCTGGCGTGAAGCCGGATCTCCTGGCATTCGCCGTCGACAAGAATCCAGCCAAGCAGGGAACGCTGCTTCCGGGCAGCCGCATCCCGGTTGTCACGGAGGACGTCCTGAAAACCGAAAAACCGGAAAGGGTGGTTATCCTGCCATGGAACCTACAGGCCGAAATCAAACAGCAGCTTTCCTATATCAGCGACTGGGGTGGCAAGTTCGTGACGGCAGTGCCGACGCTGACCGTGCATCCCTAGCGCAGGAAGCGAACCCCGACCTGCCTCAGGTTGCCGTTGAGATGCCGGTGACGAAGGCAGATACGCCGATCGCCAAGATCGGCTGATCGCCGGTTTTCATTTTTCGATTTCGCCGAGCACGGCCTGCTCGTGCTCGATCGAATGCTGGATAAGCCGCCCCCAGATATCCTCGTAGAAATCCGGGTCCAGCCCGGCTTTCTCGGCGTTTTTTCGCGCGTTGCGCCGAACCTCATTCACCCGCGCCGGGATGTCTGCCTTCAGGCCGGCCGGCTTCTTGATCTCCGCCGCCCGGTCGATATAAGCCCAACGCTCGGCAAACAGGCTCATCAACGCCTTGTCCAGAAGGTCGATCTCGGCGCGGATATCCGCCATCGAGGTGCAGTCTGCCGGACTTTTCTGCATATGGGGTCTCCGGGTGTCATGTCTCGCGGGCCACTTGCGGCAGGCCGTGTTCGACGCTGCTTATCAAGCCATCCCGCTCCTGAAAAGCTGAAAACCCGATGCCGGGCCAAAGGGTCGCGGGCAAGCCTCGCGAAAGCCCTCGCCTCTAGTGTGCTGCAAACGGAGAAATTTCATGTTCGCCCAGCCGAAACTGACGATTTGTGTGCCCTCACGGAACCGTCAGCGCTATTTCCAGGAAACCATCAGAAGCCTGCTGATGAACCTCAGGACGGATATCGAATATATCTTCGCCGACAATTCCGACGATCCTTCGATCATGAACAGCTTCATGGAAGAGGTGATTGCGGATCCGCGCGTCAAATACCTGCCGTCCGGCGACCGGGTGTTTTCGATGGTGGACAACTGGGAGCGCTGCCTTCACGTCGCGACTGGCGAATTTGTCAGCGTCATCGGCGATGATGACTATGTAGACGCAGATGTCGCCGATCTGATCGGAAGAACACAGTCGGAAACGCCCGTCGATGTCCTCGTCTGGAGCCGCCTGACCTATAATTGGCCGAACAACCGCCCCCGGCATTGCAATGTCTGCGTGCCTCTGGGAATCGGCGTTCACACCATGAAGCGCGAATGGCTTTACGAAGAGTTTTTTGGCTGGACGCGACATGCCGAAACACCCAATTGCCCCTTCTCGATCTATCACGGTGCCGTTTCGCGCGCTCTGATGGAAAAGATCAAGCAAAAGTTCGGGGGGCGCTATTTCGAGCATCCGACTGTTGATTTCGAGAACAGCTGCAAGATCCTCACGACCGCTGAAAACATCATCTATGTCGAGCGACCCTTCTCGGTTCTCGGCTCCTGCCCGGACAGCAATTCCGCGCGCATCAGGACACCGGAGGACATGAAGAAGGCGCATGCCGAGTTCATGAAGGATCTGGGGCGAAATATGGATGAAGACCCCTATATGAAGGACTTCCCATTTCCCTTGGTCCTCGGACTGGCCGCGGCGATTGCCCAATGCCAACAGTGGTTCAGGGTGACATACGGGCATCGGATCGACGGTTGGGAGAAGAATTTTGCCGCAGCCTGCGGGATAAATTGCGGCATGGCCGCCGACGAGCACAGCTACGAGATGATGGTCGCCGGTTATCGCGAAGGGCTGAAAAAATGGCACGGCGGCAAATATCTCGAATATTTCAATCCGTCATACGTGTCTAAAGCAGAAGCGAAATTCTTCATGGGCGTCACCGACAAGAGCTTGTTTATCGATGAAAACAGCGGCGGCGTTCAGACGCCGGCGGAGCTGTATCATTTTGTCTGCCAGTTGATCTCGCCTGCCGATCAGCTGGACTTCAGCTTTCTGCGGCCGGCGCGCCTCAGAGCGTGATTTTTGCGGCGGGCTCGAGCAGGCCCGAGGCTAGCCATTTTTCGTTCCGCTTCTATAGCGATTGCAGTGGAAGAAGGCAGGCGGCGTCAGCAGGCTTGCCCTCTTTGTCATTGTCCGACAGGTCAAATGCCTTAGCCCGCACGTCAGAGGGAACGTGCGGGCTAAGGCCGGAACTTTCCGCTTTTTGCCTCAAATTCTGTAGAGAAAGCCGTCGGGAGCGACGGTAATGGAGATTTTGTTTTCGAGCGCGTTATCCTTCACAAGGTTTAGCGCGGTGCCGTCGACAGCGGTGCGTCCCTCGTCAGCCAGCCGCCGCAGGTATTCATGCACGGCGGTTTTCGCGTTGTTGCCCTTGCCCCAGGGCCGATCGGTAAATGCGCTCTCGGGCCTGTCGTCGATCACGGTGTCAAAAACGACGCAATAGCTGTCCTTGCTCACGAGCGGGGCATAGGCCTCGAGTTCTTCCAGAACATGCTCATGCGTATGATTGGAATCGAGGCACACCAGAACTTTTCCGTAGGATTTCGCGATATCGTGAACCTGGCCGACGATGGCGCCGTCGATGCTCGATCCCTGAAACATCTGGGATTCGCGAAGACATCGGGTGGGACTCGATAGCCTTGCGATTGTGCGGCCGGATGTCGATACCGATGACCTTGCGGCTGGAAGCGCGCGGGTCCAGGTTTACACCCTGTTCGATTGCGTTGGTCATATCCAGCAAAGCCAGCGTAGCGGCGCTACCGATTAGCGAACCGCCATGGGCGATCCCGGTCTCGATGATCAGATCAGGACGCACCTGCCAGATCACCTCCTGCATCGCCACGATATCCTGCGGATATTGAATGACCGGCCGGCCCAGAGCTGCAAAATTGTAGGAATAGCGAAGCTCGGCGCTCTTGTTGAGCCAGTCGATCGAACGGCGCCGGAAATCCGGATCGTTGCCGATGTTGTCCGCGACTTCCTGTTTGTTCAATCGTCTATTGTGCGCGTGATCGCGTCGCGGGTGATCAGGTTGACGAAGGCCGCCCCTTGGCCGGCAAGACGGGCAACGAGATCGAGCCCGCCCAAAACGGGATAGCCGTGGAAAACACTTCCCCTTTTTGTCCGGGTCGTTGTCGAGAAAGCCTGCCATTTCCATGCTTCCATCGACCTTTTGCACGGCCGAGATAAGACGCACCGCCACGGGATTGGAGGCGCCGAGGCAGTAAAGCTTCATGCGCATCTCTGCACCGCAGCGTCACTCGCGGCATCTATCAGAACGGCGGCGACGCGGCCGATATCGTCCTCGGTCATATCGTGGTAGCTGGGCAGGTTGATGGCGCGTTCGGGGATGTCCCAGGCGTGGCGGTTGCCGCGTTTTTCGGCGAACATCGGCAAGCTGGACAGCGGATGGAAGAAGACGCGGGCGTCGATATCGGCTTCGCGGAAAGCCTGCCGCAGCATTTCGCGGGTAATGCCCATGTCGCGGTCGAAGACGGCGGTCGGCATCCAGGCGCCGTTCACCGTGCCCGCTTCCTCGGGGTTCAGGCCGATGCCGCGATAGGCTGCGAGCTTCTCGGCATAGCTTGCCAGGATTTCCCGCTTACGGGCAATGAGGTCTTCAATGCGCTCCAGCTGGCCGCAGCCGAGAGCAGCCTGGATGTTGGACATCTTGTACTTGAAGCCGACATCGTCGGGCCAGAACTGCTTCATCTGGCTGCGTGCCCGGCCGTGATTGCTGAGCGTCAGGACCTTTTCGAAGAGACCGGCATCGCTCGTGACGAACATGCCGCCTTCGCCGGTTGTCAGCGTCTTGGTGCCGTGAAACGAGAAGGTGCCGAATAGGCCCATCGATCCGGCGCGGCGATCGTGCCAGACCGAGCCGATCGCTTCGGCGGCATCCTCGATAATCGGGATGCCGTGGCGGCGGCCGATATCGAGCAGGCGGTCCATGTCGCAGAGGTTGCCGTAAATATGGGTAGCGATAATCGCCTTGGTCTTGGCCGTGATATGGCGTTCGGCATCTGCCGGATCGATGCACCAGCTGTCGGGCAGGATATCGACGAAAACCGGCGTTGCGCCGAGATGAACGATGGGTGCTGCCGTGGCGATCCAGTTGGTATCGGCAAGGATCACTTCGTCGCCCGGGCCGATGCCGAGAGCTGCAAGGCCCATATGCATGGCACCGGTGCAACTCGACGTGGCGATCGCATGGCTGACATCGAGATGCTTGCGAAAGCCATCCTCGAACCGGACGATATAGTCATAGCAGTGTTCGCCCCAGCCGTTGGCGGCTGCGTCGGCAGCGTAGGCAACCTCAAGCTCGGTGATCGAGGGCTTGGTGTAGCAAATTCTCGGCTTCTTCGCGGTCATGCAGCCTTGCCGTTTTTGTCGCACAGGACGCCACCGCAGATCAGACCGACCGGAGCCATCATCTTCTTGGCGATCGCGTAGAATTCGGCCGGTGTCTGGGCTCCGCCGACGAAGCGGTCAACCAGCAGCGCGCCGTCATGCAGGCCGCGCCGTGTATCCTTTGCCCGCACTTCGTGGAATTCCGGACGAAAGAGCGGTGCCAGATGGCCGCCCTCGAACTCCTTCAGCGCAGCGAAATAGGCATTGCCCTTGTTCTTGAACGAATCCCGGTCGGTTTCCATCATGCAGTCGATCACCAGTGCCCGCACGAAGGCCTGGCCGCTTCCGGACCACGGGCTGCCGAGTTCGCGCAACACATGGAACTGCGCTTCGGCCACGGCACCAGTGAGACCAAGGCCGGCATGGAACGGGAAGTTCCATGGATGAAGCGGAGACCGGGTAATGAAAGGCGTCGTGCTGATCACCGACATCGGCCGGGCGCTGAAGGCCAGCTCGTTGGCAAACAGCAGGACTTTTGCGGCCCATTCATATTGCGGCACCGGCGTGGACCAGTCCTGCGGTTCGGGCTGCTGCAGGATGGTATCCACCAGCGAGCGGCGAATGGCGGCGTGATAGAGGCCGAATGGCATCTTCGGGCTGTTCAGGCTGCCTTCCCAGGTGAAGAAAGCCTTCAGCATTGCGGTCTTGTCGAGGGTATTGATGTGGTAGCTTGCCGGGATCGCGACCGAGCTCGCCTTGCCCGGCTCCGCATGAGGATCGATCTGAAACGCGTTCCAGGCAAGAGCATCCGTGCCGGGCGAGCTTGTTTCGAGAAAGGTGACCATGACGGACAGGTCGCTTTCGAGCATATCGCCGGGATTGACCAGCGTCACCCAGTCGCCCGCCGTCGCAGCGACGGCGTGGCGCCACAGAAACTGGCGGGTCGTTTCCCGACCTGTGTCGGCGATCCTGACGCGTGCATCGTTGGACGCGGCACCGAGAAGCGCGTCGGAGAGCGTGATATCCGATGGTTTTGCCAGGACGATCTCAATGTCCGCGCTACGGCTTTCCAGAATGGCGGCCACGAGCGGCAATGCATCCTGCGCGGCGGTTTCCACGGGGATGCAGATCGAGAGTTTGGTCATGGCTTGCCTCGTGCCTGTCGCGGTCCTTGCCGGACGGCCACCGCGAGCAGCCAATCCGGAAATGGTCACATCAGCAGGCAAGTAACTTCTGCGCGGAGGAGGGTGCGGTCCTGTCTCCCGCTGGAAGCCATTGCCTGCTGACGTGTGACTTAGAGGTAGCGCAGGAAACTTGAGCGAGGCTTTGCAGTCGGCGCCGCGCGTCGCGTCACGCGCCGAGCGAGAGTTTGATGGCGAAGCCGACGATGGTGACCGTGGCGACGCCCAGCAGCCAGAGGCCGACGAACCACAGCAGTTTTTTCGGCAGGCTGTTCTCGGTCATCAATGGTAGCCCTCCTCGGGATCGACCTTTCCGCGGAAGACCCAATAGGCATAGACGGTGTAGATCAGGATGATCGGCACGAGCACGAGGGCACCGACGAGCAGGAAGGAAAGGCTCGAATCGGGCGCTGCCGCATCCCAGATGGTGACCGACGGCGGCACCATGAAGGGATAGAAGCTGATGCCGATGCCGGCGTAGCCGAGCACGAACAGGCCGAGCGCTGCGAGGAAGGGCTGGGTGTCACGCTTGCCGCGGATGCCCGTCACAAGCAGAGCGAAGCACCCCAGCACCAGGACCGGCACGATGACGCTGAAGATGGCTGTCGGCCACCCGAACCAGCGCTCCAGATATTGCGGCTTGAGGAAAGGCGTCCACAGGCTGACGATGCCCATGGCGGCGATGGTGGCAAAGCAGGTGCGCAGCGCAATGGTGCGGGCCTTTTCGGCAAGCGCGCCGGTGGTCTTCATGATCAGCCATGTCGAGCCGAGCAGGGCGTAGCCGATCAGGATGGCGAAGCCTGTGGCGATGGAAAACGGCGTCAGCCAGTCCCACCAGTTGCCGGCGTAGGCGCGGTTGACGACCGGGATGCCCTGAACGAGCGCGCCGAGCGCGATGCCTTGCGAGAAGGCCGCAAGCGCCGAGCCGCCGGCAAAGGCCCAGTTCCACAGGAACTCACCGCGCTTGGTGCGCCAGCGATATTCGAACGCGACGCCGCGGAAGATCAGGCCGAGCAGCATGGCGATGATCGGTGCGTAGAGCGCCGGCAGGATGATCGAATAGGCCAGCGGAAAGACGGCCAGCAGGCCGCCGCCGCCCAGCACCAGCCAGGTCTCGTTGCCATCCCAGACGGGCGCGACGGAATTCATCATCACATCGCGGTCGCGCTTTTCCGGGAAGAATGGAAAGAGGATGCCGATACCGAGATCGAAGCCGTCGAGGATGACATAGGCGAGCACAGCAAACGCGATGATGGCGGCCCAGATGAACGGGAGATCAATGGTCATGATGCGCGCTCCTATGTGCACTTCCAGCATGTGCACCGGCAGCGGGGCCGGGCATGATGCCTGAGGTTCTGATCGGCCCGTCTTCGAGATCGGGCATCGGATCGCGCGGCAGGCGCTTCATCAGCCGCAGGATGTAGAAGGTGCCGGCGCCGAAGACGAGGAAGTAGACGATGATGAAGGCGATCAGCGAGGCGGCGACGGCGGGTGCCGCGATCGGCGAGATCGAATTGGCCGTCAGCAGCTGGCCGTAGATCGTATAGGGCTGGCGGCCGACCTCGGTGGTGATCCAGCCGGCGAGCACGGCAACGAAACCGGCAGGGCCCATCAGCACGGCGGCGCGATGCAGCCAGTCGCTGCTGTCGAGCGTGCCTTTGTACCGACACCACAGGCTCCAAAGGCCGATGCCGAGCATGGCGAAACCGAGGCCGACCATCACGCGGAAGGACCAGAAGATCACGGCGACTGGTGGGTGGAGGTTGTCCGGGATGGTGTCGAGACCGGCGAGCGGCGCATTCAGGTCGTGTTTCAGGATCAGGCTGGAGAGCTTCGGGATCTCGATCGCATAATCGACCCGCTTCTCAGTCGAATTGGGCAGGCCGAACAGGATCAGCGGCGCGCCCTCCGGATGGCTCTGGTAGTGGCCTTCCATCGCCATCACCTTGGCGGGCTGGTGTTCCAGCGTGTTGAGGCCATGCGCGTCGCCGGCCAGAATCTGGATCGGTGCGACGATTGTCGCCATCCACATGGCCATCGAGAACATGGTGCGCGAGCGGCGGGGGGCCGTGTTTTCCAAGAGGTGCCAGGCCCCGACCGCGCCGACGACGAAGGCGGTGGTGAGGTAGGCGGCAAGCACCATATGGACGAGGCGGTAGGGGAAGGATGGGTTGAAGATGACCTTCCACCAGTCGATCGGAATGAACTGCCCGGCCTCGTTCATGCCAAAGCCGGCGGGCGTCTGCATCCACGAGTTCACGGCCAGAATCCAGGTCGCCGAGATCAGCGTGCCGAAAGCGACCATGAATGTTGCGAGGAAATGCAGCCTTGGGCCAACCCGGTGCAGGCCGAAGAGCATCACGCCGAGGAAGCCGGCTTCGAGGAAGAAGGCCGTCAGCACCTCGTAGCCCATCAGCGGCCCGATGACCGGCCCTGCCTTGTCGGAAAAGACGCTCCAGTTGGTGCCGAACTGGTAGGACATGACGATGCCCGAGACGACGCCCATGCCGAAGGCGACCGCGAAGATCGTCTTCCAGAAATTGAACAGGTCCATGTAGACCTGATCCTTCTTCCACAGCCACAGCGCTTCGAGCACAGCGAGATAGCTCGCCAGGCCGATGGAGAAGGCCGGGAAGATGATGTGAAACGATACGGTGAAGGCAAACTGGATACGGGCGAGCAACGTCGCGTCAAAGCTCTCGAACACGGCACAATCCTTTCAAGGGTGGTCGCGGTCTTTTCGCCTCTCGGCCCGCCCTGGCCTGTCCCCGACCTGACGGATATGCGCGGCGCCTGAACCCTTGAGACATAATCTGCGGCAGCGGTGCGAAAGGTCAATGACAGCGCTGCAACCATAGTGTCACACTGCGACAATCTCTCGCCTGCGGCATAGTTGCCTCTCTGCCTGAGGGCGATGGTTCACATTTTCATCAACTACACGCGGGTTTTGAATCTGATTTTCTTAAAAATGCGAGTTGCGTAAAATTGTAGATATCGGCTTAAGCGGCCCGCAAACTGTCACCGCTATGGTCGTCCTATCGGAGAACGAAACCGGCCAAACGGTTCCGCTGCATGATGCGCTTCCCCGTCGCCTGGAATGAATCCGGCACATAAAACCGACGCTGTCCGGACAGGACGGCGAACGGAACAAAACCAGGGACAGGGTCATGTTGAAACGAATCTCCATCGCGATCGCCATGTCGATCGGTATCGCCGCAACGGCCGTGGCGCCGTCGCAGGCCATGAGCATTTCCTCCGCCGCTCGCTCCATCAGCGCTTCCATGCCGGTGCGCACCGTCGAGTTCAGCGAGCGGGCAACGCTTTCCAACCAGCTTTTCTGCCTGCAATACGGCAATGACTGCCGCACCTCGAGCCGTAACGTCGTTGCCTATACGAGCAAGCTGCGCACGGTGCTGGCTTCGGTCAACCGGACCGTCAACCGCGTCATGCCGGAGATCCGGGCGCGCCGCGAATTCCTCTCTTTCAATCCGCGGCCGGGTGCCGGTGACGACCATGCGATGATGAAGCGCGGCCAGTTGATTCGCGCCGGCCTGCCGGCAGGCGCCCTGCATGTCGCAAGCGTCACGACGCCGGAAGGCCGCAGCCATTCCGTGCTGATCGTTGCAACGTCGTCCGGCGAGTTCGTTCTCGATCACCGCCAGGCGTCGGTGGTGAAGCGCGGCGACACCGGCTACAGCTTCGCCGCGTTGCGTTCGGTCCGCTTCTTCGACTGATCGGTACCGCGAAAGAAGCAGCAGCTTCGATCCTGACTTTTGCCCAAGACTGTCCCGACTTGCCGCAGGAATGTCCCTTCCTGCGGCCTTTTTCGTCCTATGTCCGGGCGAGATAGGCTTCCGCCAGTTCCGTCCAGAAGGCGGCGCCGATCGGCAGCAGGTCGTCGTTGAAATTGTAGGCGGGGTGATGCAGCGGCTTTTCGTTGTCGGAGGTCGCCGAGCCGAGGTAGAAATAGGTGCCCGGTCTTGCCTGCAGCATGTAGGCGAAGTCCTCGCTGCCCATGTAGGGGCGGGCGAGCTCGATGACCTTGTCGGCACCGGCGAAGCGCACGGCAAGGTCACGGACGAAAACGGTCTCTGCCTTGTGGTTGATCGTCGCATCGTAGCTGCGCTGGTAATCGACCGTCGCGGTCATGCCGAAGCTCGTCGCCTGGTTTTCGGCGACGAGGCGAATGCGACGCTCCAGTTCATCGCGAACCTTCGGGTCGAAGGAGCGGATGCCGATGACGATCTCGGCGCGTGCGGGAATGATGTTGCTGGCCGAGCCGCTATGGAAAGAACCGACGGTGACGACGGAGGGGTCCATCGGGTGGATGTTGCGTGAGACGATCGACTGCAACGCCATGACGATCGAGGCGCCGCAGACGATCGGGTCGGCCGTTTCCTGCGGTTCGGCGCCGTGGCCGCCGCGGCCGTGGACGGTGATCTTGCATTCATCGACGGCCGCCATGACCGGGCCTGAGCGGAAGGCGAACTGGCCGAAAGGCAGGCTTGGATCGTTGTGGAGCGCAAAGACGGCGTCGCAGGGAAACTTGTCGAACAGGCCGTCGTCCATCATCAGCTTGGCGCCGCCGAAATTCTCCTCGGCCGGCTGGAAGATCAGGTGAACGGTGCCGTCGAAATTCTTGCGCTCGGCGATGGCGCGCGCCGCGCCGAGCAGCATGGTCGTGTGCCCGTCATGACCGCAGGCATGCATGAGGCCGGGGGTTTTCGACGCATAGTCGAGCCCGGTTTCCTCGAAGATCGGCAGGGCATCCATATCGGCACGGATGCCGATAGAGCGGTTGCTGGTGCCATTCTTCAGCGTGGCGACGAGACCGGTTCTGGCAAGCCCGCGCGTGACCGTGTAACCCAGACTTTCGAGGCAGGTTGCCACGAATTGGGAGGTGCGGACCTCCTCGAGCCCGAGCTCCGGATGGGCATGGAGATCATGGCGGATGGCGACCAGCTCCGGCATGGAGTTGGCGAGGGTAACGTTCAAGGTCATGTCAGGCACCACGGGTTGGTATGCGGTTTTCGAGATAGCGGAAGGCGACGACGAGAATGCCGGTGAGGCACATATAGATCAGGGCCAAGAGCAGAAGCGGTTCATAGGTGATGTAGGTGTCCTGCCGCACCTTGGAGATGACGGCATAGACGTCGATGACCGTGATGGTAGCAACGAGTGGAGTGGCCTTCAACTGCAATACGGTCTCGCCGTTCAGCGTCGGCAGGGCGCGGTGGATGGCGCGTGGCAGCCAGATGCGGCGAAACAGCGTCCAGCGGCTCATGCCGTAGGCACGGGCGGCTTCGAGCTCGCCGGCCGGCACTCCGGCAAAGGCGCCGCGCATGACTTCGCCTTCGTAGGCTGCAAACGAGATCGTCAATGCGGCGACACCATAGGGCCAGGATTCCCGCAAATAGGGCCAGAGGAAGGAATGGCGGATGCCGGTCTGTGGGAATATCGAGCCGAGGCCATAGTAGAGAAGCCAGAGCTGCAGAAGCAGCGGCGTGCCGCGGATGATCGTGCAAAAGCCGCTGGCCAGTGCCTTCAGCGGCCAGGGACCGGTCACCTGCACGAGCCCCAGCGGCACGGCCAGCAGGAAGCCGAGGATCGACGTGCTGAACAGCATGGCGAGGGTGACGACAATGCCATAGCCGAGCCGAGGCAGATATTGCGGCAGCCAGTCCCAGCGCATGAACCAGACGATGCAGAAGACGAGGGCTGCGGCAATGAGCAGAAGCACGATGCGGTGCGGCTTGAAGAAACTGCCGGCGGTCGGCAGGTCCTCCGGCAGGATCGCCATGGCATGAGTGGTGACATCGGGAGGTGTGACGTCGGTCATGACTGCTCCACGAAGCCACGCCGGGAATGACGCTCGATGATTTTTATGAAGACATTCGAGACGAGCGTCAGCGCCAGATAAAGCGCGCCGGCGGCGCAGAAGAACAGGATATACGCCTTGGTCGCGCCGGCCGCCTGCCGGGTGACCAGCGTCAGTTCGGAGAAGCCGACGACGGCAAGCAGGGCGGTGTCCTTGGTGGCGATCAGCCAGAGATTGGAAAGACCGGGGATCGCATAGGGCAGCATGGCCGGCAGGGTGACGCGCGTCATGACCTTGAACGGCGACATGCCGTAGGCGCGTGCCGCTTCGATCTGTCCGGCCGGCACGGCCTTGATCGCCCCGCGCAGCACTTCGGTGGAATAGGCGCCCTGAACGACGCCGATCACGAAGATGCCGGCGGCAAGGCCGCTGATATCGACCGTACCGATGCCGACCAGGTTGAGCACGTGATTGAGGGCGTCGGTGCCGGCATAATAGAGCAGCAGAATGAGCACGAGTTCGGGCACGGCCCGGACGATCGTCGTGTAGCATTCCATCAGGTCGCGCAGGATCGGCCCGCCGTAGAGCTTGCCGAAGGCGCCACCGACGCCGAGGAGGAGGCCAAAGGCATAGCCGCCGATGGCGATCTGGATCGAATTCAACAGGCCCCGCAGCAGCACGCCGCCCCAGCCGGGCGGTTCGAGCGCGAGAAGACCCCAGTTTATGATTGTATCCGCTGCCATTGACCTCAATCTTCGCGCACGTGTTTGCCCCTCACCCTAACCCTCTCCCCGCAGGCGGGGAGAGGGGAAGTCGGAGTTTGCCGCTTGTCCCTCTCCCCGTTTACGGGGAGAAGGTGCCCGGCAGGGCGGATGAGGGGCCAGCGTAAACCGCCCTCATCGCATCCTGTCACCCGCCGTAGATGTCGAAATCGAAATACTTCTTGGAGAAGGTGTCGTAGGTGCCGTTTTCGCGGATCGCCTTGATCGCGGCGTTGAGCTTGGCCTTCAGCTCGTCCTCACCTTTGCGCAGGCCGATGCCGACACCGGCGCCGAGGATGGCCGGGTCGTCCTTGACGTTGCCTTTCATTTCGCAGCAGTCCTGGCCCTGGTCGCTCTTGAGGAAGGCATCGAGCGCTATCGCATCGGCCTGCACGGCATCGATGCGGCCGGCGGCGAGGTCGTTGTTGGCTTCGTCCTGCGTCTGGTATTCCTTCACTGTCGCGCCGTTCTCGCCGAAATACTTGTTGGCGTAATCCTGATGGACGGTCGAGACCTGGACGCCGATCGTCTTGCCCTTCAGGCCCTCCGGCGTGGCATCGAAGGCAACGCCCTTGGCGCCGATGACACCGGTCGGGGTGTTGTAATATTTGTCGGAGAAATCGATGGTCTTCAGACGTTCTTCGGTGATCGACATCGAGCCGATGATGATGTCGATCTTCTTCGAGGTCAGTGCCGGAATGATGCCGTCCCAGGCGACGGGCGTGATCACGCAGTCGAGCTTGGCCTCGGCACAGACGGCCTTCTGGAATTCAACTTCCCAGCCTTCCCAGTTGCCGGAGGCATCCGGCGAGGTGAAGGGCGGATAGGGCTCTGCGGCAAAGCCGACCTTGACGGGTTCGGCCGAAGCGGCACCGGCGGCAGCGATGCCGAGAGCGAGCGACAATGCGATGGTCTTGAGCGTCTGTTGCATGCTGTTTCCCTTATGGTTGTTAGGCACTAGTGGATTGAGCTGATGAACTTTTTCAGGCGTTCCGACCGGGGATTGCCGAAGATTTCGTCCGGCGACCCCTGTTCCTCAATGACGCCATCGGCCAGAAAGACGATGTGATTGGCGACATTGCGCGCGAACTTCATTTCATGGGTGACGAGGATCATCGTGCGCTTTTCCCGGGCCAAGTCGCCGATGACGGTCAGCACTTCGCCGACGAGTTGCGGATCGAGCGCCGAGGTCGGCTCGTCGAACAGCATGACCAGCGGCTGGATCGCCAAGGCACGCGCGATCGCCGCGCGCTGTTGCTGGCCGCCGGACAGGAAGGCGGGATAGGCATCGCGTTTCTCGAACAGCCCGACGCGGCGCAAGAGCGCCTCGGCCGTTTCGATCGCCTCGTCCTTCGGTTTGCCGAGCACATGGACCGGAACCTCGATGACGTTCTGGAGGATGGTCATATGCTGCCAGAGATTGAAGCTCTGGAAGACCATACCGAGCTGGGTGCGCAGCCGCTGGACCTGTTTGTGGTCCGACGGCATGAGGCCGCCATGGCCGTCCTTCTTCATGGCGATGGTTTCGCCGTGGATCGTCACCGAGCCGGACGTCGGCAATTCGAGCATGTTGATACAGCGCAGGAAGGTCGACTTGCCCGAACCACTGCCACCGATGATGGCGATGACATCGCCCTCATGTGCGGTCAGTGAAACGCCCTTGAGCACCTCGAGCGGCCCGAAACGTTTGTGGAGGTTTGTAACCGCAATCGCCTGGGCTGGTTTCGTCATGAAAAATCTGCCCCGATGAGGCAGAGAGCCGGTGTCGAACGCATGAAAACAGTTCCCCTGATTTTCTTTTCGTGCGGCATTTTTGCCTGTCACGCTGTTCCATGAAGGCCATCGTGGCACTTGTGCGGAAATTATTCAACCGTATAATAACTTCGACGCTGCATTTTCTGGCAGCCCCTGCCACATGATCAAATTTCCAAGAGGAGTAGACGATGACGGCTTATGGTTCGCAGGAGATGTCGGCCAATCTGATGCGCGTGCTGATGCGTCGGCCGGGTGCGAGCCTTGCTTCTGCCGATCCGGCGAAGTGGCACTATGGTCCGACTTTCGACGGCGAGAAGGCGGTGCGCCAGTATCATGAATTCGCAAGCCTGGTGGAAAAGTCCGGTGCTGAAATCCTCTGGCTGGAGGACAAGGGTGATGGGCTTGCGGATGCCATGTTCACCCATGATCCGTCGCTGATGTCGGATCATGGCGCCATCCTCCTTCGCATGGGCAAGCCGCTGCGCGAGAAGGAAACGGCGTTGCACGAGGCAGCCTACAAGAAGGCCGGCATTCCGATCCTCGGCCGCATCGAATCGCCCGGCACGGTCGAGGGCGGCGATTGCATCTGGCTCGATGCCGAGACGCTGATCGTCGGCCGCGGCGTGCGCACCAACGAGGAGGGCATCGCGCAGCTCTCGGAAATACTCGAGCCGCTCGGTATCACCGTGCTCGGCTACGACCTGCCGCTCTGGCACGGCGAGGAAGCCTGCCTGCATCTGATGTCAGTGATGAGCCCGCTGTCGCGCGATCTGGCACTGGTCTTTGCACCGCTCCTGCCGGCATCCTTCTACCAGTTGCTGAAGGAATGGGGCATCACCCTGATCGAGGCGCCGGCCGACGAATTCCATGCCAGCAACGGGCTCAGCCTCAACGTGCTGCCGGTCCGGCCGAACGAGGTGATTATGGTTGCGGGTTTCCCCAAGACCAAGGCGGCGATGGAAGCAGCCGGCTGCAAGGTGGAGACCTTCGAGGCCGATGCGCTCTGCATCGCCTGCGAGGGCGGACCGACCTGCCTGACCCGGCCGGTTCTCAGGCGGGCGGCATGAACCGCCGGACGTTCCATCGCGCGCCGGAGGGAGAGCGGCGGCAGGAACTGATCCGGGCGACGCTCGATACGATCGCCGCGCTTGGCCTCAGAGCCGCGACGGTGCGCGCTATCGCCATTCGGGCAGGCGTGACGGCGGGGCTGGTCCGCCACTATTTCGATTCGAAGGATCAGATGGTGGCCGAGGCTTATCGTTTCATGCTGGCGACATTCGCGGCCAAGGCGGCGGACATTAGCGGTGATCCGCGAAGGCGGCTGAGAAAGTTCATCACGCTCAATCTCACCGCGCCGGTTGCCGACAGCCGCAGCCTGTCGCTGTGGGCGTCCTTCATCAGCCAGGTGCGGGTGGACCCGGAACTCGCCGCGATCCACCGCGAAGGCTATCTCGGCTTTCGCAACGACCTGCAGGGGCTGATTCGCGATTTTCTCGAGGCGGAAGGCCGGCCGGTCGGTGAAGCGGACTGCCGCCGCCATGCGATTGCCATCAACGGCATGATAGACGGGCTGTGGCTGGAGGGATGCCTTGCGGGCGAGTTGTTCGAGGAGGCGGAACTGGTGGCGATCGCGCTGTCGTCGATCGAGGCGCTGCTCGGCCTGCCGCTCGGCGCGGACGAGGCCACAGGTGTACCCGGCGCGGGGCAACGCACCGGAAACGCGCCGGCAATTTAATCTGAGGGCAGGAGACACCCATGCGCTACGCATCGATCACCGACCGACTGGCCGATCTCGGATCCGAGAAATGGGCGCTGCATATCCAGGCACGGCAGATGCAGGCGAGCGGAACCGACGTCATCCAACTGACGATCGGCGAGCCCGACATGCCGCCGGATGCATCGTTGCTTGCCGAGGCGCAGCGGGCGATGAATGCGGGACGCTATCGCTATTCCAACGGCCGCGGCGAACCCGCGGTGGTCAATGCGCTGACGGCACGCTACGCCAAGCGGCGCCCGGACGTGACGGCGGAAAACGTGCTGTGTTTTCCCGGCACGCAGACGGCGCTGTTTGCCGTGATGCTTGGTCTCGTTGAAGCCGGTGACGGCGTGCTGGTCGGCGATCCGCTCTATGCTACCTATGACGGCGTCATCCAGTCGACCGGCGCGCACCGTGTCACGGTGCCGCTGAAGCCCGAGCACGGCTTCCACATGCAGGCTGCCGATCTCGAAAGGGCGGTGACGCCGGCCTGCCGGGTGCTTCTGCTGAACACCCCGCACAACCCGACAGGCGCGGTGCTGACGGTTGAGGAGATCGCAGCCATTGGCGACGTCTGCCGCAAGCACGACCTCTGGATCGTCTGCGACGAGGTCTATGAGGAATTGATCCTCAGTGGCACGTTTGCCTCGCCCTTCGACAATCCGGACCTTGCCGAACGGACGATCGTCGTTTCGTCGATTTCCAAATCGCACGCCACACCGGGTTTCCGCAGCGGCTGGGCGATCGGCCCGGTGGACTTCGCCAACCGGCTGCTGCCGGTGTCCGAAACCATGCTGTTCGGCGTCCAGCCCTTCATTGCCGACATGACGGCCTATGCGCTGACCCACGAGATCGGCACGGCGGCCGCCATGCGTGCTTCCTACAAGGCGCGGGCCGACCGGATCATGCAGGGACTTCAGAACGTGCCCGGGATCGTGCCGCTGCCGCCGGAAGCCGGCATGTTCATCCTCGTCGATGTGGCCGGCACCGGCCTGACGGGCGACGCCTTCGCCTGGAGGCTGCTGGAGGAAGAGCATGTCGCGGTCATGCCGGGAGCGTCCTTCGGCAAGGAGGCGACATCCTTCATCCGGGTCAGCCTGACGGTGCCGGATATGGCGATCGATGAAGCCTGCAGACGGATCACCAGGCTGGCGATCCGCCTTCTTTCGCCCAGGGAGCGCCGCGCGTGACTGAAGCGATGAAGACTGTCGGCGAGGTGCTGGTCGATCTGCTCGAAGCCAATGGGGTCGAAGTCGTTTTCGGCATTCCGGGCGTGCACACCGTCGAGCTCTATCGCGGCCTTGCCGCCTCGAAGATCCGCCATGTGACGCCGCGGCATGAGCAGGGTGCGGGCTTCATGGCAGACGGTTATGCGCGCGTCAGCGGCAAGCCGGGCGTTGCCCTGGTCATTACCGGGCCGGGGCTCACCAACACCATCACGGCGATGGCACAGGCGCGGCAGGATTCCATTCCGATGCTGGTCATCTCCGGTGTCAACCGGCGGGATTCGCTCGGCCATGGCCGCGGCCTGCTGCACGAGCTGCCGGATCAGCACGGCATGATCAAGACGCTGGCGCTCTATTCGCAGACGCTGCTCAATCCGGCTGACCTCGCGTCCGTCGTCGAGCGCGCCTTTGCCATCCTCACCTCTGGCAGGCCGGGGCCGGTGCATATCGAAATCCCGACCGACGTGATGAGCGCAAGGATAGCCATCCCTGTTCTGCGCAAGGCGACTGCCACGCGGCCGCGGGCCGATGCCGAGACCCTGCAGAAGGCGGCCATCCTGTGCGGCGATGCGCAGCGCCCTGTCATCATCTGTGGCGGTGGTGCGATCACGGCGGAGGCGGAGATAACGGAACTGGCCGACCGCATCGGCGCGCCGGTGGTCATGACTGTCAATGCGCGCGGCATGCTGGCGGGCCATTCGCTGCGGGTGCCGGCGAGCCCGAGCCTGAAGGCCGTGCGGTCGCTGATTTCCGACGCGGATCTGGTGATCGCGCTCGGCACCGAAATGGGCCAGACCGACTACGACATGTATGCCGACGGCGGCTTTCCGATCCTCGGCAATCTGATCCGGACCGATATCGACGCCGCCCAGCTGGCGCGCGGTCCGCATGCGGCGCTGTCGATCCTGTCGGGCGCCAAGGCTGCGACGGCCGGCATGCTGGTATTCCTGACGGCGAAGCCCGCCGCCAGGGGCAAGGAACGGGCGGCGGCAACACGCAAGGCGGTGCTGGCCGGGCTGACGGCAAAGATGCGCGCGGAGATCGCCGTCATCGACGCCATCTATCACGCCTTGCCGGACTGCACGATCGTCGGGGATTCGACACAGGCGGTCTATGCCGGCAATCTCTATTGCGATGCGCCGCGCGCCAAATCCTGGTTCAACTCGGCGACCGGCTTCGGCGCGCTCGGCTATGCGCCGCCGGCATCTGTTGGTGCTGCCGTGGCTGATCCGGGAAAGCCCGTGATCTGTCTCGTCGGTGACGGTGGCATCCAGTTTTCGCTGGCCGAACTCGGTTCGGCAGCGGATGCCGGTGCCAATGTGATCTTCCTCGTCTGGAACAATGACGGCTATCAGGAGATCGAAAGCTACATGGTCGAGGCCGGGATCACACCGGAAGGTGTCAGACCCTCGGCGCCGGATTTCCTGCTTGCGGCGGGGGCCTATGGCGTGCCGGCCGTGCGGCTTTCCAAGGCCGGCGATCTTGCCGCGGCGCTGGTCGAGGCTCGCAAACGCGGCGGTCCGTCATTGATCGAAATCCATCAGACGCGAACGGTGGGTGTGACGGCGTGAGGATGTTCAATCGCGGCACCGGGTGGTAAGATTTGACTTTGGCCACGTCTGGTGGTTTTTAAGCCCGCTTGCGCGCTGAATCGGCGCGCAGTCCGGCGATTTGCAGTGAAAACTGCCGCCAACGGGAAGGACGATGTCCTAGATGGGCATGAACGGCAACAGGATCGATCGCAGCCAGGCAGGCAAGCTTTTTGCCGTGCTCTGGATTCTGGCGGCCGCGCTTGCCATGCAATTCGTCGCCTCGGCACAGATCTTCTCATCGCGCTTTTCCGCGCAGCAGAGCACCGGCAATTTCTCGATTCCGGAAAGCGGCACGTCCGACACGACGCTGTCGCGGCATGCGGTACGTGCTTTTCCCGTCGCCGACCTTCGGTTCATGGCGGATCGAACGGACGGCAAGGCTTCACCCGGCGGGCCCGGGCCGTTTGTCTTGCCGACACCAGTCGTCGTTTCGGCCGCCGCTTACGGCAGCATGCCCGTCATCGCTTTTACCGGTGCGGCGATACCAGGGACCAAGGGCATCGCGACCCGCGTTCGCGGCCCCCCGGCGTTCAGCGCCTGATTGCTGCCCTCGCAGGCAGTTTGCGCGTCAGCGCGTCTTTCTTTTTATGCATCACCCCTGTTGTCCCGGGCCTTGCCGGAGGGACGCGGGCTATAATGGAAACTCAACATGCGCACTTCGAAATGGGCCGTCCTGGCCTATGTCGCGATTACCCTCTTCGGGATACTCGCGGCGCTTCCAAACGTTTTGCCGGTGGCTGTGCAACAGCAATATGCCGCCTTTCTGCCGGTCAAGCCGGTCACGCTCGGCCTCGACCTCAAGGGCGGCTCGCATCTGGTTCTCGAAGTCGATGCGGCCGGTCTGCGCAAGGCGCGGCTGAACACGCTGCTCGACGATATCCGCGGCGCGCTTCGCACCGAGCGGGTGCCGACCTCTTCGGCCCGCATCGCCGGTGACGTGGTCGCGGTCAAGATCGCCGATCAGGCGGATCGCGAAAAGGTCCTGCCGAAGATCCAGGAACTGGCGGCCCCCGTCGGCGCGCTCGGTTTCGGCTCGTCCAGCTCCGATATCGAAGTGACGACGGCCGACGATACGATCACCGTGAAGCTGACGGAAGCGGGACTCAATGACCGCATGACGGCCGCTGTCGAGCAGAGCCTCGAGATCATCCGCCGCCGTGTCGACCAGGTCGGCGTGGCTGAACCGCTGATCCAGCGTGTCGGTTCGGACCGTATTCTGGTCCAACTGCCCGGCCTGCAGGACCCGACCCGCCTGCGCCAGCTTCTCGGCTCGACCGCGCAGATGAGCTTCCATATGGTCGACACCTCGGTCGATCCGAACACGACGACACCACCGCGCGGCGTCGACATCCTGCCGGGCGCCAACGACGGCGCCAAATATGCGGTCGAAAGCCGTGTCGCCATTTCCGGCGAGCGTCTTGCCGATGCCAAGGCCGGATTCAACCAGCAGACCAACGAACCGATCGTTTCCTTCACGTTCGACAGCCAGGGTGCGCGGCAGTTCGCCGAAATCACCCGCGACAATGTCGGCCTGCCTTTCGCGATCGTGCTTGACGGCAAGGTCCTGACGGCGCCGCGCATCAACGAACCGATCCCGGGCGGCCAGGGCCAGATCAGCGGCAATTTCACCGCCCAGGAAGCAACCGTTCTCTCGGCACTGTTGCGCTCCGGGGCCCTGCCGGCGCCGCTCACCATCATCGAAGAGCGCTCCGTCGGTCCGAACCTCGGCTCGGATTCGATCCGCATGGGCATCTATACCGGTCTTGCCGGTTTTGCGCTCGTTGTCTCGCTGATGGTCATCCTCTACGGTGCCTGGGGCATGATCGCCAATGTCGGTCTGCTGCTGCACACCGTCCTGACCATCGGCGTGCTCGGCATGCTCGGTTCGACGCTGACACTGCCCGGTATCGCCGGTATCATTCTCGGTATCGGTATGGCGGTTGACGCCAACATCCTGATCAACGCCCGTATCCGAGAGGAAACGGAAGGCGGGGCAGGGGCGATGAAGGCGCTCGATATCGGCTTCAACAAGGCCTATGCGACCATCATCGACAGTAACGTCACGACGCTTTCGGGCACCATCCTGCTCTTCATGTTCGGCACCGGTCCGGTTCGCGGCTTTGCCGTCACCATGATGCTCGGCATCGTCATCTCGATGTTCACGTCGGTGACCGTTGTTCGCCTCCTGATGCGCGAAGTCGTCGTGCGCCGGAAGATGAAGAAGCTCGAGATCCCGTCGCTGTTCGGCGGCGTACCGCATCTGCCGAAGATTTCCTTCATGAAGGGCCGCTACGTCGCCATCGGCATGTCGGCGTTCCTGTCGGTCAGCTCGGTCGTCCTGTTCTTCACGCCCGGCCTCAACTACGGCATCGACTTCGCCGGTGGTATCCAGGTGGAAACCACCTCGAAGACCAAGCTGGAACTGGCAACCCTGCGTCATGAGCTCGAAGGGCTCAATATCGGCGAAGTCGCCCTGCAGGAATTTGGACAAGGGACCTCGGTCCTGATCCGCGTCCAGCGTCAGCCTGGCGGCGAGCAGGAGCAGACGGTTGCCCTCAACAAGATCAAGGATACGGTCGCCAAGGTCGTGCCAGATGCAAGCTTCGAGCGCACCGAAGTCGTCGGCCCAACGATCTCGGCGGAACTGGCCCGTTCGGGCTTCCTCGCCGTCGCGCTCGCGATGTTGGCGATCCTGTTCTACATCTGGTGGCGGTTCGAATGGCACTTCGCCGTCGGCGCCATCGCGGTGCTGCTTCTCGACATCACCAAGACGATCGGCTTCTTTGCGCTGACCGGGATCGACTTCAACCTGACGGCCATCGCCGCCCTTCTGACGATGATCGGCTATTCGGTGAACGACAAGGTGGTGGTCTACGACCGCATGCGTGAAAACCTGCGCAAGTACAAGTCGATGCCGTTCTCCGACCTGATCGACATGTCGATCAACCAGGTGATCGCGCGATGCATCTTCACCTCGATGGCGACGGCGCTGTCGCTGGTGCCGATGGCGATCTGGGGCGGCGACGCCGTCAAGAGCTTTGCCTGGCCGATGATCTTCGGCGTGATCGTGGCCACGACCTCGTCGATCTATATCGGCGGCCCGATCCTGCTCTTCCTCAGCCGCTGGTGGAAGGATCGCGAAGCGACGCGCGCGCCAGGGATCGAAACTGCGAAGAGTTGATCGCTCTGAACCGGAAAAATCAAAAGGGCGGCCCCGGCTGCCCTTTTTTTGTCCCATCGAGGGCCTACATAGTCTCCACGAATGGGCGGGAGAAATGCTCTGAGGTTAGATTTCCATTCTTCAATGGGGCAGTTTTTGAACAAGATTTGCTGCATGTGATGGAAATGGCGAACGAAAGAGTATTATTTTCCGAAACCCACCAATTTTAATTGACTAAATTGGTGGTCTATTCTACTTTGTGATCATCCGCTGTCGGTTGAACCGAAGCGGGCGTCTGTAACTTGCCCGGAAAACACGCCAACCGGGTCCTAGCCGAAGGAGAGAGCCATGTTTGCCAATGCCCGCATCGCCGCCTTCCAAGGCACGCGTTCCTATTGTCGCGCAACGAAAGACCTCTGCATCCGCCCTCTGCGGCGAATGTGAAACCAGTCAGTCCTTCTTTGAATTTGTGCACGATTTTGAATGATCCGCGCCTGGGCGCGGAAGGAGCGTTATTCCATGAACAAGCAGGTTATAGAATTCGGCGGAGAAGCCGTCGGTGTCGTCGTCCCGGATGCTGGCCGGCTGAAGTTCGTCGCCGTGAAATACCATGTCTGGGACCTGGATTCGCGGCACTTCCGCTCGGCCGACGAGGCAAGAGCAGCGGTCCGCAATCTGATGGCTGCGCAGCGCGGGCGGCAGCCTGTATCACAATCTTCCGGCATATCGGGCGCCTATGCCGTCGCCTAGGAGATAAATCTGCGTGAAAACCGCAGATTGGCTATCTTTTCACTAAATCGGTATATTGGCACGGCTTCTCATGTGATATGCCGAGTTATGTGATGACAATCAGCAGACAGGCGCCGGTTTCAGTGCCTGTCTGTGAACAGAGCGAACCGCGATGCTGACGAAAAAGGGAAAATACGGATTGAAGGCCTTGGTCGATCTGGCCCGGCTCGATCCGGGCGAGACCGCCTTCATTACCGAAATTGCAAGCCGCAACAATATCCCGAAGAAGTTTCTCGATACCATTCTCCTGGAGCTCAGGAACGCTGGTATCCTGCGCTCAAAGAAGGGACCGGGCGGCGGTTACTCGCTGTCGCGCCCCGCTTCGGAAATCCGCATCGGACAGGTCGTGCGCACGCTGGATGGCCCGCTGGCTCCGATCCGCTGTGCCAGCCGCACAGCTTATGAAGTCTGTGACGACTGTAGTGATCCGGATACCTGCGAGGTCCGCCGGTCGATGACCACGGTCCGCGATGCCATCGCCGATATTCTCGACACGATGACGCTGGAAGACTTCGTCAACAATCCGGGTCAACCGATTCTCCCGGAAGACGAGCTCGTTGCGAAGCGCGCAAGCTGAGGCTGAAAGTCAACGTTCCTCGGTTTCCCGCTGTATTCTGCCGAAATTGCGGGAAAAGGGCATGATTTGGCCAATTTGATTTGATCTGAGAGCGCTCTCGATATAACCGATGCTTACTTTTTAGTCTTGGAGCGTTGATAATGGGTCTCAGGCAAGTTGACGTGACTGGTCCGAAAGAACGCGCTGTCGCCGAATCGATCGGACGGTCCATCGCCACTGCCGTTGATGGTATCAATGCGCTTGCCGCTTGCTTTGCTGCCGACGAAGTCCTTGCGCGCACTCTGGTCGATGCCGTTGAGCTGATCGCCCGTCGCAACGGCCGTGTCGTCGTGTCCGGGGTCGGGAAAAGTGGGCATATCGGCCGCAAGATCGCTGCGACGATGGCTTCTACCGGAACCTCGGCCTATTTCGTGCACCCGACGGAAGCGAGCCACGGCGATCTCGGCATGATCACGTCGGAAGACCTGCTCATTCTGCTTTCCTGGTCGGGCGAGACTGTCGAGCTTGGGAACATGCTGACCTATGCCAAGCGCTTCAACGTTCCGATCGTGTCGGTAACATCCAATTCCGAAAGCCTGCTGGCGCGTAATTCCAGCGTTGCTATCACACTGCCGAAGGTACAGGAAGCCTGCCCGCACGGGCTGGCGCCGACGACGTCGGCTATGCTGCAACTGGCTGTCGGCGATGCGCTGGCAATCGCGCTTCTCGAGCGCCGCGGCTTTTCGGCGCAAGACTTCAAGACGTTTCATCCGGGCGGCAAACTGGGCTCGCAACTGCTTCTGGTGCAGGAGCTTGCGCATGCGGGCGAGGCGATCCCCCTCTTGCCGCTCGGCAGTCCCATGGGTGATGCGGTAATCCAGATGTCATCCAAGGGGTTTGGTGTCGTGGGCATCACCGACGAAGCGGGAAAGCTGGTCGGCGTGATCACGGACGGCGACTTGCGCCGGCATATGTCTCACGATCTATTGCTTGAAACGGTCGATACGGTGATGTCGCATCATCCGCGGGTCATCAAGGGCAGCGCTCTGGCCAGTGCGGCGATGGAATTCATGCAGGCGCAGAAAGTCACCGTGTTGTTTCTGGTCGATGACCTCGGGGTCCCGAGCGGCATATTGAACGTCCACGACTTGCTCCGCGCCGGCGTTGCGTAAGCAGTGCGTGGAGCCTAGGCAGATCATTAGTGCTGGCCTCAATGGGTTCGTTCAACGGCGGGTAACATGAGAGCGCAGCTCTCCATATTGAATGGGGATAATTTGCGAGCAGATATCCTTGTCTGAACGGCATCAATCCTTCCCTCCTGGACCGGCGGACCGGGCAATCGGTCAGCTGCCGGAGGCGTCGATTGCTCCACGCGATGCAATTCCAACCTTTGCCTTTCAAATCCAGGACTGGAAGCGGGGCGTTTTCCAGCTCTATTTCCCAGATCGCGATTTCACCTTCGTTCCCATGTACGCGCGGGAAAAAGACTTCCAGAAGGAGTGGGCAGCACGAATCCTGCAGGCGGACAGTCCGCAGATTTTTGTCTGGGGCCTGAAGGTGCCGGAGGGCTTGCGGGCCTTTGCGGAAGAACACGGTATCCCGGTCTTTGTCATCGAGGACGGGTTCATTCGTTCAATTGAGGCCAATGCCAGCCGGACGCCACCGCTGTCGTTGGCACTCGATGCGGGAACAGCCTATTTCGATTGCCGGACACCGTCAGATCTGGAGCGGTTGCTCGCCACCTACGATTTCGACGGCTCTCCCGCTCTTCTGCGACGCGCAGCGGCGGG
Organism: Hyphomicrobiales bacterium; assembly: GCA_900473795.1. GTDB lineage: Bacteria > Pseudomonadota > Alphaproteobacteria > Rhizobiales > Rhizobiaceae > Pararhizobium. The sequence continues at coordinate 79,260 of UCMT01000024.1, read as the reverse complement.
CATTCGTCTTCTCCTGGAAACGGGCGTCAGCAAGTACAATAGCGGGACGAAAACGGACATCGAGAATCTCTATGGTCCAAAGTCCGGCAAGCGGGTGCTGGTGATCGGCCAGGTCGAGGACGATGCCTCTATCCAGTACGGCTGCCTGCCGCCGATAACCAATAGCGATCTTGTCCGTCTCGTAGCGCAGGAAAATCCCGGCGCCCAGATCATCTACAAGCCGCATCCTGACATCCTGAACCGTGTTCGTCTCGCGCAGTCGAATCCGGAAGATGTACGGCATCTCTGTCACATCCTGGCCCAGCCCTTGGGCATGGCGCAGGCCTTCGAAACAATCGATCATGTCTATACGATCACCTCGCTCGCAGGCTTCGAGGCCCTGTTGCGAGGGGTAAAGGTCACCGCATACGGCTGCCCATTTTACGCCGGCTGGGGGCTGACGGACGATCGCCAGCCCAATCCGCGCCGCGGGCGGCGCCTATCGATCGAGGCATTGTTTGCTGGCGCCTATCTCCTCTATCCGCGTTATTTCGACCCTCGCACGGGCAGGGAGGTTTCCTTCGAGGAAACGGTCGAGGAGATTCTGGGATATTTTTCCGCTGGGGAGGTTCTTTCCGAACCGCGCTTGTCCGGGCCGCGGTGGCGGCCCTGGGGCCCCTATGGTGTTCTTGGCTGGCGTCATGTGCTGACGCCGCTCTTGTCACCGGTGATTGCCAGGATCGGCCACACGCGCGATGCGCGGGATTATAGGGAAGATCCGATCCTGTTCTTTCGGGAATTATCGAATCCGAAATTCAGATTGATTGGGCGAATTCTGTATCCCTTCGACAAATGACCCGCTGTGTCCTGCGCTTCGCTTGTGAGCGCCCGACATTCGGGTTGTCGAGGCTGTCAGCGACGACGAAGCATAATTTTCGCTGGTTTTTTTCTCGGCGGCGGATCGACAAAAGCACCGGGCTGGTTGACTGACCGATTGTGCAGCCGTTCGGCGATCGCGGTTGCGCCGGCATCGGTGCCCGCGGCTGAATAGAAATTGCCGCGGACCTGGATTGTCGCTGCAAGCAGGCGAAAAAACGCTGACTGCAGGGAGGCTTCCGGTGGCCTGGGCGTGTTCCAGAACTGCTCGAGCGGCGCCTGGTCGCTAAGCCTGGCGATATCGAATACGGCCGCCCCAAGCACTTTCACGGGCTTTCCGAGCTGCAGGGCATGCAGGCCGACGGTGGAATTGACCGTAACGGTTCCCAGAGCTCTTTCCAGCAGCGCATTCAGATCACCGCCGTCGAGCACATGAACACGCTCCCCGACGTCGAGCTGGGCAGCCAGATCGACCACATGCTTTCGCCAGTTGATGAGGCCGTTGTCGAGCGGATGGATCTTGACGAGGAGTTGGGTATCGGGCGCTGCGTGGCGGGCAAAGGATGTCAGAATCTGGCTGATGGCCTCGCGCTGGTCGTTGTAGGGCGAGTGCGCGCGCAGCTGAAAATCAGTTTGCAATTGCAGCGGATAGATGAAGAGGGGTGCTTCACTTTCCAGACAGCGGTCGACAAGCTGGCTTGCTTCCCTCTCCCGTCGCCCGCCGCCCGCCAGACGCATCACCCAGCCTGCATATTCGGCAAGTGGATGGAAGAGAGCGTGGCGGCGATAATGCGGGAAGAGGAACCACAGGAAAACGTTCGGCAGATTGTAGAGCAGGTCATAAGTGGCTTCGGCAAGGAAGCTCTGCGTATAGTGTCGTTTCCAATCCGGTTCGGGCAGGGTGCGTGCCGCGTCGATGATCTGCTGTGCATCGGCCGGAAAATGCGAGTTGGATGACATGCCGCCGCGTTCAAGGGTCAGCCAGTCAGGCCTCAGGTAACCCATCTCGATGACCGACACCGCAATGTTGCGTTCCCGTGCCGCTGCGATCGCAAGCTGATGGTAGGGTCGCTCCTCGCCCAGCAGGATGAGGTCGGTGATCGCGTGGCGGTCCATGAACGAACCGGCATAGGCACGCCAAGCCTCGCCGCCGCGGCCCCGGTAGTTGTAACTGCCTTTCCGCCGCCAGAAGATCTGGTCGCCGGCATTGAGGTTGATCCGCAGGCAGCGATGTCCGCTTGCTTCCAGCCGCGCCGCGATCTTCGCGAAGATCGGCGATGATGGCCCTTGCAGGAAAAGGAAGACACGCGTCGACGATTGTTGCGAACCCATCGTCAGCGACTTTCAACACCGGGCGCCGCCACTATTGCAACTCGTCTTTGTGGAGCTTGGCGTGCCGGAGCATGGCCTCCAGCAGCTTCCATGGCGCCTCGTCGCGGGAGGGCGCGGGGCTGTGATGCGGCTTGCGGGCCGCAGCCAGGGGAACGATGAAATAGTCCGTGCGAGGATCGGGGAAGGGATCGGCAAAGGATTTGAGCAGCGGCGCATGGTCGCCGTAAAACACCAGCCATACGGGCCGGTCGAGCTTGTTCAGATGATCCACCAGCTCGCCGAGCGCCTTGTCCGACTGCTGCAGGATTTCAAGATAGATCTCGACGGGATCGGTCTTTCCTTCGACACGGTTGGGCTCCCACGGTCCGTGGTTGGCCATTGAGGCGACGAAGACGAATCTTCCCTTGGCGTCGCCCTGTTTTTCGACATCCTTGATGACTTTGCGTGTCAGTGCCGCGTCCGAGACATACGGGCCATCCCGTGCCGGGTCATGGTCGAATTCGTCGAGCATGGTCATCTTCTCGAAGCCGAGCTGCGGCATCGCCTTGTGGCGAAGGAAGAACGTCCGGTCATAGGGATGCATGAAATGCGTGCCCCAGCCTGCGTTCTTCAGTTTCGTCGGCCAGACGACATTCGTATAGTGGCTCGCCCGCAGATAGGGGTAGCTGGCATCGATGTGAAGATCGTCCGGAACGAGCCCGCTCAGCACGGCGAACTCCGTTCGCAGCGTATATCCTCCTTCGAAGACGGTCGCGAGGCGGCCCCATTGCACGGCGAGCTTCTGCAGGCGGTCGATGGTTGGCAGTTTGACTTGGACGACGCCGCAGTGCCGCATGTCGATGAAGGATTCCGACTGCCAGACGACAATGAGCGGCGCCTTGTTGTCAGCGTCATGCCCGATCAGGTCCTGGACGGCGGCAAAGAAGCGTTCGGAAAGGTCTGCAATGATCTTTTCGCGCCGACGGCCGAGCCAGATGATGAAATGAAACACCACCGAAGCAAAGGTGCCGAAGCGGACGGTGCTGACCTTGACGTTCGGCTTGCCGACGAGGTGCTGGACGAAGTCCGCGACCGGCCGGTTGACCGGGCCGTAGAACAGGAGGAGCCACGGCAAATCCGCGACGAGGATCATGACGATGATCCAGAAGAGCTTTCCGTTTGACGGCAGAATGCTCGGCTCGAAATACATATAGAGACCGGAGACGCCGAACACATAGAGGAAGGCGACCGTCCAGAACACGATGTTCAGCGAGTTCGCATAGAAGATCGATTTGTATTTGAAGACGTCGGCGACCAGCGCGATGTCGGAGAAAACCAGGGGCTCGCGAATGAATTTGAACTTCGCGCGCGATATGCCGGTGAAGATGACGAAGAAGCTCATGGCGCCGGCGCCGGCATAAAGCGGACGCCAGGAAATTGCAAAGAAACCCGCAAAGACAAGAGCAATGATCGGAAGCCGCGCAAGGATATCCATGGTCGCGCGCCGGCGGCTGAAGGGCGGCCGGTTTTTCTTGCGTTGGCGTTTGGGCAGCGCAAATTTGTCTGTGAACAGGATGACAGCGCAGGACAAGGCGTAGCAAAAAACGGTCAGCGTCAGCGGATAGTCATGTATATGAAACGACGTCAACGCCAAACGGATACCTTCGCGATCTATTATGCGCGGCCGGCCTATCCTGCTCCGCCGCGACAGAGCGACACTTAAATCCTATTGTCGGCATATACAAGCAGGCTTCTGCTTGCTCACCCGCTGCTGCGCAGGATGGCACGGTCGAACCACCAGTTGAGAAAGGGCTTTACCGTCGAGCCGAAGCGGCCGAGGGCCCAGAGCGTCCAGCCGAAGAACACCTCGAAATCGCCTCTGTCGATCGCGCGGGCGATGCGGCCTGCCACGGCGTCCGGCGTCCATGGCGCGACCCGCCCCATGATCACGGTTGCCTCAAGCGGGCGGTGCTCCAATTCGCGTGCGAACTGCGGCGTTTGCGTATCCGGCGGGAAACAGACGGAGATTTTCACGCCGTGTGGTCGGGCTTCCGAACGAAGAGCCTCTGCAAAGCCATGCAGGGCGAATTTCGAGGCGGAATAGCCGGTATAACCATAGATGCCGATCAGGCCGGCGCCTGAGGAGACCAGCATGATCCTGCCGGTGCGGCGCTGCTTCATCCCGGCATAGACCGAGCGCACTGCATGGATGCTGCCGAACAGATTGGTCCGGAGCTGGCGTTCGAAGGCTGCCGTCGAAACCACGTCAAACAGCCCCGGTTCAACGATGCCGGCGCAGGCGATGAGGATATCGCAGGGGCCGAAGGCTTCTTCGCACCGGGCGATTGCAGTCTCGGTCTGGCCTTCGTCGGCGACATCAGCGCTTTCGATACGGATTGCGTCGGCGTTGCCGCTCTTGGCGAGTTCAGCGCGAGCCGCCTCAAGCAGACGCAGTGTTCTTGCGAGAAGGGATATCCGCGCTCCCCGCAAAGAGTAAATCCGGGCCAGTGCCAGACCGATCCCGCTTGAGCCGCCTGTAATGATCACATGAGTCATGCTGCAAGACCGGCCCGGGAAATTTCGGTGGTTGATTTGAGTTTTGCCCAGTTCACCGGGAGGAGAGCATCTTCATCATCTGCTGGATATCGATCGAAGCGAGACCGAAATTCCGCTCGGTGAGATCCTTCAGCTTCTCCGCCGTCAGTGTCACCGTTTGGCGAATCTGCTCCTCGGTGTGCTCGCTGGTGATGAAGAAGCGCAGGCGCGCCAGGCCTTCCGGTACGGCCGGGTGAATGATCGGCAGCGCGTTGACGCCGGCGGCGTGGAGATCGTTGGAAAGTTGCACGGCGCGCAGCGAATCACCAACGAGAACCGGTACGACGGAAAAGCCGCCGCTGAGGCCGGTATCGAGACCGGCTTCCTGCGCGAGCTTCAGGAACAGCGCGCCGTTGCGTTTCAATGCAGCCGCACGTTCTGGCTCGTTTTCCAGAATGTCGAGACTTGCAATCGCGGAGGCTGTCAGGACAGGAGCAAGCCCGACGCTGTAGACGAAACCGCCGGCGCTCGCCTTGAGAACGGCAGCGAGCGCTGCACTTCCGGCGATATAGCCGCCGCAGCTCGATGTCGTCTTGGAGAGCGTGCCCATCCAGATATCGACTTCGCGCGGGTCGATGCCGAAATGTTCGAACGTGCCGCGGCCGCGGCGGCCGAGAATGCCGAGCGAATGGGCTTCGTCGACCATCAGCCAAAAACCATATTCCGCCTTCAGCTTCATGATCGCCGGCAGATTGGCGATGTCGCCGTCCATCGAATAGATGCCTTCGACGATCACCAGGATGTGGCGATAGTCACCCGCAACGGTGCGCAGCACATGCTCGAGGTCACTCGCATCATTGTGTTTGAACAGCCGCCGCGTCGCGCCCGACAGCTTGATGCCGGCAAGCGCGCTGTTGTGGATGAATTCGTCGTGGACCACGAGGTCCTTCGGCCCCATCAGGCAACTGATCGCCGCGACATTGGTGAGGTAGCCGCTGACGAAGCAGACGGATGCCTCCACGCCGTAGAAGGCGGCGATGCGCTCTTCCAGTTCGGCATGAACCGGGCGCTCGCCCGCCACTAGGCGGCTCGCCGATGCGGAGATGCCGAAGGAATTGATCGTATCGTGCGCTTGCGAGAGCACGTGCGGATGCCGGTTGAGGCCGAGATAATCATAAGAAGCGAAGTTGATCAGCTTGCGGCCGTCGATCACCGTCGTCGCTCCGGCCGCCGTCTGATGCGCCCGGTAGAACGGGTTGGCGATGCCGAGCTGATCGCTCGCAGCCTTCTGCGTCACAACCTGCTTGTATTCCGGCAGATCCTCGAATTTGGTCTGCTTGCGCCGGACTGGCGGAGGAACGTCGCGCTCGAAGCGAGCCATGCGGTTTTTTTCCGAAGACTGGTGCGTGTTGCGCATCCGGTCCAGCAGATTTTCCTTCAGGCTGCTGCTCATCTTCGAAACGCTGTGACGTTCCTCGTTCTTGCTCATTGGCTCGCTGCCTTCTCCGTGCCAGTGCCGGTACCGTTGCCGGTGTGGCGTTGGGCGAGATCGCTGACGATCTTGTTGTCTGCTGGCTCGTTGTCGTCTTCGCTGCCGTGATCACGCTTGCTGACCTTGTCATAGAGCTTGCGCGCGACGTCGCCGACGGTCGTGTTGTCAGCCACACCGCTCAGCGGCATGTCGAAGCCGGTGTTCTGCTGGAAGCTGATTCCGAGCTCCACCGCCATCAGACTGTCGAGGCCGATTTCCTTGAGGACCTTGGAGCGTGAGATCGTATCCTTCGAGACGCGAAGGATAGCAGCGATTTCGCCAGCCACCAGATCATAAAGGATGTCTTCGGCTTCCTGCGGCGATTTGCCTTCGATCATCGCGACGAGATCCATCGTCTGGCCGTCGCTACCGGCCGAATGCTGGTCGGCCGTCCGCAGGATGACCTCGAACAGGGTGTTGCGAACAACCGGCAGGTTGCGCGCCGCTGCCCAATCGAGCTCCGAGATCATGGCAACGGCCGCATCGACCGTGCCAGCATCGGAGCGGATGTAGCTCTCGACCTGGTCGAGTGCGGCCTGCGCCTTCAACGCCGTCTTGCCGATGCGCTTGGACAAGAGATCGTTGACGTCGGTGTTCTGCGCCAAATAGCCCTTGTCGGCGATCGCACCGAAGCCGATGGCCAAGCCCGGCAGGCCTTCAAGCCGACGCGCGCGAGCTAGGCCTTCGAGATAGCCGTTGGCAGCCACGTAATTGGCCTGCCCGGGATTGCCAACCAGCGTCGTAGCCGACGAGAACAGGATGAAATGTTCAAGCGTATCGGAGCGCGTCAGCTTGTCGAGAACTGCGGCGCCCTTGGCCTTCACGTCGATGACCGGGCGGTTGCGCTCTCGGCTGAGATTGTTGATCAGCGCGTCATCCAGCACCATGGCGGCGTGAACGACGGTTTTTAAGGGGCCGATCTGTCGCAGCGTCTTCAGCAGTTCGTCCGCTGCCGCCTCTTCGGTGACGTCGCAGGCGTGAACGGTCGCCGAAACGCCCTTGTTCTCCCAGCGCTTGATCGCTTCCAGCGTTTCGATATCCGCAACGCCGCGGCGCGTGGCGAGCGCGATATTGCGCGCGCCCTTGTCCACCAGCCAGTTTGCGGCGGCAAGGCCGAAACCGCCGATGCCCCCGACGACCAGATGAACGCCCTGGCTATCGACCGACATGCGGCGTGCCGGCCGGTTGGCAACTTCGTCGCGTCCGGCGACGGGTGGCAGGACGACGATCTTGCCGATATGGCCGGCATTCTGCATCAGGCGGAAGGCGTTGCCGATCTCGTCGAAACCGAAGGCGCGGTAGGGCAGGGGCACGAGCTTGCCCTCTTCGAACAGGGCTCCGATCTCGGTGAAGATGCGCTTCGTCAAATCAGGCGCGTTGACCAGCAGCTGGTCGGCGTCTATGCCGAAATAGCTGATGTTACGGCGGAAGGGTCTGAGCCCGATCTTGCTGTCGGCATAGTAATCGCGCTTGCCCAGTTCGAGGAACCGGCCGAACGGTTTTACCAGCGACAGGCTCTGTTCCATCGCTTCGGAGAACAGTGAGTTCAGGACGAGGTCCACACCCTCGCCGCCGGTCACGCCACGGATGTCGTTGACAAAGGCGAGCGAGCGGGAATCGAAGACATGGTCGGCGCCGAGCATCTTCACGAAGCGGCGCTTCTCGCGCGTTCCAGCTGTTGCGATAACCTTGGCGCCGGCAAGCTTTGCCACCTGCAATGCGGCCAGACCCACGCCACCGGCAGCGCCGTGGATGAGGATGGTCTCTCCGGCGCGGATGCGGCCAAGTTCCACCATCGCATAATAGGCGGTGAGGAAGGCGACGGGCACTGTCGCGGCGGCCACCGGGCTGACGGTCTCCGGCAGCTTTGCGACCCCCGAGCGTGAAACGACGGCATGGGTGGAGAACGCGGCTGGCGCGATCGCCATCACGGCGTCGCCGACCGAGAGGTCCGTCACGCCGCTGCCAATGGCCACGACATGGCCGGACAGTTCCATGCCGATCGTCGCGCCGGCAAAACCGTCTTCGAGTGCCTCTTCCGGCAGAAGGCCCATGGCCCACATGACGTCGCGGAAATTCAAGCCGGTGGCGGCAACTTCAACGACGACATCGCCGGGACCTGCTTGCGGAATGTCGCATTCTTCCCAGGCGATGCTGCCGACCTGCGAGCTGACACGCTGGCGGATGGTCGCCGCCTTGAACGCGCTGGTCTTGCGCAAGCTCCGGTCGACCGGGCCGGGAACGGCGCGGATTTCCGAAAGAGTTCCGGTCGTTCCGTCGAGCAGCCATTCGCGGTTGGCGCTTTCGTCCGCCAGCATCGCGATTGCCGTGGCAAGCTGATTGCCGGTGCCAGCCTTGGCGCCGGTGAAGTCGAGCGAATGGATATCGAGGAAATCATATTCGTTCTGCAACACGCGGGCAAATGCCCACAGGCCGCTGTTGATGCTCGAACCCGGCTCATCCTTCGCGCGAGAGGCTGCAGCTACCGGCGATCCGCCGGGAGCTGCGATGACCAGGCGCGGACGATGTCCGGCGGTCGGCTCGGCGTTGGAATAATACTGGCGCAGTGCCTCGGCAAAAGCACTCAGCGACAGCACCCGGTTTTGCAGCACTGCGGAATCCTGGCTCCGATCACCGGCGGTTGCCGATGACAGGTATACGGCGCGCACCGGCTTCTCGTTGAGCCCCTCGATCGCTTCTGCGATTTTATCCTTGTCGGCATCGAGATCACCGGTCAGTTGAACCGGTATGAGAGGCGCCTGGATCGCGTCCTTGCCCGAGGGCAGGATGCTGTGAAGGCTCGCGACACTGCCTTCGTGCAGGACGAGCACGGGGCTTGCGACCTCCGTAGCCGATACCTCCGCCACCGGCGCGCTGTCGGTAAACTGGCCGCCCTGCGCTTCGACAACGGTGATATTGCCATGCGACAATTCATGGTCTTCGACAGAGATGTTGCGCAGTCCGAGATCGCTCAGGCATTTCTGCCATTGCGTCGCGGTGGGAAGCCTGCCGATCGGGAATTCCACCGCCTGGGTGCGGGCGAACCAGCCGTCGATCATTCCGAAGGCAAAGTCGCTGAAGACTGTCGGTGCATTGGTTGCGGCGACAAGGGCACCGTTTTCCTGGAGGCAGGCACGCATCGCGTTGCGAATGGCAACATCTTCATCGACCAGCGTGAAAATCGTGTCGGATGCGCTGACGACGAGATCGAAGGCCGGAAGCGCCGCGAAAGCGTCCTTCTTCAGGACGCGCACATGCGCGTCTTCCTCGAATGCGATTTCGAGATTCCGCTGCGCATTTTCGCGCGGCTCGACCACGAGCAGCGAGGCGTTGTACTTGGCAACCAGCGTGGCAAGACGGCGGGTAAAGCCGGTGGACACCGTACCGGCCTCGACGATCCGCAGGTCGCCCTTGCCGTCTGCAAGCGCTTTTTCGACTGCGGACAAGACCAGAGCCATTCTTTGACGCGTCGACTCGGAATGCACCGTCTGATGGTCGAGCGTCGCATCGCTGATGAAACCTTGCGGCTTGGCCGCGACATCGGCCTCGTTGTCCGATATTTCGGAGGCAAACAGGTTGTCGATGCGGTCCAATGCTTCGGCATAGGCATTGTTGATTAAAACGGCTTCGACGGCGCGTTCCGAGCGTTCGCCGTAGAGTTCCTTCAGGATATCGCCGACCGGGGGCAGCGAGAACTCAGGCGCGATCTTCCAGCTGCCGCCCTTGTGTTCGCACAGGCCTGCGTCTTCCAGAACATAGAGACAGTTGGCGAGGAAGCACCGGAAGGCGAAATCACCGGGCAGCGACCGCGTGTCGATCAGGCAGGTTCCCTTGCCGAGCTTGAGCGCTATTTCATGGCAGGCGCGATAGATCGCCGCGTTGAAAAGCAAGGTCGTGTTGTCGATGCCGGCGCCTTCCGCACCGGCGATCAAGGGAAGAGACAGGGCGCTGCGCGGCGTTGCCGCCAGCGGCGCGGCGCAGTCCGAGGGAACTGCCTCGTAATGGAAGGACAGCATGTCCAGCGTCTTGTGCTGGCGCAGATAGGTCCGGCGGAACCGGCAATCGTCGAAAGCGGCGATGAGTTCGCCGCCCTTGCCGAAGAAGCGGAATTTCGCCTTGATCGAATTGGCGCTGATGCGTTCGATCTCGACCAGTGCGCGCTTGACGGTCGTGCCCGAATTGGTCACGCGCACCGACCCGAAACGCACCGGGATATAGGGTGCACCGCCGGCTTCGCCGGTGAATCGGTCGAAGAGCGCAACCAGGCCATGGAAGGTCGCATCGACGGAAATCGGGTTCAGGCTGTAGGAAACGAAGGGATGGCCCGCCTCTTCCGGTTCCTTCAACTCGACATCGATGAACCGGTCGCCATAGGAGACGGCACGCGCCATCAGTTGGAACCGCGGACCGTAGTCGAGGCCGAACTGGCGTGCGGTTTCATAAGCCTTGGCAGGCGTTACGGTCGCCGTTTTCTCAAGGCCGGCGAACAGGCTTCCGGAGGCGGGCTCATCAGACGGAATGGGCTTGCGGCTGCGCGCCACGGCGTGCACGGCCCAATCGTCCTCCGACAGCCGCTCGCGCGAGCGAATCTCGATATCCCCGGTCTCGGGCGAGAGGATGGTCGACAGTTCCATCATCCGGTTGTCGGCAAGCTCGAGCGGCCGCACGATTTCCAGATTGGTGATGTCGACGTGCGGCGTGCCGTAATATTGTTGCGCGGCGGAGACGGCGATTTCGATGAAGCCGCTGCCCGGCAGGATGGCCTTGCCGTCGACGACATGCTCCGCAAGATCCGGAAACAGATGCGCGTCGATATGGTTCTTCCAGCTCCCGCCGTTCAGATCGGTGCGCCAGCCGGCCAGCGTGTAGGGCGTCTTGGAGCCGCGACCGAACAGATCGGTCGAATCGGTGGTCGTCGCCGGACGAAGTTCCGTCGGCTCGAACGGGAGGTTCGGCAGACGGACGAAGGCGTTGCGCTTGCCGAACAGGCGAGCTTCATCAAAGGCCGCACCGTGAGCGATGGCACGTGCCATGGCGCGCGAGATCGGATCCCGGCCCTTTTCACCAGCGTCGCGCAGCAGGGTCGACACGACCATGCCCGGGGCGGAGGACTGCTTCACCGTTTCCTTCAGATAGGACGACAGGATCGGGCGCGGCGAGATTTCGATGAACAGGCTGCAGCCGAGTTCGATCGCAGCTTCCGTTGCCGCCTGGAAACGGACCGGTTCGCGGACGTTTTTCCACCAGTAGTCGGGGTCAAGTTGCGTGCCGTCGAGCTTGCTGCCGGTAACGGTGGAGAGATAGGCGAGTTCTGATTTGCGCGGCGCAATGTCCGGAATATCTGAGAGGAACGCCTTCTTCGCCTGATCGATGATCGGGTGGTGGAACGGATAGTTGATGTCGAGAATCTGGACCGGAATCTTGGCTTTGCGCGCCGCGTCGCGGAAAGCGGAGACTTCGTGCGCAGGACCGGAAATGGTCACCGAATTATGGGCGTTGACCGCAGCGACACACACGTGCTGGAGGCCGCGCGCCTTGGCGAAGGCGCTTGCTCCCTCTTCGCCAAGCATGACGGCGGCCATGGTGCCCTGACCGGCGAGCAGATCCTGGTGCAGCGAACGTTTGGCAACGATCGCAACCGCATCGACGAGCGAAAGGGCGCCGGCGGCATAGGCTGCAGCGATTTCGCCGACCGAATGGCCGAAAACCGCTGTTGGCTTGATGCCCATGGCAACCAGCGAATCCGACAGAGCCGCCTGAACGGCGAACAGCAGCGGCTGGGCAACCTTGGTGTCGGCGAGTTTCTTGTCGAGATCCGGATCGGTGAGCAGATCGGTCAGCACGATGTCCGAATGGAACTTGAAAAGCGCGCTGACGGAGGTGAAGCACTGGCGGAAATGCAGATTTTCGCGGAACGCTTCGACGCCCATGCCGGCCCATTGCGAACCGTTGCCGGAGAAGACGAAGGCAACCTTCGCGTCCTTCGTCACGGCTTCGCCAGTTTCGCCGATGTCGGACGCGGGCTTTTCGAGGTGGCTGGCGATGGCGCGGACAATGTCTTCCGGATGATCGCTGCGCGCGGCAAAACGATAGCGCATCTGGGTGCGGTTGGCACCGGAGGCGGCGACAATGGAGCGAACTTCTTCCGGTGAAGCCTTGGCGAAGGTCGACTTGTAGGATTTCAACAGCTCTTCGAGGCTGTTGACGGTGTGGGCGCTTGCCATGAACACATGGCCGGTGGCGTTGTTGCGGTTGCGCTCGTCCTGGACCGGATCCGGGTCGCTGATGACGACATGGGCATTGGCGCCGCCGAAACCAAAGGAATTGATGCCGGCGAGGCGTGCGCGCTTGCCGCGCAGCAGTTCGATCGGGTTTGCAGTGACGCGAACGTTCAGTCCGTCGAAGTCGATGTTGTCGTTCGGCGTCTCGAAATGCAGCGAGGCGGGCAGATAGTTGTTCTCGAGCGCCATCACCGCTTTGAGCATGCCGAACAGACCGGAGGCGGGCTCGGTGTGGCCGATATTCGACTTGATCGAGCCGATCGGAACCGGCGCACGGCGATTGGCACCGATGACGGTACCGATCGACCAGACTTCCGCCGGATCGCCCACCTTGGTGCCGGTGCCATGGCCTTCGACGAAGGCGACCTGGTTGGCATCGATATTGTTGCCCTCGTAGATCGAGCGCAGCAGGTTGGCCTGGGCCTCACGAGACGGCAGCGAAATGCCATTGGTGCGGCCGGCGGAGTTCACGCCGGTGGCCACGATCTTGGCGTAGCTGCGGTCCTTTTCCTGACGCGCTCTGTCCGAGCGGCGCAGGATGAAGACGACGCCACCTTCGGCGCGCACATAACCGGCACCGTCGTTGTCATATGCGCGGCAAAGGCCCTCGGGCGACAGCATGCGCGCCTGGGCAAAGCCGACGAACGGCAGCGGGTGCGCCAGAATATTGACACCGCCGACGATCGCCGTGTCGATTTCACCGGTGTTCAGCGCCCGCATCGCCTGGTCGAGCGCCACCAGCGACGAGGAGCAGGCGGTATCGACCGTCATGCTCGGGCCGCTGAGACCAAAGATATGGGAAATGCGATTGGAAACGATCGAAAGCGTGTTTCCGGTCATGAAATAAGGTCCGGCTGCGGCCGGATCCTCGACGGTCAGGTTGGCATGGTCGAGGCTGGACGCACCGATATAGACGCCGACATTCTCACCATGCAGCGATGGAACGGCGATATTGGCATCTTCCAGCGCGCGCCAGGCGAGTTGCAACAGGACGCGCTGCTGCGGGTCCATATACATGGCCTCGCGCTGCGACATGCCGAAGGCAGCCGGATCGAAATCATAGATGCTGTCGAGCACGCCGGCCGCAAAGGAATAGGTCTTGCCCGGGTTGCCGATAACCGGATGCCAAAAGCGCGCAAGGTCCCAACGGTCCGAAGGTACGCGTGTGACGGTGCATTTGCCCTCGCGTAAAATTCGAAACAGTGCCTGCGGCGAATTGGCTCCGGGGGCGAGACATGCACGCCCTATGATTTCAACTGTCATATTTTATCGAACGCTCTAAACTTGTGAGTTATCCTGCTGATTGCACCTGACACGCGAAAAAGCAATCGGAACTTCTCTATCCGATCCCGTCGGATCGACCCCTCGTCACCTCGAAGCCAGCTATATTAGTGTCCTTTTACCCCATGTTTTTCAGCTTTCAACCCTGTAGCGCGAACATACATGCGCTCCCAGACACTTATGAAAACAGTCCGTAACCGTTGTGAAGACGACAGCATTTGCCGCGGCATAGGACACAGGAGCGACATGCACCTGCCTTGGTGCGACTGACTTAACATTCTGAATTCAGCGGATAGTTTCGTTGAAAAAAGAGCACTCTGGGTATTGATGATGGTTTTTCGGCGACCTGTCCGGCAGAAGGATTTAGGTTCCGTGGGCGATGCCGCTTCCCCGGTGAAATGAATCGTGCACGGCGCTGCTGCCCAGCGATTTCGTCGGTCAGAGGCGCTGGTCGCCTCTCAGGTGATGCTGGCAGGTTCGACCTTCGGCGGTCCCGTAGGCGGCAAGCATAAAGGGTGGTGGTATTCAGGAAAATGAGGAGTTCGTGGCGCCTGCTCCATAGTGACGCTCACTGTTCCGCATCGAACGGGCCTACTTTCGAAACGGAACCGGTTCTATTTGAATCGTCGTTCGCTCATAATGCGTGACGCCCAGCGCGACCTGCATGCCGTGGGGGCAAACCGGCCCGCATGCCAGCTTCACGTAAACGCTCATGTTTTCCGATTGCTGGGTTGCCGCTCGTGTCGGCGTGCTCTGCGCCGGCAAACGTCCGCCTTGCCCTCACCGCTAATGTTTGGCGCTATCCGCGTTTGGGGATGGAAAGACGAAATGAAGCTGGCCGGATTTGATCGAAGCGCGCTCGATCAGTGCCTTGTGCTCTTCCCGCATCGCGCGTGAGCGCTCCCTGAAGGCCCGTGATTGAGCGAGTACCGCCTGTGTCCGCTCTGTAATTTCATCGATATGGCGCATCACTGACCTCACAAATTTGCCGCACAATCTGCCATCACGTCGAGCCGGCACCGCATTGCACCTGTCTCGTGCCGCGCGACTCCTTTTTGTTCATGTTATGTTCTCATTCGGAGTTAATGTCAAGAACGCCTTGACCGCGCTGACGCGGCCTCCGTCTTTGGATTGCCCTGGACTGGAGCGTGCGACCTATTCTACGGCGTCGAAAACGTCGTAAGTTCAATCCCGGGATGCAGCTTCTTGAGGTTTGGCAGAGATTTTGATTGCCACGGAAACTCGGACGTTCCCCGGACCGTGAGATGGACACTCGGTCTGTTGCGCGCTTCGATGGTGAGCTTGGCAAGCAAATTGATCCCGGAGGAATTGAGGAACTGCAGCCCCGTCAGGTCTATGGTGACATGATCGGGCTCTCCCTCAAGAACGCTCATGACCAGGGCAAAAATTGGGGCATAAGCCTCCGTGCCCTGCAGGCGCATGGTCCCATCGAAGTAGATTTCCTTGTCTTCCGACCAGACGCGATATTCTTCGTCCTTGATTTCCATGTTGTGTGCCCATCAGTTCGAGATGTCGGGGACCGTGATAGACGCATAGGTTTCCAGCGGGATTTTGCTGTCCTGTTCCCTGGAACCAAAAACCCACGCAAAGTGAGCACCATAATCGCTCATGAGCGTCAGAAGTCCAAGCCCTGAAGTGGTCGTGCTCACATGCATTGCATTCGCTTCGATCCGTTCTAAAAGAAGGTCTCCGGGATCGCCGGTCGTGATTTCTGAAAGCAAATGTTGGAACTGCTGGGCCGCTGTCTTGTCGATGAAATTGGAGACCTTTGTACGAAAGGTGTTGGCCTCGATCGAGGCCTCCACAAGAATTTCACCGCCCACACGGAATTTCACGGCATTTTCTATCAGCTCGTTGGTCAGGTAGCCAACGTTGTGGCGCACCTCTCTGTAGAGACTGCGGGACGCCCGGTAGCGCAAGGCGACGAACTCTGCGACAAAATCCGACGTGATCGCGCAGTGTTTGAAGCTGAGATCCAGTGGTCCTTCGAACAGGCGAAGTCGTGTGACATGTTCGCCCGTTTCGATCGTCAGGTCTGCCAATCCATATAAGGTCGTCATCGCTCACCTGTGTCTCATGACAACGAGAGTGATATCGTCGTGAATCTTATGTGTGCCGATATGTGCCATCAGATCCTCGATGATTCCCAATTTGACGTCTTCGGCGCTTCGCCCGTATCGCCGCCGCGCGCTCTCGCACAACCGCTCTATGCCAAAAAGCTCGCCGTCCCGGTTCTCTGCTTCCGTGACACCGTCGGTGTGAAGAATGATCATATCACCATGGCCGAACGCGATTTCCCGAGTGGCCACGAATGCCGAGATATCCGCTTCCAGGCCAATCGGCAAACCGAGATCAAGGGTGTCGATCCGCTCCACCAGGCCGAACTTCCGAACCACGATGAGCTCCTCGTGCTGGCCGGAAAGCGTCAGGCGTCCTTCCTCATAGTCCAGGAAGGCGAGGGACAGATGCTTGTTGGTGTTGGTTCTGACAATATTCTTGTAGATGGCACGGTTTACGGAATTGAGGAATTGCGACGGGTCCATGTCGCCCGCTTCCTGCAGAGCCCGCGCAACCGACTGCACCATCAACATCAATACGCCGCTCTCCAGGCCATGCCCGGTGACATCGCCGATGCCGATTTTCAGGCGCTCACCATCTTTGAGTACATCATAGTAGTCGCCTCCGACTTCATCGGCGGGCCGCATGTAGGCTGCAATCTCCATGTCCTTGATTTCCTGGAGTTCGCCAGCCTTGGGCAGGACCATCATCTGGATGCGGCGGGCGACGTCCAGTTCCGCGCCGAGACGCAAATTCTCGCTGCGCAACTGCGTGTTCAATGCCGAGATCTGCAGGTTCGCCTCTTCGATCTCCCGCGTGCGATCCTCCACCAGCTGTTCAAGATTCTCGGTATGAAAACTGATCTGCTCCGCCATGCGATTGAAGGCGGCGCCGGCCTCGCCGACCTCGTCGCGGCTCGGTATATCAACCCTGACGGAATAGTCCTTGAGCTGAATGCGCTTGGCTGCACCGGCGAGCGCGCTGATGCCGCCGGTAATCCGCTTGGATATCGCGAACACCGCGCTAATCACGAAAAGCAGAGATACGAGCAGCGCCAGGATCTGGTAGACCAGGATCCGGTTCGTGGCCTCTGAGATTTTCGCCTGCGCAGCAAACAGGGAGGCATAGATTTCGCGTTCGGGCACGACGATGCCAAGCGACATGGTTTCGCGCCCAACAGGGCCGGATCCCCACAGGTTTGTCGGCTGTAGCTGCTTCAAGACGACCAGGTAGGGTACCTTCTCGCCGTTTTCGTCGAGCATTATGTGTTGCAATGAGCCGTCCTGATCCAACGGCAATTGCGCGATCTGCGGCTGTGCGCTCCTGCGCAGAGAGCGGTCGAGACCGGTCACGCCTTCGCTGTTCGCGGCGCTCGATGACCGAAGACCGATCACCTTCTCTCCGACCGGGTTGATGGCGACGACATTGCCGTCGGACATCGTCAGGAAACCGAAACCGTTATCGGCCACTTTGACATTCTCGACGATTTCGGCCAGCTGATCGAGCGTAATATCCGCGCCGGCGGCACCCGCCACGCCCTTGCGATCGCCGGTCCACAGCGGCCGGAAGAAACTGACGATGAGCTTGCCGGTGATCGCGTCCGTGTACGGTGCCGTTTGGGTAATGTCGTTGCTTACCGGGCGCAGGCCTGGATCCTGAGCCCACTGTTGCCACGACTCGTAAAGACCCGGGAAGAAGAAGGTCCAGAAGTCCGCCTCGTTGTGCCCCGGATAGAGCCTGTCGAACGTCTGGGCCTGATTCGTATAAGGCGCTGTCCTGAAGATCGGCCGTTCCCTCGGGCCTATATAATACATCTGCAGCTTCGATTGACCGTTTGCCAGCAGGCTCGGCGCGACGAGGTCCAGGACGGCGCTGTTTTCGATCTCCGCCTGAACTTTGGGAAGCGGCTTATGATTTGAATCGAGAAGATATCCCCAGACGCTGACAACGGAGAGAGGTCCAGGTCGATTCTGCGCCCATCGCCCCTTCTCATCATAGACGACGTTAACCGCTTCGGGGGCGCCGCGGACCATCGCTTCCCCGATCTGGGCCTCCCTTGCCGGATGGTCGATCTGCGCCTGCAGGACGCCGGCCAGAGTGCCGACATCGGAATGGACCTGAGCCAGCAGCAGATTGACGCGGGCCGCTGTCGTTTCCGCGTAGGAGCGGATGTAGTCCTGGTTGGCCCGTTCCAACCCTTGGCCCACCTCCGCCGTGGCATCGCGCGAGAGCCTCTGGACGTTCCAGAGTGCAAGGCCGCCACTGACGAGCAGATCGAACAGCACGGCGCCGCCAACGACAAGGACGAACTTGGCGCGGAATGAGCGCAGGCCAAGACGGGGGGTGTGGTGCAGAGGTGCGTTCATTGAGGCTTACGTCCCGACGCCACCCAGATCGGCCAGCCGGCATAGCCTTTGGGATGGAGGGCAGCGAAGATATGGTCCTGGAAACCTTGGCGGAAGCGCTGAATGAATTCAGCACCATCTCCACGCTTCACGGCCATTTCGCCGGCATAGACATTTTCCCAGGCCATGATGACGTCGGCGAAGTCCCGCGGGTCGCCGTCCAGATTGGTGACCATGAATGACTCGACGATGATGTCTTCGAAGCCGGCGTCGGCGAGATACCGGCGGCTTTTGGGGCCTAGCTCCACATCCATTTCGAAATGGCTGAACAGTTTCGCGACCTCGTTATACGTCCATTGAATGCTCTGTGATCGAGGCTCGCCGAGACAATGCGAGTTTTTCTCGTTGGTTACGTACACCCGCCCGCCGGGCTTGCAAATCCTGTAAAGCTCCCCGAGCAGCACGTCTGGCCGATTGAATATCTGCAGCGAATGACGGCAGCTCACCAAGTCGAACTGATTGTCCTCGAGCAACATCTCGGATGCGTCGCCATAGGTATATTCGATATCGGTGATACCGAAACCGGCTGCCACGTCGCGCGCATAAGCAAGACTTGCCCTCGAATGATCGAGCGCCACAATTCGCGCCGGCTGGAACTCCTTTTGGACGAGCACGGCGAAATCACCGATACCGCAGCAGATGTCCGCCATCACGATTCCGGGGCGCATGCCGTGACGAGGAAGGATTGTGCGCTCGTGGCGCCACGTCATCTTGGTTTGCGTGCGCAGTATGGGAATAAAGCTCGTGTTTTCCACGAAGTTCTGGCCAGGGTAGAATTTGGAGTCGTAGACCTCGACGGTTATTTGCGGCTCGAGCTTGTTCAGATGTGCAAACATCCGTGTGGTCCAACCGACGACGCTCGAGGTGATGATCACGAAGCGAAGATCCGACCGCGCCCGGCAGGCATCGAGAACCACCCGCACAAAGGCGTGAAAAGCGGTGTTGTTCATTTGAATGAGGCGCTTCACATTGATGTAGAGGACGCCGCGCACCTCTTCGATCGCCTCCTTCAGCATCGATATGCTCATTGCGATCTCGTCGATCGAACGCGGTCGAACCACGCCGGCAAGAGAAAACTCTTGGCTGTTGGCGTCGAACTCTGCCCTGAAGGGAGCGGGAGGGTTTACCGAACTCAAGTCACAATTCCTTCAAGCGGCAAATCCACAACGAGCGTTATCGACGAGGGAGCGCTGTCTTCCAGGTGAATCAGAGCGTCGAAGTTGATCGTGAGGTCCAGGAGAACGGCATCCCGGGTTGGTGCCTGGTCGGTCGAAATGGAATCGAGATAGCGCGCAAGTGCGTCCCCCCGGCGCGCTTTCGCCACAGCTTCATTCAGAAAATGCCGCTGGCGCGGAGGGCATGGGAACGTCAGTTTCACCCGTTCCGTCGGACCGTGCCGATAGACTGCACAGCCGATCTGACCGTCGGGAGAGCCACCGCGAAACAAGACCTCCAGGAGTTCGTTGAGCGCCGATGAAAAGAAGTTCGAATGGCGAACAGGATCTGTCCGGTTGTGACTGATCATCCGGGCCACGAAGGTAGACAACTGATCGCAATGGTGCCAATCCGAAAGAAAGGTTCCCATCTCCATCTCAAGCTGAAGCAAGGGCTCGAAGGCTGCTTCCGGCTCTTTTTCGGCTACATGCATGCCGTTTCCTTCTCCACGAGTCGAACTCTGCCGCGGCGTTTCAATACCCTCACGCCGGTTTCTAACCCGCTCGAGGTGCGGCCAGGATATGAACCCGCCGCACCGGCTCCGTTTTCCAGTCTCGGATCTCGCACAGACGGCAGGGTGCTGCAAGTCCTGCTACTAAAGTGCTAACGAAGACTGGCGAAGGAATTCGTCGATCGCTGCCGCGGGCATCGGGACGCCCAGGAAATACCCTTGCAACTGGTCGCATCCCTCCTTCTGGAGCCATGTTATTTGGCCTCGCGTCTCCACGCCCTCGGCGGTAACACGCATTCCCAGGCCATGGGCGAGTGCGATGACAAACCGGACGATCGTCTGGCTCTTCTCGTCGCTCTCGAGATCCTTGATAAAATATTTGTCGATCTTGATCGTGTCGAAAGGGAAATTCTTGAGGTAGCTCAAAGAGGAATAATAGGTTCCGAAATCATCGAGTGAAATCTGAACGCCGAGTACATTCAACGTATAGAGGTTATCCAGATTGTTCGTCGTTCGCTCCAGCAGCACGGATTCGGTGATTTCGAGTTCGAGGCGATCGGCGCGCAGACCGACCGCATCGAGTGTCTGAGCGACCCGATCCGTCAAACCTTCACGCAAGAACTCCGCCGAAGAAAGATTGACGGCGACCGTGAAATGGGCGGGCCATGTCGTCGCCGTTCGGCAGGCCTGCTCCAGCACCCATTGCCCGATTTCGCTCATCAGGCCGTCGGACTCGGCCATGGGAATGAAGACGCTCGGCGGGATCAGGCCCACGATGGGATGACGCCATCGCAAGAGCGCTTCAAAGCCTACAATCGAAGAGGGCAATCTCACGAGTGGCTGGTACTCAACGAAGAACTGCCCGTCTTGCAGCGCAGTCCGCAAGCTGCGGCGCAACATTTCGCGCTGCTCCAGGACGATCAGCATGGCGCGGCTGAACGTCCTCGCGAGACCGCGCCCATCTTTCTTTGCCGCGTAGAGCGCAATGTCAGCGGCCTTCATCAACTGCTCGATCTCGTTTCCATCGCCAGGGGCGACGGCAATGCCGACGCTTGCGCCGACGAAGACATTGATGCCCTCGACCGTGAACGGCTCCTTGAAGGCCTTGACGACCGCATCAGCCAAGCGCTCCGCCTCTCCAGGCTGGTCGACTTTCCACTGGATGACGGCAAATTCGTCGCCCGCCAGCCTGTAGGCGACTTCTCGCTCCCCAAGCACGTTCCTTATTCGCTCTGCCGCCATTTTGAGAACGGCATCGCCCGCGCCATGGCCCAACGTGTCATTGATCGGTTTGAAATCATCAAGATCTATTTGCATGAGGGCCAGCTTCGCCCCGTTCGGCACTGGCAGAGTGCCCCGCAACTGATCGCTGAATTGACGGCGGTTTGGCAATCCCGTCAGAAC
Source organism: Hyphomicrobiales bacterium (assembly GCA_900473795.1). Lineage (GTDB taxonomy): Bacteria > Pseudomonadota > Alphaproteobacteria > Rhizobiales > Rhizobiaceae > Pararhizobium. Next base: position 57,912 of record UCMT01000024.1, on the reverse strand, counting down.
ATCATGGGTTGCCTGATGAAGGAGAAGCGCCCGGTCGCTGTCGCTTGACGCCTTGCGGTAGGTCGCGTTGCCCTCCATTTCAACGACCCCGATGCCGCGGGCCGTGCGAAAGATGAGCAGGGCGAGGCGCTCTCTGGTTGTTGCATCTGCAATTTCGACGTTCCGCGGCACGCCGCTCGCAAGCACGAGTTCTACAGCCGACTTGGGTTGGGGGGGCAGGAGCCCGGGATAGACGTGCCACAGGGTTGCGTCGACCAAAGAGTCGATAATGTATGTTTTGCTGTGCCTTGGCGAGCAATCGATCAGATGAAAGCTCTCGTCGTAGAGCGAGATGAGCTCGTCTTTTTGCGTGAAGGAATAACGTTCCACCGAAGATGAAGCAGACAACGTCCTATCAGCGTCCCGCATTCTCGCCTTCTCCCTGCTGTTGTGTACCATCCAAGCAGTACTTGCACGAATCTACCTGAGATTGCATCACATTTGGGTGCCTCATGTTATTCCAGCTGCCAGTTAATTCAGAACTATCGCGGAAAGTGTTACCGTCAATGCCGCTCGACCACGCAGACGTGCGTGAAATCTCGCTGTCATCAACGACTTGGTCAAGGGGCGATGGCGAGTCGCCCCGCGCTTGCCGCGTATTCTTTTACCATTTACTACCAAAGCACGCAATTTTGAGACATTGGTCAACGCAGGATATCGATGACTTATAGGCAGGAAAGCACATTCGAGGGATACGCCTCTGCTTGGATCGCCACTTATTGATATCACTACTCTGGCATTGCTGGTTCTCGCCGGTCAAGCAGGCAGGCGGGAGGCGGCGTGCGCAAAACCGAACCGGTCCCGCTCAGGACGCTCAGAAAATCCTGACGATCGACTGGTAGTTTTACCAGTTGCGCAAAACTTGTTGCGTTCACAGATAGGTTCTTGTCATCTTGCCGCCTCGCTTCGAGACACGGCCATTGTAGCTGACCTCGCCGGAATCGAGGACGGCCGGGATGGCGCGGTTTAGACGCTGGCTCACAACTTCCCGAACGCTACGCTTCTCCAACCCCAGCCGGCCCGATGAGCGGCGTCAATTAGGGGCGTCTTTATTTCGGCGGTATTGAAGCGATATTCGTAAACCTTGCCGTAGGACAAATCCTCCTTGAAGGCGAAGGCCATGCCGAAGCTTTTTTCCCACTTTCGACCGCGAAACGCATCAGCGCTCAACGCAAGCGCGGGCACGCCGGCGCGCCATTCGACAGACCATTCCTGATCGACGGCGCGGACTTCGCAATCGGCAGCATCGAATTTCATCAACACCTTGAACACCCTTTGCAGCCCGGCTTTGGCGAATAGTTCGTACCAGCGGGCATCAACGATCTTCCATTCCGCGACGAGATCGACGCCTTCCGGCTTGCCGTCACGAATGATGAACGGCGCAGTCTTTCTATTGATGGCGAGGAGATCATTGCGAAGCGCTGCCGTCGATTGGCGGCCCACGCCCTTCGGCGCCGGTTTATATCCTATCAGCCAGTCGAACAATTTCACGGCAGGTTCCCTCAGGGCACTGTGGGCAATCTCTACAGTGAGACACATTAAGAAATTGAGATCGTGTCCCATCAGGTTCAACTGTTTGCCAGGCTCGCGACGAGAACAGATGAGAACAAAGTGCACGGCTTTTGCACGGTTCAGCCGTGCAAGGCCGTGCAATTCATGGAATGTTCCGCGCATTCATGCCGTCTCATGCGGGTCGGCTTCTTCGCTGGTTCCGCATAACGTATTGAAAAGTTGAGAGAAAACTGGTGCTGCTAGAGAGATTTGAACTCTCGGCCTCTCCCTTACCAAGGGAGTGCTCTACCCCTGAGCTATAGCAGCATCGTGCGGCGGATCGGTGTTGTCCGGCGCGAGCGAGGGCCTATTGCCATAGCTTGTTGCGAAGCGCAAGCCGCAAATCTCATATTTCGTTGGACAGGTTGGGAGGAAACGGCGGCAATGCTTCCCGACTGTGCGGATTTGCGGTATTTCAGCGGTCATGCAAGACGAAAACGATCAGAAACGGAAGAACGAGACCAAGCTGCAGGGCGCCGGCGAGGGTGAGCGCGGCCAGGAGGCGCGGCGGCAGGCGGAGGCGCGCCGCGAGCGGGCGGCAAAGACGCTGCGGGAAAACCTGTTGCGGCGCAAGCAGCAGGGCCGGGCGCGGCGGTCTGGCGATGCCGATGAAACATCCGGGCTCCCTGCCGCAAAATCGGACGAATCTGCGGAATAATCGACGGCTGTCACCATCGATCGGAATCGGACGCGGATCCGCATGCGATGGCAGGGTTATTGTTTCAGGCTTGGCGTGTCCTATCGAGGGGCGCCGCGGCAACTTCACGTCAGTGGCAGATGTCGGTTTTCATCCCTTCGGGTGCTTCGCCGTCATCGTTTCAATTTGCTTCTCATTTGACGGCACTTCCTTTATGGAGGCGCCAATCTCTCAAGAACGGAATGTCAGGAAAGGCGGGCGGCGCCCGTAAGGTACCTCATGGATCGCATCAGAATTACCGGCGGCAATGAACTTCGCGGGATCATCCCGATTTCCGGCGCCAAGAACGCCGCTTTGCCGTTGATGATCGCCTCGCTTTTGACGGATGACACGCTGACGCTGGAGAATGTCCCGCATCTTGCGGATGTCGAGCAGCTGATCCGCATCCTCGGCAATCACGGTGCGGACATCTCCGTCAATGGCCGCCGCGAACGCCAGAGCGAAGGCTATTCGCGCACGATCCATTTCACCTCCCGCAACATCGTCGATACCACCGCACCTTATGAGCTGGTGTCGAAGATGCGGGCGAGCTTCTGGGTGATCGGCCCGCTTCTGGCCCGTGAAGGCAAGGCGCGCGTCTCGCTGCCGGGTGGCTGCGCCATCGGCACGCGGCCGGTCGATCTGTTCATCGAGGGCCTGGCGGCGCTGGGCGCCACGATCGAGATCGACAGCGGCTATATCAATGCGACGGCGCCGAAGGGCGGCCTGATCGGCGCGCGCTACGTGTTCCCGAAGGTCTCTGTCGGCGCCACCCACGTGATGATGATGGCAGCGACGCTTGCCAATGGCACAACCACGATCGGCAATGCCGCGCGCGAGCCGGAAGTGGCCGATCTTGCCCGCTGCCTGAATGCGATGGGCGCGAAAATCACCGGCGCGGGAACTTCGACGATCACCATCGAAGGTGTCACCTCGCTGTCGGGCGCGCGCCACCGGGTGCTGCCGGACCGCATCGAGACCGGCACCTATGCCATGGCCGTTGCCATGACCGGCGGCGATGTCGTGCTTGAGGGCACGAACGCCACGCTGCTCGATACAGCCCTTGAAGCCATCCGCCGTGCCGGCGCCGAAATCTCCGAAACGGAGACGGGCCTTCGTGTCGTGCGCAATGGCGGCGGCATCAAGCCCGTGGACGTCGTGACCGATCCCTTCCCGGGCTTCCCCACCGATCTGCAGGCGCAGTTCATGGGCCTGATGACCAGGTCGAGCGGTATTTCGCACATCACCGAGACCATCTTCGAAAACCGTTTCATGCATGTGCAGGAACTGGCGCGCCTCGGCGCGAAAATCTCGCTGTCGGGCCAGACTGCCAAGATCGAGGGCGTCGCGCGCCTGAAGGGTGCGCCCGTGATGGCGACCGATCTGCGCGCCTCGGTGTCCCTGGTCATCGCCGGCCTGGTGGCGGAAGGCGAGACCATGGTGTCGCGCGTCTATCACCTCGACCGCGGTTTCGAACGGCTGGAAGAAAAGCTCAATCGCTGCGGTGCCAAGGTGGAGCGCGTGAGCGACTGATCCATTGCCCGCGTGGTTCTTGCTGTTGCGGATTCGACGGCGGCATCCTATGTCCTTTGTCATGACGGACGCCGCCTTTGGCGGCAGATGAAGGGATGGACGGGCATGGACGCATTGAAGCTGATGGGACTGGATCAGGAGGACCTCGCGATCGTTTCCGCCCATGTGCAGGACGCGATCTTCAAGGTATCGGGTCTCGCCTATGCGCCGCGCTCCCGCCAGTTGTCTCTGGTGATCAACCGCTTCGTCTGGGAAACGGTGGAAGGGCGGGGCAAGTCCTTCGAGCGGCGCCGCAGCGCGCTTATCTTCAAGCGCGTCAATGCCGTCCGCTCCATCGGCTTTGACCGCAGCGACGATGAAAAGGTGCTGTCGCTGCTGGCGATCCAGTTCGAGCAGAACGGCGAGGGGCCGGATGGAACCGTCGAATTCGTCCTTTCCGGCGATGCCTCAATCATGCTCGATGTGGAATGTATCGAGGTACAGCTTGCAGATACCGGTGGCGCATGGGAAACCGGTTTCAAGCCGCGTCATCCCGCCGGTGCCTGATCTCCTGCCCGCCGGCCGTCCAGGGCCGCGCGCTTCTGTCGACCACGCATAAGGACCTTTCCATTGGCCATCCGCCTTGACTATCTCACGCCCAGCTTCGAAGAGCAGTTCGCGGCCTTTCTGACGACCAAGCGGGAGGTTTCGGAAGATGTGAATGCGGCCGTGCGGGCGATCATCGATGAGGTGCGCATGCGTGGCGATGCGGCGCTCGCCGATTACACGAGGAAATTCGACGGCCTCGATTTTGCGGTGACCGGCATGGCCGTGACCCCGCAAGAGATCGACGCGGCGATCGAGGTGGTTCCCTCCGAGGTCCTCGGCGCGCTGAAGGTCGCCGCGGTCCGGATCGAGGCGCATCATGCGCGGCAGCGGCCAAAGGACGATATCTACGAGGATTCGATGGGCGTCGGCCTCGGATCGCGCTGGACCGCGATCGATGCCGTCGGCCTCTATGTGCCAGGCGGCACGGCGAGCTATCCGAGCTCGGTGCTGATGAATGCGCTCCCTGCGAAGGTGGCGGGTGTCGAGCGCATCGTCATGGTGGTGCCTGCCAATGGCGGTGTCATCAATCCGGCGGTGCTTGCGGCTGCGCGCATGGCGGGCGTCGAGGAAATCTACCGCATCGGCGGCGCCCAGGCGATCGCGGCTTTGGCTTATGGCACTGCGACGATTGCGCCGGTTGCCAAGATCATGGGACCAGGCAATGCCTATGTCGCCGCGGCCAAGCGCCAGGTGTTCGGTACCGTCGGCATCGACATGATCGCCGGCCCATCGGAAGTGCTCGTCATCGCCGACCGCGACAACGATCCGGACTGGATCGCTGCCGATCTTCTGGCCCAGGCCGAGCATGACGTCGGCGCCCAGTCGATCCTGATCACCGACGACGCGTCCTTTGCCGCGGCGGTCGAGGCGGCCGTCGAGCGCCAGTTGCGCACATTGCCGCGCGCCGAAACCGCAAGCGCGAGCTGGCGCGATTTCGGCGCGGTCATCCTCGTGCCCGATCTGGAGGTGGCAGTGCCGCTCGCCAATCGCATCGCGGCCGAACATCTGGAACTCGCCCTTGCCGATGCCGACGCGATGATCCCGAAGATCCGCAATGCCGGCGCTATCTTCGTCGGCCGCCATACGCCGGAAGTGATCGGCGACTATGTCGGCGGCTCCAACCATGTGCTGCCGACGGCCCGTTCGGCCCGGTTCTCGTCCGGCCTCGGCGTGCTCGACTATATGAAGCGCACATCCATCCTGCGCCTCGGCTCCGACCAGTTGCGTGATCTTGGGCCGGCAGCGATCGCGCTTGCCCGTGCCGAGGGCCTGGAAGCCCACGCGCGCTCGGTTGCCATCCGCCTCAATCTCGGGGAGGAAGGATGACAGGCAGCCACCGCCTCTGCGATGTCGTGCTCGACCATACCATCGGCCGCTCAACGCCAGACGTGGAGCACGAGCGGGCGGTTGCGATCTTCGACCTGATCGAGGAGAACTTTTTCGAGCCGGCAGGCCACGCCGGTGGTCCCTACCGGCTCAACCTGTCGCTGATCGACTCGAAACTCGTCTTTGCGATCACCACCGAGGCAGGGGCCAGCGTGGCAACCCATATCCTGTCGCTGACGCCCTTCCGCCGGATCGTGAAGGACTATTTCATGATCTGCGAAAGCTATTACGAGGCGATCCGCTCCTCGACGCCGAGCCAGATCGAGGCGATCGACATGGGTCGGCGCGGCATTCACAATGAAGGCTCGCAAACGCTGATGGACAGGCTGTCGGGCAAGATCAAGCTGGATTTCGACACGGCACGGCGCCTGTTCACGCTTGTCTGCGTGCTTTACTGGCGGGGGTAGCCGTGACGGTCGCTGCCTCCTCCACTCTGACGCAGCAGACCGGGAAAGCGCCGAGGTCGGTGCTGTTCATGTGCGGCATGAATGCCATTCGCTCGCCGATGGCCGAAGTGCTGGCGAAGGCGATGCTGCCGGCGGGAACCTATATCGCCTCGGCCGGCGTCAGGCCGGGAGAACGCGATCCCTTCGTCGATGTGGTGCTGGCGGAGATCGGGCTGACGGTCGGGCGGCATCAGCCGCATACGCTGGACGAACTCGAGGATGATTATTTCGACCTGATCGTCACGCTTGCACCTGAGGCGCACCATGCGGCGCTGGAATTGACGCGGTCGATGGCGATCGATGTTGTATATTGGCCGACGCCGGACCCGACGGTCGCGACCGGAACCCGCGAACAGATCGTCGCGGCCTATCGTGACGTCCGAAATCACATCGCCACGCTGCTCAAGCATCGTTTGCTTGGACAAATGCCGGACAAGATGGCATAGGCCTTGGTGAAACCGGAAAAGACGGGTCGTTGCTGTTCACAAAACCGCGGCGATTGTGTAGTTTCCGCCAAATTTTGAAGGACGCCGGTCGCGTCCGCAGAAAAGCACAGAAAGAAATACCCTACATGGCGAAAGAAGAAGTCCTTGAATTCCCGGGCGTAGTCACCGAATTGCTTCCCAATGCGACGTTCCGCGTCAAGCTTGAAAATGAACATGAGATCATCGCTCATACGGCCGGTCGCATGCGCAAAAACCGTATCCGGGTTCTCGCGGGCGACAAGGTGCTTGTCGAAATGACCCCTTACGACCTGAGCAAGGGCCGTATCACCTATCGCTTCAAATAAGCGCGGCGCGGCTTGTTTGCCGCAAAACTCGAGATCGATGGCCCTGTTGCGATGGCATTGACACACAAGCTGATCCTGGCCTCCGGTTCGCCGCGGCGTGTCGAACTGCTCGCGCAGGCTGGCATCGAGCCGGCGCGCCTGATGCCGATGGATCTCGACGAGACGCCGAAGCGTACCGAGCATCCGCGTTCGCTGGCCTGGCGGCTGTCGTCCGAGAAGGCGCGTGCAGCGCTTGCAGCCGTCAAGGGCGAGCCCGGCTGGGAGGGAAGCTACATCCTTGCTGCCGATACCGTCGTTTCGGTCGGCCGCCGCATCCTCGGCAAGCCGGAACTGGTCAGCGAAGCCTCGAGCGCGCTGCACCTTCTGTCGGGCCGCAGCCACCGCGTCTATACCGGTGTCTGCCTGATCACGCCGGACAAGACCGTGCGCCAGAAGGTCATCGACACCAAGGTGCGGTTCAAGCGGCTCTCCAGCCACGATATCGACAGCTACCTCGCATCCGGCCAGTGGCGCGGCAAGGCTGGCGCCTATGGCATCCAGGGCATCGCCGGCAGCTTCGTCGTCAAGCTGGTAGGTTCGTATACCAATGTCGTCGGATTGCCGCTGTATGAGACCGTGAGCCTGCTCATGGGCGAAGGTTATGACGTGCATGAAAGCTGGATGAAGGGCTAACGCCATGAGTTCCGAGGGAAACAAGGGCGCATCGAATGTTGCGCCGCTGCGCAAGACAGTGCCATGTCCAGAATGCGGGCGCCCATCGCACCGGGAACACTACCCGTTCTGCTCCGACCGCTGCCGCAATGTCGATCTCAACCGCTGGCTCACCGGATCCTACGCCATTCCGGTCGCCGACGATGAATCAAAAGCCGGCGACGAGGAGTAGGCGGTTCCGTAAATTTTCGCGGATATCCGTTGTTTTTCAGATATTTGCACCAAATGACATTTTCCTGTCGAAAAAACGTCATTTGGTGCTGGACACCGCCGAACAAGATGTTATAACCCCGCTCGCTTCCGGGGCGCAGCCAACCGCCCCACGGTTCTTCAAGCGGAACCACTGCTGAAAAAGCAGGGATGCCCGGATAGCTCAGTTGGTAGAGCAGCGGATTGAAAATCCGCGTGTCGGTGGTTCAAATCCGCCTCCGGGCACCATTTAAAGTTTCCTGTTGATTTTGATTTTTAATCCTAGCTGACCTGAAAGGTTGGACTCAAACTGGACACTTCGGGTTGGTTCCGATCCGCTGGGAGCCTGGTTTTCATTGCGGCTCTACCGTCGCTGGCAGGACTACCCCGCTCGTTGAAACGGGATTGTAATAGGCGTTGTAGATCAGCAGCAGCGCCAGGACGAAGAACGCTGCGGTCAAGACCAGCAGAACCTCCCGCGCGGTCATTCCCAGTCACCGGCGGACGATACACCAAACTTGCACGAGCGCGGCCTAGTCACGGAGCAGTTCCTTTCGCCAGGATCTTTCATCCATCCGATCCTGCTGGGTCAATTTCAGTTCGGAATTGCATCGCCGGTTGCTGAACATGCCGTAAGCGAGCGCAGAACCAATGATTGTAGCGCCGACGAGCAGGGCGAACATCCAGGTAGAGTAGTCCATGTCGCACCTCCCTTCGAACTGATAACTGATCGAGCTTGCTGAAAGTTCCTGTCCTGCCTTGTGGGACCGCAAGAGGAGCAGTGTTACGAGGGATCAACGACGCTCTCTTTCGGATCAATCGTGCCGTCCGGCTCGGTGACACGCAAGCTGGCAAGGTAGACGAGGAGCACCGCCAAGGCGGAAAATGCAATAATGGCGATAACTGCATGTTTGCCGTTGCGGACCATAACTCGCTCCTCCATGGGGCAACGGTTTTCGTTCGCAGTGGTTCCCAATCCGCCGCGATTCCTCGATAAACGGGCAAGCACGTCCATGACTTGGATTGCGCGCGTTTACAGATTGGAATCGGGCGGAGAACTTCGTTGAGCTTCCGCCGTGTTATTCGAGGACCACGAGTGTTGGCGCAAACCAAATGCCACACGCTCGCCAGTATAGCCGGGCGTGAGAAAATGACGGTTGACGATGCCACCATTGAGGCAGCATGCATTCGATCCCGGCTAGCGGGCGATGGCCGTCGGACGCGCAACGGTCGTCTCGCTGCTGAAAATGATCACTGCGAACAGCAAAACGCCGGCAAAGATGATGAGCGATGCAACCGCGACAACGGGCTCCAGCGAGGAGTTTCCGGTGAGCATTAGGTAGAGCGCCGGCACCAGCAAAGCGACACCCGCCGTGTAGACGGCATATTGGATCATCGCGAGCCGGCGTTCTGCCTTGGCAGGATTGAGGGCATGATATCCGCCGAAGATCGCCATGGTGACCCATCCGAGCAGGTTCGCGTGAGCATGTGCGCCGATCGCACTATGATCGCCTGCGATGGCCATGTGTAGGCCCATCGAAATCCCGATGATCAGGAAGATGATGGCTGTTCTGAAATAAAGCTGAGCGACGCGTGGCATTCCGGATTCCCCCATTGCTACCACGCTAATATTAGCATCGAATTGGATTTGCCGCGAAGAGCCAAAACAGGGGACGTCGCTGCCACTCGTCGCGCTGCGGTGCGTTTGCGCGCGTCCCGGCTTGCCTTTGCTTTGATTTGCCAAAGCGATCGCGTGCGCTCAAAATGCAAACACGTCGATCGGCTCGCCAAGGCCGCGCAACGCATGCAAGCCCAGATCCTCAAGCTGTGCCTGGCATCCCGCCGTATCGACGAAGGCGCGTGACAGAAGGACGGGGCGCTTGAGTTCCTTGGTCAGGTTTTCCAGGCGCGAGGCGATGTTGACGGCCGGGCCGATGACGGTGAAGTCGAGGCGGCTGCGCGAACCGATATTGCCGTACATGACGTCGCCCACATGGACGCCGATACCATAGCCGAGGGCTGCATGGCCCTTCTTCAGGTTCTCCTCGTTCAGCGCCACCATTGCGGCCTGACCTTCGCGAATGGCGCTGAGCAGGTCATGGCACGCACTGGCACTGCTGAGTGGGAAGATCGCCAGCAGGCCGTCACCCATGAATTTCAGGATTTCGCCGCCGTGGCGTTCGATCGGCTCCGCCATGGCATCAAAATAGCCGTTCAGGAGTTCTATCACGTCGTCGCGCGGCCACATGTCGGAGATGGCGGTAAAGTCGCGCAGATCGCAGATGAGGATTGCCGCCCCCACAGTCACGCCGCTGCCGCGGGTGGTTGCGCCGGCAAGGATTTGTTCGCTCGCATGCGGGCCGACATAGGTTTCGAGAAGCGTGCGCGCCAGGCGGTTTTTCAGGCGGATTTCGCTGACAAGGGCAAAAGCGGGCAGCAGATCGGCCAGGAACGCGATGTCGCCCTCGCTGAACCCGCCGGGCCTGTCGCTGGAGAACGTGATGATATGGTGTTTGCCCAGCGTGTGCTTCAGGTGCCAGGCAACATAGTCGGTGTGCCCCTCTGCGCGCAGTTCGTCGTAAAGCGGGTAGAGCGGAGCGTCACCGAAGCCGGGCTCGAGGTGCTGGCGCACGACGGTCGCGCCGCTGTTGAGGTCGTTGATCGGGCTGTTGCGGTATTGGGCGGTGTCCTCGACGCCATAGCCGAAGGTGCGGATCTCGGCTTCCTTCATGCCTTTCAGCCACAGGATCCGGGCGCCGAGCCATTGTGGGTGAAGTGTGCGGAAATGCAGCGTGCCGCGCGAGACCGGCACTCCGGCCTCGATGAGCTTGTCGCACATCTCCACGAAGATATTGTCGATGAAGCGCTCGTCGCGCGTCTCCGTCATCAGCCATTCGACGATGCCGGCGCTGTCGCCCGGCAGCAAGCCTGCGCTCCCGGGACGCAGGCCGGAAGTCGTGCTGGATGGAATTTGCATAACCATACCCCGTCATGATTGTCGGCGCTCTGGACTGTAAACTTAGTCACGGCGATACCGGAATACCAGTGTGGGATGTGCCTTTAGGTGTTTGGAGGCTGGCCCGCGGTGCCGTTCGTGAACGGCAAAGGGCGCGGTGAGGATCGGGCAGTCGACGCGATGCCCGTCGATAAACAGAATCGTGGCGCCGATTGCTCGATCGGCGCCACGAAAAATCGCTTAGGCAGCAGCCGAAACGTTGCCTTCGAGCGGCACTTCCGAGATCGTCTTCAGGATCTGGGAAGCGATCTGGTAAGGGCAGCCCTGCGAGTTCGGGCGGCGGTCTTCCAGGTAACCCTTGTAGCCGTTGTTGACGAAGGAGTGCGGCACGCGGATCGAAGCGCCGCGGTCGGCAACGCCATAGCTGAACTTGTTCCACGGAGCCGTCTCGTGCTTGCCGGTCAGACGCAGATGGTTGTCCGGGCCGTAGACGTCGATGTGCGCCTGCAGGTTCTTATCGAATTGCGCCATAAGGGCTTCGAAATACTCCTTGCCGCCGACTTCGCGCATATGCTTGGTCGAGAAGTTGGCATGCATGCCCGAACCGTTCCAGTCGGTGTCGCCGAGCGGCTTGCAGTGGAACTCGATGTCGATGCCGTACTTTTCGCAGAGGCGCAGAAGCAGGTAGCGTGCCATCCAGATCTGGTCGGCGGCCTTCTTGGAGCCCTTGCCGAAGATCTGGAATTCCCATTGGCCCTTGGCCACTTCGGCGTTGATGCCTTCGTGGTTGATGCCGGCTGCGAGGCAGAGGTCGAGATGCTCTTCGACGATCTCGCGTGCGACGCTGCCGACGTTGGAGTAGCCGACGCCGGTATAGTACGGGCCCTGCGGAGCCGGGTAGCCGCTTTCCGGGAAGCCGAGCGGACGGCCGTTTTCGTAGAAGAAATATTCCTGCTCGAAGCCGAACCAGGCGTCTTCGTCGTCGAGGATCGTTGCGCGGCTGTTGGACGCGTGCGGCGTGACGCCATCCGGCATCATGACTTCGCACATGACGAGCGCGCCGTTGGTGCGGGCCGGATCCGGATAGATCGCAACCGGCTTCAGTACGCAATCCGAGCTGCGGCCTTCGGCCTGCTGGGTCGACGAACCGTCGAAGCCCCACAGCGGAAGCTGTTCGAGCGTCGGGAACGTTTCAAATTCCTTGATCTGCGTCTTACCGCGAAGATTCGGTACCGGTGTGTAACCATCGAGCCAGATGTACTCGAGCTTGTATTTCGTCATTTCGAACCTCTCATGGGTTGATGATGCACAGCACCAGGAAGCCTGTACCGCGCTGCGCCGCCAACGGCTGGCGACATACATGCACGGCGCGTGCCAGTTTGTGAGAGATGCCCGATCTGGCGGCTGAAACGGAAAAATCCTGAGCCGAGTGGTTCCGGGAAGGCCGATATCGTTCGGAAATGCGAAATCACTGGCAAAATTAGGCTTTTCCCGCCGATTGAAGATGGGTTTCCCGTATTTTGCAGCCCGGTTTCAAAGAAAACCGCAGGGTTTGCGCAAAATTTACGCAAAACCTGCGGCAATTTGACTGGCGTGCAAACGCTTAAAATTTGTCGCGAAAGCCTTGCGAAAATTTCGATGCCTAAAAAATAGCCTATTTTTTAGGCTTTGTGTATTTTTTTTAATCAATCCGCGCAAAACCCGCGCAACTCTGCTATGGTCATGAAATTCGACCCCGGACAGGCTCCGAAATAAAAGAAAGTCGATTCATGGCAATGATTTCTACAGGCGAGACCGCCACAATCTTCGAATTCCCCGCTGGTGGCCGGAAATTGGGGGGGCGCCGCTTCGAGCAGGCGGGCACGATTACCGATTTTCGCGCCAAGCAGCTTCCGGTGGTCGATTATAGCAACTGGTACCATGAAGAAGCGCTCCGCGAGGAGCAGGCGCCGAAGTCCTGATCAGGACGGGAGCCCAGCTACTGCCATTCCCGAATATGCCGCTCCAGCAGAGCGCCGCGTTTGCGCGTTGAAGATATTCCGCGTGATACGATTGGATGATTGAGCGTCATCCCCAAAGCACCTGAAAGCCTGATCCTTCGACTCTCGGAGAGCTTTGCGACCGTCAATCGCAAGCATATGGTTAACAAATACCAACCGCTCAAGCGAATGTGACGCTATTTTAACAGTTCAGGCGCAAATTAAGGCAGAGTCGCCTTTCGACTGGATCAAACCGCTGCTGATCCGTTGTCCGAGAGGAGGTCAGCGTCTCGGCAGCCCAAGCTGCAGGGGCGGGCGAAGATCGCCGCAGGGCGGGAACCATACGGTCTCACGTTGATCCTGCGGAGGTAAAGGGAATGTTCGGCATGGCTGATCACATCATGAGGACGCTTCTGAACATCATGGCTGCGCTGTCGCTCGGCGCCTTCATGGTTCTGTTCATCGTCCTGTAACGGCAAGCCGGCGCCCGCTCGGCTCAGGGATAAAGATAGTGCGCCTCCCATTCATCATGGGGAATAAGGTCGCCGATCGTATAGTTGAACGACAGCACCTCGATATGGTCAGGCCCGGTGCTGCAATTGTATTTCAGTTTGTACCATTCCCCCTTGCTGCGAAAGACCGCGCCCGGCGCCTGCAGCTTGTTGTTCTCGACGATCGGGTCTGCGAACGTATAAGCGATCACCTTGTCCGGCTTGAACGATGTCTTGTCGGCATTGATCTCCCACATCGCTTCCGTGTCGCATCGCTGCTCCAGGCGCGTCTGCGGGTCGAGTTCCTTGAACTGCTTGACCAGTGACCGGTCCATGGCTGCTGCCGGCGTCGCCATGGCAGCGGTCAGCAAGCCCAAGCAAACAAGCCTGTTCATCGCGCAAATACTCCTTCGTCAAGTCAGAAAAGGGAACCCGCGAAACGCGCTTCGGGGGGCGCAGGCGGATACTGACGTTAACTTGAAGGAAACATTTGTGTTCATTCAAAGGCAGGGGCGACGTGTTAGAGATCCGAAACGTCGATCCACTCCGCCGAAGAGAGGGCTGCCATACGGTGGGGATTGATTTTGACGGCCGCGTGGGGTGCACCGGCAGCCGGCACGACTTCATCGAACGCCTTCAGGGAAATGTCGCAATAGACCTTGTGAGGTTTCACCAAGCCGAAGGGGCAGACGCCACCGACGGGATGGCCCGTCTCTTCCTCGACCTCGTCAAAGCCGAGCATGCGGGCCTTGGTGGCGAAGAGGGCCTTGTATTTCTTGTTGTCGAGGCGGGCATCGCCGCGCGTCACGATCAGGATAACCTCGTCGGCGACCCGTAGCGCCAGTGTCTTGGCGATCTGCGCCGGCTCGACGCCATGCCCCTCGGCAGCCAGAGCGACCGTGGCCGTGCTCTGCGGGAGCTCGATGACGTCGATGTCGGGGGCTTTTTCGGCGAAGAACGACTTGACGGAGGAAAGGCTCATGGCGCTGCAACAGGTTTGCTCGGATCGAAGCCGCACGCGCGGCCGATCCGGATATGAGGAGGAGTGACGGTAAATGCTCCGGGCGCTCAACCGTCACGTGAGCTGTCCGGCGATACTTTCAGTCGTCGTTCGATGCGTCAAGATTTTCCGGACGAATGCCTTCCTGATCGTGCGGCAGGTACCCGTGGCTGGTGAACCAGTTGACCAGGATGGCGGCGATGGCCTGGTTGCGGGTATCCATTCCCGGGTGATCGGAAATGAAGGATTGAAGTGCTTGTTCGATCCGGGGATCGTATAGGTCGGACATGGTAACTCCCAATTGCAAGTGACGGGTTGTACCGGTTCGCCTTGCGGAAAACCGGTACTCCGCTTTTGATATGTCACGCGCTTTTGACGATGCGGATCAATACCAGAAGGATGACGGCGCCGATCGTCGAATGAATGATGGCAGCGAGGATGCCGCTGCCGATGCTGATGCCGAGATAGGGGAAGAGGGCCCCGGCGATGAAGGCGCCGACGATCCCGACAACGATGTTGCCGATCAGGCCGAAGCCGAAACCCGAGACGATCAAACCTGCAAGCCAGCCGGCAATGGCGCCGACGATCAGAAAAACGACGATGCTTTCGATACCCATGGATGGTTCCTTTCCGTTGTATCCGCAGATGCAAGATAGAGCGAAAAGACAACCGCGTCAGAGGGGAAAGTGAATCTTCGAAGCTTTTTTGCTTTCAATAGGTTGAAAGACGGCACGGAGGCCGGATTTCCGATCGGGAAGGGCCAAAATCCATGCTTGTTGCCCAAACAAAACGGCCCGGCAACCGCCGGGCCGTTTCGCGAATCAGTCGCGACTCAGACGATGCCGCCGCCGCCGCTCTTCGAAGCCGGGCGCTCGCTCGAGACCTTGGCGCGGTATCCGCTCGCCCGATAGGTCGCAACCGGTGCGATCGCGCCGCCAGCCTCGTACCGTGCCATGGCAAGAATGGGCTCGACATGGGTGCGGAAGGCGGCTTTCAGTGTTTCCGTCGCCATCAGTGCATCATTACCATCTTGGTAACCCTCAAGCGCCTTGCGGTCGACGAGCAGCGCCTGGGCGTAGGCGCGACTGACTTCCATCGCCGAGTTCATCAGGCTTTCGATCGGGTCGGTAACATTGTGGCTCTGGTCGAGCATATGCGCCGGCGCAAACCCTTCAGCGTTGCGCGTTTCCGCATCCACCAGTTCATTGAAGACGAGGAACAGGCGGTAGGGATCGATCGAACCCGTATCGAGATCGTCGTCGCCATACTTCGAATCGTTGAAATGGAAGCCGCCGAGTTTCTTGAACTGGATGAGGCGGGCGACGATCATCTCGATGTTGACGTTCGGCGCATGGTGGCCGAGATCGACGAGGCAATAGGCCTTGGGGCCGAGTTCCTGGGCGATCAGGTAATTGGTGCCCCAGTCCTGCACGACGGTCGAGTAGAAGGCCGGTTCGAACATCTTGTGTTCGGTGAAGATGCGCCAGTCATCCGGCAGGCCTCTGTAGATGACCTTCATCGCCTCGAGGTAACGCTCGAAACTCCGGGTGAAATTGCTTTGGCCGGGGAAGTTTGAGCCGTCGCCGATCCAGACGGTCAGCGCCTTGGAGCCGAGCGCCTTGCCGATCTCGATGCATTCGAGATTGTGATCGACGGCCTGTTGGCGGGTGGCGGCATCGGCATGGGACAGCGAGCCGAATTTGTAGGAATGGGCCTGGTCCGGTGCGTCGGAGAAGGTGTTGGAGTTCATCGCGTCGAAACCGAGGCCGAGCGCGTTGCCCTTTTCCTTCATTTCGCTGAGGTCGTCGACCTTGTCCCACGGAATATGCAGGGAAACGGTCGGCGTCGCTCTCGTCAGCTGCTGGATGACCGAGCAATCCTCGATCTTGTCGAAAATGTTGCGCGGCTCGCCGGTGCCGGGAAAGCGGGCAAAGCGCGTGCCGCCGGTGCCGACGCCCCAGGAAGGGACGGCAACTCCGTAAGCAGATACTTTCTCTTTGAGCGCGCCGATGTCGATGCCGCGGCGCGACAGTTGCGTGCCGAGATAATCGTAGTCGGCTTTCAGATCGGCAAGGCGGGCCGCGTTGTCGGCATCGATGACGTCTTTTTTGATCATCAGTGTCATGTCGCCCTCCGGTCTAGCGCGTGAACGACTGGGCATTGCCCGCGTCGACATTGATGATGTTGCCGGTGGACTTGGCCGACATGTCGGAGGCGAGGAAATAGATCGCTTCCGCAATGTCTTCCGGATAGACGCTGAGCTTCAGCATGGAGCGATCGCGATAGTGGGCTTCCAGTTCGTCGACATCCATCTTGTAGGCCGCCGCGCGCTGTTCCTTCCACTCGCCCGTCCAGATCTTCGAGCCGCGCAGAACGGCATCCGGATTGACGACGTTGACGCGGATCTGCGCCGATGCGCCTTCGAGCGCCAGGCAACGGGCAAGGTGGATTTCGGCCGCCTTCGCCGTGCAATAGGCCGATGCGCCGGGGGAGGCGGCAAGGCCGTTCTTGGAGGCGACGAAGACGACGTTGCCGCCGGCCTTCTGTTGACGGAAGATACGGAAGGCTTCGCGCGAGACGAGGAAATAGCCCGTCGCCAGGATATCGACGTTCTTGTTCCAGAGCGCCAGCGTCGTGTCTTCGATCGCGGCGGAGGAGGCGAGGCCGGCATTGGAGACGAGAATATCGAGGCCGCCGAATTCGAGCAGTGCATCGGCGAAGCTCTTCTCGACCGCGGCTTCGTCGGTGACGTTCATGTTCACGGCGCGGACGAAATCCTTGCCGTAGCGCCCACCCAGTTCGCCATGCGCTGCTGCGAGAGCCGTCTCATCGATATCGGCAAGAACGACACAAGCGCCTTCCTGCATCAGGCGGTTCGCCGTTGCCTTGCCGATGCCGCCGGCGCCGCCGGTAACGAGCGCGATCTTGCCGGCGAGCATCTTCGGTTTCGGCATGCGCTGGAGTTTCGCTTCCTCAAGCAGCCAATATTCGATGTCGAAGGCTTCCTGTTCCGGCAGGCCGACATAGGTCGAAACGCCGGAGGCGCCGCGCATGACGTTGATGGCATTGACATAGAACTCGCCGGAAATGCGGGCCGTCGCCTTGTCCTTGGCAAAGGTGATCATGCCGACGCCGGGCACGAGATAGACGACCGCATTGGGATCGCGCATCGCCGGGCTGTTGTCGCGCTTGCAACGCTCATAATAGGCGGCGTAACCGGCACGGTATTCGACGATTGCCGCTTCAAGACCGGCCAGCGTCTTGTCGATATCGGGATTGGCCGGATCGAAATCGACGACCAGCGGGCAAATCTTGGTGCGCAGGAAATGGTCGGGGCAGGAGGTGCCGAGCGCTGCCAGCGGTTCGAGGTTCTTGGAGGTGACGAAGTCGAGCACGGCCTGGCTGTCGTCAAAGTGCCCGAGCTTGCGCTCGTCTGCGCTGATCATGCCGCGAATGACAGGCATCAGCTTTTGCGCGACGGCGCGGCGTTGCTCGGCCGGGAGAACAGCCTTGACTGCGCCGCCGAAAGCAGGGGCGGTGTTTTCCGTCTCGAACCAGGCAATCGCCTTGTTGATGATCTCGATCGTGGTCTCGTAGGCCTCCTTGGCCGTGTCGCCCCAGGTGAACAGGCCATGGCTTTCAAGGATCAGCCCGCGTGCAGTCGGATTTTCAGCGCAGAATTTCGAAAGCCACAGGCCGAGCTCGAAGCCGGGGCGTTTCCATGGCAGCCAGCCGATATCGTCTCCGAAAATCTTCTGCGTCAGTTCGCGGCTGTTCTTCGACGCGGCGATCGCGATGATTGCATCCGGATGCATGTGGTCGACATGCTTCTTGGGCACATAGGCATGCAGCGGGGTGTCGATGGATGCGGCGCGCGGGTTGAGGTTGAAAGTGCAATGCGGCAGGTAGCCGACCATCTCGTCTTCATGCTCAAGACCGCGGTAAAGGCCCTTCAGCGCGTTCAGCTTGTCCATGTAGAGCGTCGAAAAGCCGTCCATCTTGATGGTGCCGACATCGCCGCCGGAACCCTTGACCCAGAGAACCTCGACCTCGCCGCCGCCGAGCGGGTCCTTTTCGATGACCTTGGCCGAAGTATTGCCGCCGCCGTAATTGGTGATGCGCTTGTCGGAGCCGAGCAGGTTGGAGCGATAGAGCAGCCGCTCCGGCTCGCTCATCCCGGCTGCCTTGCCGTCATCCCAGAGATTGGCAAGGCGCGCGCCTTGTTGCTTGTCGAGCATCGTCATTCCTCCCGGTCAATTCTGCGCCGGCCCCCTTTTCATTGTGAGGGGCACAAGCACATTCGTTGTGATCAGATCACACAAAGATCGCCGCGATGTCAATCATAAACGATCAAAAACAATCATATTGCAGCGCACAATGAAAAAATATGATTGAAAGTGATTGACAATGCACGGTCGTGATGGAAGCATAGGCATCGTTGGAGGATGGAATGCACGAAAAAGAGCGACACAGGATTATTCTGTCGGCGGTTCAGGACAAGCCGGTCATCACCGTGCCTGAACTGGTCGAATTGACGGATAGTTCCGAGGCGACGATCCGCCGGGATATTGCCGCTCTGCACGTGCAGAAACGTCTTCGCCGAGTGCGCGGCGGCGCAGAAGCGATCAATCCGCCGCAGTTCGTCGGGCTTGCCGGCCGCCCCTTCAGCGTCAATGAAGGTCTGCATGCCCGCCAGAAGCAGGCGATCGCCAAGGAGGCAGTGGCGCTCTGCCAGGACGGCGAGCCGATCATCATCAATGGCGGCACGACGACCTTCCAGATGGTGCATTTCCTGGCGAACCGCCGCATGCAGGTGTTCACCAATTCGTTTCCGATCGCCGAACACCTGCTCAAGCATTCGAAGAATACGGTGATGCTGTCGGGTGGCACGATCTACCGCGAGCAGAACATCATCCTCAGCCCGTTCGACAATGACGTCACGCGCAATTTCTATGCGCGCCGCATGTTCATGGGTGCGCAGGGGCTCGGCCCCCTCGGCCTGATGGAGGGCGATCCGCTGCTCATCCAGGCGGAGCAGAAACTGATCGACCAGGCCGACGAGCTCGTCGTGCTGATCGACTCGTCGAAATTTCACAAGCGCTCCAGCCTCATTCTCTGTGGGCTGAAGCGCATAACCACGGTGATCACGGATTCGGGCATCGAGGACAGGCATGTCCGTATGCTCGAAGATGCCGGCGTCAATTTGGTCGTTGCCAATACGAGATCCGGCACTGAGGAGAATGCTTCCTCGTCGGCATGACGCTGGCGGGAGCAGGGGAGTGGAAAACCGCCGGCTGCAAGGCAGTCCGGCAGAAACTGAAGGCATAAAGCCGGATGAACGCGGTCATCGTGACCGCACGGCTTCAGGGAGGAGAACGTCAATGAAGATTATGAAAACACTGATGGTCACGGCAGCGGTGTCGCTGGCGCTGATGGCAAACGCCGCGCATGCGGAAAACAAGAAGATCGCCCTCGTCGTCAAGGCGCTCGGCATCGGCTTCTTCGAAGCCGCCAACAAGGGCGCGCAGGAAGCAGCCAAGGAACTCGGCGACGTCGAGATCATCTATACCGGTCCGACCTCGACGACGGCCGAAGGCCAGATCGAGGTGATCAATTCGCTGGTGGCGCAGAAAGTCGATGCCATTGCCATCTCGGCCAATGACAAGGACGCGCTGGTTCCCGCACTGAAGAAGGCGATGGATCGCGGCATCAAGGTCATCTCCTGGGACAGCGGCGTTGCGCCTGAAGGCCGGGCCATGCATCTCAACCCGTCGTCCAATCCGCTGATCGGCAACATGATCATCAAGCTTGCTGCAGACCAGCTGCCTGACGGCGGCGATGTCGCCGTCCTGTCGGCCTCGGCTACGGCCACGAACCAGAACACCTGGATCGAGGAAATGAAGAAGGTGCAGGGCAACTACAAGGGCATCAATGTCGTAGCAACTGTCTATGGCGACGACCTTGCCGACAAGTCCTATCGCGAAACGCAGGGCCTCATTCAGTCCTATCCGAACCTGAAGGCGATCATCGCTCCGACTTCGGTCGGTATCGTTGCCGCAGCCCAAGCCGTTGAAGACGCCGGCAAGGTCGGTCAGATCAACGTCACCGGTCTCGGTCTTCCCTCGGAAATGGCTGGTCACGTGAAGGCCGGTTCGTCCAAGTCCTTCGCGATCTGGAACCCGATCGACCTCGGCTATTCTGCAACGATGATCGCCTACGACCTGATCGGCGGCGCGGAAGCCAAGCCGGGCGCCGAACTGAAGATGGGCCGCATGGGTACCGTCAAGCTCGACGACAACAACGAAGGCGCGATGGCCGACCCGTTCGTCTATGATGCGTCGAACGTCGAGGAATTCGCCAAGATCTTCTGAGGCGAGGCTTGCTCGGACTAACCCTCCCCCTTGTGGGGAGGGTCGGAGCGAAGCGGAGGGGAGGGGTTCTTTTTCTTCTTGAAAAGGAAATCCCCTCCCCAACCCTCCCCACAAGGGGGAGGGGTAGATCGAGTCCGCCGCTACCGCTTCCGCACACTTATTTCAAATTCAATCATACCGGTGGATTGCCTCTTGTTGCAGGAAACGACCACAACGCGGATGAAGCCCGCCATCGCTCTTGAGGACATCTCCAAGTCCTTTCCGGGTGTGCGCGCACTCTCCGGCGTCTCGCTGACGCTCTACCCGGGCTCCGTCACGGCGCTGATCGGCGAGAACGGCGCCGGCAAATCGACGCTCGTGAAAATCCTGACCGGTATCTACCAGCCGGACGGTGGCGTGATCCGCGTCGACGGAGAGGAAACGCATTTCCCGACCGCTCTGTCGGCGGCGCATGCAGGCGTCACCGCGATCCATCAGGAAACCGTGCTGTTCGACGAGCTTTCGGTTGCGGAAAACATCTTCCTCGGCCATGCGCCGCGCAATCGTTTCGGCCTGATCGACTGGAAGAAGCTGAACGGCGATGCGCGCGAACTGCTGCGCCGGGTCGGAGCGGAAATCGATCCGACCATCCGGCTGCGCGATCTCGGCATCGCCAACAAGCATATGGTGGCAATCGCCCGTGCTCTCTCGATCGACGCCAGCGTCGTTATTATGGACGAGCCGACGGCGGCCCTGTCCTACAAGGAAATCCATGAGCTCTACGAACTGATCGACCGGTTGAAGGCGGACGGCAAGGCGATCCTGTTCATCAGCCACAAGTTCGACGAGATCTTCCGCATTGCCGATCGCTACACCGTGTTCCGTGATGGCGGCATGGTCGGCGAGGGGCTAATCGCCGACGTGACGCAGGATCAACTGGTCAAGATGATGGTCGGCCGCGATGTCGGCCAGGTCTTCCCGAAGGTCGATGTCGCGATCGGTGAGCCCGTTTTGACGGTTTCCGGTTACCGGCACCCGACCGAATTCGAGGATATCAATTTCGAGCTCCGCCGGGGCGAGATCCTCGGTTTCTACGGCCTGATCGGTGCTGGCCGTTCCGAGTTCATGCAGTCGCTGATCGGCATCACCCGGCCCTCGGCCGGAGCCGTGAAGCTCGATGGCGAGGTGCTGGTCATTCGTTCGCCGGCCGAGGCGATCGAAGCCGGCATCGTCTATGTGCCGGAAGAGCGCGGTCGCCAGGGGGCGATCATCGGCCTGCCGATCTTCCAGAACGTCACGCTGCCCTCGCTGCACCGGACTTCACGCTCGGGCTTCCTCAAGCTCGCCAAGGAATTCGCGCTGGCACGCGAATATACCCAGCGGCTTGATCTGCGTGCGGCATCACTCGATCAGGACGTGGGCACTCTGTCAGGCGGCAACCAGCAGAAGGTGGTGATCGCCAAATGGCTGGCGACGCAGCCGAAGGTGATCATTCTCGACGAACCGACCAAGGGCATCGACATCGGCTCGAAGGCCGCAGTTCATGCCTTCATGAGCGAACTGGCGGGGCAGGGCTTGAGCGTCATCATGGTCTCCTCCGAAATTCCGGAAATCATGGGCATGGCCGACCGCGTCATCGTCATGCGCGAAGGCCGCATCGTCGGGCGTTTCGAACGCTCCGAGCTGACGGCGGAAAAGCTCGTGCGGGCCGCCGCCGGCATATCGGAGGCTGCGTGATGGCCAAAATCCTGAAGCACCGCGAAATCCTTCTCGTCATTGCCATTGCTGTGTTGCTGATGGCGATCACCCTGCGCTTCCCCGGCTTCGTCGCACCCGCCAATCTGGCCCGGGTTTATAATGACACCTCGATCCTGATCATCCTGGCGCTCGGGCAGATGGCCGTCATCCTGACGCGTTGCATCGATCTGTCCATGGCGGCCAACCTGGCGCTCTGCGGCATGGTTGCGGCGATGATCAATGCCGCATTTCCCGGCGTGCCGATTCCGTTGGTCATTCTCGCTGTCGTTGCCCTCGGGGCGGTACTCGGCTCGATCAACGGGCTGCTTGTCTGGAAGCTGGACATTCCGCCGATCGTCGTGACGCTCGGCACGCTGACCATCTATCGTGGCACCATCTTCCTTTTGAGCAATGGCGCCTGGATCAATGCCCATCAGATGAGCGACGCCTTCAAGGCGCTGCCGCGGGCACCGCTCGCCGGCTTGCCGGTCCTTTCGTGGCTTTCGGTTCTGGCTATCGCCGCCGTCTATCTGCTGATGACGCGCACGCCGGTCGGCCGCGCCTTCTTTGCCGTCGGCGGCAATCCGCATGCGGCTGTCTATACCGGCATCGATGTCGGCCGCACGCGCTTCCTTGCCTATTGCCTGTCCGGCGCGCTGGCAGGTCTGTCCGGCTATCTGTGGGTTTCGCGCTATGCCGTCGCCTACGTCGATATCGCCGCCGGTTTCGAACTCGATATCATTGCGGCCTGCGTCATTGGCGGCATCTCGATCGCCGGTGGCATCGGTTCGGTGCCCGGTGCCGTGCTTGGCAGCCTGTTCCTCGGCGTGATCAAGAACGCATTGCCGGTCGTCAACATCTCGCCCTTCGCGCAGCTCGCAATTTCCGGAACGGTCATCATCATCGCCGTCGCCGTCAACGCCCGGGCAGAAAAGCGCAAGGGCCGTGTCATTCTGAAGAAAGCGGAGGCGGTCTGATGGCGGAGCTGAATCTTTCACCCCGGGTCATTCCCGACCGGTTGCAAAGCCGCGGCAATCGGCTGTTGAAAAGCTGGGAAAGCCTGCTTCTGGTCGTGGCCGTGCTGATCTTCACGATCAACTCCTTCGCCTCGCCGTATTTCCTCGACCCGTGGAACCTGTCCGACGCGACGTTCAATTTCACTGAGAAGGCGATGATCGCCTTTGCCATGGCGCTGGTGATCATCGCCGGCGAGATCGACCTGTCGGTTGCTTCGATCATTGCGCTCTCCTCGACGGTCATGGGGCTTGCCGTCAGCTTCGGTTTCGACACGCCGGTCCTGGTCGCCGTCGGTCTCGGCACCGGCCTCGTCTGCGGCATGATCAACGGCTTGCTGATCACCGGTCTCGGCCTGCCGTCGATCGTCGTCACCATCGGCACGATGAGCCTCTTTCGCGGCCTGTCTTTCATCATTCTCGGCGACAAGGCCTTTACCGGCTATCCTGCGAGCTTCGCTTACTTCGGGCAGGGCTATGTCTGGTGGGTGTTCTCCTTCGAGTTCGTTCTCTTCGCCGTCTTCGCGGCGATCTACAGCGTCGTGCTGCACAAGACGAATTTCGGCCGCGCGGTCTATGCGATCGGCAACAATCAGACGGCAGCGCTGTTCTCCGGCGTGCGTGTCGGCCGTGTCAAGTTCATCCTCTTCCTACTGACGGGCCTGATGGCCGGCATCGCCTCGATCTGCCTCACCTCGCGGCTCGGTTCCACCCGGCCGTCGATCGCGCTTGGCGTCGAACTCGAAGTCGTAACGATGGTGGTTCTCGGCGGGGTCAGCATTCTCGGCGGCTCCGGCACCATTCCGGGCGTCGTGCTCGCCGCCTTCATCATGGGCATGGTCACTTTCGGCTTCGGCCTCTTGAACGTGCCCGGCATCGTCATGTCGATCTTCATCGGCGTGCTGTTGATTTCCGTCATCGCCCTGCCGATCCTGTGGGCTCGCGCCCGCCGCCGCGCCGCGCATTGAGGACGAGCCATGGAAAAATACGCCTTTCGCATGCGGCTCAATCCAGGCATGGCCGAGGAGTACAAGGCCCGCCACGACGCCATCTGGCCGGAACTGTCGGAACTTCTGACGTCGGCCGGCGTGTCGGATTACTCCATCCATCTCGATGAGGAGACCAACCTTCTGTTCGGCGTCCTCTGGCGGCGCAACGACCACACGATGGCCGACCTGCCCAAGCATCCGGTGATGCAGAAGTGGTGGACCTATATGGCCGACATCATGGAGACGAAGGCGGACAACGAGCCTGTCGCCGTTCCGCTCGTCACCGTCTTTCACATGAAGTGATGCCATGAAAACCGTCGCCGTCATCGACATCGGCAAGACGAATGCCAAGGTCGCGCTGGTCGATCTCGATCGGTTCGAGGAAATCGCCGTGCGCAAGACGGCCAATGGCGTGACGGTCGATGGCCTCTACCCGCATTTCGACGTGGAGCGGCTGTGGCGCTTCATCGTCGAAAGCCTCGCAGCGCTTAATGCGGAAAAGCCGATCGATGCGATCTCCGTGACCACGCACGGTGCGACGGCCGTGCTCCTCGACAAGAACGGCCACCTGGCGCTGCCGCTGCTCGACTATGAATTTACCGGACCGGATACGCTGGCAGCGGATTATGACAGGGTTCGGCCATCCTTCGTTGAGACCGGCGCCGCGCGGCTGCCGATGGGGCTGAATATCGGCGCGCAGATCTACTGGCAGGAACAGACGTTCCCGGAGCTGTTTGCCAATGTCGCAACGATCCTCACCTATGCGCAATACTGGTCGTATCGGCTAAGCGGCGTACTCTCTACCGAATTGACCTCGCTCGGCTGCCACACCGA
The DNA here is from genome assembly GCA_900473795.1 of Hyphomicrobiales bacterium. Classification (GTDB taxonomy): domain Bacteria; phylum Pseudomonadota; class Alphaproteobacteria; order Rhizobiales; family Rhizobiaceae; genus Pararhizobium. The sequence goes on along the minus strand of UCMT01000024.1, from coordinate 32,654 downwards.
TCTCTGGAATCCCTATGCCGGCGATTTCTCGACGATGGTCGACGCCCGCGGCTGGCGGCCGCTGTTTGCGCCGGTGCGTCGGGCAAGCGACTTTCTGGGTGGTTTGACCGCGCAGGCCGCAAAGGAAAGCGGCCTGCCGGCAGGCTTGCCGGTCTTCTGCGGCATCCACGATTCCAACGCCTCGCTGCTGCCCCATGTCCTGACGCGGCCAGCACCTTTCGCTGTCGTCTCCACGGGAACCTGGGTGGTGATCATGGCGATGGGCGCGGACAAGGTGGTTCTGGACGAAGCGCGTGATACGCTGATTAACGTCAATGCGCTCGGTGACCCCGTGCCTTCGGCGCGGTTCATGGGCGGCCGTGCCTTTGCAACCCTGATCCCTGACGCGGCGATCACCGTTTCCGAGGACGCCGAAGCGGCAATGGCGGCTCGCCAATGCATGCTGCTGCCGGCTGTGCCGGAAGGCTCGGGCCCTTTTCCGCGGGCAAAGGCGAGGTGGACTTGCGAGGAGGATGCACTGACGGGCGCGGAGCGCTTCGCCGTCGTGTCCTTCTATCTGGCGATGATGAGTGCGACATGCCTCGATCTGATCGGCGCCCGGGGGGAGATCGTCGTCGAGGGGCCGTTTGCGGCGAACCCGACATATCTGCGCATGCTGAGTGCGGCGACAGGAAGACCGGTGCTGATCGGTAGCCAGAGCGCGACGGGAACGAGCCTCGGCGCTGCCTGCCTTGCCGATGGCAGTCGGGCACAGGTTCATACGGCGGAGTTCGGCGGTCATGTGCCCGAGAACTACAGGGCTTATGCCGAAAAATGGCGGGCTGAAGCCGGGCGGTCTGAAACGGCGTGAGAACAAACAGCTTGACGTGAAGCAACGTCAGGCAGGAAAACTACAGCGTGTCGGGAGATTTCGAAGAGGTTCTTAAAAAACCCGCGAATTCATAGACTTGCGGTCTTCCTCGATATTGAGGAGCATGGAGATCGCGGCCAGCGTCAGCGTGGCAATCAGCGTAGCACTCAGTCCCAGAACAATCATTGCTCGTTCCTTCTACGTCATCGTCATGATGCCGCTTCACCGTGACCGGCTATGCTTGTGCATGGCTTGCGCCGGTCAGAATAGGCTGTAGTTACCGAGCCACGCCCGCAAGATCAACTCTCAAGTTTTACCATTCAAAACCTGTTGTTTCTTGATTGCGCGCAAACCCCGGAGCGGCATGCGGTTGGGGTCGGTTGCGGCAACACGAGGCTAATTTTAGCGAAAGCCGAAAGGGAATATCAACCGTTAACCTTCAAGCAAGGAATTAACCATAAACATGGTCGTACACGTCGGAGTGGGAAACTCTACTTCCCGACAAGGCATGATGCCGTACCGACGAACCGGTTCCGATCCGGTATGCACTTACCGGATATCTCTTGGGAACGAAGCGGCCGAATGCCGTGGCCGGATGGCGTCGCTGCCGTCTCCACGCGCATCTTGCAAGTCGGCGCGCATGGGCATCACCCCTTCAGTCTATCCGTTGGCACGACAGGCACCGCACGCCGTCAGGCATGCGCGAGGCGCTGCAATAGTTCGAATTCTAGGAAATACCCTCTGAAGGCCGCGCCGGTTTCCAGAGGTGCGCACCGGACCGGGGAACAGCGTGAGGCAGGATACGTCGCCAGATCAGACCAGGAAGGCTCAGGCAGGCAGTCTGCTCGAGCGCCTGCGGTTTGCCGGGCTCGACGATACCCAGACCGATGTTCTGCGCAGGAACCGGCAGTCGTTGGGCGCCCAGGTCGAACTGGCGTTGCGCGATCTTTTCCAGCGCCTGCAGACTTTCCCCGAGGCTGCCCGTAATTTTACCAGTGATCGCCAGATCGAACGGCTGCATGATCTGCAATCCTCGCACTGGAGCGTGCTGACTGACGCCCGCTTCGACAGCCTCTATGCCGAGCGCGTCAAAGTCTTATCCGATGCCGAGAGCAAGATGGGGCTCGATCCGCGATGGCAGATCGCCGGTCATGCGATCGTTCTCGAGCGCCTGATCTGCTCGATGATCGAGGATCTGTGGCCGAAATCCGTGCTGCCGCTCGGCAAGTCGCGCAAGCAGGAGCTGAACGACCTTGTCGCTGCCCTGGTGCGCACCGTCTTCGTCGACACCGAGATTGCCGTCTCCCTTCGTTTCAACGAGCAACGCCACAGTCACCAGCGCCAGCTCGCCGAGCAGCGCAAGGCGGGCGAGGCCGAAGCGCTCGCCCTCTTTAGCGATGTGACCCAGGCGCTCGGCCGGGGCGATCTTTCCGTTCGCGCGCCGACCGAGGTTCCCGCCGCCTACCAGCCGCTCGTACAGGAACTGAACGGCGCGCTCGACGTCCTGCAGCGACAGGTCATCGGACTGTCGGATCATGCGGCCACGATGGAAACCGCGTCGCAGGCGCTTGCCGGTCAGACCGGCCACTTCGCCGCAAAGGCGCACGAGCAATCCGAAGCACTCGGCGACACCGTGGCCTCGCTTGCCGCCATCGTCGATCGGGTCAAGCACAATGCCGCTCAGACGCGTATCGCGGAAAAAAGCGTTGCGGTGACCCGGCAGTCCGCTGAGCACAGCGGCGAGATCGCCGGACAGGCCATCTCCGCGATGGCTGATATCGAGGCTTCCGCCGAAAAGATCGGCCAGATCATCGGCGTCATCGATGAGATCGCCTTCCAAACCAACCTTCTGGCTCTCAACGCCGGCATCGAGGCGGCGCGCGCCGGCGAAAGCGGCCGTGGTTTTGCGGTGGTGGCCCAGGAAGTTCGTGCTTTGGCACAGCGCTCCGGCGACGCGGCTCGCGAAATCAAGCAGCTCGTCTCGAATACGAAATCGCAGGTCGAGGCGGGCGTCGAGCGGGTCGGCCGCACACAGGACGCGATCAGCAGCATCGTCGAGCAGGTTCGCGGCATCAACGACGCCATCGCAGGTATCGCAGACGAAACGGCCGAACAGGTCACCGGCCTACAGTCGGCGACATCCGAGCTCGGCCGCATCGGCACGGAAATCGGCGTCAATGCGCGGCAGGTCGCGGGCGCAAAGGACACGTGCGACGATCTTCACACGGTGATCCTCGAACTCGGCCAGACGATCCGCCAGTTCCACGTCCAGCGGCAGGCGCCGAACGCGGCGCCGCCACGGTCTGCCGTTCCTCTCGCGATTGCGCGGCAGGAACAGGCCAGCGAGGCAGACGACAGTTTCGATGACGGTTACGGCCTCCAGGGCCGCCTTGCCGGATGGGGGCGCTGATGATGAGCCGCCAGAAACACAGCCAGCCGGTCGCGGCGATCTTCGAATTCCGGCGCGTGCAGGGCCGGGCGGAAAACCAGTTGAACCATCAATGTAAATTACTCCCAGTCAGGCAAGGAAAGTAGAGATGGCAACCAGGAAGGCCGCTCAGAAAAGTTTGAGTCTCGCGCCCGTTCTCGATTTGAACGAGGCGAACACGCTGCACGGCAAGCTGATGGCTTTGCGCGGCAACAACCTCGTCATCGATGCTTCGGCAGTGGAGCGCGTCGGGGCGCTCTGCGTTCAGGTCCTATTGGCCGGCGCGAAAAGCTGGGAAGAGGACAAGCATTCCTTCGCCTTCTCCAAGGTGTCGGACGCATTCACGAAAACGACGCAGCTCATCGGGGTGAACATTGATCACCTGATGGCAAAGGAGATTTGAGACATGAAAAAGAAAGTTCTCACGGTCGACGATTCCAGAACCATCCGGAACATGCTTTTGGTCACGCTGAACAATGCAGGTTTCGAGACCATCCAGGCGGAAGACGGCGTCGAGGGCCTTGAGGTTCTCGAGGATGCCAATCCCGATGTCATCGTCACCGACATCAACATGCCACGTCTCGACGGTTTCGGCTTCATCGAAGGCGTGCGCAAGAACGAGAAGTACCGGGCAATCCCGATCCTCGTCCTGACGACGGAAAGCGACGCGGAAAAGAAGAACCGCGCCCGCCAGGCAGGCGCGACCGGCTGGATCGTAAAGCCGTTCGATCCGACCAAACTGATCGATGCCATTGAGCGCGTAACAGCCTAACGCCAGGAATCCACCCATGGATATGAACGAAATCAAAGAGATTTTCTTCCAGGAGTGCGAGGAGCAGCTCGCCGAACTGGAATCCGGTCTCCTGCGGCTCAACGACGGCGACCGTGATCCGGAAACGGTAAACGCGGTCTTCCGCGCGGTGCACTCCATCAAGGGGGGCGCCGGCGCCTTCGCGCTGGATGATCTGGTCTCCTTCGCGCATGTGTTCGAGACCACACTTGATTGCGTTCGTTCCAACAAGCTGGAACCGACACAGGAAGTCCTGAAGGTCATGTTGAAATCGGCCGACGTTCTGGCCGATCTGACTAATGTCGCCCGCGATGGCGGCAGCGTCGACCAGGCGCGCTCGGCACAGCTGATCCGGGAGCTCGAGGCGCTTGCCAAGGGCGAGGCGCCGCCGGCTGCCGAGGCTCCCGCACCAAAGGCCGCTGCTGCGCCCAAAGCGGCACCGGCACCAAAGCCTGCCCCTGTCGCAGCGGCAGCAGCACCCAATGACGAGGGCTTTCTCCCCGTTGCTTTCTCCTTTGACGATTTCGGCGGCGAAGAAGAAGCCGTGATCGAACACCCGGCCTACGAGGTGGTCTTCAAGCCGAAATCCGAACTCTACACCAAGGGTAACGAAGCGACCTTGCTCCTGCGCGATCTCTCCCGCCTCGGCGAGATGAGCATCCACTGCAACATGGACAGCCTGCCACCGCTCGACCAGATGGACCCGGAAGCCGCTTACTTCTCCTGGAAGGTCTCCATCAAGACCGACAAGGGGGAAGATGCGGTTCGCACCGTCTTCGAATTTGCCGAATGGGATTGCGAGCTTGAAGTGATTGCCGTGGACGCCGGCGAGGGCGCGAGCAGCGAGTCCGAAGAACTGCCGATGCAGCCGGTCCCGTTTGACCTTTCAGCACTCGACGAAGAGCCGCATGCGCCGCTTGGCGTCGTCGAGGAAGAGGAGCAGATCGCCGCCGCTCAGGAAGCGGTCACGGCTGCCCAAACCGCATCCAATGTCGTCCAGATGGCTGGGAATGCATCGCGAGCCGCTGCTGCCGACAAGGGGGCCGCCGCCGCTGCCGCCGCCCAGAACAATGCCCAGCAGGCATCCGCCGCTGGTCAGACGATCCGCGTCGATCTCGATCGTGTCGATCGCCTGATCAACCTCGTCGGAGAGCTCGTCATCAACCAGGCGATGCTGTCGCAGAGCGTCATCGAGAATGACAGCAACGGCGTCTCCTCGATCAATATGGGCCTCGAAGAACTCCAGCAGTTGACGCGGGAAATCCAGGACTCGGTCATGGCGATCCGCGCGCAACCGGTGAAGCCGGTCTTCCAGCGCATGGCCCGCACGGTCCGCGAAATCGCCGATATCACCGGCAAGTCGGTTCGCCTCGTCACCGAAGGTGAAAATACCGAAGTCGACAAGACGGTCATCGACAAGCTGGCCGAGCCGCTCACCCATATGATCCGCAACGCCGTCGACCACGGCCTCGAAATGCCGGAAAAGCGCCTTGCGGCCGGCAAGAGCGCAGAAGGCACGGTGAAGCTCACCGCCAAGCATCGCTCGGGCCGCATCGTCATCGAACTGTCCGACGACGGTGCCGGCATCAACCGCGAGAAAGTGCGCCAGAAGGCGATCGACAACGACCTGATCGCGGCGGACGCCAACCTGTCCGACGAGGAAATCGACAATCTGATCTTCCACGCAGGCTTCTCGACCGCCGACAAGGTTTCCGACCTTTCAGGCCGCGGCGTCGGCATGGACGTGGTCAAGCGGTCGATCCAGGCGCTTGGCGGTCGCATCAACATCTCGTCGAAGCCGGGGCAGGGCTCCGTCTTCACCATGAGCCTGCCGCTGACGCTGGCCGTCCTCGACGGCATGGTCGTCACGGTCGCCGGCCAGACGCTGGTCGTGCCGCTGACGGCGATCGTCGAGACGTTGCAGCCGGATGCTGCGGCAATCCACTCCTTCGGTGCGACGCAGCGGCTGATCTCGATCCGCAACTCGTTCTGCCCGCTGGTTGACGTCGGTCGGATCCTCAATTTCCGTGCGACCCAGGCCAATCCGGTGGAAGGCGTCGCCCTTCTGGTGGAATCCGAAGGCGGCGGCCAGCGCGCTCTGATGGTCGATGCCATCCAGGGCCAGCGCCAGGTCGTCATCAAGAGCCTGGAAGCCAATTACACGCATGTACCGGGCATTGCTGCTGCCACCATTCTCGGTGACGGCCGCGTCGCTCTCATTCTGGACGTCGATGCCGTCGTCGCGGCATCGCGTGGCCAGCCCCTCCACCTCGAAACGTCGCTTGCTGCTGCCGGGTAAGGACCATGAGCTATCTCGCAAAAAATCTGACGAGCGGGGCGCGCGAGCTGATTGCGTTTCGCATCGGAGATCAGGAATTCTGCGTCAACATCATGTCCGTGCGGGAAATCCGCGGCTGGACACCGGCGACACCCATGCCGCATGCGCCGTCCTATGTGCTCGGTGTCATCAACCTGCGCGGTGCGGTGCTGCCGATCATCGATCTGTCGGCGCGGCTTGGAATGAAGCCTGCCGAACCGACCGTGCGCCATGTCATCATCGTGACGCAGGTCAAGAACAAGATCGTGGGTCTCCTCGTCGAGGCGGTCTCCGATATCCTGACGATCAGGGACGAGGACATCCAGCCGACCCCGGACATGACGTCCGAGTTCGAGCGGACCTTCGCCCGTGGCGTGCTTGCGATTGAAAAGCGGATGATCTGCCTGATCGAATTGGAAGCCGTCTTCCCCCAGACAGAAAGTGAAGCAGCATGAGCATGCCGGCCTTTGATACCAGATTGTCTCCGGACGAGTGCCTGGCGAGTGGCGAATATCCGCTGACGCGCCGCGACCTCGCCGAGATCGCTGCGATGATCTATGCCGACGCCGGCATCTACCTGAATGAATCCAAGGCTTCGCTCGTCTATTCGCGCCTGTCGAAGCACATCCGCAATCTCGGGCTGAAGGGGTTCCGGGAATATTGTCAGCTCGTCTCCTCGCCGGCCGGTGCCGCCGAGCGGCGCGACATGCTCTCGCACCTGACCACCAACTTCACCCGCTTCTTCCGTGAGAACCATCATTTCGACCACCTGAAGTCGGATGTTCTGCCGGACCTGCTGAACCGCGCCAAGAATGGCGGCCGGGTGCGCATCTGGTCTGCTGCCTGCTCCGATGGGCAGGAGCCCTATTCGATAGCGCTCACCGTTCTGTCGATGATGCCGAATGCGGCGGACTACGATTTCCGTATTCTGGCGACCGACATCGATCCGAAGATCCTGGCACTCGCCCGGGCCGGTGCCTATGACGCGACGGCGCTCGAGACAGTCAGTCCGGCGATGCGCAAGCAGTGGTTCTCGGAAACGACGGTCAACGGCCGCCAGAAGTGGCAGGTCGACGATCGCGTCAAGCGGCTCATCACCTTCAACGAACTGAACCTGATGGCCCAGTGGCCGTTCAAGGGGCCGTTCGACGTCATTTTCTGCCGCAACGTCGTCATCTATTTCGACGAGCCGACCCAGATGAAAATCTGGTCGCGCTTTGCCGGCATGCTCGCGCCCCAGGGACACCTTTATATCGGTCATTCCGAGCGTGTTTCCGGCGACGCAAAGTCGGTCTTCGACAATATCGGCATCACCACCTACCGCTATACCGGCAAGGCACTGGGAGGACGCTCATGAGTGCAGCACGCGTTCTCGTTGTTGATGACTCCGCCACCATGCGCGGGTTGATCACGCGTATCTTGAGCAGCGATCCCGAGGTCGAGGTTATCGGTCAGGCCGCCGACGCGATGCAGGCGCGCCAGGCGATCAAGGATCTCGACCCGGACGTCATCACGCTCGACATCGAGATGCCCAATATGAACGGGCTGGAATTCCTGGATAAAATCATGCGGCTGCGTCCGATGCCGGTGATCATGGTGTCGACGCTGACGCACAAGGGTGCGGAAGCGACGATTGCCGCATTGGAAATCGGTGCCTTCGATTGCGTCGGAAAGCCGCTGCCGGGCGATCCCCGTCCTTTCAGCGATCTTGCCGACAAGGTGAAGGCGGCGGCACGGTCGCAGCGCAAGTACATCATCACCGGCAACAAGGTTGCCGTGCCAAGCGCCGCCAACGCCAATGCGAGCTCGGATTACAGGGCAGGCAGGAAGATCATAGCGATCGGTTCCTCCACCGGTGGTGTCGAGGCGCTGATTGCAGTTCTGCAGAAGTTTCCGGCCAATTGCCCGCCGACGGTGATCACGCAGCACATGCCGCACACGTTCACCAAGAGCTTTTCCGAGCGCTTGAACCGTCTCTGTGCCCCCACGGTGCAGGAAGCGACGGATGGCGCAAGGCTCGAGATCGGAAAGATCTATCTGGCACCGGGTGGCGAACGCCATCTGCAGGTCGTCAATCCGTCTTCACCGTGCTGCCGTCTGCTGGACCGCGAACCGGTGAATGGCCATCGCCCATCCGTCGATGTGCTGTTCGATTCCGTTGCGGAACTCGCAGGCCGCAATGCAGTCGGTGTGATCCTGACCGGAATGGGCCGCGACGGCGCATCCGGTCTCTTGAAAATGCGCCACGCAGGTGCCCGCACATTCGGTCAGAATGAAAAAACCTGTGTTGTGTATGGAATGCCGAGGGTTGCCTATGAACTGGGCGCCGTCGAAACCCAACTACCCCTCAGCTCAATCGGGGAAGAAGTATTGAAAAGCACCGCCGCCCGAAGAGAAGGAAGCGAATAAGATGTCACTCGCGGAAAAAATCAAAGTTCTGATCGTCGACGATCAGGTCACCAGTCGGCTGCTGCTCGGTGACGCGCTGCAGCAGCTCGGCTTCAAGCAGATCACGGCCGCCGGCGATGGCGAACAGGGCATGAAGATCATGGCCCAGCAGCCCCATCACCTGGTGATCTCGGACTTCAACATGCCGAAGATGGACGGCCTCGGCCTCCTGCAGGCCGTGCGTGCCAATCCGGCGACGAAGAAGGCGGCTTTCATTATCCTGACCGCGCAGGGCGACCGCGCACTGGTAACCAAGGCAGCGGCGCTCGGCGCCAACAACGTGCTGGCAAAGCCCTTCACCATCGAAAAGATGAAGGCTGCGATCGAGGCTGTTTTCGGGGCATTGAAATGATCATGGATACCGCGACCAAACGTGTGCATGTCATTCAGGGCGAATGGAAGGTGGTCAGCGATCCGGATGTCGTGCTTTCGACCATCCTCGGCTCCTGCGTGGCCGCGTGCATGCGTGATCCGGTCGCGGGTGTCGGTGGCATGAACCACTTCCTGCTGCCCGGTTCGGCCGAGGCGATGTCCTCGGGCGGTGATGCAACGCGCTATGGCGTGCATCTGATGGAACTGCTGATCAACGGGCTCCTCAAGAAGGGCGCCCGTCGAGAACGGCTGGAAGCGAAGATTTTCGGTGGTGCGAAGACGATCGCGCGCTTCTCAAACGTCGGCGAGCAGAATGCATTGTTTGCAAGGCAGTTCCTGATGGACGAAGGAATCCAGGTGGTCGGTGAGAGCACCGGCGGCGATCATGGCCGCAAGCTCGAATATTGGCCCCTCAGTGGCCGCGCCCGCCAATATGCGTTGACGGGCGTGGAAGCGCAGAAGGCCGTGGCCCAGGAGCAGCGCCCCCGGCCTGCACCGAAGCCGGTCGACAACACCATCGAGTTTTTCTAGCGCTTGGGCGGCGGCCTCGGATTTCCGTCCGGGGCGCGGCTTTGGCAAATTGTATAGCGTGGCTGTCAGGGAAATCCGGGACGGCAATTGTTGCCAGCGTGAGGGCGAGTAATGCGGACTGAATTGAAGAGCCATATGCCTCACGTCGACGAGGCGCTCCCGGATGTGATGATGCGCATCGTCTCCGAGCTCTATGACGTGGCTTATCTGATCGAGCGGATCGAACCGATGCTGAGCGATATCCACGGCGAAGCCGTCCTGGATTCAGCCGACCGTATCAAGGTTCTGCAGGGGATCGATCTCGCGGTTCAGAAGACACGCGGTCTTGCCGAATTCATCGACACCGTGACGGCAGCCATTCCGCAGCACTGGCTGGTGGACGTGACGACGGCCCTCAATCTGGTCAAGCTGGCAGACATGCAGAAATCGCTTGGCAACGGCTTGCTCCGGCATGGTCATTCACAGCCACTGACAGAAGCTGCCGGCGATTTCGAAGCCTTCTAGCTGCAATTGCATTCTCTTTTGATTCGCTAACCGCCGCCTGGTCGCCGCACCGAGGCGGCGGTCGCGTTTTGTGCCGTCCTTCCCGAAATTGGTTTTTGCACTGCGGTCAAAAGCAGGCCTTCAAGACAAGTTCGCGCAAGTTTCGTTTCCTAGTGTGCCAATCGGGGTTGGTAGATTTGGCGTGATTTGACGAAGGCCACGGGCCGAATCGATCCGATAATCCCGAATGTTTGGATCTGCGCATGTCCCGGGCGATGTTGCCGGTACGGAACATGCGCCACTGGGTGCGGAAACAGAATGAATCTGTTGGATCAACTTTCGACGGTCACGAAAAACCTGGCAAGTCTCGGGCAGGGCAAGGTGATCGCGCTGATAGCAGCCGGCGTCGTCGCAGTCGGGATCGTTCTCGCTGCCGGCCTTTACGTCAACAAGCCATCCTATGAAACGCTCTACGTCGGGCTGGAAAGCAGCGACCTCAATCAGGTCAGCGTCGCGCTCGCCGAAGCGAACATCGACTTTGCCGTGGGAACTGATGGGTCGAGTGTGCAGGTGCCGGTCGGCATGACGGGCAAGGCTCGGCTCTATCTCGCCGAGCGCGGCCTGCCCAACAGCGCCAACGCCGGTTACGAACTCTTCGACAATGTGGGTTCGCTGGGCCTTACCTCCTTCATGCAGGAAGTCACCCGCGTCCGTGCGCTTGAAGGCGAAATCGCCCGCACCATCCAGCAGATTTCCGGGATTGCCGCCGCCCGTGTCCACATCGTCATGGCCGACCGGGGCAGCTTCCGAAAGACGGAACAGAAACCGACGGCCTCGGTGATGATCCGAGCGAGTGCCAATATCGGCCGCAACGCTGCAGCATCCATCCGCCATCTGGTGGCTTCGTCGGTTCCGGGCTTGAGCATCGATGACGTCACCATTCTCGATTCCGCCGGCCAGCTTCTGGCTTCCGGCGATGATCCGGCCAACAGCGCCATGAACCAGTCGCTGGGCATCGTCCAGAATGTTCAGAAAGAGATCGAAAGCAATATCGACAAGGCGCTCGCACCTTTCCTCGGCATGGACAACTTCCGCGCCAGCGTCACCGCCCAGCTGAACACCGATACCCAACAGATCCAGGAAACGGTCTTCGATCCGGAATCCCGCGTCGAGCGCTCGACCCGTGTCACCAAGGAAGAACAGAAATCCAGCCAACAGCAGGCGGACAACGCGGCGACCGTACAGCAGAACGTTCCACAGGCAGCACCGCAAGGCAGCACGACCGGACCTCAGTCGAACGACCAGACCGAGAAGAAGGAAGAGCAGACCAACTACGAAATCAACTCGAAGACGGTGGCGACCGTCAAAAGCAGCTATTCGGTCGAGAAACTCTCCGTCGCCGTGGTGGTCAACCGCGGCCGCGTCGCCGCCATGGTCGGCGAAGGCGCCGACCAGGCGAAGATCGACGCCTATATCAAGGACATGCAGAAGATCGTCGCGTCGGCTGTCGGCCTCGATCCTGCCCGCGGCGACGTGATCACGCTGACCGCCATGGACTTCGTCAACACGCAGCTCCTCGACGAGCCGGTCTCCGGTCCGGGCATCATGGAGACGCTGACGCGCAATCTCGGTGGCATCATCAACGCGCTTGCCTTCGTCGCTGTCGCCTTCCTGGTCGTCTGGATGGGCATGCGTCCGCTGGCTCGCTCGATGGGTATCGGTACCGGCGCCACGGCGCTTGCCGAGAACGAAGCCGTTGGCCTCGAGCTGCCGGACTTCTCGCCTGCCACGCCGGGCGCTGCGGGCGGCGCACTCATGGAAGGCTTCGGCTCCGACTTCGGCTTCGACAGCACCGACGACCTGCTCAGCCTCGGCGACGACAGCGAAGGCGGCTTCAATCGCCGGGTCAAGGAAGGCCCCGAACGCAGGCTTTCCCGTATGGTGGAGATCAGCGAAGAACGCGCCGCCAAGATCCTTCGCAAGTGGGTTGCAGAGAAGGCGGCGTAGCCTTCATCCGGACATCGCCTCGAAATACCAACCCGCCGCTCAGGCGGGTTTTTCGTGTCGAACGGCAGCGCCCACCTGCCGGAAATAGACGCCTGCCTATTTCCTGTATTGCCGGGTGTCTTTGGCCGCGCTGAAAGAATCGGGAGCCGGCAAGTCAGCGTAACGCCACGCGCCAGAATTCGTTATATTTAACAAATCCTTAATTTCCTCCGGAAGGGGGAGGCTTTGGTCTGAGATGTTGTCAGCCGCACGCCATGTATTGATTCCGGAAATCCGGAGAGATTCGCATGGGTAGAAATATTACAGAAATAATATTTACAGTTATACTTATAATGTCGTGGCCAAGTGGATAAATAGACGTCAAAGCCGATGATGCAATTCGGCAACAATGCCGAAAAACAAATAAGAAAAAGGAAGAATCGGCGAATTCGATTTGGCTTGTCAAGGTTGGTTTGCGGAGGGTTTTTCCGGGTCTTGGCGCCAATGTTGCGCCAACGAGTGTGTCAAAAAATGCGCCAGGGAAGAAAACGCAAAAGAAAATCCCTTAAGTTTCAGATAATTACGATGTGTGCTGTTTTAGGTATTCCTTTTCGGCTTGCTGCGGGGCGGCCAATTTCGAATCGCTTCATGAATTCCGCCAAAAGTAAATCACGAGAAGGGGGGTAGTAGTTTTTCGCGGGGAGCGATGTACATTTTGTGTAGTGATTCGCGTACTAATTTGCGTCGGGTTAAGGAAGGCGGAATGCCTTGATCCGGGTGTCGGCGGCGGCGAACAGCGCTTGAATGAGCACGGACGAATCCATCACGGGGGTAATGTCATGGATGCTCTACAGACAGAGATCGCAATCTGGCCGGTGCCGGTCGTTTCGGCGCGCGGTGCCGGACGAGGATTTTCGAAAGAACAACTGATCCGCAGGCTCGGCGAGTTTGCGGAACGCGGCAACCTCAGCAAGGGGCTTGCCGCGTTGACGGAATATGTCGGGGCCACCCACTATCTTCTGGCTCGCTATGATCTGTCGCAGGACGACGGTCTGGATTTCGTCGTGTGCTCGGATTGGCCGTTCGACGTGGTCAAGCGGCTCGGCAAGGTGCTGTCGCAGCTCCATTCCAAAACCAACGAGATGGAGAAATGCCTTTCGGTCATGCAGCCGGTCTTCATGGGCCTGCCGGATGACATCGACGTCAGCCGCGGCATCAGCCGTGAATATTGTGCCATCACCTTCAACGTCGGTCGCGCTCGGCTGTCGCTGATGCTGCTCTTCCCCCAGGATGTCATTCTCTCGCAGGAAAGCCTGAGGGATATCGGCCTGCTGACAGGATATTTCGCGAGCTTTACCAAGGAGCACGGCGCGCGCGCAGATCGGGAATTCGAACTGACGGAACGCGAGCTGGAATGCCTTTTCTGGATTGCCGAGGGCAAGACCAGCGACGAGATTGCCGTCATCCTTGGCATCTCGCGCAACACCATCAACAACTACATCACCAGCGTGATGCGCAAGACCGCGACGAAGACCCGCTCCGAGGCGATCGCCTACGCTGTTCGTAACAACCTCGTCTAGGAACGCGGCCATGAGCTTTTTCCTCTCGAATACCCGCGCCGCAGATGACCATAAGGGAGGACGGCTGCAAGCCAGGGCGTCTCGGGCGGCAACGCTCGTTACCCGGCTGCAAGGCATGCAGAAGCAGATCAACGCCAAGAACTTCGCGGTGCTGCGGTTGAACGGAAACGGCCTGCCTGCGTCACGCAAGCTGACCTGCGTGCTCGACAACTGGGGTGCCGGCTCCGAAACCATGACGCACGAACTGGTGGCGGCCTATGGCGACGAGATGCTTCAGCATCTGGATGCCTCCCTGCTGCCGCTTCTGTGGAACGGCATGGGCGAGCACCAGACTGCGGAGGCGCCGGATTTCGGTCGCTTCACCCGTCGCCTGGAGGCGCGCCTTTTGCCCTATTGCGGCATTGCCCTGCCGGTCAGGCTCGGCGCGCAGGGCAATGGCTATGTCGTGTTCACCGGCAGCTACATCGACCTGACGAGCGAGGTCATCATCGATCTGCACGGCCGCGGCTGCCAGATCATGACCGATCTGCTTGCCGCCGACGAGCGGCGCATGCTGCCGGCCGAATCGCTGAGCGACCGCGAGATCGGCTGCCTGCAGATGGCCGGCGATGGCTATATCAGCGAAGAGATCGCCGAGAAGATGGGGCTGTCGGTCCATACGGTCAATGCTTACCTCGGCGCAGCAACGACCAAGCTGGATTCGGTCAACAGAATCCAGGCGATCGCCAAGGCCATTCGTCTCGGTTATATCAGTTGATTGTTTTTGGCCGTCATGGCCGGTTATCGCGACTCAACTCGCAAGGGCGGTCGGATAGGATTTCACGAATTTCGCAGCGTTGAGGCTGTTTGCCAGGAACGCGGTGTTCTCGTCCGGATCGCTGGACGGGCTCTTGAAGGCGATGTGGTTGATCTCGAGGCCGGCTGTATCCTTGCCGAGCGCCAGCCGGGCATAGACCGTCACCCCGTCCGGCTTCAACTCGAGATCGAGCGAGATTTCCGGCTCGGTATCCCAGTCCAGCGAGTAGTTGCCGCCGATACCGAAGTTGACCGTGCCGGGAAGAAAATAGAGCTCCGCCGCGGAGGAGACCAGGTCGGCGAGGCTGCCATGCGATTCAAAGCGAAGCAGCGCGATATAGTCGGCCGCATCGATCAGACGCAATTCGGTCGCAACAGGACGAATAGCATCGGCTACAATTTTTTCGCGTTGTTCGGAATATTCGCATTTTTTCATGTCTTTTACGTCACCCGTTTCGGCTGCGTGGCATAGATCCGGTGGATGAGTTCGGCAACTGCCTTATAAAACACCGGTGGAATCACACTATCCACCGAGACTTGCGCAAACATTGAGCGTGCGAGAGGCGGGTCTTCAAAAACGGGGATACCGTTTTCCTCCGCAATCTCGCGAATCTTCAGTGCGACAAGGTCCTGTCCCTTGGCAACGACGACCGGCGCATCGCCTTCTTCGCGCACGTAGCGGAGCGCGACGGCGTAGTGGGTCGGGTTTGCGATGACGAGCGTGGCACGCGGAACAGAGGTGATCATGCGCCGGCGGGCGCGGTCGCGGGCGATCGAACGCAGCCTGGCGCGTACGATCGGGTCGCCCTGCGACTGCTTCAGCTCTTCCTTGACTTCTTGCTTGGTCATCCTGAGCTCGGTGTACCAGTGGTACCGCGTCCAGAAAAAATCCACGGCAGCGATGATGCAGGTCGAGATCAGGATGACGATCATGATCTGGTTGAGATCGCCGGACATCGTCGCGAGGATTGTCACCGGATCGGAAAACATCGAATCGAGCGTGGCGTAGTAGTCGTTCCAGAGCGTCAGGACGATGATGATCGAGACGATCAGGATCTTGAACAGCGCCTTGGCGAATTCGACGAGGCCCTGGATGCCGTAAATTCGCTTCATGCCGGCCATCGGCGAAATGCGGTTCAGCTTCGGCGCGATCCGGTCGAACACCGGCGTCGGAAGATTCTGCAGGATGGACGAGCCGACGCCGAACACGATCAGCAGCGTGAAGAACGGAATCATCAGCGCGCTCGCCTTCCAGAGAAGATGCGAGACAAGCGCCACCACATCCGTCGCGGTGTCGATGCGCCACGCCTCCGGTTGCTCGAAAATGTCCTTGAGCGATTCGGCGACGGTCGCGAAACCCTGGGGGAGGAAGAAGACGATGAAAATATAGGTGGCGACGACCGAGGCGAACATCGTCACCTCACGCGAGAAGGGCGTGTTGCCCTTCTCTATGGCGTCGTTCATTTTCTTTTCAGACGGCGATTCTGTTTTACTGTCTTTGTCCTGATCGTCCGACATCGGATGAAGATCTCTTGCTCCTGAGGGCGGCCGCTGCCGTTAAGCGGTTGTGGGCCGAGGTCGCGGAGGATGCAAGAAAGTTATGCGCGGAATCGCGATGCTTCACAGAAACAGAGATGGAGCCAGTAAAAAGCCCCTGAACTGGCGTTCAAGGGCTTTGCAGTTTTGCTGACAAGGGGCAGCCAGGGAGGCGCCGTATGGGGTCAGGCTGCGGCCGCGTCCCGTTCCTTGAGTTCGATTTGGCCGCTGGACGCGAGACGAATGGCTTCCTGGGTGATCGAGCGCCGGGCAATCGCGATATCGCGCGGGTTGATGCCGGCATCGCCGGCTGCGAGATCCGATTCGATCATGCGGCGCTGGCGCGCGCCGATGGCTGCGAGCACCGCTTCGCGCAGGTCCATGTTCGATCCGCGCAGCGCCATCGTGATGATGTCGCTGGACACGTCGTTGAAAAGCTGAACGCGGCTGCGCTGCGGCATGGTGAGGACGTCGTCGAAGAGGAAGATCTTCGGGCGGACCTTCTTGACCGCTTCGGTGTTGATCGATGCCAGCGATGCGAGAAGCGTATCGACCTGGGTCTTTTCGAGCTCGTTCATCACTTCTGCAATCTTGTTGGATCCAGCGGAGTTGCGGTCTGCATCCAGCTCGCGCGTCAGCTCCACGACGCGCGTCTCGATGATTTGAGCGGCCTTTGGGCTGACATTCTTCATGTTGACGGCGCGGTTGATGATATCGGCGCGGCTGCTTTCCGGCAGCTGCAGCAGAACCTTGGCGCCGAAGGTCGACGGCATCATCGACAGCACATAGGCGATCGTCTGCGGGTGTTCCTTGCCGAGATGCTGAGCGACGTAGACCGGATCGGAATCCTGCAGGCGATCCCAGATATTGGCTTCATAGGAGGCGAAAGTTGCGCGGCGACCGAGCAGTCCGTCCACTTCGTCGGGTGTCAGGCCCTCCTCGAGAATGCCTTCGATGGCCTTGGCATTGTCCATCAGGCCGGCACCTTCGGTGAACAGGTCCTCGAACTCGTTGACCAGGATTTCCAGTTCGTGGGGCGGGATCGACCGAAGCGACTGGGCCGAGGCGATGATGCCCTGCAGTTCGCTCTGGGTGAAGAATTTCAACAATTTTCCGGCAACCGGCTTGCCCATCGCAAGCAGAACGGCTGCGGCCTTGTCCATCTGACTGAGAGGCCTCGTCGGCGCCGAAGCTTCAAAATTGTCGAAATCCATCATGGATTGATCCTCATAACCCGTGATCGGGTTCAAACTTTACTGGTACCCTTGATCTCGATGAGTTTAACACCGAAACGTGTTTCGTCCTCGTCGAGCACGGTGATCTCGCCGCGGCCGATCACGCGGCCGTTGACGACGATTTCGACCGGCTCGCCGATCTTGCGGTCGAGCGCGATGGTTGCGCCTTCCGTCAGGTTCATCAGGCCGGAGACCTGCATGCGGCTGGTGCCCAGAACGATCTGAACATCGATCGGGATGTCCATGATCAGGTCGAGATTAGCCGTCATGCCGCTGCCCGGCTCGGTGGAGGACATTTCCTCGAAGCTGCTCGAACCGCCGAAATCGCTGCCGCCGAACGATCCGGCTTCAAACGATGAGGCGCCTGCGCCCTGGTCGAGGTCGCCGAAGCTGCTGCTGCCGCCGAAATCGCCGCCGAAGCTGCTGAGGTCGGTCTCGGCCGCACCGAACGTGCTGCCGAAATCCGATGTTTCACCAACCGACGTGGCCGCGAAATCCATGCCAAAATCCGTTGCCGGAGCAGTGCCGGCAACGTTGCTCTGCAGGACGCCACGCAGATCGTCGATGGCCTGATCGAGCTCGGCATCGCCGGCGCTCAGGATCGTCTTGTCTTCAGTTCGTGCTTTTTTCGGTGCCATGTGCGAACTATTCCAGTTGAAACTTGCCCCAACCATGTTGCCGGGTAAGGCAGGGGGTTTTTAACTCATGAGATGGTGGAGAATGTCGCTCTCCGAACCATGGGTATCCTTGATCCGAACCGTATACCTTGCGCCGGACCGGCCGAGCTCGCAGACATAGAGGTCGCGGCCGTTGGCGCTGATTTCGACACGCACGTCCTTGGCGTCCTGGAAGGGAATGACATCGCCCGGCTGCAGGCGGCTGATCGTATCGAGGGTCAGGTTCTCGAGCTTGATGCGGGCTTCAAGGTTGACGGCCGAGCGGCGGACCTGCTGCTCCAGCTGTTCGCCCCACGCGCCCTTGGCCTTGCGGGCCTGTCCAACGCCCTTTGGAAAGACAACGGTGGTCTTCAGCAAGACCTGCTGCGGCACGATGATCGAGAAAGTCGAGAGAACCGGACCAAGCCCCATCGTCACGTTGATGCAGGCGGCAAAGACATCCTCGACATCCGGATCCGCAGCCGGCCGTTCGGTGGCATTGTGGGGCCGTGCGACGGACGGCTCGAAGCCGCCGGCGGCGCTGACGGCCGATTTCAGCACATCGGCGATCTTTTCGAACACCATGGAGGCAACGTCGAGCTCGATATTGGAGAGCGTCCGCGGCTTCGGTTCTTCAATGGCGGTCGGCGGCGCGCCGAGCAGGATTTCCATCAGGGTGATGATCACCGGGCTGTCGCAACTGAGAACGATGTCCGGGCACCAGTTGCGCAGGGACGCGTCGCACAGCGCCACGCCGTTGCCGAGCCTGGCGATCAGCTCCGACTTCAGCCCCGTGTCGAAGCCGGCATAGCCGATCTCGATATCGAGGCCGGTCTCGTTCTGGAAGATGTCCGGCAGGAACTCGGCAAAGACATGGCCGATTTCACTGCACAGTTTGCCAATGGTCTTGGTATCGCCGAGCGCGCCGGTCATGCGGGCGAGCAGCTTGCGGTCGAAGGTGTAGACGTTGTTTTTCGATGCTGCCGTCATGGGATCAAGCCGCCTTGCTTTCGCCGCCGCCGCCGGGGTTCATCATTTCCTGCTCGACGGCGTCGATCGACGGACGCTCGTAGGCGGAGATGGTCTTGCGGCCGTATTCGAGCGCTACCTGGGGCACCGAACCGTTCATGTAGGCAAGCAGCGTCTGCTTGACGATGATGTAGAGACGGTTCTGCTTGTCGCGGACAGCCTTGATGTTGGCGATCACCGGGCTGGCGATGCAGTAGGACAGGAAGATGCCGAGCATGGTGCCGACGAGGGCGGCGGCGATCTTGGCGCCGAGGACCTCGGGCGCCTCGCTGATCGCGCCCATCGCCTTGATGACGCCGAGAACGGCCGCGACGATGCCGATCGCCGGGAAGGCGTCGCTCATCGTGGTCAGCGCGTGAAAGACCTTCATCTTGTCGTGCGTGATGGTATTGATCTCTTCGTCCATCAGCGCCTCGATCTCGTGGGAGCGCGCATTGCCGATGATAATCAGGCGTACATAATCGCAAATGAAGGCGGTCAGTTCCTTGTTTTTCAAGACCGTTGGCGCGGACTGGAAGATCGAGGATTCGTCGGGGTTGTCGATGTGGCTTTCGATCTCGTTGCGCGATTTCGTGCGCAGGTCGCGCATCAGGCTGTAGAGAACGCCCAGAGTATCGAGATAATTACGCTCCTTCGGCACCTTGTGGGCGAAGGCTTCGCCGAGCGCCTTGCCGGTGTCCTTCAGCACCTTCATCGAATTGGCCATCACGTAGCCGCCGAGACCGGCGCCGCCGATGATGACAAGCTCGAAGGGCTGGTTCAGGACTTCCATGTGGCCACCCATGGCAATGAAGCCGCCAAGGATACAGCCAATCGTCAAGACGAGCCCGATGATGATGTTCATTTCGATACCTGCCGCAAAGGTGGATTTTCGACCGTATCGTTATGCCTTCAGCCTTGCGTGAGGCTGGCTGTCGGCCTCCTTCTCGAGGGGCTTCCGCGCAAACAGGTTCGCGCAAGCAAGCTCCGGCAGTTTTCCGCCCAATCGGCGCGAACTGCGCCATGTCTCATGGATGAACGGGGAAATGTCGTGACGACGACTTACACCAGCTACCAGATGATAGCAGGCAACCTCACCAAATCGCTGGAACGCGTATCCGAGCAGCCCGATGTTGCTCGGGAGACCGAATATTACCTGGCCAATATCGGCAACGTCAAAACGATTGACGATTTCTTCGCCGACACACGGCTTTATAATTATGCGATCAAGGCGCACGGTCTTGAAGACATGGGCTATGCCAAGGCCTTCATGCGCAAGGTGCTGACCGAGGGCATCGACAGCGATGACGCCTTTGCCAAGCAGCTGACCGACAGCCGCTACACCGATCTTGTCGAATCTCTGAACTTCGCCCGCAACGGCTCGGGCGCCACGTCTTTCGACAAGGCACAGAAGGGCGTTGTCGACAAATATACGCGTCAGACCCTGGAGCAGAATGCCGGCGAGGAAAATTCCGGCGTTCGCCTGGCGCTCTACTTCGAGCGCATGGCCCCCTCTATCACCACTGCCTATGGGCTGCTCGCCGATGACGCATTGGCGCAGGTGACACGCACCCTGATGCAGATGCCCGACGAGTTTGCCGCTTCCGACATCGACAAGCAGGCGGCTGCGATCGAAGGCGCTATCGACATCAAGGATTTCCAGAATCCGACCAAGCTGTCGGAGATGCTCGATCGGTTCACGACACTTTGGGAAGTCAACAATTCCTCGGACCCCTACGATCCGCTCGCCGTCTTCGGTTCCGCCAGCGGCTACGGAATCTCCTCCGATCTTCTCCTTTCCATCAATACGCTGAAACTCGGGGGACGCTGATATGCAAACCGGTCTCTACGTTGCCGTCTCGTCCCAGATAGCGCTTGAAAAACGCATGAACACGCTGGCCGACAACGTCGCCAATTCAACCACGGTCGGATTCCGTTCGACGGAGGTGAAGTTCAACCAGCTGCTTGGCGATACGCGGCCGACCAAGGTGTCGTTCGTCTCCGAAGGGCAGGAATTCCTCAACACCAACAATGGCGGCCTGAACCGGACCGGCAACCAACTGGATTTCGCCATCAAGGGCGATGCCTGGTTCCAGATCGACACGCCTACCGGTTCCGCCTTGACCCGGGACGGCCGCTTCACGCTGACGGAAACAGGCGATCTGGTGACCCTGCGCGGATATCCGGTGCTCGACGCCGGTGGCGCACCGATCCGGCTCAACGCCCAGGCGGGCGAAGTCAAGGTGGGCGCAGACGGCGCCATCCAGCAGAATGGAGCGCAGGTTGCCGCCCTGGGGCTTTATGAAGCCAATTTCGCCAATGGCTTTTCCCGACACGACAACAGCGCGGTGATCCCGAACTCGGCCGCCGAGCCCGTCGTCGACCGTTCCGATGTCGGCGTGATGCAGGGTTATGTCGAGGAATCGAACGTCAATCCGGTTCAGGAAATGTCGCAGCTGATCATGGTGTCGCGCGCCTTCGAAAACATCACTTCGCTGATGCGCGACAGTGAAGGTTCGCTCGACGAGGCGATCAAGACGCTCGGCGGCAGCAAGTAGGCCTGATTTTTCAAACGGCGCAAGCCAGGCCCGCTCGGTAGAGCAGGAAAGCTTAGACGGCAGGAACCGGAATGCAGAACGAAAAACTCCAGATCCGCAATTCCTCGACATCGCTCGCGGCGCTCGCTGGCCTTGTCGGGCGCTATTCCAATCCGGAGTTTTCGGTCGCCCCGGGCGGTCACGTCCAGACGATTTCCGCCGGTTATTATACCGTGACCGGGCTTTCCCGGCATGTTCGCCTCGGTGAGTTTGTCGCCCACAAAAGTTCGACGGGCATTCATCTCGGCGAAGTCGTCAAGGTCGAGCAGGAGACGGTCGTCGTCTGCCCGATCGAGCCCGGCGATCCGATCGGTATTCATGACACGGTGATCCGCAAGGGCGCCTTCCGCATTGCGCCGACGGAATCCTGGTGCGGCCGCACGATCAATTCGCTGGGTGAACCGATCGATGGCCGGGGGCCGCTGCTGCAGGGCGATGTCCGCCGGTCGATTTCCAATACGGCACCGCCGTCGATGACCCGCAAGCGCGTCGAGCACGGCTTCCGCACCGGTGTCCGGGCGATCGACATCTTTTCTCCGCTCTGCCTCGGCCAGCGTCTCGGCGTCTTCGCCGGTTCCGGCGTCGGCAAGTCGACGCTTCTGTCGATGCTGGCCCGCGCCGATGCTTTCGACAAGGTCGTCATCGCGCTGGTCGGTGAACGTGGCCGTGAAGTGCGCGAATTCATCGAGGATACGCTTGGCGATAATCTCGCCAAGTCGGTCGCGGTGGTGGCGACCAGCGATGAAAGCCCGATGCTGCGCAAGATGGCGCCGCTGACCGCCGTAACGATCGCCGAGCATTACCGCGACCAGGGCAACAACGTCCTTTTGATTATCGACAGCGTCACCCGTTTTGCTCACGCCATCCGCGAGGTCGCGACGGCCTCCGGCGAACCGCCGATCGCGCGCGGCTATCCGGCCTCCGTTTTCACCGAATTGCCGCGATTGCTCGAGCGCGCCGGTCCGGGAGCAGAGGGGACCGGCACGATCACTGCGATCATCTCCATTCTCGTCGACGGCGACAACCACAATGACCCGATCGCCGACTCCACCCGCGGTATTCTCGACGGCCATATCGTCATGGATCGCAGCCTGGCTGAAGAAGGCCGCTATCCGCCGGTCAATCCGCTTGCTTCGGTCTCGCGTCTCGCCCGCAAGGCCTGGACGCCGGATCAGGAAAAGCTCGTGGCGCGGTTGAAATCGCTGATCCATCGCTTCGAGGAAACCCGCGATCTCAGGCTGATCGGTGGTTATCGGGCAGGCAGCGACCCGGATCTCGACATGGCGATCAAGCAGGTTCCGGTCATCTACGACATCTTGAAGCAGACGCCGGGCGAGCGGCCGGCCTTCGATGCGTTCACCGACCTTGCAAATGCGCTGAAGGCGGCGGCGACCGGTGGCGGCCAGGCGCAGAACATGCGAAAGGGATAAGGGGTGATGGAGTACGATGCCGACGAGATCGTGCCGCAGCGCAAGCGCAGCGACCGCACGCCGCTGATCGACAAGGCGCTGGGTGCGGCCGGTATCGCCCTTGCGGGCCTTGCGACATTCTTTCCCTGGTATGCTTTCCTGCATCAGGACGAGTTCTCGATGCCGTCGCTGTGGCAAGGCAGCACCCGTGACGTGCCGGGTCGCGCCGGCTCCGGCGGCGTCTCCTCGCCTTTGGCCATGACGGACCGTGATGCCGCCACGCAGGCGGCGATCGATCAACTGACCACAGCGACGGTTCCGGAACGAGAGAGCAGGAAGCTGGGCACTGCAGAAGATGGCGTGGAGCAGCCGTTCCCGGGAGCGGCGGGTTTCAAGCTCGTCCATGTCGCCAATGGCCGCGCGCTGATCGAAGACAGTAGCGGCATGTATATTGTCCGGATCGGCTCGATCCTGCCGGACAACAGCCGTCTTGCCACACTGGAGCAGCGCAACGGGCGCTGGGTGATGATCACCTCCAAGGGCGAAATCCAGCAGGCTGAGTGATTCGACGCATCGACGTCGCACCGCCATCTGCCTGCATGTTGTCGCTCTCGGGTAACGGGTTGCGGCACAAAGGCGTTGCAACGCGCCGAACCAAACTATTCCCGTTCCATCGTTTCCACCGGCGCGACGCGCATGCACGATGCCGTCGCTGCAAACGCGGCGGCGAGCATTTGCATCGCATCGCCTCTCAATTCAGTCCCACGCAAGATTGCTTGCATAGGTTCTCCAGCAACAAGCATGGAGTCGCATGATGCAACCTATACAGCTTTTTGATCTCGCGTCGCGGCAGGCGCAATGGCTGGCGGTCCGCCAGAACGTCGTCGCCGGCAACATCGCCAATGCCAATACGCCGCACTACGCCGCCAAGGACGTCAAACCGTTCGAAAGCGTGCTGCAGGAAACCGGCTTTCAGATGGCAGCCACCAATCCCGCCCATTTCACTGACGGAAGCACCGCCGCCCAGGTGACGGAAACCAGCTTGATCAGCGATGCGGAAGTCCAGCAGTCGGGCAACAGCGTCCAGCTGGAACAGGAGCTGATGAAAACCGGTGAAGTCAAGCGCGACTACGAGCTCAACACCGGGCTCGTCAAGGCGTTCCATCGGATGATGCTCATGACGGTACGGAAATAAGCGCGATGGATCCTCTGGTTTCAGCTCTCAAAGTTTCAGCCTCCGGTCTCGAAGCGGAATCGACGCGGCTGCGCATCGTATCGGAAAACATCGCCAATGCCCGCTCGACCGGCGACGCGCCTGGAACCGATCCTTATCGCCGCAAGACCGTCAGTTTTGCAGCGGAAATCGATCGCGCCAGCGGCGCCTCCACCGTCGAGGTCCAGCGTCTTGGAACGGACGATTCCGATTTCACCATCGAGTTCGATCCGGGCAATCCGGCTGCCGACGACAAGGGCATGGTCAAGTTGCCCAACGTCAACGTGCTGATCGAAATGGCCGACATGCGGGAAGCGAACCGCGCCTATGAAGCCAATCTCCAGACCACCAAGCAGGCGCGCGACCTGATTTCCGCAACAATCGACCTCCTGAGGGCTTCGCAATAATGATCAATGCAATTGAGACCATCAGCGCGGCGATTTCGACCGTCAAGGATATCACGAGCACATCGAGCGTCTCGTCGGCACAGAACATCCTCGGCGGCGCGGCCACGGCCGGCACCTCGCAGAGCTTTGCCGACGTCATGGGCAGCATGGCGGCCGAGATGACCAACAGCCTCAGGCAGTCGGAAGTATCCTCGATCCAGGGCATCCGCGGCGAGGCCAACACGCGCGAAGTCATTGATTCCGTCATGAATGCCGAGCAGTCGCTGCAAACCGCCATCGCCATCCGCGACAAGGTGGTCAGCGCCTATCTCGAAATCGCACGCATGCCGATTTAAAGGATAAAAATAATGAAGGCTCTCTCGATCGCCGCGACCGGCATGAACGCCCAGCAGCTGAACCTGGAAGTGATCGCAAACAACATCGCGAACATCAACACCACCGGTTACAAGCGCGCGCGGGCGGAGTTCTCCGACCTTCTCTACCAGACCGAGCGCGCCCAGGGCGTACCGAACCGCGCCAACCAGGCGATCGTGCCCGAAGGCGCCAACATCGGTCTCGGCGTCCAGACATCTGCCGTGCGCAATCTGCATCTGCAGGGCAGCCTGGTCAGCACCGGCAACGACCTCGACCTGGCGCTGGTCGGCCGCGGCTGGTTCCAGATCGAGACCCCGGACGGCGAGACGGCCTACACCCGAGCCGGCGCCTTCAACACCAATGCCGACGGCCAGCTCGTCACGATTGACGGCTACACGGTGATTCCGGAAATCACCGTGCCGCAGAACGCGAGCGAGATCACCGTCAGTTCGTCCGGCCAGGTAACGGTCCGCGTCGGCAACGACACGGTGCCGCAGGAAATCGGCCAGCTGACGATCGCCAACTTCGTCAACGAGGCGGGTCTTGAGCCGCAGGGCGACAATCTCTTCAAGCAGACGCCGGCCTCCGGCGAGCCGGTGATCGGCACGCCGGCCGACCCGGGCTACGCGCAGATCAAGCAGAAATACCTCGAAGCGTCGAACGTCGATCCGGTCAAGGAAATCACCGACCTGATCTCCGCCCAGCGCGCCTACGAAATGAATTCGAAGATCATCCAGGCGGCCGACGAAATGGCTGCGACGGTCAGCAAGAACCTGAGATAACAGAGGGAATGGCAAACATGATGTTTCGCCGGACTGCCAAGGCATCGATCGTGACAGCTGCTGCCACCCGCGGAGGATTTCTTCTGCGGGCGCTGGCCGTGACAGGTTCTCTTTGCGTCTGGACGATGTCTCCGGGCCTGGCACACGCCGAAAAGCGCATGGCGGTCATTCCCACCCAGACGATCTATCCCGGCGAAATCATCGATGCCAGCCGTCTCGAAGAGGTCGAGGTGACAAACCCGGCGCTCACGGGCGACTATGCGACGTCGACCGGGCAGGTGACCGGCAAGGTCACCAGCCGCACGCTGCTCGCAGGGCGGGTCATCCTCATGTCGGGCCTGCGCGATCCTTATACGGTCGAGCGCGGCAAGGCCGTGCGGATCGTCTTTACCAACGGACCTCTGACCATAACCGCCGGTGGCGCCCCGTTGGAGAATGCCGCAGTCGGCGACCTGATCCGGGTGCGCAACACGGATTCCGGCGTCATCGTTTCCGGAACGGTGATGGAAGACGGAACAATTCATGTGGTGGCAAAATGATCTTTCGTTTCGGCAAATGGTGCCTGGCGTTTATCGCGGTCTTCGCAACGGCGATCACGCCGGTTGAAGCTGCTTCGCGCATCAAGGACGTCGCCTCGGTCCAGTCAGGGCGCGACAACCAGTTGATCGGCTACGGCCTCGTCGTCGGCCTTCAGGGAACGGGCGACAGCTTGCGTTCCTCGCCGTTCACCGCGCAATCGCTGCGCGCCATGCTGCAGAACCTCGGCATTTCGACACAGGATGACGAATCCCGCGCTAAGAATATTGCCGCGGTTCTGGTCACGGCCAATCTGCCGCCTTTCGCGAGCGCCGGCAGCCGCATCGATGTGACCGTCGGATCACTCGGCGATTCGACCTCGCTTCGCGGCGGTACGCTGGTGATGACCTCACTTTCCGGAGCCGACGGTCAGATCTATGCGGTAGCGCAGGGGTCGGTCGTCGTCACGGGGTTCAATGCGCAGGGCGATGCCGCCTCCGTGACGCAAGGTGTCACCACGTCAGGCCGCGTCCCAAACGGCGCCATCATCGAGCGTGAATTGCCGGCCAAGTTCAAGGATGCATTCAATCTCGTTCTTCAGCTGAGAAACCCCGATTTCTCCACCGCGGTCGGCATGGCTGCGGCGATCAACCGCTACAGCAAGAGCCAGTTTGGCGGCAACATCGCTGAAGCGCAGGATTCCCAGACGGTCGTCATCGACAAGCCGAAGATGGCTGATCTCTCCCGCCTGATGGCCGATATCGAAAACCTCGTTATCGAGACCGACGTGCCCGCGCGCGTCGTCATCAACGAGCGTACCGGGACGATCGTGATCGGACAGGACGTGCGGATCAACAAAGTTGCCGTCAGCTACGGCACGTTGACGGTTCAGGTGAGCGAGACGCCGACCGTCGTGCAGCCGGAGCCTTTTTCGCGCGGCGAAACGGCTGTCGAGCCGAACACGACCATCGACGCGGCGCAGGACGGCGGCACGGTCGCCATTCTCGACGGTTCGAATCTGCGTTCGCTGGTCGCCGGGCTCAACAGCATCGGCGTGAAGCCGGACGGCATCATTTCCATTCTCCAGGGCATCAAGACGGCCGGTGCCCTCCAGGCGGAGCTCGTATTGCAATGACCGCATCTACTCTT
Organism: Hyphomicrobiales bacterium; assembly: GCA_900473795.1. GTDB lineage: Bacteria > Pseudomonadota > Alphaproteobacteria > Rhizobiales > Rhizobiaceae > Pararhizobium. The sequence continues at coordinate 5,212 of UCMT01000024.1, read as the reverse complement.
TCTGCCCAGCCGAACAGTCTGCGCCGCCGCCTGATGCTGCTGGCGGCCGGTTGCACGATGCTCGCCATGCCCGGCGCCTTCGCGCAGGAAGTCGCAGCGCCCGCCACAGCCCTTCCGGCAAACGGCGACGAAATCCAGCAGTTCTGCACCAATATTGCCGATGCTGCACGCGATCAGCGCTACCTCCTGCAGAAGAAGGATCTGGAGAAGCTCCAGGCCGAGGTCGATGCGCGCATCGCCAAGCTCGAGGAGCGCCGGGCCGAATACGAGGACTGGCTGAAACGCCGTAACGATTTCCTGAAACAGGCCGAGCTTGGTCTCGTCGATATCTACAAGACCATGAAGGCGGATGCGGCGGCCGGACAACTCGAGCTGGTCAATCCCGCCATTGCCGCGGCGATCGTCATGAAACTGCCCCCCCGCCAGTCGAGCCTCATCCTCAGCGAGATGAGCAGCGACAAGGCGGCCGTCCTCACCAACATCATCTCCAGCGCCAGCGATTCAACAACGTCGAAGGAACCGTCATGAGATATCCGCTTTCGGTCCTTCTCGCTGCCAGCCTGCTGTCGGGATGCCAGAACCAGACCATCAACGAAATAGGCAGGGCACCTTCGATGAGCCCGATCGGCAGCGGCCTGCAATATGCGCAGACGCCGCAGATGGCGATGTATCCGAAGGAGCCGCGTCACGTTGCCAACGGTTTTTCGCTCTGGAGCGACAATCAGGCGGCGCTGTTCAAGGACGCCCGCGCTCTCAAGGTCGGCGACATCCTGACCGTCGATATCCGTATCGACGACAAGGCTTCGTTCGACAACAAGACCGATCGCAGCCGCACCAATGACAGCGGCTTCAACATCGGCGCCAACGGCCAGTCCGAATCGAGTGATTTCGGCTGGAAGGGCGGCCTCGACTACGGCTCGAACACCAGCACGAAGGGCGAGGGTACGACGGAACGGTCTGAAAAGCTGGCTCTGCTCGTTGCCGCCGTCGTGACCGGTGTGCTGGAAAACGGCAACCTGTTGATCAGCGGTTCGCAGGAAGTGCGCGTCAACCACGAAATCCGCATCCTCAATGTCGCCGGTATCGTCCGGCCGTACGACGTCGATGCGAAGAACATGATCTCCTACGACAAGATCGCCGAGGCGCGCATTTCCTATGGCGGCCGCGGCCGTCTGAGCGAAGTACAGCAGCCGCCATGGGGACAACAGGTCATGGACATCGTCTCGCCGATCTGACGGCGGGCTCGCCGCGTCCACGCGGCACAACACGAGATGGATTTGAACATGGAAGATCTCGATACGGCTTCGCCCGCGGCCAAGGGGTCATCGACGATGATCACCCTCGTTGCTCTGGTCGTTCTGACGCTGCTGGCAGGCGGTGGCGGCTGGCTGGTCGGCGGCGTCCTCGCTCCAAAACCGCTGAGCGTGGAAGAGGCCAAGATAGTCGAGGAGGCAAAAGCCGCCGTTGCCCACAAGAAAGCCAAGGAGGCAGGCGAGGGGGGTGAAGAGAGCAACAAGAAGGACGAGGGCTTGCCGCGAATAGCGACCGAGGCCAATGGCGTCGTCCAGCTTGACGCGATCACCACCAATCTCGCTTATCCCACCGAAAACTGGATCCGGCTCGAAGTTGCGCTGCTTTTCAAGGGCGAGCCGGACGTCGCCATGGCCGAACAGATCCATCAGGATATCGCCGCATACATGAAGACGGTGTCGCTGCAGCAGATCCAGGGGCCGCGCGGATTTCAGTATCTGAAGGATGACATAGAAGAACGGGTTGACCTTCGCTCCGAAGGGCGCGTAACCAATGTCATCTTCAGGACATTCGTCATTCAATGATTCGCACCATCGCATTCATAGCCGCCATGATGGCGATGTCGGGTATCGCGGGCGCGCAGGGCTTTCCTGCCGACATCCTGAGGACACCTGTCGACGGTTCTGTCGCGTCCTGGATCATCCGCACGTTCGGCCTTCTGACTGTCCTGTCGGTCGCACCGGGCATCCTGATCATGGTGACGAGCTTTCCGCGCTTCGTCATTGCCTTTGCCATCCTGCGTTCCGGCATGGGTCTCGCCACGACCCCCTCGAACATGATCATGGTGAGCCTCGCCCTGTTCATGACCTTCTACGTCATGGCGCCGACATTCGATCGTGCCTGGCAGAACGGCATCAATCCGCTGTTGCAGAACCAGATCAATGAAACCGAGGCGATGACGCGCATCTCGGAACCCTTCCGGGACTTCATGCTCGCCAATACGCGTGACAAGGACCTGCAGCTCTTCATCGATATCGCCCGGGAAAAGGGCCAGAACGTCGTTGTCGACAACAAGGTGGATCTTCGCGCCGTCGTACCGGCCTTCATGATTTCGGAGATCAGACGCGGTTTCGAGATCGGCTTCCTGATCATGCTGCCGTTCCTGGTGATCGACCTGATCGTCGCGACCATCACCATGGCGATGGGCATGATGATGCTGCCGCCCACGTCGATCTCGTTGCCCTTCAAAATCCTTTTCTTCGTCCTGATCGACGGCTGGAACCTGCTCGTCGGCAGTCTCGTCCGGTCTTTCAACTGATCTCGTTGGCGTGGTTAACGGACGGTCAATTTTCCGCCAGGCATGCGCTTGGGTGGAATAAATCATGTATTTGATTCATATCAATAAATTGAAATTCGATTTGCCGTCGTCCGTGCTCCCTTTACAATTAAGGAGAGCCGATATTCGGGCCGCGTTTAAACAAATTGCAATGTTTGCCTGCGACATTACCCTCACATGACGGATTTGGACCGCCTGACGAACAGGGGCCGAGGGGCATGATGCCGAGCCGTCATCACCGGTAAGTATTTACAGTCCGGTATGTCCCCAATCTTGTATTTTGTATCTAGAGGGACAACCCCAATGACAAGCATCCTGACGAACTCTTCTGCAATGGCAGCGCTCTCGACACTGCGCTCCATCAGCTCTGACCTGGAAACGACCCAGGGCCGTATCTCTTCCGGTCTGCGCGTCGAGTCCGCGGCGGACAACTCCGCTTACTGGTCGATCGCAACCACGATGCGTTCGGACAACAAGGCTCTCTCGACCGTTCAGGACGCTCTCGGTCTCGGCGCTGCCAAGACGGACACCGCCTATACGGGCCTCGAGAGCGCCATCGACGTCGTCTCCGAAATCAAGGCCAAGCTGGTCGCTGCCCGCGAACCGGGCGTCGACAAGGACAAGATCAACAAGGAAATCACCGAGCTCAAGAACCAGCTCGTTTCGACCGCTCAGTCGGCTTCGTTCTCCGGTGAAAACTGGCTCTACAACGACACGACGAACACCGTCGGTACGAAGGAAATGGTTGGCTCGTTCACGCGCGACTCGTCCGGCAACGTCTCGGTTGGCGTTCTGGAATTCGACGCTTCGACGTCGGTTCTAGTCGACACCAATGATGCAGGTCTCGGCCTTCTGACGAAGGACTATGATGCAGACGCCGAACTGGCAACGCCGACCGGCACCACGCAGAACTTCTACCTCATCGATGCCTCCTCGACGACCACTGCCTCGGGCTCGGAAATCACTTTGGACTCGACGACCGCCGATGCGGACATTGAAGCCATGATCCGCGTCGTTGATGCGATACTCGGCGATGCGACCGATGCTGCCGCCACCCTCGGCGCCACCAATACCCGCATCTCGATGCAGGACGAATTCATGGCCGACCTGATGGATGTGATCGACAAGGGTGTCGGCCGGCTCGTCGATGCCGACATGAACGAAGAGTCGACGCGCCTTAAAGCGCTCCAGACACAGCAGCAGCTCGGCATCCAGGCGCTCTCGATCGCCAACTCGGACTCGCAGAACATCCTCTCGCTGTTCCGCTAATCGAAAACGGCGCGGACGGGCCATCCCCCCCCAAACGGCCCGTTAGCGACCTACAGAAGACCGCATCTCGCAAGAGGTGCGGTTTTTTTATTACCCTTAAAAAAGTTTCCGGCTTTTAGGTTTTCTTTAACCATGTTGGTGTTTCCTATGGCCATCGAAACAGCGGGTTAACCAAGAAATTTAACGCGTTAGCAGGCATGAAGCTGGCTGCTGTTTTCCGGTAACGTCCGGAATGTCCCTTCCATTCACCTGTTCAAAAGGGGCAGTTTACTATGACGAGCATTCTCACCAATTCAGCCGCGATGGCGGCACTTTCCACCCTGCGTTCGATCAATGACGGCATGGAAACAACTCAAGGTCGCGTTTCCTCTGGTTTGCGCGTTGAGGACGCGGCAGACAACGCCGCTTACTGGTCGATCGCAACGACCATGCGTTCGGACAACAAGGCTCTCTCCACCGTTCAGGACGCTCTCGGTCTCGGCGCTGCCAAGACGGACACGGCTTATACCGGTCTCGACAATGCCATCGACGTCATTTCCGAAATCAAGGCCAAGCTGGTTGCTGCCCGCGAACCGGGCGTTGACCAGCTGAAGATCAACAAGGAAATCACCGAACTGAAGAACCAGCTGGTTTCGACCGCTCAGTCGGCTTCCTTCTCGGGTGAAAACTGGCTCTACAACGACTCGACGACCCCCCTCAGCATCAAGGAAATGGTCGGCTCGTTCACCAGAAACTCCAGCGGCAACGTTTCGGTCGGCGTTCTTCAGTTCGATGCCTCCACATCTGTTCTGATCGACACCGATGATGCAGGTCTCGGCCTTCTGACGAAGGACTATGATGCGGACGCTGAACTGGCAACACCGACCGGCACCACGCAGAACTTCTACCTGATCGATGCTTCCTCGTCGACCGCTGCAACAGGCTCGGTAGTCGAATTGACCGGCACGACTGTCGATGCGGATATTGAAGCGATGATCCGCGTCGTCGACGCAATGCTTGGCGATGCGACCGACGCTGCTGCCACCCTCGGCGCCACCAACACCCGCATCTCGATGCAGGACGACTTCATGGCCGACCTGATGGATGTGATCGACAAGGGTGTCGGCCGCCTCGTCGATGCCGACATGAACGAAGAGTCGACGCGTCTCAAGGCCCTGCAGACACAGCAGCAGCTCGGCATCCAGGCACTCTCGATCGCCAACTCCAACTCGGAAAACATCCTGTCGCTCTTCCGCTAATCGGAACAGGCAAGACAATCGCGCCGGCGGGCGGATTTCAACACCGATCCCGCCGGTCATCCAACGAAGCCGCACCCCGCAAGGGGCGCGGCTTTTTCGTTGTGTGCCGAGCATGCTC